>NZ_JBNDIV010000005.1:0-632945 GCF_050434585.1 Pseudomonas sp. 2725 | reverse complement strand
TGCTCGCGAAGGCGGCATGTCAGGCAACATCAATGTTGAATGTGCCGACCTCATCGCGAGCAAGCTAGCTCCCACAGTTTTTGTGGTGACGCCGGCATTGCGAGCACACCCCAATCCCCTGTGGGAGCGAGCCTGCTCGCGATGGCGGCATGTCAGGCAGCATCAATGTTGAATGTGCCGACCTCATCGCGAGCAAGCTAGCTCCCACAGTTTTTGTGGTGACGCCGGCATTGCGAGCACACCCCAATCCCCTGTGGGAGCGAGCCTGCTCGCGATGGCGGCATGTCAGGCAGCATCAATGTTGAATGTGCCGACCTCATCGCGAGCAAGCTAGCTCCCACAGTTTTTGTGGTGACGCCGGTATTGCGAGTACACCTTAATCCCCTGTGGGAGCGAGCTTGCTCGCGATGGCGGTGTGTCAGGCAGCATTGATGTTGGATGTGCTGACAGCCATATCCGGATTCTGCGTTCGGCCGGTTTCGTAGTAGGCCTTGAGGTTCTCGGCAATCTGCCGAACGACCTTGTTGAAGGCCTTGGCCAGCAACCCTTCAATCAGCTTGCCACCGCGAAGGCTGTAACTCATTTGCAGAGTGATGCGGGTCGCGTTGCCTTCGGCTTGCAAGGCATAACTGAAACTCGCCTGGCGAAACGGAAAGGGCGAGTCATTGCCGCCCTTGTGCAACCGCAGCACGAACCCCGTGCCTTCCTGCCACTGCACCACGCTTTCATCCAGATACTGACCGCCCTTGCGCAACACCCGGCGACTGGCGCCGATACCTTCCGTTGCGCCAGGATGAAACTGGCAACCGGTCAGGCCTGGTACGTAGTGCGGGGCAAGGCTCAGGTCGCGCAGTTTGGTCCAGGCGGCTTGTCGCGTGAGGTTCAGCACAACGCTGTGGCTGGCTACGGGCATGTCGAAAGTCCTCTTATGGATGGGATTGAGCCGCATCGAGAAATGCCGGGCGTTCGCCCGCGCCATGCACCGCGATGTCCGCGCCGCTGACGTAACGGGCCAATGTCGAAGCCAAGTACAGGCAGGTATCGCCAATATCCTCCGGGGTCGCCAGGCGTTGCAACGGAATGGTCGCGGCCACCCTGGCAATGCCCGCGTCGTCACCATAATGCATGGCCGCCTGCTCGGTGAGAATCAGCCCGGCGGTCACGGCGTTGACCCGCACCTTGGGCGCCCATTCCACCGCCAGCGAGGTCGTCAGGTTGAGCAAGCCGGCCTTGGCCGCGCCATAAGCGGCGGTGCCGGGGGAAGGGCGGGTGGCGCTGACGCTGCAGATGTTGATGATCGCGCCACCGTCGGCCTGGGCCTGCATCACCAGGTTGGCCTGCTGGCACAGGTTCAGTGGCGCAATCAGGTTCAGGCGGATGATTGCCTCGCTGAAGCGCGGCGAAGCCGTGGCGGCGTCGGCATTCGGCGAACCGCCGGCGTTGTTGACCAGCACATCGAGGCGGCCGAAGCGCTCGACGATCTGCGTAATCAAGCGCCCGGACTGCTCGACATCCCGCAGGTCGCAGGCCACGAACACCGCCTCGCGCCCGGCGCTGGCCGGCAAGGTTTGTGGTGCTTCGCGACCGCAAATCACCACCTCGGCGCCACAGTCCAGAAAGCGCTGGCTGATGCCGCGACCCACACCTTTGCCACCTCCGGTGACCAGTACCACTTTGCCGCGAAAGTCCATTGGATCAAGCATGGGGTGTCTCGTTCTGTCGCTCGGGAATGTAACCGATGCTAGGTCTGCAACCCCGGCAGGCCAACGTCCAAAGGGACTAGAGATTGTCTGTAGGAGCGAGCCTGCTCGCGATGGACCTGAGAGCACCGCGGGGTGTCAGGTATCCAGCGTCATCGTTGACGACCATCGCGAGCGAGCTCGCTCCTACAAGTACAGGCGCGTAGTCCTGTCGGACGATGTTGATGGCCCGACCCGTCGGAATAATCCGGCTACAACAACAGGCCGGGAGGACACCTTATGGGCGCTTCAGCGCAAGGGCACTTCGTTACGCTGCCGGATGGTTTGCAGCTGCACTACAGAGACATCGGCAACGGCGAGCCGGTGATTTTCATCCATGGCAGCGGACCGGGTGCCAGCGGTCACAGCAACTTCAAGCAGAACTACCCGCTGTTCGCCGAAGCCGGTTACCGGGTGATCGTCCCGGATTTGCCCGGCTACGGCGCTTCGGACAAGCCCGACACCCTCTACACCCTGGACTTCTTTGTCGCCGCCCTCAGCGGTTTGCTCGATGCCCTCGACATCCAGCGTTGCGTGCTGGTCGGCAACTCCCTGGGCGGCGCGATCGCGATCAAACTGGCCCTCGACCAACCGCAACGTATCAGCCGTCTGGTGCTGATGGCACCCGGTGGCCTGATGGAAAAAGAACAGTATTACCTGCAGATGGAAGGCATCCAGAAAATGGGCGCGGCTTTCGCCAAGGGTGAGCTGAACGATGCGGTGGGTATGCGTCGCCTGCTGGCCTTGCAACTGTTCGACGAAACCCTGATCAGCGACGAAACGGTCAACGAGCGCGTGGCCGTGGTGCAACAGCAACCGGTGTGCGTGCTGTCGACCATGCAGGTGCCGAACATGACGTCGCGCCTGGCTGAATTGCAGTGCCCGATCCTCGGTTTCTGGGGCATGAACGACAAGTTCTGCCCGTCCTCCGGTGCCCAGACCATGCTTGAACACTGCACCCAAATACGTTTCGTGATGCTCAGCGAGTGCGGGCATTGGGTCCAGGTCGAGCACCGTGACTTTTTCAACCGCCAGTGCCTGGCGTTTTTTCAGGAGGCCCGTGGATGAGCGTGCAATTGCGCCGTGAGTTCGGCGAAGAGCTTTATCAGGCGCTGCTCAGCGGCTCCACCCTGGCGCCGCTGACCGAGCGCTGGCCGTCGATCAGCATCGAAGACGCCTATCACATTTCCCTGTACGCCATTGAGCGTCGAGTGGCGGCCGGTGACCAGATCGTCGGCAAGAAAATCGGCGTGACCTCGGCGGCGGTGCAGCAGATGCTTAACGTGCATCAGCCGGATTTCGGCTTCATCACGCGGCAGATGTCGTTCGATGACGATGCGCAAATTTCCCTGTCCGCCAACAAACTGATCCAGCCCCGTGCCGAGGGTGAGATCGCCTTCAAGCTCAAGCATGACCTGGTCGGCCCCGGCATCACCGAAGCCGACGTGCTGGCCGCCACCGAATACGTGATGCCGTGTTTCGAGATCGTCGATTCACGGATTCACGACTGGCGCATCCGCATCCAGGACACGGTCGCTGACAACGCTTCTTGCGGAGTGTTTGTGTTGGGCGACAGCAAGGTGGATCCGCGCGAACTGGACCTGCCGAATTTGCGCATGCGTGTGTTCAAAAACGCAGAGCCCCTGAGTGAAGGCCTGGGTTCGGCGGTTCAGGGAAATCCATTGACTGCGGTGGCGTGGCTGGCCAATACCCTGGGCGCCTTCGGCATTCCGTTCAAGGCCGGGGAAATCATCCTGTCCGGCTCGCTGGTACCGCTGGAACCGGCCCGTGCCGGCGACCGTTTTGAACTGACCATTGATGGCCTGGGCAGTGCCCGGGTGTCTTTCTGCGCCTGACTTTTGGAGTTTGACCCCATGAGCAAAAAACTCAGAGCGGCCATTATCGGCCCGGGCAACATCGGCACCGATCTGCTGATGAAAATGTGCCGATCGCAATGGATCGAGCCGGTGTGGATGGTTGGCGTCGACCCTGAATCCGAAGGCCTGAAGCGTGCCCGGGAAATGGGCATCAAAACCACCGCCGGCGGTGTCGATGGCTTGCTGCCTCACGTCCTCGACGATGACATTCGCATTGCCTTCGATGCCACCTCGGCCTACGTGCATGCGGAAAACAGCCGCAAGCTCAACGAACTCGGGGTGATCATGATCGACCTCACGCCGGCGGCCATCGGTCCGTACTGCGTGCCGCCGGTCAACCTCAAAGAGCACGCGTCGAGCCTGGCGATGAACGTCAACATGGTCACCTGCGGTGGTCAGGCGACCATCCCGATGGTGGCGGCGGTGTCGCGGGTGCAGCCAGTGAGCTACGGCGAAATCGTTGCCACGGTCTCTTCCGGTTCGGTGGGCCCGGGCACGCGGCAGAACATCGACGAGTTCACCCGCACCACCGCCGGTGCGGTGGAGAAGATCGGCGGCGCCCGACGCGGCAAGGCGATCATCGTGATCAACCCGGCCGAGCCGCCGCTGATGATGCGCGACACCATCCATTGCCTGACCGATGACGAGCCGAACCAGGATGCAATCCGCACCTCGGTGCTGGAGATGGTCCGTGAAGTGCAGCGCTATGTGCCCGGCTACAAGCTGATCAACGGGCCGGTGTTCGACGGGCGCAAGGTGTCGATTTTCATCGAGGTCGAAGGCCTCGGCGATTTCCTGCCCAAGTCCGCCGGCAACCTCGACATCATGACCGCCGCCGGTTTGCGCACGGCCGAGATGTTCGCCGAAGAAGCCCACAAGGGCACCCTGCAATTGCCTGCCCGTTGAGTGGAGAATCGCTATGAATTTGCAAGGTAAGAGCGTCCGTCTGCATGACATGAGTCTGCGCGACGGCATGCACGCCAAACAGCACCAGATCAGTATCGAACAAATGGTCTCGGTGGCCACCGGTCTCGATGCGGCCGGTGTGCCGCTGATCGAAATCACCCACGGCGATGGCCTGGGCGGTGCTTCGCTGAACTACGGTTTCCCGGCCCACAGCGACGAGGAATACTTCTCTGCGGTGATTCCGAAGATGAAACAGGCCAAGGTTTCGGCCCTGTTGTTGCCGGGGATCGGTACCCTCGACCACCTGAAAATGGCCCACGAACACGGCGTGTCGACCATTCGTGTGGCAACCCACTGCACCGAGGCGGACGTGTCCGGCCAGCACATCGGCATGTCGGCGAAGATGGGCCTGGACACCGTTGGCTTCCTGATGATGGCGCACATGGTCAGCCCGGAAAAACTGCTGGAGCAGGCGCGGTTGATGGAAAGCTACGGCGCCAATTGCATCTATTGCACTGACTCGGCCGGCTACATGCTGCCCGATGAAGTGACGCAAAAGATCGGGGCCCTGCGTGCGGGACTGAACGCCGGGACCGAAGTCGGTTTCCACGGCCACCACAACATGGGCATGGCCATCGCCAACTCCCTGGCTGCCATCGAGGCCGGTGCTGCACGGATCGACGGCTCGGTCGCGGGTCTTGGCGCGGGGGCGGGCAATACGCCGCTGGAAGTGTTCGTCGCGGTGCTGGAGCGCATGGGCGTCAACAGTGGCGTCGACCTGTACAAGATCATGGATGTGGCCGAAGACCTGGTGGTGCCGATGATGGACCAGCCGATCCGTCTCGACCGCGATGCCCTGACCCTGGGTTACGCCGGGGTCTACAGCTCGTTCCTGTTGTTCGCCAAGCGTGCCGAGCAGAAGTACGGCATCGCTGCTCGCGAACTGCTGGTGGAGCTGGGCCGACGCGGAACCGTGGGTGGCCAGGAAGACATGATCGAAGACCTGGCGCTGACCCTGTCGCGGGCCAGGGGTGTACTGCCGACCTGATTACTGCGGCAACGAAAAAACCACCGATCCGGTGGTTTTTTTATGGCCGGTGGAAACCGTGCTCAAGGCAGCAGATTGCGCACCACGGGCGGGTAGCAGTTGATGGCCGAGCTCGAACAGCTGAAGTAAGCCGTGGTCGGTCGGTAGGCTTCGTTCTTGAACAGTTGGCACAGACTGGTGGAAGCACCGGCACAGAGGATGATGAACAGAGCACAAGTCGTTTTGCGCATGATGAGTCTCGACACGGTTTTATTGTTGTAGAGACAGGTTATGGCGGCGGCGCGCGAGTGGCTTCGTCCGAATGGACTAGTTGATGACTTGAGAACTGCGCAACCCCCTGTGGGAGCGGGCTTGCTCGCGAAAGCGGAGTGTCAGGCGATGGAGATGTCGGCTGTGCCGGCCTCTTCGCGAGCAAGCCCGCTCCCACAGGTATTGTGTGGTGTCAGACCCGTCGGGCGAGGGCGCCTATTGCCATGAACAGCGCCGCAATCGCCCTGGCCTCGTGGAGTTCACCGCGGGCCACAAGTTCAGGGATTTGCGCCAGTGGTACACGCAGGCACTCCAGGGGTTCGGGTTCGTCGCCTTCGAGTTGGCAGGGGCTCAGTTGTTCGGCCAGTACGACTCGGTAGCGGTGGCACAAGTGCCCCGGTGCCAGGGTTAGCTCGCCCAGTTCAGTGAGGCGTTCGGCGCGCATTCCGACTTCTTCGCTCAGCTCGCGCTGCGCCGCCTGCAAGTAGTCTTCATTGGGCTCGGCGCCGCCCTTGGGCAGGCCGAGAATGGTTTTTTCCACACCGACCGCGTATTCGCGCACCAGCAGCACATGCTCTGGATCGGGCATCGCCACCAGCATCACCGAGCGATAACCGGTGCCGCGCAGGCGTTCGTAGACCCGCTGCTGGCCGTTGCTGAATTGCAGGTGCAGGGCTTCGATCTGAAAGTGGCCGCTTTGCGCCAGCAGTTCAGTCTTGAGGATGGTTGGGCAGTTGCGCATGGGGCAGTCCCCTGTTTGGGATAAAGACACTGTGCGCTGTGCAACGGGAGCCGCCATCGTCCGAGCGGACGAGGGCGGCAATGAGGGCTAGCCGAGGGTCGCCACGCTGCGCAGGATCAGGCGCACCAGCATGGTCTGGCGGGTCACGCCGGTCTTGGAGAAGGTCGAGCGCAGGTGTGCCCGCGAGGTGTTGCGGCTGATGCCCAGCTCCTCCGAGGCTTCGTCGAGGGTCAAGCCGTTGGCCAGCAACATCGCCAGCTGGGTTTCCGCCGGGGTGAAGTCGAACAGCGCGCGAACGATTTCCTGCGGTGCGGTGGATTGTTGCTCCGGGTCGCTGATGAAAATCACCACGGTCGGGCACTGCTTGCCTTCGCTCCAGTCGGTCAATGGCACCGAGCGCACGATGATCCCCAGGTCCGCTTTGCCGGACGGCCGCTGCACGCGCAGGGCTTCGACCACCGATGGGTTGCTGCTTTTTTGCGACAGCAGCGACTGCTTGACCAGGCGACGGAACTCCTGGGTGTCCCGGGCCGTACCGACCTGCAGGCCATCGTTGACCAGTTTGATGCCGTCCTTTTCCTGGATCAGTCGGTCGGCGACCTGGTTGGTCTGCAGTACCTTGCCGGCCTCATCGAGGATGATCGTGCCGACCGCCATCTGGTTCACCGCACCGGCGTACAGATTGCGTTCGGCTTCGATGCGGTTGAGCTGCATGTGGATCTTGATCGAACGCTCCAGGTGCGCAATGAAATGCGTGAGCATGGCCTTTTCTTCGTTACCGAAAGGCTTGTCGTCACGCCCGCGACTGATGCGAATGCGGCACTGGGCGCCGTCGACGGTGTTGATGTCGGCACCAAGGATGTGGAACACGTCCACCGGTTCAAGGAAGTTCTTGTAGAACTCGGAATTCTGCCAGTCGTCGTTGGAGACGAACTCGGCGAGGGTCACCACCTGGCGGTTGGGCAGGTCGACAAACGGATCTAGGCTGAAAAAGTGTTTGTTGTACGACGCGGTCGCCTCGGTCGAGGTGCCGGTGGTGTTGACCATCAAGCCGTCCACGTGGGCGCTGGGCGGACGCAGGATGAAGGTCACGTACTTGCTGTTCAGATGCACATTGAGCTGATTGAGAAAAGTAGCCCAGGGAATGGTTTCCAGCGGACCCTGATAGAGGTTGCCGATCAAATCACTGAACGTATCGAGGCTGAGGCTCTGCTGCATAGGGAAAAACCGTTTTTATTATTAGCGTTGGCGGTGGCCGAGAATAAGCGCCGGTATCGACTCCTTGCAACGCTCGGGCTCAGGGCCTGACCGGCGGCTGCCGAACAGGCCCATGACGGGCGAAAAACCGCTGGCGTCAGACCCGTTCGCTGGCGCGCACGACAAACTTCTTGTGTTCGGCAACGTCCGCCGACAGCGCCTCGACGTCGGTGTAGAACTGCTCGTACCAACGGCGCAGCTGATAGACCGGACCGTCGCCGTCACACAACAGCGGGTTATCGACGCGGGTCTTGCTGTGCCAGATGGCCACGTCTTCGTAGAAGGCTGCCTGCGCCTGCGCGACGTAGGCCTTGGCCATCGCCTGGTTCTGCTCTTCGCTCAAGCCCGGGATCTTCTTCACCAGCACGCCGTAGCGCAGGGTGAAACTGTCGAGGTCGACCGGCACGTGGCAGTTGAGCAGGATCGAGTGGATCGGCTGGCCGTTCATGGCACCGTTCATCTCGGTGATCTGATAGGCCGGGCCGAAATAGGTGGCTTCGGTGGTCAGCACGCTGTCACCGGACAGGCGCTCACTGCGGGCGCGCATGATCTGAGTGGCCAGGTGGCCCTGGAAAATGTTGATGAACTCGTCGACCGGCGCGCCATGGACGGTGCCGAAGTGCGCCATATCGGCGATGTTGTCGATCAGTTCGCGGCAGTTGGTGTCAATCTGCAGCTCGGCGACTTCCCACGCCGCCCATTCGTCGCTGTAGCAGGCGTCGATGCGCGGAATGCGTTGTTCCGGCAGCGGGGGGTTGCCTTCGGGGTCATTCCAGACGAACAGCAACTGGTTCTCTTCCATGATCGGCCAGCTTTTGATTTTGGCCCGTGGCGGGATGCGCTTGGCGTAGGGGATGTCATCGCACACGCCATCGGCGCCCCAACGCCAGGCGTGGAACGGGCAGCGGATCGAGTTGCCTTCAACGCAACCGGTGCTCAGGTCGGCGCCCATGTGCGGGCAGTAGCCATCAAGAATATGCAGCTCGCCGTCTTCGCCCTGGAACGCCACCAGACGGGTGCCGAACACCTCCAGGCGATGGGCCTTGCCGTCGCGGTATTGCGCGGCCAGGCCCAGGCAATGCCAGCCGCGGGCGTAGCGGTCTTCCAGCAGTTTGGCTTCGATGCGGTGCAGGGTACTCATCTTATTATTCTCCCAAGGGATCACGGGGTTGGCGCATGTAACGGATTCTGCCGCCCCTGTAAAAGCGGGCATCGTCTGAATGGACGATGGCTGCTTTAAGTAGGCCCGCTCTACTGGCGCCATTGGACCCATGGCAGGAGTTGGCGATGAGTAATGAACAAGGGCCGGTAGCGGTGATTACCGGGGCCGCCAGTGGTATTGGTCGTGGCCTGGCCGAACACGCAGCGACACTGGGCATGCGCCTGGTGCTGGCGGATCGGGATGCAGCGGGCCTGCAAGCCCTGTGCGACGAATTGAAGGCCAGCGGTGTGCAAGCGATTGCCTGCGTCACCGATGTCGGTGATGTGAAACAGGTCGAGCGCTTGCGTGACCGGGCTGTCGAGCACTTCGGCGGGGTCGACCTGCTATTCAACAATGCCGGGGTGATGCAAACCGGCTTCAGCTGGGAAATCACCGAGGCGCAATGGCAGCGCATGCTGGACGTCAACCTCAACGGCGTTATCAACGGCATTCGCAGCTTTGTGCCGTTGCTGCTCAGTCAGGGCCGGGCAGCCCATGTGATCAACACCGCGTCCCTTGCCGGGCTGGTCAGCAGTCCGCTGATGGCGCCGTACAACGTGACCAAGCAGGCGGTGGTCGCGCTCTCGGAAACCCTGCATTACGAACTCGCCATGATCGGTGCGCCGGTATCGGTTTCGGTGCTGTGCCCGGGGCCGGTGGCCAGTGAAATCATGGCGTCGAACCAGGTGGTGGACACCGCCGGATCCGACTTCAGCCAACTGCTCGATAGCACCATTCGTCAGGGCATGACCCCGGCGGAATTGGCCGCGCAAGTGTTCGCCGCCATCGCGCAAAAACGCTTCTGGATCCTGCCCCACAAGGGTTTCAAGCCGGCCCTTGAGCGCCGGGTACAAAGCATCCTGGGCGAGACCAATCCGCAGTTTCAAATGGCCGACGTAGAGGACGATGCCCATGCCGCTCGATAAGCAGATCGCTGGGGTGCTCCAGCAATTTCGCGACATCCCCGAGCCCGATTTCAGCCAGGTCGATGCCGCTCAGTACCGGCAGTTCTCCGACAACCTGCTGCCGGCCATTCCCGGCGATCCGATGAGCGAAGTACGCGACTTGCGGGTGGCCGGCGCGGACGGTGAACTGGACGCACGGCTGTACCGGCCATCGGAAGAACCCGACCTGCCGTTGCTGGTGTTTTTCCATGGCGGCGGGTTTGTCATGGGCAATCTCGATACCCACGACAATCTCTGCCGCTCGCTGGCCCGCCAGACCGAGGCGGTGGTGGTGTCGGTCGCCTACCGACTGGCGCCGGAAAGCAAGTTCCCCGCTGCGCCTCTCGATTGTTATGCGGCCACCTGCTGGCTGGTCGAGCACGCGGCTGAACTGCGCGTCGATGGCAGCCGGCTGGCTGTGGCCGGAGACAGCGCCGGGGGCAATCTGGCGCTGGCGGTCAGTCAGTTGGCGGCACGACGCCAAGGACCGAAGATCAGCTATCAGTGCCTGTTTTATCCGGTCACCGATGCGGGTTGCGACTCTCAGTCTTTCGAAGACTTTGCCGAGAGCTATCTGCTTTCCGCCGCAATGATGCGCTGGTTCTGGCAGCAGTATCTGCAAGACGTCGGGCAGGCGGATGATCCATTGGCCTCGCCGTTGCGTGCCGAGAGCCTGGCGGGATTGCCGCCAACCACCCTGATGACTGCCGAATTCGACCCGTTGCGCGATGAGGGCGAGGCAATGGCCGAATGTCTGCGCGAGGCCGGCGTGCCTGTGCGCGTACAGCGTTGTGACGGCATGATCCACGGCTTTATCAGCATGGCGCCATTTGTCGAAGGGGCGGCACATGCCTTGTCCGATGCGGCGGCCGACCTGCGCGGGGCGCTCAAATGAACGGCCTGGCTTTCAACACGGTACCGCAACTGATCGAGGCTATCGGCGCCGGTCGGATGGTGGTGATCACCGACGACGAACACAACGGCGAAGGCTCGTTGCTGATGGCCGCCGAACAGGCCGGGGCCGAAGCCGTCACTTTCATGGCGGTGCAGGCACGCGGGCTGATTTGCCTGGCCCTGACCGAGCAGCGCTGTCGAGCGCTGGGCCTGGACCTGATGGTGCCCAACTCCCGGGCGCAACATGGCGTGGGTTTTACCCGCTCGATCGAAGCCGCCACCGGGGTGTCCACGGGTATCTCGGCGGCGGACCGGGCGCGGTCGATCCAGGTGGCGGTCGACCCGGCCAGCGTTCCGACGGACCTGGTGCAACCGGGGCATATCTTCCCGGTGCAAGCCTTGCCCGGTGGCGTGATGCAGCGGGCCGGACATGTCGAGGCCGCTTGCGACCTGACGCGACTGGCGGGGCTGCAACCGGCGGCAACCCTGGTGGGCATACTCAATGAGGACGGCGAACTGGCCCGTGGTGCCGAGTTGCATGAGTTCGCCCAACGTCATGGCTTGCGGATCGGCACCATTGCCGACCTGATTCACTACCGCATCCTGCATGAAGGCACGATCGAGCGCGGCGGCGAGTATCCGCTGCATACCCGCCACGGTGAGTTCCAGGTGACCACCTATCAGGACACCTACCAGGGCTCGCTGCACCTGGCGCTGGTCAAGGGCCGGATCGACAGCACGCAACCGGTGTTGGTGCGGGTGCAAAGCATCGAGACGTTGCGTGACGTGCTGGGGTGTGAAAGCGAAGGCGGGCCGCAACAGTGGACGCTGGAGCGTTCGCTGGCCAGTATCGCGGCGGCCGGTAGCGGTGTGCTGGTGCTGCTGGCGCAAAAGGAATCCGCCGAAGGCGTGCTTGAGCAACTGCGTCAGCGCAGCGGCGGCAAGCACCGGGCGCCACAGTTTCCGCAACGGACTTTGGGCATCGGCGCGCAGATCCTGCGCGACCAGAACGTGCGCAAAATGCGCCTGATGAGTTCGCCGGTGCCGTACACCGCCGTGTCCGGGTTTGACCTGGAAGTGACGGAGTTTGCGCCGTTTCAGCCGGCAGTCTGAAGCCAACACAAAACCCAGTGGGAGCAAGCTCGCTCCCACAATGATTTTTGGATACCCGCAGATGTTGCGTACACCCGGTAACCCTGTGGGAGCGAGCTTGCTCGCGATAGCTATCGATTGGTCACATCCGGTCAAAGGTTGACCCAACGCCCAAGCATCCACCGGTCTAGCCTTGCTCCTGAATTCACCATGGAGAGGGCAAAGGAATGCCTGATTTACCTGCTTCATTTCGTCTGCGCATCGGCCGCTATGCCGAGCCCAACCGGGTTTACCTGTTGACGAGCAATACGCTGGATCGAGAACCGGTTTTCAAGGATTTCGGTTTGGGCAGGCTGGTCGTCAAGCAATTTCAGTATGCACAGGAACAATACTGGGCGAACTCTTTAGCGTGGGTCGTCATGCCCGATCATTTTCATTGGTTGATCGAGTTGCAGCAGTGCTCACTCAGTCAGCTGATGCAAAAAACCAAATCATTGAGTACGCGGGCCGTGAACATGTCCGTCGGACGTAAAGGCAGTCTATGGCAGCAGGGCTATCACGATCGGGCGTTGAGGCGGGATGAGGACCTGGTCAAGCTTGCTCGATATGTTGTCGCGAACCCGTTGCGGGCTGGGTTGGTTGAGAAGCTTGGCGACTATCCGTTGTGGGATGCGATCTGGGTTTGATCCGTAACCGCGTAGCCACCATCGCGAGCAAGCTCGCTCCCACACTGGTTTTTGGTTAGCCGCAGATGTTGCGCACACCCGGTACCCCTGTGGGAGCGAGCTTGCTCGCGATGGCGGTCTGTCAGGCGAGTTTGATGTGGACTGGGCCGACCTCATCGCGAGCAAGCTCGCTCCCACAATGATTTTTGGATAGCCGCAGATGTTGCGCACACCCGGTACCCCTGTGGGAGCGAGCTTGCTCGCGATGGCGGACAGTCAGGCGAGTTTGATGTTGACTGGGCCGGCCTCATCGCGAGCAAGCTCGCTCCCACAATGATTTTTGGATAACCGCAGATGTTGTGCACACCCGGTAACCCTGTGGGAGCGAGCTTGCTCGCGATGGCGGTCTGTCAGGCGAGTTTGATGTGGACTGGGCCGGCCTCATCGCGAGCAAGCTCGCTCCCACACTGGTTTTTGGATAGCCGCAGATGTTGCGTACAACCGCTAACCCTGTGGGAGCGAGCTTGCTCGCGATGGCGGTCTGTCAGACGAGTTTGATGTGGACTGGGCCGACCTCATCGCAAGCAAGCTCGCTCCCACAATGATTTTTGGATAACCGCAGATGTTGCGTACAACCGGTAACCCTGTGGGAGCGAGCTTGCTCGCGATGGCGGTCTGTCAGGCGAGATTGATGTGGACTGGGCCGGCCTCATCGCGAGCAATGGCTTTGTGATTAACACCGCTCCGTGCTTGCTTAAGGCCTGACCCCGCGCAATATCTTCTTCGCCTGATCTTGCATCGCCTGCGGCGCGGTCATGTTGCCGTCGATCACGGTGATCACCGCGTGGCCTTGCCACAGTTGATAGGCATCGGCCTTTTGCTGGGTTTCGGTCGGTGTCGACGGGGCGGCCAGGTTGACGTGGACCACGCCGTCGGCGCCGCGCTGGGAGGTGAAGTTGACCCGATCCCAATTGCCGATCGGCGCAAAGCTCACGCCTTTGACTTCATCGGGTTTGAGGGGCGGGTAGTTGAGGTTCAGGCCGCTGACACCGGGCAGGCCGAGCACGTTCAGATCACACTGATGTTTGTTCCTTGCGCAGGCCTGTTTGGCGTCTGTACCGGCCAGGCCCGCCTGTTCGATGACCTTCACGGCAAAGCGCGCCGTGTCGTCCATGGCGCCGAGGGTCTTGCGGTAGCCGGCCTGCTGGTCGCGGATGATCAGGTCCATGTCGATACCCGTGGACACCGCCACCGCCGGAATTCCCTTGAACATCGCGCGAACGGCGGCGTTGAGGGTGCCGGACATCTGCGTCAGCGGGCCGACGTTTTCGCCGAAGTTGCTGCCTGACACCACCAGGTCTGGCGGCGAATCCTTGAGGATCACGTCGAGGCCGACGTTGACAGCATCCACCGGCGTGCCGATGGCGGAGGTCTTGCCGGCGGGCGGAGTGTAGTCCTGCGGCGGCCCGACGCAAAATTTGCCTGGCGCCAGTTCGGTCACCGCCAGGGCCTGGCCGGGTACGACCACGCTGGCGGCGCTGATGCCGCTGCTGTCGTTCAACGGGCCGACCAGGGTGACCTTGTGCCCGGCGGCGGTCAGCGCCCGGTACATCGCATCGATGCCGGGCGCGCGGCAGCCATCGTCGTTGGTCAGGAGGATGTTCAGGGCGTTGGCTTGCATCGACAGGCCAACGCTGGCCATGGCGATGATGCCGGTGAGGAGTTTTTTCATGGCGAAGTCTTCCGTGGGCGCAGCGGATTTTACAAAGCACAACGCCCCGACCGAATGATTCGGTCGGGGCGCGGTGAGTTTAGCGGGTGCCGAGTTTGCGCAGGTTGCCAGGGGTGAATTCGTCTTCAGTGAAGGCGGTGGCGTTGAGCTTGGCCGGCTTTTGATCGATCAGCATGCGGTCAACCAGGTAAGAGCCGGCGATCAGGTCGTGGTAGATGCCAAGGCGAGCGTGGTAGCGCTGCATCTCATAGGCGTAGATCGAGGTCTGCATGTTGGTGCGCCACAACTGGCCACGGCTGTCGTAGTTGTCGGCCATGGTCGCGGACCAGGTGTCCTCGTCCAGGTACAGCACGCGCTTGGCGTATACGTGGCGGGCACCTTCCTTGAGGTTGGCCTGCAACACCCAGACGCGGTGTTTCTCGTAGCGCATGTACTGCGGATCGACGTGGCCGGTGGTGTCCAGGATCTGGTCGGCCGTTACGCTCGGGTCGTCGATCTTGTAGTTGTGGTACGGAATGTAGATTTCCTTCTTACCGACGATGGTCCAGTTGTAGCGGTCTGGCGCACCGTTGAACAGGCGGTCTTCGTCGTACACCCGAAAGCCTCCCGCGCCGGTCGGCGAGTCATAACCCACGGTCGGCGCGCGACGTACCCGGCGTTGGCCGGGGCTGTACTGCCAGGCCTGGCGCGGGGAGGCGGTCGGATTGATGAACTCGTGACCGACCACGATCTCGCCTTTCTTGCGCACCGGTTCCAGGGTGGTGAGCAGGAAGTGGGTGGATACACCGTTCGCGGCCTCCAGGGTTTTGTCCGGGCTCGACCAGATCGAGAAGATCTTGTAGTTGACCTCTTCCAGCACCTTTTCCTTGTTGGAGTACACCACCGCCTGGCCGTAGTTGGCCTCTTCAGTGTTGGCGCGCCCCTGCAAGGTATGGTTGAACATCAACTCGCTGCCGTTCTTCGGGATCGGGAACGGCGAGGCACCCCAGGCGTTTTTGGTGTCGTTGTTGTCATTCTCGAGTTCGGCAGTGACGGCGTTTTTCTTGATCTGGTCTTCCAGGCGCTGATCAAGGCGGAAGTCGCGGTGGCTCGGGTAGACCGGGATCTTGAAGGTATCCGGATATCGCTTGAACAGCGCCTTCTGGCCATCGGTCAGGTTGTCGGCGTACTTGTCCATGTTCTTCGAATCGATCACGAACAGCGGTTTTTCCGCGGCGTACGGGTCCGGGTACGGCGTGCCGGGGCCGGCGTATTTGAGTCCTGGCGGCAGGCCGCGCCATTTGCCGGACCAGGCCGGGATGCTGCCGTCGGCGTTGCCGGCTTTTTCGGCGCCCATCGGGGTCAGGTCCTGGCCCAGGCGGGCGGCTTCTTCGGGGCTGACCTTGGCGTAGGCCAGGCCACTGCCGAGCAGGCCGACGGTCAGCGCAGTGCTCAATAATGTTTGGGTGAATCTGGACATGCTGTGCTCCTCCGACAGGGGAATCAGAACCGGTACTTGAAGTTGAGCGCGACGTTGTCGCGGTCGGCCAACGGGCTGTTGTTGGCGCTGCCGAGGTAGGCGTTGTAGCGGGCCTCGACGGTGAAGTTGCCCAGGTAGCGCCACGAACTGCCGATGCTGGCGCGGTTATCGTTCTGGCCGGCGTTGATCGAGCCGACCATCGAGCTGTCGCCGTGGGCGGCGGCGCTGAAGGTGACAGGCACCGACATGTCCCATCCGCTGAACACGTCGTTGTAGTCAAAGTTCGCCTGCACCGTGTAGCCCCAGGCATCGCGGTCATAGACCAGGCTGTCGGTGCCCGGCAGCGCAAAACCAGGGGCCAGGGTCACTGGCTGCGACTCGTCGTTGCTGACCACGGTGTTGTAGACCAGCTCGCCGGTCAGGCTGGTGTTGTCGGCGAAGGAGGTCGGGCCGAGCACGTAGATCATCGACGTTTGTGCTTGTATGGTCTTGCCGCGCACGGGGCTGGAGAAACCGTTGTCGACCATCACTGGCGTGCCGTCTCGGTAGCTGACTTCACCGGCCCAGCTGACATCGCCCAGCACCGTGGCGAAACTCGCACCGAACAGGTCGATATTGTCGAAGTAGCGCACCTGGTAGCGGCCCAGGTTCGTCGCAAAATCCAGCGACGGCGTCTTGTCGTGATAGCGCGAGTAGAAGAGGCCGAACTCGGTGTTGTTCAGCGACTCGGCGGCGTAGGTGAAGGCCACACCGTACTGGCCGCTGTCGCTCGGCTTGTCGTCCTTGAGGCGGGTGACGAAACCGGAGGCGTCGTTGAAGCCGCCCTCGTCGATGAAGTCGGTGGTGGAGAAGTAACTACCCACGCCGAACAGCTCGGTTTTCTCCCACTTGTATTGGTAGTAGGCCTGGATACCCAGGCTTTCGGTCAGGGCGAACTGGGTGAACAGTTGGCCGACCGGCAGCAGGATTTCCTTGACCTCGACGCCCGGGGTGGTCGCCTTGGTCGCGTCCACCGGGCTCTGGGCCGCGGAAATACCCGGATAGAACAGACTTTCACCCCAGCTCACCACCTGATTACCCAGGCGCGCGTTGAGGGCATGGCCGCTCACGTCCCAGGTGCCATAGGCGTAGTAGTCGAGCATGCGCAACTCATTGCGATGCTGGTCGATGGTGTCCTGGGAGAAACGGTCGGGTTTGCTGCAATGGCCGCCGGCGAAGCAGTTGGAAGTGCCGGTGGTGTTGTCGTTGTCCTGATCGTAGACGTTGTCGTAGAAGCCCGTCGCCCGGACGAACACGCCGTAGTCGTCTTGCCACTTGATGTTGGCTTCGGTGAGAAAGCCGCTGCGGTTGTTGATCAGGCTGCCTTTGTCGAACGCGTTGTCGCCGTCGTTGCCGTTGGCATTGGCGGTCAGCTTGTGATCGCGAGACTCGGTCCGCCAGGCGAGGCTGTAGGTCAGAGTGGTGTCCCAGTCGATGCTCAAGTCTTCGCTTGGCTGAAAGCTCATGGCGTTAACGTGAGCGCTAAGTCCACCAGCCAGCATCAATAGAACAAGCTGTGTGCGAGGGTGCTGTGTTGGTGGGGCGATTATTGTTTTTATCATGTCGTCCTCATGGCCCAGGTCAGACCTGCCCGACCTGCATTTCAGGGGAGTGATTGGTGCTGTGGGCGACTATGGAGTCACGACTTGCGCGCAACATCGTCCAAGCGGACTAAGCGATTTGTACGGGGCGGGCGCAGTCCTGGCCTTAGTCTTATCGGACGATGAACACCCGGCGCACGGGGCGAACAATCCCGAGACCGACTGCACCGGGCGAAGATCCGGCGGTGGCGGTTTCTGCCTGATGGGCGCTGAACAAGGGTGATCGCATGAACGCTGCCGGGATCAAATGGGACGAGTGCTGTGATGTGTTGGTGATTGGCTCGGGAGCCGGGGGCATGACCGCAGCGCTGCGCGCCCACGACCTGGGCCTGAATGCGTTGCTGATCGAAAAGAGCGGCGAGTACGGCGGCACCTCGGCGGTGTCCGGCGGCGGCATCTGGATCCCCAACAATCACCGGATCAACGCCATCGGCGGCAGTGATTCGGCGGCCGAAGCGATTGCCTACATCCGCGCCGTGACCCATGGCGAGATCGACGATGGGCGCATCGAAGCCTATGTCGAACACGGCCGGGAGATGGTCGAGTACCTGGAAAAACACACCCGCGTGCGCTTCGAGGCGCAACCGCGCTACGCCGATTACTACCCGGAAGTCGAGGGCGGAAAACCGGGCTATCGTTCGATGGATCCGCAACCGTTCGATGCCGCCGAACTCGGCGAAGAATTTTTGCGTATGCGCACACCGTCCCCCGGCACCCTGATGATGGGGCGCATGGCGATGACCATGAAAGAGGCGCAAGTGCTGCTGTGCCGTGGCCCCGGCTGGTTGCGCCTGACCCTGCGGGTGATGTGGCGCTACTGGCGTGATCGCGAGGGGCGGCGTTTATCCCGTCGCGACCGTTTCCTGACCCTGGGCAATGCCTTGATCGGTGCCTTGCGCTGTTCGTTGCAGGATCGCGGCAAGTCGCTGTGGCTCAATTGTGCACTCGAAGAGCTGCTGCTGGTCGGCGACCGGGTCGGCGGGGCACGGGTCAATCGCAATGGTCAGTTGCTCAACGTCAAGGCGCGCTACGGGGTGATCATCGCCGCCGGTGGTTTCGAGCGTAACCAGGAAATGCGCGAGCAGTACCTGCCGCAGCCATCCCGGGCCAACTGGAGTGCCACGCCACCCAACAATACCGGCGACGGTATTCGCGCCGGCCAGGCCATCGGTGCTCGGACCGCGTTGATGGAGCACAGCTGGTGGGCGCCGACCACTTACGTCAAGGGCGAAGAAAAACAGCGGGCGCTGTTCGTTGAACGCACCTTGCCGGGGTGTGTGATGGTCAACGCGGCGGGGGAGCGTTTCGTCAACGAGGCCGCGCCTTACACCGATATTGTTTACGCGATGTACGCCAACAACCGCGAAGGCGCCGCGAGCGTGCCGTGCTGGATGGTGTTCGACGCCGAGTTCCGCCGCAAATACCCGTGCGGCGCCTTGCTGCCGGGCTATGCCCAGCGCGATTGGCAATTGCCCGAGCATTTGCGTGATTACTTCCACAAGGCGTCGAGCCTGGAAGAACTGGCGACGAAAATCGGCGTCGACGCTGGCGGGCTGGTGCGCACCGTGCAGCGTTTCAACGGCATGGCCGTGCAGGGCGTCGACGAGGATTTCCACAAGGGCGAATCACTGTTCGATCGCTACTACGGCGACCCGAACGTGCAACCCAATCCGTGCCTGGCGCCGTTGCTCAAAGGGCCGTTCTACGCCGTGCGCATCGACGCCGGCGACATCGGCACCAAGGGTGGCCTGCTGACCGACGTGCACGCCCGCGTGTTGCATGAAGACGGCGAACCGATCAACGGTCTGTACGCCATCGGCAACAGCGCCGCCTCGATGATGGGCCGCACCTATCCGGGTGCCGGTTCGACCATCGGCCCGGCCATGACCTTCGGTTACCTGGCCGCCAATCACATCAAGCGCCAGAGCGAAACCGCTTCGGCGAAAACCTTGTCCGGGAGTGTCGAATGAACAACCAGCGTCCACAGATCGCCGTAGTGACCGGCGCCAGTCGCGGAGTCGGGCAGGGTATTGCCCTGGCCCTTGGGGCGGCGGGCATGACGGTGTATGTCACCGGTCGCGCCCCGGCGCAGGGCGGGTCGAATTTGTACGGGCATGCCTTGCGCGGCTCGCTGGAGGACACCGCCGCCGCGATCACCGACGCCGGTGGGCGCGGTATCGCGGTGGTCTGTGATCACGCCGATGACGCGCAGGTTCAGGCGCTGTTTACCCGTGTGGAACATGAGTGCGGGCATCTGGATCTGCTAGTGAACAACGCCGCGTTCATCCATGACCAGTTGATCGAACCAGGGCCGTTCTGGACTAAACCGCTGGACCTGGTGCGCATTCTCGACGTCGGCCTGCGCTCGGCCTACATCGCCAGCTTCTATGCCGCGCCGCTGTTGCTCAAAAGTGCCCAAGGGCTGATTTGCTTCACTTCGTCGTTCGGTGCCGGGTGCTACATGCATGGCCCGGCGTACGGCGCGCAAAAGGCCGGCGTCGACAAGCTGGCGGCGGACATGGCGATCGATTTCGAAGGGCAGGGCGTGGCGGCATTGTCGCTGTGGCTCGGCCCGCAACTGACCGAACGCACGAAGATTGCCGGCGAACAGCATGGCGAGCAGTACCAGGCGTTTCTGGCCCACGCCGAAACCCCGCAATTCAACGGGCGGGTGATTCATGCCTTGCTCAATGATCCGCAGTTGATGGCGTTGTCCGGGCAGACCCTGATCACCGCCGAAATTGCCCCTGGCTACGGCATCAGCGAAGCCGAAGGCCGCCAGCCGCCGTCCCACCGCGCCATGCTCGGCGACCCGCGTAAGCAGCATCCGGCGCGGGTGGTTTAACTACGTCATCTCGGCACACACAAAACCTGTGGGAGCGGGCTTGCTCGCGATGACGGAGTGTCAGCCAACATCTATGTCGACTGACCTGACGCTATCGCGAGCAAGCTCGCTCCCACAGTTGAGCTGTGTCGGACTCGAAACCTGTGTACACCCTCGAACATTGTGGGAGCGAGCTTGCTCGCGATGACGGAGTGTCAGCCAACATCCATGTCGATTGACCTGACGCTATCGCGAGCAAGCTCGCTCCCACAGTTGAGCTGTGTCGGACACGAAATCTGTGTACACCCTCGAACATTGTGGGAGCGAGCTTGCTCGCGATGACGGAGTGTCAGCCAACATCTATGTCGATTGACTTGACGCTATCGCGAGCAAGCTCGCTCCCACAGTTGAGCTGTGTCGGACGCGAAATTTGTGTACACCCTCGAACATTGTGGGAGCGAGCTTGCTCGCGATGGTCTATCAGTTGCATTGATGTCGACTGACACACCATCGCGAGCAGGTTCGCTCCTACAGGGATTGTGTTTAGTCGACTGGCTGCAATGCCCACTCGCGCAACACATTCTTGGTCACTTTCCCCGCCGCATTGATCGGCATCTTCTGCAGCACCTGCACCCGACGCGGAACCTTGTAGTTGGCCATCTGCTCACGGCACCAGGCGAGGAATCGGGTCTGCTCGATTTCCATACCCGGAGCAGGCAGCAGAAACGCCATCGCCACTTCGCCCAAGCGTTCGTCGGGAATCCCGATTACCGCTGCCTGGGCCACGCCCGGATAGGTCAGCAAACACTGTTCGATCTCCGCCGGGTACACATTGAAGCCACCGGTGATGAACATGTCCTTGAGGCGGTCGGTGATGCGCAGGTAACCCTGTTCGTCGAGCATGCCGATGTCGCCGGTGTGCAGCCAGCCGTCGGCGTCGAGTATTTCCTGGCTGGCTTCGGGGTTGTTGAGATAGCCCTGCATCAGGTTGTAGCCGCGAATCTGCACTTCACCGGGAATGTTGGCCGGCTGGCTGCGACCGCTGTTGCCGACACAGCGCACTTGCACCCCCGGCATCGCCCGACCACTGGTGTTGGCGACCAGTTCTGCCGAGTCGCCGGACCGGCAGATCGTGGCGAACCCGCAGACTTCCGTCAGGCCATACGCGGTGACGATGGTGGCAAAGCCCAGTTCGTCGCGCATGCGGTGGATCATCTCCACCGGAATTGCTGCCGCCCCGGTCACCGCCACGCGCAAGGAGCTCAGGTCGAATTCGTTGCGTTGCGGATGGGCAAGCAACGACTGATACAACGTCGGTGGCCCGGGCAACACGGTGATGCGTTCGCGCTGCACGCATTCGAGCACGGCCTGCACGTCGAACACCTGCTGCGGCAGGAGGGTGCAGCCACGCATCAGCGCTGCCAGCCAGCCGGCCTTGTAGCCGAAGGAGTGGAAGAACGGATTGACGATCAGGTAGCGATCGCTTTCGCGCAAACCGACGATATCGCTCCAGTCCCGCACGATTCGCAGGTTCTGGCCGTGGCTGGTCATCACGCCTTTGGGTTTACCAGTGGTGCCCGAGGTGAACAACACGTCGGACAAGGCCTGCGGGCCAACGCTCTGTTCGCGGGTGCGCAAGGCCAGTTGCGGCACATCGGCCGCCAGATCCATAAACCGATTCCACGCCAGGGTGCCCGAATTGGCACCACGCACGCTGACGATGTGGCGCAGGGCTGGCAGGTCTTCCGACGTCAGCATGCCGGGGTAGTCCGCGCCGAGGAATTCGCCGATGGCAAACAGTACGCAGGCGCCGCTTTCGCGCAGGATGTAGCCGGCCTCGCTGCCCTTCATCCGGGTATTGAGCGGCACCAGGGCGGCACCGACACTTTGCAGGGCGCCAGCCGCAACGATCCACTCCCACACGTTCGGCGCCCAGATCGCCACGCGGTCCCCGACCTGTACGTCGAGGGCCAGCAGTGCGCGGGCAGCCTGGCGGCGCAGTTGGTCCAGTTGTCGGTAGCTGATGGTGTGGCCCGCGTCCTCGATGGCCGGGCGGTCGCCGTAGGCCTGGGCCGCGTTGGCGAACAGTTGAGCAATGGTCAGTGCGGTGGCGACAGGCGGCATGGGGCCTCCCCGGTTAGAAGACAAGTACGAAAAAGGGAGTAGGCCGGGCAGGGCGCCCGGCCGGATTGCGAATTACTGGGCGGGCGGGGCGAAACGGCGACCGGCGGAGAAACCACCGTCCACGGCGATCATCTGGCCGCTGACAAAGGATGCTTCGTCGGACGCCAGGAACAGCGCAACGTTGGCCACTTCTTCCGGTTGCCCGGAGCGGCTGAGCATGTGCTGCGAGGCGAAGAAGGCGTGGAACGCGTCATTGTCACGGACCATGCTGGTCATCGGCGTTTCGATCAGGCCGGGGCACAGACCGTTGACGCGAATGTTGGCGTAGCCGTAGTCGATGGCCATCGAGCGGGTCAGCTGGTTGATGCCGCCCTTGGACACGTTATAGGCCACGTTGCCGTCGCAGCCTTGCAGGCCGAAGATCGAACCGACGTTGATGATCGAGCCATTACGTTGTTCAACCATCGACGCCAGCGCGTATTTGCTGGTGAGCATGCTGCCGGTCAGGTTGATGTCCATCACCCGTTGCCAGTTGGCGGTGGTGGTCTGGGTCACGCTGCCCTGGTCGGCGACGCCGGCGGCGTTGACCAGTACGTCGATGCGCCCGAAGCGGCTGATGACTTCTTGCATGACCTGCTGCACCTGCGCTTCGTCGCGCACGTCCAGGGCCATGAACAGGCCGGGAAAGTCTGCCGGTGCGCTGCCGATGTCCAGCCCGACCACTTGCGCACCTTCGGCCGCGAAACGGCGCACGCAGGCCAGACCGATACCCGAAGCGCCGCCGGTGACCACCGCGACCTTATTCTGCAAACGAGCCATAACTGCACCTCTTTATTTTTGTGGGCTAATGCTGTGGTCGAGTCTAACCGCAGACCCGGCCTGGGTGATCGTCCATTGGGACTAAGGCGACAGAGCGCCTTTGATCATGCCTTCCTGTAGGAGCGAGCATGCTCGCGAAAAATGCCCTGACAACGCGGGTATTCAGATACCCCGCGTTATCGTTGACGACCATCGCGAGCATGCTCGCTCCTACAGGGGGGAGGGTCTCAGTCGGGGAATTTAAGGCGTACCCGGGCACCGGTCGGTCGGCTCTGGCAGGCCAGTGTCCAGCCGTCGGCGAGTTCCTTCGGGGTCAAGACGTCGTTGCGCGCCAACTGGACTTCACCTTCCCTGACCATGCACATGCAGGCCCCGCAAAAACCTTCTTCACAGGACGACGGCACGTCCAGACCGGCGACCTTGCAACTTTGCAGCAGGGTGTCGCCGGGTTTGCAGGCAATTTCGTGTTGCTGACCATCGAGCTCGACGATCAGCGCTTCGCATTGCGAATCCATGGCCGCAGCTCGTGCCACGGCCTCTTCGGCCAGCAGTTCATCGGGGTCCGGCGGCGAGACGAAGCGTTCGACATGGATCCTCTCGGCCGCTTCGCCCACTGCCAGCAGCGTGCGCTCCACGGTGTCCATGAACGGTCCAGGCCCACAGATGAAGTAGTCGCCGCCGGCCGATCCGCGCAGCAGATGACGGACCTGATGGTCCGTCAGGAAACCCTGCACCGAATCGAGGACGTGCACCACGTGCAGTTGATCAGGATGCGCCTTGATCAACTGGCACAGCTCGTCCTTGAAAATCACCGACGCCTCATCGCGGTTGGCGTAGATCAATTTGATCGGTCGCCGACTGCTGTGCAGCACCGATTTGAGAATGGAAAACACCGGGGTGATGCCCGAGCCGCCCCCGAACAAGACCAGGGGCTTTTCGGTGTCCGCCTGCGGGTCCAGGCAGAAATGCCCGGCCGGTGGCAGCACTTCCAGCCAGTCGCCGACCTGCACTTCGTTCATCCAGTTCGACACCCGACCACCGTCGACCCGTTTCACCGTGACCTTGGGCAGCGCGTCCGCGAGGGGCGAGCTGGCCATGGAGTAGCAGCGGGTCAACAGTTTGCCGGCCAAGGGCACGCGAAAACTCAGGAACTGGCCCGGTTTGTAGCGAAAGCGCTCACGCAGGGCTGGCGGTACGTCCAGCACCAGCGAGCGCGCATCCAGGGTTTCGTCGATCACCGCGCACACTTGCAATGAGACGCTTGCCGTCGTGTGTTCGGCCGGGGTCAGGTTCTGTTGTTGCGTGCCCATGTTCACCTCGACCTCAGAGACTGCTGATCAGTTGGGCGTTGTCGACGCGAATCTCGGCACCGTTGACGAATCGCGACTCGTCGGTGGCCAGGAACAGCACCACGTTGGCAATGTCCCGTGGCGCGGCCATGCGGTTCATCGGGTCCTGGTCCAGCGCTTCCTGCGGGATCGGCTGACCACCGGCCAGGGCCTGGGTCATCGGCGTGTTCACGCCATCGGGGTGCACGCTGTTGCAGCGGATGCGGTAACCCTGCTGTTTGCAGTGCAGGGCAATCGAACGGGTCATCGCCGCCACCGCGCCTTTGGACGCCGAATAAGCGCAGAACATCGGCATCGCGCCCAACGCGGCCACCGACGACATGTTGATGATCGACCCGCCGCCGGTTTCCTTCATCGCCTGGATCGCGTACTTGCAGCCGAGGAAGTAGCCTTCGCCGTTGATCTTCTGCACCTTCTGCCACAGCTCCAGCGTGGTGTCTTCGATGCTGCCCAGGGCCAGGATCGCGGCGTTGTTGACCAGTACGTCGAGACGGCCGAAGTGTTCGACGGTGGTCTTGATCACCTGTTGCCAATCGCTTTCGCTGGCGATGTCGTGGCGTATGAACAGCGCGTTGGCGCCGATTTCTGCAGCCACCTGGCGACCGGCCTCTTCGTTGAGGTCGGTCAGTACTACTTTGGCGCCTTCGCGGGCCAGCAGCAGGGCGTCTTCGCGACCGATGCCGCTGGCGGCGCCGGTGATGATGCAGACTTTGCCTTCTACACGTTGCATTGTTGTTCTCCTGATCGTGCGGTTTGAAGTGCGAATTGGTCGGCCACGTGGGCGGCAGCCCGGCGACCGGAGTAAATGCAGTCGGCCAGGGACAGGCCGGAGACATACAGGTTGGAAGCGACCCCGACCGCATTGCGGCCGGCGCTGTACAGGCCCTGGATAGGTTGGCCGGCATGGTCCAGCACCCGACCGCTGCCCTCGCAGACCTTCAACCCGCCAAGGGTGATGACCGGGCAGGGGAACAGGCGGCTGGTGAAGGACAGGTCGAGGGCGTACCACGGGCCTTGTTCGAGATTGGCGAGCATCGCCGAGGACTTGCCGAACTCGTCGGCGACCTCACCGCGTGCCGCCCGGGAATAGCGTTCGACACTCTGGCGCAGCAGTTCCGGCGGCAGGTTGCAGCGTTTGGCCAACCCGGCCAGGCTGCTACTGCGTTTGGCGTTGAACAGCAGATTGAGCAGCACCGGCAGGCGCTGGAAATTCCACACCTTACCCGGGCCCACCTGACGCAACGCTTCGCGCATCAGCTCACGGTTGAGCACCAGGATCGCGCGACCGTCTTGTTCTTCGACCATGGCGTGGCCGAGGGTCGCACCGTAGATTTCTTCGTTGGCGTAACGCTGTCCACGGGCATTGACGATCAGCCCGCGGGCCCAGGCCAGTGGCGGATTGATGAAGCGCCAAGCGCTGATCTTGTCCATCCGCGCCACGCTGCCACCGGCGCTCTGGCCCAGGGCGATGCCGCTGCCATTGCACCCGGTGGCGCCCAGGGGCAACCCGGCCAGGTACTGCGGCGCGTGTTGGCGCACCAGGTCGCGATTGAAGATAAAACCGCCGCTGCTCAATAGCACCGCCTGTTCGGCGCGAATCAATTGCCGAATGGCGCTGGTCTGCTCGATGCGACGCTGACGGGCGCGCAAGCGGTCAGCCAATGCGGGGGCGTACATATGAATGGCGGCGGCCCAGCGCGACAGCCGCGCATGTTGTCGGGCTGCGCGACTGCCGGAAGGCAACTGCCAGGCTTCGACGCCGATGACCTTGTCGTCGAGGTCGAGCACCAGTCGCCGCACTTCGCACTGGCTGCGCAGGCGCGCACCGTGACGCAAGGCGCTGGCCTTGAGCGGGGCGAACAGGCTGGCGCCGGACATGCCCGGACCTTTGGTGCGGTGGCCACGGGGTGCCGGTTTGGCGCTGGCGGCATAGGCCGGCACGGCTTCGTTGCCGGAGTAATAGAGGTAGTACTGGTCACTCGGGTACGAGGTTTTATGCGGCGGCACGCTGGCCTCGAACGCCGCGCCCTGTCGCTCCAGCCAGGCCAGTTGTTCGCGGCTGCCGTCGCAGAAATTGCGCAATGTCGCGTGGCTGACGGCTTCGCCGACTTCCTGACGCAGGTAATTGAACATGGCTTCGCTGGTGTCTTCATAGCCAGCCTGACGCTGATACGGCGTGCCACCACCGGCGTACACCACGCCACCACTGAGCGCCGTGGCGCCGCCGCCTTCGAAGCGATCCAGTGCGAGCACTGACAGGCCGCGAGTGCTGGCTTCGATGGCGGCACAGGCGCCGGCACCGCCAAACCCGACGATCAGCAAGTCGCAACGGTCATCCCATGGCAACTGGTCGGCGCTGTTCACTCGCAACGCCGTCAACCCGTTCAGGCTGTCCATGTTCGGGCCTCAGCCAGCAGCAGCGAGAGAGGGTGCGGGTTTGGCGGTGGTGGTGTAGCTGCCGTCGAGGTAGACCAGCGGGGTGATTTCGGCGGTGGTGTGGATCTGCAGGATGCGCCCGATGAAAACGGTGTGGGTGCCGTAGCTGAAGTGGCCGTCCTGGCGGCAGAGGATCGCCGACTGTGCGTCACCCAGGTAAGGAATGCCGCCGGGGCTGGTCAGCCAGTTGCCGCGGTCGAAACGTGCTTCGCCCTTGATCGCGCCGCTGCACAGGTTGGCCAGGTCTTGTTGTTCGACGCCGAGGATGTTGACGCAGAAGTCGGCGCCGGTCGCCAGTGCGGCGTGGGGCGAGGCGGTCTTGTTGACGCAGATCAGCAGCGAGGGTGGCTCGGTGCTCAGCGAGTCGACGGCCGTGGCGGCCATGGCGAAGCGTTCGGTGCCGTTGCTGGTGCTGATAATGGTGACTGACTTGGCCAGGCGGCGCATGGCCTGGAGCATGTCGGCTTTGAGATTGACGTCGTTCATCGCACTGGGCCTTTTTTGTTGGGTGGGGAGTGCGATGGATTCTTGCTCTGGCTCTTGTCTGGAGCATCGTCCGAGGGGACTAGGCCTTGGCTGCCTCTGGGCCGACCAGGTTCTTGGTTGATTGAGTACATATCCGTTTCTTCGGTAACGGCGGCTGGCGGTTTCGCCCTTACGGCGAGTCCCTTTTGTCAAACGACACAAAAGGAACCAAAAAGTCTCGCCCCGAACGTACGGCCCCTCGCCAAGGCTCGGGGTTCCTTCGCTCCGGCATTCATCCGGGGGCATCGCCCTCCGGTTGGCTTCGCTGGCACCTACATGCGATGTGTTCGACTGCGTCGAACGGCGCTGCGCGCCAATCCCCGGCTGAACACCTCCACTCAGCCTGCCGAGGGGGCGGGTGGATCAAGATCAAAAGCTGCAGGCGAGCTAACGCTCGGCCTGATGAGTGGTGAGAAGCGACGCGGTGGTGCGGGATGCTCTGCTTTTGCTCTGCTCTTCTGTGGGAGCGAGCTTGCTCGCGATGGCGGCCTGCCAGCCGACCGAAATTTTGCAGAAGTACTCGATACCTGTGGGAGCGAGCTTGCTCGCGATAGCGGCCTGCCAGCCGACGAGGTACTCCACAGACGAACGCACCCAGCAAACAGGTCGGCCGGTAGGCCGCCTCTGGCACTGCTGCGGTGTACGCCCCCTCGTGAGGCCGAGTGGAGGTTCTGCGCAGTGGGCAACCCGGCATGGATGCCGGGTTAGCCGCCCCCGGCCATGGATGGCCGATGGCGGCGGGCCCACGGAGCAGGACCGGAGCGAGGGCATGCCGAGCCTAAGCGAGGCACCGAACGAAAGGGGCAGGAGCCCTTGGTTACTTGGGGCTTTTCCAAGTGACCCGCCGTAAGGGCGGAACCCTGAGTGGCCGTTACCGCAGCAACGGATATGTACACCCACAAAACACTTATCGCCTGACACAAAGCCATCGCGAGCAAGCTCGCTCCCACAGGGATCTTCAGTGGCCACAAGTCCCGAGTAAAACCGGAGACCGGAGAGCGAGCCTGCTCGCGATGGCAGCCTGCCAAGCAACACATCCCGTCCAGATACACCGCCAAAGACCAGTTCCCCAATCCCACATGGTCCGTTTGAGGGATGTCCCCTGCGTTGCGCATTGTTTGAATGCCAGTGTAGGGGCGCTACACCCGCCCCGTTGCACGCGCGCCCCGGCGGATGGGGTGAACAAAGGAGAACAATAAAAATGCTCAACCAAGACCTGATTCGCCAGCGTCTGAGCCAACGTGCCCGCGAGTTGGTGCCGATCCTGCGTGAACGTGCCCTGAATGCCGCGCAAGCAGGCCAGTTGCCCGAAGAAACCCTGAAGGATTTCCAGGACGCCGGGTTCTTTCGCATCCTGCAACCGTCCCGTTGGGAAGGCTATGAGCTGGAGCCCAAGGATTTCTTCGACGTACAGATGACCCTTGCCGAAGGCTGCATGTCCTCGGCTTGGGTACTGGGGGTGGTAGCGATACACAACTGGCAACTGGCGCTGTTCGACGACCGCGCCGCGCAGGATGTCTGGGGTAGGGATTCCAGCGTGCTGATCTCCTCTTCCTATATGCCGGTGGGCAAGGTCGAGCGGGTCGAGGGTGGTTTCAAATTGAGCGGTCGCTGGGGCTTTTCCTCCGGCAGCAAGCATTGCGAGTGGGCGTTCCTCGGTGCGTTGGTGCCGCCGGCAGAGGCGGGCGGGGCGCCGGATTACCGAACGTTCCTGGTGCCGCGCAGCGATTACCAGATTCTCGACAACTGGAACGTCATGGGCCTGGAAGCCACCGGCTCCCACGACATTCTGGTGGAGAACGCCTTCGTTCCCGAGTACCGCACCCATCGCGCCCTCGATGGTTTCATGCAGAACAGTCCGGGCAATGCGGTCAACACCGCGCCGTTGTTCCGCCTGCCATTCGGGCAGATCTTCGTGCGTGCGGTTTCGTCCTCGGCCATCGGTGCCCTGCAAGGCGCGGTGGATCAGTTTGTCGAGCACAACCGCGCCCGGGTCGGGGTCAATGACGGTCGCAAGATGGTCCAGGACCCGGCCGCGCAATCGGCGCTGGCCAACGCCATGGTCTGCGTCGATGAGTGCAAGACCGTGCTGCATCGCAACTTCGCCCTGATGCTGGAGCGCGCGCAAAAGGGTGAGCCGTTGAGTATGCCCGAGCGGGTGAAGATGCGTTACGACTCGGCGCTGGTGGCCGACAAGTGCGCCAAGGCCGCTGGTGACCTGATGTTCAACAGCGGTGCTTCGACGATCTTCCGCAGCCATCCGATCAACCGAGCGTTCCGTGATATTCACACCGGTCGCGCCCACGTCGCCAACAGCCCGGCCAAGTACGCCTGGAACCTCGGCGGGGTCAGCATGGGGCAGGACAGCAGCGACTTTTTCCTCTGACGCTGGCGTACAGCTCTTTTCTATGAATCGGGCTAGTCCGTTTGCGTGATTCGAGCGCCCCGCCGATGCCCGAGCATTGGCGGTAAGGCGAAGGTCTACGGCGCCGACTGCGCATCCAAATAAGCACAAGGATCAACCATGAAATTTTCCCTGATTTACGAAGCCCAGACGGTGGACTCCAGCCGCGAAGGCGACCGCAAGATTTTCGAAGACACCGTCGAGCAGGCCGTGCTGGCCGACAAGCTGGGTTTTGACACTTTCTGGTGCGTGGAACACACGGCGCTGAGCAACTACTCGCACATGTCCGCGCCGGAAACCATGCTGGCTTTCGTGGCCGGTAAAACCGAGCGCATCGGTATCGGCCACGGCGTGGTCTGCCTGCCTCCGGCGATGAACCACCCGGTCAAGGTCGCCGAGCGCATCGCCACCCTCGACCTGCTGTCCAAGGGGCGTGTGCACTTTGGCGTGGGCAAGGGCGGTACCCAGCAGGAAGCCGGCACCTTCGGCTACGACCTGGCGACCTTGCAGCCGCAGATCGACGAGATGATGTACCTGATTCCGAAAATGTTCGTGCAGGACGAGATCGAGCACAACGGCGACTTCGTGCAGATCCCCAAGCGTCCGATCCATCCAAAGCCGTATCAGGACCCGCACCCGCCGATGTACCTGGCGTGCACCAACACCGAGTCGCTGAAAAATGCCGGCGGTCGTGGCATGGGCGCGCTGGTGCTGGGTTTCGGTGGCCCGGAAGAGATCGCCAAGAAGGTTGAGGTGTATCACACGGCCTACGACAACCGCGATGAAAAGAAGCAAGTGGGCTTCCGCCCTAACCGTCACATTGCCGCGCTGTGCCCGGCCATCGTGCTGGACGACAACGCAGAAGCGCGCCGCATCGGTATCCGTGGCCAGCGTTACTTCATGGAGTCGTTGGGCTACTGGTACGGCGGTGGCGAGCGTCCGGATCCGGAGAAGTGGAAGGACGACACCTTCGTCGATGGCAATGGCCAGAGCGTGATCAAGTCGCGCTTCGCCTCTGAAGAAGTCAGTGTCGACTTCTCCGACCCGACCATGGCCATGATGAACCCGAACCACGCCTACGGCACCGTCGAGGATTGTATCGGCTACGTGCAGCGCCTGATCGATGCCGGCGCCGACGAAATCCTGTTCATCTGCCAGATGGGCACCGTGCCGCAGTGGGCGCAGCTGGAGACCTTGAAGAACATTGGCGAGAAGGTGATTCCGCATTTCCGCAAGGCGTGATAGTTGACGCTAAACGCATGAACACCGCATACCCCTTGTAGGAGCGAGCCTGCTCGCGATAAACCGGAGAACGCCGCGGGGTGCCAGGCTTGCAGCGTTATCGTTGGCGACCATCGCGAGCAGGTTCGCTCCTACAGTTGAACGCATTTCAGGCCTGGCACGGACGTCAGGCCCACTTTCCAACGGGTCCCCAAGGCCCGTTTTTTTATGCTTGCACTAACTTGACCATCACATGCCCCTCTGTTGGAGCGAGCTTGCTCGCGATGGCGGTCTTGCATTCAACATCGATGTTGAGTGGTATGACCCCATCGCGAGCAAGCTCGCTCCCACAGGTTTTTGGGTTGTTAAACGAAGCCTGTTTAACGGCTGTCAGTGTTACTTGATGAAAGCTACACCGCCTTGCGTCGTTGCCTACAGGTACGCCAGAATCCGCCGGCTTGTGCGCCTTGGGGCCGCTCGGTAACTTGATTCGCGTCACTGCCCATCAGTGATCGGGTTTAGTCGCCCGTGGTCAATCGAAGCGCATCTGCATCCAGACAGTCAGGTCATTTCATACCTGCACTTTATGGTAGCTGTGCGCAGGGCGCCTTTGGGCGCGCCGGTTTCGATTCTCCCCGGTCGACTAACCTGCGTACAGCTGCCACCTCTCGTTTAGTCGCAAGTCGGTGACGGCTCCAAATTATTGGAGAGTCGTAAATGTTCAAGGTAACGCCAAACCCGCCGGACACCGATCCGGCATCCCCGTACGAGCCCGATTCCAAAAAACTCAACGAGGCCGCCGAGCCTGCCCTCGCTTACCACTTCCCCTCGACAGCCGACATCAAAGCCACTCCTCGAACAATCAGCACACTGTTTACCGTCGACCCTGACGCTACGACCGAAACCCTGGTGGTCTATCTCGTCGAGACGTTGGCCTCGGTGGATGTGATGGTGCATCAACTGGTGGATCATCTGGAGGGCGGTGACCGTAATGCACTGCTGGGTATTTCCAATAGCGTAATGCTCGCCGAAATCACCGCGAATCGCGTGCTCGATCAAATCGAACCAGCTGCATAACCCCGCACCCCCCCCCCTGTGGGAGCGAGCTTGCTCGCGATGAGGCCCTGTCATCCAGCATCTCTGTTGACTGACACACCGCCATCGCGAGCAAGCTCGCTCCCACAGGTTTTTCAGGTTCCGCGCCATCATTTCCGCTAGTCCCATTGGACGATGTTGCCCCTCCCCGAACCCGTTTGAATAGGCCCTACATAAAGTCTCCCCCGGCAGTCGCCGAAGGGCGGCACCGCCTGAGAAAAACGAGGAGTGCATCCATGGATATCCGTGGTCTGGGTTACGTCACCCTGTTATCCAGCGACCTGGCGCAATGGCGCCACTACGCAAGCCAGGTGCTGGGCATGATGGTCATCGGATCTGATGACGACGCGCACCTGTACCTGAAGATGGACGAGCGCCACTACCGCATCCTGGTGCAGAAGAACGCCGAGAACGGCTTCGGTGCCTGCGGCTGGGAAGTGGCCGGAAAGGCGGCGCTGGAACAGGCGGTCAGCGAGTTGCAACAGGCCGACGTGCAAGTGACCCGTGGCACCGCGGCCGAGGCCGAGCTGCGCAAGGTCCAGGAGTTGGTGCACTTCAGCGACCCGGATGGCAACCGTCACGAAATCTTCTGGGGCCCGTTGCAGGACTTCGCCCGTTTCGTCTCGCCGGTAGGCGTCAAAGGGTTCGTTACCAACGAACTGGGCATGGGCCACGTAGTGCTGCCGGCACCTGCTTTCGAGCGCTGCCGCGACTTCTACGAACAGGTGCTGGGTTTTGGCCTGTCGGACCTGATGAAAGTCCGCTTCACCCCGGACCCGGCCGAGCCGCAAAAGCGTATTCACTTCCTGCACTGCAACAACGGCCGCCACCACTCGCTGGCGATTTTCGAGTGCCCGATGCCCCACGGCTGCGTGCACATGATGGTCGAGGTCAACGCGTTGGACGAAGTCGGCCGCGCCCTGGACCGCGTCCACGCCAATGGCGTGAAGCTGTCGGCCACCCTCGGTCAGCACACCAACGACCAGATGATTTCTTTCTATATCAAGACCCCGTCCGGGTTTGACCTGGAATACGGCTGCGATGGCCTGGTGGTCGACTGGGACCGCCACACGCCGTTCGAAAGCACCGTGGTCAGCCACTGGGGCCACGACTTCAGTGTCGGTCGCCAATGAGGAACATGACGATGGACAAGCAAATGACCACCGCCGAGATCGTCGGCCAACTGCGTGACGGCATGACCATCGGTATCGGTGGCTGGGGCCCGCGGCGCAAGCCGATGGCGCTGGTGCGCGAGATTCTGCGCTCGGACCTCAAGGACCTGACCGTGGTTGCCTACGGCGGTGCCGATGTCGGCATGCTCTGCGCGGCCGGCAAGATCAAGAAACTGGTGTTCGCCTTCGTTTCCCTGGACTTTATTCCGCTGGAACCGTACTTCCGCAAGGCGCGCCAGGAAGCGGCGCTGGAAGTGATGGAGATCGATGAAGGCATGCTGCTGCTCGGTCTGCGCGCGGCGGCGATGAATGTGCCGTTCATTCCGACGGCGGTGGGCCTGGGCACCGATGTGCTGCGCCACAACCGCCAGATCAAGTTGATCGCCTCGCCTTATGCCGATGGCAAGGACTGGGTGGCGATGCCGGCGCTCAAGCTCGACGCGGCGCTGGTGCACGTCGACCGTGCCGATAAACGCGGGGTGTGCCAGATCAGCGGTCCGGATCACTACATGGACGACCTGTTCGTACGGGCCGCGACCCATAGCTACGTAACCTGCGATGAGCTGGTCGACAGCGACTACTTCCATCAGGACAGCGCCCACGCCCATCAAGTGTTCTGGGAACGCAACCTGACCACCGCCGTGGCCCATGTGCCGGGCGGGGCGCATCCGTCTTCGTGCGCGCCGCTGTACGGTTTCGACGTCGCGCACTTCAAGGCCTACAACGCCACGGTCCAGGCGGCCGATGGCTGGCAGGGCTATGTCCGCGACTACGTCGACTGCACCCACGAACAGTATCTGGAAAAGGTCGGCGGCCTGGCTGCGATCCGTGAACTGCCGTTGCCGATTTTCTAAGGGAACCTTCCGATGAGCACTACTGATTACAGCCTCGCCGAACTGATGATCTGCGCGGCCTCCGAAGCCTGGCGCGAAGACGGCGAAGTATTGGCCTCCGGCATCGGCGTGATTCCGCGTCTGGCCGCTTCGCTGGCCATGCTGACCAGCAACCCGCAACTGCTGATGACCGACTCCGAAGCCTACATGGTTGCCGAGCCGGTGCCGTTGGGCGCGCGCAAAGGCTATGAACCCAAGCGCGACAGCTGGATGGGTTTCTCGCGGATTTTCGACAACGTCTGGGGCGGCAAGCGCCATGCCCTGGTGGGCCCGACCCAGATCGACCGCTTTGGCCAGGCCAACATTTCCTGCATCGGCGACTACGTCAAACCCAAGGCGCAGATGCTCGGTGTACGCGGTTTTCCCGGCAACTCGATCAGCCACGCCAACTCGTTTTGCGTGCCGAGCCACAACCGCCGGGTATTCGTCGAAGGCGAGGTCGATATGGTCGCCTCGGTCGGCTACAACCCGGCCCGACTGGCACGGGGCTGGTCGCTGAACGACATCGACATCCGCCTGATCATCACCGACCTCTGCGTGCTGGATTTCCAGGGCCCGCAACGGCAGATGCGCATCCGTTCGCTGCACCCCGGCGTGACGGCGGCGCAAGTCCAGGACAACACCGGCTTCGAGCTGCACGTGCCGGACGATTGCCCGACCACTGCCGCGCCGACGGCCGAGCAGTTGCAGCTGATCCAGCGTCTGGACCCGCACAACCTGCGCGCCCTGCAACTCAAAGACAACCCGCCAGGCCAACGCTGAGCAACGCGTTGCGGAGAAAAGTGATGGCTGAACATAACGATAACAATCAGGCCGAGGTGGTGCTGTACGAGGTGCGTGGCGCGGTGGCCCTTGTCACCATGAACCGCCCCGAGTTCCACAACGCGCAGAACTCGCAGATGACCTATGCGCTGGACGCGGCGTTTCGCCGGGCCTGCGATGACGATGAAGTGAAGGTCATTGTGTTGCGTGGCGCCGGCAAGCATTTCTCCGCCGGGCATGACATCGGCACCCCGGGCCGCGACGTCGACAAGACGTTCGACCGCGCCAGCCTGTGGTACGACCATGTGAACAAACCGGGCGGCGAGTTTTTGTATGCCCGTGAGCAGGAAGTCTATCTGGGCATGTGCCGCCGTTGGCGCGAGATGCCCAAGCCGACCATCGCCATGGTCCAGGGCGCGTGCATTGCCGGTGGGTTGATGCTGGCCTGGGTCTGCGACCTGATCGTCGCCAGCGAGGATGCTTACTTCGCCGATCCGGTGGTGCGAATGGGCATTCCCGGGGTCGAGTATTTCGCCCACGTGCATGAACTCAATCCGCGCATCGCCAAGGAGTTCCTGTTCCTCGGCGAGCGCATGCCGGCACCGCGTGCCTATCAGATGGGCATGCTCAATCGGGTGGTTGCTCGCGACGAGCTGGAACAACAGACCCTCGACATCGCCGGGCGCATCGCACAGATGCCGCGCCTGGGCCTGCAGCTGAGCAAGCAAGCGGTGAACAATGCCGAAGACCTGATGGGCAAGCGCGCGACCATGGACATGGTGTTCGGTCTGCATCACTTCGCTCATGCCCACAACGAACTGGTGTCCGGCGACCGCCTCGGCGGCTACGACGCCAAGGCCATGGCCAGTTCCCAGCGCAAAACGGGCGAGGCGTGAGCATGGCGATCTCGTTGAATACCCGTTTGACACAACTGCTCGGGTGCCGTTATCCGATCATCCAGACCGCCATGGGCTGGGTCGCCGACCCGAAACTGGTGGCGGCCACGGGCAATGCCGGTGGTTTCGGTTTCCTGGCCGGGGCGACCATCGAACCGCAGCAGATGGAAGAGGCGATTATCGAAACCCGGCGCCTGACCGATCAGCCGTTCGGGGTGAATTTCCACATGTACCAGGCCAACGCCGGCGAGATCGTCGAGTTGGTGTTGCGTCACAAAGTCCGGGCGGTCAGCTACAGCCGTTCGCCGGGCAAGCAAATGATCAGTCGCCTGAAGGACGCCGGCGTGGTGTGCATTCCCACGGTGGGCGCGCTCAAGCATGCGCAGAAAGCCGTGGAAATGGGCGCCGATGCGGTGACCGTACAGGGCGGCGAGGGCGGTGGGCATACCGGCTCCGTGCCGACCTCGATGCTGCTGGATCAAGTGGTCAATGCGGTGTCGGTGCCCGTGGTGGCGGCCGGCGGTTTCAAGGACGGCAGGGGCCTGGTTTCGGCCCTGGCCTACGGCGCCGAAGGCATCGCCATGGGTACGCGCTTCCTGATGTGCGCCGACAGCCCGGTGCCCCAGGCGACGCTTGCGCGTTACCTGGCGGTCAAGGACCCGGCGGCGATCATCATCAGCCGCGCCATCGACGGCATGCCGCAACGGATGATCCGCAACGAATTGCTTAACCAACTGGAAAACAGCGGCGGCCTCAAGCGCCTGTTGCTGGCATTGCGCAGTGGCCTGGCCTACCGCCGCCACACCGGCATGAGCCTGACCCAGTTGCTCGGCAGTGCCTTGAAGATGCGCGGCGCCGGGGAGCTGACCGCCGCGCAAAGCATCATGGCCGCCAACGCGCCGATGGTGATCCAGAAAGCCATGGTCGACGGGCAACCGGCCGCGGGCGTCTTGCCCGCCGGGCAAATCGCCGCCTCCATCGACAGCTTGCCCAGCTGCGCCCAATTGATTGAACAGATCGTCCGCGACGCCGAAGCGCGCCTGGGTGAACTGTGCCGCCGTGTGTCGTGAAGGGGCCATGTATTGTGAAGGAAGGAAACCATGAAACCATTTAGCGTCAGCATCGATAACGGCATTGCCGAACTGGTCTTCAACCGGCCACCGGTCAACGCCTTCAACTGCCAGGGCTGGGCCGACATCGCCAGCGAAATCGAAAGCCTGGGGCGCAATGCCGAGGTGCGGGTGATCCTGATCCGGGCCGAAGGGCGCGGCTTCTGCGCCGGGGTCGACATCAAGGAACTGGCCGCCGACGGCAACCTGATCGTCGCGGTGAACAAGGGCAACTACGACAGTTTCAAGGCGATCCACCGCAATCCGAAACCGGTGATTGTCGCCGTGCACGGCTTCGTGCTCGGTGGCGGCATCGGTATCTGCGGCGCCGCCGACATCATTGTCGCGTCCGATTGCGCCACCTTCGGCGTGCCGGAAGTGGATCGCGGGGCCATGGGCGGCGGTGCGCATTTGCAGCGGTTGTTCCCGGTGCAGAAAGTCCGCCACATGTACTTCACCGGCGAGGCCATCGACGCCGCCGAAGCGTACCGTCTGGGCGCGGTGGAGCGGGTGGTCAAGCACGAAGACTTGCGCGAAGCCGCGTTGCAGATCGCCCGCACCATCGCCGCCAAGAGCCCCGGCATGATCAGCCTGGCCAAGGAAGCGCTGAGCGGCATCGAAGACGGCAATCTGGAAGACAAATACCGCTGGGAGCAGGGCTTCACCCTCGAAGCCTACCGCTCACTGGACTCTCAGGAAGCACGCGACTCGTTCGTCGAGAAACGCGATGCCCGATTCAACGGCTGAAGGCATATCCATGGACCTGACCTATACCCCGGCCCAGCAGGCCTTTCGCTTTGATGCGCGGACCTGGCTGGCGGCCAATGTACCGAGTGAACCGCTGCAATCGTTCGACACCGAGCAAGGTTTTGCCGAGCACCGCGCTTGGGAAGCCAAGCTCAATGAAGGCCGTTGGGGCATGGTCACCTGGCCGACCGAACTCGGTGGCCGTGGTTGCGACCTGATCGAGTGGCTGATTTTCGAAGAGGAATACTACCGTTCCGGGGCGCCGGCACGGGTCAACCAGAACGGCATCTTCCTGCTCGGCCCGACCCTGATGGAGTACGGCAGCGAAGAGCAGAAAGCGCGATTCCTGCCGCGCATGGCCACCGGCGAAGACATCTGGGCCCAGGCCTGGTCCGAGCCGGGTGCCGGTTCCGACATGGCGGCGATCCGCTCCAAGGCTGAGCGGGTGGGCGACCACTACGTGATCAACGGCCAGAAAACCTGGTCGACCCGCGCGGTGTGGGCTGACTGGGCGTTCGGTATTTTCCGCACCGACCCGCAGTCTCAGCGCCATCACGGCCTGACGTTCATCCTGCTGCCGCTGAACACGCCGGGGATCACCGTGCGGCCGATTCCGCAGCTCAATGGCTTGCCGGGTTTCGCCGAGATTTTCTTCGACGACGTCAAGGTGCCGGTGGAGAACGCCCTCGGTGGCGAAGGCATGGGCTGGCACGTCGCGATGTCCACCGCCGGTTTCGAGCGCGGCCTGTTGCTGCGCTCGCCTGCGCGTTTCCAGGAAACCGCCAAGCGCCTGGTGCAGTTGTACCTGGCCAACCGCGAGCAGGCCGACCGCGACCCGGCCATTGGCGAAGCAGTGATGCGCGCCTGGCTCGATGCCGAGGCCTACACCCTGGGCACCTACATGACCGCCTCGCAGCTGGTGCAGGGCGGCAAGATCGGGCCGGAATCGTCGACCAACAAGATCTTCTGGTCCGAACTCGACCAGCGCATGCACGACACCGCCATGAGCATTCTCGGTTTGCGTGGCGAACTGCTGCCCCAAGCTCCGGCCGCCGGTGACGTCGGCCATTGGCTGGAAGGTTTCCTGTTTGCCCAGGCCGGGCCGATCTACGCCGGCACCAACGAGATCCAGCGCAACATCATTGCCGAACGCATGCTCGGCATGCCGCGTGCCTGAGGAATAGACCATGGACTTTAGTTTCAGCCGCGACCAACTGCTGTTTCAGGACAACGTCCGCAGCTTTCTGATCAACGAAGTCACCCCGGAACGCATTCGCGAACTGTGGCAGAGCGACAGCGGGCGCAGTGAGCAACTCTGGGCGCAATTGGTGGAACTGGGCCTGACCGCCCTGACCGTGCCCGAGGCACAGGACGGCATGGGCATGAATGAGCTGGACTTCGTGCTGATTGCCCAGGAGTGCGGTTACGCCGGTCTGCCTGAGCCGCTGGTGGACACCATGCTGGTCGGCGTGCCGTTGCTCGCCGCCCTGAATGAGCAACACGCCCCGCTCAAACAAAAATGGCTGTCGCGAGTGGCCGAGGGCCGCGCGCGTCTCGCGGTTTCCGAGCCAGGTAATCCGCTGGTCAGCGATGCCCATGTCGCCGATCTGCTGTTGCTGGCCCGTGGCGATGAAGTGCACGCCCTGGAGCGTGATGCCGTGCGCCTGACCCGCAACGAGTCGGTCGACCCGAGCCGTCAGTTGTTCCAGGTCGAATGGACGCCAACGCCGGACACCTGTGTTGCCAGCGGTGAACAGGGCCGACGTTTGTGGGCCGCTGCCTTCAACCGTGGCGCCCTCGCCAGTGCCGCGCAATTGCTCGGACTGGCCAAGCGCATGGTCGACCTGGCGGTGGACTACACCTTCGAGCGCAAGCAGTTCGGCAAACCGGTGGGGTCGTTCCAGGCGGTCAAGCATTTGATGGCTAACGTCGCGGTGCAGATCGAGTTCGCTAAAGGCCCGCTGTATCGCGCCGCCTATGCGCTCGCAGAGCAGCAGGCAGATCAGGACGTATTCGTCTCCCACGCCAAGCTGGCAACGGCGGAAGCGGCCATGCTTGCGGCGAAGAACACCATCCAGGCCCACGGCGCCATGGGGTACACCTGGGAAGTCGACTTGCATCTGTTCATGAAGCGCGCCTGGGCGCTGGACAAGGTCTGGGGCGATCGCGGTGTGCACAAGGGGCGGATTCGCGCTGTGTTGCTGGACGGCAAGCCTGCGCTGGGTGCGGGCAGTACGTTCTAACCCGTCAGTAAGGGTGACTACATCCCTGTGGGAGCGAGCTTGCTCGCGATGGCGGTGCGTCAGCTGGCATCAATGTTGGATGTGCCGGCCTCATCGCGAGCAAGCTCGCTCCCACAGGTTATCGGCGCCTGATCATAATTTTTTCACCGAGGTAGACCATGCCTGAAGCCTACATAGTCGACGCCCTGCGTACGCCCACCGGGCGGCGCAAGGGTGGTCTGAGCCAGATCCACGCCGCCGACCTGGGCGCCCACGTATTGCGCGCGCTGGTCGAGCGCAATGCCATTCCCGACGAGGATTACGACGACGTGATCTTCGGCTGTGTCGACACCATCGGCCCGCTGGCCGGTGACATCGCCCGCACCAGTTGGCTGGCGGCCGGCCTGTCGCAATCGGTGCCGGGCACCACCATCGATCGCCAGTGCGGCTCGTCCCAGCAAGCGGTGCACTTCGCCGCCCAGGCGGTGATGAGCGGGACTCAGGACGTGGTCATCGCCGGTGGCGTGCAGACCATGACCCAGATCCCGATTTCCTCGGCGATGATCGCCGCCGAGCCCTTGGGTTTCACTGATCCGTTCAGCGGTTCCGAAGGCTGGGTGCGGCGCTATGGCGCGCAACCACCGACGCAGTTCCGTTCGGCGCAGATGATCGCCGAAAAGTGGGACCTGTCCCGGGCACAACTTGAAGCCTATTCGCTTGAGTCCCATCGACGTGCCTTGCAGGCCATCGAGCAAGGCCGCTTCAACCGCGAGATCGTGCCGCTGGCCGGTGTGCTGCATGACGAAACCCCGCGCCAGACCAGCCTGGAAAAAATGGCCGAGCTGGAATTCCTGTTTGGCTGTGACCGGGTCACCGCCGCGGTGTCGAGCCAGACCTGCGACGCGGCCAGCGCGATGCTGATCGTCTCGGAGGCGGCGCTCAAGCGTTACGGCCTGACGCCACGGGCACGCATCCATCACCTGAGCGTGCGCGCCGAAGACCCGATCTGGATGCTCACCGCGCCGATCCCGGCCACCGCTTACGCACTCAAGCGCGCCGGCATGAAGCTCGAAGACATTGACCGTGTGGAGATCAACGAAGCCTTCGCCTCGGTGGCCATGGCCTGGTTGAAAGAGACTGGCTACCCCCACGAACAGACCAACGTCAATGGCGGCGCGATTGCCCTCGGACATCCATTGGGCGCCACCGGCACTCGCTTGATGTGCACCTTGCTGCATGAACTGGAGCGCAGCGGCGGACGCTTCGGCATGCAGACCATGTGCGAAGGCGGCGGTCAGGCCAACGTGACGATCATCGAACGCTTGTAAACCAGGATGTACACCGATCCTGTAGGAGCGAGCCTGCTCGCGATGGACTCAAGAACGACGCGGGCATTCAGATACCCCGCGTTTTCGTTAACGACCATCGCGAGCGGGCTCGCTCCTACAGGGAATTGTGTCGACCCGTGATGAATTTGAAGGATGTAGAACATGAAAATCTGTGAAAACCGTGTGGTGATCATCACCGGTGCCGGCGGTGGTCTGGGCCGTGCCTACGCGTTGGCCTTCGCCGCCGAAGGCGCAAAAGTAGTGGTCAACGACATCAATCGTGAAGCGGCGTTGGCCGTGGTCGGCGAAATCCTCGGCCAGGGCGGCAGTGCCGTGGCCAACAGCGACGACATCACCCGCTATGACTCGGCGGGCTTGATCGTGCGCCAGGCCATCGAAACCTTCGGCGACCTGAACGTGGTGGTCAACAACGCCGGCATCTGCCGCGACCGCATGTTCGCCAGCCTCAGTGAAGCCGATTGGGATGCCGTGGTGGCCGTGCACCTCAAGGGCCATTTCTGCATTTCCAGCCACGCCGTGAAGTACTGGCGTGAGCAGGCCAAGGGCGGCGCCAAGGTCGATGCGCGGATCATCAACACCAGCTCCGGCGCCGGTTTGCAGGGTTCCATCGGTCAGTCCAACTACGCGGCGGCCAAGGGCGGCATTGCTTCGCTGACGCTGGTGCAGGCGGCTGAGCTGCGCCGCTACGGGATCACCGCCAACGCCCTGGCGCCGGCCGCGCGCACCGGGATGACCGAGCAAGTGTTCGCCGACACCATGAAAAAGCCTGAAGAGGGCTTCGATTACTTCGCCCCGGAAAACGTCGCGCCGCTGGTGGTGTGGCTCGGCTCCGAGGCTTCCGCCGAGGTGACCGGGCAGATGTTCGAAGTCGAGGGCGGCAAGTTGTCGATCGCCGACGGCTGGCGCCGTGGTCCGCAACTGGATCGCCAGGGCCGCTGGGCGGTCGGCGAGATGGGCGATGCCGTCGCTCAACTGATGACGCAGGCGGTTCCTGCGGCCAAAGTTTACGGCAGCTGAAAAAGACCGGTCTCGGGAGGCGTGTGCATGGCTATAATCGGCCCACGTTCCAACGCTGATCACCTGTAGGAGCGAGCTCGCTCGCGATGGACTCCAGCGCTACGCGTTTATTCAGACAGAACGCGTTATCGTTCACGTCCATCGCGAGCAAGCTCGCTCCCACAGGTTACCTGCGATCCCTCCAGTCACCACACGAGACCTGCCATGACCATTTCCCTGTACGACGCTTCCGTGCCTGTTTTCCAGCAAATGCTCAACGCCCTGAGCGATGTACTGAAAAAGGCCGAGGCTCACGCCACCGAAAAAAACATCGACCCTAACGCGTTCCTGCAAGCGCGCCTGTTCCCGGACATGTTCCCTCTGGTGCGTCAGGTGCAGATCGCCGTTGATTTCAGCAAGGGTGTTACCGGTCGTCTGGCTGAAGTCGAGCTGCCGAAGTACGACGACAGCGAAACCACCTTCGCCGAACTGCAAGCGTTGATTGCCAAGGCACTGGCCTTCATCGGCTCGATCAAGCCGGAGCAGATCAACGGCAAGGAAGGCATCGAGATCGTCACCCGTCCGGGCACGCCTAAAGAGAAGCGCTTCAGCGGCCAGTCCTACCTGCTGACCTACGGCCTGCCGCAGTTCTTCTTCCACATCACCACCACTTACGCACTGCTGCGCCATAACGGCGTGGAAGTGGGCAAGCGCGACTACATGGGCGCGTTCTAAACCGTCCGGGTACAAAAAAGCCCCCGGAGCCTGAGGCTGCGGGGGCTTTTTCATGGGGCCGCATTTTTCATTTACACCGCAGACCCCTGTGGGGTCAGGCCAGGCGTTCGGCTTTTTGCTCTTCACCCAGGCAAGCCGCCGCGGTGAACAGCACATCGGTGGACGAGTTGAGCGCGGTTTCCGCCGAGTCCTGCAACACGCCGATGATGAAACCGACCGCCACCACCTGCATGGCGATTTCGCTCGGAATGCCGAACAGGCTGCACGCCAGTGGAATCAGCAACAGCGAACCACCGGCTACACCGGAAGCACCGCAGGCGCAGATCGCCGCGACGACGCTCAGCAGGATCGCCGTCGGAACGTCCACGGTGATGCCGAGGGTGTGCACGGCCGCCAGGGTCAGTACGGTGATGGTGATCGCAGCCCCCGCCATGTTGATGGTCGCGCCCAGCGGGATCGATACCGAGTAGGTGTCTTCGTGCAGGCCCAGACGCTTGCTCAACTCCAGGTTGACCGGAATGTTCGCCGCCGAGCTGCGGGTGAAGAACGCCGTGATGCCGCTCTCGCGCAGGCAGGTCAGCACCAGCGGATACGGGTTGCGGCGCAGTTTCCAGAACACGATGAGCGGGTTCATCACCAGCGCCACGAACAGCATGCAGCCCAACAGCACGGCCAGCAGCTGCGCGTAGCCGATCAGCGCACCGAAGCCGGAAGTGGCGAGGGTCGAGGCCACCAGGCCGAAGATGCCCAGCGGGGCGAAGCTGATCACCAGGCGCACGATCACTGTCACGCCATTGGACAGGTCGCCCAGCACTTCACGGGTGGTGTCGCCGGCGTGGCGGATGGCAATACCCATACCGATGGCCCACGCCAGGATGCCGATGAAATTGGCATTCATCAGGGCGCTGACCGGATTATCGACCACGCTCAGCAACAGGCTTTGCAACACTTCGCCAATCCCGCCAGGCGCTGTGACCGCGACGTCCTGGGTCGACAGCACCAGGCTCGACGGGAACGTCATGCTGGCAACCACCGCCACAACGGCCGCGGCGAAAGTGCCCAGCAGATACAGGAACAGAATCGGCCGGATGTGGGTTTCCTGGCCGTGCTTGTGGTTGGCAATCGACGCCATGACCAGCACGAACACCAGGATCGGCGCGACGGCTTTGAGCGCCGAGACAAACACTTTGCCGATGAACGCCGTGGACTTCGCCATGTCGGGGGCGATCAGCGCCAGGGCAATACCGGCGATCAGGCCGATCACGATCTGTGTGACCAGGCTCAGGCGTTTAAGGCGTTGCAATAGAGAAGGGGATGAAGCTGTCATAAAACGGCATCTCTGAATTTTTATAAGTGCATGGTTTCGTCGCAGTTGCAGCAACAAGCAGGGCAGGCCGCAGACCGGAAACCGGGAGGGGAATACAGGGTGTAGAACACCGCATTCCTTGTGGGAGCGAGCTTGCTCGCGATGACGCTGGCACAGTCGACACTTGCGTTGTCTGACGGTCCGCCATCGCGAGCAAGTTCGCTCCCACAGGTTTTGCCCCTTAAATGATCGGCATTGATCACAGGGTGTACGTTTTTCAGGGCGCGGACTTTATCACAGCGCAGGAACGATCTTTCAGACCTGTGACGAACTGCCACCCTGGTCTTCAACGCGAATTGCAGGTTCGTGCAACCGCATCCGAAAACACTCTGTTAAGATTCGCCATCCTCATTTTCATGTCTGCCAGTGGGCCTTCGGGCTATCGCTGGTGTTTTCGTTTTCTGGAGTTTTGCATGCTGCTGCCCATTCTTCTGTTGTCCGCCGCCGGCTTCACGGTGCTGACCACGGAATTCATCATTGTTGGCCTGTTGCCGGCTATCGCCAGGGACCTGGAGGTCAGCATCCCGCAGGCCGGTTTGCTGGTGACCCTGTTCGCCTTCACCGTGGCCGCGTTCGGGCCGTTCCTGACGGCGTATTTCGCCCGCTTCGAGCGTCGCAAGTTGTTCATCTCGGTGCTGATCATGTTTGGTCTGGCCAACACGGTCGCGGCGCTGGCGCCGAACATCTGGGTGATGGCGTTTGCCCGCTTGATCCCGGCGCTGGGGTTGCCAGTGTTCTGGGCTTTGGCCAGCGAAACGGCGGTGGACATCGTCGGGCCGGATTACGCCGGTCGCGCCATCGCCAAGATCGGCTTCGGCATCGTTTGCGCCACGGTGTTCGGCATTCCCGTGGGCACGCTGATTTCCGATGCGTTCGGCTGGCGCAGTGCCTTCGCGATTCTGGCGGTCATCGCCTTTGCCAAGGCATTGCTGCTGTTTATCTATCTGCCCAGGACCAACCTGCACCAGCATCAGGTGAGCTTTCGCTCGCAGTTCAAGATCCTGCGCAGCCCGCTGATGCTCGGTCACGTGCTGCTGTCAGTGATTGTGTTCAGCGGCATGTTCACCGCGTACACCTATCTGGCGGACATCCTTGAGCGCCTGGCCGGCTTCAACGGCACCGTGGTCGGCTGGTGCCTGATGGGCTTTGGTGCGGTCGGGCTGATCGGTAACTCCCTGGGTGGCCGTGCGGTGGATCGTCATCCGTTGATGGCGTCGATGATGTTCTGTGCGTTCATGATTGCCGGCCTGGTGGCGCTGGTGCCGAACATCCACTCGCCGCTGGGTCTGGCAGCAGCGATGGGCATCTGGGGCGTGACCCAGGCAGCGTTGTTCCTGGTCAGCCATGTGCGCCTGATGAAAGCTGCGCCCGAAGCGCCAGCGTTCGCCGCGTCGCTGAACATCGCCGGGGCCAACCTCGGTATCGGTCTGGGCGCGATGATCGGTGGCCGGGTAATCGACAGCGTCGGCCTGCAAGGCCTTGGCTTCGCTGCTGCGGCGTTCATCCTCGCCTCGATCCTGCTGGCCATTGCGCTGATGACCTTCAAACCCCGGGAAGTCTGCGCCTGAGTGTCCTAAAACTCGGTAAACAGCTCGCGTCGGGCACCTTCGGTAATGGCGACAATGCCGGGGTGCTTGACCTTGCGTTCCACTGAGATGGCATAGAACGACTCGCTCACCGCGTCGGTCTGGCCGATCACCTGCACGCCATATTGGCGTCGCACCTCATCGGCAATCACGCTCGGGCCGATGAAGATCCCGCTGCCGGATTGGCCGAAGGCCTGCATCAGGGCGCTGTCGTCGAACTCGCCGACAATTTGCGGCTGGATCTGCTGCTCGGCAAACCACCGTTGCAAACGGCTGCGCACCACGGTTTCCGGCCCGGGAATCAGTAGCGGCGCACCGTGCAGGTTGCGCGGAAAGTCGTGACCGTAACGGGCCGCCAGCTCTGGGGTGGCGAAGAAGCTGATCCCGCACTCACCAAGTTTCTGGCTGTAGCCCTTGATGTCCAGGTGCGATGGCATGGGGCTGTCGGATATCACCAGGTCCAGGCGCTGGATCGCCAGGTCGGCCAACAAACGTTCAAGCTTGTCCTCGCGACAAGTGATGCGCAGCGGTTCGCTCAGCTCCATGGTCGGTGCAATCAGGCGATAGACGATGGACTTGGGCACCACGTCGGCCACGCCGACGCGAAACAGGATCTGCTGCTCATTGGGTTGTGCCCGCAGCATCAGTTCCAGTTCGCCACCCAGCTGAAACATTTGTTCGGCGTAGGGCAGTGCCTGCCGGCCGGCCTCGGTGAGTTCGAGTTGCCGTCCGACACGCCGAAACAACTCGATGCCAAAGGTCTGTTCCAGTAATGAAATCTGCCCACTGATGGTTTGTGGCGTGAGATTGAGCTGCTCACAGGCGCGCACGATGCTGCCGGTCTTGGCCACCACCCAGAAGTAATGCAATTGCCGATAGTTGAGCATGGCGATCTACAGTTCGTAAAAACCGAAGTATAGCCGCTGAAAATACGAATTTTCCTGAAGTATTCACTTCCCTAGAATGCATCGCTATCAACGGGCCATCGTTTAGGTCCCGTTCGTTCTATCGAGGAAAGCATCATGAAGCTTAAAGCCACGGCATTGCTGATCACGTCTTTACTGGTACTGGCCGGTTGCGACCAGGCCGAGAAAAGCGCGCAACAATTGATGGGCAAGGCTGCCGAAAGCGCCAAACAGGCGATTGACGATACCCACAAGGCCGCCGAGCAAGCACTCAATGACGCCACCAGCGGATTGATCAGCAAAAAAGAATCATCGGAAAAAGACTCGGAAAAAACCGAATCTTCCTCCCAGGAAATCTAAACCGTATTACAACGAGTCAGGACTGACCCATGGACTACCTTTTACAACTTGCCGCCAGCCCCACCGCCTGGGTCGCCCTTGCCACCCTGATCGTGATGGAGATCGTGCTCGGCATCGACAACCTGATCTTCATCTCGATCCTGACCAACAAGCTGCCCTTGCACAATCGACAGCGGGCACGACGCATCGGTATCGGCATGGCGTTGATCCTGCGTCTGGGCTTGCTGAGCACCATCGCGTTCATCGTCCAGTTGACCAATCCGGTGATCGAGATCCTCGGCCACGCGTTTTCCTGGAAAGACATGATCCTGATTGCCGGTGGCCTGTTCCTGTTGTGGAAGGCGACCACCGAGATCCATCACAGCATGGACCCGGCACCGGAAGATCCGAAGTCGGCGACCTCGACCGTGACCCTGGGCTTCGCGGCCGCGATCGGTCAGATCCTGATGCTGGATATGGTGTTCTCCATCGACAGCATCATTACCGCTGTCGGCATGACCGAGCATTTGCCGATCATGGTCATCGCGGTGGTGGTGTCGGTACTGGTGATGTTGCTGGCGGCTGATCCGCTGGCCAAGTTCATCAACGACAACCCGACAGTGGTGATGCTGGCCCTGGGCTTCCTGATCATGATCGGCATGACGCTGATTGCCGAAGGCTTTGGCGCCCATGTACCGAAAGGCTACGTCTATGCGGCCATGGCATTCTCGGCTGCGATCGAGGTGTTGAACATGATGTCCCGTCGCTCCAGGCAGAAGCGTGCAGCCACTGAGGCCTGACCCACGCTAAAGGAAACGGCCGCCTGAACTCGAAGGAGTGCAGGCGGCCGTTTTTGTTGGTCTCGGATAAAGGTGGTGTCAGTGAGCGTTGGCGTGCTGGCTCGGTGCCTTGTCCGCTTCTTGCGCAGGCGCCGGCTGGACAGGGTGATGGTGGCGGCGAGTAATGCGCAGCACGCCCCACAGCATGGCGGCGGCTACCGCCAGCCAGCCGCAAACCAACATTACAATGATCATGGTCAGGCTCATCGGTGCCTCCTCTTTGCCCTTCAATGGGCACTCACGCTTCGCTGTCGTCTCTTCAAGGAACAGTCTAGCCGTTGCTGTATTTCAGGCTATTGACCGAAAGTCGGCAGTCACCAACCAGTTCGCTCTATCGAATGCAAACAACTGCCGGTTAAGGCTATACCGCTGTCGCGCGGCGTCCTATGATCAACGGCCTTGCCGGGAATATTGTTGCCTGGCGCCTGAACAAGAGAGTGATGATGGTGCGGGTATTTTCTCGAATGCTGTCGGCGGCGCTGATGGCGGGATGTGTGGTGGCGCTGGCCGGTTGCGCCGGGAGTGTTGCACCTGAGATCAAGCGTCTGCCGGAGCGGGTCGAACTCAGTGGCCGCTTCTACAAGGGCGTGGCCAATCAAAGCGGACCGCAGGTGCTGGCCAGCATGCTGTCCCAGCAGAACATCGTGATTACGCCAGGTTTGCTCGACAAACCGCTGCATTTGCCGGGCGCCGAAGCCCAGCTGCAACAGAACATGGTGAACCTCGCGCGTGAGTACGGGATGGTGGTCTATCCCCTTGACGCGACCTTGCCAGCCTTGTTGACCCAGGTCGCGGCCGGTTATCCGGTGATGGTGCGTTTCACCGAAGGCTCGGCGATGTGGGCCGAACCGCGTTATGCGATTCTCACCGGGTACAACCGTCAGAAGCAGACCGTGCTGCTGCGCGCAGGCATGAGTCAGCGGACGTTGATGAGCTTCGGTTCTTTTGAATCGGCGTTCAAGGATGCCGGCGGTTGGGCAGTGTTGATCCAGAGTCCGACGCAGATTCCCGCCCAGGTCGATCAGCAACGCTGGCTCAAGGCAGCCAATGATCTGGCGCAGGCAGGCCAGGAGCCGGCGGCTGCAAAAGCTAAAAAAGCCCTGGCCGCACAGTAAGTCCGTTCGTCACCCTCCGGGCACCAGCGCCCGATGCCAGCCTCTAATCTGCAAAGGCCCGGATCTTTCCGGGCCTTGATACAGGAGGCGCCCATGGCTCATTCAACTACGCCCGTCGGTCCACACTCATCCGAGCATTCGTCTGGCAATGAGCTGGGTTTCGATCCCGATTCCCCGGACCTTGCCGATCCTCAGGTCGACCCGATCGGGCCCGCCAAGGCACCGAGGGACGTGAAACCGGGTGACAACCCCAAGGCTCCGGCCAAGCCCTACGATCCACTGGGTGATCTGAAGCCTTAGGTCCAATGGAGGTGTGTATGTCTACCGATTCCAGTTTCGACGACAAACGTCCGGAAACTGTCCCCACAACCCCCGAGCAAAGCACCGATCCGGTGATGGATCCCGACAGCCCGTTGAGGGATCCCCTAGCACGGCCAACGGTGGCGCCCACTGAAAAGCCGAAGGGTTGGAGAGATCCAAGTACCGGCGACGGTATCCCGGATGACGACCAGATGCCGCTGCCTAACGACTAACTTTGCGACGAAAAAAAGCCCCGGATGTCCGGGGCTTTTTCATGCGTTTGCAGCAAGGTTACTTCGATGCTTCTACCACGCCGCTCTGCCGCTGCTTGAGGTTCTTGTCTGCCTTGTACTGCAAGGCTACGGAAGGCACGTCCGCGCTCTTTCCGCTCTCTACCCAATTACGCATGCGCGTGGCATCGGCAAAGTGGGTGTACTTGCCGTAGGCATCAAGGATCACCAAGGCCACCGGGCGGTTAGCCATCCGGGTCACCAGCACCAGGCAGTGGCCGGCCTCGTTGGTGAAGCCGGTTTTTGTCAGCTGGATGTCCCAATCCGGCTTGCGGACCAAATGGTCGGTGTTGCGGAAACCCAGGCTGTAGTTCGGCTTGCGAAACGAAACGGTCTTTTCCTTGGTTGTACTCAGCTCGGTCAGCAGCGGGTACTTGTGCGCGGCGATCAACAGTTTGCTTAAATCGCGAGCGGTCGAAACGTTGCGCGGCGAGAGACCGGTCGGCTCGACGAAATGGGTATTGGTCATGCCCAAGGCCCGGGCCTTGGCGTTCATTGCAGCAATGAACGCGGCATAGCCACCCGGATAGTGGTGGGCCAGGCTTGCAGCGGCTCGGTTTTCAGATGACATCAGGGCGATCAGCAGCATTTCCCGGCGCGGCAGTTCGCTCTTGAGCTTGACCCGGGAGTACACACCTTTCATTTCCGGTGTGTCGCTGATGTTGATGTTGATGTATTCGTCCATGTTCTGCCGAGACTCGACCACGACCAGGCCGGTCATCAACTTGCTGACGGAAGCGATCGGCACCACCACGTCAGGATTGCTGGCGTAGATGACTTTGTTGGTCTGCATGTCCAGCAGCAAGGAGCTGCCGGAAGCGAGCTTGAGTGTCTTCGTGTCTCGCGGTGCTGCGGTGGTTTCGCCAGCGCTGGCGAAGGGCGTGATGAGAGTCCCTGCAACTGCAAAAAATAGGTTCAGGATGGAAAGACGGATATTCACGCTGGCAGACTCATAAAGTGTTGATAAGCCGTTCTGTAACGGACTGTTTCCTGAAAAGCGCGTCATTCTGGAGTATGGCTGAATAACTGTCGATGGTTGTTCAAGTAACAGGTGAAAGTCCTGAGAAACATGAAAAAAAAGTCATTTTCCGGCGGGCGGTCGGTGTTTCTCGCAGGCAAAAAAAACCCCGCCAGGGCGGGGTTCCTTGTCACGCTGACAGCGTGCGCGTTGAAACTCAGCTGTGCAGGGTTTCGGCGGCGTACAGGGTGTTTTCCAGCAGGCAGGCACGGGTCATCGGGCCTACGCCGCCCGGTACCGGGGTGATCCAGCCAGCGCGGGGCAGGGCGGTTTCGTAGATCACGTCACCTACCAGCTTGCCGTCGTCCTGGCGGTTGATGCCGACATCGATCACGATCGCGCCTTCCTTGATCCATTCGCCCTTGACCAGGCCCGGCTTGCCGGCGGCGACGACGACCAGATCCGCACGGCCGACATGGCCGGCCAGGTCCTTGGTAAAGCGGTGGGTGACCGTCACGGTGCAGCCGGCCAGCAGCAATTCCATCGCCATCGGGCGGCCAACGATATTGGATGCGCCGACAACCACGGCATCCATCCCGTAAAGGTCGACACCGGTGCTTTCCAGCAGGGTCATGATGCCTTTGGGGGTGCATGGGCGCAGAAGTGGAATGCGCTGGGCCAGGCGACCGACGTTATAAGGATGGAAACCGTCGACGTCTTTATCCGGACGAATGCGCTCCAGCAGCCTGGAGGCGTCCAGGTGTTCGGGAAGCGGAAGTTGAAGCAGAACGCCGTCGATTGCAGGGTCGCCGTTCAGGCGATCGATCAGCTCGGTCAGCGCTTCTTGAGTGGTTTCGGAAGGCAGGTCATAGGCTTGGGATAGAAAGCCGACCTCTTCACAGTCTTTACGCTTGTGCGAGACATAAACCTGAGAGGCAGGATCGCTGCCGACCAGGATCACCGCAAGGCCGGGCGTGCGCAGGCCTTGCTGGCGACGCTCGGTGACACGTTGGGCGATCTGCTGGCGCAGGCTGGCGGCGATCGATTTGCCGTCGATAAGTTGTGCAGTCATTGCGCGTGATTAACCATCGAGAGGGGAAAAAAAGAGAACGCATTCTCGCATGTCATGCGGTGAGGGCAAAGGCGCTTGGTCTGCAAATTCCCCTAACTCCTTTAATTAAATGAATTTTTTTTAAAAAGGATTTGACGACCTTCGGGGGGCTCTATACTATTCGTCGCACTTGTCGGGCACAGCCTAGCACTGGTTAGGAAGGTTGAGCAGGATTACGATTCTGCAAGACTGGAAAGCACTTAGTTTGTAGTCCTCCAAGGTTACAGCTAACAAGGCGCCCGTAGCTCAGCTGGATAGAGCATCCGCCTTCTAAGCGGATGGTCGCAGGTTCGAGTCCTGCCGGGTGCGCCATTAGGCAGCTTTGGCACAAGTAGCGCGATATGGTGGGCGTAGCTCAGTTGGTAGAGCACGGGATTGTGACTCCCGTTGTCGTGGGTTCGATCCCCATCGTCCACCCCATATTTCGAAAGGCGCCAGATTAACAGTCTGGCGCCTTTGCTTTAAAGGCTTCATCCGCGGATGTGGTGGAATTGGTAGACACACTGGATTTAGGTTCCAGCGCCGCGAGGCGTAAGAGTTCGAGTCTCTTCATCCGCACCAAATAAAGCTTCATTCAGGCACTTGGCCTGGCTGGAGCTTGATAAAGAAGTTGTTTGGCTTCTTTAACAGGCAATATGGTGGGCGTAGCTCAGTTGGTAGAGCACGGGATTGTGACTCCCGTTGTCGTGGGTTCGATCCCCATCGTCCACCCCATATTTCGAAAGGCGCCAGATTGAAAAGTCTGGCGCCTTTTTTGTTTCGGCGGCCGCAGGTTCCGGGTCGCAGGGGTGGGCGTTTCGTCGTATTTATGTTTCTCGATGATGCTGTCCTGCCCGCCGGCCTTGCTTGCGAGATCGGCTGTCAGGGAGATGATTGGCGACCTTCTCTATATAGGGAAAGGTTGGCGCAGAGCCCTGGCGTGATTGGTTGTATTTGCCATCGGGGCGAGGTGCATTCGTGCATTCGCACCTATAAATTGCCTGCTGCGTTTTTACCCGTTTTCAGTAGGGTGACTTCTTGAGTTTGACCCACTAGAATGCATGCCCTTGATTCTGGGGTCGGAAACGGCCGGCTAACGTCTGTGCAACGAGGAATATCCATGCAAGTTTCTGTTGAAAATACTACTGCTCTTGAGCGCCGCATGAGCGTCACCGTGCCGGCTGAGCGCATCGAGAGCCAGGTCAACAAGCGTCTGCAGCAGACCGCCCAAAAGGCCAAGATTGCTGGCTTCCGTCCAGGCAAAGTGCCAATGAGCGAAATCAAGCGCCGTTTCGGTGCTGACGCTCGCCAGGAAGCTGTAGGCGACGTGATCCAGTCTTCTTTCTACGAAGCTGTGGTTGAGCAGAAGCTGAACCCGGCTGGTCAGCCTTCGATCGAGCCAAAATCCCTGGAGGCGGGCAAGGACCTGGAATACGTAGCCGTATTCGAAGTGTTCCCTGAGTTCACCGTTGCCGGTTTCGAAGGTATCACCGTAGAGCGCCTGAGCGCTGACGTGTCTGATGCCGATCTGGACAAGATGCTGGACATCCTGCGCAAGCAGAACACCCGTTTCGAAGTGGCCGATCGCGCTGCTCAAAACGAAGACCAGCTGAACATCGATTTCGTCGGCAAGGTCGACGGTGAAGTGTTCGCTGGCGGTTCCGCCAAGGGTACCCAGCTGGTTCTGGGTTCCGGCCGCATGATCCCTGGTTTCGAAGATGGCCTGGTTGGCGCCAAAGCCGGTGAAGAACGCGTTCTGAACCTGACTTTCCCAGAGGACTATCAGAACCTGGACCTGGCTGGCAAAACCGCCGAGTTCACCGTGACCGTCAACACCGTTTCCGAGCCAAAGCTGCCAGAACTGACCGAAGAATTCTTCGCTCAATTCGGCATCAAGGAAACCGGTCTGGAAGGCTTCCGCGCCGAAGTTCGCAAGAACATGGAGCGTGAACTGCGTCAGGCGATCAAATCCAAGGTCAAGAATCAGGTAATGGACGGTCTGCTGGCCACCAACCCGATCGAAGTGCCAAAGGCTCTGCTGTCCAACGAAGTTGACCGTCTGCGCGTGCAGGCTGTTCAGCAGTTCGGCGGCAACATCAAGCCTGACCAACTGCCGGCCGAGCTGTTCGAAGAGCAGGCCAAGCGCCGCGTAGTACTGGGTCTGATCGTGGCTGAAGTGGTCAAGCAATTCGACCTCAAGCCTGACGAAACCCGCGTTCGCGAGATGATTCAGGAAATGGCTTCGGCCTACCAGGAACCTGAGCAAGTTGTGTCCTGGTACTACAAGAACGACCAGCAACTGAACGAAGTTCGCTCGGTTGTGCTGGAAGAGCAAGTTGTGGATACTGTTCTGCAGAAAGCTAGCGTGACCGACAAATCGGTCTCTTACGAAGAAGCAGTCAAGCCGGTAGAAGCACCACAAGCCGACTGATCACTTTTGCGGTAAGAAGCAAACACCATAAGCCAGCCTTCGAGCTGGCTTATGCGTATTCAAGACATAACTATTTGGGAGTGACTGCAGAGCATGTTCCGTAATTCGTATATTCAGCAGAACTCTGATATCCAGGCCGCCGGCGGCCTGGTCCCGATGGTTGTCGAGCAGTCCGCTCGTGGCGAGCGCGCCTACGACATCTACTCGCGTCTCCTCAAGGAGCGGGTGATCTTTCTGGTGGGCCCCGTAGAGGACTACATGGCCAACCTGATCTGTGCGCAACTGCTGTTCCTTGAAGCGGAAAACCCGGACAAGGACATCCATCTCTATATCAACTCCCCGGGCGGTTCGGTGACGGCGGGCATGTCGATCTACGACACCATGCAGTTCATCAAACCCAACGTGTCGACCACCTGTATCGGTCAGGCGTGCAGCATGGGCGCGTTCCTGCTGACGGCCGGTGCACCTGGCAAGCGTTATTGCCTGCCGAACTCGCGTGTGATGATTCACCAACCACTGGGCGGTTTCCAGGGTCAGGCGTCGGATATCGAAATCCATGCCAAGGAAATCCTCTTCATTCGTGAGCGTCTCAACACGCTGATGGCCAAGCACAGCGGGCGCACTCTCGAAGAAATCGAGCGCGATACCAATCGCGACAACTTCATGAGTGCAGACGCCGCGCGTGAGTACGGCTTGATCGATGAAGTGATCACCCAGCGCCCCGCTTAAAATAAGCAGCTCAAAATAAGGTTGGTCGGCGGGTCCGATCACCGGCGGGCTTGAAAAAGCCCGCAATAGCCTTCATCTTGTGTTGCAAGCCTATCGGATTTGGATCGAACGAATGACTGACACCCGCAACGGCGAGGACAACGGCAAGCTGCTCTATTGCTCCTTCTGTGGCAAAAGCCAGCATGAAGTACGCAAATTGATTGCCGGCCCCTCGGTCTTTATCTGCGACGAGTGCGTCGACCTGTGCAACGACATCATCCGCGAGGAGGTGCAGGAAGCACAGGCCGAAAGCAGCGCGCATAAATTGCCTTCGCCTAAAGAAATCAGCGGCATCCTTGATCAGTATGTGATTGGTCAGGAGCGTGCGAAAAAGGTTCTGGCCGTAGCGGTGTACAACCACTACAAGCGCCTGAATCAGCGTGACAAAAAGAATGACGACGTCGAACTCGGCAAGAGCAACATCCTGCTGATCGGCCCGACAGGCTCGGGTAAGACCCTGCTTGCCGAAACACTGGCCCGCTTGCTGAACGTTCCGTTCACCATCGCCGACGCAACCACCCTCACCGAGGCGGGTTACGTGGGTGAAGATGTCGAGAACATCATTCAGAAGCTGCTGCAGAAATGCGATTACGACGTGGAAAAGGCCCAGATGGGCATTGTCTACATCGATGAAATCGACAAGATTTCGCGCAAGTCTGACAACCCGTCGATCACCCGGGACGTTTCCGGTGAAGGCGTGCAGCAGGCCCTGCTCAAGTTGATCGAAGGCACGGTCGCTTCCGTTCCGCCTCAAGGTGGTCGCAAGCATCCGCAGCAGGAATTCCTGCAGGTCGACACCCGTAACATCCTGTTCATCTGCGGTGGCGCGTTCTCTGGTCTTGAGAAGGTCATTCAAAACCGTTCCACCAAGGGTGGCATCGGTTTCAATGCAGAAGTGCGCAGCAAGGAAGAAGGCAAGAAAGTCGGTGAGTCCCTGCGTGAAGTCGAGCCTGACGATCTGGTCAAGTTCGGTCTGATCCCGGAATTCGTCGGTCGTCTGCCGGTACTTGCCACGCTGGACGAGCTCGACGAGGCTGCATTGATGCAGATCCTCACCGAGCCGAAAAATGCTCTGACCAAGCAGTATGCCAAGCTGTTCGAGATGGAAGGCGTGGATCTGGAATTCCGGACCGACGCTCTGAAATCGGTCGCCAAGCGTGCCCTGGAGCGTAAAACCGGTGCCCGTGGCCTGCGTTCGATTCTCGAAGGTGTATTGCTCGACACTATGTATGAAATCCCCTCGCAATCGGAGGTGAGCAAAGTAGTGATCGATGAAAGCGTGATAGAAGGCAAGTCCAAGCCACTGTATATCTATGAAAACAGTGAGCCGACCGCCAAGGCTGCGCCAGACGCATAAGCGTCACGCAGCTTGAATAAAGAAGGGGCCTTCGGGCCCCTTTGCTATTTCGGGATCTGGCCTGCAGGAGCCGGCTTGCCAGCGAAGGCGGTCTTTGAAGGCTTATCCGGCCCGTCGCAGCAGCTTCCGTATGCTGCAATCTTTCAAGTGGTTCTTTTATCCGCTTGTTTTTTTCCTGGGCAGCCCCCATCTTGGTTTCAAGCTTACTTCCATCTGTTTACGGCCTTATGGCCGCCGTAGAGGCGAAATCATGAAGACAACCATCGAATTGCCTCTCCTGCCATTGCGTGATGTCGTGGTTTATCCGCACATGGTTATCCCGCTGTTCGTGGGGCGCGAGAAATCCATCGAAGCCCTCGAGGCTGCGATGACGGGTGACAAGCAGATCCTTCTGCTGGCCCAGAGAAACCCGGCTGACGACGATCCCGGTGAAGATGCCCTGTATCGCGTTGGTACGATTGCCACCGTTCTGCAGCTGCTCAAGCTGCCTGACGGAACGGTCAAGGTTCTGGTCGAAGGCGAGCAGCGGGGCGCTGTCGAGCGCTTCAGCGAAGTGGACGGCCACTGCCGTGCCGAAGTCTCCCTGATCGACGAAGTTGAAGCACCAGAGCGCGAATCGGAAGTGTTCGTTCGCAGCTTGCTGTCCCAGTTCGAGCAATACGTGCAGTTGGGCAAGAAAGTCCCGGCTGAAGTCCTGTCGTCGCTCAACAGCATCGATGAGCCAGGCCGCCTGGTGGACACCATGGCCGCGCACATGGCGCTGAAGATCGAACAGAAGCAGGAAATCCTCGAAATCATCGATTTGTCGGCCCGGGTCGAGCACGTTCTGGCGTTGCTGGATGCCGAGATCGATCTGCTGCAAGTCGAAAAACGCATTCGCGGCCGCGTCAAGAAACAAATGGAGCGCAGTCAGCGCGAGTACTACCTGAATGAGCAGATGAAGGCCATTCAGAAAGAGCTCGGCGACAGTGACGAAGGCCACAACGAAGTCGAAGAGCTGAAAAAGCGTATCGATGCCGCCGGCCTGCCGAAAGACGCGCTGGCCAAGGCGACGGCCGAGCTGAACAAGCTCAAGCAGATGTCGCCGATGTCCGCGGAAGCGACCGTGGTGCGTTCGTACATCGACTGGCTGGTTCAAGTGCCGTGGAAGGCCCAGAGCAAGGTGCGCCTGGACCTGGCGCGCGCGGAAGACATTCTGGATGCCGACCACTATGGCCTCGAAGAGGTCAAGGAACGCATCCTCGAATACCTCGCCGTGCAAAAGCGCGTGAAGAAAATTCGTGGTCCGGTGCTATGCCTGGTCGGTCCTCCCGGGGTGGGTAAAACGTCCCTGGCGGAGTCGATTGCTCACGCCACCAACCGCAAATTCGTGCGCATGGCCCTCGGTGGCGTGCGTGACGAGGCGGAAATTCGTGGCCATCGCCGTACTTACATCGGTTCGATGCCAGGAAGATTGATTCAAAAGATGACAAAAGTGGGTGTCCGCAACCCGCTGTTCCTGCTCGATGAAATCGACAAGATGGGCAGCGACATGCGTGGCGATCCGGCATCGGCGTTGCTGGAGGTGCTCGATCCCGAGCAGAACCACAACTTCAACGATCACTATCTGGAAGTCGATTACGACCTGTCCGATGTGATGTTCCTGTGCACGTCGAACTCGATGAACATCCCGCCGGCGTTGCTGGACCGGATGGAAGTGATCCGTCTGCCGGGCTACACCGAGGACGAGAAGATCAACATCGCCGTCAAATACCTTTCGCCTAAGCAGATTACGGCCAACGGCCTGAAGAAAGGCGAGCTGGAGTTTGACGCAGAAGCGATCCGCGACATCATCCGCTACTACACCCGTGAAGCCGGTGTGCGTGGGCTGGAGCGCCAGATTGCCAAGGTCTGCCGCAAGGCCGTCAAGGAACATGCGCTGGAGAAACGCTTCTCGGTGAAGGTCACCGCAGACATGCTGGAGCACTTCCTGGGCGTGCGTAAATTCCGCTACGGCCTGGCCGAGCAGCAGGATCAGATTGGCCAGGTGACCGGGTTGGCGTGGACTCAGGTGGGTGGCGAGCTGCTGACCATCGAAGCGGCCGTCGTACCGGGCAAGGGCCAGTTGATCAAGACCGGTTCCTTGGGTGACGTGATGGTCGAATCGATCACCGCGGCCTTGACCGTTGTCCGCAGCAGGGCGAAGAGCCTGGGGATCCCTCTGGACTTCCATGAGAAGCGCGACACACACATCCATATGCCGGAAGGGGCGACTCCAAAGGATGGCCCTAGCGCCGGTGTAGGCATGTGCACGGCCCTGGTATCGGCATTGACCGGCATTCCGGTACGCGCGGATGTCGCCATGACCGGCGAGATCACGTTGCGTGGCCAGGTCTTGGCCATTGGCGGCTTGAAAGAAAAACTGTTGGCTGCCCACCGTGGCGGAATCAAGACCGTGATCATTCCTGAAGAGAATGTGCGCGATCTCAAAGAGATTCCGGACAATATCAAGCAGGATCTACAGATTAAACCGGTTAAATGGATTGACGAGGTCCTGCAAATTGCGTTGCAATACGCGCCGGAGCCCTTGCCGGACGTGGCTCCGGAGATAGTCGCGAAGGATGAGAAACGCGACGCAGATTCTAAGGAAAGAATTAGCACGCATTAGTACGTATTTGCCTGGGGGGCTTTCTTGACAGCTTTTTAGAGCCCTTGTTATAAAGCGGCTCTTAAGTGTCTGTAGGCCATTCAGCACTCGTTTTTGCTTTCACCAAAAAAACTTAGAATCATACTCAAATAGATATAAGGGGACTTAGAGTGAACAAGTCGGAACTGATTGATGCTATCGCTGCATCCGCTGATATCCCGAAAGCTGCTGCTGGCCGTGCGCTGGACGCTGTAATCGAATCCGTCACTGGCGCTCTCAAGGCTGGCGACTCTGTTGTTCTGGTTGGTTTCGGTACCTTCTCCGTAACTGATCGTCCGGCTCGCATTGGTCGTAACCCACAGACCGGTAAGACGCTGGAAATCGCAGCAGCCAAAAAACCAGGTTTCAAAGCCGGTAAAGCACTGAAAGAAGCTGTCAACTAAGTTCGATTCAGGTTTTTACCCATCCGGGTCGGGGTCATGCCTGACTTGGCAGCGGAGCGGCAGTCCTGACTGCAGGTCGCCGGTTCAAGACACCGAGGGTCGCCAGTTCGAGCCCCTCGATCCGCTCCGCCAGTTACGAGAAGGCGCATCCTCGGATGCGCCTTTCTTCTATCCGGATTCTACCCACGCTCCACGGTTGCCTAATTTTTGAAGTTCAACCGTTTCTGGGGGACGCATGCTGCAGAATATCAGGGACAATTCACAAGGCTGGATTGCCAAGACTATTATCGGGGTCATCGTTGCACTGATGGCTTTGACCGGTTTCGACGCCATTTTTCAGGCCACGACGAACACGAATGAAGCGGCGAAGGTCAATGGCGAAGAAATCAGCCAGAACGAACTGAGCCAGGCGGTCGATATGCAACGCCGTCAGCTCATGCAACAGCTGGGCAAGGATTTCGATGCTTCCTTGCTCGATGAAAAAATGCTGCGCGAGTCGGCTCTCAAGGGCCTGATCGATCGCAAACTGCTGCTGCAAGGCGCAGAAGACTCGAAATTCGCCTTTTCCGAAGCGGCTCTGGATCAGGTCATCCTGCAAACGCCTGAGTTTCAGGTGGATGGCAAGTTCAGCTCCGAGCGTTTCGACCAGGTGATTCGCCAACTCGGCTATACCCGCATGCAATTCCGCCAGATGCTGGCTCAGGAAATGCTGATTGGTCAGCTGCGTGCCGGTCTCGCCGGTAGCGGTTTCGTGACCGATGCACAGGTACTGGCGTTTGCCCGTCTGGAAAAACAGACCCGCGATTTCGCCTCGCTGAACATCAAGGCCGACCCGGCAGCGGTGAAGCTGACCGACGATGAGGTCAAGGCCTACTACGACGAGCATGCCAAGGAATTCATGACGCCGGATCAGGTGGTCATCGATTACCTCGAGCTGAAGAAGGCTTCCTTCTTCGATCAGGTCAGCGTCAATGACGAAGACCTGCAGGCGGCCTATCAGAAAGAAATCGCGAACCTGTCCGAGCAACGCCAGGCGGCGCACATTCTGATTGAAGTGAATGACAAGACCACCGAGGCGCAAGCCAAGGCGAAGATCGAAGAGATTCAGGCTCGTCTGGCCAAGGGCGAGAAATTCGAGGCGCTGGCCAAGGAATTCTCCCAGGATCCGGGTTCGGCGAACAACGGCGGTGACCTGGGTTATGCCGGTCCTGGCGTCTACGACCCGGCGTTCGAGAAAGCCCTGTATTCGTTGGCCAAGGACCAGGTTTCCGCGCCGGTTCGCACCGATTTCGGGTTCCACCTGATCAAGCTGTTGGGCGTGGAAGCGCCTGAAGTTCCGACATTCGCCAGCCTGAAAGACAAGCTGACCCGCGAATTGAAGGCCCAGCAGGTCGAACAGCGTTTTGTCGAGGCGACCAAGCAACTGGAAGACGCTTCATTCGAAGCGTCGGACCTGGCGCAACCGGCACAAGACCTGAAACTGAACGTCCACACGTCCAAGCCGTTCGGCCGTGAAGGCGGTGAGGGTATTGCAGCCAACCGTGCCGTGATCACTGCCGCGTTCAGCCCGGAGGTCCTGGATGAGGGTGCGAACAGCACTGCCATCGAGCTCGATCCGGAAACCGTGGTCGTGTTGCGTGCCAAGGAGCACCTGAAGCCTTCGCAATTGCCGCTGGAAAGCGTCTCTGCTGCGATCCGTGTGCAATTGGCCAAGGAACACGCCAGCGCCGATGCCAAGACCAAGGCTGACGCCCTGATTGCCAGCCTGCGCGATGGCAAGACCCCGTTGGATCAGGCAGTCGACGGCCAGGCCTGGAAAGTCACGGAAGCGGCGACTCGTGCTCAGGAAGGGGTCGACCCTGCGGTGCTGCAAGCGCTGTTCCGCATGGCGAAGCCTGCGTCCAAGGACAAGCCGACCTTCACCAGCGTGACGCTGTCGGATGGCAGCCTGATGATCGTGCGCCTCAATGGCGTGAACGAAGCAGCGGCGCCGACCGAAGAAGAGAAAGCACAGTATCGTCGCTACCTCGCTTCCCGCATCGGCCAGCAAGACTTCGCGGCTTACCGCAAGCAGCTGGAAAGCCAGGCGGAAATCAAGCGTTACTGATGCCTGATCGGGTTTAGCGCTGCACAAAAGACCCCGGCCGGAAGGCTGGGGTCTTTTTGTTTGGCCGTACGTCACTTGCCGCGGTGACTTTTGCGCAAAACCGGGGTCAATCAGCCTGTAACCGTTTTAAGACATGATCGATGCTCCGCTAAGCATCGATCTGTTGCACAATATGCCCCGAACCGTTTTCTTCAGGATGTTCAATGTTTAAATCACTTCCCATGCGGGTTGTCGGACTGGCAGCCGTGCTTGCTACTGCGGCCGGTTGTTCATCGAACAAGACCGCCATCTATGAGCATGAGAATTTCGACGACTCCGGTACCTTTTCCCGAAACTATCCGGTCAGCGATACCCAGAGCTGTGAAGCCGCTCGTCGTGCCTTGCTCAGCCAGGGTTACATCATCACCAGCAACGATTCGAAGCTGGTCAGCGGTCACAAGAGCTTCCAGCAGACCGGCGAGAACCACATGGAGATCAGCTTCAGCGTGGTCTGTGCCGATGACGGCAGCGAAGGGCACCACGCGACCGTATTCGCCAACGCCCTGCAGGATCGTTATGCGCTGAAGAAGACCAACAACTCCGCCAGTCTCGGTGTGGGTGTGTTGGGCTCGGTGTCGATGCCGATCGGCTCCTCCGATGACTCGATGGTCAAGGTCGCCAGCGAAACCGTATCGTCTGCCAAGTTCTACGAGCGTTTCTTCGCACTGGTCGAGCTGTTCCTGCCGCCGGAAGCGAAAAAGGCTGCGCACATCCCCGAAAAGCCGAAAACGGACCTGGGCGTGCCTGAAGCCCAGGCAGCGCCGGCACCACTGGCACCTGCCCCGGCAGCGGCTCCCGCTGTAGAGCCTGCTGCACCAGCGCCTGCACCTGCACCTGCATCCATTGAAGCGGCTCCAGCGGTCTCCGAGCCGGTTGCCCCGCCTCCTGAAGCGGCGCCGATCACGCCGACCGAGCGTGTAGAGCCTGCATCGTTCCAGGAAATCGTCACTCCACCGTCGAACCCGAGTGACTTGCCTGCGCCGAGCGAACCCATCCCGGCGATGCCTGCCTCAGGCCAGTGATGGATATGCCAGGGGATCGGGTCGGATGACCCGATCCCGTGGCCAGCCAAAAGATTGACCCTCGTCAACCAAGACCACTGTTCTGTGGCCTCCCGCGAAAAAATCCGATGATAAATTCCTGACCAGCTGCTACGTTTTATTCAGTAGCGACAGAGTGTCGTGTCCGCGTCATTTTTCTTTCATGCGGGCACTTTATGCTCTGGGAATTGGTCATTTATTCAGACGTTTTTAATATGGGTTGGGGGATTCAAAAATGGACGATTATCAAGAAGAGTTGCTCGAGTACCAGGCTTTCGAACTGGACCCACTGGAGCCGGCGGAAGACGCTACCGAGTTGTAGGCATCAGGCGGATTGGCGATGACTGCGGCGAAATTCGCCGGGGGTCTGTCCGTTCCAGCGTTTGTATGCGCGTTGAAACGCTTCGGCTGAGGCAAAACCCAGCAGGTAGGCGATCTCTCCGAACGCCAGTTCGGTGTCGCGTATGTAGGTCATGGCCAGGTCGCGACGGGTGTCGTTGAGAATTGCACGAAACTGCGTGCCTTCTTCGGCGAGCTTGCGGCGCAGGGTCCAGGTGGGCAGCTTCAGGCGTGCCGCCACCTCTTGCAGGTCGGGTTCCCGGCCACCATTGAGCAGGGGGCCCAGCAGCGCGATGATGCGTTCGCGCAGGCTGCGGGTGCGTGTCAGTTGTTCCAGTTCTCGCTCACACAGTTGCAGCAAATGCCGCCAGGTACTCGGGCAATGCTCGGGGTTGCGCTGGGCGAGACTTTCCAGGCTCAAGCGCAGTTGATTGCGCTCGCCACCAAACTGAATCGGACAGTCACCCAACACGTCATAGGCCGCGCGGTAGCCGGGCTCCTCGAATTCGATCTCGATGCGTTCGGCGCGCAGCGGGGCAGGGCTGACACTGGACAATTGCTGCAACCAGCCGGCGATGATCGAATCCACCACAAAGCGGTTGTAGGCGTTATAGGGGCTGATCGAATAGAAGCGCAGCCAGGCGCCCTGGGCGTCTTCGTGAAAGCTTGATTGACCCCGATAATTGGAGCCATACAAGGCTTCGAATCGAATCAGGCAGCGGGCGGCTTCTCGTACCGTCGGCGCCTGGGCCGCAGTGACGCCAGCAAGGCCAGCCTGGCTCAGGCGACTGAGCTGGCCCATGCGCAAGCCAAGGGCCGGGTTGCCGGTCAGTTGAATGGCGCTGTGGCCCAGGCGCATGTAGCGCGGTATCGACAGTCGGGCACCGGCTTCGCTCAGGCGCCCGGCGTCGAGGCCGTATTGATCGAGCAGTGGCTGAGGATCGACGCCATGACTGCGCACGGCATCGGCCAGGCTATGAACAAAGCCCACCGACAGATCGCCCAGGCGCATCGGCTGCGGCTTCATGGCTACAACCAGAGGTTCAGCAAACGCGCACCATGGGCATTGCCGTCGGCAAAATGCTGGCCGTTGCTGCTGAGGAAGCTGTGTCCGGCGCTGCCCTGATCCCAGAACTGACCCCGCAGGAACACACTCATGCCAGCGACGGCTTGACTGGCAGGTGTCCGGGTCGTGAGATTCAGGCGCTGCCAGGCCTGGCCTTCACTGACTTCTCCAGGCTTCAAGATGACCGATGTCGGCGCTGACGAGCCCCTGTAGCCACGCCACGGTTGATCCCAGGTGCCACGGCCGGCAACAAAGGCCGGTACCGCGACCAGTTGCACGCTTTGGTCGTTGAGCTTGAGGTAGTTTTCCGGGTACCAGCTGTCATGACCGATCAATACGCCCAGCCTTCCGGCGGGGGTATCAACGACATTGAGCGAGTGCTCACCGTTCGCCTTGATCCCGTTCTGTTCTGCGAAGAACGGGTGTATCTGGCGCTGGGGCTGGCCGATCGGCAGGCCCTCGCTGTTGAACACCACGCTGCTGTTGTACAGCGCGCCGCGGCCGATTCTCAAGGTGCCGTCGATGATGCTCGGTTCGGGCAGTACGATGGAACCCGCCACCAGCGTCACGTGGAATTCCCTGGCCAGCCCTCCGAACAATGCCTGGTAGTCTCTGGCCATCGCCTTGGCTTTCATGCGTAGGTGGGCATCGTCCAGACGGTTGCCGCCCTCGGCGCTGATCAACGCCTTGGCGAACTTCAGGGGATTGCTCACCGCCAGCCAGTTCATGGCCTCCTTGAGGGTGCTGGCCTGATACAACTCATCCTTCTCGCCGCTGACCATCAGCCAGGTACCGATGTGCTCCGGCAACACGACGACGGTCTTGCCGTTCAACAGACCCTGGTCCCGGGCTGCTTGCAGATAGGCCGCGAGCTTGCGGTGCAAACGCTCGGGGCTTTGATAATCGGTGGGAAACAGTTCGGGCTGAATGCCCAACAGATTGCCGCGGTCCGCAGGTGTGCCCTGGTCGACAGCCAGGTTGATCCGCAGATCCGAAAGGTAATGACCCACCGGCCGGTCTGCGGCCCACATCGCGTAGGTCGTGAGGGTGGCGAGCAACGCCATGGAAAATGTCAGGTACAAAAGTTTGCGCATGGGGAAACAGTTTACAGCCTGGAACCGGTTCGAGCATAAAGGGAATCAAGGCCTTAGTGGGCAAATTTCAAGGGTTGGCTGTTTTTTTCGCTGGCGGCTGCCTTTCTGCGCCGCGACGCGGCCATGAAAGGCTGGATGGGGATCTTGGGAGGAGGGGCGCCGGTCTGCCATCATTCGGCTTGACCGACCGGCAGGTGAGCGTCAGTTGGTGACCAGCAGTTCCGGGCCGAGGTAGTTGTTGATCTGGTCGATATCGTCGTCGCCCAGGCTGCCCACCGAGGAGGCCAGGCGCAGGCGCGACATCAAATAGCGCAATTTGGCCTCGAACAGATCGTGGCGCGCAACGAAAAGCAGCTCTTCGGCATTGAGGACGTCCGAGTTGGTGCTGGTGCCGCCTTCCTTGAAGCCCTTGCGTGACGATGCCAGTGAGCGTTCGTTGGACGCTACTGCCTTCTCCAGCGCGCGAATGCGTCTGGCACCGCTCAGAATGCCTTGAAACTCACGGGTGGTTCCGGTGATGACTTCCTGTCGCGCAGCGTCGAGTTCATCCAGGGCCTTGTCGCTGTTGGCGCTGGCCTGGCGTGTCAGAGCGCTGACGCCGCCACCGCTGAACAGCGGGAAATTGACTTCCAGTCCGATCGAACCGTAGCGGTTGCGTTGATTCAGCTCGGAGAGTGATTGGCTCTCACCCGCGGTGTAGCCGGCGATGAAATCCAGTGTCGGCCAGTGGCCGGCCCTGGCGCGCTTCACTTCTTCTTCGGCGAGGTCACGGCTATAGCGGCGTGCATGGATCAGCGGGCTATCGGTCTGGGCTTTGACCAACCAGTCCTGCAGGTTGCTTGGCAGTAGTGGTGGTGTATCGAAGCTCGGACGCAAGGTGGTCAGCGAATCGGGGGTTTCACCGATGTATTCCTCGAGCTTGCGGCGCGCGTTGACCAGGTTGTCCTGCGCTTCGATCAGTTCGGCTTCGGCGAGGTCACGGCGGGCGGTCGACTCGTCGACGTCGGTGACGGTGCCGGCCCCCAGTTCCAGGCGCCGTTTCGCCGAGGCGAGTTGTTCGTCGAAGGCGTTCAGCTTGGACTTGGCCAGGGTGATGGTTTCGCTGGCCAGGAGCACATCGAAATAGCTTTCGGCCAAGCGCACCGCGGCGTCCTGGCTCTTGGCATCGAATACCGCGTTGCTGTAGTCGGCACGTTGTTGACCCTGGCGGTACTCGGCCATCTTCTGTTTGTTGAACAGCGGCTGGCGCAGGCGCACGTTGGCGCCCTTGGAGTCGTAATGGAGATCTCTGTCGATGTTGTTCTGGCTTTGAGTACCATTGACCTTGTTGTTGTAGGCCGAGGCGTTGACCTGCGGTAACAGGCCGGCCTTGCCGATGGCGCGATTTTCCCCGCCGGCCTTTTTTTCATTCACGGCGGCCTGGTAGATAGGGCCCTGGAACTGCAACAGGTCCCAGGCTTGCTTGAGGTCCATGGCGCTGGCCGGCAAGGCCAGCCCCAGCAGGCAGAAGAGCAGGCAATGACGGTCCATTTCATTGTTCCTTGAATGAGCTGTCCACGCGTTCGAGCATTGGTTTAAGAAGATAGCTCATCATGTTGCGTTCGCCGGTCTTGATGGTGACGCTGGCGGGCATGCCGGGGCGAATGTGATTGCTGCCAAGCAGGCTCATGCCATCGGGGGTGACTTCCACCTGGGCCAGATAGAACGGCTGCTTGCTTTCCTCGTCCATCAGGCGGTCGGCGGAGATAGTCATCACACGTCCGGGGATGTTAGGCGTCTGGGCATGGTTGAAGGCCGGGAAGGAAATGTCCACGGGCAGGCCGGGGACCATCTTGTCGATGGCCTGCACGGGAATCATCGCGTCGACCTGCAACGGTTCGTTGAGCGGAACGATTTCCATGATCTTGAAGCCGGGCTGAATGATCCCGCCGACGGTGGCGATGCTCAGGGCCTGGACCATGCCGTCGATCGGCGAACGAATCACCGTGTGCGTCACTTCATAGTCGAGGGCGCGCAAGCGGTCGGCCAGGGTGGTGTTTTCCTTGGCGGTTTCCGTCAACTGCGATTCGACTTCCTTCAGGTAATCGTGCTGGCGCTGCAGGATGCGCAGCTTGATTTCGGTGGTCTGGCTACGCACCCGGGCAATGTTGTTCAGGTTCTCGGCCTGGCCGGCGGAGAGGTCGGCATTGCTGCGCTCCAGCTCAAGCAGGCGGTTGCGCGGCACATAGCCTTCGGCCGACAGCACGCGGGTGCCTTGCAGTTCCTGGTTGAGGAAACTGATCTGCGAGGCACGGGCGCTATAGACCTGCTGCAGGCCCTTGAGCTGCACTGCCGACGCCGCCAGGTTTTCCTTCAGGATGCTGATTTCGCCAGCGAGACCGGCGCGCCGTGTATCGAGCAGGCGCTGTTGCAGGTCCATGGCGGCTTCCAGGCGTTGGTCACCCTTGAAGCGCTTGAGCAGTTCGGGATCGAAGTTCACCACTTCGCGGTTGTCACGTTCCGCTTCCAGACGGTTTTCCACCGTCTTGCTGACGATGTACTGGGCGCTGACCGCCCCCTGTTCGGCAAGGGCGCGCAACGAGTCGAGGCGGACCACCTCCTGACCCTTTGTTACCAGATCGCCTTCGCGAACGAGAATGGCCTCCACGGTACCGCCGCTCAGATGCTGCACGGCTTTGCGATTACTGGTGACTTTGACCGTGCCTGTCGCTACCACGCCGGCATCCAGCGGCGCCAGCCAGGACCACAGGAGGAAGCCGCCGAAACCGGCGAGCACCAGCCACACGCCCCAGCGCGCGGGTTTACCGACGTCCAGATCTACCACGCTCCTGGGATCGGCTTGAATCATCTCGGTGTGTTGGCTCAGTTGCATGATCGGTCACTCCCGTGCTTTGACGGAGGCCAGTGGAGTCGACGCGCTTGCAGGGATCACACTGGCCTTGCGCAGCGCTGCGAACACTTCATCGCGCGTGCCGAGCATCTGCACGCCGCCGTCGCGCAGCATCAGTACCTTATCGACGGCACAGAGTACGTTGGGACGGTGAGAAATCAGAATGACGGTGGCGCCACGGCCCTTGAGTTCGGCCAGGGCATCGACCAAGGCCTTTTCGCCGACGTCGTCGAGGTTGGCGTTCGGTTCGTCCAGCACGATCAGATTGGGCTCGCCATACAGCGCGCGGGCCAAGGCGATGCGCTGCTTCTGGCCACCGGATAGCGGGCTGCCATCGGTGCCCAGGCGGGTGTCATAACCCTGCGGAAAACGCAGGATCATCTCGTGCACGCCAGTGATCTTGGCGGCGCGGATGACCGCTTCGCTGTCCACTTCGCCAAAGCGCGCAATGTTGTCGGCGATATTGCCCTCGAACAGTTCCACGTCCTGTGGCAGGTAGCCGAGCCAGGGGCCAAGCTCGCCCTTGTTCCAGGTGAATATGTCCGCACCGTCCAGGCGCACCTTGCCGGCCTGCGTCGGCCAGACGCCAACAAGCAGGCGGGCGAGGGTGGATTTGCCCGAGGCGGATGGGCCGATAACGCCGAGGCTTTCACCGGGGACAAGGCTGAAACTCACTCCGCGCAGAATCGTGTTGGGGGTACCCGGAGCACCTGCATACACATTCTCCACCGCCAGCATGCCCATTGGTCGTTGCAGCGACATGCTCGGTGGCCGGCGCGGAAAGTCTTGCAGCATCTCGTTGAGCCGGCCCCAGGCCGAGCGGCAGCCGAGCAGTTGCTTCCACGACGCGATGACCTGTTCTACCGGACCCAGCGCGCGACCGGTGAGGATCGAGCAGGCAATCATCATCCCCGGGGTGATCTTGCCTTCGATCGCCAGCAGCGCACCGGCGCCGAGGATCAGTGACTGCAACGTGATCCGCACGAAGCGCCCGGTGCTGCTGATCAAGGCGGCACGGTCGGAGGCCAGGGTCTGCATTTCCAGAATGCGCAAATGGCTTTGGAACCAGCGCTTGCTGATCGACGGCAGCATGCCCATGGCCTCGATGACCTCGGCGTTGCGCAGGTTGTTGTTGGCGTACTGGCTGGAGGAGAGGGCGGCCTGATTGGCTTCGGCCAGCGGCTTCTGCGTGGCCTTTTCAGTGAGCCAGGCCAGGGCCACCAGAATCAGCGAGCCGATCAGCGTGATCAGTCCGAGTATCGGGTGAATCAAATAGGCGACCAGCAGGTAGATCGGCGTCCACGGTGCATCGAAGAAAGCGAACAGGGAGTTGCCGGTGACGAACTGACGAACCTGGGAGAGATCTTGCAGGGCCTGGGCCGGGTTACCTCCGGCGCGGTTCAGGTTGCGCTCGAATGCAGCGGTGAAAATGCGTCGGTTGAGGTCCATGTCGAGGCAGTTACCGACCCGGATCAGTACACGGGTGCGGACCATTTCCAGCGTGGACATCAGCAAGAACAAACCTACTACCAGAACAGTCAGCATTGTCAGCGTCGTGACGTTGCGACTGACCAGGGCTCGATCGTAAACCTGCAGCATATAAATAGCTGGCGTCAACATCATGACGTTTATGACGCCGCTGAACCCTGCCAGCAAATAAAAGCTGCGGCGCAGACGAAAGAGCGCGTCGGCCAGTTCTGAACGGATGCTCGACTGCTTGGGCATTTTGATCCTCCCACTGCGAAAAGCCGATTGCCCTTGGCGCGCAACAGCTAACAGTAAATGTAGTCCCGTAAACAGCTTATGGACACGCAGGCTGGTCGCTCTATAGATGGCGAGTCTTCCGAAATCGCTGCGTTGCTCCCTTATGCAGCAGCGTAGGTGGCGCTGAATCACTCCGAAATAACATTTCGCTCTATACCAGCACACAACTTTCTATATGTCCTTAAAAAACAGCTAGTTGTGATGCCTGCCACCAGTCGTCTGTTTTAACGACGTAATATTGACAAAGTTTTGCTATGGAACTTTAGTCTTAGTTATCGGGGGGGCCGCCCGCCTGAAGCCTGTCATCGTTTTGGCAACGCAGGGCGCAGTGATTTCCCGGGAGGAGCAGAACCATGTCGATCATTTCGTTGTTTTGCAGAGGGAAGGGGCTGTCCAGGACGTTCGCCTTCACTTCCAGATTCCATGGCCCGCCCAGGGCTCGAATCCGCTCTGCCTGATCGCCCGGCGAGCAATTCATATCGCGAATTCCAGGCGCGAATCCCGGGTCCCGGGTAACGCCAGCTCTCGCAAAAAAACATAACCAACAAACTGCGCAAGCCATCACTTGACTTGGCGCGGGAGGATTTTCTCGTCCCGCGCCTTTAACCAGACAGATCGAGGGCAATCCAAAATGGCCAATTTCAACAAGTCGGACCTGGAATTCATCCTCAAGCAAATCTTTATCGCCGAGGCGAATGCCGCCGGCACCAGCCTCATTGATTTGCTTCCCAATACCCAGGTGCCGTTCGGCCTGCGTACCGTCGATGGCAGCTTCAACAACCTGGTCACCGGCCAGAGTGATTTTGGCGCCGCGGACGCTGACTTCCCACGCCTGCTCGATCCTTCCTTTCTATCGGCGCAGTACGCCGGAACAGGGACGGTGATCGACCCGCAACCACGGATTATCAGTAACCTGGTCGTCGACCAGACCGCCAACAACCCGGCGGCCTATGCCTCAGCGTTCGACCCGGGCCTGGACGGTGTACTCAACTTCGGCACGGTGGGTAATGACGACGTACTCAAGGATGGCGTACAGATAGTCACCAGCCCCGGACTGGATGGCGTGTTCGGAACGGCCGATGACAAGGACGTGTTCTTCATGCCCAACGTGTCGCCGGACGTCGGCCTGACCGCCAGCTTCAACTCGTGGATGACCTTCTTCGGCCAGTTCTTCGATCACGGTCTCGACCTGGTCACCAAGAGCACTACCGACGTCGTGTTCATTCCGCTGCAGGCGGACGATCCGTTGTTCGTCCCGGGCAGCCTGACCAACTTCATGGTGCTGTCACGCGCAGTGCATACCGCCGGCGCGGACGGAGTAGTCGGCACGGCCGATGATGGCCAGACCAACACCACCTCGCCGTTCGTCGACCAAAGCCAGACCTACGCCTCGCACCCTTCGCATCAGGTGTTCCTGCGCGAGTACGTCATCAACGCGGCGGGCGATCCTGTTGCAACGGGGCGCTTGATTACCAACCGCGACCTCGGCCCGGATGGCCGGTTCGGCACGGCCGATGATGGCGACGGCGAAAATGGCGGCATGGCGACCTGGGCAGTGGTCAAGGCCCAGGCCCGTGACATTCTGGGCATCAACCTGACCGACGCCGATGTGCACAACGTGCCATTGCTGGCAACCGATGCGTACGGCAACTTCATCCGCGGGCCGAACGGCATGCCACAGGTGGTGATTCGCGTCAGTAACGGTGCTGACGGCATCGCCGGGACGGCTGATGACGTCACTCAACTGGTCGAAGGCAACCTGGCAGCTCCCATCAGTCTGGCCAATGCCGTGAGCACCGGGCATGGTTTCCTCGACGACATCGCCCACAATGCCGCGCCGGTCGTCGTCGGCGGGGTTCTGCAGGCGGATGCCGACATCGCTATCGGCAATGCGCAGCCCGTTGGCCCTGGCGGCAACAACCTGACCTATGACAACGAACTGCTCGACGCCCACTATATTGCCGGCGACGGCCGGGTCAACGAGAACATTGGCCTGACCACCGTGCACCATGTGTTCCACTCCGAGCACAACCGTCTGGTTCAGCAATCGAAGGACACCATCATTGCCGCAGGCGATCTGGCCTTCCTCAATGAGTGGCTGGTGGACGACGTGGCCGCGATACCGACTACACCCGCCGAGATTGCGGCGTTGGTGTGGGACGGCGAACGCCTGTTCCAGGCCGCCAAGTTCGGCACCGAAATGCAGTACCAACACCTGGTGTTCGAAGAGTTCGGGCGGACCATTCAGCCACAGATCGACGAGTTCCTCGCGCCCACCGGCTATGACACCTCGATCAACCCGGCAATCCTCGCCGAGTTCGCCCACGTGGTGTATCGCTTCGGTCACTCGATGTTGACCGAGACCGTCGATCGCTTCGACCCCGCGTTCAATCCGCTGCTCACTGACCCCACCAACCCGGACTCGCAACTGGGTCTGATCGCGGCCTTCCTCAACCCGCTGGCGTTCGCCAGCAGCGGGGTGACTGCGGACGAGGCGGCAGGGGCAATCATTCGCGGTGTTACCCGCCAGGTCGGCAACGAGATCGATGAGTTCGTCACCGAAGCGTTGCGCAACAACCTGCTCGGTCTGCCGCTCGATTTGCCGGCCCTGAACCTGGCACGTGGTCGCGACACGGGCATCCCCACCTTGAATGAGGCGCGCCGCGAGTTTTACGCATCCACCGGCGACACCCAACTCAAGCCGTACATCAGTTGGGCTGACCTGGCAGACAGCCTCAAGCACCCCGAGTCGCTGGTCAACTTCATCGCGGCCTATGGCACGCATAGCACGATCACGGCGGCGACCACGCTGGCAGACAAACGCGCTGCAGCCTTTGCGCTGGTATTCAACGGTGCGGGTTCGCCGGCTGACCGCCTGGACTTCCTCAACAGCACCGGTGCCTACGCCAACGTAACCCAGGCCGGCGCGGATGGGGTACTGGGTACTGCCGATGACCTGACCGGTGTGACGATCACGGGCGTCGACGACATCGACTTCTGGGTCGGTGGCCTCGCCGAACAGAAGATGCCGTTCGGCGGCATGCTCGGCTCGACGTTCAACTTTGTGTTTGAAACCCAGATGGAGGCGTTGCAGAACGGCGACCGCTTCTACTACCTGGCGCGTACCGCGGGCCTGAACTTCGGCGCCGAGTTGGAAAACAACTCCTTTGCCAAACTGATCATGCTCAACACCGATGTCACCCACCTGTCGAACACCGTGTTCCTGACGCCAACGTTCACCCTTGAGGTGGATCAGACCGCCCAGTTCACCGGCCTTGGCGTGGATGGCCGTGCCGATCCGACCGGCGGTATCATGATCAATGGCGTGGAAGTCGTGTCGCTGGTGATTCGCGACAACCCCGACACCGTGGGTCCGGACACCAATTATCTGCAGTACACCGGTGAAGACCATATCGTCATGGGCGGCACTGCCGGCAATGACATCATCATTTCCGGTGAGGGCGATGACACCCTTTACGGCGACGGCGGCAACGACCGCCTTGAAGGCGGTGCCGGGAACGATGCGGTACTGGGCGGCGCGGGTGATGACATCATCAGCGATTCGTTCGGCGACAACCGTCTGGAAGGCAATGACGGTAACGATGTGATCATCGCTGGCAGCATGCTTGCCGGAGGCAACCTGATCCTGGGTGGCGATGGCCAGGACTTCATCATCACCACGGAAGACATCTCCCTGACCTTTGGCGGGCAGGGTGACGACTTCATACTCGGTGCCAAGACCAACCTGCCACCTATGGGTGGCGAAGGTGATGACTGGATCGAGAAGGGCACCCAGGACGGTGCGCCTGGCGATAACGCCTCGCCGCTGCTCAATGACGATGTGATCGGCAACGACATCTTTATCGGTGGTGCCGGTTTCGACGAAATGATCGGCGAGGGTGGCGATGACATCTTTACCGGCAGCGATGCCCAGGACAAGATGGAAGGGATGTCCGGTTTCGACTGGGTGACCTACAAAAATGACAGGACCGGCGTGACCGCTGACCTGACCATGGCCGCGCTGGCGCAACCGCATGGCAATACACCCAACCAGAATGCCGGCATATTCAATCCGGTGGGCGCCTCGCCGGCCTCGATTCTCGACCGTTTTGCCGAGGTCGAGGGCTTGTCCGGTTCAAGTTTCGGCGATGTGCTCAAAGGCGATAATGTCGATGCGGACACCATCATCAACCACGGTGGTACCACGGGCAGTGCGCTGACCAATGTGGCGTTGATCCGCGGTCTGGACCAGTTCCTGGCCGATGCCGGTCTGCCGGTCACCGGCTTTGCCACTGGCAACATCATCCTCGGCGGCGATGGCAGCGACCTGATCGAGGGCCGCGGTGGCGATGACCTGATCGACGGCGACAAATGGATCAACGTCAGGATTGCCGTTTATGACCCGGCAGACGTCAACCATACCGGCCCTGAGATCGCCAGCTTCGACAGCATGGTCGATATGATCCCGTTGATGCTGGATGGCACCATCAACCCTGGTCAGCTCAAGGCCGTGCGGGAAGTCATGCCCGGCACCTCGACGGGCGGGGCAGCCTTCGATACCGCCATTTTCTCCGGGCTTGAGGCCGAGTATGCGGTGACTGTCGACGACCGTGGCACGGCCGATATCACGGACGATGTCTGGACAGTGGCCGATAGCGTAGCGGGTCGCGACGGCACCGATACCCTGCTGCATATCGAACGCCTGCAGTTCGCCGATAACCAGCAAGTGCTGGTGGCGGGGGAGAATGCCCAACCGGATGGCAATCCGACTGTTGCCGATGGCAACGGCGGCGCGATCACCGTGGGCGATTTACTGACTGTCAGCGTGGCCGGGGTGACCGATGCCGACAACGTTGCGGCGGGTAATCCGCAGGGGTTGATCACCAACTCCTCTGTGTCCTACATCTGGCAATTCGAGGCCGAACCTGGCAGTGGCGTATTTGAGGATATCATCCTGTTGCCGGCTGGCGACCTGGCGTTCCAAAGCGCCGACGGCACCGCGTTCAAGGTCTCTCCTGACCTCGCCGGGTTGTCGTTGCGGGTCAAGGCGATCTATCAGGACGGTCACGGCACCACGGAGATCCTGTTCTCCACGCCGACGGCTGCCATCGTTGCCGGTGCACCGGTTACGCCAACGGTGCAGGTACCTGTAGTCGATGCCACCTCGGGTGGCGCGGGTCTTAACATGGTCCGCTCCGACCTCAACTTCATTCTTGACCAGATCAAGATTGCCGAGGCTGATGCGGCCGGTCAGGACATCCTCTCGCTGCTCCCGAACATCCGCGCGCCGCTGGGCCTGCGTACGGTCGACGGGTCAAGCAACAACCTGATGAACCTCAACGGCATTGACAACACCGAGTTTGGCGCCGCCGATAACCTCTTCCCGCGCGTGGGCGATCCGGTCTTCAATCCGGCGGAAGGGGGAACGTCGTATGCGCAGAACAACGGCCTTGTGATCGACTCGCAGCCGCGCACCATCAGTAACCTGATCGTCGATCAGACAGCGAACAACCCGGCGGCCTATGCCACGGCATTCGACCCGGGCCTGGACGGTGTGCTCAACTTCGGCGCGGTGGGTAACGACGATGTGCTCAAGGAAGGTGTACAGATTGTTGCCAGCCCCGGGCTGGATGGACAGTTCGGTACTGGCGACGACCGCGATGTGTACCTGTTCGAGAACACCACGTCGGATGCGGGATTGTCCGCGCCGTTCAACGCCTGGATGACCTTCTTCGGGCAGTTCTTCGATCATGGTCTGGACCTGGTGACCAAAGGTGGTTCGGGCACCGTCTTCATTCCGCTTCAGCCGGATGATCCACTCTTTGTCCCAGGTAGCCTGACGAACTTCATGGTTCTGACCCGCGCGACCAACCAGCCAGGGGCGGATGGCGTTCTTGGCACGGCCGACGACATCCATGAGCACACCAACACCACCTCGCCGTTCGTGGACCAGAACCAGACCTATAGCTCGCACCCGTCGCATCAGGTGTTCCTGCGCGGTTATGAACTTACCGCCAGCGGCCCCGTAGCGACAGGCCGGTTGATCACTAACCGTGACCTGGGGGCGGATGGCACGTTTGGCACCGCTGACGACGTTGAAATCGGTGGTATGGCAACCTGGAAGGTGGTCAAGGCCCAGGCACGCGACGTGCTGGGTATCAATCTGACCGACGCCGATATCGACAGCGGCCCGCTGCTGGCGACTGACGCCTATGGCAACTTCATCAAGGGGCCGAACGGCTTCCCGCAGGTTGTCATTCGGGTCAACAACGGGGCGGATGGCATTGCCGGCACCGCCGATGATGTCACTACGCTTGTCGAAGGCAATCCGGCCAGCCCGGTAAGCCTCGTGAACGCGGTGCGCACCAGCCATGCCTTCCTCAACGACATCGCCCACAACGCCGTGCCGGTCGTTACCGGCGGGGTTCTGCAGGCGGATGCCGACACCCTTGTCGGCAATGCGCAGCCCGTTGGCCCGGGCGGCAACAACCTGACCTATGACAACGAACTGCTCGACGCTCACTACATCGCCGGCGACGGCCGGGTCAACGAAAACATCGGCCTGACTGCGGTGCATGCGATCTTCCACTCCGAGCACAACCGGCTGGTTGCGCAGACCAAGGACACCGTGCTCGATTCGGGTGACGTGGCCTTCCTCAACGAGTGGCTGTTGACTCCGGTGGCCGCGTTGCCAACTACCCAGGCTGAGTTCGATGCGCTGCAATGGAATGGCGAGCGCTTGTTCCAGGCTGCCAAGTTCGGCACCGAGATGCAGTATCAGCACCTGGTGTTCGAGGAATTTGCGCGGACCATCCAGCCCAACATCGACCTGTTCTTCGCACCGACCCAGGTCTACGACGTCGACCTCGATGCCTCGATCGTCGCCGAGTTCGCCCACACCGTGTACCGGTTTGGCCACTCGATGCTGACCGAGACTGTCGATCGCTACGATATCGACTTCAACGTGATAGGCGATCCGAGCAGCGCCAACCCCGATCAGCAACTGGGCTTGATCGCGGCGTTCCTCAACCCGTTGGCGTTCGCCGCCAGTGGCGTGTCGCCAGAGGATGCGACCAGTGCGATCATCCGTGGGGTGACCCGGCAAGCCGGTAACGAAATCGACGAGTTCGTCACCGAGGCGCTACGCAATAACCTGCTCGGCCTGCCGCTCGACCTGCCGGCGATCAACATCGCCCGTGGCCGCGACGTGGGGATTCCTTCACTCAACGCGTTCCGCCGCGACATCTACAGCCAAACCGGTGACACCCAACTCAAGCCTTACAATAGCTGGGTCGACCTGGTGCAGCACCTCAAGCATCCGGAGTCGTTGATCAACTTCATCGCGGCCTATGGCACGCATGACACCATCACGGCGGCGACCACGCTGGAAGGCAAACGCGCTGCAGCTATGGCGCTGGTATTCGGTGGTGTGGGGGCGCCGGCTGACCGCCTGGACTTCCTCAACAGCACCGGTGCCTTTGCCAACGTAACGCTGGCCGGTAGCGATGGGGTACTGGGTACTGCCGACGACCTGAGGAACGTGACGATCACTGGCGTCGATGCCATCGATATGTGGATTGGCGGCCTTGCCGAACAGAAAACTCCGTTCGGCGGCATGCTCGGCTCGACCTTCAACTTCGTGTTCGAGAACCAGATGGAAAAACTGCAGGACGGCGACCGCTTCTACTACCTGGAGCGTACCGCTGGCCTGACGATGAATGCGGAACTTGAAAGCAACTCGTTCGCCAAGCTGATCATGGCCAACACCTCGGCCACGCACTTGCCGGGCGTGGTGTTCACGGATCCTGGGTTCTATCTGGAAGTGGACCAGGGTAGGCAGTTCAACGAAGGTCTGCTCGCCGTCGATCCGCTCGGCCCGAATGGCGCGCAGGTGGTGTTCCGCGACAACCCGCTGACCGTGGGGGCGGACACCAACTACATCAAGTACACAGGTGACGAGCACATCGTGCTGGGTGGCACCGAAAACGCAGACATCCTCATCGCCAGTGAAGGCGATGACACGGTCTGGGGTGATGGCGGCAACGATCGCATCGAAGGCGGTGACGGCAACGACCAGTTGCGCGGTGGCGCCGGCGACGACATCATCACCGACACCGGCGGCGACGATAACGTCCAGGGTGGCGACGGCAACGACGTGCTGCACGGTGGCAACGGCGTCAACCTGCTCATTGGCGGGTTCGGCAACGACTTCATCATTACCGGTGAGGACGCCTCCGAGGCCATTGGTGGCCAGGGCAACGACTTTATCCTGGGCAGCAAAGCCAACGAACAGGACATGGGTAACGAAGGCGACGACTGGATCGAGAAGGGCACTTCGGACGGTGCACCTGGCGACAACTTCGACCCGCTCGGCAACGACCCGGTAATCGGTCACGATGTCTACATCGGCGGTAGCGAGAACGATAAGTTCAACGGCGAAGGCGGCGACGACATCATGGTCGGCAGTCTCGGCCTCGGTGACCGCTATATCGGCGGCTCGGGCTTTGACTGGGCGACCTTCAAGGGGCTCGCCCAGGGCGTGAGCGTCGATTTCAGCGACCGCTTCTTCGATGTGCCTCCGCAGCCGGGTTCGGGAGCGTCGGCGCTGGTGCGCTTCGACATCATGGAAGGCCTGTCGGGTTCGTCCCACGGTGACTTCCTGCGCGGCGATAGTGAAGATGCGACTTCGCTACCTACCTCGGGAGCAACCGGCAGTGTGCTGACCAACATCAGCCTGATCAACGGCCTGGCGGGTCTGCTGCCAGCGGGAGCTACGTTCTTCGACGGTGGCAACATCATCCTCGGTGGCAGCGGCAGCGACCTCATCGAAGGTCGTGGCGGTGACGACATCATCGATGGTGACAAGTGGCTGAACGTACGCATCAGCGTACGGGCAAACGCTGATGGCACCGGAGCGGAAATCGCCACGTTCGACACCATGGAACCGTTGGTGCCGTTCATGCTCAACGGTACCTACAGCCCGGGCCAGCTGGTCATCGTGCGGGAGATTCTGACCGGCACTGACAACTTCGACACCGCGATGTTCTCCGGTAATGCATCGGAGTACAGCGTCACTGTCGAGGGCAACGCGGTCATCGTGACCGACCTGGTGGCCGGGCGTGATGGCGTCGATCGCCTGACGGGCATCGAGCGTCTGCAGTTCGCTGACCAGTTGCAGGCCTCCGGTGTTGGCGCCGCCTTGAACAGCGCTCCTGTGGGGCGTCTGGCGATCCTCGATGCCACCACCGGTGCGCGTGAAGACACTCCTGTCGCCGGCCAACTGCTGCGCGTCAGCAGTCAGTCGATACGCGACGCGGACAGCGTCAGTGCGGCCAATCCGACCGGCGCGATTACCGGTCCCGTGTCTTACTACTGGCAGGTCGAAACCATTGCCGGTTCGGGCATCTATGAAGACATCACAATTATCGCCGCCGGCGAGGCATCGCGGGTGACGGGCACCACCTATCGGGTGGCGGATGATGTCGCCGGTCTGAACCTGCGCGTTCGCGCGGTGTATCAGGATGGCAATAGTACGCTGGAGTTCGTCGACTCGTCGGCAAACAACACACCGACTGCCGGGCCTGGCATCCTCGGGCTTGCGGTGCAGAACCAGGTGTTGACCGCCGACCCGTCGACCATCGTCGACGTCGATGGCCTCAGCAATCCGCAGTTCACCTTCCAGTGGCAGGAGACCAACGGGGTTACCTTCGTCGACATCGTCGGAGCCACCACCAGCACGCTCACACTTGGTCAAGCCCAGGTAGGCGATCAGGTGCGCGTGGTGGTCAGTTACGTGGATGACTTCGGTGTAGCCGAAAGCGTTGCGTCCGACGCCACGGCTCCGGTGGCCAATGTCAACGATGTACCGACAGGCGCATTGTTGGTCAGTGATACGACACCGACTCAAGGTCAGGTGCTGACCGCGCTGACGGCCGGGATTGCCGATGCGGACGGGTTGGGCGCCTTCAGCTACCAATGGCAGCAAGGTATCGGGACTACCTTCACCAACATCGCCGGCGCGACCGCCGCGACCTTCACCCCAGGTGCGGCGCAAGTCAACCAGCAAATCCGGGTGATTGCGCGCTACACCGATGGCTTCGGTACGCTGGAGTCGGTGACCTCTGCGGCGACGGCGCTGGTCGTGCTGCTGGGGGCGGTGCAAACGGGCGACGCCCTGGCGAACAGCCTCGTCGGTACCGCGGGTAGCGATGTGCTGTTTGGCCTGGGCGGGAACGATACGCTCATTGGCCTGGGCGGTGTCGACCAGTTGTTTGGTGGCATCGGCGACGACAATCTCAGTGGCGGAGACGGCAACGACTTCATCAATGGTGAGGACGGTAACGACTTCCTCAACGGCGGTGCGGGTAATGACCAGATGCTGGGCGGAGTCGGCAATGACACCTACCGCGTCGATTCAGCCGGGGATGTGCTGACCGAGTTGACGGGTGAGGGTGCGGATTCCGTACAGACCTCGCTGGCCAGCTTCACACTGGGCGCCAACATGGAGCACATGATCTATCTCGGCGCCGCCAACTTCACCGGTAACGGCAACGCGTTGAACAACGTCATGACCGGTGGGACGGCCAATGACACCCTCAACGGCGGTGACGGCAACGACACACTGATAGGTGCCGCCGGCAACGACTTCCTCAATGGCGGTACGGGCAATGACCGGATGGTCGGTGGCGTCGGCAACGACACCTTCCGCGTCGATTCGAGCGGAGACCAGGTGGTCGAGACGGCGGGTGAGGGTGCGGACTCCGTACAGACGACACTCAACAGCTACACCCTGGGTGCCAACGTCGAGCACATGATCTTTACCGGAACCGGCAACTTCACCGGCAACGGCAACGAGCTGGCCAACATCATCACTGGCGGGGTGGGTAATGACATCCTCAGCGGCGGTGACGGCAATGACACCTTGCTCGGTGGAGCTGGCAACGACTTCCTCAATGGTGGTGCGGGCAATGACCGGATGGTCGGTGGCGTCGGCAACGACACCTTCCGCGTCGACTCAACCGGGGATCTGGTGACCGAGGTGGCAGGTGAGGGTGCGGACTCCGTACAGACGACACTCAACAGCTACACACTTGGTGCCAACGTCGAGCACATGATCTTCACCGGCGTCGGCAACTTCGTCGGCACCGGCAACGCGTCGAACAACGTCATCACCGGCGGGGTGGGTAATGACACCGTCAGCGGCGGAGACGGCAACGACACCTTGCTCGGTGCAACCGGCAACGACTTCCTCATTGGCGGTGCGGGCAATGACCGGATGGTCGGTGGCGTCGGCGGCGACACCTTCAACGTCAATTCAACCGGGGATCTGGTGACCGAGGTGACAGGTGAGGGTGAGGACTCCGTGCAGACGACACTCAACAGCTACACCCTGGGTGCCAACGTCGAGCACATGATCTTCACCGGCGTCGGCAACTTCGTCGGCACCGGCAACGCGTCGAACAACGTCATCACCGGCGGGGTGGGTAATGACACCCTCAACGGCCTTGACGGCGGCGACACCTTGCTGGGCGGTGCAGGCAACGACATCCTCGATGGCGGTGCAGGCAACGACGCCATGACGGGTGGTGCCGGCAACGACACGATGAATGCCAGCGCTGGCGACGATGTCTTCGTGTTCGGACTGCTGCCCTTCGGCAACGATCGGATCATCGGCTTCGATGCCAACGCGGCGGGTGGCCAGGATCTGCTCAACTTCGTCGGGGGCGGCATCACGGCTGCGACGTTCAACAGCAGTGTCAACGTTACCGATCTGGGAGCGGATACATTGCTCACCTTCGGTGCCGGCACCATCACCCTGGTAGGTGTGGGTGATCCGAACACCATCTCGGCCTCGGACTTCATTCTGGCCTCTTGATGTTCTGACAGGCACTGTCGCAAGGAGCGTGGACCACGGAGGGGAGGGCAATGGATGCCCTCCCTTTCTCTTTTCATTCTCCGGGGTTTTGTCCGCAATACCATCCGTTATCGGGGTGCCAGCAGCGTACTGGAACTCATCAAAACAGGTTGGAACCGAGCGGCGAAATCAAAAAACAATGGAAAAAGGAAACCCTGCCTTGAACATTTCAGCCATCTGCGTCTTGAGCAGTCTATTGGTTTCGATCGCGGCTTTTGCGACTGGGATGACTCCACTCTTCGACCTGGACTTCACCAGGTCCGCCACGGACACGCTGAAAAAACTGAATATCGACGACGCTGGTATTATCGCCGTCTCAAGTCCTGCCGCGTTTACCTTCTGCCGAAAAGGATCGCCAACGCTATGGAAGTATCAGGTGTTGGATCTGGAGCAACTGGCGGCGAACCAGACTGGCCAAAAGCGCACTTCGACGGATGATCAGCGTATTACCGTTGAGGAAATCGACAGCGCCGCCTGCGAGCAGGATCACCTTGCGCTATTGGTCAAACCGGCTATTTCGCGTGGACTGGTCCTTGGCTTGATCACCCTGTTTCTGTTGCTAGGCATCCGACACACCTACCGGGCAATCCAGTATTGCCGTTATGACCAGTCCGGGTTTTCGAAATCCGGATTGCAGCGGTTGAGCGAATCCCGGTTACCGCATCATTCAACGGTAATGGCGTTGACCGCGTGGGGTGTAGCCGCGGCCATGGCATTTGTTTACTTCGGGTTTTGGGCATGATCACTGATAGCCCAATGTTGCTGCTCATTTCGGTCAATAAGTTGTCATTTACGGTCATTGAGGGATGACGGCACGACTCTTAGTCTGTCGAACATGACTGATGGGGGCCGCAGAGCTCCCGCACTTTCCGTGATCGCTCGATGTGGAGTTACCGATGACCGCCGCTCAATACCCGCACCTGTTGGCTCCGCTGGACCTGGGGTTCACCACGCTGCGCAATCGCACCCTGATGGGGTCGATGCACACTGGCCTTGAAGAGAAACCGGGTGGCTTCGAGCGCATGGCGGCGTACTTTGCCGAGCGTGCCCGTGGCGGTGTCGGCCTGATGGTCACCGGCGGTATCGGCCCGAATGACGAGGGTGGCGTGTATTCCGGCGCGGCCAAGCTGACGACCGAAGAAGAGGCGCTCAAGCACCGTATCGTTACCCGTGCCGTGCATGACGCGGGCGGCAAGATCTGCATGCAGATCCTCCATGCCGGTCGTTATGCCTACAGCCCGAAACAGGTTGCGCCAAGTGCGATCCAGGCACCGATCAACCCGTTCAAGCCCAGGGAACTGGACGAGGAAGGCATCGAGAAGCAGATCAGCGATTTCGTCACCTGCTCGGTACTGGCGCAAACCGCCGAGTACGACGGCGTGGAAATCATGGGTTCCGAAGGTTATTTCATTAACCAGTTCCTCGCCGCCCATACCAACCACCGTACCGACCGCTGGGGTGGCAGCTATGAAAACCGCATGCGCCTGCCGGTGGAGATCGTTCGTCGCGTGCGTGAAGCGGTAGGCCCGAACTTCATCATCATTTTCCGTCTGTCGATGCTCGACCTGGTTGAAGGCGGCAGCACCTGGGAAGAGATCGTTCAACTGGCCAAGGCCATCGAGCAGGCCGGCGCGACCATCATCAACACCGGTATCGGCTGGCACGAAGCGCGGATTCCGACCATCGCCACCAAAGTGCCGCGCGCGGCGTTCAGCAAGGTTACGGCCAAGTTGCGGGGTTCGGTCAATATTCCGCTGATCACCACCAACCGTATCAACACCCCGGAAGTCGCCGAGCAGATCCTGGCCGAGGGCGATGCCGACATGGTGTCCATGGCGCGGCCGTTCCTCGCCGACCCGGACTTCGTCAACAAAGCCGCTGAAGGTCGTGCCGATGAAATCAACACCTGCATCGGTTGCAACCAGGCCTGCCTCGACCACACTTTCGGCGGCAAGCTGACCAGTTGCCTGGTGAACCCGCGTGCCTGCCACGAAACCGAGCTCAACTATCTGCCCGTGCAGCAACTGAAGAAAATCGCCGTGGTCGGTGCCGGCCCTGCCGGTCTGTCCGCCGCGACTGTGGCCGCCGAGCGTGGCCATCAGGTGACGTTGTTCGATTCGGCCAGCGAAATCGGCGGTCAGTTCAACATTGCCAAGCGCGTTCCGGGCAAGGAAGAGTTCTACGAAACCATTCGCTACTTCAACCGCAAGTTGCAGACCACCAACGTCGAGGTGTGCCTGAACACCCGCGTCGACGTGGCCGGGCTGGTTGAGGGCGGCTACGACGAAATCATTCTGGCCACCGGCATTGCGCCGCGTGTGCCGGCCATTCCAGGGGTGGAAAACGCCAAGGTGCTGAGCTACCTGGACGTGATCCTGGAGCGCAAGCCGGTCGGCAAGCGCGTCGCGGTGATTGGTGCCGGTGGTATCGGTTTCGACGTTTCCGAGTTCCTTGTGCATGAAGGCGTCGCCACCAGTCAGGATCGCGTTGCGTTCTGGAAGGAATGGGGCATCGATACACACCTTGAGGCGCGCGGCGGCGTCGCCGGTATCAAGGCCGCGCCCCATGCGCCGGCCCGCGAGGTGTTCCTGCTGCAACGCAAGACGTCCAAGGTCGGCGACGGCCTGGGCAAGACCACCGGCTGGATTCATCGCACGGGCCTTAAGAACAAACAGGTGCAGATGCTCAACAGCGTTGAATACCTGAAGATCGACGACGAAGGCCTGCACATCCGCATCGGCGAAACCGGCGAAGCCCAGGTGCTGCCAGTGGACAACATCGTGATTTGCGCCGGGCAGGATCCGCTGCGCGAGTTGCATGACGGCCTGGCGGCGGCGGGGCAGAGCGTGCACCTGATCGGCGGCGCGGATGTCGCGGCAGAGCTGGATGCCAAGCGGGCGATCAATCAGGGGTCGCGGTTGGCGGCGCAGTTGTAACAGACCGGTCAAGCGTGCCAATGGCCATCGCGAGCAAGCTCGCTCCCACACTGAATCTGTGTCGTTCAGCAGATCGAAGGTGGGAGCGAGCTTGCTCGCGATGGCTGCCTTTGAGCGACTAGAATGTAATTTCTTTTTTTAGCTCAATCAGGCGCCAATGCTTCTCCCACCCTCCACCTGGTTACCCCAGGCCCCCCTCGACCCCCTTCACCTCGACTGGCTCACTCAAGCCGGCATCGAAGTGGCAGTCCTGCGGCTGGACCGGATCGATCCGCTGATCAGCGGCAACAAATGGTTCAAGCTCATCGAACACCTGAAGACCGCCGACAGCCTGGGGGCCGAAGGAATCATCAGTCTCGGTGGCGCGCACTCCAATCATCTTCATGCGTTGGCGGCGGCGGGCAAGCGATTGGGCTTTTCCACCGTCGGCCTGTTGCGCGGGCATCCTCAGCAAACCCCGACGGTCAAGGACTTGCAGGCGTTCGGCATGGAGTTGCACTGGCTGGGCTACGCAGGCTATCGAGCGAGGCATGAAGCGGGTTTCTGGCAACCCTGGCAAACCCGCTATCCGACATTGCATCCGGTGCCTGAAGGGGGAGGTGGATTACCCGGTGCTGAAGGTTGCATGCAATTGCGGGCCAGGGTTTGTACCCAATTGGCGGGCTTGGGCTGGAATGACTATGACGGCTGGTGGCTGGCCTGCGGAACCGGCACGACCCTGGCCGGCCTGGTGCTGGCCGAAGCGGGAGATCATCCGGTATATGGTGCCCTGGCCGTGCCTGATGACCACGGAGTGGCGCAGCAGGTCGAGCGGATCGTGCAGGAAGCGGGGGTGGTCGATGCAGTGTATGAGCTGTTCGAGGCCAGTCGCGGCGGGTTTGCCAAGGTTGATCCGTTGCTGCTCGACTTTATTGAAAAGACGGAGCAGGTGGGAAATATTCCACTGGAGCCGCTGTATACCGGCAAGGCACTGCTGGCACTCAAGCACCAAGTGGAAGCGGGCAAGTTCGCCCGGGGCACGCGGCTGATCTTCGTCCACACTGGCGGCTTGCAGGGGTGGCGGGGATTCAATTCACAAACCTGAAAGTCACCGAAAACCAATGTGGGAGCGGTCAAGTTCAGGCGTCGCGGTTTACCCGCTTGGGCATCATCCGCAGCAATGTGTTATCGCCCACCACATAATGGTGATACAGCCCGGCCACGGCATGCAGGCCGATCAGCCAATAGCCGATAGTGCCGCCGAGCTCATGCCAGCCCTGGAGCTGTTTGGCCAGGTCCTTGTTTTCCGCTACCAGCATCGGCAGGTCGACACCGTAGAACATCACCTGATTGCCTTTGGCGCTGGTGACCAGCCACCCGAGAATCGGCGTGACGATCATGAAAATGTACAGCGCCCAGTGCATCAGCCTGGCCAGTGTCGTTTGCCAGTGCGGCGAGGTCGGGAAGATCTGCGGCGCCGGGCCGAGGCTGCGTGCGAACAATCGCAGCCAGACCAGAACGAATACGGTCAGGCCGAGCATGAAGTGTGATTCGACGATCAGCGTGCGTGCGCCACTGCCCTTGGGAAAGAATCCGCGAAACTCGATACAGGCGTAAACCAGCACCAGCAGGACCAGCATCAGCCAATGCAGCGTGATCGATACGGTGCTGTAGCGCGACTCAGAGTTTTTCCACGGCATAGGTGTTCCTCAGAGGTCCGGTTTAAAGCCACCGTTCTTGTCCGACGGTGTGCGTTAACTGTAATCCTGTTTCACCGGATTTGCCTGAGGCGATTGGTCGCTGGATGCTCGGGTTCGGGTAAAGGCAGAGAAAAACCTTGTAGGAGCGGTATTTAGCTCGACTGTGGCATTTCGCCGTTGGCCAGGCGCTTGTTGATGTCGGCGATCACTTCCGGCAGATCGGTGATGGTGTCGATCATGTAGTGCGGGCGCGAACTTTCGAACATCCCATGGATGCGCTTGCGCTCGCTGTCCAGCTGATCGCTGCCCAGAGCGCGATAACCTTCGTAGTCCAGGCCCAGGGCGTTGCCCGAACAGATCAGCGCAACGGTCCACATGCCGGCGCGGCGGCCTTCGAGAATGCCCGGCACTGTGTCATCGATCTTCACGCACGCGGCGACATCGTCGATGCCCAGGGCGATGACGTTGGCCAGCGCCTGGGCGGGCCATGGGCGACCATTCGGGACTTCGTCGGTGGCGACCACGTGGTCGGCCACGTAACCGTTGGTGGCGGCCAGTTCGACCACCTTGTCCATGACCTGTTTCGGGTAACCGGAGCAGGAACCGATCTTGATCCCTTGCTGGCGAAGGTTGGCGATGGTCTCCAGTGCCCCGGGAATCAGCGCCGAGTGCTCGGCGATTTTTTCGATCTGCAGCGGCATGAAACGCTGGTAGATCGCAGTGACGTCATCGTCGGTCGGCGTGCGGCCGAACACTTTGCGATAACGCTCGGCAACTTCCGGCAGGTCGCACAGGGTGCGGATGTGGTCCCACTTGCCCATGCCCATCGGGCCACGGGCTTCTTCGATGGACACCTGGACGTCGAACTCGGCGAAAGCCTCGACGAAAATCTGCGTCGGGGCGAAGGAGCCGAAGTCGACCACGGTGCCGGCCCAGTCGAGGATGGCGGCTTGCAGTTTGGTTGGGTTGGCGTAGTTCATGGCGTTTGGATTCCTGTGATATCGATCTATTCGGACATTCAGCTTTTCTGTGGGAGCGAGCTTGCTCGCGATAGCGGTCTTACATTCAACATGTGTGTCGACTGATCGGGCCTCATCGCGAGCAAGCTCGCTCCCACAGGGAATGTGGTGTGGTTTAGATTTCGAGCACTTCCATCTCGCGCAACACTTCGGCAATCGCCGCCACGGCTTCACGCATTTGCGCCGGGTTGACATGGCCGATGCAGCCGACGCGGAAGGTTTCGACCTGGGTCAGTTTGCCGGGGTAGAGGATGTAGCCCTTGGCCTTGACCCGCTCGTAGAATTCTTTGAACGCGTAGCGCGGATCTTTCGGGGCGTGGAAGGTGGCGATGATCGGCGCCTGGATAGCCGCCGGCAGGAAGCTGCGCAGCCCCAGTTTGCCCATCTCTTCCATCAATGCCTGGCAGTTGGCGGCGTAGCGTTCGTGCCGCGCCGGCAAGCCGCCTTCTTCGTTGTATTGCAGCAGGGCTTCGTGCAGCGCCGCGACCACATGGGTCGGCGGGGTGAAGCGCCACTGGCCGGTCTTGGCCATGTAGGCGTGCTGGTCCTGCAAGTCCATCGCCAGCGAATGCGAGTTGCCGGCGGCGCTGGCCAGGGATTCTTTGCGAGCGAAGACAAAACCCATGCCCGGCACGCCCTCCAGGCATTTGCCCGAGGCGGCGATCAGTGCGTCGAACGGCACTTGCTGCGCATCCACGGGCAGGGCGCCGAAGGAGCTCATGGCGTCGATGATCAGGCGCTTGCCGTGTTGCGCCACTACTTGGGCGATCTCTGGCAGCGGATTGAGGATGCCGGTACTGGTTTCGCAGTGAATCAGGGCGACATGGGTAATGTCTTGATCGGCACGTAGCAGGCGGTCGACGTCGGCGGCGGTGGTCGGCTCATCTTCTGCGGTTTCGAAGGTACTGAAGGAGCGGCCCAGTACTTCGCAGATTTTCGCCAGGCGTTTGCCGTAGGCGCCGTTGATCAGGACCAGAATCTTGCCGTCCCGAGGCACCAGCGTGCCGATCGCTGCCTCGACCGCGAAGGTGCCGCTGCCTTGCAACGGCACACAGTGGTGGGTGGCAGCGCCGTTGATGATGGCCAGCAGTTGCTCGCAGAGGCTGGCGGTCAGTTGATTGAAGCGGTCATCCCATGAACCCCAGTCGATCATCATCGCCTGACGGGTGCGGGGCGACGTGGTCAACGGGCCGGGGGTGAGCAGGATGGGTTCGGCAGTACTCATTCTCGTGTCCTCGCAATCGATGGGATGAAGCTACGGGGCCTAAATTGCAATTTGCCGTGTTATCAATCAAATTGTTTATTGTTATGCCAGCCATCAGTGAGGGTTATTCATGAACCTGTTTCAGCTCCGCGCCTTCGATGCCGTGGCCCGGGAAGGCAGTTTTACCCGGGCGGCGGCGCGGCTATTCATCAGCCAGCCGGCGGTCACCGGGCACATCAAGGCCCTGGAGGAGCACTACCAGATCACCCTGCTGCGCCGCACCGCCCGACGGGTGGAGCTGACGGAGGAGGGCACCAAACTGGCGGCAATCACCCGGGCGATGTTCGGCCTGGCCGAAGAGGCGCAGGTGATGCTCGAAGCCAACCGGCAATTGCTGACCGGGCGTCTGGAGGTGGCGGCGGACGGCCCGCACATGGTCATGCCCATGCTCGCCAGCCTGCGGGCGCGCTATCCGGGGATCACGGTGAACTTGCGCCTGGGCAACGCCCAGGAAACCCTGGCGGCGCTGCTGTCCGAACATGCCGACGTGGCGGTGCTGACCGAGGTCGAGCCGCGCAAGGGCCTGCATCTGCAGGCACTGAACGAGTCGCGGATTTGCGCACTGGTGCCCGACGGGCATCCTTGGGCGCAGAAGACTAAAGGCGTGCAGCTCAAGGAACTGGATCAGGTGATCATGGTGCTGCGCGAACCGAGTTCGATCACCCGGCGCACCTTCGATGAGGCTTGCGCCCAGGCCAGGGTCAATCCACGGGTGTTGCTGGAACTGGACAGCCGCGAAGCGGTGACCGAGGCGGTGGCCGCCGAACTGGGGGTGGGGGTGGTGTCGTCGGTGGAGGTCAGCCACGATCCACGGGTGGCGGCGGTGCCGATCATTGGCGAGGGGTTGGTGAATCGGCACATGATTGGCTGTATGGAGCGGCGGCGGGATTTGCGCTTGATTCAGGCGTTTTTCGGGTTGGCGCCAGTCAGGTAAACCGAGTTGCCTGCATCGCGAGCAAGCTCGCTCCCACAAGGGATTTGCGTCGACCACAGATTAATCAGACGATACACCACCACTGTGGGAGCGAGCTTGCTCGCGATGGGGCCGGACCTGCCTACACAAGACTCTCGCGCACCATCTCAAGAAACGTCGCCACCACCCGCCGCGAACTCTGCTCGCGCAAGCACACCAGGGTTTCCGTCAGCCTGCGTTTGCAATCGATAATCGGCAGCGCACAGACCCGCGAATCCGCACCAAACTCGGCAGCCGATACAACGCCCACGCCAATCCCCACCACCACCGCCTCCCGCGCTGCCTCCCGACCTTCAACCTGAATCGCCGGCCGAATGCGAAACCCGGCCCCCGCCATTTCCTCCTCCAGCGTCTGCCGGGTCACCGAACCGATTTCCCGCAATACCAGTGGCGTGTCGTCGAGGTCGGCGAGGGTGATGGATTCGCGGTCGGCCCACGGATGATTGCGCGACACGAACGCAACCATCGGGTCGTTGCGCAGGGGCAGTGAAATCAGGCGTTCATCGCTGACATCACGGCCCAGCAATGCAAGGTCGGCCTGATAGTTGAACAGTCGAAACAGCGACTCATCGGTGTTGCCGGTTTCGATCTTCACGCTGATCCCGGGGTAGCGTTCGCAGAACCGGGCAATCTGCGGCAGCACGTGCACCGGTGCATCCACTGCCAGAATCAGGCTGCCGGTCTGCAGGGCCTGGGATTCCTGAAGCAGTTCCTGGGCTTCCGCCTCGATCACAAAAAGCCGCTGGGTAACGCTCAACAGACGCTCGCCCAGATCGGTCAGGCGCACCGAGCGTTTGTTGCGGTGAAACAGCAAAACACCGTAGCGCTCTTCGAGCTTGCGCACCTGGTCGGAAATCGCCGGTTGCGTCAGAAACAGGCGTTCGGCGGCCTTGGTAAAGCTTCCATGGACCGCCACGGCGTGGAAAGCTTTGAGCTGGGCGTGGGACACCGACATGGGAATCTCCAGTAACAAGCTGAACTTATATTTGAAATACGATAAATCGATTTCACTTATTAATCAGTAATTGTTTTTATCCACCTCAGCCCCGCTGACTGGTCAGTCGAACAGCAGCGGGTGCCATGAGCCTGTGCGTGCAACTACAGGACTCATCTGACCGGTATCCGCCGTAGGGACAGGGCGATATCGCAGTGCTCAACAATAAAAACACAGGCGTTTTCTTCCAATTCTGCCGGCACACTCACACCCTGAGGTCAGAACCACAATGAACAAGCACATCGGCACCATCAAGCGTTGGCGCGTGCAGATCTTCGCGATCACCTGGCTCGCCTACGCCGCGTTCTATTTCACCCGCAAAGCATTCTCGGTCGCCAAGCTCGGTATTGGCGAAGACCCGACCTTCATGCTCGACAAAATGGCCATGGCCAACCTCGACGCCATCTACCTGACGGCTTACGCCGTCGGTCAGTTCACCTGGGGCATCCTCGCAGACCGTTTTGGCCCGCGAGTTGTGGTGCTCGGCGGGTTGCTGATTTCCGCCGCCGCGGCGCTGGTGATGGGCAACTTCGCAACGTTACCGATTTTCGCTACCTGCATGCTGATACAAGGCCTGGCGCAGTCCACCGGTTGGTCGGGGCTGTGCAAGAACCTCGGCAGCTTCTTTCCCTCCGAGCAACGCGGACGGGTATTGGGCCTGTGGAGTTCCTGCTACGCCTTTGGCGGTCTGGTAGCCTCGCCGTTTGCCGGTTGGTGGGCGTACACGCTCATCGGCAGCTGGCATGCGGCGTTCATTTCCAGTGCGGCGGTGGTTGGGCTGGTCGCCGTGCTGTTTTTTATTTTCCAACGCAACAAACCGGAAGACGTCGGCTTGCCGGCGGTGGAGCCGGAGCCTGAGCTGACCGCCGAACAAGCCGAGGCGCAAAGCAAAATCAGCATGTGGGAGCCTTTGAAGGAAATCCTGCGCAACCGCACGGTGCTGGTGCTGGGGTTGGCGTACTTCATGCTCAAGCCGGCGCGCTACGCGATTCTGCTGTGGGGGCCGGTGATCGTCTTCGAACAGATGCCTTCGGTGGGCAAGGTCGGCGCGGCGATCATTCCGACTGCGTTCGAGCTGGCCGGGTTGCTCGGGCCGATCCTGATTGGCCTGGCCTCGGACAAACTGTTCGGCGCCCGGCGCATGCCGGCCTGCGTGATCAGCCTGTTGGCGCTGACAGTGTCCCTGGCGTTTTTCATGGGCGCCCTGCATACCGGCAGCGTGCTGCTGGTGGTGGCGCTGCTGTTCGTCATGGGCCTGACCCTCTACGGACCGGACTCGATGATCAGCGGCGCGGCCGCCATCGACTTCGGCACCGCCAAGGCCGGCGCCACGGCAGCCGGCTTCGTCAACGGCTGCGGTTCGGTCGGGGCGATTCTCGGCGGGCTGCTGCCGGGCTACTTCGACACCGTTACCGTGTTCATCGTCTTCGCCGGCTGCGCCATGTTCTCGGCGCTGGTCTTGATCCCGCACTGGAACAGCCGCCCCGGTGGCCTGGGCACTCACTTCGCCTATGTGCCCAATCAAGCGATGACTATCAAACCCCTGCGTACCTGAATCCTGTCCCTCGTCGCCTGCTGCACCTGCGGCAGGCCGGCGTGTGGGCCACTGACCGGAGATTGACCCCATGAGACCCTTTTGGCTGGACCAGGCCTTGAAGGCTGATGCATCCGAAACCTGTCCGCCACTGGAAGGCGACGCCCGCGCCGATGTCTGTATCGTCGGCGGTGGTTACACCGGGTTGTGGACCGCGATCATGCTCAAGGAGCAGAACCCCGAACTGGATGTGCTGCTGATCGAAGCGGACATCTGCGGTGCCGGGGCCAGTGGACGCAATGGCGGTTGTGCGTTGTCGTGGTCGGCCAAGTATTTCACCCTCGAACGTTTGTTCGGTGTCGAAGAAGCCGTGCGTCTGGTCAAGGAGTCGGAGCGCAGCATCCATGCCATCGGCGCCTTCTGCGAACAATATGGGGTGGACGCCGATTACCGCCTCGATGGCACCCTCTACACCGCGACCAATCGCGCTCAGGTCGGCTCGACCGACGCTGTGATCGCGGCGCTGGAGCGCAACGGCATCAACTCGTTCACCCAGCGGCCAGTGGCCGATGTGCAGCGCATGGCCGGTTCCAGCAAACACCTGGAGGGCTGGTTTTCCCCGGCCGCGGCCAGTGTGCAGCCGGGCAAACTGGTGCGTGGCTTGCGCCGGGTAGCCCTGCAACTGGGGGTGAGGATTCATGAAAACACCGCGATGACCGGGCTGGAGGAGGGCCGACCGGCGGGCATTCAAACCCCCAAGGGCACCATTCGCGCCGACCGCGTGGTGCTGGCGATGAACGCCTGGATGGCCCGGGCGTTTCCGCAGTTCGAACGCAGCGTGGCGATCGTTTCCAGCGACATGCTGATCACCGAGCCTCGGCCGGATTTACTCGACGAAATCGGCCTGACCAGCGGCGTCACGGTGCTCGATTCGCGGATTTTCGTGCACTACTACCACAACACGCCGGACGGCCGGATCATGCTCGGCAAGGGTGGCAACACCTTCGCCTATGGCGGGCGCATGCTACCGGTGTTCGATCAGCCATCGCCTTATGCCGGCCTGTTGCAGAGCAGTCTCGCGGATTTCTTCCCGGCGTTTGCCGACGTCAAGGTCGAGGCGACCTGGAACGGTCCATCGGATCGATCGGTGACCGGGCTGCCGTTCTTCGGGCAGATGAGCGCCAGTGGCAATGTGTTTTACGGTTTCGGCTATTCCGGCAGCGGCGTCGGCCCCTGCCACATGGGCGGGCAGATTCTGGCGTCGATGGTTCAAGGCCTGGACAACCCCTGGACCCGTTCGCCGCTGGTCAATGGCCCTCTGGGCTTTTTCCCGCCGGAGCCGATTCGCTATATCGGCTCGCTGATGGTGCGCAACGCCATCCGCCGCAAGGAGCGCGCGGAGGATCACGGGCATCGGCCACGGCATCTGGACGTGCGTCTGGCGAAGTTCGCTGCTGCAGCCGGCAAGGCTGACAAGGGTTGAGCGTCAGGGTGCAGGGTCCGAGCGGGTGAGCAGCCAGTCGAACAGCAGGCGGGTATCGCCACGGGGCTCATGCGGGCGAGGGCGGTGAGGTTGTGGCCGAGGGCCCATGGTCGTACAAAGCACCGGGCGATCCGGGTCACTGTCGAGGAAAATCACCAGTACCTCGCTGCCAGCCACGGGCAAGCGGGCCGGATCGATCCAGTCCTCGGCGGTGGTCAGCGCCAGCGGAAGCCACAGGCCGTTGGACTCTTCTGCGACTGGTTGTGTGGCGGGCCAGAGGTTCACCTGAACCCGGCCATCCTCGTCCACTGCCGCCGGTTGCCCGACCGGGCCGCACACGCGACCGGGCTGATACCCGGGGATATTCGGCCTGGGTTGTTTGAGCGCTGGCCTGAATACCGTCGACCAGGGGATGGCGCTGAATTGATTGCGGTAACCCGAGGCCGTGCCCGGTGTGTCGTCGAGCAGAATGGATGACTGACACCCCTGATGGCGGATTTCGGTAACCAGCCACTGATCATTGAAATTCGCCAGCGGGTGCTCGGCCACTTGCAGGATCCGGCCACTGCGTAATGCCCCCTGGCTACTTTGACCGTGGATCTGCTGGTGACGGCAGCGCAGGCGTTCCAGTTGTCGACGGCTGAGCTGGTCGCGATGTTGTTGCTCGCCAGCGGGACAGTGCCTCGCCGTGGCGAACGAGTGATTGGCTGCGCCTTCGCTGATGTCCGCTGCACCCGGATTCCTGGCGCCTGGACGCACAGGGGAGAGCGTGGCGTCATGGCGCTGGAACAGTTCGCTGATCACCGGTTCCTGGTGTTCGCCGGGGGCGCCGCCGCTCATCGACATGAGCAGGGGCTCCTGGGGAAAACTCAGGCTGTCGTCGGCCAGCACCAGCACATGGCCGTCGCGTTGATGCTCGAAGTGATAGTGGATGCCTTCTTCCTCGCACAGCCGTTGCAGCAACGCCAGGTCGGATTCCTCGTACTGAATGCAAAAAGGTCGCAGGGGATAGTGCCTGGTTGCCAGTTCAAAGCGATAACTGCTGGCGGGCAACCCATGTTGCTCCAGCAATTGGCGCAGGATCATGGGCACGCTGGCGTGCTGGAAAATACGTCGGCATCGTTGCTGTTCCAGCACCTGGACACGAGGCACCAGCACCAGCTTGTAAGCGACCCGGTGCCCGCTTCGATGTTCACAACTGGCGCTGTCCAGCACGCCATGAATGCCTTGATCGTGGCCGAATTCGAGGAACGCCGGTTGGTGCAGCAATCGCTCAAGGTTCAGGGCTGGTGCCAGCCCGATCACCTCGATGTCGAATCGATAGGGCTGGTTGAGAGCTTCATGACCACTGAACCGGACCACCTGGAAGTTCAGGTCGTCTTCGAGAAGCGTCAGGGTGGTGGGACTTTCCTTGTCGTTGTGCATCGAACGCGCTACCGCTGTGGAGTAGGGTGCAAAGCGTACGAAACCCCGGCGCATTGCGGGCACGGTAAAGCGACATTTCCGAATTGCCCTACAACCGCTGGTGAAGATGTCGATGCAAGTCGGGATTTTTTGGTCGATTGCCAACTTTAGGCCGTATAAACTTGTGCAAAGCGTCGGCCAATAGATGTCTCGGCGCCACAGATGCCACAGATAAGAGAGTGAGAAATGGGCGCACAGTGGAAGGTTAAACACAAAGAAGCGGCAGCCAATGCCAAGGGCAAGATCTTCGGTAAACTGGTGAAAGAAATCACCATTGCTGCGCGCAACGGCGCTGATACTGCTACCAACGCGCACTTGCGCCTGGTGGTTGAACAGGCCAAGAAAGCTTCGATGCCCAAGGAAACACTGGATCGTGCCATCAAGAAGGGCGCGGGCCTGCTGGGCGAAACCGTGCAATACCATCGCGTGACCTATGAAGGGTTCGCCCCGCATCAGGTGCCGTTGATCGTTGAGTGCGTGACCGACAACATCAATCGCACCGTCGCCGAGATCCGCGTGGCGTTCCGCAAGGGGCAGCTGGGGGCTTCCGGTTCGGTGGCCTGGGACTTCAACCACGTCGGCATGATCGAAGCGTCGCCGGACACCCCGGATGCCGATCCGGAAATGGCCGCCATCGAAGCCGGTGCACAGGATTTCGAGCCGGGTGAAGAGGGTGCAACCCTGTTCCTGACCGAACCGACCGACCTCGACGCGGTGCAGAAAGCCCTGCCGGAACAAGGCTTCACCGTGCTGTCGGCCAAACTGGGCTACCAGCCGAAAAACCCGGTCAGCGGCCTGAGCGATGAGCAGATGGCGGAAGTCGAAGCGTTCCTCGAAGGCCTCGATAACCACGACGACGTGCAGGACATGTTTGTCGGGTTGGCGGGTTAAGTCTTTGTGTCAATGACGGTCATGTTGTTTGACAGACCGTCATCGCAAGCAAGCTCGCTCCCACAGGTTTAGCGCTACCCTGTGGGAGCGAGCTTGCTCGCGATTGACCGCGCAGCGGTCACAGACTTTCCAATTGCCGCACGATTTCGCTGAACCCCGGCCGTAGCAGCACTTGCGGCTGGCAGCAACGCTGTTCCAGATCTTCCAGTACCCCACGCTGTTCGGCGCTCAACCCCGAACTAACCCGCTCCAGCAGTTCGCCCAGCAACACCCCGAACGCCCGCACCTCGATCCGCTGCAAGGCGCGGCTTTCCAGGCTGTCGGAAATCCCGTGGAACGACGCCGCGCCAAAATCCCCCAGCAAGCAATCGCCCTGTTCATTCCACAGAATATTGTGCCCGTAGAGATCGCCATGGGTGATGCCGTGGTTGTGCAAGTGTTCGGCCACCGAGGCAATGCCCGAGGCAATGCGCAGCGCCACCGCCGCACTGAAACGCAAGCCTTCGGCATAAATGTCGCGGCTGCACGACGCCAGGCTCGGCAGGCTGGCGAGGTTGCGAAAACTCGGCGGGACCAACTGCATGACCAGCCCGGCGGTTTGTTGCGGGTGATCGACAATCCGCCCTTCGACGCGAATCAGATTCGGGTGCAGACCCGCGGTGATGCAGGCGTTCATCTCGTGCAGCGGCGAGCCATCGCTGGTCATTTCGCCCTTGTAGAGCTTCACCGCAACGGGCATGGCCGGTTGGTCGGTCGGTTGCCAGACAGCTTGATGAATCACTCCGGACGCCCCTTCGCCGAGTTTTTTCTCCAGGTGCAATGCCGACCAGTCAATGCGCGGTGTGGCATCGAGGGCGGCGGCATCGGCTTCGGTTTCCAGCGGATTACCGGCGTAGGCCAGCCAGGTCAGGCTCGGCAGCGTCAGCAGCCATTGCGGCAAGTCGGTGAATTGGTTGGCGGCGATGCGGATCAGCTCCAGCCGATGACAATTGTGCATCGACTCCGGCAACGCCTGCAGGCGGTTACCGGCAAGCATCAGCTTTTGCAGGTATGGCCGCTCTCCCAACGCGCTCGGCAGCGTCTCGATGCAATTGTCGGTCAGGATCAGCCAGCGCAGCAGCGGTGGCAGTGCCGCTGCGGGCACGTGGGCGATACGGTTGGCCTTGAAGCCGATCATCGTCAGTGCAGCGCATTGGCCAACACAGGCCGGCAACTCGGTGAAACGGTTATCGGAGCAGAACAGTACGCGCAAACGGGTCAGGCGATGCAAGTCCTCTGGCAGCGCGCTCAGAGCATTGCCGCTGAGGTTGAGCACTTCCAGCGAATCCGCCAGATCGAAGATCTCCCGGGGAAACTCGGTCAGGCCTTCGGCCAGATCCAGCCGCGTGATGCCCGACAACTCGCCGGCGCGCAATTGAGCAAGGGTATGCATGAACAGATTCGCCATTAACCTAGAGGAGGGCGCGGGGCCCCGGAAATGGGCGACATGATAGCGGGAAAGATGTGGCGACTGTCAGGCCACCTTCGCGAGCAAGCCCGCTCCCACATTTGATCGGTGTAGATCAAAAATTCTGTATCCGACACAAATCCATTGTGGGAGCGGGCTTGCTCGCGAAGAAGTCAGTCAATGCAACAAAAAGCTATCGATCAGACCGGTTCGCTGACTTCGACCAGTTGTCCCAGTCGGCTGCGTGTGCGCGCCAGATCAATGGCATCGCCACCCAGGCTTTCGCGCAATGAGTGCTGCCCGAGCAACGTCAGGTGCTTGTCCTGGTCGTACAGCACGTCGATGAGATTGATAAAACGCTGCTGGGCGGCAATCGTGCAATCGCCCAGCAGTGGCAGTTCATCGATGATCCAGCGGTCGAACTGGCGGCACAGCTCCAGATAATCCATCACCGCCGTGGGCTGATCGCACAAATCGGTGAAGGTAAAACCGACGCCGCGCCCTTCGCAGAAACGTGCTCGCAAATGCCGGGTACCTACCGGCAACGAAACAGGCGGGGCATTGTGCCTGGGCAGGTTCAGCGATTGTCGTTGCGCCACGCTCGCCGGCCAGACGTAGTGACCTTGAGTGAACAACTGATGCGCATGGGTTCGGGCCTGGCTGCGGTAGTCGTGGGGCCCGCCGACCTCCATCACCTGCATGCGCGCATTGATCAAGTCGATCACCGGTTTGAAGCGGGCGTGGTACAGCGGATTGGGCAACAGGCCTTCGGGCGGATAATTGGAGGTGACCAGCAACAGGATGCCGCGCTGGAACAGTGCCTTGAACAACCGGGTGATGAGCATCGCATCGCCGATGTCGTGCACATGGAACTCATCGAAACACAGCACCCGGCAATCGCTGAGCAGTTCATCGAGGGTGATCGCCAGGGCGTCGGCCTGATCGCGGTGCTCGAACATGCCCTGGTGCAGTTGGGCGAAAAACTGATGGAAGTGCAAGCGTTGTTTTTGCGCGAGGGGAATGGCCCGGAAAAACCCGTCGAGCAGCCAGCTTTTGCCGCGCCCCACGGCACCATGCAGGTAAAGGCCGGGAAGGGGTTTCGCCGCAGTGCCCATCAGCATGCAGGCATGCCGGGCCATGCAGTCGATCACCCGCTGTTGGCTGTGACTGAGGGTGTAGCCCCGGGCATGGGCCTGATGGCGAAAGTAGTCGTGGATGACCTGGCCTGCCGTGGCGCTGCCGGCAGCCGGTGCCTTGCCGAGAAGGCGACGCAACGTTTGCCAGCGCGATTTGATTCGCGAACGGCTGGGCGGTCGAACGGCCACTGGGATATCACCTCTGGTGTACGGGCAGGCTCTTTGTGCTGCGGCGCCATAGTGTAACCAGAGCAGGGAATCTGCTTCCAGCAGTGTCGGCATATTCCGGGCCACCGTCACTGGGCTCTAAAAGAACACCGCAAACTCCCACAAAAAAAAGCAGCTGGATGGCGATCAGAATTGAGTGGTCTGTTTGAGCATCCGCGCCGCCGGTGTATCCGCCGGGCTGACCATCGCATAGTTGTAGCCACTTCCCGACCAGTACTCGGCCTGCAACTCGCCATCACTGCGACTGCCCCTGGGCAGCAGGAAGTTTTTCGGCCCTGGCGGGCGCACGTAGAAACTGATTTTCTGCCCGCTCTGGTTCTCGTAGACCACCATCGCCGCCGTGCCTTGCTCGGTGCTCAGCAGGCGCCCGCTGACCGGTTTGAAACCGGCATCCGAAAGGTCGGGCAGGCGATTGGCCTGTGTGAAGTAGCGGTCGAGCCAGCCTTGCATGTCACCGTCGTCGCCGACTTTGAAATCCGCCGGCAGGAGGCCTTGCTGGGCAATCAGGCGATACGCCTGCAGCGCATCGGTCATTGGAAGCTGGGGACTCGCCAGTGTCATCTCCCGCGCTTGCCAGCCGCTGACACCGCCGACGCTGACGGCAATGAACAACATCGCGGCACTGGCCAGGTGTCGACGGGATTGGCGTTTAAGGCGCTGGCGTATAACCGCCGGATCCAGGTCCGGGTTCGCGGGTTGCTGCAAGGCACCACTCAGAGCTGCGCGCAGTGCCTGGGCATCCTGCTGCCAGGCGCGCACTTGCGCGGCCATCTGCGGGTTACCGGCCAGAAAAGTCTCCACCTGGCGTCGGTCGGCGTCGCTCAGTTGGTGGTCGACGTAGGCGTGCAGGTCACACTCGCTGGGGGGCATGCTGATCATTTGAGTCTCCGCAGGGAAGGGCGGTTGATTTCGCCATCGCTGAGTTGGCGCAGGGCCTGGCGAGCTCGGGACAGGCGGGACATCACGGTGCCGGTGGGTACGTCGAGAATCTCGGCGACCTCTTTGTAACTCAAACCTTCCACCGACACCCAGAGCAGCAGCGCGCGCTGCTCGGTGGGCAGCCGGTCGAAGGCGTTGAGGGTCGATTGGGCAATCACGGTGCGCTCCACCGAGGGCTGGGCATCGTCACGCCCGGTGAAGAATTCGAGCATGCGCGCGTAGCGCCGAGAGCGGCGGTGGGCATCGAGAAACTGCCGATAGAGAATCGAGAACAGCCAGGCGCGCAAGTCGCCCTCGGTGCGTTTGCCAGCCCAACTCGAGAGTGCCCGCTCCAGGCTCGCCTGCACCAGGTCGTCAGCGCTGCTGGTGTTGCGCGTCAACGACACGGCGAACCGTCGCAATCCTGGAATGATTTCCCTCAGTTGTTCGTCGATATCGCTCATGAAGTTCTGACTAGTCACTACGCTTGGGACTAGGAAGACGTCCGGTACCGGAGGTTATTCCACGTCAGAAAAAATAAACACCGCGCGTGGGAATAAACCTGCATGCGGTTCGTCTGCTTGATTCTTCTCACTTGTGGCCGATGGCCCTGGAGTCTTTCATGGTAGATCGATCATCACCGCCAACCCGGCCACCCTTGAGTGCGGCCAGCCTGACGTTGCGTCTGGCTGGCATTGCCGTGGTCGTTGCCGCCGTGGCTGGGGCGTTTGCCTACGTCAACGGCACCTTTGACCCACAGCGCCTGACCCCGAAGAAACTGATCAACGTGCTGGAAACCAACAACGGCGTGCATCCGGGTTTCCGTCGCAACCATTCCAAAGGCGTGTGCGTGATCGGGCATTTCGAGAGCAGCGGTGAGGCGCGCAGCTATTCCACCGCCCAGGTGTTCAACGAAGCTCGGACGCCGGTGGTCGGGCGTTTCGCCTTGCCGGCCGGCAACCCTTATGCTCCGGACAGTGCCGTGCCGATCCGCAGCATGGCCTTGCGCTTCACCCAGGCCAACGGCCAGCAGTGGCGCACGGGGATGAACAGCATGCCGGTGTTCCCGGTAGGCACGCCCGAGGCGTTCTATCAATTGCAGCAGGCGCAGTCGCCGGACCCGGCTACGGGCAAGCCGAACCCGACCGCGGTTCCGGCGTTTTTCGGTGCGCATCCGGAAGCTGCACCATTTCTGGCCTGGATCAAGACCGCCAAACCGTCAGCCAGTTACGTCACCGAGACCTATAACAGCGTCAACGCGTTTTATCTGGTGAACGCTGCCGGACAACGCCAGGCTGTGCGCTGGAGCATGGTGCCGGTAGCGCAGGATGCGTCGGGTGTCATGGCGCCCGAGGGCAGCGACTTTCTGGAGAAAGACCTGGTTCAGCGTATAGCCGCAGGACCGTTGCGTTGGCAGTTGAATATCATCCTGGCCAATCCCGGCGATCCCGTGAACGACGCTAGCAAAGCCTGGCCTGAAGGGCGCAAAGTGTTGAACGCAGGCACGCTGGTGCTGGAAAAAACCCAGCCGCAACTCAATGGCGAATGCCGTGACATCAATTACGACCCGCTGGTTTTACCCGCCGGTATCGAAGCATCCGACGACCCGTTGCTCGCCGCTCGTTCAGCCGGTTACGCCAATTCCTACCTGCGTCGCACCAGCGAAGTCAGCCAGTTGCCCGCCGCCAAACAGGAGGCCCAGCAATGAGCACCCAACCCAACCACTTCGCTCCATTGGCGCGACTGCTGCACTGGCTGATGGCACTGATGATCATCGCCATGCTGTTTATCGGTGCCGGCATGGTCGCCTCGGTGTCCGAACGGCATGAATGGCTGATCAATCTGCACAAACCTTTGGGTGTCGCGATCTTGCTGCTGGTGATCGTGCGGCTGGTGGTGCGGTTCTCCACCACGCAACCACCGCTGCCGGCGGATTTGCCGGGTTGGCAAGCGATGGCGGCCAAGGCCTCGCATGTATTGCTGTATGCCTTGATGCTGGTCTTGCCGCTGCTGGGCTGGACGATGATTTCGGCGTCGGGCGAACCGGTGATGCTCAGCAGTTCGCTGCAGTTGCCATCGATCGTGCCGGCGAACGCCCAGCTGTTTGCGTTTTTGCGCAAGGCCCATGGGTATCTGGCGTATCTGCTGTTTCTGACCGTGTTGCTGCATTTGGCGGCCGCGTTGTTTCACGGCTGGGTGCGGCGGGATGATGTGCTGGACAGCATGTTGCGGGGCAAGGATCGCGGGTGATTTCAAAGACTGCGAGCCGGTTGTTGCTGAAGGTGGCTCGTTGACCTGTCAACTTTGACAGTTTCGCTCCCCTGAAAAAGCACGTTCAATGCTCAAAGACTGCAGTGGCCCCGGACGAGGTCAGTCGAACAGCACTGATCGTGTTATTCAGGGAGACGAACCATGTTCAAGACTGCAGGTGTGCGTTGTATACGGCGTGTTTCTTCAGCGCTATTGATTGTGTCGTTGGCTGTGTTGCTGGGTGCCTGTGCCCATACATCGCCGCCTGATCCGGGTGGGGTGAAAAGCTGGGTTGTGGAGAATGTTGCGAGTAAATCGACGGAGCAACTGTATGCGGATTTGATTAAACCGGGGGTGTTTGAACGGTCGAGCTCTAATGTGATTGATGGTTATACCGTTGAGAGCGGGAATCTATTGATGCCGGACAAGTCTGTCGGCTCATTGGTGACAGTCAGGTCTGGTAACGGTGGGTTGACTGCTGTAATTGAACAACCCGGAAACAATGGTTTGCTTGTTGTCAAGGGTGAAGGTGAAAGTCGCTTTACTCCTTTCCCAAAACGAGATTATTCACTTCCGGATATGGTAGTGGAAGACGCAAATACCGTTGTGCCGAAGTCGCCAGCTTCGGCAGGACCCTATGTCATCGACATGCTCATTGGGTATTCACGTTCTGCGGTTGAGGCGGCTGGTGGAGATGCTCATGCCAATGCATTAGCGCAGGTGGAAAGCGTTAATTTGGCTTTGCGTAATTCGCTTGTAACAAATGTATCTCTGAAATTGGTTGGGGTACAAGTTGTTGAAAATAACTATTCGATCACACCGGGAAATAATCAGACTTTAGGGCTGCTACCCGAGATTTTTTCTGAGGGTATGAAAACATTCGAGCCGGATATGGTCTATGGCGTGTTTTCAGGTCATCCCGAAGACTCGGCAGTCGGTTGGGCGTATGCGCCAGGCAGGTTTGCTATTGGCTATGTTTATGGAGAGGCGTTTCGTCATGAAGTAGGGCATAACGCGGGCGGATTACATTGCCAGCATGATGGCGGAGGTATAGTCCCCTATGGATATGGCTTTGCGAACGGAAACACCTTTACCGCTCAATGCGGAAATGGTAGCCCGTATTATTCAACCCCCGATGTGCGTGATGCTCATGGTTTACTTATAGGCAATACCGCTACCGCCGACATGGCACGAGTCTGGCGTGAAAATGCCGCAAGATTGTCCTCCTACGCTCCTCCTTTCGATGGTGAACGGATGTCACTTATTAGTATTGCTGGCTCTTCTGAGGCACAGTTTGAAATAGATATGCCTGCGCGGTATCAAGCGGGATTAGTTGCTTTGGATAGTGCGGTAGGCCCAATAAAATTAGCTCCAGCACCGCAGGGCTATACCCGACTGACTATAAGTATGAGAAGCGATTCGGGCGATGAGCGTGAAGTCTATTTACGTGCGGAGCGAGCGATTGGTGAATGTCAAAGTTATGCTATGAACGCTTATGCAGCATGTCCTTTCTCAGGCAGTACAGCCGACAAGATTTATTTTAAGTTGACATTTAATGCAGATGATAATCCAGCCTTGCCAAGGTCCGTCTACAATGGCGCTCTAAAATTAGAGGCTCGTAATTTGGCTGGCAATTGGACGAAACCTGTTACTGTGCTTGTTTCGGTTGCGGGTAGTCATTAACGAAAAAACTAGAGATAAGGGTTAGAGAGGCAGATATGAAAACCTGACCTTGAATGAGGTCAGGTTTTCTTTATCTTTTTATCGTAATACCCCAACCATCTCAGCCACAGTCGTCAACACATCCTTCCCCAACTGCTTCGACCGCTTGCCTGACCACCCCGTCAACGGATTCGGATGATCGTCGTGATCTTTGAACGGCATTTCCAGGGTCAGCGAAAGGCAGTCGTACTTCTGGCCCACGCTGTTGCAGGCCAGCGTCATGTTGGCTTGACCCGGCTCGTCGCGGGTGTAGCCGTGTTTGGTCTGGAAATCCTTTGTGGTGTGTTTCAGGTGGTTGCGGAAGTGTTCTTCGAGTTTTTCGATCCGCGGTGTGTAACCCGGATTGCCTTCGCAAGCAGCTGTGAACACATGAGGGATTTCCTCGTCACCATGGACGTCGAGGAACATATCGACGCCGTATTTTTCCATCTGCTGCTGAACGAACAGGACTTCCGGGCTGATTTCCTGGCTGGCGTTCTGCCAGGCGCGGTTCAGGTCCTGGCCCATGGCGTTGGTGCGCAGGTGTCCGTGGAAGGCGCCATCCGGGTTCATGTTCGGCACCAGGTACAGGTCGGCGCCGGCCAGCAGTTTGTTCAGCACCGGGTCGTCGTTCTTTTCCAGGCGCTCGATCACGCCTTCCATGAACCACTCGGCCATGTGCTCGCCCGGATGTTGCTGGGCGATGATCCACACTTTGCGCTGGCCTTCGGCGCCGGTGCCTTTGCGCAATAGCTGGATGTCGCGACCTTCGACACTCTTGCCGGTGGTCAGCAGTTCGGTGCCGGCCTTGGTCAGCGCCTGCTCGATCAGCCAGTCGTGGCGGCCACGGCTGTAGGGTTCGAAGTAGGCGAACCAGGCATGGGTCTGCTCGGCTTCGAGGCTGAAGCGCAGGCAGTCGCCTTCGAAAATGGTCGGTACGCGGAACCAGTTGACGTGGTCGTAGGACGCCACCGCCTGATAGCCGGCCCAGGCCTTGTTGTAGGAGGATTGGCTGGCATTGTTCAGGCGAAACCAGTGCTCCTGGCCGACATGCAGGCCGCTGGCCTTGAAGTGGAACCATTGGAAATGGTTGCTTTTGGTATCGGGGCGGATCGCCAGCAGGGGCTTGAGCGGGTCGCTGACATCGATTACCTGGATATTGCCGCTGTCGAAGTTGGCACTGATGTCGAAAGAAGATTTAGCCACGGCCATAATCGGGTCCTTGAATATGATTTTTATGGTGGCTACTTTACACGCAAGAGTGGGGTGAAACCGAGAGGAATTGCGGGGTGCGAGGGTGGGGGCGTCCTCCTTGACGCCGCCGCAGCTTAGAGACTATGCGATTGATTCTCAAGTGCTATCTGTCGCTGGTTTTAGCCAATGATGCCGGGCTTCTCTTGCCAACTGGAATTCTTTTGATATCATCCGCGCCATCGAATTTTCGGCACCCAAAGACTTCATTAGCCTGAAGCCAAAGCCAGAAAAACTGGCAAAAAAAAGACCCGGCAAAAAGCCGGGTCAAAAACCGTGATTAGCCTGATGAGGAGATAGTCCAGGAGACCGACCTAAGGTCACCTGGTCCATCGACTGATCTCGCGACCAGTTGATGCAATAATAATCATTCTCGTTTGCAAGTCAAGCGTTTTTACCTGCGCGACAGGAAGATTCTTTCCTGCCCTCTCGATTTGTCTTCTCACCTCAACCGTTTTCATACTTCTCCAGCGATCGATCGACCATCGCCTTGGCCATGTCGATCATGTGCACCGTCGAAAATGCCAGGTCGCGGCTTGCGCCTTGCAGATGATTGGCGGACTCGTACGCGGTGGCGGCAGCACAGCGCAACAGGTCCAGGGCATGGACCAGAGCCTCTTCGCCGCTGATATTGCGGTTTACATCAAAAAAACGCGGCTCGGCCACTCCCTCCGAAACAGCTGGTTTCAAGTAATAGTCCAGCGCGCGTTGTGCCGCCGCTGAGTCCAGGGGCGAGGCAAAGGTGGTGTCGATGTGCATGTCCGGCAGGTCATTGGTGGGTTGGTTCATGGCGATGGCAAGCTCCGTGTTAGATTCAGATCCGTGAACCGATCCTAATACGAACTGTATTTGTGACGACAATTTAAATACTACATTTTGTGTTTTGATGGCTGGAGTCGCCCACGTATCGTGCCGCACATGGATAAATGGATTGAATTGGTCAAGGCCAAGATGAGTGAACTCAAAATCACTCAAGAGATACTCGCCGAGCGCCTCGGGATGTCCCAGGGCGGCATTGGCCACTGGCTCAACAAACGTCGTGAACCCGGCATCGAAGACATGAACCGTGTGCTGCGGGCGCTGGGCCTTGAGTTTCTCGAAGTGGCGCTGGTGATCCGGGAGCCGCAGGCGTCAACGGACGACGAAATCCCCCTGACACAGAAGTACAACCCGTACTTTCGCTACCCGGTCAGTGACTGGCGCGAACCTGCCGAAGTGCGTGACGGCGAGGTTCCGGTGTACGGAAAAGGGCACTTTGAACTGTCCGATTACCACGCCCGGGGGCCGGCATTCTGGTTGAGAGTGGCAGGCGATGCGATGACCGCACCCAATGGCATCAGTATCCCGGAAGGCATGCTGATCCTGGTGGACCCTGCGGTGGACGTCGAGCCTGGCAAACTGGTCATTGCCCAGTGGCCGGGCAGCAACGAAGCCACGTTCCGCAAGCTCATCGAAGAGGGCGGGCAGCGTTATCTGGTCCCGCTCAATCCGACGTATCCGAAAGCCTTGTACACCGAAGAGTGTCGAATCATCGGTGTAGTGGTTCAGGCAACAGCCAGGTTCTGATCAGATCGGTCCTCGCGATGCGTAGGACCGATCTCATTTCACGCTTCTTCCAGTTCGACCAGCGCACTGCCTTCGCTGACCATTTCGCCTTCCTGGCAATACAGCGCCTTGATCACCCCGGCGTGGGGCGCGCGGATGCTGTGCTCCATCTTCATCGCTTCCAGTACCACCAATTGCGCCCCGGCCTCGACCGATTGCCCGGCCTCTACCAGTACCCGGACGATGCTGCCGTTCATGGGAGCGGTCAGCCCGCCCTGATGGCTGTGGCTGGCCTCGACGGCGCTGATCGGGTCGTAAGACTCGATGCGGCGCAACTCGCCATCCCACTGCAAATACACATAGTCGCCACGGCGTATTGCGCGGTGCTGACGGCGCACGCCTTCGTGCTCGGTCAGCAGTTGCTCGCCATTGAGACGTGCGCTGTGGGCATTGATGTCGCCCAGCGTCAGCGCACGGTCCTGACCTTCACAACTCAAGTGAAGAGTGATTTCTCTCGGCAAGCCGGCACGCAGCCCGTTAGGTGCAGCCCACGGCGAACTCGGGTCATCGGCGCGGGTTGCATGGGGCTGGCTCTGGGCGAACGCCTGGGCGGCGGCTTGCCAGAAATCCTCGCTGAGTTCCGCTGGGGTCGGCAGCAACTGTTCCTGATAACGCGGAATGAAACCGGTATCCAGTTCGGCAGTGGCAAATGCCGGGTGGCCTATGATGCGCCGCAGGAAATTGATGTTGGTCTTCAGCCCGCCGATGGCGAATTCGTCGAGCATGCTCAGCAGGCGCAAGCGCGCCTGTTCACGGTCTTCACCCCAGGCAATCAACTTGCCGAGCATCGGGTCGTAGAAAGGCGAAATTTCATCGCCTTCTTCAACGCCGCTGTCCACTCGACGCCCCGGCCCTTGGGCGGATTCGCGATACAGCTCCAGGCGACCGGTCGCCGGCAGGAAATCATTGCCCGGGTCTTCGGCATACAGCCGCACTTCGATCGCGTGCCCCACCAGCGGCACCTGGTCCTGAGTCATCGGCAACGCTTCGCCGCGTGCCACGCGAATCTGCCAAGCCACCAGGTCGAGGCCCGTGATGGCTTCGGTGACCGGGTGTTCGACCTGCAGGCGGGTGTTCATCTCCATGAAGAAGAACTCGCCGCGCGCATCCAGCAAAAACTCCACGGTGCCGGCACCGACGTAACCGATGGCCTGCGCCGAGCGTACGGCGGCTTCACCCATGGCGCGCCGTAGCTCCGGACTCAGGCCTGGCGCCGGGGCTTCTTCGACGACTTTCTGATGACGACGTTGAATCGAGCAGTCGCGTTCGTTGAGGTACAGGCAGTTGCCGTGCTGGTCGGCGAAGACCTGGATTTCCACGTGACGTGGCTTGAGCAGGTATTTCTCCACCAGCATCCGCGAGTCGCCGAACGACGATTGCGCCTCACGCTGGGCCGAGGCCAGGGCTTCGGCCAATTGGCTGACGTCCTCGACCACTTTCATGCCTTTGCCGCCGCCCCCGGCCGTGGCCTTGAGCAACACCGGATAGCCGATGCGTTCGCAGGCGGCGCGGAAGGTTTCCAGGTCCTGGGCTTCGCCGTGATAACCGGGCACCAGTGGCACGCCAGCGGTTTCCATCAGGGCTTTGGCGGCGGACTTGCTGCCCATGGCATCGATGGCCGAGGCGGGCGGGCCAAGGAAAATCAGGCCGGCCGCTTCGATGGCGCGGGCGAACCCGGCGTTCTCCGACAGAAAGCCATAGCCGGGGTGAATCGCCTGGGCGCCGCTGGCCTTGGCGGCGGCGATCAGTTTGTCGATCTGCAGATAGCTGTCGACGGCCTTGCTGCCACCGAGGTCAACCCGAATGTCGGCTTCGCGGCTGTGCCGGGCGTCACGGTCGGTGGCGCTGTGCACAGCCACGGTGGTCAGGCCCAGGGCCTTTGCGGTACGCATTACCCGGCAAGCGATTTCGCCACGGTTGGCCACCAACAGGGTGGTGAGGACAGGTGCGCTCATCAACGGGGCTCCTTGGTGGTTTCGGCTTGCCAGCTCGGCGGACGTTTTTGCAGGAAGGCGCGCAGGCCTTCCTGGCCTTCGGGGCTGACGCGGATGCGGGCGATGGCGTTTTCGGTGTAGCGGCGCAATGCCGGGGTCAGTGAGCCGTCGCCGACTTCGCGCAACAGGTCCTTGCTGGCGCGCATCGCGGCCGGACTGTTGAGCAGCAGGTTGTCGATCCATTGATCGACTTTCTGTTCCAGCTCGGCACCTGCATAGCTCTCCGACAACAATCCGATTTCCCGTGCCCGTTGCCCGCCGAAGCGCTCAGCGGTCAAGGCATAGCGACGTGTAGCGCGCTCACCAATGGCTTGCACCACGAACGGGCTGATTACCGCGGGTGCCAGGCCGATGCGCACTTCCGACAGGCAGAATTGCGCATCATCGGCACCGATGGCCATGTCGCAGCAACTGATCAAGCCCAACGCGCCGCCAAAGGCCGCGCCTTGCACGACGGCCAGGGTCGGAATCTTCAGTTTGGCCAGGTTGTACATCAATTCCGCCAGTTCCCGGGCGTCATCGAGGTTGGTGGCGTAATCGAGCTCGGCCGATTGCTGCATCCAGGCCAGGTCGGCGCCGGCGCTGAAATGCCTGCCGCGACCGCGCACGATCAGAAACCGCAGGCTGGCATCGCTGGCGACTTTGTCGAGGGCGAGTATCAGTTCGCGGATCATTTCGGCATTGAAGGCGTTGTTCTTTTCTTCACGGCTGAGCCACAGCGTGGCAAATCCACGGGGGTCGGTCAGCAGTTCGAGGGTGTTGAAGTCGCTCATATTGTCCGTCTCCACAACTCTGTTCTGTAGGAGCGAGCTTGCTCGCGATGGTCTTGAGGGCGCCGCTGGGTGTCAGGCTTTCAGCGTTATCGTTGACGATCATCGCGAGCAAGCTCGCTCCTACAAAAAATCACATCCGGAACACGCCGAAGCGGCTCGGTTCGATTGGCGCGTTCAACGACGCGGACAAGGCCAGGGCCAGTACGTCGCGAGTCTGGGCCGGGTCGATGACACCGTCGTCCCACAGGCGCGCGCTGGAATAGTAGGGGTGACCCTGTTCTTCGTACTGGTCGAGGATCGGTTGCTTGATCTCGGCTTCCTGTTCGGCGCTGAAACCATGGCCGCTGCGTTCGGCCTGTTCGCGCTTGACCTGCACCAGCACGCCGGCCGCCTGTTCGGCGCCCATCACGCCGATTCGCGCATTCGGCCACATCCACAAGAAGCGCGGATCGTAGGCGCGACCGCACATGCCGTAGTTACCAGCACCGAAACTGCCGCCGATGATCACGGTGAACTTCGGCACCTTGGCGCAGGCCACGGCGGTCACCAGTTTCGCGCCGTGCTTGGCGATGCCGCCAGCTTCGTACTTCTGCCCGACCATGAAACCGGTGATGTTCTGCAGGAACAGCAGCGGGATGCCGCGCTGGCACGCCAGTTCGATGAAGTGCGCGCCTTTCTGCGCCGCTTCAGCGAAGAGGATGCCGTTGTTGGCGAGGATCGCGATCGGGTAACCGTGCAGGTAAGCAAAACCGCAGACCAGCGTCGTCCCGAACAGCGCCTTGAACTCGTCGAACACCGATCCGTCCACCAGCCGCGCAATCACTTCGCGCACGTCAAACGGTTGCTTGGCGTCGGCCGGGACCACGCCGTACAACTCGTCACTGCTGTAGAGCGGGGCGATCGGCGTGCGTTGCTGAACCTCGCCTTGCTTGCGCCAGTTGAGGTTGGCGATGCTGCGGCGTGCCAGTGCCAGGGCGTGTTCATCGCTCTCGGCATAATGGTCGGCCACACCGGAAATCTTGCAGTGCACATCGGCCCCGCCGAGGTCCTCGGCACTGACCACTTCACCAGTCGCGGCTTTCACCAGCGGCGGGCCGGCGAGGAAGATGGTCGCTTGTTCGCGGACCATGATTGCTTCGTCGGCCATCGCCGGTACATAGGCGCCGCCAGCGGTGCAGGAACCCATGACCACGGCAATCTGCGGGATGCCCATGGCGCTCATGTTGGCCTGATTGAAGAAGATTCGTCCGAAGTGCTCGCGGTCCGGGAACACTTCATCCTGACGTGGCAGGTTGGCGCCGCCGGAGTCCACCAGATAGATGCACGGCAGACGGTTCTGTTGGGCGATGGTCTGGGCGCGCAGGTGCTTTTTCACCGTCAGCGGGTAATACGAACCACCTTTGACCGTGGCGTCGTTGGCGACGATCATGCACTCGACGCCTTCCACACGGCCGATCCCGGCAATTACGCCAGCAGCGGGGACGTCTTCGCCATACACCTCGTACGCCGCCAGTTGGCTGATTTCCAGAAACGGTGAACCCGGATCCAGCAAGCGGTTGATGCGCTCGCGAGGCAGCAGTTTGCCCCGCGAGGTATGGCGTTCCTGAGCCTTCGGGCCGCCACCTTGCGCCACTTGGGCGAGCAGGGTGTGCAACGCGTCGACCTGTTTGAGCATCGCCGCGCTATTAGCCGCGAATTCCGCTGAACGGGGGTTGAGCTGGGTATGCAGGGTAGCCATGTGCAGCTCCGTTTAGCGGGTTTCGTTGAACAGTTCGCGACCGATCAGCATGCGACGGATCTCACTGGTGCCCGCGCCGATTTCGTACAGCTTGGCGTCACGCAACAGACGGCCGGCCGGGAATTCATTGATGTAGCCGTTGCCACCGAGAATCTGGATCGCGTCGAGGGCCATTTGCGTGGCGCGTTCGGCGCTGTAGAGGATCACGCCGGCGGCGTCCTTGCGCGTGGTCTCGCCGCGCTCGCAAGCCTGGGCCACGGCATACAGGTAGGCGCGGCTGGCGTTGAGTTGGGTGTACATGTCGGCGACTTTGCCCTGGATCAGCTGGAATTCGCCGATGCTTTGGCCGAACTGCTTGCGGTCGTGGATGTACGGCACGATCAGGTCCATGCACGCCTGCATGATCCCGGTCGGGCCACCTGAAAGGACAACACGCTCGTAGTCGAGGCCGCTCATCAGCACTTTCACGCCGCCATTGAGCACGCCGAGGATATTTTCTTCCGGCACCTCGACGTCATCGAAAAACAGCTCGCAGGTGTTCGAACCGCGCATGCCGAGCTTGTCGAACTTGTTGCTGCGGCTGAAGCCTTTCCAGTCGCGCTCGACGATGAAGGCGGTGATGCCGTGAGGGCCTTTTTCCAGGTCGGTCTTGGCGTAGATCACGTAGGTGTTGGCGTCCGGACCGTTGGTGATCCAGGTCTTGCTGCCGTTGAGCACGTACTTGTCGCCGCGTTTATCGGCACGCAGTTTCATCGACACCACGTCGGAACCGGCATTCGGTTCGCTCATGGCCAAAGCGCCGATGTGCTCGCCGCTGATCAGCTTCGGCAGGTATTTGGATTTCTGCTCGTGGTTGCCGTTACGGTTGATCTGGTTGACGCACAGGTTGGAGTGCGCGCCGTAGGACAACGCCACCGAAGCCGAGCCACGGCTGATTTCTTCCATGGCCACCACGTGGGCCAGGTAACCCAGGCCGGCACCGCCGTACTCTTCCGGCACGGTAATGCCCAGCAGGCCCATGTCACCGAATTTGCGCCACAGGTCGGCGGGGAACAGGTTGTCGATGTCGATCTGAGCGGCGCGCGGGGCGATCTCCTTGGCGACGAAGGACTGAACCTGATCGCGCAGCATGTCGATGGTTTCACCGAGGGCAAAGTTCAGGGATGGATAGTTCATGGGTCACCTTTTGGCTTTTTTGTCGGTTGGTGAGACTGTCAATGGGTTCTCACCTTTACGTTAACGTAAGCCTGTGACGAATGGCTGTCAATCACCCTTTACGTAAACGTCAACTTGAGCGAGAGTAGAGGCAGTTCAAGATAGAACGCGGACCTACCCTGTGGTGATGGCCTGTGGCGAGGGGGCTTGCCCCCGTTGGGCTGCGAAGCTGCCCCAAAATTTTCGATGTCTCGAAGATCTTGTGAGTGCTGCGCACTCAAACGGGGGCAAGCCCCCTCGCCACAGGTTGCTCCCATAGGTAGTCGCGGCAAGCCCATAAATAAAGACAATAGGGGTCGTCATGGATCAACCCAGTGCAAGCCCGCAACGCAGTTACACCCGTGGTTCCCAGGACAAAGCCTTGCTGGCGATGACCATCGGCCAGGCGTTCGACAACACGGTTGCGCAGTACCCGGACGGGGAGGCGCTGGTGGTGCGCCATCAACAGCTGCGTTATACCTGGCGGCAATTGGCCGAGGCCGCGGACCTGCACGCCAGGGCACTGCTGGCGCTGGGGCTGCAAGCCGGGGACCGCCTCGGTATCTGGGCGCCGAACTGTGCGCAGTGGTGCATCAGCCAAATTGCCACCGCGAAAATCGGCGTGATCCTGGTCAACATCAATCCGGCGTATCGCAGTTCCGAACTCGAATACGTGTTGAAGCAATCCGGCTGCCAATGGCTGGTGTGTGCCGGGGCCTTCAAGACCTCGAACTATCACGCCATGGTGCAGGGCCTGGTGCCGGAACTGGCGGAGCAGTCCATCGGCAAATTGCTCAGCGAGCGGTTGCCGGAGTTGCGCGGCGTGATCAGCCTGGATGTGCAGCCGCCCAGCGGTTTCCTCCCGTGGTCGCAACTGACGGATCTGGCTGGCAGCGTGTCTCCTGAACAATTGCGCGAGCGTCAGGAAAGCCTGCATTTCGACCAGGCGGTGAACATCCAGTACACCTCTGGCACCACCGGTTTTCCCAAGGGCGCGACCCTCAGTCACTACAACATTCTCAACAACGGTTACATGGTTGGCGAAAGCCTGGGCTTGACGGCGGTCGATCGCCTGGTGATCCCGGTGCCGCTGTATCACTGCTTCGGCATGGTGATGGGCAATCTTGGCTGCATCACCCATGGCAGTACGATGATTTACCCGAACGACGCGTTCGATCCGTTGCTGACCCTGGGCACCGTGGCCGAAGAAAAGGCCACCGCGCTGTACGGCGTACCGACCATGTTCATCGCCATGCTCGATCAACCTCAGCGTGCCGGGTTCGACCTGTCGAGCCTGCGCACCGGGATCATGGCGGGCGCAACCTGTCCTATCGAGGTGATGCGCCGGGTCATCAGCGAAATGCACATGAGCGAAGTGCAGATTGCCTACGGCATGACGGAAACCAGTCCGGTGTCGCTGCAGACCGGACCTTCAGACGACCTGGAACTGCGCGTGACCACCGTCGGCCGCACCCAGCCGCAGCTCGAAAGCAAGATCATCGACGAAGCGGGCAACCTGGTGCCGCGTGGCACCATCGGTGAGCTATGCACCCGCGGTTACAGCGTGATGCTCGGCTATTGGAACAACCCTGAAGGCACGGCGGACGCCATCGATCAGGCTGGGTGGATGCACACCGGTGACCTGGCGAGCATGAACGACGAGGGTTACGTGTGCATTGCCGGGCGCAACAAGGACATGATCATCCGTGGTGGTGAGAATATTTACCCGCGGGAGCTGGAAGAATTTTTCTTCACTCATCCGGCCGTTGCGGACGTGCAGGTGATTGGCATTCCCTGCTCGCGCTACGGCGAAGAGATCGTCGCCTGGATCAAGTTCCACCCCGGCCACAGCGCCACCGAGCAAGAGCTGCAAACCTGGTGCAAGGAGCGCATCGCGCACTTCAAGACGCCGCGCTACTTCAAGTTCGTCGAGGAGTTTCCGATGACGGTGACTGGCAAGATCCAGAAATTCCGGATGCGCGAGATCAGTATCGAGGAGTTGCGCGAAAAGCAGGAATGAAGAGGAAACCTGTGGGAGCGAGCTTGCTCGCGATGAGGGTGTGACATTCAACATTTGTGCTGACTGATCCACCGCCATCGCGAGCAAGCTCGCTCCCACAGTGTCTTGAAGAGTTTTCAGAATCGCAGACAGCACAAAGGGGAGCCGAAGCTCCCCTTTAATTTTCGTTGCGCGTGCTCTTTTTTTATTATTGAGGGTCGGTCTGTTTTTGTTTTTGGCAACCGTTGCCCTTTACCGCTGTTTTTGGCGATCCCCATTCGGGATCAAGAGCAAACGTATTTTTTTGAGCGCTGATCTACTTTCTCGCTGAGCGATCCAACCAGTTCGGGAGCTACCTGAAGGTAGTTTTATTATTCTCTGCCCGGTTGCGGGTAACTCCGAAAAGCACCCTGAAAAGCACATCTTCTCCAAAAAAATCTGTTAGCTGCGTCTCTGCCGTGTTGTTTTTGTTATGTCAGAGTCGTTACGTCTTGTTTTTATTAGGTTTGCCGCAATTTTTTTATTCTTGTTATGCGATAGATATAGCAGGAGGCGTGCCAACTTTATAAAAGCCTTTAAAATCAATGGTTTGAAAATTTTTAGGGTTTTGCGCCTCAGGCAAAACCCTACATTTTGTTTCCGTGTTACTCGCTTGCGCCCACGTTTGAGTCCGTGCGGTAACACCCGGACACACTCAGCGCACTCACTGTGCGCTGCCGGCCTTGGCCACGCGGGAGCCGGTAGGGCGACCCAATACCGTGCAAATCTGCTGGCCGGCGAGCATCAAGGCGTCGAGGTCGATTCCGGTGTCGATGCCCAGGCCGTTGAGCAGGTAAACCACGTCTTCGGTGGCGACGTTACCGCTGGCGCCCTTGGCGTAGGGGCAGCCGCCGAGACCTGCGATGGAGCTGTCGAACACCGAGATGCCTTCCAGCAGGCTGGCGTAGATGTTGGCCACAGCCTGGCCGTAGGTATCGTGGAAGTGCCCGGCGAGTTTTTCCCGGGGCACCTCCTTCGATACCACTTCAAACATCTTGCGGGTTGCGCCAGCGGTGCCGGTGCCGATGGTGTCCCCCAGCGAGACCTCATAGCAGCCCATGGCATACAGCTCGCGGGCGACCATGGCGACCTGCTCCGGGGCGACATGACCTTCATAGGGGCAGCCCAGTACGCAGGACACATACCCGCGCACAGTCACCCCATGTTGTCTGGCGGCGTCCATGATCGGCCCGAAACGCTCCAGGCTTTCGCTGATCGAGCAATTGATGTTGCGCCGGGAAAACGCTTCGGACGCCGCCGCGAACACGGCCACTTCCTTGACTCCGGCGGCGAGGGCATCTTCGAAACCGCGCAGGTTGGGGGCGAGCGCGCCGTAGACCACGCCCGGTTTGCGCTGGATCTGCGCGAAGACCTCAGCGGAGCCGGCCATCTGCGGCACCCACTTGGGCGAAACGAAACTGCCGACTTCGATATAGCCGAGCCCGGCTGCGGTCAGTGCGTCGACCAGTTGCACCTTATCGGTAACACTGATGGGTTGGGCTTCATTTTGCAGGCCGTCGCGTGGGCCGACTTCGACAATGCGTACGTGGGTGGGGAGGGACATGGGGTTCGACCTGTGCTGATTGTTCGGAGAACCCTGTAGGAGCGAGCCTGCTCGCGATGGGCTCCCAGGCACCGTGTTTATCCAGCAAACACGCGTTATCGTTAACGACCATCGCGAGAAGGCTCGCTCCTACAAGGGGTCGGGTTTTACTGAATGACTTCCTGGCTTTTGAGCGTCTGCTCCAGCGCCTGCACGCAGCGCTCTTCGGCGGTATCGAGCTCCAGTTTCATCTGTTCGATGTCCAGCATTTGCTGTTCAAGCTGCTCCCGGCGCTCACTGATTTTCGCCAGCATGCTGTGCAACTGTTTGGTGTTACCGCTGGACGGATCGTAGAGCTCGATCAGCTCGCGGCATTCAGCCAGGGAGAAACCGATGCGCTTGCCCCGCAGGATCAGCTTCAGGCTGACCTTGTCGCGGGGCGAGTAAATGCGTTCCTGGCCACGGCGCTCGGGGCTGAGCAGGCCTTGCTCTTCATAAAAGCGAATGGCACGGGTGGTGATGTCGAGCTCGCGGGCGAGATCGGAAATGCTGTAGGTCTGGCTGCTCATGGACGCGCTCGCAAAAGGTCATGGCGCTAAGCTAATGGCAGGTTGACGTTTACGTCAAGGGGCAGGTTTTTCCGGTGTGGAGAAGGGCCTCATCGCGAGCAAGCTCGCTCCCACAGGGATCTGTGTCGGACACAAGTATTGTGTTCGCTGGATACCTACTGTGGGAGCGAGCTTGCTCGCGATGGGGGCACCTCGGTATCAAGCCCTACACCTTCTCGAGCTTTTTCTCCTGCGCCGTCACCTGCTGGCACAACTCGATCATCTGCTCGCGCATCCAGCGGTTCGCCGGGTCCTGGTCAGTGCTTTCGTGCCAGTAGAGGTGGGTTTCCACCGGCGGTACATCGTTGACCGGCAGATAAAAGGCGTGCAAATCGTTACGACGGGCGAAGCGTTCCGGTACGGTCATGACCATGTCGGTCTGCTGCAACACTTGTGAGGCCATCAGGTAATGCTGGGAGCGCAGGGCGATCTTGCGCTGAATGCCCATCTTGCCCAGCGCCAGGTCGACATAGCCGAGGCCGCTGCGACGACTGGAAATATGGATGTGGGTCAGGCTCAGGTAATCGTCCAGTGTGAGTTTTTCCTTGCCCGCCAGCGGATGCCCCTTGCGCATGGCACACACGTAGCGGTCCTCCATCAACTTGACGTGACGCACCTGCGGGTCGGTGTTGAGCGGCGCATCCACCGCGAAGTCGAGGCGTCCGGCGGCCAGTTCCTTGGTGGTTTCGCGACGTTTGGACAGGAAGCTTTCGATGATCACCGCCGGAGCCAGGCGGCGCAGGCGCTGGAACAGCGGCGGCAGGATCACCGCTTCGGTCAGGTCGGTCATGCTGATGCGATAGGTCTTGACCGCTTGCTGCGGGTTGAAAATGCGGCTTTCCTGCACCGACACGCGCAGCAGCGAGAGCGCGTTGCGCACCGGGCCGATGATGTTCTGTGCCATGGGCGTGGGCACCATGCCCTGGGCGGTGCGCACGAACAACGGGTCGTTGAAGGTCTCGCGCAACCGGGCCAGAGCGTTCGACACCGCTGGCTGGGTAATGCCCACAATCTGCCCGGCGCGGGTCAGGTTGGCTTCGGTGTAGATCGCGTCGAAGACGATGAAAAGGTTGAGATCGACCTTGCTCAGATTCATTACGCGGCTCTCTTATTGTGTGGGCGGGCTGACCGTGACGATCAGCCGATCATATATCGGTGATGAATGTTTATACACGCCGAGAATAGGCTAGGTAAATTATCAACGCTGTTCTAGCATCGATACATGACCTAAAACAACCTCCCCCAAGAAGGTATCTCGCTCATGGATTTCGCTTATTCGCCCAAGGTTCAGGAACTGCGTGAGCGCGTAACAGCGTTCATGGACACCTACGTCTATCCCGCCGAAGCCGTGTTCGAGCGCCAGGTCGCCGAGGGCGATCGCTGGCAGCCGACGGCGATCATGGAAGAACTGAAACTCAAGGCCAAGGCCGAAGGCCTTTGGAATTTGTTTCTGCCTGAGTCCGAACTGGGTGCCGGCCTGACCAACCTCGAATACGCGCCACTGGCGGAAATCATGGGCCGCTCGCTGCTGGGGCCAGAGCCGTTCAACTGCTCGGCACCGGACACCGGCAACATGGAAGTGCTGGTGCGTTACGCCAACGAAGAGCAGAAACAACGTTGGCTCGAACCGCTGCTGCGGGGCGAGATCCGCTCGGCGTTCGCCATGACCGAACCGGATGTCGCGTCCTCCGACGCCACCAACATGGCCGCCCGTGCCGTGCGCGATGGCGACGAGTGGGTGATCAACGGCAAGAAATGGTGGACCTCGGGTGCTTGCGACCCGCGCTGCAAAATCCTGATTTTCATGGGGCTGAGTAATCCGGACGCGCCACGTCACGCCCAGCACTCGATGATTCTGGTGCCGGTGGATGCGCCCGGTGTGAAGATCGTGCGTCCACTACCGGTGTTCGGTTACGACGATGCACCTCATGGGCACGCCGAAGTGCATTTCGAAAACGTGCGGGTGCCCTACGAAAACGTCCTGCTGGGCGAAGGGCGCGGCTTCGAAATTGCTCAAGGTCGCCTTGGCCCTGGCCGGATTCACCATTGCATGCGTTCGATCGGCATGGCCGAGCGCGCCCTGGAACTGATGTGCAAGCGCTCGGTGAACCGCACAGCGTTCGGCAAGCCTCTGGCACGCCTGGGCGGCAACATCGACAAGATCGCCGACTCGCGGATGGAGATCGACATGGCACGCCTGCTAACGTTGAAAGCGGCGTACATGATGGACACCGTCGGCAACAAAGTGGCGAAAAGCGAGATCGCGCAGATCAAGGTCGTCGCGCCAAACGTGGCATTGCGGGTGATCGACCGGGCGATCCAGATCCATGGCGGGGCAGGGGTTTCCAACGATTTCCCGCTGGCCTATATGTATGCAATGCAACGCACCCTGCGCCTGGCCGACGGCCCGGACGAAGTGCACCGTGCGGCAATCGGCAAGTTCGAAATCGGCAAATATGTGCCGAAGGAGATGATGCGTAGCGGACACTAAGACCGCGGCGCCTGCCATTCGCGAGCAAGCCCGCTCCCACATTGGATCTCTCCACGGCGAAGATTCAGTGTGGGAGCGGGCTTGCTCGCGAAGGCGTCATTCCATTCAATGCACCAACATCTGGCTCAATACACCCAAACCTCAACCCGCCGATTCTTGATCCTTCCCTCATCGGCGCTATTGGCCGCCACCGGCATTTCGGCACCGAATCCGCGAATCTCGCGAAACACCACGCCGCTCTTCACCAACTCCCGCCGTACCGCCATGGCCCGCAGCTTCGACAACAGATCGGCGCGCGCCGGGTCGCTCTTGGCATCGCCAAACCCCACCAGCGTCACTTGCCCAGCCGTTTTGTCGTGCTGCTTTATATAGTCGAGCACCCGCCACAGGTCTTGTCGGGCCTTGTTGTCCAGGGTGGCGCTGCCTTCCTCGAAACGGAAGTTCACCGACAACCGCTGAGCATGTCTGCTTAGCGCCTGATAACCCTCTGGCATCAACGCATTGGGGGTAACGGCCATGGCCTGGACGGTTTGGGCAATAAAACCGTTGGCGGCCACAATGGCCTGACCCTTAGTGCTTTGGGCAAACGCCACCAGGGCATTGGCCCAGGGATTTTTTCCGTTGGGTGGCAGATAGAAGAACAGCCGACGGGACAGCGGATAATCTTCCGTGGCAATCAGGCTGTTGAGCGGCGGCATGGCTTGCGATTGACCGTCGACAATGGCCACGGCTTTAGCCTGGCGCACGTAGGGCAAACCGATGAAACCGATGCCTTGCGGGTCTGCGCTGACCGCATCGGACAATTGTTCGCTGGACTCGAAGCGCTTCGCCGCACCGCCGAGGGTTTTCCCATGGCCGCTGAGGACCAGTTCCTTGAAGGTGTCGTAGGTCCCGGACTGATTATCCCGTGCATACAGATGAATCGGCCCGCCGCGACCGCCAATGTCTTCCCAGCTCTTCACCTCGCCACTGAAAATGCGCGCCAGCTGCACTGTGTCGAGTTGGTTCAGCGGATTGTCCGGATGAAGGACGATCGCCAGGCCATCGATGGCAATGACCTGTTCGGCGCTCGGGCTTTTCAGGTCGCCGAGCGATTGCAGGCTGGCCAGTTCGCTGTCCTTGATCGGGCGCGACGAGGCGGCCAGATCGGCGCTGGCTGCTTTGAGTGCAGTGAAACCGGTGCTGGAGCCATGGGCCGCTACCTCCACCACGACCCGACGGCCCTGAACGGTTTCGCCGACGATGCGCAGTTCGTTGGCGGTGTCCGGGGTTTCACGGCGGATCTTGCGCAGGCCCTGTTCACTCAACAGACCCTCGACCAGTGCCGGCCCCAATGCCGCACCGATGGTGTTGGAACCCTGAATCCGCAGCGCCGGGCCGTGTTCGGGTGTCGGCAAGTCGCCGGCCGAGGCCGCCTGCGGCAAGCCCGTGCACAGCATCAACAGGAACAACACGCGCAGCATCATGCCGGCACCATATATAGCCAAAGGAGGTGTCGGGAGATTAAGTCAGTAAGGTTTCCGAAAAATGACAAATTGCAGTGGTGGTCCCCTGTGGGAGCGAGCTTGCTCGCGATGGGGCCTTTACATTCAATATCGATGTTGAATGTAAGACTGCTATCGCGAGCAAGCTCGCTCCCACAGGGGATTGTGGTTGGTCCTGAATCAGCTCAACTCAAGCCAGATCGGCGCATGGTCCGAAGGTTTTTCCATGCCTCGCAGTTCATAGTCCACACCGGCGGCCTTCACCCGTGGCAACAGGCCGTGGGAGGCGAGGATCAGGTCGATGCGCAGGCCACGTTTGGGCTCGTCTTCGAAGCCACGGCTGCGATAGTCGAACCAGCTGAAGGTGTCGGTCACGTCCGGGTTCAAGTGACGGAAACTGTCGACCAGGCCCCAGTTTTTCAGGCGGGCCATCCACTCGCGCTCTTCCGGCAGGAAGCTGCACTTGCCGGTTTTCAGCCAGCGCTTCATGTTGTCCGGGCCGATGCCGATGTCGCAGTCTTCCGGGGAAATGTTCACATCGCCCATCACCACCAGCGGCTGGTCGTTCTTGAACTGGCTTTCCAGCAATTGCTGCAAATCGCCGTAGAAACGCTGCTTGGCCGGGAACTTGGTCGGGTGGTCGCGGCTTTCGCCCTGTGGGAAATAACCGTTCATGATGGTCACCGGTACGCCGTTGGCGTCGGCGAAGGTGCCCCAGATGAAGCGTCGTTGGGCGTCTTCTTCGTCGGTGGCGAAACCTTTATGCAGGGCCAGCGGCTCCTGGCGCGAGAGCAGGGCGACGCCGTAATGGCCTTTTTGCCCGTGGAAGTACACGTGATAACCCAGGGCCTGCACCTCGGCCAGCGGGAACTGTTCGTCGTGGACCTTGGTTTCCTGCAAGCCGATCACATCGGGCTGGTGCTTTTCGATCAGCGCCGCCAGCTGATGGGGGCGGGCGCGCAGCCCGTTGATGTTGAAGGAGACGATCTTCATGGTCGGCAGTCCTGGCAAAAGGGCGATGCTAGCTGACATGTGGGAATCGGGCCAGTGTGGGGTGAGGGGATTCGGCTGTGCCTGTCAGATGTGTATGGGCAGTGATGGCCCTTTCGCGAGCAAGCCCGCTCCCACAAAAGCAAGGCTGGCGCATCACCTGTGGGAGCGGGCTTGCTCGCGAAGGCGATTTCATTGCCTACACTCATTTCGGAACTGTGTCAGCGCCAACAGGCTCGTAACAACAAGAGCGCAGCCACCCGAGCTGTGCCGGGGAGATCAACCGTCATGCCCGAAACCTCGACCGCCATCGCCGATATTCACATGCTCGACAGCGGCTACGGCCGCGAAGCGCGTTCGTTGCTGTACCAGGCTTATCGACACGAGCCGACCTTCGGCTATCTGTTCGAAGCCGAGCGCCCCGGCTACGAACAGCGGGTTCGCGCCACAGTGCGCGAGTTGGTGACCCAGCACTTTTTTCAGGACCTGCCGGCCATCGGCCTGCTGGTCAACGACCGCCTGATCGGTATCGCCCTGATCGCACCGCCGCAACGTCGCCTCGGCGTCACCGAAAGTTGGGCCTGGCGCCTGCGCATGGTGCTCAGCACAGGATTTCGCTGCACCCGTCGCTACCTCGAATATCACGATGCCGTGGAAGCCTGTCTACCGAACGACTCGGTGCACGTCCTGCCGTTGCTGGGGGTTCATCCGCAGTTCCAGGGAAAACATTTCGGTGAACAACTATTGCAAGCCGTGCACAACTGGTGCGCAGTGGATGAAAATTCACAGGGCGTGATCCTCGATACCGGGAACCCTCGCTACCTGGAGTTCTATAAGCGCCAGGGCTATCAGGAAATCGGTGAAGTTGCCGTAGGACCGATTCGCGAGCACGTGTTTTTTCACCCCAATCCCCAGGTGTTACATACTGCAACCGCTTGAACGGCGAACTTTCTTTGCATGTCAGGCTCTATCACGCTTCCATGTTCATGATCCATGCTCGTGATAGCATCCGCGCCTATGAAGTTTCCAGGAAGAATTACCAGCGGTGTGCTGATGCTGATGACCAGCTGCGCAGCGCTGGCAAAAAGCGAATTGGATGTACGGATCAAACCGTCCAATGACGAGCTGAAAGCCAATATCGAAGGCTATATCGGCAGCCTCGGCGATCGCGATGAAGAAGCGTTGCTGCGCTTCAGCCGTGGCGCCGAAGAACAGGCGCGCAAGGCCGCCCAGGCCTTGGGCTATTATCAGCCGCACATCGACAGCGAGGTGAAGGGCGGCGAAAAGCCGCGCCTGGTGTTGACGGTCGACCCCGGCGAGCCGGTGCACTTGCGCAACGTCACGGTGCGCGTCGACGGTCCGGCAGCCTCCCTCAAGGCCTTTCGAATTCCCAAAAGCGACGCGCTCAAGCCCGGCGCCGTGCTCAACCATGGGCATTACGAGGACGCCAAGCGCCTGATCCAGAATCAGGCTTCGCGTTATGGCTTTTTCAGCGGCCGTTTCACCCGTTCAAAACTGTCGGTCGACCCCCGTGCCGGCGTCGCCGATATCGAACTGATCTATGAAAGCGGTCCGCGCTATACCTTGGGCAAGGTCAGTTTCGAGGGCGATACGCCGTTCGATGACGAGTTGCTGCAACGCATGGTGCCGTTCAAGACCGGCACGCCGTATGACTCGGAACTGATCGCCGAGCTCAACCAGAACCTGCAATCGAGCGGCTACTTCGAAGGCGTGCGCGTGGACGCGGCACCCACGGCGTCCAGGGACGAGGCGATCCCGGTGGACGTCAAGCTCGAAACCCGCAAGCCGCGGACCATGGGCCTGGGCCTGGGTTTCTCCACCGACGTCGGCCCGCGGGCCAAGGCCAACTGGACCCGGCACTGGGTCAACGCGCAAGGGCACAGTTATGGCTGGGAAACCGAAGTCTCGGCACCTCGGCAAAACGTCGGGTTGTTCTACGACATTCCGCTGGACCCGCCACTGACCGACAAACTGCGTTTTGCCGGTGGCTACCAGAATGAAGAAATCGCCGATAAGGACAGCCACAGCAAGCTGCTGACCCTCGGCCCCGAGTGGCACAGCAAACTGCCCAGCGGCTGGCAACGGGTGGTGTCGCTGAAGTGGCAGCGCGAGGATTATCAACTGGGCGATGACTCGGGACTCAGTACCTTGCTGATGCCCGGTGTGAGCTATTCGTACCTCAAAAGCGACAACCGCATCGACCCGCACAACGGTTATCGCCTGCAATTCGAATCCAAAGTGGCCAAGGAAGGTCTGGGTTCCGACAGCAACCTGCTCTACGGCACGGCATTGGTCAAAGGCCTGACCACGGTGTTCGATAAACACCGCCTCCTCGGGCGGGTGCAGGTCGGCGGCAGTGCCACCAACGGTTTCAAATCGGTGCCGCCATCGCTGCGCTTCTTCGCCGGTGGCGACCAGAGCGTGCGTGGCTACGACTATCAGAGCCTGTCCCCGGAAAACTCCGACGGCGACCGCATTGGTGGCCGCTACATGGTCGCCGCCAGCGCGGAGTATCAGTATTCCATCGCGGAAAAATGGCGGATCGCGACCTTTGTCGATCAGGGCAACTCCTTCAACACGCTCGAACTGCCGAACCTCAAGACTGGCGTCGGTATCGGCGTGCGCTGGGTATCGCCGGTGGGGCCGATCCGCCTCGACCTGGCCCACGCGCTGGACGACGATGGCGGTATTCGACTGCACTTTTCCATGGGGCCTGAGCTTTGAAGCGTGGTTTGAAAGCAACACTGCTGACGATGGCGGCGCTGCTGGCAGTGGTTGTCCTGACGCTGGCCACGGTGCTGGGCACGGCGACAGGCAGCCGCTGGGCATTGGGTTTCGTGCCGGGCTTGACCCTGGAAAACTTCCAGGGCCGGCTGGGCGGGCAGTGGAGTGCCGACCGGGTGCTGTGGCAGCAGGACAGCAACCGGGTTGAACTGAGCAAGGTGATTTTCGCCTGGTCGCCGTTGTGCCTGACCCGCATGACCCTGTGCATCGAGCAATTGCAGGCCGATCAGGTCAGCCTGACGTTCCCGCCGGGTGCCGAAGAGCCAGGCAGCGGCCCGATCACGCTCCCGGAGCTGAAGTTACCGTTGGCCCTCGAACTGGGAGAGATCAAGGTCGGCAGCCTGTTGTTCAACGGCAGCGAAGAGCTCAAGGGCATGCAATTGGCGGCGCACTGGACGACGGCCGGTTTGAAGATCGACGCGCTATCGATACAGCGCGATGATCTGAGCCTGAACCTCTCCGGCCTGTTGCAACCTTCCGGCAACTGGCCCCTCAGCGCCTCCGGCAAGTTGACCCTGTTGTCGACGCCTGAGCCGCTGGCGCTGGCGCTGAAAGTCGACGGCGACCTGCTCAAGACCCTGAACCTGAACGCCGACAGCAGCGGTTACCTCAACGGGCAACTGACCGGCGAACTGCAACCGCTGGTGGAAAACCTGCCGGCCAAGGTGCGGATCACCGCCGATGGCTTCAAGCCCAGTGCCGATCTGCCGGACACCCTGCAACTCAATCAGCTTGAACTCACGGGGGCAGGCGACTTGAAGAACGGCTACGCGCTGCTCGGCAAAGCCACACTGCCCGTCGAGCAAGGGCCCGTCACCCTGGCGCTGCAAGGCAAGGTCGACGCCAAGGGCGCGCAGATCGCCGCGCTGGACCTGACCGCCAACGACAAGCAAAGCCTCAAGCTCACCGGACAGCTGGATTGGAGCAAGGGCTTGAGCGCCGAGGCGAAGATCGACTGGCTGGATTTCCCGTGGCACAGGCTCTATCCGCTCATCGACGAACCGCAGGTAGCGCTTCGCACGTTCACCGGCGAAGTCTCTTACACCGACGGCAAGTACCTTGGGCATTTCGCCGCGGCGGCGGATGGTCCGGCCGGCGCCTTCACCCTGGCCAGCCCTTTCGCGGGCGACCTGACGAAAATCTATCTGCAACAGATTCAACTCCAGGCCGGGCAGGGTAAGGCTGAAGGGCACCTGGACCTGCAATTTGCCGACGGCATTGCCTGGGACACCGCGCTGGACCTGTCGGCGATCAACCCGGCGTACTGGGTCGCGGAGCTGCCGGGCACACTGGCCGGGCCGTTGCGCAGCACGGGTGAGATGAAGAACGAGGTGCTCAGCCTCAATGCCGACCTGGACCTCAAGGGCAAACTGCGCGGTCAGCCTGCGGTGATCCAGGCCAAGGCCGATGGCCGTGGCGAGCAATGGAACCTCAAGACCCTGCAAGTTCGCCTCGGCGACAACAGCATCAGCGGCAAAGGCAGCCTGCAACAGAAACTCGCCGGCCAGATCGATCTCAAGCTGCCGCGCCTGGCCCAGCTCTGGCCGCAACTGCGCGGCCAGCTCAATGGCCGCGTGGATGTCGCCGGCACACTCAAGGCGCCCCAAGGCAAGCTTGACCTGCAAGGTTCGCAACTGGCTTTCCAGGACCATCGCCTGCAAAGCCTGAACCTGGACGCCACGCTGGACAGTGCGCAACGGGCGAAAGTCGACCTCAAGGGCAGCGGCATCCGGGCCGGTGACACTTCACTGGGAACCCTGACCGCCAGCGGCCAGGGCGATATCAAGAGCCAGAAGCTGAACCTCGATCTGCAAGGGCCGAAGCTGAAACTGGCGCTGGGTCTGGACGGTGCGCTGGACAAAGGCAATTGGCGCGGACGCCTGGCCAGCGGTGATATCCAGGCCGGTGGCCAGGACTGGAAGCTGCAAGGGCCGGCGAAACTCGAACGCCTGGCGGACGGCAAAATCACCTTTGGCGCCCATTGCTGGGCCTCCGGCCAGGCCAGCCTCTGCGGTGAAGACGCGCGCCTGATGCCCGAGCCGAAGCTGCGTTATCACCTCAAGCAATTCCCGATCGACAGCCTCGCGCAGTGGTTGCCGAAGGATTTCGCCTGGCAGGGTCGGCTCAACGCCGACCTGCAACTGGACCTGCCGGCCAGTGGCCCGAACGGCCAGGTCAGCGTCGATGCCGGCGGTGGCACGTTGCGCATCAAGGACAAGGATCAGTGGCTGGACTTCCCGTACCAGACCCTGAAACTCACCAGCAAACTCACGCCCAAGCGCATCGACACCGAGCTCAACTTCGTCGGTGGCAAACTCGGCGAACTGATGGTGCAGGCGCAGCTCAATCCGTTGCCGAAGAACAAACCGTTGAGCGGCTCGTTCCGCTTGAGCGGGCTGGACCTTTCAGTGGCGCGACCGTTCGTGCCGATGGTCGAGAAACTGACCGGGCGCTTGAATGGCAGCGGCACGATTTCCGGTGGGCTGCTGGCACCGCAGGTCAATGGCAGCCTGCAACTCAGCGACGGTCAGATCTCCGGTCCTGAGTTGCCAATGGAGCTGAAAAATCTGCACCTCCAGGCGCTCATCGCCGGTGAAAGCGTGCAACTGAACGGTGGCTGGGACAGCGGCAAGGCCGGGCATGGCAGCCTGAACGGCAACGTCGCCTGGGGCCAGGCGCTGGTGGTGGATCTGGCGCTCAAGGGTTCGCAGTTGCCAGTCAGCGTCGAGCCTTACGCCAAGCTGGAAGTCGCACCTGACCTGAAAATCTCGATGAAGGGCGATGAGTTGGCCATCGCCGGCAAAGTGCTGGTGCCTAGGGGCGACATCACCATTCGCGAGTTGCCGCCATCGACGGTCAAGGTCTCCGATGACACGGTGATCGTCGGTCAGCAGACCGAGGAGGGCAAGCCGCCGCTGGCAATGAAAATGGACATCGAAGTGCTGGTCGGTGAGGACAAGCTGAGCTTTGCAGGATTTGGCCTGACCGCGAATGTGCAGGGGCATGTGCACATCGGCGACAACATGGACACCCGTGGCGAGCTGTGGCTCAACGATGGGCGATATCGCGCCTACGGCCAGCGGCTATCGGTGCGCCGGGCACGCTTGCTGTTTGCAGGTCCTATCGATCAGCCGTACCTGGACATCGAGGCCATTCGCAAGACCGACGACATCATCGCCGGCATTCGTTTGAGTGGCAGCGCCGAGCAGCCGACCACGCAGATCTTCTCCGAACCGGCCATGAGCCAGGAGCAGGCCCTGTCCTATCTGGTGCTCGGGCGTCCGCTGAGCAGCAATGGCGAAGACAACAACATGCTCGCCCAGGCGGCCCTCGGGTTGGGCTTGATGGGTAGCTCCGGGGTGACCAGCGGCATCGCCAAGAACCTGGGCATCCAGGACTTCCAGCTAGACACCCAGGGCAGTGGCGATGCCACCAGTGTGGTGGCCAGCGGCAATATTTCCGAGAAGCTCAGCCTGCGCTATGGCGTCGGCGTGTTCGAACCGGCCAATACCATTGCCCTGCGCTACAAGCTGAGCAAGAGGGTCTACCTCGAAGCCGCCGGCGGCGTGGCCAGTTCGCTGGACATCTTCTACAAGCGGGATTTCTAGGCCTGCGTTTTCGTTAAAACCGAGTTGCCCCCATCGCGAGCAAGCTCGCTCCCACAAGGTCCAGTGCGATCCCTGTGGGAGCGAGCTTGCTCGCGATGGCGTCAGTGTGGCCGCAACAAATCCCGACGCCATTGATCAACTATTTACCAAGCATGCTAACTATTACGTTGACATTCGCTGCCTAGGCAGTAACATCTTGACATACATTCACTGCCTAGGCAGCTAATTGGTGGTCAGATGAAACATTTCTCCCCGGAAGATTTCCAGAATTGCCATCTCGGCCTGTTGCTCGGGCGTGCCGCGCTGCTCAAGGACCGGATCATCGACACCCACATGGAACCCCACGGCATCACCGCCGCGCAGTTCAAGGTGTTGATCATCATCGCCCAGTACGGCGTCGATTCTCCGGGCGAGTTGTGCCGGCACCTGTCCCTGGACAGCGGCTCGATGACGCGCATGCTCGATCGTCTGGAACAGAAAGGTTTCCTTGCCCGCCAACGCTCCGAGGCAGATCGCCGCCAGGTGCAGCTTGTGCTCACGGAAGAAGGGCAGAAGCTCGCCGGGCGGTTGCCGCACATCGGCGCCGAAGCCATGAATGAACTGGCCGGTGCCATCACTCCGGAAGAACTGAAAACCCTGGAGTTGATCCTGAAGAAAATTTTGGTGGCAGCCGGTGACGCGATCACGCTGCTGCGGGTAGGTGACAAATGAGCAGTAACCCCTTGCGTACCGGCTTGAGCCTGGTGCTGTTGGCCATGAGCGTCGCCGGTTGCGCCAGTTACAGCGGCCTGAAAACCGAAGGCGTCAGCCTCGACGCGAAGGCCCTCAAGGCCGGGCAATCCCTCAGCGGTGTGACGTTGTCCCCCGCGGCCTGGCCAAAAAGCGACTGGTGGAAAAGCCTCGGCGACCCACAGCTCGATGGCCTGATCCGCGAGGCCCTGCGCGACAGCCCGGACATGCAGATCGCCGATGCCCGTGCCCATCAGGCCAGCGCTGCCGCTTCCGCAGCCGACGCTGCGCGGATGCCGACCCTGGATGCCAGCGCTGGTGTCAGCCGTTCGCGCTTGGCCCGGGACCAGGACCCGCTCGGGCAGGGTGACGCTTACGCCACCGTTCGCAACATCAGCACCGGTTTCAACTACGACTTCGACCTGTGGGGCGGTCAACGCGATGCCTGGGAAGCGGCCCTCGGCCAGGCTCGCGCCGCCGAAGTCGACCAGCAGGCTGCGCAACTGACGCTGGCCGCCGATGTCGCCCGGGCCTATAGCGATCTCGGTCAGGCGCACATCGTCTACGACCTGTCCAACGAAGACCTCAAGCGCACCCGGCAAATGCTCGACCTCAGCCAGCGGCGCCTGACTGCCGGGATCGACAGCCAGTACCAGTTCCAGCAGACCGAAAGCCTGGAAGCCACTTCCCAGGCCAACCTGATCGACGCCGAAAAACGCTTGAACAGCGCGAAAATTGCCCTGGCCGTTCTGCTCGGCAAAGGCCCGGACCGCGGCAATGAAATTGCCCGACCCAACATTCTTCAGTCGAGTGCGGTAGCGCTACCTTCGGTGCTGCCGGCCGAGTTGCTCGGGCGTCGCCCGGACCTGGTGGCCGCGCGCTGGCGGGTCGAAGCGGCGAGCAAAAGCATCGACGCCGGCAAGACCCGGTTCTATCCCAACCTGAACCTCAGTGCCGCTGTCGGCGCCGAATCCTTGCTGGGCGATGCGATGTTTGGTTCGGCCAGCCGCTTCTTCAACATTGCACCGACGATCTCTGTGCCGATCTTCGACGGTGGCCGCTTGCGCGCCGACCTCGATTCTCGCGACGCCGATTACGACCTCGCCGTGGCGCAGTACAACAAAAGCCTGGTCAAGGCGCTGGGGGATGTCAGCGACAGCGTCAACCAGCTGCGTGACATCGGCCGGCAGATCGCTGCCCAGCAGCACGCCACCGACATCGCCCAGGATTCCTACAACACCGTGGTCCAGCGTTACGGTTCCGGCATCGGCAACTACCTGGACGTGCTCAGCATCGAGCAGCAATTGCTCCAGGCCCAGCGTCAGTTGGCCAACCTGAATGCCGAGCAGATCGACCTGTCGATCCAACTGATGCAGGCGCTGGGCGGCGGTTTCCAGCCTGAGGCCATCGCCTCGGCCAACGCCACGTCAGCCACGCTGACCCACTAATTCAAGGTACTTGTCATGGCCACTGCCGATACAACTCAACCTCCTGAAAACACCCAGGGCAACCCCAATTCGGGCAAGCGCAAGTTCATGCTGCTGGTCCTGGCTGCCGTCGTCGTGCTCGGTTGCGCGGGTGTCTGGGCCTACCACGAATTCTACGGGCGCTGGAGCGAAAGCACCGACGACGCCTATGTGAACGGCAACGTGGTGGAAATCACGCCGCTGGTCACCGGCACCGTGGTCAGCATCGGTGCCGATGATGGCGATCTGGTCCATGAAGGCCAGGTGCTGGTGAACTTCGACCCGAACGACGCCGAAATCGGTCTGCAAAATGCCCAGGCCAATCTGGCGCGTACCGTGCGTCAGGTGCGTGGCTTGTATAGCGATGTGGACGGCATGAAGGCCCAGGTCAACGCCCAGAAAGCCGAAGTGCAAAAGGCCCAGGACAACTTCAGCCGCCGCAAGAACCTCGCCGCCGGCGGGGCGATTTCCCAGGAAGAGCTGTCCCACGCCCGCGACGACCTGACCTCGGCGCAAAACGCCCTGGCCAATGCCGAACAAAAGCTCAAGACCACCAGCGCGCTGGTCGATGACACCGTGGTTTCATCGCACCCGGATGTGATGGCCGCTGCCGCGCAACTGCGCCAGGCCTACCTGAACAACGCCCGCAGCACCTTGATTGCACCGGTGACCGGTTACGTGGCCAAGCGTTCTGTACAACTTGGCCAGCGCGTGCAACCGGGTACCGCGCTGATGGCGGTGATTCCGCTGGATCAGCTGTGGATCGACGCCAACTTCAAGGAAACCCAGTTGCGTGACATGCGCATCGGCCAACCGGTGCAGATCGAGACGGACCTGTATGGCAGCAGCGTCAAATACAGCGGCATCATCGACAGCCTCGGCGCCGGGACCGGCAGTGCGTTTGCCTTGCTGCCAGCGCAAAACGCCACCGGCAACTGGATCAAGATCGTGCAGCGCGTGCCGGTGCGAGTCCACGTCAACGCCGAGGAGCTGGCCAAACATCCGCTGCGGGTCGGCCTGTCGACCATGGTCGATGTGGACCTGCACGACCAGAGCGGGCCGGTGCTGGCGCAACAGCCGCCGCAGAAGGCTTCGTTCAGCACCAGCGTCTATGACCGTCAGCTGACCGAGGCCGACGCGATGATCACCCAGTTGATCCACGACAACAGCGCCGCGGTCAGCAAGACCGCACAACGCTGATATGCCAGTCCGTCATCAACCGGAAATTGTGGGAGCGAGCTGTGGCGAGGGGGCTTGCCCCCGTTGGGCTGCGAAGCAGCCCCAAAATTTCCGATGTATCGAAGATCTTGTGAGTGCTGCGCACTCAAACGGGGGCAAGCCCCCTCGCCACAGCTCGCTCCCACAGGGTTAGCGGCGCTAGCCGAGTTTCAAAGGATTTGCGATGAGCAATAACGCGTCTTTCACACCGCCCAGCCTGTTGCTCAGCACCATCGGCCTGTCGCTGGCGACCTTCATGCAAGTGCTCGACACCACCATCGCCAACGTGGCGCTGCCGACGATCTCCGGCAACCTGGGCGTGAGTTCGGAGCAGGGCACCTGGGTCATCACCTCGTTCGCCGTGAGCAACGCCATCGCCTTGCCGCTGACCGGTTGGCTCAGTCGGCGTTTCGGCGAGGTGAAGCTGTTTGTCTGGGCGACGTTGCTGTTCGTGCTGGCTTCGTTCCTGTGCGGGATTTCCACCTCGATGCCGGAGCTGGTGGGCTTCAGGGTGCTGCAAGGGGTAGTGGCCGGGCCACTGTACCCGATGACCCAGACCCTGCTGATTGCGGTTTACCCCCCGGCGAAACGGGGGCTGGCGCTGGCGCTGCTGGCGATGGTCACAGTGGTCGCGCCGATTGCCGGGCCGATCCTCGGCGGCTGGATCACCGACAGCTACAGCTGGCCGTGGATTTTCTTCATCAACGTGCCGATCGGCCTGTTCGCGGCATGGGTGGTCACCCGGCAGATGAAAAAGCGCCCGGTGGTCACCAGCCGCCAACCGATGGATTACGTCGGTCTGATCGCGCTGATCATTGGCGTCGGGGCGCTGCAGATCGTGCTCGACAAGGGCAACGATGCCGATTGGTTCGAATCCAGCTTCATCGTGATCGGCTCGGTGATTTCGGTGGTGGCCCTGGCGTTCTTCGTGATCTGGGAAATGACCGACGAACACCCGGTGGTCAACCTGCGCCTGTTCGCCCATCGTAACTTCCGCTACGGCACCATCGTGCTGATCCTGGGCTATGCCGGGTTCTTCGGGATCAACCTGATTTTGCCGCAGTGGCTGCAAACGCGACTGGGCTACACCGCGACCTGGGCCGGTTTTGCCGTGGCCCCGCTGGGGATCCTGCCGGTGCTGCTGGCGCCGTTTGTCGGTAAGTACGCACCGAAATTCGATATGCGCCTGCTGGCGGGCGGGGCGTTCCTGGCCATCGGCCTGAGCTGTTTCATGCGCGCAGGCTTCACCAATGAAGTGGACTTCCAGCACATCGCCATGGTGCAGCTGTTCATGGGGATCGGCGTAGCGCTGTTCTTCATGCCGACCCTGACCATCCTGCTCTCGGACCTGCCCCCGAACCAGATTGCCGACGGTTCGGGGCTGGCGACATTCTTGCGGACCTTGGGCGGCAGTTTCGCGGCGTCGTTGACCACCTGGATCTGGATTCGTCGGGCGGACCAGCACCACGCTTACCTGACCGAAAGCATCACCCCCTTCGATCCGGCGACCCGCGAAGCGCTGACCCACCTGGGCGGGGCAGGGGCCAAGGCCTATACGCAGCTGGACCAGATGGTGATCAGCCAGGCGTACATCATGTCCACGGTGGACTACTTCACCTTGCTGGGTTGGATGTTCGTGGGGTTGATACTGATTGTCTGGCTGGCCAAGCCGCCGTTTACGGCGAAGGCCGGGCCAGAGGCTTCCGCGGGGCACTGACAAACACAGTGGAACCCATGTGGGAGCGAGCTTGCTCGCGATAGCGGTGGATCAGTCAACAAAGATGTTGGATGTTAATCCGCTATCGCGAGCAAGCTCGCTCCCACAGGGATCTCCTGCAGCCTTCAGTTCGCGGGTGCTGCCAGTTGCGGTGGCGGAGTGAAATCAAACGGCGCCAGCGCAAACCCTTGCTCATCCACCTGCAATGCCCACCCTTGACGATCCCAATCCCCCAGCACAATGCGCCGGGCCGCTTGCTCGCCAAGCTGCAACTTGTGAATCGCGGGGCGGTGGGTGTGCCCGTGGATCAAGGTCTTCACGCCGAATTCCTGCATGATCCGCGGAATCTCTTCGGGCGTGACATCGACGATGTCATTGGCCTTCATCCGCGTTTGCGCACGGCTTTCACTGCGCAGTTTGCGCGCCAGCTTGTGCCGGGTGCGCAGCGGCAGATGCCGCAGGATGAACAGGGTGATCGGGTTGCGCAGGTAGCGACGCAGCTTCATATAGGCTTCGTCGCGGGTACAGAGGCTGTCGCCGTGCATCAGCAGCACCGGCTCGCCGTTGAACTGCACGACACTCGGATCCTTCAACAAGGTGCAGCCGGCTGCTTTGCAGAAGGCCTTGCCCAACATGAAGTCGCGATTGCCGTGCATCAGGAAAATGGCCGTGCCGCTGTCGCTCAATTCGCGCAGGGCCTGGCAGATGGAACGCTGGAAGGGTGTCATGGCGTCGTCGCCAATCCACACCTCGAAGAAGTCGCCCAGAATGTACAACGCACTCGCCGAGCGGGCGCGTCCGGCGAGCAAATCCAGAAACGCCCGGGTAATGTCCGGGCGCTCCTCTTCCAGATGTAAATCTGAAATCAGCAATATCACTCAATGATCTCGGCTTTCTCGATGATCACGTCGTCTGCCGGTACGTCCTGGTGGCCGGACTTGGAAGTGGTGGCCACGCCTTTGATCTTGTCGACAACGTCGGTGCCGGCGGTCACTTTACCGAATACCGCGTAGCCCCAGCCCTGAACGTTCTTGCCGCTGTGGTTCAGGAAGCTGTTGTCCGCCACGTTGATGAAGAACTGTGCGGAAGCCGAATGCGGCTCCATGGTGCGGGCCATGGCGACGGTGTATTTGTCGTTGGAAAGACCGTTGTCGGCTTCGTTCTGGATGCTTGGACGCTTGTCTTTCTTTTCTTTCATGCCTGGCTCGAAACCGCCGCCCTGGATCATGAAGTTACCGATGACACGGTGGAAAACGGTGTTTTCGTAGTGACCGGCTTTAACGTACTCAACGAAGTTGGCCACGGTGATCGGGGCTTTGTCGGCGTTCAGTTCGAGGACGATGTCACCGAAGTTGGTAGTCAGTTTGACTTGGGTCATGATCGTTACTCACTAGAGGAATTCGTGGTGTTGGAACATCTCGTCCCGCCACCGGTTCAGCCTTTTTGGCCAAGGTGCGCAGTTTAGCGTGCCAGACGCGAATTTCGAGGCTGTTTTTTCATTTACGGCCTATTAAATGCGACGGTTTACAGAGTGCGCTCTGTCAGGTACTTGACGGCATCGGCTATGATAGCGGCTTTGTTTTGTCCGGCCTTCATTACGGCCACGCACTTGTACGTTCAAGGATCCTATGAGCAAGCCCACTGTCGACCCTACCTCGAATGCCAAGACCGGCCCTGCCGTGCCGGTCAACTTCCTGCGGCCGATCATCCAGGCAGACCTGGACTCGGGCAAGCACACGCAGATCGTCACCCGTTTTCCGCCTGAACCCAACGGCTACCTGCACATCGGCCACGCCAAGTCGATCTGTGTGAACTTCGGCCTGGCCCAGGAGTTCGGCGGCGTCACGCACCTGCGTTTCGACGACACCAACCCGGCCAAGGAAGACCAGGAATACATCGACGCGATCGAAAGCGACGTCAAATGGCTGGGCTTCGAATGGTCCGGTGAAGTGCGCTACGCCTCGCAGTATTTCGACCAGTTGCATGACTGGGCGGTGGAGTTGATCAAGTCCGGCAATGCCTACGTCGACGACCTGACCCCGGAACAAGCCAAGGAATACCGTGGCAGCCTGACCGAGCCGGGCAAGAACAGCCCGTTCCGCGACCGCAGCGTCGAAGAGAACCTGGACCTGTTCGCCCGCATGAAAGCCGGCGAGTTCAAGGACGGCGCACGGGTGCTGCGGGCCAAGATCGACATGGCCTCGCCGAACATGAACCTGCGTGACCCGATCATGTATCGCATCCGTCACGCGCACCACCACCAGACCGGTGACAAGTGGTGCATCTACCCCAACTACGACTTCACCCACGGTCAGTCGGACGCCATCGAAGGCATCACCCATTCGATCTGCACCCTGGAGTTCGAAAGCCACCGTCCGCTGTACGAGTGGTTCCTCGAGCACTTGCCGGTACCGGCCAACCCGCGCCAGTACGAGTTCAGCCGCCTGAACCTGAACTACACCATCACCAGCAAGCGCAAGCTCAAGCAGCTGGTCGATGAAAAGCACGTCAACGGCTGGGACGATCCGCGCATGTCCACGCTGTCGGGCTTCCGCCGCCGTGGCTACACGCCTAAATCGATCCGCAACTTCTGCGAAATGATCGGCACCAACCGTTCCGACGGCGTGGTCGACTTCGGCATGCTCGAATTCAGCATCCGCGACGACCTCGACCACAGCGCCCCGCGCGCCATGTGCGTGTTGCGTCCGCTGAAAGTCGTGATCACCAACTACCCGGAAGGCCAGGTCGAGAACCTCGAACTGCCGTGCCACCCGAAAGAAGACATGGGCGTGCGCGCGTTGCCGTTCGCCCGTGAAATCTACATCGACCGTGACGACTTCATGGAAGAGCCGCCCAAGGGCTACAAGCGCCTGGAGCCGGCCGGTGAAGTGCGCCTGCGTGGCAGCTACGTGATCCGCGCCGACGAAGCGATCAAGGACGCCGATGGCAACATCGTCGAACTGCGTTGCTCCTACGATCCGGACACCCTGGGCAAGAACCCGGAAGGTCGCAAGGTCAAAGGCGTGATCCACTGGGTGCCGGCCGCTGCCAGCGTCGAGTGCGAAGTGCGTCTGTACGATCGTCTGTTCCGTTCTCCAAACCCGGAGAAGGCCGAAGACAGCGCCAGTTTCCTGGACAACATCAACCCTGATTCGCTGCAGGTACTCACCGGTTGTCGTGCCGAGCCTTCGCTGGGCAATGCACAGCCGGAAGACCGTTTCCAGTTCGAGCGCGAAGGTTACTTCGTCGCCGATCTCAAGGACTCGAAACCAGGTCAGCCGGTATTCAACCGTACCGTGACCCTGCGTGATTCGTGGGGCCAGTGATTTAGCGTCAAGGAATAAACGTGCTTACGATCTACAACACGCTCACCAAGAGCAAAGAAGTCTTCAAGCCACTCGATGGCAACAAGGTGCGCATGTACGTGTGCGGCATGACCGTGTACGACTATTGCCACCTGGGCCACGGCCGCAGCATGGTCGCGTTCGACCTGGTGACGCGCTGGTTGCGCTTCAGCGGCTACGACCTGACCTACGTGCGCAACATCACCGACATCGACGACAAGATCATCAATCGGGCCAACGAGAACGGCGAGTCGTTCGAAGCCTTGACCGAGCGCATGATCGCGGCGATGCACGAAGATGAAGCGCGCCTGAACATCAAGAAGCCGGACATGGAGCCGCGTGCCACGGATCACATCCCTGGCATGCACGCGATGATCCAGACCCTGATCGACAAGGGCTACGCCTACGCCCCGGGCAATGGCGACGTGTACTACCGCGTCGGCAAGTTCATGGGCTACGGCAAGCTGTCGCGCAAGAAGATCGAAGACCTGCGCATCGGCGCACGCATCGAAGTCGACGAGTCCAAGCAGGACCCGCTGGACTTCGTTTTGTGGAAAGCCGCCAAACCGGGCGAGCCGAGCTGGGAATCGCCGTGGGGCGCCGGACGTCCGGGCTGGCACATCGAGTGCTCGGTGATGTCCACCTGCTGCCTGGGCGAGACCTTCGACATTCATGGCGGCGGCAGCGACCTTGAGTTCCCGCACCACGAAAACGAAATTGCCCAAAGCGAAGCTGCCACCGGCAAGACCTACGCCAACGCCTGGATGCATTGCGGCATGATCCGTATCAATGGCGAGAAGATGTCCAAGTCCTTGAACAACTTCTTCACCATTCGCGACGTGCTCGACAAGTACCACCCGGAAGTCGTGCGTTACCTGCTGGTGTCGAGCCACTACCGTAGCGCCATCAACTACTCGGAAGACAACCTCAAGGACGCCAAAGGCGCCCTGGAGCGTTTCTACCACGCGTTGAAAGGCCTGCCGAACGTGGTTCCGGCGGGCGGCGAAGCCTTCGTCGAGCGCTTCACCCAGGTGATGAACGACGACTTCGGTACGCCGGAAGCCTGCGCGGTGCTGTTCGAGATGGTTCGCGAGATCAACCGTCTGCGCGAGAGCGATCTGAACGCAGCGGCCGGTCTGGCAGCCCGTTTGAAAGAACTGGCCAGCGTGTTGGGTGTGTTGCAACTCGAAGCCGATGACTTCCTGCAGGCCGGCGCCGAAGGGCGCGTGGATGCCGCTGAAGTCGAGGCGCTGATTGCCGCGCGTCTGGCGGCACGCGCCGGCAAGGACTGGGCCGAATCCGACCGCATCCGCGACCAGCTCACCGCCATGGGCGTGGTGCTGGAGGACGGCAAGGGCGGCACGACCTGGCGTCTGGCTGACTGATTGCTTGATCCCGCTGTAAAACAAAACCCGCCTTGTGCGGGTTTTTGTTTTTGCGGTTGGACTCCAGGCTTGTGTTGACAGGGCAGACGCCACCGCGAGCAAGCTCGCTCCCACAGGTTCTGTGGTATGCGCAGATTTTGTGTTCGACACGGACACTGTGGGAGCGAGCTTGCTCGCGATGGTCTCAAGCCGAATATTACCGCTGCGATTCACTCGTCATTCAGTCTGGCGCAACCGCTTGTAAAGGGTATTGCGACTAACCCCCAACCGCCGCGCCAGATGGGAAATATTCCCCCCAACCGCCTGCAGCTGCCGATTCAACTCCTCGGCATCATCAAGATCAACCGCCAACGGCTCCTGCGACTCCACCGGCTCCATCTCCAGATCAACAAAAAAATCATCCGGCAAATGCTCCGGCCTTATCGGTTGTTCCTCGGCCATGGCCAACGCCACCTGCATCACGCTGCTGACCTGACGCAGGTTTCCCGGCCACGGATGGCGCTCGAACAGCGCCAATACCTCGCGGCTCAGTCCGGCCCATTGGCTTGGTTCGCGATGCTGTTCCCACAGGCGTTTGAACAACGCCTCTTTATCGCTGCGCTCTCTTAACGGTGGCAGTTCCAGGGTCAGGCCGCCGATGCGGTAATACAGGTCTTCACGAAACCGCCCCAGTTGTACCTGTTCGCGCAACGAGCGATTGGTCGCTGAAATGATGCGCAAGTCCACAGGAAACAACTCGCTGCTGCCCACGGGCTGCACGCAACGCTCCTGCAACACCCGCAACAGTCGTGCCTGGGTTGGCAGTGGCATATCGCCGATTTCATCGAGGAACAGCGTGCCTTTGTCAGCCTTGCGGATCAGGCCGATGCTGCCTTTCTGGTTGGCGCCGGTGAACGCGCCTTTCTCGTAGCCGAACAGCTCTGACTCGACCAGTTCGGCGGGGATCGCTGCACAGTTCACCGCAATAAACGCCTGTTTGCTGCGAGAGCTGGCCTGATGCAGGGCTTTGACGAAAACTTCCTTACCGACGCCAGTCTCGCCGTGGATTAACAGCGGAATGTCTTTTTCCAGCAACCGCTCGGCCTGGCGCACAGCTTTTTCCACGCGGCTGTCGCCGAAGTGCAGGGTGTTGAGGCTGATCGCGGCCGGTGTTGGCGCAGTCACGGCAGGTTCGGCGAACACTCGCGGCTGAATCGGAACCTGCTTGGGTCTTTTCAGCAGACACTGGAAGCGGTTGCGCCCGGAAGCCTGCAGCGAGAAGGGCAAGCCTTCGGGTTGATTCAGCAACTCCAGCAGCGAGACCTTGAACAGGCTTTCGACACTGACTCGCGACAGGCTGATGCCCAGCAGGTTGTCGGCCCGGCGGTTGGCCGACAGCACTTGGCCGGTTTCATCGAATATCAGCAATCCGGCCCACTGACTGTCGAGGTTGTTCAGCCCGGTGTTGAACGTCAGCTGAAAATGCTGGCCATGGAACAGGTTGAGGATCAACCGGTTTTCCACGGTCTGGCTCATCATCTTGACCATGCCCAGCGTGTGGGAGGGCGGCAGGTAGCTGTCGCTGGACACGTCCAGCACCGCGATCACCTTGCGCTCGGTATCGAATATCGGCGCGGCGGAACCGGTCATGAAGCGGTTGGCCTTGAGGAAATGTTCGTCGTGCTCGATGTGCACCGCTTGCTCGCAGGCCAGGGCGGTGCCAATGGCGTTGGTGCCGGTGCAGCGTTCCATCCAGCTGGCGCCGGCGCTGAAACCCCGGGCCAGTTTCGGCTCGATAAAGCGCTGGGTGCCCCACGACGTGAGCACCTGGCCCTGATGGTCGGCGAGCATGATCAGGCAATTGGAGTTGCTCAGGATGTTCTCGTAGTAGGGCAGCACTTCCTGATGGGTGGTTTGCACCAGTGAATGCTGGCTCTCCAGCAGTTGCGCGATGCCTGCGGCCGGCAATGGGTCGAATGCCGGCGTGCTCTGATGACTGAGGCCGAACGCGCGGCAACGGGACCAGGAGTCCTGGATGATGGCGTCGTGGGACAACGGCGATGCGGGTGCGGCCATGGCAGTCGATCTCTGAGCAAGCTTTTATTGTTGTTATTCAATTACACATGGCGCCCTGTGTAGGAGCGAGCTTGCTCGCGATGGACGTGAGGTCGCCTCGTTCCTTCAGGCAGCCCTCGTCACGTTGACCTCCATCGCGAGCGAGCTCGCTCCTACAAGGGCCGGAATACGGTCTGTAGAGTGTTGTTCACTAATGTTCATTGTCAACCGTTGAAGTGTTCAGTTGTTCAGTCGCGGTTGTTCATTTGTGTTCAGCAACGAACGTGACTCTGTAGTCATTTTCAGGAATTTCAAACTGAATCAATCGTTTGCAATTTCTGGCACAAATGTCGCTATACAGCTCCGGTCGCTTGACTCCAATAAGAAAAAGGCCGAGCCATGTCACTCACCCTGGAACACGTCAGCCGCACCGTCGAGGGCCAGACCTGGATCGACGATGCCAACCTGAGTTTTGAACCCGGTTCCTTCAACGTTTTGCTGGGTCGCACCTTGTCCGGCAAGACCAGCCTGATGCGCCTGATGGCCGGTCTGGACAAGCCCGACAGCGGCCGCATCCTGATGAATGGCGTCGATGTCACCCAGCGCCCCGTGCGCTTGCGCAATGTGTCGATGGTCTATCAGCAGTTCATCAACTACCCGACCATGACGGTGTTCGATAACATCGCCTCGCCGCTGCGTCAGGCTGGTGTTTCCAGCGAGCAAATTCAGAGCAAGGTGCTGGAAACCGCGAAGATGCTGCGCATCGAGAAGTTTCTCAAACGCTATCCGCTGGAGCTTTCCGGTGGCCAGCAACAACGCACGGCCATGGCCCGGGCGCTGGTCAAGGATGCCGAGCTGATCCTGTTCGACGAGCCGCTGGTCAACCTCGACTACAAGTTGCGCGAAGAACTGCGCCAGGAAATGCGCGAGCTGTTCAAGGCGCGCCACACCATCGCGATCTACGCTACCACCGAGCCCAACGAGGCCCTGGCCCTGGGCGGCACCACCACCATTCTTCACGAAGGCCGGGTGATCCAGAGCGGCCAGTCTTCGTCGGTCTATCATCAGCCGCAAACGGTGCTGGCGGCGGAGCTGTTTTCCGAGCCGCCGATCAACCTGATGCCGGGGCGCATTGCCGGCAACGAAGTGAGTTTCGCCAATTTCGTGCACTTCCCGCTGAACGTCGATCTGCGCCCGGTGGGCGAGGGCGAGTTCCGCTTTGGCGTGCGACCCAGTCATATCTCGCTGGTGCCGAGCAACGACGATGACCTCGAATTGGCGGTGACTGTCGAAGTCGCGGAAATCAGTGGCTCGGAAACCTTTCTGCACGTGCGCAACGAGCATTTCCTGCTGGTGCTGCACTTGCCCGGCGTTCACGAATACGACGTCGATGCGCCGATCCGCATCTACATCCCGACCCATAAACTGTTTGTGTTCGATACGCAGGGGCGGCTGGTCCAGGCGCCGGGCCGGCGTGTCACGAGGGTTGCCTGATGGCCGAAATTCGTTTGCAGAACCTCGCCCACAGCTACACCAAAACCCCGACGGGGCCGGAGGACTACGCGATCCGCGAGATGGACCACATCTGGGAGCAGGGTGGCGCCTACGCGTTGCTTGGCCCTTCGGGCTGTGGCAAATCGACCTTGCTCAACATCATTTCCGGGCTGCTCAGCCCGTCCCAGGGCCATGTGCTGTTCGACGGTAAAGCGGTCAACAACCTGACCCCGGAGAAGCGCAACATCGCCCAGGTTTTCCAGTTCCCGGTGGTCTACGACACCATGACGGTGTTCGACAACCTGGCCTTCCCGCTACGCAATCAGGGCATGGCCGAGGCCCGGGTGCATAGCAAGGTGCAGGAAATCGCCGAAGTTCTCGACCTGCAGAACCTGTTGAGCAAAAAGGCCCGCAACCTCACCGCCGACGAAAAACAGAAAGTCTCCATGGGGCGTGGGCTGGTGCGCGACGACGTGTCGGCGATCCTGTTCGATGAGCCGCTGACGGTGATCGACCCGCACCTCAAGTGGAAGCTGCGGCGCAAGCTCAAGCAGATCCACGAACAGTTCAACATCACCATGGTCTACGTCACCCACGATCAGCTGGAGGCCTCGACCTTCGCCGACAAGATTGCGGTGATGTACGGCGGGCAGATCGTGCAGTTCGGTACGCCAAGGGAGTTGTTCGAGCGCCCGAGCCACACCTTTGTCGGCTACTTCATTGGCAGCCCCGGGATGAACCTGATCGAGGTGCAGCCGCAACCGGGTGGCGTCGGTTTCGCCTCGACTCACCTGCCGCTGTCCGAGGCGATGCAGCAGCGTATTGCTGAATCGGAGTGGAAAACCCTGAAGGTCGGCATTCGCCCGGAGTTCGTCCATGTGTGGGACGAAGCCTTTGATGACGCTCTGCGGGCACAGGTCGTACACGTCGAAGACCTGGGCACCTACAAGATCATGACCCTCAACCTCGATGGCGTCCCCCTGAAAGTGCGCCTGGCCGAAGACAAACCGGTGCCGCAAGGCACGGCCTACATCAGTTTTCCGGCGCAGTGGCTGATGGTCTACGCCGATGAATTCCTGCTCGAAGCCAATGCCAACCAAGAGGCGCAGCCATGAACAAGGTGCAGAACAACAAGGCCTGGTGGCTGGTGCTGCCGGTGTTCCTGCTGGTGGCGTTCAGTGCGGTGATCCCGATGATGACCGTGGTCAACTATTCGGTGCAGGACATCTTCGACCAGTCCAGCCGCTACTTTGTCGGCGCCGATTGGTACAAGCAGGTGCTGCTCGATCCGCGCCTGCACGACTCGTTGCTGCGCCAGTTCATCTACTCGGCCTGCGTGCTGTTGATCGAGATCCCGCTGGGGATTGCGATTGCCCTGACCATGCCGACCAAAGGGCGCTGGTCGTCGGTGGTGCTGATCATCCTGGCGATTCCGTTGCTGATCCCGTGGAACGTGGTCGGCACCATCTGGCAGATCTTCGGCCGGGCCGACATCGGTCTGCTGGGGGCGAGTCTCAAGGCCATGGGCATCAGCTACAACTATGCGGCGAACACCATGGACGCCTGGGTCACCGTACTGGTGATGGACGTCTGGCACTGGACCTCGCTGGTGGCGCTGTTGTGCTTCTCCGGCCTGCGGGCGATTCCGGACGTGTATTACCAGGCGGCGCGGATCGACCGTGCCTCGGCCTGGGCGGTGTTCCGGCATATCCAGTTGCCCAAGCTCAAGAGTGTGTTGCTGATCGCGGTGATGCTGCGCTTCATGGACAGTTTCATGATCTACACCGAGCCCTTCGTGCTTACGGGTGGCGGTCCGGGCAATTCCACGACCTTCTTGAGCCAGACCCTGACGCAAATGGCGATCGGGCAGTTCGACCTGGGGCCGGCCGCCGCATTCTCGCTGGTGTACTTCCTGATCATCCTGTTGGTGTCCTGGCTGTTCTACACCGCCATGACTCACTCCGACGCCAACCGCTGAGGCCATCATGAGCAAAAGAAAGCTGATTCCACTGCTGATCTACATCCTGTTCCTGCTGGTGCCGATCTACTGGCTGCTGAACATGTCCTTCAAGAGCAACAGCGAAATCCTCGGTGGCCTGACGTTGTTTCCGCAGGATTTCACCCTGGCGAACTACAAGGTGATCTTCACCGATCCAAGCTGGTACACCGGCTACATCAACTCGGCGTACTACGTGAGCCTGAACACGATCATTTCCCTGACCGTGGCCTTGCCGGCAGCCTATGCGTTCTCGCGCTACCGCTTCCTCGGTGACAAGCACCTGTTCTTCTGGCTGCTGACCAACCGCATGGCGCCACCGGCGGTGTTCCTGTTGCCGTTCTTCCAGCTGTATTCCTCGATTGGGCTGTTCGATACCCACATCGCCGTGGCCCTGGCCCATTGCCTGTTCAACGTGCCGCTGGCGGTGTGGATTCTCGAAGGCTTCATGTCCGGCGTGCCCAAGGAGATCGACGAAACCGCCTACATCGACGGCTACAGTTTCCCCAAGTTCTTCGTGAAGATTTTCATCCCGCTGATCGGCTCCGGCATCGGCGTCACGGCGTTCTTCTGCTTCATGTTTTCCTGGGTCGAACTGCTGCTGGCGCGAACCCTCACTTCGGTGAACGCCAAACCGATCGCAGCGGTGATGACCCGCACGGTCTCGGCATCCGGTATCGACTGGGGCGTGCTGGCGGCGGCGGGGGTGTTGACCATCCTGCCGGGCATGTTGGTGATCTGGTTTGTTCGCAACCACGTGGCCAAGGGCTTTGCCCTGGGCCGGGTATGAGGAACTGATGATGGAATGGATGAGTTGGACCGTCCCCACGGCGGCGTTCTTCGGTGTCATTGCCTTGATCCTGGTGGGCATGACCACCTGGGAATTGCGTTCGCCGAGCGTGCTCAGGCGAGGTTTTCTACCGATTGCCACCACCCGTGGCGATCGGTTGTTTATCGGTCTTCTCGGCAGCGCCTACCTGCATCTGCTGGTAATCGGCGTCACCGACTGGAGCATCTGGGTCGCCTTCGCGATGTCCCTGGTGTGGCTGTTGGCTGTGATGCGTTGGGGCTAGTCGAATCGCTCGGCAATGTTGCTCCGAAACTCAATAAGGAGGTCTCTATGTTCGACAAAAACAATAAGCTGCGACATAGCATTTCATTGGCAGCCATGCTGGCACTCAGCGGTTTGAGCGCATCTGCCTGGGCTGATGCCTATGAAGACGCGGCGAAGAAATGGATCGGCAGTGAATTCAAGCCGTCCACCCTGACGGCTGATCAACAACTGGAAGAACTGAAGTGGTTCATCAAGGCGGCGGAGCCGTTTCGCGGGATGAGCATCAAGGTGGTGTCGGAAACCATCGCCACCCACGAGTATGAGTCCAAGGTACTGGCCAAGGCCTTCACCGAGATCACCGGAATCAAGCTGACCCACGACCTGCTGCAGGAAGGCGACGTGGTGGAAAAGCTGCAGACCCAGATGCAGTCGGACAAGAACATCTATGACGGCTGGGTCAACGACTCGGACCTGATCGGTACACACTTCCGTTACGGCAAGACCGAATCGATCACCGACCTGATGGCCAACGAGGGCAAGAACTTCACCTCGCCGACCCTCGACATCAAGGACTTCATCGGCATCTCCTTCACCACCGCGCCGGACGGCAAGATCTATCAATTGCCCGACCAGCAGTTCGCCAACCTGTACTGGTTCCGCGCCGACTGGTTCGAACGCGCGGACCTGAAAGCCAAGTTCAAGGAAAAGTACGGCTACGAGTTGGGCGTACCGGTGAACTGGTCGGCCTATGAAGACATCGCCAAATTCTTCAGCGAAGACGTCAAGGAAATCGACGGCAAGCGCGTTTACGGGCACATGGATTACGGCAAGAAAGACCCGTCGCTGGGTTGGCGTTTCACCGATGCCTGGTTCTCCATGGCAGGCGCTGGCGATAAAGGCATACCTAACGGCTTGCCGGTGGACGAGTGGGGGATCCGCGTCGAGGATTGTCATCCGGTCGGCTCCAGCGTGACCCGCGGTGGCGACACCAACGGCCCGGCAGCAGTGTATGCGACCACCAAGTACGTTGACTGGATGAAGAAGTACGCGCCACCGGAAGCGGCGGGCATGACTTTCTCCGAATCAGGTCCCGTGCCATCCCAGGGCAACATTGCCCAGCAGATCTTCTGGTACACCGCATTTACCGCCGACATGACCAAGCCTGGCCTTCCGGTGATGAACGCCGACGGCACGCCGAAATGGCGCATGGCGCCTTCGCCGAAAGGTCCATATTGGGAAGAGGGCATGAAGCTCGGTTATCAGGACGCGGGTTCCTGGACATTCATGAAGTCCACGCCTGAGAAACAAAAACTGGCGGCCTGGCTGTACGCGCAGTTCGTGACCTCGAAAACCGTGTCGCTGAAGAAAACCATCGTCGGCCTGACCCCGATCCGCGAATCGGACATCAACTCCCAGGCCATGACCGACCTGGCGCCGAAACTCGGTGGCCTGGTGGAGTTCTACCGCAGCCCGGCCCGCGTGCAATGGACCCCGACCGGGACCAACGTGCCTGATTATCCTCGCCTCGCGCAGTTGTGGTGGAGCCACATCGCCGAAGCCGCCAGCGGCGAGAAAACCCCGCAAGAGGCGCTGGATGGCCTGGCCAAGGATCAGGACGCAATCATGACCCGTCTGGAACGCTCGAAGGCACAAGCCACCTGCGCCCCGAAAATGAATCCAGAGCGCGATGCGCAATACTGGTTCGACCAACCGGGCGCACCGAAGCCGAAACTGGCGAACGAAAAGCCTAAGGGTGAAACCGTGAGCTACGCCGAACTGCTGAAATCGTGGGAGGCGGCGCGCAAGTAAAGCACTGGAGTTGTGAAAGGCGAACGGCACCGGGAGGTGCCGTTTTTTATAGTTGCTTGTGTCACCGCATTCGCCAGCAAGTTGGCTTGTTGGGTCGCCGCATCGCAGCGAAAACGTCGTTGAAACGATGTCGATAGTTCAGATCACCGCGCCACCCTCGGTTCGTGCAAGCCGGTCAGATCTCAATTGAGAGCTCGCCACCCTCGGCATATGTGCAACAAGCCAATGCGTAGCCCGACTCCAGTTCCGCAGTGCTGAGCGAGAAGTCAGGCGCTCTTTTGCATGCCCCGGAAATAACCTTGATCCTGCAACTGCCACAGATGCCTGAGCGACACTGACTGCGGATGGGTACCTGGTTGGCTTCCAACGCATCAAGCAGCGTTTGTCCACTACTGACCTGGAAATGGTGGTCCTGCTGATTTGATCGAGCACAGACAGTGGTCAGCGGGCTGTGTTCGGCTGCCGGTCCTGATTGTTCCATGCTGCTGAACGCTTCGATGTAACAGGGGATGTTGTTGTTCAGCTCCTTGACCAATACCTGCTGGGCGACGGAAAAGCCATGGCTGCCGCAAATGACTGCCGCGTCGACGGGAACTGAATCCGGTAAGGAAAGTTTAACCAGCCGTCCTCCGGTAAAGTGGTGAGAGTGTGTATCGATTGATTCTCGAGTAATAAAAAAACGAACGTTGAACCAGTTCGATCGAAACGCTAAGGCGAGGAGTTCCGCGAGGAAAGGTATGCTCGCAATCGTAGGTGAACTAACCAGCAGCGTTACTCTGGGAATGGGTTTATCTTTGCTTTCAAGCTCGACAAGGCTACGGATCAGCGCGATCGGCAATGTGATGCCGATACCGCCTGCCAGCATCAAGACATGCCGGTAGGCGATAATACTGTCCGAAGTGATGTTGCCACCAACGTTGGAAAAACAAAGGAGTGATCCGCAGCCGACGTTCGAATACAAAGTGTCCGATACTCCATTGTTGCCGGTGCGCTTGACCGTGATTTCAATTTGATTGATATCTCGCACCGCCGTGATCGAGTAATTACGTTGTTGTGCCGTGCCAGAGCGGTCTGGATGATTGATCGCAATATATCGTCCCGGCTTTAATTCATTGGGTTCAATGCATTGGGGCAATCGCAGCAGGTAAGTCTTCGTGTTGGTTGCTGCATCTGAGATTTTCTCGCAACTCAAGAACGTAAGCCGCTCCATGGTCGTCCCCTTCATGGTAAAGAGATAAGTACGTTTTTAATGAGTTGTTCAAGAAGTGCCAACTGATATCAGTGGGTTTCTTCGAGACCTATTCTGCTTAGCAATTTGTCGACCGACTCGGTGTAAACGTTGACTTCGCCAAGTGTTGCCGTGTCGTGGATGATGTCCGCATAGCGAGGCAGGCGAGCATGAGAAAATGCCATTTCCCACGCCCCCATTTCATTGTTTGCAAACATTGATACGGTTTTTTTAATAATGGCCTTTAAATGCGTTTTTTCATGTTGAGATAGCGTCGATATCAGATCTGCCGCTACATAACTGAATACACTGGAATGACTCCATTCATCCATCGCATGGGTCTTGGTGACTTGATGGCAAATGCTTTGAACGGAACTGTCTTCGGCCAGCGTTTTAAGATAGTCCGTAATCAGCGTTTCACTGGCGCAGGCGATACCGAAGCGAGTGAGTCTGCGCTCCCATTCGGCAGAACAGGACGATAGCACCCAATTCTTCCATTTGATCAGGTTGAAGTCGGTGAAATTCAGGTGTGCAAGATCTCTGTGGTGATAAATGTAGTTGCATGCGGTGACCGACATCTTGGTGTGCAGTGCTTCGTCAAGCAGTGCTTCGGAGATGGACTCCTGAAGCAATGCTCGATTCCTTGTTGCGCTGGGTGGCGTTTTGATGATGTCCTCGCAAGCTGGCGTGACGATGTCGCATTCGATGTAAATGGTTTTCAGGTTATAGATGATCCATGCATAGGAAAGGCATGTTGATTTCATTTCGGGAGAGGCTTCGATCCAGGCAGGGTGATTTCTGAAGGGAAGCAAGCTCTCGCAAAAGTCGTTTTTGCCGGGATCGAAGGCTAGCTCGGAATAAGTAGGTTGTTTGTTATTGACTGCGGCTCGGGTGCTCCAAAGCACCGAAAGTTTTTCGAGCATCTGTGCAACCGAGTAAGTTTGAATGTCGTGAGTGTTCATGATAGTTACCTTTTGTTCTAAATAGTCGGCCAGATGAGCTTTGTTAGAGTGGCAGGTCGAGCCAGTTTGAAATGATTTTCAGGGCAACGGTTTTCAATGACTTACCGTGTAAAGCTATCTGTCGACGCAAGTCGCGAGGGTCAATTGAGGCCATGTTCAATTCGGCTGCGTGACCGATCAGCCATTGTTCAAAGCGGTCAGGATCAATTTCCAGGTGGAACTGTAGACCCAGTATGTTTTTGCCGACACTAAACGCCTGATTGGCACAGAGTTTACTGCTCGCCAAGTGATGAGCTCCTTTGGGGATGTCGAATTGATCTCCGTGCCAATGCAATACGGCGACATCGTCGTTCAATAGATCAAGGCAGGAAGGGTGTGCGTCATTACTCAACTGTAAAGGGCTGAAGCCAATCTCCAAGTGCCCCATTGGATAAACGGAGGCTCCCAACACCCTCGCTATCAGCTGGGCACCAAGACAGATTCCCAACGTTTTTTTGTTGCTTTGCAAACGTGCGTTGATAAGTGCAATTTCATTTTCTATGAATGGGTATTTTTTTTCATCATAAGCACCGATCGGCCCTCCCAATATCACCATCAGATCAGGCGTTATGGGATCAACTGCCTGCAGCTCTTCCGAAGTGGCATCAATAATATGAATATTATAGTTGCGTTGAATCAACGGCTGTTCAAGTGTGCCAAGATCTTCAAAGTTTAAGTGTCGAATCACGAGTGCGTTTTTCATTGTGGCCCGTTTCTTGTAGTTGATCTGGGCGATAAATTAAACTCGGTACTCAGGTGTTGTCGAACGGCAAAATGTAAGAATTATGCAATAACATTTCTATTTGTTTGGGTTTTTATCCGTCGCCGGCCTCAATTCACTATGAATGCGAGGACTTTCTGACTCAGTCTTTAGGGGGGCGTGATGCAAGCGCCGAATAAAGATTGAATATATGTGACAAGAACTGACGTTCACATGGGAAGCATCCCTTCGGAAACCTGAATCAATAGCTGCTTGCAATGCTTGGTTCTTGCTGTCGGCGATTTCTGATGGGACATACAGATATTCTCCGGCAATAAGGTGGGCATCGATCTTAAAAAAACCAAACGCAAAAACGCCACTCGGAGGTGCCGTCTTGTTTGGCCAGTGCCCCCGGATCGCCCCCGGAGCAGGCTCGCGAACAGGCCATCCGCTGCGCTGACATAAATGTCGGCAGCGTTCTCAATGAGCTTTCTGGCTTTACCCGAAAGCTGCGGATCATCACTGAGTGTCCAGAGTAAATTACGCGTGTCGAGTAGAAGCCTCATTCGTGAGTGCTTTCAAAAACATCAAGCATTTCAACTGGTAGTGGCGCGTCAAAATCTTCTGGAAGCACCAATTTGCCTTTCCTCGTTCCGATTCGCTGCCCGACATTACCTTTGCGTTCGGCAGCAAAGGCATCGAAACCCTCTACGATTTCGGAAAAAAATCTCACTTTTTATTGTTAGTTCTCGCATTGGTTTATCAATCTAGAAGTCATTCAAGATAGAACCAAGTGCTCATTGCTGGATGTAGGACGAGGCGGGTAATCCCGCGTGAGCTTTCGGGGATTGTCGGAGGAGGGGAGCGCGCCGGTAACATATCCTACAAACGCAAAAACGGCACCCGAAGGTGCCGTTTCTGTTTACTACTGAATGGCTCTAAGCGATCAACCCGCCAGGCCCGACTGTTGAACCAGGTTCAGCAGCGGTTGTGGGTACAGGCCGAGGAAGAAAGCCAGTACCGCGATGGCCAGCAGCATCACGCCGCCTGCCTTCTGTTCCCAGTGCAATTGAGCGTCGACGCGGCGCAGGTTTGGCTCGATCAGGTACAGGGTGACCATCACTCGCAGGTAGTAGAACACGCCGATGGCACTGCCCAATACCAGCGAACCAACCAGCCACCACTGATGGGACTCGACGCCGGTGGCGATGATGTAGAACTTGCCGATGAAGCCCGCGGTCAGCGGGATACCGGCCAGGGACAGCATCATCACGGTCAGCACGGCGGTCAGGTACGGACGGCGCCAGAACAGGCCGCGGTATTCGTACAGGGCGTCTGCGTCACGGCCTTTGTACGGCGAGGACATCAGGGTGATCACACCGAAAGCACCGAGGCTGGTGATCACGTAGGTGACCAGGTACACGCCGATGGCTTCCACGGCCAGGCCCTTGCTCGCCACCAGGGCGATCAGCAGGTAGCCGAAGTGGGCGATGGACGAGTAACCCAGCAGACGCTTGAGGTTGCTCTGGGTCAGGGCCAGCAGGTTACCGAACAGGATCGACGCGATGGCGATGATGGTCAGCACGTTGCTCAGGACGCCGCTGCTTGCAGCAGGGGAGATCTGGAACAGGCGCACCATGACCGCGAACACAGCCACTTTGGCAGCGGTCGCCAGGAACGCGGCAACCGGCGCCGGGGCCCCTTCGTAAACGTCCGGTGTCCAGAGGTGGAAGGGTACCAGCGACAGCTTGAACGCCAGGCCGATCAGCATCATGCCCAGGCCCAGTTGTGCCAACGAGCTTGGCAGACCGGTAGCCGCCAGCGCCTGACCGATGCCGACGAAGCTCAGGGAACCCGAGTCTGCGTACAGCAGTGCCATGCCGAACAACAGGAACGCGGAGCCGGCGGCCGACAGCACCATGTACTTGATACCGGCTTCCAGCGAGCGCTTGTTGAAGAAGGCATAGGCCACCAGACCGTAGACCGGCACCGACAGCAGTTCCAGACCGACGAACAACCCGGCCAGGTGCTGTGCGCTGACCAGCACCAGGCCACCGGCGGCGGACATCAGGATCAGCAGGTACAGTTCTTCACGGTTGCCCGGGTAACCCGTGCCGCCATCGCCGAGGTAGGCGTGGGCGAGGGTGACACAAGCGAGGGTGGCGACCAGGATCAGCGCCATGTACAAGCAAGCGAAGCTATCGATTTGCAGCAGTGGGGTCACAGCCAATGGCGCGACCTTCAAGGCTGGCAGGATCGACAGCAACGCCAGGTTCAGACCCGCCACCGACAGCAGGAAGGTCTGGGAGTGGTTGCGGCGCCAGGCAATTGCCAGCATCACCACGATGATCGTGGCGCTGGTAATCAACAGCGGCGCTAGCGCGATAAAGTGTTGAGTCGTGAATTCCATAGCGCTCTTACCGGGCCGAAGCGAGTTGAGTGAAGGCGGTGCCGAGCCATTGCTGCACGCCATGCATCGTAGCGGCAGAGGTATCGAGGAACGGTTGTGGATAGACGCCGATGTAAATCAGCAGCGCTGCCAGACCGGCCACCATGATCAGTTCGCGACCATCCATGCCATGCAGTACCGCGTCCGATTTGGCCGGGCCGAAGTAGGCACGATGGATCATGATCAGCGAGTAGACCGAACCGAACACCAGGCCGGACGTCGCGATGATGGTGACCCATGGAGCGATCGGGAAGGTGCCGATCAGGATCAGGAACTCACCGACGAAGTTGCCGGTACCCGGCAAGCCCAGGGACGCAGCGGCGAAGAACAGGCTGAGGGCCGGCAGGTAAGCAATCTTCGACCACAGGCCACCCATTTCACGCATGTCGCGGGTGTGGGTGCGTTCGTACAGCTGGCCACTCAGGATAAAGAGTGCCGCTGCCGACAGACCGTGCGCCAGCATCTGCATCACCGCGCCCTGTAGAGCCAGTTGGCTGCCGGAGTAGATGCCGATCAGAACGAAGCCCATGTGGGAAACGGACGAGAAGGCAATCAGACGCTTGATGTCGGTTTGCGCGAACGCCAGGAACGCACCGTAGAAAATCCCGATCAGACCCAGGGTCATGGCGAACGGCGCGAACTCGGCCGACGCATTCGGGAACAGCGGCAGGGCGAAACGCAGCAGGCCGTAGGCAGCGGTTTTCAGCAAGATACCGGCGAGGTCGACGGAACCTGCAGTCGGCGCCTGGGCGTGAGCGTCAGGCAACCAGGAGTGGAACGGCACGACTGGCAGCTTCACCGCGAAGGCGATGAAGAAGCCGAGCATCAGGATGTACTCGGTGGTCGTCGACATCTTGGTTTTCAACAGGTCGGCGTAGTTGAAGGTAATCACGCCGGTGTCGTTGAAGTTGACCAGTACCAGACCCAGGATCGCCACCAGCATGATCAGGCCGGAAGCCTGAGTGAAGATGAAGAACTTGGTCGCCGCGTAGATCCGGGTTTTCTTGCCGTCCGAAGAACTGTGACCCCAGAGCGCGATGAGGAAGTACATCGGCACCAGCATCATTTCCCAGAAGAAGAAGAACATGAACAGGTCGAGGGCGAGGAACACACCGACGACACCGCCCAGGATCCACATCAGGTTCAGGTGGAAGAAGCCCACGTGACGCTGGATCTCTTTCCACGAGCAGAGTACCGAGAGGACACCCAGCAGACCGGTCAGCATGATCATCAACAGCGACAGGCCGTCGAGGGCCAGGTGCACGTTGATGCCGAAGCGCTGGATCCAGACGTGCTTGAACTCAAGCGCCCAGGTCGGGTCGGCGCCAGGCGCCGGGGCAAATGAATAATCACCGTTGGCCCACAGCCAGAGGCCGAGGGAGAGCAACAGGGACATGGTGATCAGCGCAATCCAGCGGGGGAGGGTGGCGCCGAAGCGCTCACCCATCCAGCACAGCAGGCCGCCGATGAAGGGGATCAGGATTAGCCAAGGCAGAATCATGACGGGCTCAATTCCTTTCGCAAGTTCGCAAGGTTCATATCAGACCGCTACCAGCACGACGGCGCCGATAACCAGCACGGCACCAGCAGCCATCGAGGCGGCATACCAACGCAGTTGACCGGTCTCGGTACGGCTCAGGGCGGTGTGACCGCCTTTGGCCATTCGCGGGATCAGACCGATGGTCTGGTCCAGCGGGTCTTTGCGCAGGATGTGGATGATCGCCAGGTACGGCTTGACGAACAGTTTGTCGTAGATCCAGTCGAAGCCCCAGGCAGCGAACCACCAGGCCGAGAGGATACGGCCGATGCCGCTGTTGGCGATGGCGGTGACGAAGCGACGCTTGCCGAGGAACAGCAATGCGGCCAGCAGGATACCGGCCAGGGCAATGGCGCCCGAGGCGATTTCCAGGCTGTGCTTGGCTTCGCCGCCGGCATGGCCGACGCTTTGCGGCAGTACGCCGTGCAGCGGTGGAACGATCATCGCGCCGACGAAGGTCGACAGTACGATCAGCACCGACAGTGGCAACCAGTGAGCGATGCCGTGACCGGCGTGGGCTTCGGTCTTCGCTTCACCGTGGAACGCGATGAAGATCAGGCGGAAGGTGTACAACGAAGTCATGAATGCGCCGACCAGACCTGCGTAGAGCAGACCGTTGTTGCCGCTGGCGAACGCTTCCCAGAGGATTTCGTCCTTGGAGTAGAAGCCTGCGGTTACCAGTGGCAGGGCCGCCAGGGCCGCGCCGCCGACGATGAAACTGGCGTAGGCCAGTGGCAGCTTTTTCCACAGACCGCCCATCTTGAAGATGTTCTGCTCGTGGTGGCAGGCAACGATCACCGAACCGGACGCAAGGAACAGCAGGGCCTTGAAGAAGGCGTGGGTCATCAGGTGGAAGATCGCGCCATCCCAGGCACCGACGCCCAGGGCCAGGAACATGTAGCCGATCTGGCTCATGGTCGAGTAGGCAAGGATACGCTTGATGTCGGTCTGAACCAGGGCTGCGAAGCCAGCCAGGACCAGGGTCACACCGCCGACGATGCCCACCAGGTGCAGGATTTCCGGCGCCAGGGTGAACAGGCCGTGGGTACGGGCGATCAGGTAGACACCAGCGGTCACCATGGTTGCGGCGTGGATCAGTGCCGAAACCGGGGTAGGACCGGCCATCGCATCCGCCAGCCAGGTTTGCAGCGGCAGTTGCGCGGATTTACCGACAGCACCACCGAGCAGCATCAGGGTGGCCATGACCATCCAGAAGTCGCCGGACTGGAATTTCTGCGGAGCCAGCACCAGCAGTTCCTGAACGTTCAGCGTGCCCAGTTGGGCAAACAGAATGAACAGGCCGATGGCCATGAACACGTCACCGATACGGGTCACGATAAAGGCTTTGAGTGCGGCGTTACCGTTGTTGCGGTTGCTGTAGTAGAAACCGATCAACAGGTAGGAGCACAGGCCCACGCCTTCCCAGCCGAAGTACAGGAACAACAGGTTATCGCCCAGCACCAGGAACAGCATGCTGGCGATAAACAGGTTGGTGTAGGCGAAGAAGCGCGAGTAACCGGCTTCACCGCGCATGTACCAGGACGCGAACAGGTGGATCAGGAAGCCGACGCCAACCACCACACCGAGCATGGTCAGCGACAGGCCGTCCAGGTACAGGGCGAAGTTCGGCGTGAAGCCTTCCACCGCCATCCACTGCCACAACACCTGGGTGTAGTGACCGCCTTCAGGTGGTGCGACATTGAATTGCCAGATCACGTAAGCCGCGACGATGGCAGACAAGCCGACGGAACCGACGCCGATCAGCGCCGAAAGGTTTTCCGAGAGACGGCCGCGAGAAAACGCCAGCAGCAGGAAACCGATGAGAGGGAACAGGAAAGTCAGATAGAGAAGATTCATCCGCGCATCTCACTGGCAGCGTCGATATCGAGCGTGTGGAAGCGGCGATACAGTTGCAGCAGGATCGCCAGGCCGATACTGGCCTCGGCGGCTGCCAGGCTGATCACCAGGATGAACATGATCTGTCCATCCGGCTGTGCCCAGCGGCTTCCGGCAACGATGAACGCCAACGCGGAGGCATTCATCATGACCTCCAGGCTCATCAGCACGAAAAGGATGTTGCGGCGGACCATCAGGCCGACCAGACCGAGGCAGAACAGGATGCCGGCGACCGCCAGACCATGCTCCATGGGGATAGCAGGCATCGTCATTGCTCCTTGGCTTCGTTGCGGCCCAAGTGGAACGCCGTGACGGCTGCGGCGAGCAGCAGCATCGAGGCGAGTTCGACCACCAGCAGGTACGGACCGAACAGGCTGATGCCCACGGCCTTGGCGTCTACGGTGGTGTGGCCGATGGCTTCACCGGTCTGGTGGGAGAACAGCACGTACAGCAGTTCCACCAGCAGCAGCGCAGCGAGGAGCACCGGGCCGCCCCAGATACCGGGCTTGAGCCAGACGCGCTCTTGCTGAACCGAGGCCGGGCCAAGGTTCAGCATCATCACCACAAACACGAACAGCACCATGATGGCGCCAGCGTAGGCGATCACTTCCAGGACGCCGGCGAACGGCGCGCCGAGGGCGAAGAAGGTCATCGCCACGGCAATCAGCGAAATGATCAGGTAGAGCAGGGCGTGCACAGGGTTGGTGTTGGTGATCACGCGAAGCGTGGACACCACAGCGATACCCGATGCGAAATAGAAAGCGAATTCCATCTTTCTTCCTTAAGGCAGCAAGCTCTTCACGTTGACCGGCTGGGCTTCGTTCTGCGCGGAGCCTTTCGGCTTCCCGGCAATCGCCATACCTGCAACACGATAGAAGTTGTAATCAGGGTTTTTGCCGGGGCCGGAGATCAGCAGATCTTCTTTCTCGTAAACCAGGTCCTGACGTTTGAACTCGGCCATTTCGAAATCCGGTGTCAGCTGGATCGCGGTGGTCGGGCAGGCTTCCTCGCAGAGGCCGCAAAAAATGCAGCGCGAGAAGTTGATGCGGAAGAAGTCCGGGTACCAGCGACCGTCTTCGGTTTCAGCTTTCTGCAGCGAGATGCAACCGACCGGGCACGCCACGGCGCACAGGTTACAGGCTACACAACGCTCTTCGCCGTCGGGGTCGCGGGTCAGGACGATACGACCACGGTAGCGCGGCGGCAGGTAGACCGGTTCTTCCGGGTACTGCAGCGTGTCGCGCTTGCGGAAGGCGTGGCCGAAAATCATCACCAGGCTGCGAAGCTGGGTGAAGAAGCCATGCACGATGTCAAATATGTACTTCATGATTCTCTATCCTCACTGAGCCGCGACGGCGGGCGTGTTGAGCAACACGATCGCAGCGGTCACCAGCATGTTGACGAGGGTCAGCGGCAGGCAGAACTTCCAGCTGAAATCCATCACCTGGTCATACCGTGGGCGCGGAATCGAAGCGCGCAACAGGATGAACATCATGATGAAGAACGCGGTTTTCAGTGCGAACCAGATGAACGGGATCTGCGGCAGGATGCCGAACGGACCGTGCCAGCCACCGAAGAACAAGGTCACCAGCAGCGCCGAGATCAGCACGATGCCGATGTACTCGCCGACGAAGAACATGCCCCATTTCATGCCGGCGTATTCAATGTGGTAACCGTCTGCCAGTTCCTGTTCCGCTTCCGGCTGGTCGAACGGGTGACGGTGAGTCACGGCCACGCCAGCGATGAAGAAGGTCAGGAAACCGAAGATCTGCGGAATGATGAACCACAGGTTCTGCGCTTGATATTCAACGATGTCGCGCATGTTGAACGAGCCGACCTGGATCACGATGCCCATCAGCGACAGGCCCATGAACACTTCGTACGACACGGTCTGCGCCGAGGCGCGCAAGCTGCCCAGCAGGGCGAACTTGTTGTTGCTCGACCAGCCGGCGAACAGCACCGCGTAGACCGACAGGCCAGCCATGGCGAAGAAGAACAGGATACCGATGTTGATGTCCGCCACGCCCCAGGTCGGGGTGATCGGGATGATCGCGAAGGCAATCAGCAGGGCGCTCATGGCGACTACCGGTGCCAGGGTGAAGATCATCTTGTCGGCGAATGGAGGCGTCCAGTCTTCCTTGAAGAACATCTTGATCATGTCGGCGGCGATCTGGAATGCGCCGAACGGACCGACGCGGTTCGGACCGTAACGGTCCTGCCAGAGGGCAAGCAGACGACGCTCGACCCAGCTCAGCAGGGCACCGCAAACCACCACGGCGAGCAGAATCACCACGGCCTTGAGGACCGTGATGATGATGTCGATCACTTCAGGAGTGAACCAGGTCATTGAGCTGCCTCCTGCAGACCGTCAACGGATTTGCCAAAGATTGCTGGCGGAATGCCGGCGATGCCCGCAGGCAGTGCCACCAGACCGGCGCCCAGCTCTTCGTTGATGCGCAGCGGCAGACGCAAGGTCTGGCCAGCGACATTCAAGCTCAGCATCGCGCCGTCATTGACACCCAGGCGGTCGGCTTCGGACTTGGCCAGCGACACGTAGGCGGCCGGGATGCGTTCCTGAACCGGAGCGGCTTTCGAAGAGTTCTCTTCGCTGCCGAACAGGTGGAAGAACGGCACGACCTGCCAGGTGCCCTGGGCCGGGTTGAACGCGCGCGGAACACTGGCGAACCAGTTCAGCGAGTCACCGCTGCTTTCGATCAGGCGGGTGCCCGGGTCGCCAGCGCGGATGTGACCACCGACTTCGTCCTGGAACTTGTTCCAGGCTTGCGGCGAGTTCCAGCCCGGAGACCAGGCGAATGGCACTTGCTGACGCGGTTCGACCGAGCCCGAGTAACCTTCCATCGAGAAGTTGAACGCGGTGTCGTTGTCTTGCGGGGCACGCGGTTCGTGCACGTTGATGTCGGCGCGCATGGCGGTACGACCGGAGTAACGCAGCGGTTCGCGGGCCAGTTTCATGCCCTTGATGCGGAACGCGGCGGACGGTGCGGCATCGACGATGCGATTCAGGATCGAAGTGCTGGAAGCGACGGCGGCGGTGGCGTGGTCCAGTTGGGTCCAGTCGATCGGCTGGTTCAGCAGGGTCGCGCGCAGGGCATGCAGCCAGCGCCAGCCTTCGTGAACCAGGATGCTCGCGTCCATGTACTTCGGATCGAAGACCTGGAAGAAGCGCTGGGCGCGGCCTTCCTGGCTGACCAGGGTGCCGTCGCCTTCAGCGAAGCTGGCGGCTGGAAGAACCAGGTGCGCGCGATCGCTGGTGGCAGTCTTCTGATGGTCGGCGACGATCAGTACTTTGGCGGCGGTCAGGGCGGCATCGACCTTGGCCTTGTCGGTACGGGTATACAGATCGTTTTCCAGCACGACGATGGCGTCGGCACGGCCATCGATCACGGCTTGCAGCGCGGCGTCGACCGATTCGCCACCGAGCATGGCCAGGCCGAGGCTGTTGGCCTCTGGCACGATCAGGCTGATGGAACCGTTCTTCTCGCGCAGTTTCAACGCTTTGGCGATGTTCGCAGCAGCTTCGATCAACGCCTTGGAACCCAACGAGGTACCGGCAATGATCAGTGGACGCTTGGCAGCGAGCAGGGCGTCGGCAATGCGCTTGGCCAGTTCGAGTGCTTCAGCATCCAGGCCTTCAACGGCTGGAGCGCTGGCGTCGAGGGCGTGAGCCACGGCGAAACCGATGCGGGCCAGGTCGTCTGGAGCGGCGTGAACGCATTCTTCCGCGATGTCGTCGAGCTTGGTTTCAGCCAGGCTGGCGATGAACAGCGGGTTCAGCGCGTGCTGGCCGATGTTCTTCACCGCGGCGTCGAGCCAAGGCTGGACGCGCATGGCGTCGGCCATGTCTTCGGCCTTGCCCTTAACCGATTGACGCAGGGACAGGGCCATGCGCGCAGCGGTCTGGGTCAGGTCTTCACCGAGGACGAACACGGCGTCGTGGTCTTCGATGTCGCGCATGTTCGGTACTGGCAGCGGGCTGTCTTTGAGCACTTGCAGGACCAGGCGGATGCGCTCCAGCTCGGCAGCTTCGATACCGGAGTAGAAGTGCTCGGCACCGACCAGTTCACGCAACGCGTAGTTGCTTTCGAGGCTGGCGCGGGGCGAACCGATACCGACGATGTTGCGACCGCGCAGCAGGTCGGCGGCTTTGTCCAGCGCTTCGTCGAGGCTCAGCTTGGTGCCGCCCGCCAGCTGCGGCTGGCGTGGGCGGTCTTCGCGGTTGACGTAGCCATAGCCGAAACGGCCACGGTCGCACAGGAAGTACTGGTTCACCGAACCGTTGAAACGGTTTTCGATACGACGCAGCTCGCCGTAACGCTCGCCCGGGGAGATGTTGCAACCGCTGGAGCAGCCATGGCAGATGCTCGGCGAGAACTGCATGTCCCATTTACGGTTGTAGCGCTCGGAGTGAGTCTTGTCGGTGAACACACCGGTCGGGCAGACCTCGGTGAGGTTGCCGGAGAACTCGCTTTCCAGGGTGCCGTCTTCTACGCGACCGAAGTACACGTTGTCGTGGGCGCCAAACACACCAAGATCGGTGCCGCCGGCGTAGTCCTTATAGAAGCGCACGCAGCGGTAGCAAGCGATGCAGCGGTTCATTTCGTGGGAAATGAACGGGCCCAGTTGCTGGTTCTGGTGGGTACGCTTGGTGAAGCGGTAACGGCGCTCGTTGTGGCCGGTCATTACCGTCATGTCTTGCAGGTGGCAGTGACCGCCTTCTTCACAGACCGGGCAGTCGTGAGGGTGGTTGGTCATCAGCCATTCGACAACACTGGCGCGGAAGGCCTTGGATTCTTCATCTTCGATGGAGATCCAGGTGTTGTCGGTGGCAGGGGTCATGCAGGACATCACGATACGACCACGGGTGTCGTTCTCGTCGGTGTACTGCTTGACCGCGCACTGGCGGCAAGCGCCAACGCTGCCGAGGGCAGGGTGCCAGCAGAAATACGGAATATCGAGGCCCAGAGACAGACATGCCTGTAACAGGTTGTCTGCCCCATCGACTTCGAGCGCTTTGCCGTCTACGTGGATAGTGGCCATGGTTCAAAGTTCTTCGTTGGCCCGGTGTCAGCGGGCGTGGCTAATGGAATCTTGTTATCCGCGTGAATCAACACAGCCGTTAAAGGCGTCATCACACGAAAAGCGAAGGGCGCGGGCCCTTCGCTTTTTAAGCGTTTACGCGCCGACTACGATCGGCCTTGCCAGAGGCGGGACGGCGGCGCTGACAGGCGCGATACCGGCTTCGAACTCATGGCGGAAGTATTTGATTGCGCTGCCCAACGGCTCCACGGCGCCCGGTGCGTGAGCACAGAAGGTCTTGCCTGGGCCGAGGAAACCGACCAGACCCAGCAGGGTCTCGATGTCGCCTGGCTGGCCTTCACCGTTCTCGATGGCCATCAGGAGCTTGACGCTCCATGGCAAGCCATCGCGGCAAGGGGTGCAGAAGCCGCAGGATTCGCGGGCGAAGAACTGCTCCATGTTGCGCAGCAGGGACACCATGTTGACGCTGTCGTCCACCGCCATGGCCAGGCCGGTACCCATGCGGGTGCCCACTTTGGCGATGCCGCCGGCGTACATTTGTGCGTCCAGGTGTTCCGGCAACAGGAAACCGGTACCGGCGCCGCCAGGCTGCCAGGCCTTGAGCTTGTAACCGTCGCGCATGCCGCCGGCGTAGTCTTCGAACAGCTCGCGACCGGTGACGCCGAACGGCAGTTCCCACAGGCCCGGGTTCTTGACCTTGCCGGAGAAGCCCATGAGCTTGGTGCCCATGTCTTCGCTGCCTTCGCGAGCCAACGATTTGTACCAGTCCACGCCGTCGGCAATGATCGCCGGCACGTTGCACAGGGTTTCGACGTTATTCACGCAAGTCGGCTTGCCCCACACGCCAACGGCGGCAGGGAAGGGCGGCTTGGAGCGCGGGTTGGCGCGACGGCCTTCGAGGGAGTTGATCAGTGCGGTTTCTTCACCGCAGATGTAACGCCCGGCGCCGGTGTGAACGAACAGCTCGAAATCAAAACCCGAACCCAGGATGTTCTTGCCCAGCAGGCCGGCTGCCTTGGCTTCTTCCACAGCACGGTTCAAGTGCTTGGCGGCGGTGGTGTATTCGCCACGCAGGAAGATGTAGCCACGGTAGGTTTTCAGTGCGCGGGCACTGATCAGCATGCCTTCGATCAGCAGATGGGGCAGTTGCTCCATCAGCATGCGGTCTTTCCAGGTGTTGGGCTCCATTTCATCCGCGTTGCACAGCAGGTAGCGGATGTTGATGGATTCGTCCTTGGGCATCAGGCCCCACTTCACGCCAGTGGGGAAGCCTGCACCGCCGCGGCCTTTGAGGCCGGAGTCTTTCACGGTCTGGACGATGTCGTCCTGGGCCATGTCGGCGAAGGCCTTGCGCGCAGCGGCGTAACCGTTCTTGGCCTGGTACTCGTCGAGCCATACGGCTTCGCCGTCGTCACGCAGACGCCAGGTGAGCGGGTGAGTCTCGGCCGAACGCTTGATGCGGTTGGCCGGACCGAAGGAAGTCAGGGTCATACGTAGCCCTCGAGCAATTTGGCAACGCCTGCAGGCTGCACATCACCGAACGTGTCGTCGTCGATCATCAACGCCGGCGCCTTGTCGCAGTTGCCGAGGCAGCAGACCGGCAGCAGGGTGAAACGACCGTCGGCGGTGGTCTGACCCAGGCCGATGCCGAGCTTGCTCTGGATTTCGCTGACCACGGACTCGTGGCCGCCGATGTAGCAGACCATGCTGTCGCAGACACGGATGATGTGACGGCCCACTGGCTGACGGAAGATCTGGCTGTAGAACGTCGCCACGCCTTCAACGTCGCTGGCCGGGATGCCGAGGATCTCGCCGATGGCGTACAGGGCGCCGTCCGGCACCCAGCCACGTTCCTTCTGGACGATCTTCAGGGCTTCGATCGACGCCGCGCGCGGGTCTTCGTAGTGATGCAGCTCGTGCTCGATGGCCGAGCGCTCGGTTTCACTCAAGGTGAAACGGTCTGTCTGGATAAGCGTGCTGTTCATGCTTAGCGGTCCACGTCGGCCATAACGAAATCGATACTACCCAGGTACGCAATCAAGTCCGCGACCATGCTGCCTTTGATCACCGAAGGGATCTGCTGCAAGTGCGGGAAGCTTGGGGTACGAATCCGGGTGCGGTAGCTCATGGTGCCGCCATCGCTCGTCAGGTAATAACTGTTGATGCCCTTGGTCGCTTCGATCATCTGGAAGGATTCGTTGGCCGGCATGACCGGACCCCACGAAACCTGCAGGAAGTGCGTGATCAAGGTTTCGATGTGCTGCAGGGTGCGCTCTTTCGGCGGCGGCGTGGTCAGCGGGTGATCCGCCTTGTACGGGCCTTCCGGCATGTTGCGCAGGCACTGGTCGATGATCCTGATGCTCTGGCGCATCTCCTCGACACGCACGATGCAGCGGTCGTAGGCATCGCCATTGGCGGCCAGCGGCACTTCGAATTCGAAGTTCTCGTAGCCCGAGTACGGGCGTGCTTTACGCAAGTCGAAATCGCAACCGGTCGAACGCAGGCCGGCACCGGTGACGCCCCATTCCAGAGCCTCTTTGGTGTTGTAGTCGGCGACACCGATGGTGCGGCCACGCAGGATGCTGTTGTCCAATGCGGCTTTCTGGTATTCGTCCAGACGCTTTGGCATCCACTCGACGAAATCCTTGACCAGTTTTTCCCAACCACGCGGCAGGTCGTGGGCGACGCCACCGATGCGGTACCAGGCCGGGTGCAGGCGGAAACCGGTGATGGCTTCGATCACGGTGTAGGCGCGCTGACGGTCGGTGAACGTGAAGAACACCGGGGTCATGGCGCCGACGTCCTGGATGTAGGTACCCAGGAACAGCAGGTGGCTGGTGATCCGGAAGAACTCGGCCATCATGATGCGGATGACGTCGACCTTCTCCGGCACCTTGATGCCGGCCAGCTTCTCGACCGAAAGCACGTACGGCAGGTTGTTCATCACGCCGCCGAGGTAGTCGATACGGTCGGTGTACGGGATGAAGCTGTGCCAGGACTGACGCTCGGCCATCTTCTCGGCACCACGGTGGTGGTAACCGACGTCCGGTACGCAGTCGACGATCTCTTCACCGTCCAGCTGCAGGATGATGCGGAACGCACCGTGCGCGGACGGGTGGTTCGGGCCGAGGTTGAGGAACATGTAGTCCTCGTTCGGACCGGAACGCTTCATGCCCCAGTCTTCCGGCTTGAAGCGCGCGGACTCTTCCTCGAGCTGTTGCTTGGCCAGGTTCAGGGTGAACGGGTCGAACTCGGTGGCACGGGCCGGAAAGTCCTTGCGCAGCGGGTGACCTTCCCAGGTCGGCGGCATCATGATGCGCGACAGGTGAGGGTGACCTTTGAAGTCGATGCCGAACATGTCCCAGACTTCACGCTCGTACCAGTTGGCGTTCGGCCAGATGCTGGTGACGGTCGGCAAGCTGAGGTCGCCCTCGGACAAGGCAACCTTGATCATTACGTCACTATTACGTTCGATCGACATCAAGTGATAGAACACGGAGAAGTCGACGCCGTTCGGCAGCCCTTGACGCTTGGTGCGCAGACGCTCGTCCACGCCGTGCAGGTCATAGAGCATGACGTACGGCTTGGGCAGGTTACGCAGGAAGGTCAGGACTTCGACGAGTTTGGCGCGGGCAACCCAAAGCACCGGCATGCCGGTGCGGGTCGGCTGGGCGGTGAACGCCTCCGGGCCAAAACGGTTGTTCAGTTCGACGACCACATCCTGGTCGTCTGCCTTGTAAGGCGGGATGTACAGAGCACTGCCTGTAGTCATGGTTATTTATCGCTTTCGGTCAACGTAAAGAATGAAGCCAGGTTCTCGTTCTATTTAAGAAGCAGATCTGGATCAGACTTCGTCGGGGCTGCGCAGGTTGGTGACTGCGATTCGCTGTTCGCGGCGCTTTTCCTTCTCGGAAGGCATCTCGGCGCGATAGACGCCTTGATCACCAACGACCCAGGAAAGCGGGCGACGCTCCTGTCCAATCGACTCCTGCAACAGCATCAAGCCTTGCAGGAAAGCCTCAGGGCGGGGCGGGCAGCCAGGCACGTAGACGTCCACGGGCAGGAACTTGTCCACCCCTTGAACGACGGAGTAGATGTCGTACATGCCACCGGAGTTGGCGCACGAACCCATGGAGATGACCCATTTAGGCTCGAGCATTTGCTCGTAGAGACGCTGAATGATCGGCGCCATCTTGATGAAGCAGGTACCGGCGATAACCATGAAATCCGCCTGACGCGGCGATGCCCGGATAACCTCGGCGCCAAAGCGCGCGATGTCGTGGGGCGCCGTGAAGGCGGTGGTCATTTCCACGTAGCAGCACGAAAGACCGAAGTTATACGGCCACAGGGAGTTCTTGCGCCCCCAGTTGATCGTGCCGTTAAGCACGTCTTCGAGCTTGCCCATGAAAATGTTTTTGTGGACTTGATCTTCTAACGGATCGGAAACGGTTTCCCGCTGGCCAATCGGATACTGCTCGTTAGGAGCATCGGGGTCGATCCTGGTGAGATTGTATTGCATTGCCAAAGCCTCATTGTTTCAGCTTCGCTTGCCGCTTGCGCCGAGCTTCCGGAGCCCAGTCAAGGGCGCCCACTCGGAATAGGTAGACAAGGCCTGCCAACAGAATTGCTATGAAAACGAGAGCTTCGACGAATCCGGTCCAGCCGCTTTCGCGGACGGACACAGACCATGCAAAGAGAAAGAGGGCTTCGATATCGAAGATCACGAACAACATCGCGACCAGATAGAATTTGGCTGAGAGCCGCAAGCGGGCGCCACCTGTAGGTAGCATGCCGGACTCGAACGGTTCGTTTTTGCTGCGGCCCCAGGCTTTTGACCCAAGGAGGCTGGAGACGCCCAGCATGAAGGCACAGAGGCCGACGACGCCTAGAAGGAAAATGGCAAAGCCCCAGTTGTGGGCCATGAGTCCTGTCGCTTCGGGCATGCTGGTAATCCTTAACAGAGAGCAAAGGTCTCTGAGCTTGAAAAGAAACAAAAGCAGTGACGATATGTCGCAGCAATCAATCCCGCTGATTTTATGGCTAAACACCCGGCAAGTAAAATTCCTATAGCGAAATTATTTATAGGAATAAGGACATAGCGCGCTTCAAAAGCCCCGCAGGCCTTGCGCCTTGGGCATTAGCCGGCATTTCGTCAATTATGTTTTGTAGGGAATGTAACGAACATAGTTGGCGCTAAATGATAATCAATATTGTTTGGCTTGGTTTTTAAACTGCTTATCCTTCGGATACTCCGGAAGTTGTCTTATATGGGCGTTACAGCAAGTAGCGGCGGAGAGCGTTTTAGCGGATTTTTCTGACGGTCGTAGCGCTCTGGATCAATGTTTTTCCAGGTCACCACCATCCCCTGTAGGAGCGAGCCTGCTCGCGATGGTGGTCAACGATGACGCTGGGGGCCTGAAACCCAGCGGCGTCCTCAGGTTCATCGCGAGCAGGCTCGCTCCTACAGAGGGGCGCTCATTGAATCGCAGGCAAAAAAACGCCCCGAACCAGTCGGGGCGTCAGAGGTGCAGCGCTGCGGTTAGCTTTCTATTCGGTCCGCAGCGGCTGATGTCTCAGGCGAAGCAGATCAGTGGAACTGTTCTTCTTCAGTCGAACCGGTCAGTGCGGTTACCGAGGACGAGCCACCCTGGATCACGGTGGTCATGTCGTCGAAGTAGCCGGTGCCCACTTCCTGCTGGTGCGCCACGAAGGTGTAACCCTTGGAGGCGTCAGCGAATTCCTGCTCTTGCAGCTTCACGTAGGCAGTCATGTCGTTGCGGGCGTAGTCGTGCGCCAGGTTGAACATGCTGTGCCACATGTTGTGAATGCCGGCCAGGGTGATGAACTGGTGCTTGTAACCCATGGCGGACAGTTCGCGCTGGAACTTGGCGATGGTCGCGTCGTCCAGGTTTTTCTTCCAGTTGAAGGAAGGCGAGCAGTTGTACGACAGCAGTTGGTCCGGGTATTCCTTCTTGATCGCTTCAGCGAAGCGACGAGCCTCGTCCAGATCCGGCTTGGCGGTTTCGCACCAGATCAGGTCGGCGTACGGAGCGTAGGCCAGGCCACGGGCGATGGCTTGATCCAGGCCGGCGCGCACTTTGTAGAAACCTTCCTGGGTACGTTCGCCAGTCACGAATGGCTGGTCGTACGGGTCGCAGTCGGACGTCAGCAGGTCAGCGGCGTTAGCGTCGGTACGGGCCAGGATGATGGTCGGAGTACCGGCAACGTCAGCAGCCAGGCGAGCAGCGGTCAGCTTCTGTACGGCTTCCTGGGTAGGAACCAGTACCTTGCCGCCCATGTGGCCGCATTTCTTCACGGAAGCCAGCTGGTCTTCGAAGTGAACGCCGGCGGCGCCTGCTTCGATCATGCTCTTCATCAGCTCGTAAGCGTTCAGTACGCCGCCGAAACCGGCTTCGGCGTCAGCCACGATTGGCGCGAAGTAGTCGATGTAACCGTCGTCGCCCGGGTTCTTGCCGGCTTTCCACTGGATCTGGTCGGCACGACGGAACGAGTTGTTGATGCGCTTGACCACGGTTGGAACCGAGTCCACCGGGTACAGCGACTGGTCCGGGTACATCGATTCGGCGGAGTTGTTGTCCGCAGCCACTTGCCAGCCAGACAGGTAGATCGCCTGGATGCCGGCCTTGACTTGTTGTACAGCCTGGCCGCCGGTCAGGGCGCCCATGCAGTTGACGAAATCTTTCTCAGGACGGAAGGCTGGCTTGGCACCCTGGGTCACCAGGTTCCACAGCTTCTCGGCGCCCATTTTTGCAAAGGTGTGCTCAGGTTGAACCGAGCCACGCAGGCGGACGACGTCAGCAGCGGAGTAAGTGCGTGTCACGCCTTTCCAGCGCGGGTTTTCAGCCCAGTCTTTTTCGAGGGCTGCAATTTGCTGTTCGCGTGTCAGTGCCATGGGAGATAAACCTCGTCGCGTCTTTATGAAAAGTTGTTCTGCGGTGGAAAATTCCTGCGCTCGCTGACCAGAAGCTTAAGCGGTCAAGTCGGATTCGGCGGGGAGGGCGACGGGATGAACGATCGGCTCGAGGGGAAGTGAGCAGGTAAAGGCGAACTGCGGGCGCATTCGGGCGTCGTGGGCCTTGGTGCGAACATCAGTGTGGTGCCGGGTTACCTATTACGCTTCCGTCCCTCGGGACAACTTCGTTCCAGTCGACAACCTCGTCAAACACACCTTGTGGGCGGTACAGACACGAAGCGGTTCGCGGGGTAGGTGCGAACATCGCCTCGAAGGCCCTTGCCAGGGCCTCTGATTAGCGGGAGCGAGGCCATCATGCCTTCGCTTTTTTGGCTCGTCAAACGTTTTGTAGTGCTTTTTTTAAGGCACTACATCTTTGGTCTAATACGACTCGTCAGTCAGTTTTTGGTGCTTTAGTCCAAGGTGTCGACTTTCACCCGCAAAGTCATGTCGTTGCGGCTCTGGGTCGAGTAGCTGCGGGTCAGGCCCTGATTGTCGGCCTGGGTCTGGCCGTTGACCCCGGCCAGCAGGATCCACTCACCGAGGTGGCCGGTGACGGTTGTGTCGGTGCTTTGTACGTTCACTACATCGGGACGTTCCTGGCTCATGCGGTCACGGTTGGTACTGATCGACAGATGAACGATGTCGCCGGTGACGTTTGCGGTGACGTAGAAGCCCTGAGTGACGTTGCGGTATTCGGTCTGGCTGCGCAGGTCGCCGTAGGAATCGGTCTGCGAACTGGTCAGCGGCACGCTCTGGCCGACCTGGATCAGCGCCGGTGTGCCTTCGCTGGCCTGCACCTGCTGAATGCCGCCGTCACGACTGTCGGTGGTGTAGTTGATGATGCGGGTCTGGCTTGGCTTGGCGCCGTTCACCGAATGACCCTGGTCACCCTGGAAGTTGTTGTCGCTGGTATCGACGGTGATCAGCAGGCGCTTGGGTGCGGTGTCGAGTTGGGAGAGAAGGGCTTTAAGTTCGTCGATCTTGCGTTGATCCGCGTTGACGATCAATTGATTACCGTAGGCGCTGACCTGTCCGTCCTTGCCGACGAAATCCTGCGCCACCGGCAGCAGGTCGGCACTAGTGTGGTATTTGAGGGGGATGATTTCTGTGGCAGCCAGCACCGAAAAACTGCAGCCGAGCAGTAGGGTGGTGAGCAGGGTGCGTAGGGACATGTCCGTTATCTCCGCGTTCTAAAGGCTTGATATTGCCACTTTGTCGGCCCGGGGTTTGTAGGAGCGAGCTTGCTCGCGATGGGCGTGAACGATAATGCTGGAAGTCTGACACCCCGCGGCGTTCTCAAGACCATCGCGAGCAGGCTCGCTCCTACAGTTTGTCGGCCCGGGGTGGGGTAAGTTGAATCGTAGACAGCAAAACGCCCCGGTATCCGAAGATAGCGGGGCGTTTTGTGGTGTTCTTCAGGCCGCCATCGCGAGCAAGCTCGCTCCCACAGGGATCGATGGTGTTGCTGAGATCTTCAGCAACTCACAAATCCAATGTGGGAGCGAGCTTGCTCGCGATGGCGGCACCTGGGCCTTATGCCGAATGGCGAACCATGTCCACGTGCGGAATCCCGGCTTCCAGGAACTCCTCACTGACCATGTGAAAGCCCAGTCGCTCATAGAACGCCGTGGCTTGTACCTGGGCGCTGAGCATCTGCTGCTTCAGCCCGCGCTCTTCGGCTTCACCAATCACTGCTTGCATCAGTGCATCGCCGACTTTCAGGCCGCGCCAGTCCTTGAGTACCGACACCCGGCCGACGTGCCCATCGGGCAGCAGGCGGGCGGTGCCAATCGGAAAGTCGCCTTCGAGGGCGAGGAAATGCACGGCCGTTACATCATCGGCATCCCATTCCAGCTCGGGCGGAACGGATTGCTCGGCGACGAACACCGTCTCACGAATGCGCCGGATCTCGGCGTTGTCCTTCTGCCAGTCTGCGACACGTACGTGAATCTTATTCATCGGCAAACCCCAGGCTTCCTTGCTTGACCAGTTCGCACAGCAGCCCGCGACCGTCTTCGTCGCTCAGCCAGTCGCCAAGGTTGTCGGCGTGCAGCGCGTCGGCGGCGCAGATCATCTTCAACAATTCGCGCAGTTTGCCCGGCAGGTAACGGCTCTGGCCGCTGGCGAACAGCAGCAGGTCGTCATCGACTTCAGACCACGCCAGGCGTGCGCTCGGGTTGCGAATCAGGATCGCGCCTTGTTCCAGGGCGGACATGAAGTCCTCTTCTTCGACGTCTTCCGGGCCCACCACCAGTTCCGGGTAGCGTGGCTCGGTCATGAACTGGCCGAACCAGGTCAGCAGCAGGCGCTCGTCGCTCATGTGCTCGGCCAGCAGGCCTTTGAGGCGGTCGAGTGCGTCGCGCTGGATCTGGTGAGGGTCGGCGGCCGGCAAGGCGTCGGCGTCGGTGTAGCGTTCTTCGTCCGACAGGAACTGGCTGAGGAAGTCGGTGAAGTGGGTCAGCACTTCAGCGGCGCTCGGTGCGCGGAAACCGACCGAGTAGGTCATGCATTCATCAACGGCAACGCCGCAATGGGCCAGGCGCGGTGGCAGGTAGAGCATGTCGCCCGGTTCCAGCACCCATTCATCGGTGGCTTCGAATTCGGAGAGGATGCGCAGGTCGGCGTGGGCCAGCATCGGGCTCTCGGTGTTGCACATCTGGCCGATCTTCCAGTTGCGCTTGCCGTGGCCTTGCAGCAGGAACACGTCGTAGTTGTCGAAGTGCGGACCAACGCTGCCACCCGGTGCAGCGTAGCTGATCATCACGTCGTCGATGCGCCAGCTCGGCAGAAAGCGGAAGTTTTCCAGCAGTTCGCTGACTTCCGGGACGAACTGATCCACGGCTTGAACCAGCAGGGTCCAGTCAGTTTCAGGCAGCTTGCTGAATTCATCTTCGGCGAACGGGCCGCGACGCAGTTCCCACGGGCGCTCGCCATTCTCGATGATCAGTCGCGATTCGACTTCTTCTTCCAGCGCCAGGCCGGCCAGTTCGTCGGCGTCGATCGGGCTTTCGAAATCAGGAATGGCCTGGCGGATCAGTAGCGGCTTTTTCTGCCAGTAGTCGCGCAGGAATTCCCGTGCCGTGATGCCGCCCAGAAGTTGAAGAGGAATATCAGGATTCATGTGTAACCTATTGAAAAAATGCACTTTTCAGACGGGAATAAAAACGCCCGGCGCGGCCGGGCGTCTTATAAAGGGTCTAGCGGTCGATCAGATGCGTTTGGCTTGTTCTACAGCGTTGCCGATGTAGTTCGCCGGGGTGAGCAATTTCAGCTCGGCCTTGGCGGCGGCTGGCATGTCCAAGCCGTCGATGAAAGTCTGCAGCGCTTCCGGGCTGATGCCCTTGCCGCGGGTCAGTTCTTTCAGCTTTTCGTACGGGTTTTCGATGTTGTAGCGACGCATCACGGTCTGGATCGGCTCGGCCAATACTTCCCAGCAGGCGTCCAGGTCGGCGGCAATCTTCTGCTCGTTGAGCTCAAGCTTGCTGATGCCCTTGAGGCTGGCTTCGTACGCGATCACGCTGTGGGCGAAGCCGACACCGAGGTTGCGCAGTACGGTGGAGTCGGTCAGGTCGCGCTGCCAGCGGGAGATCGGCAGTTTGCTCGCCAGGTGCTGGAACAGTGCGTTGGCGATACCCAGGTTGCCTTCGGAGTTTTCGAAGTCGATCGGGTTGACCTTGTGCGGCATGGTCGACGAACCGATTTCGCCAGCGATGGTGCGCTGTTTGAAATAACCCAGGGAGATGTAGCCCCAGATGTCGCGGTCGAAGTCGATCAGGATGGTGTTGAAGCGGGCGATCGCGTCGAACAGCTCGGCAATGTAGTCGTGCGGTTCGATCTGCGTGGTGTACGGGTTGAAGCCCAGGCCCAGCTCGTCTTCGATGAAGGCGCGGGCGTTGGCTTCCCAGTCGATCTCAGGGTAGGCCGACAGGTGGGCGTTGTAGTTGCCGACAGCGCCGTTGATCTTGCCCAGCAGCGGAACGGCAGCGACTTGAGCGATCTGGCGCTCCAGGCGGTAAACCACGTTCGCCAGCTCTTTGCCCAGGGTGGTCGGCGAGGCCGGCTGACCGTGGGTGCGCGACAGCATCGGCACGTCGGCGAAACGGATGGCCAGTTCGCGGATGGCGTTGGCGGTCTGGCGCATCAGCGGCAGCATCACGTCATCACGGCCTTCGCGCAGCATCAGGGCGTGGGACAGGTTGTTGATGTCCTCGCTGGTGCAGGCAAAGTGGATGAATTCACTGACCTTGGCCAGCTCCGGCAGCTTGGCCGCTTGCTCTTTGAGCAGGTACTCGATGGCCTTGACGTCGTGGTTGGTGGTGCGCTCGATCTCTTTGACGCGCTCGGCGTGCTCCAGAGAGAAGTTTTCCGCCAGGGTGTTGAGCACAGCGTTGGCTTCGGCGGAGAACGCCGGCACTTCACTGATGGCAGGGTGAGCGGCCAGGCGCTGGAGCCAGCGCACTTCAACCAGAACGCGGGCACGGATCAGGCCGTACTCGCTGAAAATTGGGCGCAGGGCCTGGGTTTTGCCGGCGTAGCGGCCGTCAACAGGGGAAACCGCAGTGAGCGAAGAAAGCTGCATGGGGTGTTCTCGGACAGTCGGGCAACGAAATGGGGCGCGTATCATACATGAAAAAATCCGCCGGTCCGTCGCCAACTGACCGGCGTATTACGCGTATTGCTGAGTTCGGTTCTGTCGATGCGGGTTATTCGTTACGCATCAAGGGGTAAAGCTCTTTGAGCAATTTGCGGCGGCTGATCACCAGTTGCCAGCGATGACCGCCCAATTGCCGCCACAGGCGTGCTGAGCGAATGCCGGCCAGCAGCAGGGCGCGAATTTTCGAGGCGTTGCTCGGTTGTTGCAGGTTGCGCATGTCGCCGTGCACCTGAATGCGCTGGCGCAGTGTGCTCAGGGTGTCCTGATACAGCGCGCCGCAGGCGGCGATCACGTTTTCGTGGGCCGGGCCGAAGTGTTCGACCTGGGACTGAATCTGCGGCAGGCGTTTGCCGATCACGTCGAGCATGTCCCCACGTTTGGCCAACTGACGCTCAAGGCCGAGCATGGCCAGGGCATAACGCAGGGGCTCGCGCTGCAGGGCGCTTGGGTCGCGTTCGAGGGCGCCGATCAGTGCGCGGTAGCCTTCGCGCAGGTTGATGTCGTCGCCACCATAGACTTCCAGCGTGTCCTTGGGGTCGCGGATCAGCAGGCTGCCGAGCATGCAGCTCAGGCCGGCTTCGTTGGTCTGGCCGGTCTTGGCGATCCTGTCCACCAGCACCGCGGCGAGAAACACCCCGCCCAGTGCCGTCAGTTGCTCCTGAATCGGGTTCATAGGGCCTGGCCCTTGCTCGTCCACGGCTCGGCTACTTCAATCACGCCGCCGCCGAGGCAGATTTCACCGTCATAGAACACCACGGACTGGCCCGGAGTGACCGCGCGTTGCGGATCATCGAAGGTCGCGCGATAACCGGTGGCGGTTTTTTCCAGGGTGCAGGGCTGGTCGCTCTGGCGATAACGCACCTTGGCGGTCAGTTTGCGCGGCTCGGTCAAATCGATCGGGTTGACCCAATAGATGTCCGAGGCGAGCAGGGCGCGGGAGAACAAGTAAGGGTGATCATTGCCCTGGCCAACGATCAGTTCGTTGTGTTCCAGGTCTTTGATCAGCACATACCACGGCTCGTCACCGGCGTCTTTCAGGCCGCCGATGCCCAGACCCTGACGCTGGCCGATGGTGTGGTACATCAGGCCGTGGTGACGGCCGATGACTTCGCCTTCGGTGGTCTTGATCTCGCCTGGCTGGGCCGGCAGGTATTGCTTGAGGAAGTCGCTGAAGCGGCGTTCGCCGATAAAGCAGATCCCGGTGGAATCCTTTTTCTTCGCGGTCGCCAGCTCGTACTTCTCGGCAATGGCGCGCACTTGCGGTTTTTCCAGCTCGCCGACCGGGAACAGGGTCTTGGCGATCTGTTCGCCACCGACGGCGTGCAGGAAGTAGCTCTGGTCCTTGTTCGGGTCCAGGCCCTTGAGCAGTTCGGTGCGACCATCGATGTCGCGGCGACGCACGTAGTGGCCGGTGGCGATCAGGTCGGCGCCAAGCATCATGGCGTAGTCGAGGAACGCCTTGAACTTGATTTCGCGGTTGCACAGGATGTCCGGGTTCGGCGTGCGTCCGGCCTTGTATTCGGCCAGGAAATGCTCGAACACGTTGTCCCAGTACTCGGCGGCGAAGTTGGCGGTGTGCAGCTTGATGCCAATCTTGTCGCACACGGCCTGGGCGTCCGCCAGGTCATCCATGGCGGTGCAGTATTCCGTTCCATCGTCTTCTTCCCAGTTCTTCATGAACAGGCCTTCCACCTCATAACCCTGCTCGATCAGCAGGAGGGCGGAAACGGAAGAGTCCACGCCGCCGGACATGCCGACAATGACGCGCTTCTTTTGTGTGTCAGAAGGGGCTGGATCACGCATAGGGATTCAATGAGTGTCTTGAAAAAGGACGCGATTCTAGCAGGCTCAGGCCCGCAAGGCTAAAGAGAAGGACGGATCAATTCGAGGCCGAAGTGTTGGCCTGCCAGATAGTCGTCGATGCAGCGGATGATCAGCTCGCTGCGCCAGTTGTCGCGCTGCTCGATTAATTCCTCACGGGTCAACCACTTGGCGCCGACGATGCCGTCATCCAGTTGATAATCCGCGTGGTGTTTCAGTGGTTTGGCGATGAAGCAGACCCGCTGGTAGGTCACGCCATTGCTCGGGGCGGTGTAGAGGTAAATGCCCAGTACGCCGGTCGGTTCGACGTCCCAGCCGGTTTCCTCGAGGGTTTCGCGCACGGCGGCTTCGGTCAGGGTTTCGTTCGGGTCCAGATGGCCGGCGGGCTGATTGAGCACCACGCGTCCGTGCTTGAGTTCCTCGACCATCAGGAAGCGGCCGTTGTCTTCGACGATCGTGGCGACGGTGATGTGGGGTTTCCAGTCCATAAAACTTCCTCAGTTTTGAATGTTGAAACACTATCCCTGTGGGGGCGAGCTTGCTCGCGATGGCGGCGAGTCAGTCACCAGAGGTGTTGGATGATATACCGCTATCGCGAGCAAGCTCGCTCCCACAGGGGTTGTGTGTTTATTCGGTATTGTGTGAGGTCCGGAAAACACAAACCCCGGCACAGGGCCGGGGTTTGTGATGTTCCCTTACAACCTTAAACCAGCGCAGCGACAGCCGCGTTGAAGGTTGCGCTTGGGCGCATGGCCTTGCTGATCAGCTCGGCGTCGGCGTGGTAGTAACCGCCGATGTCCACTGGCTTGCCCTGAACGGCGTTGAGTTCGGCAACGATGGTCGCCTCGTTCTCGGTCAGGGTCTTGGCCAGGGTCGCGAACTGCGCTTGCAGTGCAGCGTCTTCGGTCTGGGCAGCCAGGGCCTGAGCCCAGTACAGCGCCAGATAGAAGTGGCTGCCGCGGTTGTCGATGTTGCCGACTTTGCGCGATGGCGACTTGTTGTTGTCCAGGAACTGGCCGGTGGCCTGGTCCAGGGTCTTGGCCAGAACCAGCGCCTTGGGGTTGTTGTAGGTCACGCCCAGGTGTTCCAGGGACGCGGCCAGGGCCAGGAATTCACCCAGCGAATCCCAGCGCAGGAAGTTTTCTTCCAGCAGTTGCTGAACGTGCTTCGGAGCCGAACCGCCGGCGCCGGTTTCGAACAGGCCACCGCCGTTCATCAGCGGCACGATCGACAGCATCTTGGCGCTGGTGCCCAGTTCCATGATCGGGAACAGGTCGGTCAGGTAGTCGCGCAGTACGTTGCCGGTTACCGAGATGGTGTCCTTGCCGGCGCGGGTGCGCTGCAGGGTGGACTTCATCGCGTCGACCGGTGCCATGATCTGGATGTCCAGGCCGGCAGTGTCGTGATCCTTCAGGTAAGCCTGAACTTTCTCGATCACTACGCCGTCGTGGGCGCGCATCGGGTCCAGCCAGAAGATCGCCGGGGTGCTGCTGGCGCGAGCACGGTTGACGGCCAGTTTGACCCAGTCCTGGATCGGCGCGTCTTTGGTCTGGCACATGCGGAAGATGTCGCCGGCTTCAACAGCCTGTTCCATCAGCAGGTTGCCCTTGCTGTCGGTGACGCGAACAACGCCGTCAGCCTTGATCTGGAAAGTCTTGTCGTGAGAGCCGTACTCTTCGGCTTTCTTCGCCATCAGGCCAACGTTCGGCACGCTGCCCATGGTGGTCGGATCGAACGCACCGTTGGCTTTGCAATCTTCGATCACGGCCTGGTAAATGGTGGCATAGCAACGGTCCGGGATCACGGCTTTGGTGTCGTGCAACTGGCCGTCGGTGCCCCACATCTTGCCGGAGTCACGGATCATTGCCGGCATCGAGGCGTCGACGATCACGTCGCTCGGCACGTGCAGGTTGGTGATGCCTTTGTCGGAGTTGACCATCGCCAGGGAAGGGCGAACGGCGTAGACCGCCTGGATGTCAGCTTCGATCTGCGCTTGCTGCTCGGCAGGCAAAGCCTTGATGCGAGCGTACAGGTCGCCGATGCCGTTGTTCAGGTTGAAGCCGATCTGTGACAGCACGTCAGCGTGCTTGGCCAGTGCGTCTTTATAGAACTCGGCAACGATCTGGCCGAACATGATCGGGTCGGAGACCTTCATCATGGTGGCTTTCAAGTGAACCGACAGCAGCACGCCTTGTGCCTTGGCGTCTTCGATTTCAGCCGCGATGAAGCTGCGCAGGGCGTTTTTGCTCAGTACCGCGCAATCGAGGATCTCACCGGCTTGTACGCTGGTCTTTTCTTTCAGGACGGTAGCGGTGCCGTCTTGGGCGATCAGTTCGATTTTCACGGCGTCAGCGGCGTCGATCAGGGCGGCTTTTTCGCTGCCGTAGAAATCGCCGGTGCTCATGTGCGCGATGTGGGACTTGGAGTCCTTGGCCCAGGCGCCCATTTTGTGCGGGTGCTTGCGTGCGTAGTTCTTGACCGACAGCGGTGCGCGGCGGTCGGAGTTGCCTTCACGCAGGACCGGGTTCACGGCGCTGCCCTTGATCTTGTCGTAACGCGCCTTGGCTTCTTTGTCGGCGTCGCAGGTGACAGTCTCAGGGTAGTCCGGCAGTGCGAAGCCTTGAGCTTGCAGCTCTTTGATCGCGGCTTGCAGTTGCGGAACCGAGGCGCTGATGTTCGGCAATTTGATGATGTTGGCTTCAGGCGTAACGGCCAGGGCGCCCAGTTCGGCGAGGTGGTCGGCTACGGCTTTGTCACCCAGTTGCTCGGGGAAGCTGGCCAGGATGCGCCCTGCAAGAGAGATATCGCGGGTTTCAACGGCGATATCAGCCGAGGCGGTGAACGCCTCTACGATAGGCAACAGTGAATAGGTGGCGAGGGCAGGAGCTTCGTCGGTGAAGGTATAGATGATCTTCGAGCGGGTGGGCATATTCGGATTAACTCTCTCTTCTTTGCTAAAGCGTGCGCAGAAACTCGAGGGCGCCGGGTAAGCGCGTTCGTTCAAAGTCATCCATGAGCCGAATATCGAGGTTTCGTTGCTGTGATGTTGGGTGCATCAGTAGGGCGTCAAGTAGCCGGACTGCGATAACAGGCCGGCTTGCCGGGCGGAAAGTCTCATCGTAGAGCACTTCAGCCGTCGTGACCCTGTGGTCAGCGGGCGGCATTATACATAGGTAGCTGGCAATCTGCCGATGGTTCATATGCAACGAATGTCGTCCATTGGTCTAAAGGTCGCAGGGGCGAGCAGGGCGTAAGGTCACTCGTCGTGCTTGGTTTTGGCGCTTTTCCCTTTGCTTTCAGGCTTGTAGCGCGCGAGTTGCAAGGCTTTGCGCCAGATCGATGGAACATAGGGTTTGCGCGCCGATTCAACTGGGTTACGCTCGAACCAAGCCAGATGTTCAATCCAATCAATGGAGTTCAGCATGGGTTACAAGAAGATTCAGGTTCCAGCCGTCGGCGACAAAATCACCGTCAATGCAGACCATTCTCTCAATGTTCCTAATAACCCGATCATCCCCTTCATCGAAGGTGACGGCATTGGTGTCGACATCAGCCCGGTCATGATCAAGGTTGTCGATGCTGCTGTTAAGAAGGCCTACGGTGGCGAACGCAAGATTTCCTGGATGGAGGTGTACGCCGGGGAGAAAGCGACTCAGGTTTACGATCAGGACACCTGGCTGCCTCAGGAAACCCTGGATGCGGTCAAGGATTACGTGGTTTCCATCAAGGGCCCGCTGACCACCCCGGTCGGTGGCGGCATCCGTTCCCTGAACGTGGCCCTGCGTCAGCAGCTCGACCTGTACGTCTGCCTGCGCCCGGTGCGCTGGTTCGAAGGCGTGCCTAGCCCGGTCAAGAAGCCAGGCGATGTCGACATGACCATCTTCCGCGAGAACTCCGAAGACATCTACGCGGGCATCGAGTGGAAGGCCGGTACGCCGGAAGCCACCAAGGTCATCAAGTTCCTGAAAGAAGAAATGGGCGTTACCAAGATCCGTTTTGACGAGAACTGCGGTATCGGCGTCAAGCCGGTGTCCCTGCAGGGCACCAAGCGTCTGGCGCGCAAGGCCCTGCAATATGTGGTCGACAACGATCGCGATTCGCTGACCATCGTGCACAAAGGCAACATCATGAAGTTCACCGAGGGTGCCTTCAAGGAATGGGCCTACGAAGTGGCGGCTGAAGAGTTCGGCGCAACCCTGCTCGACGGCGGTCCGTGGATGCAGTTCAAGAACCCGAAAACCGGCAAGAACGTCGTCGTCAAGGATGCCATCGCCGACGCCATGCTCCAGCAGATCCTGCTGCGCCCGGCCGAGTACGATGTGATCGCGACCCTGAACCTGAACGGCGACTACCTCTCCGACGCCCTGGCGGCGGAAGTGGGCGGTATCGGTATTGCGCCTGGTGCCAACCTGTCCGACACCGTCGCCATGTTCGAAGCCACCCACGGTACGGCGCCGAAGTACGCCGGCAAGGACCAGGTCAACCCGGGGTCGTTGATCCTGTCGGCTGAAATGATGCTGCGCCACATGGGCTGGACCGAAGCGGCCGACCTGATCATCAAGGGCACCAATGGCGCGATTTCCGCCAAGACCGTGACCTATGACTTCGAGCGTCTGATGGAAGGCGCCAAACTGGTGTCGTCTTCCGGCTTCGGTGATGCGCTGATCTCGCACATGTAACAAAACGCAGGCACACAAAAACCGCCTGATTCAAGTAGATGAGTCAGGCGGTTTTTTTATGGCGCTATGACGGTGTGGACTTACACTGTAACGGTCTGTTGCGGGGCGGATGCCGTCGCTTTCGAAGCGCCCACCAGGCTGCCGATGTTGACCGCGTGCAGGCCTTTGGGGCCCTGGATGATGTCGAATACGACAGCTTGCCCGGCTTTCAGGGTTTTATAACCTTCCATCTGGATGGCGGAGTAGTGGGCAAACAGGTCTTCTGTCTTGCCGTCCTCATTGATGAAACCGTAACCCTTGGCATTGTTGAACCATTTGACCTTGCCGCTGACCTTGCCGCCTGACATACCCAACTCCCTCTGCAACACACTCCATCACTGGAGTATCATCCAGTACATCCGCAGTCGAATCTGTAAATAAGATTGACTCCGCGGACCTTTTTTACCCACTGTGGGCTCTATTGGTTGTAACACCGTTTTGCCGATAGTCAAGCTGACCCGGCAGTCGGAGTTGAAATCGCTGATAGCCGCCCCCACCACTGTATTTGAACAACTGACGAACCTTTCTTTCCATGCATGCAATCAGCCAGATTCGACTAACATTCAATCAGGATCGCCCGACTCTCCAGAAGGATCGCCCGGAGGAACACGACGACGATTCCGCAGGCATTGCTGTTCAGGAGGCCAAGCCTGCTTTACAGGCGCCGCCGATGTACAAGGTGGTTTTGTTCAATGATGACTACACACCGATGGATTTCGTCGTCGAAGTGCTCGAGGTGTTTTTTAACCTGAATCGCGAGCTGGCGACCAAGGTCATGCTGGCCGTCCACACAGAAGGACGGGCAGTATGTGGAGTGTTTACCCGCGACATCGCCGAGACCAAGGCCATGCAGGTCAACCAGTACGCCAGGGAAAGCCAGCATCCGCTACTCTGTGAAATCGAGAAGGACGGTTAATCGCCGGACACTTGGGTATGAGGTGAAGCTATGTTAAACCGCGAGCTCGAAGTCACCCTCAATCTTGCCTTCAAGGAAGCTCGTTCGAAGCGTCATGAGTTCATGACCGTCGAGCACCTCTTGCTGGCCCTATTGGACAATGAGGCTGCCGCCACCGTTCTGCGTGCGTGCGGCGCAAACCTCGACAAACTCAAGCATGACCTGCAGGAGTTCATCGACTCCACCACGCCATTGATCCCCGTGCATGACGAGGATCGCGAAACCCAGCCAACCCTGGGCTTCCAGCGTGTACTGCAACGTGCTGTGTTTCACGTACAGAGCTCGGGCAAACGCGAAGTGACTGGCGCCAACGTGCTGGTCGCGATCTTCAGTGAGCAAGAGAGTCAGGCGGTGTTCCTGCTGAAACAGCAGAGCGTTGCCCGTATAGATGTCGTCAACTACATCGCCCATGGCATTTCCAAAGTGCCGGGGCATGGCGATCACTCTGAAGGTGAGCAAGATATGCAGGACGACGAGGGCGGTGAGTCTTCTTCCTCAGGCAATCCCCTGGATGCTTATGCCAGCAACCTCAACGAACTCGCGCGCCAGGGTCGCATCGATCCGCTGGTGGGGCGTGAGCTGGAAGTCGAGCGCGTTGCGCAGATCCTGGCGCGTCGGCGCAAAAACAATCCGCTGCTGGTGGGCGAGGCGGGCGTGGGTAAAACCGCGATTGCCGAAGGCTTGGCCAAGCGCATTGTCGACGACCAGGTGCCGGATCTGCTGGCAAACAGTGTTGTTTATTCCCTCGATCTTGGCGCTCTGCTCGCGGGCACCAAGTATCGTGGCGATTTCGAGAAGCGCTTCAAGGCGTTGCTCAATGAACTGAAAAAACGTCCGCAGGCAATCCTGTTCATCGACGAGATCCACACCATCATTGGTGCGGGTGCCGCGTCCGGTGGCGTCATGGATGCCTCGAACCTGCTCAAGCCGCTGCTGTCCTCGGGTGATATCCGTTGCATCGGTTCAACCACCTTCCAGGAATTCCGCGGCATCTTCGAGAAGGATCGTGCCTTGGCCCGACGCTTCCAGAAGGTCGATGTGTCGGAGCCTTCGGTGGAAGACACCATTGGCATTCTGCGCGGCCTGAAGGGGCGTTTCGAAAGCCATCACAATATCGAATACAGTGATGAGGCCCTGCGCGCGGCTGCCGAACTGGCCTCGCGTTACATCAACGACCGTCATATGCCGGACAAGGCTATCGATGTCATCGACGAGGCGGGTGCCTATCAGCGCCTGCAACCGGTCGAGAAGCGTGTGAAGCGCATCGAAGTGCCGCAAGTCGAGGACATCGTCGCGAAAATCGCGCGGATTCCGCCAAAACACGTCACCAGTTCCGACAAGGAGCTGCTGCGTAACCTGGAGCGTGACCTGAAGTTGACCGTGTTCGGTCAGGATGCCGCGATCGATTCGCTGGCAACCGCGATCAAGCTGTCCCGTGCCGGCCTCAAATCCCCTGACAAGCCTGTCGGTTCGTTCCTGTTCGCAGGGCCTACCGGTGTCGGTAAAACCGAAGCGGCGCGTCAGTTGGCCAAGGCCTTGGGTGTCGAGCTGATTCGTTTCGACATGTCCGAATACATGGAGCGCCACACCGTATCGCGTCTGATCGGTGCGCCTCCTGGTTATGTCGGATTCGATCAGGGCGGTCTGCTCACCGAAGCCATCACCAAGCAGCCACACTGCGTATTGTTGCTCGATGAAATCGAGAAGGCGCATCCGGAAGTCTTCAACCTGCTGTTGCAGGTCATGGACCACGGTACGTTGACCGATAACAACGGGCGCAAGGCGGATTTCCGTAACGTGATCGTCATCATGACGACCAACGCCGGTGCCGAGACTGCAGCCCGCGCTTCGATCGGTTTCACCTATCAGGATCACTCGTCCGATGCGATGGAAGTGATCAAGAAGAGCTTCACGCCGGAATTCCGCAACCGTCTGGACACCATCATCCAGTTTGGTCGCCTCAGTCATGAGGTTATCAAGAGCGTGGTGGACAAGTTCCTTACCGAGCTTCAGGCGCAACTGGAAGACAAGCGAGTGTTGCTGGAAGTCACCGATGCAGCCCGCAACTGGCTGGCCGAAGGTGGCTACGACGCGGCGATGGGTGCTCGCCCAATGGCTCGCCTGATCCAGGACAAGATCAAGCGTCCGCTGGCGGAGGAGATTCTCTTTGGCGAACTGGCCGAGCATGGCGGTGTGGTACACATCGACATCAAGGACGGAGAGCTGACCTTCGAGTTCGAGACCACGGCCGAGATGGCCTGACGTTAAACCGCAAAACAAAAAGGCGCCGAGAGGCGCCTTTTTGCTGTCTGTTGATCGGCATGTCTGCTGTCTGTGGGAGCGAGCTTGCTCGCGATGGTCGTCAACGATGATGCGGGGAGTCTGACTTGACGTGGTGCTCTCAGGTTTTTCGCGAGCAAGCTCGCTCCTACAGGAGGTGGGGGGTAAATTACAGGCAAACAAAAACGCCCGGCATAAGCCGGGCGTTTTGTATTGACTTGCTTAGCGAGTGAGCCCTATCTCTGTAGGAGCGAGCTTGCTCGCGATGTTCGTCAATGATGATGCGGGGACTCTGACTTGACGCGGTACCGTCAGGTTTTTCGCGAGCAAGCTCGCTCCAACCTTATCGAGCGCGGTAAGTGATGCGCCCTTTGCTCAAGTCATAAGGAGTCAGCTCTACGCGCACTTTGTCGCCGGTAAGAATACGGATGTAGTTCTTGCGCATCTTGCCGGAGATGTGCGCGGTTACGACGTGCCCATTTTCCAACTCCACACGAAACATGGTGTTGGGCAGGGTGTCGACGACAGTGCCTTCCATTTCGAAGCTGTCTTCTTTCGACATGCAGTAAAGCCCTCGGTGTCCAATGAATGGCCCGGTGCAACTGCGCCAGGCAAAAGCGGCGTGCATTGTGCCCGAAAAATGGGGTTTAAGCCAAGGGGTTTAGGGGCGGCTCTAGTTTAGAACCACCCAGCGCTGATTAATCAGCAACTCAATAGGGCGATATTGAGTCTTGTAGTTCATTTTTTTGCAGTTTTTGATCCAGTAGCCGAGGTAGACCGCATCCAGCCCCAGCCGCCTGGCCTCGGCGATTTGCCACAGGATCGCATAGCGCCCAAGGCTGCGGCGCTCTTCGGCCGGTTCGTAGAAGGTGTAGACCGCCGAAAGACCGTTCGGCAGTAAATCGGTGACGGCGACGGCCAGCAGCCGGCCATTCAGGCGAAATTCATAAAATCTTGAAAACGGCAGGTCCCGCACCAGGAATGTCGAAAACTGGTCGCGACTCGGCGGGTACATGTCGCCATCGGCGTGACGCTGTTCAATATAGCGCTGGTAAAGGTCGAAGTATTCTTCGTTGAAGCCGGGCTTGGCTGGACGTACCTGCAAATCCACGTTGCGCTTGAAGATGCGTTTCTGTTGCCGGTTGGGCGTGAACTGTCCCACGGGAATGCGCGCCGGAACGCAGGCATTGCAATTCTGGCAATGCGGCCGATAGAGATGATCGCCACTGCGACGAAACCCCATCTCCGACAGGTCTGCATAGACATGCACATCCATGGGCTGGCTAGGGTCGAGGAACAGGGTTGTGGCCTGCTCCTCCGGCAGATAACTGCAAGAGTGCGGCTGAGTGGCATAGAACTTCAATCGCGCCAACTCGGTCATGATCAACCCTCGGGATAATGCTTTTGAATAAGTGTAAGCCACCTGCGCAAAAGTCGCTCAGCAAACCCAGCTAGCGCGATTGGGCTGGTCCAGATGCCTGGCCAGATAGTTGGCAAATTCATGGCGGGGTATCGCCCGGGCTCCGAGACTGTGCAGGTGATCGGTGGGCATCTGGCAATCGATCAGTACAAAACCCGAGTCTTTCAGATGCCGCACCAGTGTGGCAAAGCCGAATTTCGAGGCGTTGTCAGCGAGGCTGAACATGGATTCGCCGAAAAACAGCTGGCCCATCGCCAGGCCGTAGAGTCCGCCCACCAGTTCGTCCCCGTCCCACACTTCCACCGAGTGCGCGTGGCCACGCCTGTGCAGTTCGATGTAGGCGTCCTGCATGGCCTCGGTGATCCAGGTGCCGTCGGCGTAATCCCGGGGCGCGGCACAGGCGCGGATGACGGCGGCGAAGTCCTGGTCAAAGGTCACTTGATAGCGTTGCTGGCGTAGCAGTTTGTTCAGGCTGCGCGAGACGTGCAATTCGTCGGGAAACAGCACCGTACGCGGGTCCGGAGACCACCAGAGGATTGGCTGGCCCTCGGAAAACCAAGGGAAGCAGCCGTGGCGATAAGCCGAGATCAGCCGATCGGCGGACAGATCACCACCGGCAGCCAGCAGCCCGTTGGGGTCGCGCATGGCCTTTTCCAGTGGAGGGAAATGCAAGGTATTGCGTTGTAACCAAGTCAGCATGGCATCCGGGCTTGCAGAAGGGGAGGGCAGTGGCGGGTGTTGGCCCGCCATAAAGTTTGCCTTCAAACGGTTGGAATGTCGTCCAGGTATTTTTCAGCGTCCAGCGCCGCCATGCAACCGGCACCGGCAGATGTAACGGCCTGGCGATAAACGTGGTCGGCCACGTCACCGGCGGCAAACACACCTGCAATCGCCGTAGCGGTGGCATCGCCTTCGCTGCCACCCTTGACCTGCAGATACCCGTCGCGCATTTCCAGTTGGCCTGTGAACAGGTCGGTGTTGGGTTTATGGCCGATGGCGATAAACACCCCGGCCAGCGGCAGCTCCCGGGTTTCACCCGTGTGACTGTCCCGCAGGCGGGCACCGGTCACGCCGCTGGCATCGCCGAGCACTTCGTCCAGGTTTTGGTTCCAGTGCAGGCGAACATTGCCGTTGGCGGCCTTTTCAAAGAGTTTGTCCTGGAGGATTTTCTCCGAGCGCAGTTTGTCGCGCCGATGGATCAGGTGCACTTCTTTGGCGATGTTCGACAGGTACAAGGCTTCCTCGACCGCCGTGTTGCCGCCGCCGACCACAGCAACCACTTGATTGCGATAGAAAAATCCATCACAGGTCGCGCACGCCGAAACTCCTTTGCCGGCGAACGCTTCTTCCGACGGCAGGCCCAGGTATTGCGCGGAGGCGCCGGTGGCAATGATCAAGGCGTCGCAGGTGTAGGTGCCGCCATCGCCGATCAGCTCGAACGGTCGTTGTTGCAACTTGGCGGTATGGATGTGGTCGTAAACGATCTCGGTGGCAAAGCGTTCGGCGTGTTTTTGCATGCGATCCATCAGCACCGGTCCGGTCAGGCCTTCAACGTCGCCTGGCCAGTTATCCACTTCGACGGTGGTGGTGAGCTGGCCGCCTGCCTGGATGCCGGTAATGACAACCGGCTTGAGGTTGGCGCGGGCGGCATAAACTGCCGCGCTGTAACCGGCAGGGCCGGAGCCCAGGATAATCAGGCGGGAATGCTTCGCTTCGCTCATAAAAAACACCTCATAAGCCTTTGTCACCAAAGAGAATGCATGCTCAAATTGAATGGCATGTCATGTGCTGTTGACTATGCTGCATCCAAGGGTCTCAAGCATGGCGTCGTGCGTACAAACCCGTACAATGCCCTGCGTGTTACATATATTCAGTGTGCGCCGTGTTTATAGAAACAGGGGTGCAGTGTTAAAAGTAGTCCCGGTTACACGTGTTAACTTTATTACCTGCCTGGATTGGGCAGTTTTTTCGCGGTTTTTATAGACATTCACCAGATGGACGCGCCATTGGCGCAGGAAAAGAAGCGTTTTGAAGAAATCCACCGCAGCACCCAAACCAGCCGTCGTGCCGCTCTGGCGCCAGCACTTGCACTACCGACTCAAGGAAGGTGCGCTGATCGCCATCGGTGCCTTGTGCCTGTTCCTGATGATGGCCTTGTTGACCTATGGCAAGGATGATCCGGGCTGGAGCCATAACAGCAAGATCGACGACGTGCAGAACTTCGGCGGGCCAGCGGGCTCCTACAGCGCCGATATCCTGTTCATGGTGCTGGGTTACTTCGCCTACATCTTCCCGTTGCTACTGGCCATCAAGGCGTACCAGATCTTCCGCCAGCGTCACGAACCGTGGCAGTGGAGCGGGTGGCTGTTCTCCTGGCGCCTGATCGGCCTGGTGTTCCTGGTGCTGTCGGGCGCCGCTCTGGCCCATATCCATTTTCATGCCGCGACCGGTCTGCCGGCCGGTGCGGGCGGTGCGCTGGGGGAAAGCCTCGGCGAACTGGCCAGGAACGCCCTGAATATCCAGGGCAGCACGCTGTTGTTCATTGCGTTGTTCCTGTTCGGCCTGACTGTGTTTACCGACCTGTCGTGGTTCAAGGTGATGGACATCACCGGCAAGATCACCCTCGACCTGTTCGAGCTGTTCCAGGGCGCCGCCAATCGCTGGTGGGCGGCCCGTACCGAGCGCAAACAGCTGGTTGCCCAGTTGCGTGAAGTCGACGACCGTATGGATGAAGTGGTTGCGCCGACGGTCACCGACAAACGCGAGCAGGCCAAGGTCAAGGAACGCCTGATCGAACGTGAGCAAGCCCTGAGCAAGCACATGTCCGAGCGCGAGAAGCAGGTGCCGCCGGTGATTGCGCCCGCGCCGCCAAAGCCCGCCGCACCGAGCAAACGCGTCGAGAAAGAAAAGCAGGCGCCGCTGTTCGTCGACAGCGCCGTGGAAGGCACCTTGCCGCCGATTTCGATTCTCGATCCGGCGGAAAAGAAACAGCTCAATTACTCGCCTGAATCCCTGGCTGCGGTCGGCCACTTGCTGGAAATCAAGCTCAAGGAATTCGGCGTTGAAGTCGCAGTGGATTCGATCCACCCGGGCCCGGTGATCACCCGTTACGAAATCCAGCCGGCGGCCGGGGTAAAAGTCAGCCGAATCTCCAACCTGGCCAAAGACCTGGCCCGTTCCCTGGCCGTGACCAGCGTGCGCGTGGTGGAAGTGATTCCGGGCAAGACCACGGTCGGTATCGAGATTCCCAACGAAGATCGGCAGATCGTGCGTTTCTCCGAGGTGTTGTCGACTCCGGAATACGACAACTTCAAATCCCCGGTCACCCTGGCCCTGGGCCATGACATCGGCGGCAAGCCGGTCATCACCGACCTTGCGAAAATGCCGCACTTGCTGGTGGCCGGTACCACCGGTTCCGGTAAGTCGGTGGGTGTGAACGCGATGATCCTGTCGATCCTGTTCAAGTCTGGCCCGGAAGACGCCAAGCTGATCATGATCGACCCGAAAATGCTGGAACTGTCGATCTACGAAGGCATTCCGCACCTGCTGTGCCCGGTTGTCACCGACATGAAAGACGCCGCCAACGCCCTGCGCTGGAGCGTTGCCGAGATGGAGCGACGCTACAAGTTGATGGCCAAGATGGGCGTGCGAAACCTGTCGGGCTTCAACGCCAAGGTCAAGGAAGCCCAGGACGCCGGCGAGCCGTTGAGCGATCCGCTGTACAAGCGTGAAAGCATCCACGACGAAGCGCCACTGCTGCAGAAGCTGCCGACCATCGTGGTCGTAGTCGACGAATTCGCCGACATGATGATGATCGTCGGCAAGAAGGTTGAAGAACTGATCGCCCGTATCGCGCAAAAGGCTCGTGCGGCCGGTATCCACTTGATCCTTGCGACCCAGCGTCCGTCGGTGGATGTGATCACCGGTCTGATCAAGGCCAACATCCCGACCCGCATGGCGTTCCAGGTATCGAGCAAGATCGACTCGCGGACCATCATCGACCAGGGCGGCGCCGAACAACTGCTGGGCCACGGTGACATGCTCTACATGCCGCCGGGTACCAGCCTGCCGATTCGTGTTCACGGTGCTTTCGTGTCCGACGATGAGGTTCACCGCGTGGTGGAAGCCTGGAAGCTGCGGGGTGCGCCGGAATACAACGACGACATCCTCAATGGCGTCGAAGAAGCGGGCAGCGGCTTTGAAGGCAGCAGCGGTGGCGGCGACGGTGACGATCCCGAGGCCGACGCGCTGTACGACGAAGCGGTCCAGTTCGTGCTGGAAAGCCGTCGTGCCTCCATTTCTGCGGTTCAGCGTAAGCTGAAGATCGGCTACAACCGCGCTGCGCGCATGATCGAAGCCATGGAAATGGCCGGGGTCGTGACGTCCATGAACACCAACGGTTCGCGTGAAGTCCTGGCCCCGGGGCCGGTGCGCGACTGACCCGAGTATGAAAGGGGGGTGCCTTTGGCGCCGCCCGCACTCCCACGAATGTTATGAGGACTCCCATGCGTCTGATCCGCATGCTGTTGCTGCCGGTACTGGCCTTGACCACGCTCCAGGCTAACGCCGATGACAAGGACGTGGCGCGCCTGACCCAACTGCTGGAAAAATCCCAGACCCTGACCGCACGTTTCTCGCAACTGACCCTTGATGGCACAGGCACCCAATTGCAGGAAACCGCCGGCGAGATGTCCCTGCAGCGTCCGGGCCTGTTCTACTGGCACACCGATGCGCCGGCCGAACAGACCATGATTTCCGATGGCAAGAAAGTCACCTTGTGGGACCCGGATCTGGAACAGGCCACCATCAAGAACCTCGACCAGCGCCTGACCCAGACCCCGGCCTTGCTGTTGTCCGGTGACGTGTCGAAGATCAGCCAGAGCTTCGACATCAGTGCCAAGGAAGCCGGCGGCGTGATTGACTTCACCCTGAAGCCGAAAACCAAGGACACCCTGTTCGACAGCCTGCGCCTGTCGTTCCGCAATGGCTTGGTCAATGATATGCAACTGATCGACAGCGTCGGCCAGCGCACCAATATCCTGTTCACCGGGGTGAAGGCGAACGAGCCGATCCCTGCGTCCAAGTTCAAGTTCGATATTCCCAAGGGCGCGGACGTCATTCAGGAATAAACGGCTGATGCAAAACCTGTGGGAGCGAGCTTGCTCGCGATAGCGTTGGGTCAGTCGACATAAATGTTGAATGTGATGCCGTAATCGCGAGCAAGCTCGCTCCCACAGGGTCAGCGTTTTGGCCCGCAGGTATTAAGTAACCCGAGGTTTTCAACGTACGCCATGGATCTGTTTCGCAGCGCTCCCATCGCCCAGCCCCTGGCCGCCCGTTTGCGCGCGGCCAATCTGGACGAGTACGTCGGTCAGGAACACGTGCTCGCTCGCGGCAAGCCCCTGCGCGAGGCGCTGGAGCAGGGTGCCCTGCATTCGATGATTTTCTGGGGGCCGCCGGGCGTGGGCAAAACCACCCTGGCGCGATTGCTCGCGGAAGTCTCGGACGCGCACTTCGAAACGGTCTCGGCAGTGCTGGCCGGGGTCAAGGAGATCCGTCAGGCGGTGGAAATCGCCAAACAGCAGGCCGCGCAGTACGGCCGCCGCACCATTCTGTTCGTCGACGAAGTGCATCGATTCAACAAGTCCCAGCAGGATGCGTTCCTGCCCTATGTCGAAGACGGTACGCTGATTTTCATCGGCGCAACCACGGAAAATCCCTCGTTCGAACTCAACAACGCCTTGCTGTCGCGGGCGCGGGTCTATGTGCTGAAAAGCCTCGACGAAGCGGCCCTGCGCAAACTGGTGCACCGCGCGCTGACCGAAGAGCGTGGCCTGGGCAAGCGTAACCTGACCCTCAGCGACGAAGGCTTCCAGATGCTGCTGTCGGCTGCCGATGGCGATGGTCGGCGCCTGCTCAACCTGCTGGAAAACGCCTCGGACCTGGCGGAAGACAACGGCGAAATCGGCACCGACCTGCTGCAAAGCCTGCTCGGCGATACCCGCCGGCGGTTCGACAAGGGCGGCGAAGCGTTCTACGACCAGATTTCCGCCCTGCATAAATCGGTGCGCGGCTCCAACCCCGACGGCGCCTTGTACTGGTTTGCGCGGATGATCGACGGCGGTTGCGACCCCTTGTACCTGGCCCGGCGCGTGGTGCGCATGGCCAGCGAAGACATCGGCAATGCCGACCCCCGCGCCCTGAGCCTGTGCCTGGCGGCCTGGGAAGTGCAGGAGCGCCTCGGCAGCCCCGAAGGCGAGTTGGCGGTGGCCCAGGCCATCACCTATCTGGCCTGCGCGCCAAAGAGCAACGCGGTGTACATGGGCTTCAAGACGGCATTGCGCGCCGCCGCCGAGCACGGTTCGCTGGAAGTGCCGCTGCACCTGCGCAACGCGCCGACCAAGCTTATGAAACAATTGGGCTACGGCGATGAATACCGTTATGCCCACGATGAGCCGGACGCCTATGCCGCTGGCGAAGACTATTTCCCGGAAGAACTCGACCCGATCCCGTTCTATCAGCCCGTGCCCCGTGGCCTGGAGTTGAAGATCGGCGAAAAACTCAATCACCTGGCGAAACTCGACCGTTTAAGCCCAAGGCAGCGGAGAAAATAGTGCTTCCCTTGATCGTTGCGGTTTCCGTCGGCGGGGTGGCCGGCACGTTGTTGCGCTTCGTCACGGGCAACTGGATCAACGCGAATTGGCCTCGGCACTTCTATACCGCGACGCTGGCCGTTAATATCGTGGGCTGTTTGCTGATCGGCGTTCTATACGGTCTGTTTTTGATACGCCCGGAGGTGCCCATCGAGGTGCGTGCCGGGTTGATCGTTGGCTTCCTCGGGGGGCTGACGACTTTTTCATCCTTTTCACTGGATACGGTGCGCCTGCTGGAAAGCGGGCAAGTGCCGCTAGCCTTGGGCTATGCGGCGCTCAGCGTATTCGGCGGGCTGCTTGCCACCTGGGCCGGCCTGTCCTTGACCAAACTTTGATAAACGAGAAACCGACATGCTCGATTCCAAACTGTTACGTAGCAACCTTCAGGACGTAGCGGACCGCCTGGCATCCCGTGGCTATACCCTGGATGTTGCGCGCATCGAAGCGCTGGAAGAACAGCGCAAGACCGTCCAGACCCGCACCGAAGCACTGCAGGCTGAACGTAATGCGCGCTCCAAATCCATCGGTCAGGCCAAGCAGCGCGGCGAAGACATCGCGCCGCTGATGGCGGACGTCGAGCGCATGGCGGGCGAATTGAGCGCGGGTAAAGTCGAACTGGACGCGATCCAGACCGATCTGGACTCGATCCTGCTGGGTATCCCCAACCTGCCGCACGAATCGGTGCCGGTCGGCGAAGACGAAGACGGCAACGTCGAAGTGCGCCGCTGGGGCACCCCGACTGCCTTCGATTTCCCGGTTCAGGACCACGTCGCCCTGGGCGAGAAGTTCGGCTGGCTGGACTTCGAAACCGCCGCCAAGCTGTCCGGCGCCCGTTTCGCCCTGCTGCGCGGCCCGATTGCCCGTCTGCACCGCGCCCTGGCGCAGTTCATGATCAACCTGCACGTCACCGAGCACGGCTACGAAGAGGCCTACACGCCTTATCTGGTCCAGGCCCCGGCGCTGCAAGGCACCGGCCAGCTGCCGAAGTTCGAAGAAGACCTGTTCAAGATCGCGCGCGAAGGCGAAGCCGACCTGTACCTGATCCCGACCGCTGAAGTGTCGCTGACCAACATCGTCGCCGGCGAAATCGTCGATTCGAAACTGCTGCCGATCAAGTTCGTCGCCCACACGCCATGCTTCCGCAGCGAAGCCGGTGCATCGGGTCGTGACACCCGCGGCATGATCCGCCAGCACCAGTTCGACAAGGTTGAAATGGTGCAGATCGTCGAGCCATCGAAATCCATGGAAGCGCTGGAAGGCCTGACCGCCAACGCCGAGAAAGTCCTGCAATTGCTGGAACTGCCTTACCGCACTCTGGCGCTGTGCACCGGCGACATGGGCTTCAGCGCGGTCAAGACCTACGACCTGGAAGTGTGGATCCCGAGCCAGGACAAGTACCGCGAAATCTCGTCGTGCTCCAACTGCGGCGACTTCCAGGCCCGCCGCATGCAAGCGCGTTTCCGCAACCCGGAAACCGGCAAGCCGGAACTGGTACACACCCTGAACGGCTCCGGCCTGGCGGTGGGCCGTACCCTGGTCGCGGTGCTCGAGAACTATCAGCAGGCCGACGGTTCCATCCGTGTGCCTGAAGTCCTCAAGCCCTACATGGGTGGCCTTGAGGTCATCGGCTAAATGAACTATCTGCCGCTGTTTCACAACCTTCGCGGCAGTCGTGTGTTGGTCGTCGGCGGGGGGGAGATTGCCTTGCGCAAATCCCGCCTGCTGGCCGATGCCGGTGCGCTGCTGCGGGTGGTTGCACCTGAAATCGAAGCGCAATTGCGCGAGCTGGTTGCCGGCAGCGGTGGCGAGTGCCTGTTGCGTGGCTACGCCGAGGCGGATCTGGACGGTTGCGGGCTGATCATTGCCGCCACCGACGACGAAACGCTGAACGCACAAGTTTCCGCCGATGCCCATCGGCGTTGCGTGCCGGTCAACGTGGTGGACGCGCCGGCCCTGTGCAGCGTGATCTTCCCGGCCATCGTCGACCGTTCTCCCTTGATCATTGCTGTGTCCAGCGGCGGCGATGCGCCGGTGCTGGCACGTTTGATTCGCGCCAAGATCGAAACCTGGATTCCTTCCACCTACGGTCAATTGGCCGGGCTGGCTGCGCGATTCCGTCATCAGGTCAAAGGCCTGTTTCCGGATGTGCAGCAGCGTCGGGCGTTCTGGGAAGATGTTTTCCAGGGCCCGGTTGCCGATCGGCAACTGGCTGGGCAGGGCGGTGAAGCCGAGCGGTTGCTCCAGGCGAAAATCGATGGTGAGGCGCCAGTGGCGACCGGTGAAGTCTATCTGGTGGGCGCAGGGCCAGGTGATCCCGACCTGCTGACGTTCAAGGCATTACGTCTGATGCAGCAAGCCGACGTGGTGCTGTACGACCGTTTGGTGGCACCGGCGATTCTCGAACTGTGCCGTCGCGACGCCGAGCGGGTTTACGTCGGCAAGCGCCGATCCGATCACGCGGTGCCGCAGGATCAGATCAACCAGCAATTGGTGGATCTGGCCAAGCAAGGCAAGCGTGTGGTGCGATTGAAGGGCGGCGATCCGTTCATCTTCGGTCGTGGTGGCGAGGAGATCGAAGAACTGGCGGCCCATGGCATCCCGTTCCAGGTCGTGCCGGGGATCACGGCAGCCAGCGGTTGCGCGGCCTATGCCGGGATTCCGCTGACCCACCGCGATTATGCGCAGTCGGTGCGTTTCATCACCGGCCACCTCAAGGACGGCTCCAGCGATTTGCCATGGGCCGATCTGGTCGCCCCGGCGCAAACCCTGGTGTTCTACATGGGGCTGGTGGGCTTGCCGATCATCTGCGAACAGTTGATCAAGCATGGTCGCGCCGCCGATACCCCGGCGGCACTGATCCAGCAGGGCACCACGGTCAACCAGCGGGTGTTTACCGGCACCCTGGCGGACCTGCCACGACTGGTGGCAGAGCATGAAGTGCATGCGCCGACCTTGGTGATCGTGGGTGAAGTGGTGCAACTGCGCGAGAAACTGGCGTGGTTCGAAGGGGCTCAGGGGCAGGTCTGAGACCGAGTTGCCCCATCGCGAGCAAGCTCGCTCCCACAGGGGATTTGTGAACGACACAAATCAATTGTGGGAGCGAGCTTGCTCGCGATGGGGCCTTCAAAACCTGCACAAATCTCAAGCTCTGCGCCAAACCCCTTTCCCACTCAACCGCTCCCGATCATGGGCCGCGGTGAAGTCCTGCGCCGGCCCTTTCGGCACCACACCCGTCGGGTTGATGGTGCGGTGGCTGGCATAGTAGTGGTTTTTGATGTGGGTGAAGTCGACGGTCTCGGCAATCCCCGGCCACTGGTAAATCTCCCGCAGCCAGTTCGACAGGTTCGGATAATCCGCAATCCGCCGCAGGTTGCACTTGAAGTGCCCGTAGTACACCGCGTCGAAGCGAATCAGCGTGGTGAACAGGCGGATGTCCGCTTCGGTCAGGTACTCGCCCGCCAGATAGCGGTTGGCGCCCAGCAACAGCTCCAGCCGGTCCAGCTCGGCAAACACATCATCGAACGCTTCTTCATAAGCCTGTTGCGACGTGGCAAACCCGGCGCGGTACACGCCATTGTTCACCGCCGGATAAATCCGCTCGTTCAACGCATCGATTTCTCCCCGCAGCGGCGCCGGGTAGAAGTCCAGGTCGTTACCGGTCAGATCGTCGAAGGCGCCATTGAACATGCGGATGATTTCCGATGATTCATTGTTGACGATGCGCTTTTGCTGTTTGTCCCACAGCACCGGCACGGTGACGCGACCGGTGTAGTCGGCGGTGTCGGCGGTGTAGCGCTGGTGCATGAATTCGAAATGGTCGAGCTTGTCGCCGGTCGACCCCAGGTGCTGGTCGAAGGTCCAGCCGTTTTCCAGCATCAACCAACTGACCACCGAAACGTCGATCAGGTTTTCGAGGCCTTTGAGTTTGCGCAGGATCAGTGTGCGATGAGCCCACGGACAGGCCAGGGAAACGTACAGGTGATAGCGCCCGGGCTCAGCCGCGAAACCGCCGACGCCGGTCGGCCCCGGCTTGCCGTCAGCGGTCAACCAGTTGCGACGCTGCGCCTGTTCGCGCTGGAACGCACCGTCCTTGCTGCTTTCGTACCACTTGTCCTGCCAGCGGCCATCCACTAACAAACCCATGTTCAAGACTCCCGAAACCCATAATCGATGGAGTCGAGTCTATTCCGATGAGTTCGAACAAAAAGCGCAAAGATCGGGCGCGAATGATCGATTAAATCGATTTGTCCCGCGCGGCCCAGTATTTTTCAGCGGTTTCGAAGGCCTGTTCGCGGGTCTGGCCAAGGCCACGCAGGGCCAAGGCCATGGTCGAGATCAGGGCCATTTGCGGGTAGCTGTCGACCACGTCGCCACGCCAGACCGCTTTCAAATGCTCAGGATCAAGCGAGGCAGGTTTGACGTGACGCTGCGCCGACAACTGCGGCCATTCCTCGTCCCAGCTCTCGCCCCCGGTGGTGCCGTACAGGTGACTGTCGGCGTCCGGGTTGATCTCGATCTCGCCGCCATCGCCCTTGATCACAATGGCGGTATCACCGAGCAATCCACTGGCGTCGCGATGCACGGCCTGATAACCCGGGTGGAAAATGCTCTGCAGGCCACAACGGGCGCCCAGTGGGTTGAGGATCCGCGCTAGGGAGTGGATCGGCGAGCGCAGGCCCAGGGTGTTGCGCAGATCGATCATGCGTTGCAGCTGTGGCGCCCAGTCCATCAATGGCATGAAGGCCAGGCCGCCGTTATCCAGCGCCGAACCCACCTGTTGCCAGTTACGGCACAACGGGATGTTCAATTCGCCCAGCAGTTGCTCGCTGTACAAGCGTCCGGCCGTGTGGGCGCCGCCGCCGTGCATGAAAATCCGCACGCCGTTTTGCGCCAGGCACTTGGCCGCCAGCAGATACCACGGCAAGTGCCGCTTCTTGCCGGCATAGGTCGGCCAGTCCAGATCCACTGCCATTGCCGGAGGATTCAGGCGTTCGCGCAATGCCTCGGTGAAACCCGCCATCTCCTCGAAGCTTTCTTCCTTGTGCCGCAACAGCATCAGGAAGGCGCCGAGCTGGGTTTCCTCGACCTTTTCATCGAGCACCATGCCCATGGCTTCGCGGGCCTCGACCCGGGTCAGGTCACGGGCGCCGCGCTTGCCTTTGCCAAGGATCCGTACGAACTGGGCGAACGGGTGCTCGGCGGGCGTTTCGAGTGTCAGTGCTGGGTAATCGGTCATAAGCAATTCGTCGGTTTGGGCAGGCCCGCGAGTTTCGCGGCGAGTTTGGCGGGAGTGCCTTTGAACAGTCGGTTCAGGTGCAGGCTGTTGCCTTTTTCCGGGCCGAGTTTCAGGGCTGTGTACTTGATTAACGGGCGGGTGGCCGGTGACAGCTGGAATTCGGCGTAGAAACTGCGCAGCAGTTCGAGGACTTCCCAGTGTTCGGGCGTCAGTTCGATGTCTTCGGCCGCCGCCAGGGCACTGGCCACATCGGCGGACCAGTCACTCAGTTCGACCAGGAAACCGTCCTTGTCCAGTTCGATGGCGCGGGGGCCGACCGTCAATGCCTTCATAGCCAACTGTTGACCTTGTCGTAGTGAATCGACAGCTCGACGAAGGCCGGGTAATCGATGGCACTGGCCCAGTCTGGAACCGCAAGCGCACGGGCCTGGGCATCTTCGACCAGCACGAACAGCTTCAGGCCACGTGCGCTGAGCGCAGTGAACGGCGCGGTGCCTGGTTGCAACGCATAGGCGGCATCACCGGACAACAGCAACCCGTCGTTGGCGCCGATCACGCGCAGGCAACTGGTCAGGCGTTCGTCGCCGAACGGGGAATGAGACAACACATGCAAAGTCGACATCAGAGGGTGATCACCTGGTCGTAACGGTCAATGAGGGCGGTGATTTCGTGAGCGGCCAATACCTGGGCTTCTTCCAGCGACAGGCTGCTGGGGTCCAGGCCACGCCGGGTGATGCTGTCGCCACAGGCAAACAGTTCCTCGACACCGAACATCGGCAGGGCTTGCAGGTTGGCGCTCAGGTCTTTCTGTTGCAGGGCCTTGGCGTTCTGACCGGCGGCCAGCTGGAACACACCGTCATCGAGAAACAACAGGCCGATCGGCAGATCGAAAGCGCCCCCGGCCAGCACGATATCCAGCGCTTCCCGCGCGCCTGGGCCGGACCATGGCGACTGGCGGCTGATGATCAATATGGATTTGGCCATGTCATGCGCCTCCGAAACAGATCAGACGGTCGGCATCCTGCGCGGCGTCATGCAATTGGCCGAGTCCGGACAACTCCCACGGTGCACCGACGGCTACGGCCTCACGCTGATAGCGCCTGGCTTCTTCCTCGTTCAACACGCCACGACGCAGCGCGGCGGCGATGCACACCACGCCATCGAGTTGATGGTCACCGACAAAGGCACGCCATTGCTTGGGCAAGTCCGGTTCATCCTGGGGCGTGACCACGCTGGCGGACGCGTTGTAGACGCCGTCCTGATAGAAAAACAGCCGGACAATCTCGTGCCCGCCGGCCAGCGCGGCCTGGGCGAACAGCAGGGCGCGGCGCGAGGAGGGCGCATGGGCGGCGGAAAATACGGCGATGGCGAACTTCATGACGGACTCGATCAGCGAAACTGCCGCCATGATAATGCTTTATCGGCGGGGCGGCTAAAGTGATGTTGTCTGGGCGGGCCTCATCGCGAGCAAGCTCGCTCCCACAAGGGATTTGCGTCGGACACAAAATCAGCGACCACCACACGTCCACTGTGGGAGCGAGCTTGCTCGCGATGAGGCCCGCCCAGTCAACACCAGACTCAGCGCGGCATATACCCCAACTGCCAACGCCGCGGGATCTTCAACGACAGCACCCCGAGCCCGGCAGCCAGCAGGCCACTGGCAAACAACGCCTTGAGCCCAAGATGATGTTCCAGCACGGCACCGAGTACCGCGCCGGCGAACATGCCGGTCCAGGGGATCAACTGCACCCGCCAGCCGCTACGGCGCTCACCGAGCATCCAGCGGCCCAGCCCGCGGCCGAAACGCGACAGGGCACCGGTAACGTAGGTCAGGCCCACCGGCAGGCCATTCACTTCTTCCACCGCGGCGTTGAGCATGCCCATCGCGATGATCGCCGCCAGCAGGGCTGGCAGTTGCTCGTCATACGACCAGGCCGCGGCGGCGCACAGCAGGGCGGCAATGCACAGTAACAAGGGCAGGGTCCGGCGTCTGCCCAGGCGGCTGACGATAATGCCCAGCGCGTTGCCGACGATGAAGGTGGCGATGAGAATCACCAGGCGCAGGGTCAACCCAAGGTCGCCAGTACTGATGGCGACCGCCATCCGGGTGGTATTGCCGCTCATGAACGAGACGAAGTCGCCGCTGGCCATGAAACCGATGGCGTCGGTCATGCCGGCGAGTACCGAGAGCATGGCCACCAGGCTCAAGCCTATGCGCCCGCGCCATTTCTGTGTGTGCAAATGACCTGGGCTGGCGTGGGTCCTGGCGGTGTTGGGCAGCATCGGCGATGGCCTCCTTGAACAGTGTTTACGGTTTTATCCCATTCAACTCGCAATATTCCAGCCAGTCCATGCCGGCCATTTCCGCCACTTCTCGGTGCACTTCAAGGCGCTGCGCTTCGTAGTCCCGGGGCGTGGCGGCAGTCAACTGTAACGTCAGTTCCCAAGCGAACAGCTGCTGGCGTTCTGCTTCAGCTTCAAACGCTTCGTGCAGCCGTTCTTCGCGATACTGTGCCGCCGTTTCACCCTTGGCCTGGGCCAACAGCGGGTTGAGGTGGTCGAGTTCTTCGCGCAACTCGGGGCGCGCATCGAGAAACCGCTTCAGTGCTTGCTCATGCTGCAGTTCGGTTGCCGCCATGGTCGCTCCTTGTGAACGGGTTACGAGGATTGCTTCTTACTGGCCTTGGCCGCTGCCGCCAGGCATTCGAGGGCAAACTGTTCGGTGTAGGTCATCTGGATCGGCGTGGTTTCGCCTTTGACGGTTCTTTCGCCGTCGAGGATGTAGCGAATCCGCTTGTCGGTGACGCCGATTCGCTTGGCAATCCAGGAAGGCGTCTGACCGATCTGGCTGATCAGCTTGTCGGCATATTCAGTGCTCGGTTTGTAGAACTCGGCATTAGGTGTCATCAGGGTTCCAGTCATGGGTGCGATGGGGCGTTATTGGCGCGACAGGGTGCGCGAATCGTTGCGCGCTGTCGCGGTATAAATGCAGTAAAGCAGAACGGTACGGCCCGCCGGGGTGATAAAGTCCGCTTTTTCCTGATGAGTGAATGCAATGCGAATTCTGATGGTGGCGCTGGCCGTGACGTTGCTGACCGGATGCGCCGGTTCGGCGATGAACGACGCCCGCACCAAGGCCCCGTACAAGACCCTGAACTCGGAAAAACCGGGAAAAGACGTCGCCCAGTGCGTGCAGTTTTCCTGGCAGGACGAGGCCGTGTTCGGCGTCGATGCCGCTGCCTATCTGCAACCGGGGGAGAAGGGCGGCACGACGGTTTACACCCGTTCGGCGGAGTCTTTCGTCGACGTGACCACCGATGCCTCGGGCACGGTGTTGAGCTACTACGCACAGAAGGACGATTTCGTGGCCAAGCGCCGCTTGGCGGCGTTGGCGACTTGCCTGTGATCTGACGCTGTACCCCCTGTAGGAGCGAGCTTGCTCGCGATGGTCATCAACGAAAACGCTGGATGCCTGACACCCTGCGGCATTCCGGTTTTTTTCGCGAGCAAGCTCGCTCCTACAGGGGGGGGCGGTATGGATCAGTAGCTCAAGCGTTTCTGGAAGAAGAAGTGCTTGTGGCCCGGCGGGTAATCGGCAATGTGCCCGATCTCGCTGTAGCCGCATTTCTTGTAGAACCCAGGTGCCTGGAATTCGAAGGTGTCGAGCCACAGCCCGACGCAGCGCCGTTCCCGCGCCAGGTCTTCGGCCATCTGCATCAGTTTCGAACCCAGGCCCTGTCCCCGGGCCTGTTCCGGCACCACCAGCAAGTCGATGTACAGCCACTGGTAAAACAATCGGCCATGCAGGCCGCCGAGGATCTCGTCGTTGTCGTCGCGCACCAGCAAGGCGATGTGCTCGGGCACGTTGCCTTCGGCTTTCGAGCTGTTGTACGCGCGCAAGGGTTTGAGAATGGCCTGGCGTTGTTCATCCGTGGGGTTTTGCGACAGTTCGATACGCAGGTTCATGGCTATATCCTTATGGCAGTGAAACCGCAGCCTAGCGTGGTCGCCGCGAATGTTCCATCGGCACAAAGCAGGTGGAACCGTCGCCTGCGCGCAGATGTCACTCATTAGTACGCGTCATTCCAGAGTGCGACCGATGAGGACACGCCGTGAATATTTTCGAAGCCCTGCGCGAAAGCCATGAACGCCAACGTACTTACGCCAAAGCCCTGATCCACACCAGCGGCGACAGTCCCGAACGCGTCGAGGCCTACAAACAACTCAAGTCAGAACTGCAAGCTCACGCCACGGCCGAAGAGCGGCATTTCTACATCCCGTTGATGGAGTTCGACAACGGTATCGACCTCAGCCGTCATGGCATTGCCGAACATCACGAAATGGACGAAATGATGGAGGAACTGGACGGCACCGAGATGTCCAGCCCGGCCTGGCTGGTGACCGCGAAGAAACTCTCGGAGAAAGTGCATCACCACCTCGAGGAAGAAGAGCAGAGGTTCTTCCAGATGGCTGGCAAGCTGCTCAACGACAAACAGAAAGAGTCATTGGCCGGACAATACGAGAAGGAGTACAAGGCGCAGCTTGCCTGAGGAGGCAAGCGCTGTCCGTTTTCACTTAACATGTGGACCCTCAGACAAATCACAGGACGCGTTGTCATGTCGAACACAGCCGAGCGGGTCAACATCCTTGAGTCTCAGGTATTGTCCCACGACTGGTACCTGCTCAAGAAAATCACCTTCGATTACCAACGCAACAACGGCGAGTGGCAACGCCAGGTCCGGGAGGTCTACGACCGTGGCAATGGCGCGGCGATTCTCCTGTACAACCGCGAAAAGAAAACCGTGGTACTGACCCGGCAATTTCGCCTGCCGGTGTTCGTCAACGGCCACGATGGGCTGTTGATCGAAGTGGCGGCGGGGCTGCTGGAAGGCGCGGCACCTGAAGACCGCATCCGCGATGAAGCGGAGGAGGAAACAGGTTACCGCGTGCACCATGTGCAGAAGGTGTTCGAGGCGTACATGAGCCCCGGTTCGGTGACGGAAAAACTGCACTTCTTCATTGCCGAATACGACGCGAAGTTGAAAGTCAGCGACGGTGGCGGGCTGGAGGCGGAAACCGAAGAGCTGGAAGTGCTGGAGTGGACGTTCGAGGACGCGCTCGAAGCGTTTTACCGTGGCGAAATCTGCGACGCCAAGACCATCATGCTGTTGCAGTATGCGGCGATGAAAAACCTTTTCGCCCCAACCTGACCCTGTGGCGGAAGGGCTTTTGTGGCGAGGGGGCTTGCCCCCGTTCGGCTGCGAAGCAGTCGTCATCGCGGAGCGTGCGAACGTCCAGAATAAAAGTACAAATGCTTTTGGGACCGCTGCGCAGTCCAACGGGGGCAAGCCCCCTCGCCACAAAGATGCAGTGCGTCCCTAAAACAAATCATCCATGTGACTGGCGCCTGACCACTCGCAGCCCTCCAGGGTCAGCAACAACGCCTTCGCCTCAAGCCCACCGGCAAACCCGGTGAGCTTGCCCGACGCGCCAATCACCCGATGACAGGGCGCCACGATCGAAATCGGGTTCTTGCCATTCGCCGCACCCACCGCCCTGACCGCTGCCGGGTTACCGATCTGTTCGGCGATCTGGCCGTAGCTGCGCGTCTCGCCGAACGGGATGGTCAGCAGCGCTGCCCAGACCTTCTTCTGAAATTCCGTGCCGGCAAAATCCAGATCCAGTTCGAAGCGATCGCGGGTGCCGGAAAAATATTCGCGTAGCTGCGCAGCCGTGCGCACCAGGATCGGGTTGTCCGGCGCTTCGCTCATCGGTCCCAGGCGCACCCGCCCGGGTTTGTCGTTTTCCCAGAGGATGGCCGCCAGTCGTGAACCGTTCGCGACCAGCTTCAACTGGCCCACGGGGGAGGCCACGGTGGTGCATGTATAGGTCATGCAAGGGCTCGCGCAAAATTGCTGAACAGGCGTTAAGGATACTGCCTCGGCGGGGAGGCGCAATACGTAATCCCGACCATACTTGCCTACTGCTTTCGAAACGTTCCCCCTGTTTAATAACAAGAAGAGACTGACTCATGAAGTACGAACCTTTTGCCAAATCGCTGATTGCGACCTCATTGGCGCTCAGCTGCCTGACTGCTCATGCCGCCTCCGTGGCCCCGGCTACCGGGGAAAACGGCATGGTGGTCACAGCCCAGCACCTGGCCAGCCATGTGGGCGTGGATGTGCTCAAGAACGGCGGCAATGCCGTGGATGCGGCGGTCGCGGTCGGCTATGCGCTGGCAGTGGTGTACCCCGCGGCAGGCAACCTCGGCGGCGGTGGTTTCATGACCATTCAACTGGCGGACGGGCGCAAGACCTTCCTCGACTTCCGTGAAAAAGCGCCGCTGGCCGCAACCGCCAACATGTACCTGGACAAGGAGGGCAACGTCGTCCCCGATCTGAGTACCCGTGGCCACCTGGCCGTGGGCGTGCCAGGCACCGTTTCAGGCATGGAACTGGCGCTGTCCAAGTACGGCACCAAGCCGCGCAAGGAAATCATCGCCCCGGCCATCAAACTGGCTGAAGACGGTTTCGTGCTGGAGCAGGGGGATGTCGATCTGCTGGACTACGCCACCGACATGTTCAAGAAGGACATCAAGGATTCCGGCTCGATCTTCTTGAGCAATGGCGAGCCGATGCAGGTCGGCCAGAAACTGGTGCAAAAGGACCTGAGCAAGACCTTGCGGGAGATCTCCGACAAAGGCGCCGACGGTTTCTATAAAGGCTGGGTGGCCGACGCCATCGTCACCTCCAGCCAGGCCAACAAGGGCATCATCACCCAGGCCGACCTCGACAAATACAAGACCCGTGAACTGGCGCCCATCGAGTGCGACTACCGTGGCTACCACGTGGTTTCCGCACCGCCACCGAGCTCCGGCGGCGTGGTGATCTGCGAGATCATGAACATCCTCGAAGGCTACCCGATGAAGGAACTGGGCTACCACTCGGCCCAGGGCATGCACTATCAGATCGAGGCGATGCGCCACGCCTATGTGGACCGCAACAGTTACCTGGGCGACCCGGATTTCGTGAAGAACCCGATTGCCCATCTGCTGGATAAAAACTACGCGACCAAGCTGCGCGAGGCGATCAAACCACAAAAAGCCGCGGTATCCAGTGAACTCAAGCCCGGCGTAGCGCCCCATGAAGGCAGCAACACCACCCATTACTCCATCGTCGACAAGTGGGGCAACGCAGTGTCGGTGACCTACACACTCAACGACTGGTTCGGAGCCGGCGTGATGGCGAGCAAGACCGGGGTCATCCTCAACGATGAAATGGACGACTTCACCTCGAAGATCGGCGTACCGAACATGTACGGCCTGGTGCAGGGCGAGGCCAACGCCATCGCGCCCGGCAAGGCGCCGCTGTCGTCCATGAGCCCGACCATCGTCACCAAGGACGGCAAAGTGGTGATGGTGGTCGGCACTCCGGGCGGCAGCCGCATCATCACCGCGACCCTGCTGACCATGCTCAACGTGATCGACTACGGCATGAACATCCAGGAGGCGGTGGATGCACCGCGTTTCCACCAACAGTGGCTGCCGGAGGAGACCAACCTGGAAACCTTCACCACCAGCCCGGATACGGTGAAAATCCTCGAGAGCTGGGGCCACAAGTTCACCGGTCCCCAGGATGCCAACCACCTGGCGGCGATCCTTGTCGGCGCGCCATCCCTGGGTGGAAAACCGGTAGGCAATAACCGTTTCTACGGGGCGAACGACCCACGGCGTAACACCGGGTTGTCGCTGGGTTATTGAGGGTTGTGTCCGGAGGGGGACGGGCTTATGTTCGTCTCCTGACCCCTCGACATATCAAGGAAGGAAATCATGACCACTGCGTTGTTAATCATCGATGTCCAACAGGCTTTGTGTTCCGGGGAGTACGAGTGCTTCGAGATTGGACGGGTCATCAACACCATCAATGACCTGTCTGCCCGGGCGCGCAAGGCCGGCGTTCCGGTGGTGCTGATCCAGCATGAAGAAGAGGATGGTCTGTTGAAACACGGTGTCCCAGGCTGGCAACTGGCCGAAGGGCTGCAAACATCGCCCGAAGATCATCGCGTACGCAAAACCACTGGCGATTCGTTCTATCAGACCAACCTGCAACGGTTGGTGCCGGTAGAAGACTTCGAAAGGCTGGTCATCTGCGGTCTGCAAACCGATTACTGCGTGAATGCAACCCTGCGTCAGGCGCATCAATTGGGCTATGACGTGGTGCTGGCCGCCGACGCGCACTCCACCGTCGACAATGGCAATGTCACTGCCGAGGACATCATTGCCCAACACAACAAGGATTGGGCAGATCTGAGCGGCTCGGTGGCCCGGATCGATGTGGTCCCGGCTGCTGAAATCCGCTTCTGATAACACCATTGCGCCCCCCTTGTAGGAGCGAGCCGGCTCGCGATGGACGTTAACGATAACGCGGGGGGCCAGATACCCAGCGGTGCCCGGAAGTCCATCGCGAGCAGGCTCGCTCCTACAAGGGTGAACCGAAAATCTCGATCAGCTCGTTCAGGAACGCACTCACCAGGTCCCGCTGCCGCGCCGAATGCCGCACCGCCGCATGAAAACTTACCTCATAGCGCAGCAGATCCGGGTTCAGCGGGTGCAACTGCCCCAGCTGTTCATGCCGGGTCGCGTAGTGCTGCGGCAGAAACCCCAGGTGCTGGCCAGACAGAATCAGCAGGGCCGCGCCGTCCATGCTGTCGGTGAGCACGGTCAGGCGTTCGATGGAGGTGGGGGCCGGCATTTCCGGCAACGGATGGCTCGGCCAGACCCAGTCAAACCCGCTGACATCTTCCCGGGTCAGCGCGCCAACCTGCTCGAACAGTGGATGCGAGGGCGCGCAGTAGGCAATCTGGGTTTCCGGGAACAGCGGGAAATAATCGATGCTGGGCAAGCGGTGCCAGAAGTAACCGATGGCCAGGTCGATATGGCCATTGATGATTTTTTCTTCCAGCAGCGACGACGACAGCTCGGTGAAGTGGAAGTACAGCCCCTCGTGCCGCGCCCGCAAACGGGCAATGGCCTGGCCGATTTTCCTGTTCGCCACCGGGTCGATTTGCCCTAGCAAACCGATGTTGATACTGCCCGAGACTTTGCGATTGATGTGCTGCACTTCCACCCGGAAGCCCTCGGCCGCCGCCAGCAAGCGCCGGGCTGCCTCGATGAATTGAGTACCTTTGGGCGTTACCGAAAACCCGCCACGTCCGCGTTCGCACAGGCGGAAACCGACCCGCGCTTCCAGCGTTGCCAGTTGCGCGCTGATCGTGGGTTGCGTGGTGTTGAGAGCGGTTTGTGCCGCCGAGATGCCGCCCGCTTCGACGACGGTCAGAAATACCCGGATCAGACGCAGATCCAGCTCCGTTACAGTTCCCAGCATGGGGGCTCCCGATTCTCGCTTACATAGATACTGATCTATGTAAACAGTGTGCCTGCGATATTTTACTGCCAGAACTCACGCCCTACATTGCCGTGAAACCAGCGTCATCGTCAGCTTTTTCTGGAGTTTCACCTGATCTGGACGTCGTAGCGAGCGCTGTACCCACAAAAACAACAAACAACAGCATAGGAACAATCGTATGTCAGGTTCCCCAGTGTCTGCGCACGCCACCGAGGCGAGCGGCGGGTTGGCCATCGAAGGCCACTCCATCGATTACATTCCGGAAAACGAACGTCACGCCAAACTCAGCAGCCAGGGCCCATTCTGGTTCCTCGGCAATTTCCACTTCTTCACCATCTCCATCGGCTTTGTCGGCCCGAGCCTCGGCTTGTCGGCGCTGTGGACCATGCTCGCCGGTGCCCTGGGCATCATGTTCGGCACCATTTTCATGGCGTTCCACGGCTCCCAGGGCCCGGAAATGGGCCTGCCGCAGATGATCCAGTCCCGTGCGCAGTTCGGTTATCGCGGGGTGATCCTGGCGTTGATGGCGACGATGTTTGTGTTCGTGGGTTTCAACGTGGTGAACATCTCGCTGATCATGAACGGCCTTGAACATGTGTTCGGCATCGACCCGACCATCGTCGCCGTGGCCGTGGTGCTGATCGGCGCACTGTTGTCGATCTACGGCCACGACCTGATGCACAAGGCCTTCAAGTGGGCCTTGCTGGCGACCTTGCCGCTGTACGCACTGGTGACCATCGCCCTGATGTTCGGCGCAGGTTCCGAAGGCGTCACCCCGGCAACCGACCTGGGCTTCAACTGGGTGGCCTTCGCCACGTTGTTCGCCATCGGTGCCAGCTACAACATTTCCTATGCACCCTACGTGTCCGACTATTCCCGTTACCTGCCGAAAAACACCAGCCGAACGAAACTGATTGCGGCGGTGTTCATCGGCGCCTCGTTGTCGGGCAGCTGGATGATCGGCCTCGGTGCCTGGCTGGCGCAGCAATTGAACGCGGCGGATGCGCTGGTGGCGTTGAATCAGGTCGGCTCGTCGATGATTCCGGGGCTGGGTAATCTGCTGGTGATCGTTTCGGTGGCGGGCTTCCTGCCGATCATCGCGCTCAACACCTACAGCGCCATGCTGACGCTGCTGACCGGCGTCGACTCGATCAAAAAAATCACCCCGACACCCCGCGCCCGTGTGCTGTCGATCAGTGTGATCAGCGTCATCCTGTTGACCTGCGTGCTGTCGATCAAAGGTGACGGCATCGCTCTGCTGAACACCTTCCTGGTGTTGCTGCTGTACTTCCTCGTGCCGTGGACCGCCGTCAACCTGGTGGACTACTTCTTCGTGCGCAAGGGCCGTTATGCGATCCCGCATTTCTTCACGCCAAAAGGCATCTACGGCGCCTGGCAATTTCGCGGCATCGTTTCGTACCTGATCGGCTTCGCCGCGATGGTGCCGTTCTTCTACATCTTCAACGCAGCGGCCAACAAGGAAGTGTTCGTTGGTCCGCTGGCGCGGATGCTTGAAGGCGTGGACATCGCCTGGCTGGTGGGTCTTGTGGTGTCGGGGCTGACCTACTACCTGCTCAGTCGCTCGATTGATCTGGCCGCCGAACGCCGGGTGATCGACGCGCTGAGCGAAAGCGACATCGTCGCCATGACCCATTCATCTGCGGAGACAGTGCGTTGAACAACGCTAAAAACACAATGGTCGCCTGCTGCCAACTGGCACCGAAAATAGGCGACTTGGCCTACAATCGCACGCTCACCGAACGCGCGATTCGCCAGGCAGCCTTTCAGGGCGCGCAAGTCGTCGTGCTGCCCGAACTGGTGCAGAGCGGCTATCTGTTTGCCGACCGCTTTGAGGCGCTGGGCCTGGCGGAAACCGTTGATGGTCCGACCTTGCAACTGTGGCAGGCCTTGGCCCGTGAGCTGAACCTGGTGATCGTCGGCGGCTTCTGCGAGCGCCTGCCCGCTGATGAATTGGCCAACAGCGCGGCGATGATCGACGCCAACGGCCTGCGCGCGGTGTACCGCAAGGCGCATCTGTGGGATGCCGAGAAGGACATCTTCACGGCCGGCGATGCGCCACCGCCGGTGGTCGAAACGGTGCATGGACGGCTCGGTATGCTGATTTGCTACGACCTGGAGTTCCCCGAGTGGGTGCGTCTTGCGGCGCTGGCCAGGGCCGAACTGTTGTGCGCGCCGGTCAATTGGCCCGACGGTCCGCGGCCGCAAACCGAGCGCCCGGCCGAAGTGCTGCGGGTGCAGGCCAATGCCTCGGTCAACCGCATGTTCATCGCCGCCTGCGATCGCTATGGCCATGAGCGTGGAGTCGCTTGGGTCCAGGGCTCGGTCATCGTCGATGCCGACGGCTACCCGTTGGCCGGGCCGGCGGAGCAGGGTGGCGAGCAGATGTTGCTGGCCACGCTGAACCTCGCCGAGGCGCGCAACAAGCGCATCAGTGCGCGCAATGACCTGCATCAGGACCGCAGACCACAGCTGTACGGGTTGCACAGCACTTAGTAACCGATGATGTCATTGCGTGCTGGACGCTCGTCACGGGCCTATGGCATCGTCGAAACCAAAGGCCATGCAGTGAACGGGAACGCAATGATGGGGGAGGGAAATAAAGTCGAGGGCGACGCAACGATGGTCACGCTCAAGGCGTTCAATCATTGCGTATTGCACCTGGGCCGGCTGGCGCGGGAGAGCGGGGCGTCGCGGTTCATCGCCGATGGCCTGCAGGCATTCGGTCAGCTGGTGCCCTTCGCATCTGCCTGGTGGGGCGAAATGTCTGCACCAGGTCCTGAGGTGCCCATGCAAAGCTGGATGCATGGCAGCATCAATCTTCCTGAATCCTTTGCCGCCGAATGGCATCCGGTGGCGGCCAACGATCAATTCTCCTACGCCACGCTCAATCGTCCCGGTGAGGTGGTGTGCGACACGGGTTTCAACGACCCTTGCGAGGCGGTCAATGATTTCGCCCGGCGCTTCGACCTCTATCACTTGATGAGCATCACCTACGAATTGCCCGAAAGCGGCCTGATGTTTTTCGTCTGTCTCTACCGTGGTCAGGATGAACAGGCGTTCGAGGAGAACGAAGCCGAGCTGTTTTTGGCGTTCTGCGATCACCTGTTCCAGCTGTGGCGGTTTCAGGTGCAGGACATGATTCGCTTCGACAGCGAAAACGGCGCGAGTGATTTTGGCGTCGCGCGCATGGACGGCAGTCTGCTCTATGTGGGGGCCAGGTTGTGCGTCGCCATCCAGCGCGAACTGCCCGGCTGGAGCGGTTCCACGCTGCCACCGGAGGTGATCGCGCAATTGTCCAAAGCCCCCTGCGTGATCCGTCTGGGCCGCTGCGCCCTGACCCTGAGCCCCAACGCCGAACACGTCATCGTGTCCCTGGAAGCACCCTCGGGCGGGGACGGCCTGGCACCTCGGGAGCGCACGGCGGCGATGCTGTTCGCCGCGGGCCACTCCTACAAGGAAATCGCCAGAATGCTCGCCTTGAGCCCGTCGACCGTGCGCACCTATTTGCGTAACTGCTACTTGCAGCTCGGTGTGAAAAGCAAGGTGGAACTGGGCTCCGTCCTGCGTTCGCCGGGCGCGCTGACGGAGTCCGTGCGCCGGGACTGATCCCCGCCGTTTCAATTATTTGCCTTACCCCTCCTCATTTGCAGAGGTCCATTCGCGCGCCGCGCCCTATAGGGTAGGCCCTGTCTATACAAGGGCTTGCGCAGTCGCTTCGGGCCGCTTCAAAACAATAAGAACAGGGGTGAGGCATTTGAGACTTTCCAGGTTGTTCATCGCCGTTGCATCGACAACGGCGTTTTCCTGCGTGGCGTTGGGCGCGGCGCCCGCCGACACGGTCATGCGCAATGGCTACGTCTACACCGTCGATGGCCAGAATTCCGTGCAGCAGGCCATCGCCATTTCAGGTGGCAAGATCGTCTACGTCGGCAGCGATGCCGGGGTCGACGGCTACATCGGCAAGCAGACACAACTGATCGACCTGGCCGGACGCATGCTGATGCCGGGCTTCGTCGATGCACACATGCACCCCGGGGATGGTGGTCGCGCCATGACCTTGTGCGACCTGAAATACCAGACCATGACCCGCGCGCAGTTTCAGGCGAGCATCCAGGCCTGCCTCGATGCCGACAAGGACAAAGGCCCGGACGTCTGGCTGGAAGTGGGCAGCTGGGACCGCATGGGCATGACCGGGCTCGACGGCGATGCCGACAAATCGACCCTGGACGCGCTCAAGACCCAGCGTCCGATCCAGGTGCGCTCCACCGATTTCCACACCGTGCTCACCAACTCCCGCGGCCTGGAACTGGCCGGGATCAACAAGAACACCGCCGACCCCGAGGACGGCAAATACCGACGCGACAGCGCCGGCAACCCGAACGGTATTTGTGAAGACGGCGCCGCCGAATCGTTGGCCGCCGTGGTGCCGCCGGCGACCGACGCGGAAAAACTCAATCAGATGCGAGCGGCCCTCGACGCCATGCGCCAGCAAGGCATCACCAGTTTCTTCGATGCGCTGGCGGGGCCGGAAAACGGCAAGGCCTTCACCCGCCTGCAACAGTCCGGCGAACTGACCGCCCGGGCCTTGCTGGCGATCAAGCTGGACCCGGCCGCCGCGGCCGCCGACCCGGTGAAAACCATCGCCGAGGCCAAGGCCCTGGCCAGCACCTACGACCAGGGCGACGCGAGGGTCGCGCCGGGCGTGAGCATGCGCCACGTCAAACTGTTCTTGGACGGCATCATCAATGCCCCGGCGGACACCGGCGCCATGTTGACCCCGTACCTGCACAACAGCGGCACCGACAAGGCGCCGCAGTGGACGCCGGGCAAGAACCTGGGCGAGCTGTACTTCCCGCCGCAGGTGCTCAATCCACTGGTGCTGCAAGCGGTCAAGGCCGGTCTCGATCCGCACCTGCACGCCACCGGCGAGCGCGCGGTGCGCGACGCTCTGGACAGCGTTGCCTACGTGCGTCAGCAACTGCCCGGTCAAGACTTCCGCCCGGCCATCGCTCACGCCGAGTCAGTCGACCCTGCCGATTACGCACGCTTCAAGGCACTGGACGTCACGGCCACCATGTCGTTCCAGTGGGCGCAGCAGGCCCCGTCCACGGTCGACGGTACCAGCGATCACCTCGGTGCCGCGCGATTTGCGCGCATGGAACCCTCGGGCAGCATCGCCCATGCCGGCGGCCGTGTGGCCTTTGGCAGCGATTGGCCGGTCGATCCGCTGGATGAGTTCCTGGCGCTGAAAGTCGGTGTCACCCGTTCCGGCGACCCGAGCAATCCGCACAGCTATGGCCCCAAATATGCCGGGCGACTCAACGCCGATCCGGCGCTGTCGCGAGCCGAGGTGCTGCGCAGCATCACCCTCAGTTCCGCCGAACAGCTGAAGCTGGACGCGGTGCTGGGCTCGGTCGAAGTCGGCAAGTTCGCTGACCTGATCGTGCTCGACAAGAACTTCATGCAGGTGCCCGAGGAGGAACTGGGCCGCAATGACGTGCTGCTGACGTTGGTTGGCGGCAAGGTCGTGTGGGCCAAGGCGCCGTTCCTGGGACTGGCGCCACAGGTTGTTTCCCAAGTTGTCACTTCTCGATCCGTCCAATAAAAACTAGAGAGCGTTCCGATGCGATTTATTCCAAACCTGTTGGCCGCCGCGCTGGCATTGTCCTCGGTACAAGCGATGGCCGCCGCTGACCTGGTGTTGTTCAACGGCAAGGTCTTTACCGCCGAACCCGGCCAGGCGCTGGTGCAGGCTGTTGCGGTGCAAGACGGCAAGATTCTGAAAGTGGGCAGCGATGCCGAAATCAATGCCCTGGCCGATGCCAAGACCCAGCGCATCGACTTGGCGGGCAAAGTGTTGATGCCTGGCATGATCGACACCCACAGCCACCCGGTGGTGGGCGCTTTCGACAGCATGAAAGCCAACCTGCTGGACGAGGTCAAACCCTTGCCGGAACTGGAGCAATGGTTGATCGAGGAAGACAAGGCTGGACGCGCACGCGCCGGCGATGTGATCAGCGTGGCCGGGGTCAGTTCGGCTTACTGGGAGAAAAGCCGTGAACTGGGCAAGGTGTTCAACCAGGGACGCTGGGCGGATCAACCGATTGTCTTCAGTGGCATCGACGGGCACACCGGTTGGGCCAACAACGCGATGCTCAAACGCCTGGACATCGACACGGCGCTGGTCAAGAGCCTGCCGGAAAAGGAACGCGGTTACATCGGCCATGAAGCGGACTTCACTCCTAACGGCTACTTTGCCGAATCCCGCTGGGACGTGGTGCGTAACGGGATTCCGGCGCCCACCCCGGAGGCCATGCTCAAGGCCGCTCGCGAAGCGGTGAAGATCAACAATCAATTCGGCGTCACCGCCTGGATGGACGCGGCGGCGAACGGCGGCAGTGAGGATTCGCTGTTCGATTTCCATGCCACCGCCGAAAGTGTCGGCGTGCTGCCGCTGTACAAGGAACTGGCGCAGAACGGCGAACTCAGTGCCCATGTCGCCGCGCTGATGGTCACCAATCCGAAGAGCAAACCTGCCGACCTGGAGGTGATCGCCACGGTAATGAAACAGTTCGAGGGCGTGCCTAACCTGACGTTCCCCGGCGTCAAGGTGTTTGTCGACGGCATTCTCGAATTCCCGGGGCAAACAGCGGCAGTCGTCGTGCCGTACAAGAACAGCCACAAGGACGGTCAGCTGCTGACCGACCCGGCGCACTTTGGCGAACTGGTGGTGGCAGCGGAAAAACGCGGCTGGATCGTGCACATGCATGCCGTCGGCGACCGCGCGGTGCGTGAAGCGCTCAATGGCGTGGCGTATGCGCGCAAACTCAGCCCGACACCCGTGCCCCACAGCATCGCGCACCTGCAACTGGTCAACCCCAAGGAGTTTGCGCGCTTCAAGCAACTGGGCGTGATTGCCTCGATGCAACTGCTGTGGGCCACCGGCGAGTCCTACACCGTCGAACTGGTCAAACCTTACATCAGCGCCTTTGCCTACGGTTACCAGTATCCCGCGCGGTCCTTGCATAACGCCGGCGCGACGATTGCCGGTGGCAGCGACTGGCCGGTGTCGAGCGCCAATCCGTTCAACGCCATTGCCCAGGCCAGCACGCGCAAGGGTCCGTTGGGCGTACTCAATGCCAAGGAAAGCATCGACCGCCAGACCATGTTCTACGCCTACACCATCAACGCGGCGAAAACCCTGCGCCTGGATCAGCAGATCGGTTCGCTGGCACCGGGCAAGCAGGCCGACCTGATCATCCTCGACCGTGACGTGTTCAAGGTCAGCGATGACGAACTGTTCGAAACCAAAGTCCTGAACACCTTCTTCGCCGGCAAGCAGGTCTACGCCCCCGCGTCCTGACCTGCGTACACCTAGCACACGCAAAAAACCGCCAGCCCCTCGTAGCGCGAGGGGCCTGGCATCGCCATGCCTGAAATTCCCGTACGCCATAACAACAAGAGAATTGTATGAACGCACTTTCAGCATTGACCCTCGCGACACTGGCATTGATCCCCCTGACCAGCCAGGCCCTGACCCTCAACGATGATTTCAGCCTGGACATGACCCTGGGCGTCGTCAGCGATTACCGCACCCGGGGCATCTCGCAGACCTTGGGCGATCCGGCAGTGCAGGGCGGCGCAACGCTGTTGCACAGCAGCGGCCTGTACATCGGAGCCTGGACCTCCAACGTCGATTTCGGCGGCGGCTTCGATACCCGCCAGGAGCTTGAGTACTACGCCGGTTATTACTGGCAGGCGACGGATGCCATCAGCCTGGATCTGGGCTACATCAAGTACGACTACCCGAAAAATTCCGACTTCAACCTCAGCGAGGTCTACGCCGTCCTCGACCTGTACGGCGTGAAGCTGGGTGCCTATTACTCCAAGGACACGCCGAACTTCTTCGGCGAGGACCAGGACACCCTTTACACCTACCTGGGCTACAAAATCGAATTGCCGGCCGAAGTCGGCCTGGACCTGCGCTTTGGGCGCAACGATGTGAATGACCCCGCGTTCTGGTCCGCCAATGGCGATAGCCGTGAGTCTTACTACGAGTGGGAGGCCAAGCTGACCCGCGACTTCGTCGGCGTCACCTGGGGCCTGAGCTATATCGACACGGACTTGTCGAAAAGCGAGTGCGCCAGTTGGTACGGCTATGACGACCTGTGCTCGGCCACGGTCGTTGCCAGTGCCACCAAGACCTTCTAAGTTCAGCCCCGACAACAAAAACAGTTCCTCAAAGGAAACACCCTCATGAGTGCGCAACGCAGTCCCCTGATCGAGACCCGCTCGATCGATTTCATTCCCGAGGCTGAGCGACACGGCAGTCTCTATAGCCAGTTCACCCTGTGGCTCGGCGCCAACCTGCAGATCACCGCCATCGTCACCGGCGCCCTGGCCGTGGTGCTGGGCGGCGATGTGTTCTGGTCGCTGATCGGCCTGTTGATCGGGCAAGTGTTGGGCGGTGCCGTGGTGGCGTTGCACGCGGCGCAGGGGCCGAAGCTCGGGCTGCCGCAGATGATCTCCAGCCGAGTGCAGTTCGGGGTGTATGGCGCGGCGATCCCGATTGTCCTGGTGTGCCTGATGTACCTGGGGTTCAGCGCCACCGGCGCGGTGCTGTCGGGGCAGGCGATCGCGCAGTTGATCAGTGTCAGCGACAGCACCGGCATCCTGATTTTCGCCGCCTGCATCGCGTTCCTGACGATCTTCGGTTATCGGGTGATTCACCTGGTCGGGCGGGTGGCCAGCGTGCTGGGCATCATCGCGTTCGCCTACCTGTTCACCCGGTTGATGACCCTCAACGACATCGGCCTGCTGCTCGACAATCGTCATTTTGGCTGGAGCACCTTCCTGCTGGCGGTGTCGCTCTCGGCATCCTGGCAGATCGCCTTCGGCCCCTACGTGGCGGACTACTCACGTTACCTGCCGAGCAATACTTCGTCGTGGAAAACCTTCGCCGCGGTCGGCCTCGGCACTGTATTGGGGGCTCAGGCATCGATGGTGCTGGGCGTGTTCGCCGCCGCACTGGCCGGGGCGAACTTCCGTGGTCATGAAGTGGCGACCATTGTCGGCCTGGGCAGTAGCGGTGTGATCGCGTCTTTGCTGTACCTGAGCATTGTGTTCGGCAAGGTCACGGTGTCCACTCTCAACGCCTATGGCAGTTTCATGTGCATCGCCACCATCATCAGCGGCTTTCGTCGTCGCCTGGAAATCACCGCCCGCCAGCGCATGCTGTTTGTGCTGCTGATCGTCGCGGCATCCACCGCCCTGGCATTGCTGGGGCAGTACTCGTTCCTCAACTCGTTCAAGTACTTCATCCTGTTTTTGCTGACGTTCTTCACCCCCTGGAGCGCGATCAACCTGGTGGATTACTACTTCATCAACAAGGAACGTTACGACATTCCTGCGCTGTCCGACCCGAGCGGGCGCTACGGTCGCTGGAACGTGCTGGGGATCAGCGTGTACGTGATCGGCGTATTGATCCAGTTGCCCTTTGTCGACACCCATTTCTACTCCGGGCCGATGGTTGCGCAACTGGGCGGCGTGGACATTTCCTGGATCGTCGGGCTGCTGGTACCGGGTGTGATCTATTACGCGCTGGCCAAGCCGTCGATGAGTGGCGTAGTGGTTGAGCGGGGTTAATTCCCGCATTTGTGGCGAGGGGGCTTTTGTGGCGAGGGGGCTTGCCCCCGTTGGACTGCGTAGCAGTCCCTTTTTTGGGTGTACTTCGTGCCCCAACGGGGCGATGCGGCGTTCCGACAAGCCCCCTCGCCACAGGGTTCAGCGTTTACTCGCGTTCGGGAAGTTCCCAGCGCTGGCGCAACTGTTCGTACTGCGCTTCGGGCAGTTGCACCAGCATCGGGGATTTTCCCGGGTCCAGCCAGTTGAACAACCGCGCGATATCCGCCGGGGCCATGGCGGTGCAGCCGCGAGTCGGTGCGGTGGGTCCGCGCCAGATGTGGAAGAAAATGCATGATCCGGCAGCGGGAGTGGCCAGGGTGTTGTGCCGGATGAAAATGCCCTGGCGATACAAGTCATCGCTGCGGCGCATGCGTTCGGAACTGTTCCAGTCTCTTGCAATGACCGAGCTGTCGACCAGCTCGTTGTAGCGAGCCGACTGGCTGTCGTCCACGCATTCGATGGTCGCTGTCAGCGCCAGGTAGGGCAGGCGGGTATTGGCCGAAGGCTCGTAGCCAAACGCCGTGCCCAGGCTGAACATCCCGGCCGGCGCCTTGCCGTCGCCTTCCTTTTTGATCGGCCCTTCAGGTCGCCCGGGGTTGAGTTGGCCCTTGCCCCAGCCCATGCCATTCTTGCCGAGCACCACTGCAAAGGGCGCTTCGAATTTCTGCAAGGTTTGCCCGTGCCGTTCATAGCGCTGGGCAGTACCCTGGATGTCATCCCAGCCTTTACTGGTGACCACGACCAGTTGGTCACTGCCGTCGAGTCCCTGGGCCATGGCGGCCAGCGGAAAAAACACCACCAACAGGGTCTTGAGGAGAGTGTTCATGGTGCGAGCGGCGTGATGGGGAAGTTCATGACGTCCGGCTTCGGCGGATTCCCGCTGTACGTGAAGTGCCACCACTCGGCCGAATAACCCACAAAGCCTTCCTTGGCCATGGCACTGGTCAGCCGCTGGCGATTGGCCTTGGCCGTGGCGTTGATCAGCGCCGAGTCGGTGTGCGCCCGCTCATCGAAGCAATCGAAACCGGTGCCCATGTCGAGCGCGCCGTCGTGCCAGCGCTCGCCGTAGGGGGCGGTGCAATCCGCCGGTATCGCCGAAGGTGTCCAGGTGTCGGCGGGCAGGGCGTCGGGGCCGGTCAGGGTCAGGTCGACGGTGTTGCCTCGGGAGTGATTGGACACCCGGGCCACATAACCCAGGCGCCAGAAGTCCTGCTTGTCGACCCGTGGATAGAACTCGGTCTTGAGCGGGTCGCCGGGTTCGCTGGCGAAGCGTCCCATGTCCGCCACCGCGCGGGTCGGGCGATAGCAGTCGAATACCTTCAAGCCGTAGCCTTCGGCTTTCAGTGAGTTTTGCACTCGGGCTAACGCCTTCGCCGCATCCTGCGACAGCAGGCACTCCGCCGCCTGGTAGCCGTCGAGCGGGTGCCCGGTGAAGTTGTGCGCGCTGGCGTAGCGGATGTCCTGCGAGATGCCCGGGTCGACGCTGCGCACATACACCATGTGTCCGGGTTTCGACTCGTCGGCCATGCATGGCGTGGCAAGGCTCAGGCACAGCAACAACAGACAGGGTGAACGCGACATCGGAAACGGCTCCATGCATGACCAGTCACTCCATCATGGCTTGAAACCGTCCGTACCTCCATGGAGTTGTTGATCGGCGTGATAGGACGAACGCACCAGCGGCCCGGACGCCACGTTCTTGAAACCCATGCGCGTGCCTTCTTCGGCAAACCAGGCAAAGGTGTCCGGGTGCACGAAGCGCTGTACCGGCAAGTGACTGCGGGACGGTTGCAGGTACTGACCGAGGGTCAGCATGTCGATATTGTGCTCGCGCATGCGCTGCATGACCTCGATGACTTCCTCGTCGGTTTCGCCAAGGCCCAGCATCAGGCCGGACTTGGTCGGAATGTGCGGCATCATCTGCTTGAATTTCTGCAGCAGGTCCAGCGACCACTCGAAGTCCGAACCCGGCCGCGCGGCCTTGTACAGGCGCGGTACCGTTTCCAGATTGTGGTTGAACACATCCGGCGGCTCATGGGCGGTGATCGCCAGGGCCACGTCCATGCGTCCGCGATAATCCGGCACCAGGGTTTCCAATTGAATGCCGGGCGACAGCTTGCGGATCTCGCGCAGGCAATCGACAAAGTGCTGGGCGCCGCCATCGCGCAAATCGTCGCGGTCCACCGAGGTGATCACCACGTACTTCAGGCGCAGCTCGGCGATGGCCACGGCCAGGTTCATCGGCTCGTTGGCGTCCAGCGGCTTGGGCCGGCCATGGCCGACATCGCAGAACGGACAGCGACGGGTGCAGATGTCGCCCATGATCATGAAGGTCGCCGTGCCACCGGAGAAGCACTCGCCCAGGTTCGGGCAGGACGCCTCTTCGCAGACGCTGTGCAGCTTGTGTTTGCGCAACAGTTGCTTGATGCGGTCGATCTCGGGAGAGATCGGCATGCGCACGCGAATCCAGTCGGGTTTGCGCGGGAATTCATCCGTGGGAATGATCTTCACCGGAATCCGCGCAACCTTTTGCGCACCGCGCAGTTTGGTGCCGACCTCTACTTTGGCCGGGCTGTTGCCGGTCGACTCGACAATGGCGTTCATGATGCTTTCCTTTTGCAGCAATGGGCACGAAACCTGTGGGAGCGGGCTTGCTCGCGAAGAGGGAGTGTCAGTTGAAATTAATGTTGACTGACACACCGCCTTCGCGAGCAAGCCCGCTCCCACAAGGGGTTTTGTGTTGTGTGGTCAGTCGCGATAGACCGGGAAGTCGGCGCACAGGGCGGCAGCCTGGCGGGCGACATTGGCTTCGATATCGGCATCGCCAAGGTGATCGAGGATGTCGCAGATCCAGCCGGCAAGGGCAATGCTCTGCGCCTCCTTGAAGCCACGGCTGGTGATCGCCGGGGTACCGATGCGCAGGCCGGAGGTCACGAACGGCGATTGCGGATCGTTGGGCACGGCGTTCTTGTTCACGGTGATGCCGGCGCGCCCGAGGGCGGCGTCGGCGTCCTTGCCGGTCAGGCCCTGGCGGATCAGGCTGACCAGGAACAGATGGTTGTCGGTGCCGCCGGACACCACGTCATAACCACGCTCGATAAACACCTGCGCCATGGCCTGGGCGTTGCGGATCACTTGCGCCTGATAGGTCTTGAAGCCGGGCTCGAGCGCTTCCTTGAAACACACGGCCTTGGCGGCGATCACGTGCATCAGCGGGCCACCCTGACCACCTGGGAACACCGCGGCGTTGAGCTTCTTTTCCAGTTCCGGATTGGCTTTGGCCAGAATCAGACCGCCACGGGGGCCGCGCAGGGTCTTGTGGGTGGTGGTGGTGACCACGTCGGCGTAGGGCAGGGGATTGGGGTACAGACCGGTCGCCACCAGGCCGGCGACGTGGGCCATGTCGACGAAAAAGTACGCGCCGACCTTGTCCGCGATCTGGCGGAAGCGCGGGAAGTCCAGGGTCTTCGAATAAGCCGAGAACCCGGCGATGATCATCTTCGGCTTGTGTTCGACCGCCAGGCGCTCGACTTCGTCGTAATCGATCAGGCCCGTGGTGGTGTCGATGCCGTATTGCACGGCGTTGTACAGCTTGCCGGAAAAGCTCACCTTGGCGCCGTGGGTCAGGTGACCGCCGTGGGCCAGGCTCATGCCGAGCACGGTGTCGCCGGCTTGCAGCAGGGCCAGATAAACCGCCGCGTTGGCCTGGCTGCCGGAGTGCGGCTGGACGTTGGCATAATCGGCGCCGAACAGCTGCCTGGCGCGGTCGATGGCCAATTGCTCTACCACATCGACGTGCTCGCAACCGCCGTAATAGCGCTTGCCCGGATAGCCTTCGGCGTACTTGTTGGTCAGGCCGCTGCCCTGGGCTTGCATCACCCGCTGGCTGGTGTAGTTCTCCGAGGCGATCAGTTCGATATGGTGTTCCTGCCGTGCATCCTCGGCGTTCATCGCCGCCAGCAGTTCGTCGTCGTAGCCTTTGATCTGGTCGTGCTTGCTGAACATGGTGTGGTCCTTTTTCGGATTCGGGAAATGCGTAGGGGACTTCAAGCGTCGGCGTGTTCTGCGGTAAGGCGTTCATAGGCGTCTTGATCCAGTAGATCGCTCAACGCCTGGACATCGACCGGTTTGAAGCGAAAGAACCAGCCTTCGCCCAATGGGTCTTCGTTGACCAGTTCCGGGGTGTTCTCCAGTGTCGCGTTGATCTCGACCACTTCACCGTCCAGCGGCATGCCGATACTGCTGGCGGCTTTCACCGATTCCAGTACCGACACTTCAGCGCCTGCATCGAAGGCGCCCAGCTCAGGCACCTGAACGAATACCACATCCCCCAGCGCCTGCTGGGCAAACGCCGTGATGCCGACGGTGACCAGGCCATTGCTCTCAAGGCGCAGCCATTCGTGATCGACGGTAAAACGCAATTCGCTCATCTCAACTCCTTATTGTTTTAAGGCTCGTGGCGGGGCGACGAGCGGGGTTGGAGGAGTGATAGCAAGGGTGGTGCCAATGTTTTTTATTTGTTTTAAATCAATAGGTTGAGTTGTTTGTGCGGAGTTTGTGACATCTCGCTCGTATTGAATTCAATACAAGCAGGTATGGCCTTGGGGGCAAGCGCCGTGATTGTTGGCGTGGAAGGGATTGTCTTGATTTCGCTACGCTGTATCGATTTGCAGACGAAGAATTCAGCAACACCACTGATCCCCTGTGGGAGCGAGCTTGCTCGCGATTGCGGTGTGACAGGCAAAATTGATATCGACTGGCACGGCCTCATCGCGAGCAAGCTCGCTCCCACAGGGGAATGTGTTGTCGGTGACAATGTGTTCCGACAGATAACTCAGGGCTTGGCGGGAATCCCGTATTTGCGCAGGCGAATCGCGATGGCGCTATGGGACGTCTGCAGTCGTGCAGCGAGCAACCGGCTGGACGGGTAGCTGCGATAAAGCTGTTCCAGCAGATTCTTTTCAAAGTCACCCACAGCCTCTTCCAGGCTGCCGACTTCGCCGTCATTTTGCCGTTCAACGGCGGTGCGGGCGATGTCGAGGTCGTCGATGTCCACCAGCGGATTTTCGCAAATCGCCGCTGCACGGAAGATCACGTTCTGCAATTGCCGCACATTGCCCGGCCAGCGGTTGCCGAGCAGGGCGCTGAAGGTGCTCGGTGCCAAACGACACGCCGGCCGCTGGATTTGCGCGCAGGCCTGTTGCATGAAGTGATTGGCCATCAGCAGGATGTCGTGACCGCGCTCGCGCAGTGGTGGCACTTGCAGGTTGAGCACGTTGAGGCGGTAGAACAGGTCTTCGCGAAAACGCCCTTCAGCGACCATTTTTTCCAGGTCGCGGTGGGTCGCGCTGAGCACCCGCACATTGACCCGGACCTCTTTATCGCCACCGACCCGACGGAAGCAGCCATCGCTCAAAAAACGCAGCAACTTGGCTTGCAGGTAGGGCGACATTTCCCCGACTTCATCGAGGAACACCGTGCCCTGGTCGGCCAGTTCCAGCAGGCCGAGCTTGCCGCCCCTTTGCGCACCGGTGAAGGCGCCGGGGGCGTAGCCGAACAGCTCGCTCTCGGCCAGGCTCTCCGGCAGTGCCGCGCAGTTCAGGGCCAGAAACGGCGCATCGTGCCGTGGGCTGATGGCGTGGCAGGCGCGGGCCACCAGCTCCTTGCCGGTGCCGGTTTCACCCTGGATCAACAGCGGCGCATCGAGGGCCGCCACCCGTTGGGCACGAGCCTTGAGCGCGCGAATCGGCGGTGATTCACCCAGCAGTGCATCGAAGCCTTCGGCATGGTCATGGTGCAGCGCCGACAGGCGTTCGCCGATGCGATTGGGTTGATACAAGGTGAGCAGGGCGCCGGCGTCGGTGATCGGCATCGCGTCCAGGAGCAAGGTCTGGCCACCGAGGCTGACCTCGTGCATCGGCAGGCGGAAATGGTGAGCGATCAAGGTGCGTTGCAAATCGACATCGTCGAACAGCGCGGTCAGCGATTCACCGGCCGGTTCGCGCCCGCACAGGGCGATCAGCGCCGGGTTGGCCAGCAGCACATGACCTCGGTCATCCACCGCCAGCACCGGGTCTGAACTGGCTGCCAGCAACGCGTCCAGTTGCAGGCGCCGGCGTTGCCCCGGAAGGATGTCGACCATGGTCACCGCTTGCACGCCGCGCACACCGAAAAGCGCCTCGCGCAACTCCTCCAGCACCTCGGCGCCGAGGGTTGGCGCATCGATGTAGACGTTCGGCGGCACCATCTCCACGGCGTCCAGATTGAAACTGCGTCCACCGAGCAGGGCCAGCACTTCCTGGGTGATTCCGACGCGGTCGATGAAGGTGACGTGGATGCGCATGACGGGCCTGCAAGGTTGGCGAACCGAATCAGTATGCCCGGCAAATTTTCAATTTGGCGAGTGTCACATCACAGCTGGCCGGTTTTACGGGCGCTGGCGGCCAGGTCTTCCAGGAACGCCTGGAGGATCGGCGGTGGTGCCGTGCCGCGACGGGTGATCACGTCGAACGGCGATTTCAGGCGCAGGCTCGCGGGTGCCAGTTGGTGCATCTCGCCACTCTTGACCCATTGGGCGGCGAAGTGCTCAGGCAGAAAACCCAGGTAGGCGCCGGAAATGATCAGGATCGCCGTGGCTTCGATGTTGTCCACGGTGGCGGCCGCCTTGCTGACGCCCAGGTGTTCGAGGTCGTATTGCTGCATGTAGCCGCGCACGACGATGCGCCCCGCAGCGACTTCTTCGAGCAGCTCCTCACCTTCGGCGTGGCTGCCGTACAACGGGTGACGCCGCCCGCAATACAGGCCCAGGGCTTCCTGGTACAGCGGTGATTGCAGCAGGCCCGGCACATGGATCGGGAAGTGCCCGATGGCCAGGTGCAGGCGACCGTCGAGCACCCGTTCTTCGAGTTCCGCCGGGGTGCCGACGTACACGTTCAGGTGCACGTCATGCCCGCGGGAGACGAAGCGCTGGGTGGTGCGCGGAATCGGCGAGTCGGGGTCGGTAATCGTGGTGTCGATGATCCCCAGGTTGAGCTTGCCGCTGATGTGCTGCTTGAGCACGTCGGCGTCCATGCAGAAGTTTTCCACCGCCGACAGCAGGCGCTGGGTGGCTTCATGAATCGCCACCCCTTGTTCGGTCAGGCGAAAGCCGCTGCGCCCACGCTGGCAGAGTTTTACCCCAAGACGGGTTTCCAGGTGGGTCATCTGTTCGCTGATGGTCGACTGTCCGGCATTCAACGCTGCCTGCGCGGCCGAGAAACCGCCACAGCGCACAATCGTGGCAAACACCCTGAGCAGTTTCAGGTCGACGTCGTGCAGCTGGATCATCTTGAACCTCCGGCATGTGGATGCATCGGGAATGCCGATATGAGTATCTGATGTTTAGCATTTTTTCCACGAAAACCTGCGCCCATAGTCTTTCCAACGGCGGTCGCCTTGCAGTCCGTCAAGCCGATAACAAGAAGTGGAGAGGCTAGAAATGTCGAACAACGGTTATGAATCCGGTCGCCTGAACCTGCCATTCGTGGGTCATTGCACCTTTGGCAAATCCCCGGTGTGCACCGATTGGGATGCACTGGATGCCGACGTCGCGGTGCTCGGCGTGCCCAACGACATGGGCACCCAGTGGCGCTCCGGCGCACGCTTCGGACCACGCGGGATTCGTGAAGCATCGACGCTGTTTTCCTTCGGCCACGCCGGCGCCTACGATCATGAAGATGACGTGATGTACCTCACCGCATCGGACGTGCGCATGGTTGACGTCGGTGATGCCGACATCGTCCACACCGACATGGCTACCAGCAACAAGAACACCGAGTACGCCGTGCGCAAGATCCTCGACGCTGGTGTCATGCCGGTTGTTCTCGGCGGCGACCATTCGGTGCACGCACCAGTGATCAAGGCCTTCGAGGGCCGTGGCCCGATCCACATCATTCACTTCGATGCGCACCTGGATTTCGTCGACGAGCGCCACGGTGTTCGCTATGGCCACGGCAACCCGCTGCGCCGCGCCTCGGAAATGAACCACATTGTCGGCATGACCCAAATGGGCATTCGCAACGTGTCGTCGTCCAACCGTGATGACTATGAAGCGGCCCACGAAGCCGGCTCGAAAATCCTCTCGGTGCGCGACGTGCGTCGTCTCGGCGTCGAAGGCGTGCTGGCGCTGATCCCGCAGAACATCAACTACTACATCACCATCGACATCGACGGTTTCGACCCGTCCATCGCCCCCGGCACCGGCACCCCGAGCCACGGTGGCTTCCTCTACTACGAAGTACTGGAAATCATCCAGGCCCTGGCCAAGCGCAGCAAGGGCAACATCGTCGGCATGGACCTGGTGGAAGTGGCTCCGGTGTACGACCCGACCGGCATGACTTCGATTCTCGCCGCGCAACTGCTGCTCAACAGCATCGGTTTCATCTTCCACGAGCGAGGCAAGGTGCGGGCGGCCGCCGAAAGCGAAACCGCATCAGCCTGATCATCGAAACCAGTGACCCGGCAGGCCCTGACTGCCGGGCAGAGAGAACAAAAATGGACACGATCGTCAAAAGTTACCTGCAAAAATTCGGCGTCAGCGAAGCCACCCAGACCTTCCTTGGCAAGGTCCAGAAAATGTTCATCGGCGGCGCCTGGGTCGAGGCCAGCGACGGCCAGACTTCCGATGTGGTCGAACCCTCGACCGAAGGCCTGATCACCCGCATTCCCATGGGCACCACCGATGACCTGGACCGCGCCGTGCAAGCCGCCCGCGCCCAGTTCGACGGCGGCGCCTGGCGCCAGGCCAAACCCGCGGAACGCGAGCGCATGATGCAGCGCCTGGCCGACCTGATCGAGCAGAACGCTGCCGAGCTGGCGCAAATCGAATCCATCGACATGGGCAAATCGGTTGCCTTCGCCAAGGACGTGGACATCCAGGGCACCGTGGATACCCTGCGTTACTTCGCCGGCTGGGCCACCAAGCTGCACGGCCGTACTGTCGAACCTTCGCTGCCGGGCAACTACCTGGCCTATACCCGCAAGGAAGCGGTAGGTGTGGTCGGCGCCATCGTGCCGTGGAATTTCCCGCTGCAAACCATGGCCTGGAAGCTCGGCGCGGCGCTGGCGACCGGTTGCACCGTGGTGGTCAAGCCCGCCGAACTGACTTCGTTGTCGGCCCTGCGTTTCGCTGAACTGGTGCAGGAAGCGGGCATCCCCGACGGCGTGATCAACATCGTCACCGGGCGCGGCAGCGTGGTCGGTGCGGCCATGGCCACCCACCCCGGCATCGACAAACTGACCTTCACCGGATCGACCCCGGTCGGCCAGACTGTCGGCCGCGCAGCGCTGGATGACATGAAGCGGCTGACCCTCGAACTCGGTGGTAAATCACCGGTCATCGTCTGTGCCGACGCCGACATCCCGGCCGCCGCCCAAGCGGTCGCCAACGGCGTGTTTTTCAACTCCGGGCAGGTATGCGACGCCGGTACACGGGCCTATATTCATAGCAGTGTCTACGACGAATTCCTGCGTGAGCTGATCGCCTACACGCGCACCCTGAAAATGGCCCCGGGCCTGGATCCGGATTGCTTCATCGGCCCGCTGGTCTCGGCGCTGCAAAAGCAGCGCGTGACCGAGTACATCGAAACCGGCAAGGCCGAAGGCGCCGAACTGGTCTACGGCGGTCAGCCGGTCGATGGCCCTGGCTTCTTCGTCAAGCCGACCATTTTCGCTAATTGCCGCAACGACATGCGCATTGTCCAGGAAGAAATCTTCGGCCCGGTGCTGGTCACCGCACCGTTCGACGACGAGGAAGAAGCGCTGGCCCTGGCCAACGACTCGCCTTACGGGCTGGCTGCCGCACTGTATTCCAACGACCTCGGGAAAGTGCACAGCCTGATCCCGCGCCTCAAGGCCGGTTCGGTCTACGTCAACGCCCACGGCACCCTCGATCCGTCGATGCCGTTCGGTGGCTACAAGCAGTCCGGATTCGGCAAGGACCTGGGCGCCGAGCAGCTCGACTACCTGCTCGAAACCAAGGCGGTGTGGATCACGCTGCCTTGAGTCAGGGCTGACTCAATTCCTGTGGGAGCGAGCTTGCTCGCGATGACGGTTGCACATTCGACATCTGTGTTGCCTGACCCTCCGCTATCGCGAGCAAGCTCGCTCCCACAGGTTTTCGGTTCCAGCAAGAACGCCAGGTAGGCACGGGCAACACTGAACCTGTGGCGAGGGAGCTTGCTCCCGCTGGACTGCGCAGCAGTCCCATTTTCAGGGCCACAGGGGAGTCGTTCACCCGAAAGAACGCGGTTATCTCGTCATGATCTTCCAACAATAAGAGTCCATCATGAACACTAACGCCAAGTCCGCCCCGAGCGTGTCCAGCCTCGATGAAAAATCCGTCGTCGAGGGGCATTCGATTGACTTCATCCCCGAGAACGAGCGCACCGACAAACTGTCGAGCCAGGGCCCGTTCTGGTTCCTCGGCAATTTCACCTTCTTCACCATGACCATCGGCTTCGTTGGCCCAAGCGTCGGCCTGACCGCGCTCTGGACCACGCTCGCCGGTACGCTGGGCATCATGTTCGGCACGCTGTTCATGGCGTTCCACGGCTCGCAAGGCCCGCACCTTGGCCTGCCGCAGATGATCCAGTCCCGCGCGCAGTTCGGTTATCGCGGGGTGATCCTGGTGCTGCTGGCGACGCTGTTCGTGTTCGCCGGCTTCAACATCGTCAACCTGGTGCTGATGATGCAGGGGCTGCACACGCTGTTCGGCTTCAACCCCGCGGTGATCGCGGTGGCGGTGACCATACCGGCGGCGGTGCTGGCGATTCTCGGCCATGACTGGATGCATCGCAGCTTCAAATGGGCGTTGTTCCTGTCTCTGCCGCTGTATGGCCTTGTCACTGTGGCGGTGTTGATGGGTTGGGTGCCGGACGCGGTAATGCCGGCGCTGGCGGCGGGCGAAGTGGCCCGGGAGCCGCTGGGTTTCAACTGGACCGGTTTCATCGCGCAGTTTGCGGCGGCCGCCAGCTACAACATCGCCTATGCGCCTTATGTGTCGGACTACTCGCGCTACCTGCCGAAGAATACTTCCAGCGGCAAGCTGATCGCCGTGGTGTTCCTTGGGGCGTCGCTGTCCGGTGCGTGGATGATTTCCGTGGGTGGCTGGCTGGCCGATCACCTGCACTCCACTGACGTGCTGGTGGCCCTCGGGCAAGTCGGCAACACCGTGTCGCCGCTGGTGGGCACGGCGGTGGTGGTCGTCACCATCCTGGCGTTCCTGCCGGTGATCGCGATGAACATCTACAGCGCCAAGCTGACCACGCTGACCTGCGTCGACTCGATCAAGCACATCGAGCCAACCCGCAAGGCGCGCATCCTGGCCATCGGCTTCGTGATCCTGCTGCAACTGGGCGTGGCCCTGAGCATCCAGAGTTCCGGCAAAGGCCTGTCGGTACTGGGGATCTACCTGGTGGTGATGCTGTACTTCCTGGTGCCCTGGACCTCGGTCAACCTCACCGACTACTTCTTCGTGCGCAAGGGCCGCTACGCCATCCCGCACTTCTTCATGCCCCACGGCAACATTTACGGCAGCTGGGGACTGCGCGGTATCGCCGCCTATGCCATCGGTTTTATCTCGATGATCCCGTTCTTCTACATCTTCGACGGCGTTGAACAGCGCGAGGTGTATGTCGGTCCGCTCGCCAAGGCGCTGGGCAGCATCGACATCGCCTGGCTGGTCGGGCTGATCGTATCGGGCCTGGCGTACTACTGGCTGAGCCGCTCGATCGACCTCAAGCGCGAAGAAGCGGTGATCCAGCAGATTGAGAAAAACTCCCCGCAATACACCACCGGCGACACGCTGACCCACAAACAGCAGCCTATGCCGGTATTCACTGAATCAACGGTCGGGAGATAGTCATGACCACACAAAAAATGGCTACGCAAAAATACGACTACATCATCATTGGCGCAGGCTCGGCAGGTTGTGTGTTGGCCAACCGCCTGAGCGAAGACCCGGCCACCTCGGTGCTGGTCCTGGAGTTCGGCGGCAGTGACAAGAGCGTAGTGATCCAGATGCCGAGCGCATTCTCGATCCCGATGAACACCAAGAAGTACAACTGGCGCTACGAAACCGAGCCGGAGACCCACCTCAACGGCCGACGCATTCACTGCCCGCGGGGCAAGGTGCTGGGCGGCTCTTCGTCGATCAATGGCCTTGTGTACATCCGTGGCCATGCACTGGACTTTGACGAGTGGGAATCCCTGGGTGCCGAAGGCTGGGGCTATCGCAACTGCCTGCCGTACTTCAAGCGCGCCGAGAGCTACGAGTCGGGCGGTGATAGCTATCGCGGGCAAACCGGGCCGCTGCACACCACCAACGGCAACCATATGAAAAACCCGCTGTACGGTGCCTGGGTCGAAGCCGGTGCCGAAGCGGGCTACATCAAGACCGAAGACTGCAACGGCTACATGCAGGAAGGTTTCGGCGCCATGCACATGACTGTGAAGAACGGCGTGCGCTGCTCCACGGCCAACGCCTATCTGCGCCCGGCCATGGGCCGTCCGAACCTGACGGTGATCACCCATGCGATGACGCGCCAGGTCATCCTCGAAGGCAAGCGTGCGGTGGGGGTCATGTATGACCACGGCGGCCAGACCCACCAGGTGTATTGCAACCGCGAAGTGCTGATCTCGTCCGGGCCGATCGGTTCGCCGCACCTGCTGCAACGCTCGGGCATCGGCCCGGCGGACGTCCTGCGCAAGGCCGGGATCGGCGTACGCCATGACCTGCCGGGGGTAGGGGAGAACCTGCAGGATCACGCCGAGGTGTACATCCAGTTCGGTTGCAAGGAGCCGGTGACCCTCAACAGCAAGATGGACCCGCTGAGCAAGCTGATGATCGGTCTGCGCTGGCTGCTGTTCAAGGACGGCCTGGGCGCCACCAACCATTTCGAGGCCGGTGGTTTCATTCGCTCCGAGAAGGGCCTGCGCTGGCCGGACATCCAGTTCCACTTCCTGCCGGCGGCGATGCGCTACGACGGCAACAAGCCGATCAAGGGCCATGGCTTCATGGTGCTGACCGGGCCGAACAAACCGAAAAGTCGTGGTTATGTGCGCGTGCGCTCGGCTGATCCGTACGAGCATCCGGAAATCCGCTTCAACTATCTGGAGCGGGAAGAGGACCGTGAAGGTTTCCGCCGCTGCATTCGCCTGACCCGCGAGATCATCGGCCAGAAAGCCATGGACCGCTTCCGCGACGGCGAAATCGCCCCGGGGGCGCAAGTGACCAGCGATGAAGACCTCGACGCGTTCGTGCGCGACAACCTGGAAAGCACCTACCATCCGTGCGGTTCGTGCCGCATGGGCGAGGACGACATGGCGGTGGTCGATTCCGAATTGCGCGTGCGTGGCATCGCCGGTCTGCGGGTGATCGACTCGTCGGTGTTCCCGACCGAGCCGAACGGCAACCTCAATGCGCCGACCATCATGCTCGCCGAACGGGCATCCGACCTGGTGCGTGGCGTGCAGATGTTGCCGTCGGCGGATGTGCCGGTGGGGCTGGTCGAGGGCTGGGAAAGCAGCCAGCGTACTTCGCTGCCGGGGCGTAATGTGCGGGTCTGACCGCAACCTGCAAACCAATGTGGAAATCTAATGTGGGAGCGAGCTTGCTCGCGATGGCGGAGTGTCAGGCAGCGTCAATGTCGACTGATCCACCGCCATCGCGAGCAAGCTCGCTCCCACAGTGGACGGCGGTGCTTTCAGAAAATTTTACGTCGCTGTTGCCTCGCCATTGCTAGTCTGTAATTCCTTGAGACCGCAATGGAGCACCCTCATGGCTATTCAGGCCCTGCGCGCCGACGCATCGCACATCGACCAGATCGCCCCTTTGTTTGACGCCTACCGGATGTTCTACCAGCAGCCGTCGAACCTTTCGCAATCGCGCGCTTTCATCGCCGAGCGCCTCGCCCGGGATGAATCGGTGATTTTTCTTGCCCGGGACAGCGATGGTGAAAACCTCGGCTTCGTCCAGCTGTTCCCGACCTTTTCCTCGATCGACGCCCATCGCACCTGGCTGCTCGGTGACCTGTTCACCACGCCCGCCGCCCGGGGCAAAGGCGTCGGCACCGTGCTGATGAACACCGCCCGGGATTTTGCGAAGCTGGCCGGTGGCAAAGGCATGACCCTGGAAACCGCCACCGACAACGTCACCGCCCAGCGCCTGTATGAATCCCTGGGCTGGGTGCGCGACCCCGGTTATTACACCTATTGCCTGGATCTGCAAAAAGGCTGACTCAGCGCGCCTGCTCGCCAAACACCGGCCGCATGAACGATCGCTCGTAGCTGAGGATGAATTTCTTCTCCTCGGCGTACTTGAAGGCTGCGATGCACTCTGGATCGTTCATCGACTGCTGCCGGTAATGTTCGTACTCGGCCAGGCTGGGGAAGGTGAACAGCGCCAGGGCGATGTTGTTGGCACCCTCCGATGGCAAAAAGTAACCGTGGTGCTGGCCGCCGAACTTTTCCACCAGGGGAATCCACAACTTGCCGTAGTGCTCGAACGCTTCGAGCTGGTAGGGATCGAGCACGTATTTCAAGTAGCAAGTGACCATTTTTTCGTTCCTTGATCAGGTTTTGAGGGCAGTCGCCACTGTAATGAACAGTGGGCGTGCGGCACAGCCGCTTGTTCGACATTGACCGGTAATTTTGCGCCAAAGGCAGCTGCTGGCGCCGCAGCACTATTGGTTCAATCAATAGTCACCATCAAGAATCGCAAGTTCTGTTTTGTGCGCAAAGGCGGAAAATTGCCTGCATTGAACACGCTGCTCAAGGAACCTGCGCGATGAAAATCTTGACCCGACTGGCTGTGATTGCCCTGTTGCTGGGCAGTGTTGCGTCCACCGCATCGGCCTTTGCCGAAGATGCACGCGCCTGCCATCTGCCGCCGATCACTGGTGGTCACAGCGGGCTGCAATACGGTCAGACGGTCGGGGTGCTCTACAGCGACAACACTGTGGAAAACCTGCAATACCTTGAGCAATACCACTCGGTGGCCGTCAACGGTGCGAAGAACGCACTGGATACGCGGATTCGCCAGGCGTTCGTCAACAGTTCCGATCCGGCCCTGGCCATCGACTGGCTGATGGGGTCGTTGCACCACACTTTTCTGTCGGTGACCGTCTACGAAAATCTCGATGCCCTGGTGCAGGCCCATCCCGATGTGGTGGTGATGCTCGATACCCACAATCAGTTGCTGACTCAGCGTAACGGCCGGGTCGAGGCGCGTTTTGCCGCACGGTTCTACGACGCCAGCCTGCAGTACATCGGCAAGGCCGAAGGCGCGGTGGAAAAACAACTGCCGTCGGTATGGGTGCATGACAAGACCGCGCCCGAGATCGCCGCGCAAATCGAACAGCAACGCGACCTGCAACTGACCGCGCTGAAACAGTTCGATGCATCGTTGAAGGCGCTGGTAACCGCCGGATTGACCGCAACAACAAATTAACAAGCCCAACGTCCATTGAGCGGCGGGCAACCCGATCCACCGTGGATTTCTATTCAGGACCTGATTCATGCGCACTGTTTTTGCCCCGAGCCTGGCCTTCGCTTCGCTGCTGCTGACCGGTTGTGCCACGCCGAACGATCCGACCATGACCTTGCAGACCAGCAAGTCACCGGAGGAGTACACCCATTGCGTGGTGCCGAAGTTGCAGCACGATGCGCTCAACCCAACGGTGTCGCAGACCCAGCGCAGCTACCGGATCGTCGTATCAAGCAAAGTGTCTGCGGACAACGTGCTTGAAACCTATAAAGCCTCGAACGGCGGCAAGGTGTTCCTGTACGAGCGCAAGCTGCTGGCGTCGACCTTCGTGCCGTCGCCGTTCGAGCGTGCGGCGCAGGAGTGTTTGTAAGGGCAATTTCAGGCAAAAAAAAGCTGCCGGGACTGGCAGCGGAAAGTTAAAGCACGCATTGGATGGACTGAGTATGGCGCTCGGTTCATGACGATTCGATGACAGCTTGATGGCCATCCATCAGGATGCCGAAAATCCTGCCACTGTTGTGGTGTGGCTCAGAACTCCAGGCCTGTCATCCGGGTGTCATCAAAGCAATGGCAAGATCCTCGCAATCCGTCTTGAGTGACCGGCGGCCGTCAGTCCGCCGGCAGATGAATGTGCAAGGAACCCCATATGAAAGACGCCCCGCTGTTTGCCGCCATCGACCTGGGTTCCAATGCGTTTCGCCTGATGATTGGCCAGTCGGTGAGACGGAACCAGCAGATGGTCATCCAGGAAGTGAAAACCCTGCGTGAACCGGTGCGTCTGGCCGAGGGCCTGCAGGGCGGGGCGCTCGATGAATTGGCGCTGGACCGTGGCTGGCAGGCGCTGGCGCGATTCGGCAAGAAACTGCGCGGCTTCGAGGCCGGGCGCGTGCGGGCGGTGGCCACCAGCGCGGTGCGCGAGGCGGACAATGCGCCGCTGTTCCTGGCCAGTGCCGAGCGGCACCTGGGCTTTCGCATCGACGTCATTTCCGGTCACGAAGAGGCGCAACTGGTCTACGCCGGCGTCGCCCACACCTTGCCGGCGCAAACCACGCGGCTGGTGGTGGATATCGGCGGTGGCTCCACGGAAATGATCATCGGCCGTGGCGACCGGTTGCTGGTCACCGAGAGCATTGCCATCGGCAGCGGCACCTTCGGTGCGCATTACTTCCACGGCGGGCGGATCGTGGCCGAAGCGCTGCTGGAGGCCGAACGCGCAGCCACCGTGCAATTCGAACGCATTGCCCGCCGCTATCGCACCATGGGTTGGCAGCAGGCGATCGGTTCTTCAGGGACGGCGCGGATGCTGGCCAAGGTGCTCAAGGCCAATGGCTTGAATGATGACGGCCAAGGCGGCATCACCTACGGCGGCCTGTTGCGCTTGTCGTTGCGCCTGCTGGAAGTCAAACATGTGAAACACCTCAAGTTGGCCGGTTTGCCCATCCACCGCCTGAGCATTCTGCCCGGTGGTCTGGTGGTGATGCTGGCGGCGTTCAAGGTGTTCGGGATCACGCATATGATTGCGTCGGAACCGGGTCTGCGGTTCGGCGTTCTGCATGGATTGATGAGCAAACACTAAAAACCTGCCAGCCGAGGTAAACCCATGACCGACCCCCGTCGCGTGCTGTTCGTCTGCGCCCGAAACGATGTCCGCTCACCCATGGCTGAAGCCCTGCTTCGCCACACCGATCCTGCCGATTTCCAGGCCTTCAGCGCCGGGCTTGAGGCCAGCGAGATCGACCCGCGCACATTCGAATCCCTCGATCACATCGGTGTCGATGCCAGCGGCTTGCGCAGCAAGTCCCTTGAAGATTTCGAAGGCCAGGAATTCGACTACGTCATCACCCTGTGCGACAAGTCTTGCGAAGAGGCCTCACGCATGCCGTTTACCGGTGAAGTGATGGTCTGGAGCTTCGAAGACCCGACCACCAGCGAAAGACACGACCCGTTCCGCCATACCCTCCAGGAAATTGGCGACCGCATCAAAATGTTCGTCACCGTGAAAACCCGCCCCGTGCCCCAGGCGCCGTCAGGCAGCGATTCCTGAAACCCTCGAACACCGTCTACCCTCATCGGTCACAACCATCATGATGAGCACAGGCCCCCTGTGGGAGCGGGCTTGCTCGCGAAGAGGCCTTCACATTCAACATCGTAGGTGGCTGGACTACCGCTTTCGCGAGCAAGCCCGCTCCCACAGGGATTGCGTCCATTTGACCACTTGGGATATCCCCGGCCCGCATGTTCCAATAGCCATCCGGCAACACCCGACTGGAAACGGAACATGAAGAAACTCGCAGCACTGACCCTCGCCTCGGCGCTCACCGCGGGCCTGTTCAGCACACCCACCCTTGCTGCGGGCGATGTCCAGGCCGGGGAGAAAGTGTACAAGCGCCTCTGCAGCGGCTGCCATCAGATCGGTGAATCGGCTCGTGCCTTCTTTGGCCCGCAACTCAATGGCGTGATCGGTCGCCATTCCGCCGTCACCACGGACTACGTGTATTCCGATGCGATGAAATCCGCCAACCTGGTCTGGGACCGCGAAACCCTGATCGCCTACCTCGAAGCGCCGAAGAAAGTCGTCCCCGGCACCCGCATGATTTTCTGGGGCCTCAGTGACTCGGAAAAAATCGAAGACCTGCTGGCCTACCTGCAAACCTTCCCCGCGCAATGATCACGCCGTGGTCTGCTGCTCGGCCGCCAGATTGTCGACCAGCCACTGGGTAAAGGCCCGGGCCATCGGGATGTTCTCGCTGTCACGGTGGGTCAGCAGCGCCCAGTTCGGGCCGCGGATGGTTTGCTCCACCATCGGCTGCAACAGCCCGGTGGCCCGTGCCTGCCGACTCAGCAACTGGCTCACCAGCGCAATGCCCAGTCCGGTACAGGCTGCGTCCAGCAGCAAACCCGGATCGGAAAAATTCAGCCCCTGATCCATCTGCCCCACATCTATGCCCGATTCCACCGCCCAGTGGCTCCAGTCCATTTCCCGCTCGCCATGCAAGGTGGTGCGCTGTTCCACGGGCACGGCCAACAGGCTCGGGTGACACGCCGGGTAGAGGCGGTCGGCGTGCAGCACCTTGAAACTGCATTCGGCCTGGGAACTGATGTCGTCGCGCACCGCCAGGTCGATGGTCTGGCTGGCCATGTCCGGCACTTCATCGGTGCTGAAAATCCACAGATCGACCTGCGGATGCTGTCGGCGGAAATCCCCCAACCGTGGCAACAACCAGTGCCGGGCAAACGCCGGGGTGGTGTTGAGCACCAGTTGATTGGGCTTCTGGTATTGCCCCAAGCGGCGAATGCCCACCGCCAGTTGCTGCAACAACGCCTGGGTGGTGCTCAGCAGATCGTGGCCGGCATCGGTCAGGCTGACGCTGCGCCCGCTGCGATGGAACAACGGTTGCTCCAGGTACGCCTCAAGGCTGCGGATCTGCTGGCTGATCGCCGATTGGGTGAGGTGCAACTCGTCGGCAGCCTTGTGAAAACTGCCCAGCCGGGCGGCGGCTTCGAAGCCGCGCAGGGTGCTCAGGGGCGGCCAGTGTTTGAGCATATTGATAAGCTCCTCTAATCAGTTGTCTGCAAAATCCATCGTTTGTTTGCCCGTTTTTCCAGTCGTAGCATGCATGCCAAGACCGCCAAGGCCGTTTTCATTGAACACAATGACTTAACTCAGAGGTGCTTGTCATGCAGCAGAACGTAATTCAAAACAGCGGTTGGACGATGCCGGCCGAGTGGGTCACTCACGCCGCCACCTGGATGGTCTGGCCGCACAACAAGACCCTGTGGGAGTCAGGCTGGCGGGTGACACTGCCACAGGTTCAAGAAGATTTCGCCCGGGTGGCCAACGCCATCGCCCGCTTCGAACCGGTGAAACTGGTGGTCGATCCTTCAGCTATCGCCAGTGCCAAAGCCTTGTGCGGACCGAACATCGAGTTGATCGAACTGGCGGTCAACGACAGCTGGTGCCGCGACTCCGGCCCGAGCTTCGTCTGCCACCCGCAGCAAGGCCTGGCCGGTGTGAGCTGGCGCTTCAATGCGTGGGGCGGCAAGTCGGCCCACGATCTGGACGAAAGCCTGGCCCGCCGTGCGCTCAACCATTTGGGGCTGGAGTGTTTCGGCACGGCGCTGAGCAACGAAGGCGGCGCGATTCATGTGGACGGCGAGGGCACGCTGATCACCACCGAATCGGTGTTGCTCAACCCCAATCGCAACCCGGGCGTGAGCAAGGCCGAGATCGAAGAGATCTTCACCCGCCTGCTGGGCGTGAAGAAAACCATCTGGCTGCCGGGCGATCCGGACTACGTGACCGGCGACATGACCGACGGCCACGTCGATGGCGTGTGCGCCTTTGCCCGTCCCGGCGTGTTGCTGGTGGACGCCACCCACGACAAGCAATCGGTGTACGCCGAAGTGGCCCGGGAGAACCGCCGCGCCCTTGAACTGGCCACCGACGCCCAGGGCCGTCAGTTCGAACTGATCGAACTGTTCGAAGCCACCGATGCGGTGGACACCGAGGCCGAAGTGTTCTGCGCCTCCTACACCAATTTCTATATCGCCAACGGCGCGATCATCATGCCGGCCTACGGCATCGATGCCGACAAGGTCGCTGCCGAAGTGCTGGCGCAGGCGTTCCCCGGTCGTGAAGTGGTGCCGGTGCGGATCAACCATCTGGCCCATGGTGGTGGCGGTGTGCATTGCATCACCCAGCAACAGCCGGCCTGGCCGGTGCGGGGTTGATGCCATGACACTGCTGACCATCGCCACCACCCAGATGCCCTGCACCTGGGACCTGAAACACAACCTCGACCAGGCCGAGCAACTGGTCCGCGAAGCGGCGGCCAAGGGCGCGCAGGTCATCCTGTTGCAGGAGCTGTTCGCCACGCCGTATTTCTGCATCGAGCAACACCACAAACACCTGGCACTGGCCGAGGAGTATCGCGACAGCCACGTGCTCCAGCGCTTCGCCGCATTGGCGAAAGAGTTGGGCGTGGTGCTGCCGCTGAGCTGGTACGAGAAGGCCGGCAACGCCTACTTCAACTCACTGAGCGTGGCCGACGCCGACGGGCGCCTGTTGGGCGTGTACCGCAAGACCCACATCCCCAACGCCATCGGCTATCAGGAGAAAGAATACTTCAGCCCCGGCGACAGCGGTTTCCGGATCTGGGACACCGCGTTCGGGCGCATCGGCCTGGGCATCTGCTGGGATCAGTGGTTCCCCGAAACCGCTCGCTGCCTGGCGTTGATGGGGGCCGAAGTGCTGCTGTTCCCGACGGCCATCGGCTCCGAACCGGGTTGTGCCACTCTCGATTCCCGGGATCACTGGCAGATGACCATGCGCGGCCACGCCGCCGCCAACCTGCTGCCGGTGGTGGCGGCCAACCGGGTCGGCCGGGAAGCGGCGACCACCGACCCGACTCTGCAAATGAGCTTCTATGGCTCGTCGTTCATCTGCAACCACAAGGGCAAGTTGCTCGCCGAAGCCGACCGCGACAGCACCGGCGTGCTGGTCCACAGCCTGGACCTGGCGGCCATGCGCGAGGACCGCCTGACCTGGGGTATCTACCGCGATCGCCGTCCGGAAATGTACGGCGCCTTGTTGACCCAGGACGGTCGTCAGATCCACTCACGCTGGGCAACCCAAGGGGTGTGACATGAACACGATCAACAAGCTGTGCCTGGCCATGGGGCTGGCGCTGAGCTGTGCGGTGCCTGCGTTGCACGCCGAGGAGAAAACCCTGCGGCTGTACAACTGGGCCGACTATTTCGCCGAGGACACCTTGAGCAAGTTCACCGCCGAAACCGGGATCAAAGTGATCTACGACGTGATGGACGGCAGTGAAACCCTGGAAGCGAAAATGCTCGCTGGCGGCAGCGGCTACGACCTGATCTTCCCCGGTGACACCGTGGCCGAACGCCTGATGCGCGCCGGCAGTTTGCAGCCCCTGGATCAGTCAAAACTTACTGCTCTGAACGACGTCGAGCCGGGGTTGCAGAAATTGCGCTCGCACTATGAGCAGTCGCGCCAGGCCACGGTCCCGTACACCTGGGGTACCATCGGCCTGACCTACAACGCCGGGCAGATCGCCCAGCGTGCGCCGGATGCGCCGGTCGACAGCCTGGACATGCTGTTCAAACCGGAACTGGCGGCGAAATTCGCCGACTGCGGCATCTCGATGATCGACTCGCCGGACGAAGTGCTGGCCGTGGTGCTCAATTACCTGGGCCGCGACCCGCGGAGCGCCAAACCGGCGGACCTGGCGGCGGCCAGTGACTTGCTGATGAAACTGCGGCCGTACATTCGCAAGTTCCAGTCGCAACCGGTGACCGACCTGGTCAACGGCAACCTGTGCATGTCCCTCGGCTACAGCGGCGACATGACCCAGGCGCAACGCACGTCTGATAGTGCCGGCAAGAAAACCGCCTTCCACTACCGCATCCCCCGCGAAGGCACCACGGTGTGGATGGACACCATGGCCATTCCCGTCGACGCCCGGCATCCGGAGTACGCCTACGCGTTCATCAACTTCGTGATGCGCCCGCAGAACATGGCAGCCATCAGCAACTTCACCGGCTACCCGACCTCCAACGCCAAGGCACGACCGGATGTCGATGCCGCGATGCGCAACAACCCGGACATCTACCTCGATGATGCCACCTACGCGCGGCTGATTCCCGGCAAGGACATTCCCCAGGCCGACATGCGGGCACGCATGCGCACCTGGACCAAGTTCAAGACCGCTACAGTCAAATGATCACCGGCCGGCCCGAGGGTCGGCCAAACCTCGATTTCAGGAAAACACATGCCGACACGTCGAACATTCATCAAGCAGGTATCGGTCGCAGCCGCAATGGGCACGGTGGCGTCCATGGGATTGGGCCTTGGGTCCATGCCCGCGCGAGCGGCCGGCAAAGGCAATTGGTACATGCCCGATGAAGGGGACAAACACCAGCGGGCCTTCATCGCCTTCGGGGCACAGGCCGCGATCTGGGAGGACTTCACGCCCCACGTGCAAGACGCCCTTGGCCGGATCGCCCGCAGCATTGCCCAATACGAGCCGGTCACCGTGTTCTGTCGCCAGAGCGAACGGCGCCTGGCCGAAGCCAAATGCGGCAGCCACAACACCACCTTCGTGATCACCGAACTGGATGACATCTGGATGCGCGACATCGGCGCCAATTTTGTCGTCGATGGCAACGGCGACCTCGGCGCCGTGGACTTCAACTTCAACGGCTGGGGCAACAAACAGCAGCACGCAGACGATGCGCAACTGGCTACCCTGGTCGCCGAAAACGCCAAGGCGGATTACCAGCAAAGCGAACTGGTGGGCGAGGGCGGTGGCATCGAAGTGGATGGCCACGGCACCGGGATCATGACCGAAAGCAGCTGGATCAACCGCAACCGCAATCCTGACTGGAGTAAGGCCGAGGTCGAGGCAGAACTGAAAGAGCGCCTGGGGCTGCGCAAAATCATCTGGCTACCGGGCATCAAGGGCAAGGACATCACCGACGCCCACGTCGATTTCTATGCGCGCTTCGTCAAGCCCGGCGTGGTCATCGCCAACCTCGACAACGACCCCGAGTCCTACGACTACAAGGTCACTCGCGCCCATCTGCAGATCCTGGAAAACGCCACGGATGCCAATGGCCGCAAGTTGCAGGTGCATACCGTGTCGCCGCCGCTCAACCCGCGCAACAGCCGGTTCAGCAACGACAACCCGGACTTCGCCGCGGGCTACATCAACTACTTCGTGATCAACGGCGCGATCATCGCTCCGCAATTCGGCGACGAAGAAGCCGATGCCAAGGCCTTCGACCTGCTGTCCGAACTCTACCCGCAGCGCAAGGTGGTGCAACTCGACATCGACGCGATCTCCGCGGGCGGTGGCGGCATTCACTGCGTGACCAGTCACCAGCCGATGGTGTGATGACTTCCGGTTTTACACAAAACCTGTACCTGTAGGAGCGAGCTTGCTCGCGATGGACTCAAGAGCGCCGCGTTGAGCCAGCAAGTACGCGTTTTTGTTAACGCCCATCGCGAGCAAGCTCGCTCCTACAGGGGGGATCAGGATGTCAGGCTTTTGTGGCCTTCAGGTAAGCCCCCAACCGCCGCCCCATTTCCTCACCCAGCGCCTGCAAGCCACTGAGCGGCCGCACCATCACTTCAAACTCGACAATCTTGCCCTGTTCGTTGAAGCGGATCATGTCGATGCCCTTCAGCTCTTTCTCGCCGACTCTGGCGCTGAATTCGAGAATCACGCTCAAGCCATCCGCGGTCGTCAGCTCACGGTGATAGGCAAAATCCTCGAACACGTCCATGACCGTATTGAGGATCATCGACACCACCGGCGCTCCCGGATACGGCGTGTGCGCCATCGGCGAACGGAACACCGCCTGCGGATCGAGCATTTCGGGCAAACCGCTCAAGTCGCGGTTGTCGAGCATCGCGTGCCACTGCTTCAGGGACGCTGCGACATTGGGGTTCAGTTTCAGCTCAGACATCTTCAACTCCTGTTTTTATTGTTGTGGTGCGAAAGCGTTGGTCGATCACTCTGGCGGCATCGTCAGCCCATTGCCGATAAAGCAGCGGCCCCGGATGAAAACCATCGCTGGCCATCAAGCCTGGTTCGGGCGCCAGCGGGGTGGTCAGCATCGTACATTGATCCAGGCGTGCGGCCAGATCCGCAAGATGTGCATTGAACCGCCGCGCCCTGAAACCCAGAAACCAGCGCAGCGGCTGGGGCAGTGCGGGGAACAAATGCATCGGCGGAAGCGGCGACACCACGATCTGCCTCACCGCGTATTTATCGCACAGCAGCGCCATCAAGCGCCGTTGCCGAGCGAGCCACTGATCCAGGGTGAGAGAGCTGGTGACATCGTTGACGCCAATCGACAACAGCGCCACATCGAACGGCTCGGGGGCGTGCTGTTCGAGCAGCTCCAGCAACCCTTGTGAATCCAGCCCCGAGTGCGCCCAGAGTTTCCACGACAACTGGTAATTATCGGCCAGGCGCGCGACCAGCCGACCACTGAGGGCTTCACCTTGAGTCGCCGCACCTACCCCCGCTGCGGCGCTGTCGCCGACAATCAACAAGCGCAGCACGTCACCGCTGCCGGCCTCGCCCTGGCGGTCACCTTCGGCCTCCGGCAACTTGGGCGTCACCCGCCGCGTATACAGGCCCTGCGCCAGCAACAACGGGCCGAGCAGGATTTTGGCGAGGGTTTCAATGTGGCTCATTTGACGTTATCGCCCTGCAATACACAGCTCCCCGGTCGCACGAATCATCGCCTGGCCATGCAAATAATCCTTGATCAGCGCGGAACGTTCGGTGGCCAGCCATTGCGGGCAGTTCGGGTCGTTGCGGTAGGGCAGGAACGCGGCGTACTGCGTGAGCAGCAGGTTCTGCAGGTTGTCGAGCTTGGGCCGGATGTCGTTGCCCAGGTCTGGCCGTGGCGTGTCCGGTGCCTTGTGCGCCGCTTGCCATTGTGCGAGCCGGCCGTATTGCACCAGTTTGCTGGCTTCAATCTGGGCGGCGATCAGGTCGGCGACATCGTCGGGGTCAAGCTGGCGTTCGGCCGCCTGCTTCCTGGCGTTGGCGATGACTTGCGCTTCCCGGGTGTTGTCCTGGACCGGTTTGCCGCTGTCCCACTTGGTCAGCGCCACCAGTTCGCTGATGTTCAACCGCTCATTCATCGTCGCCAACAAAGGCTGCAAGGCATCTGGCGCCGGGGGTGTCGTGCCGGCTTGGGCGCTGCCAGCGAGCAAGCCGAGCAGGGCGCAGGCCAGCCAGTGCGGCAGGTGCAGGGAACGGGGCATGGGCAGAACCTCCTTGGACGCGAAAATCACTCCGGCTTGTGTATCACAAGTGCGGCCAGGGAACGACAGGTTGCGAAAGATTCAGGCCAGCAGCCGTTCAATCTGCGCCAGCTCCCAGGTGCTGAGCAAACTCACCGGGTCGGTGCCGAAGCGCTGCCCGTTGTCGAACACATATTCTCGGCCATCGGGGCTTTGGCCGTGCAGGCAGTGGCGCAGGTGACCGGCGTCGACGTCGAGCGTCAGGCGCCAGCCGTCGATGTCGACCTGTACATGGTCAGGCTCGCAGGCGTCGTCGACTCGCTTGAAGGTGCAGATGCCTTGAGCGGCATCGCGCAACGGCTGGTAAACCTCGCGGGCGGTGAGGGCGGGCACAGGTGTCTCCGGGGCGGAATCGGGGAGGCACAGGATAGATCATCAGCCTGCAAAAAAGCCCGGAAACGCCAAACAACCTTGTGGGAGCGAGCTTGCTCGCGATTAGGCCGGCACATCCAACATCAATGGCGCCTGACACGCCGCCATCGCGAGCAAGCTCGCTCCCACAGGTTAATCAGCACGCGCCTATTTCCTGTCCAACGCCGCCTCCGCCGCGGCAATTTCAGCCTGGCGCTTGACTATCATGTCGCCCACCGGCGGCCCCTGGAAGCGCCGGGCTTCAAAACCGAACCAGACGATGGCCGTCAGGATCAGGAAACCGATGGTGATGTACAGCGCCCAATCGTTCGGTGGCTGGATGCCGATGACGAAAATGATGATCATCGCCAGGATCGAGAGGATGGCGAACACCGAGTACCAGAAACGCCCCATGTTCCACGGCCCCATGGTCGGCCACTTCGACGTCCCAAAGGTAAACAGGCCGAGCGCGATGGGAATGGCGAAGGAGAAGAACAGGAAGATCACCGTGCAGGACACCACGATGGTATAGACCGGCGTTGTCCCGATCGAGATCACCGACGATCCCCAGACGAACAACACCGCTAGGGTGGCACCGGTCCAGATCGCTGCCACCGGGCTGCGATGGGTCGATGAGACCGAGGACAGCGCTTTTGAGCAGGGCAGGCCTCCGTCCCGGGAGAACGCGAAGATCATCCGTGAAACCGAGGTGACGGTGGCCAGCCCGCAGAGCACCTGCGAAATGAAGATCGCCACGAAAAGCACCAGTTTCAAGGTCGGGTCGACCTGGGTGTTCATGGCCCAGAAAAACACGTTCCAGCCTTGCTTGGCCGCCTCGTCCATGTTCGGCAGCATCAGCACGAACGCGCTGAGCATCAGCCAGCCGAACAGCAACGACCAGACCACCGACATGACCATGCCGCGCGGCACCGACATGGCCGCGTTGCGGGTTTCCTCGGAGGTATGCGCAGAGGCGTCATAGCCGGTGATGGTGTAGATCGGCAACAGCAGCCCGAGCATGAACACCCAGCCGTTGGAGACCTGCGGCCAGACGCTGCCACCCGCTTCGCCGGAATAGTTGCCGAAGGTCCACAGCCGTGCGAATTCATAGCTGGGTGCCGATATCAGGCAGACGATGGTCAGGGCCAGCGCCGTGGCGAAGATCAGGTAACCTGAGAAGTCAGTGAGCTTGGCGGTCAGGCCGATCCCCAAGTGGTTGCACAAGGCCTGCAGGCCGGTGAGGATTGCCAGGAAAATCACCCTGACCGTGGTCGTGTCTTCCATGCCCAGTGCCGGCCCGAAGGCACCGAAAAAGAAGTAATAGGTACCGACGTTGATCGCGCCCAGCACCGTGACCAGCCCCAGCAGGTTGAACCACGCGGTCAGCCATCCGGTGAAGCGGTTACCGAGGATCGAGCCCCAGTGGTACAGGCCGCCAGCGGTGGGGTAGGCCGAGGAAATCTGCGCCATGGCCATGGCGAATACCCCGGAGATCAGGCAACCGATTGGCCAGCCGATCCCGATGGATGCCCCGCCCGCGCCCGAGGTGCCCTGGGCCAGGGAGTTGATGCCACCCGAGAGGATGCAGATGATCGAAAAGGAAATGGCGAAGTTGGAGAAAACCCCCATTCGTCGTGAGAGTTGCTGGGCATAGCCCATGCTGTGCAGCACCTTGACGTCATCGTCGTGCGTTTCGGTGCCCGGCTGGCTTGCTGGGTTCATGATGTGTGCCCCTTTTCAGGTTTTGGACAGGCCGAACTAAGCCGCCGTAGGCTCGACCTTGGTTTTCTGTAGGAGCGAGCTTGCTCGCGATGAACGTCAACGATGACGCGGGGAGCCTGACCCCTCGCGTCATCCTCAAGTCCATCGCGAGCAGGCTCGCTCCTACAGACGGCCGTGAAGTGCCGCGTCGAAAATCTTTGCCACGCCGTCCCGGGTCAATGGCAGCGGGTTGCCGCCAGCGGAAGGGTCGACAATCGCCATGTCGGCGATCAGGTCGGCCTGCCGGTCATCCACGCCCAGTTCAACCAGGGTATGGGGCACGCCGATGTCCTTGCGCAGCTTGAGGACGAAGGCCAGGAAACTGTCGAACCCCGGGGAGGGCAGGCGCAGGTACGCCGCCAGGCGGGTGATGCGCTCCTCGATGGCCGAGCGATTGAAGTGCAGGACATAGGGCATGAAGGTGGCATTGGTCATGCCGTGATGGGTGTCGTACAACGCACCCACCGGATGGGAGAGCGCATGCATCCCGCCCAGGCCTTTCTGGAATGCCGTGGCGCCCATGGCCGCCGCCGCGAGCATTTGTGCGCGGGCCTCAAGGTCCGACGGCGTGTGTACCGCCTTCACCAGTGAGTTGGCCACCAGGCGCATGCCTTCCACGGCAATGCCATCGGCCAGGGGGTGAAAGCCGGGGGCGCAGTACGCTTCCAGGCAATGGGACAGCGCGTCCATGCCGGTGCCTGCGGTGATTTTGGCGGGCATGCCGACGGTGAGGGCCGGATCGCTGATCACCACGCGTGGCATCATTTTCGGGTGGAAGATGATGCGTTTGGTGTGGGTGCGCTCGTCGATGATCACCGCCGCACGGCCGACTTCGGAACCGGTTCCCGCCGTGGTCGGCACGGCAATGACCGGGGCGATGCGGCTGTCGTCGGCGCGGGTCCAGTAGTCGCCGATGTCTTCGAAGTCCCAGACCGGACGGGTCTGGCCGCTCATGAAGGCAATGAGCTTGCCCATGTCCAGGCCACTGCCGCCGCCGAACGCGATCACGCCATCGTGCTGGCCGGCACGCCAGGCATCGAGCCCGCCAGCCAGGTTGGCTTCCACCGGATTGGGCTTGAGGTCACAAAACAGCGCCACGCCAAGACCGGCGGCGCGCAATGCGTCCAGTGCCGCCGTGGTGATCGGTGCGCGCGCCAGGCCGCTGTCGGTCACAAGTAAAGGTCGCTGGATACCCTGGCTGCGACAGACCTCGGCCAGTTCGGCGATGCGCCCGACACCGAAACGAACGCTCGTGGGGTAGTTCCAGTTTCCTGTCAGGTTCATGGTCTACACCTCGTGACGCAGATGAAAGGATTTGGCCCGGGTCAGGTGCTCGTAACCCAGTGGCGACAGGGTGACGCCGCGACCGCTGTTCTTCACGCCGGTCCAGGCCAGTGCCGGGTCCAGGTAATCGCAGCGGTTCATGAACACCGTGCCGGTGGCGATCTCGTTGCCCAGGCGTTCGGCCGCTGCGAGATCCCGGGTCCAGATGGAAGCGCTGAGCCCGAACTCACTGTCATTCATCAAGGCGATGGCTTCTTCATCGCTGGCCACCGGCATGATGCCGACCACCGGGCCAAAGCTTTCGTCGCGCATGACCGACATTTGATGGTTCACGTCCACCAGCACTTGCGGTGCCAGGTAGGCGCTGCCCGGCACGTCGGCGGGAAAGGACTTCGGATCGATCAGCGCTTTGGCGCCCTGGGCCAGCGCATCGGCAATCTGGCCGCGAACGAAGAATGCGGCGCCCGGTGTCACCAGCGGACCGAGGGTGGTGGCTTCATCCAGTGGGTTGCCCAGCACGTACTGGCGGGTCAGTTCGGCGAAGCGCTCGACAAACACCGGGTAGATTTTCTGGTCGACGTAGATGCGTTCCACGGCGCAGCAACTCTGCCCGGAATTGAAGAAACTGCCGTCCACCAGATTTTCCACCGCCTGTTCAAGGTTCGCGTCTGCCCGGACATAGGCCGGGTCTTTTCCGCCGAGCTCCAGGCCCATACCGAGAAATTGTCCGCTGGCGGCGCTTTCCATGACTTTTCCAGCCTCCACGGAACCGGTGAAGTTCACTTGTTGCACGCGCCCGCAAGCAATGATCGCCCCGGTCGACACATGGTCGAGCAGCAGATTCTGGAACAACCCCTCGGGCAGTTTTGCGCGACGCATGGCCTCGGCGAAGCGCTCGCCCACCAGCAGCGTTTGCGAAGCATGCTTGAGGATCACGCTGTTGCCGGCCATCAGCGCCGGGATAATGGTGTTCACCGCCGTCAGATAGGGGTAATTCCACGGAGCGACCACCAGCACCGTGCCCAGCGGCTCGCGTTTGATATAGCGGCGAAATCCCGCGACAGGCTCGGGCTCTACCCGATCAAGGACTTTCGGTGCGATAGCGATCATGTGCCGGGCACGTTCGGCGAAACCGCGCAGTTCGCCGGCGCCATAACGCACCGGGCGGCCCATTTGCCAGGCCAGCTCCGGCACGATGTCGGCCTGCATCGACAGCATTGCGTCCACCGCGGCAGTGCAAAACGCCGCGCGTTCGCTCAGTGAGCGGCGTTGCCATGCCGCCTGTGCGCTGGCAGCGGCCGTCAGCGCCTGCTCGATCTGCGCCGCATCGGCCACCTCGCGTTCGGCGTACACCCGGCCATCGACCGGGGAGATCAATTGAACCTTCGCAGTCATGATGTTCTCAATAGCGCTCGAAGCCGCGCTGCAATTCCCAGTCGGTGATTCGCCGGTCGTACTCTTTCTGCTCCCACTCGGCGGTGTGCACGTAATGGTCGACCACCTCGTCGCCGAACGCCTTGCGCAACATGCCGGAGGCCTTGAGTGCGGCGCTCGCTTCGCGCAGGGTCTTGGACACTTCCGGCAAATGCTCGTCCAGGTAGGCGTCACCTTCGAACGGCGGTGCGAGGTCGAGCTTCTCGTCGATACCGGCCAGGCCCGCCGCGATCAATGCGGCGAAGGCCAGATAGGGGTTGAGGTCGGCGCCACCGATGCGGCATTCGATGCGGATGGCCTTGCTGCCTTCGGCGCACAGGCGAAAGCCGGCGGTGCGATTGTCGCGGCTCCAGACCGCCCGCGTCGGCGCAAAAGTGCCAGCCTGGAAGCGCTTGTAGGAGTTGATGTAGGGCGCGAGAAAACAGGTGATGTCGTTGGCGTACTTGAGCTGGCCGGCGACCCAGGAGCGCATCAGTTTCGACATGCCGAACTCGGCTTTCGCGTCGAAGAACAGCGACTTCTTGGCGTTCTTGTCCCACAACGAATTATGGATGTGACTGCTGGAGCCGGCAGCGTCGTAGCGCCACTTGGCCATGAAGGTGATCGCCTTGCCCTGCAATTGCGCGATCTCTTTGCAGGCGTGCTTGATGATGACGTGGTGGTCGGCCATGGTCAGGGCATCGGCGTAGCGAATGTTGATCTCTTCCTGCCCCGGGCCCCATTCCCCCTTGGAGTTTTCCACGGGAATGCCCGAGGCCTGCAAGTGCTTGCGAATCGCCCGCAGCACCGGCTCTTCGCGGGTGGTCTGGAGGATGTTGTAGTCCTCGATGTAATGGCCGGCGGTTTTCGGTTTGTGATAGTTGCGCTTGTGGATCGCCTCGTAACTCTCATCGAACAGATAGAACTCGAGCTCCGAGGCAAACATGCCGGTGTAGCCACGCTCGCGCAGGCGCTCGACCTGTTTTTTCAGAATGGCCCTTGGGCTGTGGGGCAGGTCCTGGCGATGGTGATGATCGAGCACGTCGCACAGCACCAGCGCCGTGCACTCAAGCCAGGGCACGCGCCGCAGGGTGGACATGTCGGGCTTGAGCACGAAATCGCCGTAACCCTTGCTCCAACTGGCCGCGGCGTAACCCGGCACCGGCTCCATGTCGATGTCATCGGCCAGCAGATAGTTGCAGCAGTGGGTTTCTTCGTGGCCGCTGTCGATGAAAAACTCGACCTGGAATCGCTTGCCGACCAGGCGTCCCTGCATGTCGACCATGCAGACCAGTACGGTATCGATTTCGCCGGCAGCCGCGGCGCGCTTGAGTGCATCAAAGCTGAGGAGGGGCTCTGTCATCACGGCAATCCTGCGTGAAAGGTTTGGGACAGTCTGGGATAGCTGTTGCAGACGCTCTCCAGAAAAACCCAAACCTGCAGAACCGAGCATCATGAGCAACGAGTTGCTCAAAGCTTAGCCTACCGTTGCAATTGTAGGAGCGAGCTTGCTCGCGATGGATTTGAAGACACCGCGACTAATCAGAAAACCCGCGTCATCGTTGACGACCATCGCGAGCAAGCTCGCTCCTACAGGTTAGTCACCTTCACTCTGGCAATCCCGCCAGGCGCAGTCCATCGACGAAACGGGCGAAATCCTCAGGCCGTTGAATGGGCAGCCAGTCCTTGAGGGTGCACAGACGCAAAGAGGGATCCAGCTTTTGCAGACGCTGCATCGCCAGATCCGCTTTTTCCATTCGACCGCCGAGCGCATCACTGGCCGCCACCAGCGCCGCCGCGACCAGCAGACTGGGCAGGTTACCCAGGGCCTTTTCCGCCCACTGCGCAGCGGCATCGAAGTGCCCGGCGAAGAAATGCGCGAGCGCCATCCCCACCTGCATCCTGAACATTTCCGGATCCAGCGGACTCAAGCGAACGGCATGGTTCAAATGCTCGATGGCGGCGTCTGTTTCACCGTGCAGTGCCCGCAGGATACCGCCCAGAAACCAGGCGGGGGCGAGGTTGGGATTGAGCAGGCGCGCCCTGTCGAGCAGCGCAATGCCGCCGTCGACTTCGCCGGCGAGATGAGCAAGCGCATGTCCGCCCCGGGTCAACGCGACGGCATCGTCGCGGCCGAGGGTCACCGCCAGACGTGCCAGGCGTATGCCCTCGGCGATTTCTGCGGGTCGATCGCTCATCCAGCCATTGAGCTTGCGCCAGAAGTGGCACCAGGCGGCCATGCCATAGGCCGAAGCGAATTCCGCATCGAGTTCGATGGCCTGGTAGAACATCGGCAGCGCCTGCTCGATGGCTTCCCGGCTGCCGCTGTGCAGTTTTGCCATGGCCCGCAGGTAGTAGTCGTAGGCGTCCAGGCTTTCCGTCGGCTTGCGCTTGGCGCGTTCGATTTCTGCCCGCTCCAGTTGCGGCGCGATGGCACCGACGACGCTTTCGGTGATTTGGTCCTGCAGCTCGAAGAGGTCGTCGAGCAGGCCTTCGAAGCGCTCCGCCCAGATATGCGTCCCGCTTGTCGCGTCGATCAGTTGCCCGGTAATGCGCAGCCTGTTCCCGCACTTGCGCACGCTGCCTTCGAGCACATAGCGCACGCCCAGTTCCTGGCCGACGCCCTGGGCGTCCACGACCTGGCCCTTGTAGGTGAAGCTCGAATTGCGCGCAATGACGAACAGCCAGCGGATACGCGACAGGGCGGCGATGATGTCCTCCACGACGCCATCGGCGAAATACTCCTGCTCCGGATCGCCGCTCAGGTTCTGGAAGGGCAGGACGGTGATCGAGGGTTTGTCCGGCAGGACGAGCGTAGGGGAGAGGATTTGTTTCGGGGCAGCGCTTGCGCGTTCGTCGATGTCAGGCTGTGGTGTTTGCCCGCTCAAGTCGCCGTTGATCCGACCAACGAAGCGGTAGCCCTTGCGGGGGACGGTGCGCACCAGGCGCTGCTCCTCACCGGTATCACCAATGGCCTTGCGCACCGCATTGATGTGGCTGGTGATCGTCGATTCCGAAACGATCCGGTCGCCCCACACCGCCTTGAGCAACTCGTCCTTGCTGACGACGCGGTCGGGATTGTTGACGAACAGGAGCAACAGATCGAAAACCTGCGGTCCGACGGCCACGATTTGCCCGCGCAGGGTCAGCTCCCGGCGCTCCTGATCGAGTACGTAGTCTTCAAACGTGAATGGCAAATTGAGCATCCCCTGGCGAAGCGCCCTCAACTCCGTGTCCCAGGCGGCTGGCGGTTGGTAACTGAGGCAGATGATACGGCAGCTCGACACCCGCTGCACCGTCTGCGGCAAGGGCGGCTGGACGAACGTCAATGGCTTTGGACATAAATCCAAGCACTCGCCAAGGCAAACCCAAGCCCGGCGCAAGGACTTGCCTGGTGCGCGCAGGCACTCTTTCTACACCGACGCAATGGTTGCAGTCGACAAGTGGAGAAAAGTCATGAAGATCGTCGTCATCGGAGGCTCCGGCCTCATCGGATCGAAACTTGTGAACACCCTGCGCGAGCGCGGCCATGATGCGCTCGCCGCCAGCCCCAGCACGGGCGTGAACAGCATCACCCGCGAAGGCCTGGCCGAAGCGATGGATGGTGCTGATGTGGTGGTCGACGTGGCGAACGCGCCGTCGTGGGAAGACCAGGCCGTTCTCGATTTCTTTGAAACGTCGAGCCGTAACCTGCTGGCCGCCGAAGCCGCTGCCGGGGTTCGTCATCACGTAGCCTTGTCGATTGTCGGCAGCGAACGGCTTCCCGATACCGGCTATTTCCGGGCCAAGGTCGCGCAGGAAGCCCTTATCAAGGCATCCAGCGTTCCTTACACCATTCTACGTGCCACGCAGTTCTCCGAGTTTGCCGGCGGCATTGTCCAGTCGTTCGCCGTTGGCGAGGAAATTCATGCTTCGCCGGCGCTGATCCAGCCGATAGCGTCCGACGACGTGGTAGCGGCGCTGGCCGATGTCGTGCTGGCAGCACCGGTCAATGGCACCGTTGAAGTCGGCGGCCCGGAAACCATGCCGATCGACGAACTGGCCAGGCGTTATCTGCGGGCGACCCAGGACAACCGCAAGGTCGTGCCGGATGTACATGCCCGTTACTTCGGCGCCGTGCTCGACGATCAATCGCTGGTCACCGGCAAGAACGCACGCCTGGGGGCGATCCGCTTCGACGACTGGCTGGCCCGGTCGACAGCGCAGTAACGAATCGCACCCGCACATTACCCTACGAATCCAGGAGAAATCCCATGGTTACCCGTTTGCTAATGGCCGCTGTCTTCGCAGCGCTCTCGATCAGCGCCGCATCAGCCGCCGAGCCGCCTCCCGGCAAGGTGACGGTGGTGTTCGACCGTCCCATTCCCAACATCCCTGGCAAGAGCATGAGGGGCGTGGTCGTCGAGTATGGGCCGGGTGCCGCGTCGCCGGCCCACACCCATCCGAAAACGGCCTTCATCTATGCAACGGTGCTGGAGGGTTCGTTTCGCATCAAAGTCAAAGGCGAGCCGGAAAAGATCTACAACGTCGGCGAAAACTTCGTAGAGGAACCGGGCTCCGTGCACCTGGTCAGCGCCAACGCCAGTGACACCCAACCTGCACGCCTGTTGGCGGTGTTCGTCCTCGACACCGAGGAAAAGGTGCTCGTAACGCCTATCAAACAGTGAGCCGATCACGCGCTCATGAAGGCTCGACCGCCGGGCGGCAGACCCTGTCGCCCAGTGGCTGAGTCAGTTCTTGGCACTTTACAGGAAATGAAAAAATGAACTCGCTCCTGGACAAGGCCGCCATTGCCACCAGCGCAAGTAGCGGCACGCCCGTGGTCGTGGTGCGGCGAAGCAAGCGCAAGACCATCGGCCTGTTGCTGTGCGTCGCGGCTGTAATGGTCGTGGCGGTTTGGGGAGCCATGGCGTTTTCAAGTGGCGTGACCTCGACCGACAACGCGTATGTCCGCGGGGACGTCACCTCGCTGGCCGCCAAGGTCGCCGGCTATGTCACGGCGGTCGAGGTCCGGGACAACCAGGCCGTGCGTGCCGGTGATGTGCTGTTTCGAATCGATGACCGCGACTACCGTGCCAAACTTGCGCAAGCCGAGGCCAATGTCAGCGCCGCCCAGGCGCGCCTGACCCATGTCGACGCACAGATCCAGCTCCAGCATGCGCTGATCAGGCAGGCCGAAGCGCAAAGGCGTTCAGCCTCCGCCGACATGAGCCTGGCGGCCAAGACCCACGACCGCAGCCGCAAACTGATCGTCAGCAATGCGGTGAGCCAGGCCCTGGTCGATGAAACCGGCACCGCGCAATCCAGAGCCGCGGCCTCGGTTTCGGCCGCTTCGGCAACGGTCGAGGCGCAACAGCAGCGCATCACGGTGTTTGTAGCCGAGCGCGAGGCTGCCGTGGCCGCTGTGAGCCAGGCAGAGGCCGCACGTGATCTCGCCCGGATCGATCTCGAGCACACCGCGGTACACGCACCTGTGGATGGCGTGGTCGGTAACCGTCAGGTTCGCCTCGGTCGTTTCGTCACACCGGGCGTTTCCCTGCTCGATATCGTGCCGGTCAACGATGTGTGGGTCGTGGCGAACTTCAAGGAAACCCAGCTCGAACAGATTCGCCCCGGCCAGCACGTGCGCGTCACGGTCGATGGCTACCCCGATGCGGCACTCGATGGCGTGGTCGACAGCTTTGCACCGGGCAGTGGCTCGGCGTTCAGCCTGCTGCCGCCCGACAACGCCACCGGGAACTTTGTGCGTGTCGTGCAGCGCGTTCCGGTGAAGATCCGCCTGGCTGAAAACCCCCTGCCGGGGCGCATCGTGCCGGGCCTGTCCGCGCGGGTGGAAGTTGCACAAGGGGCCGGCTCATGAGCCGCGTTGCCTGCGCCACGCCGAGCAGCGCCAGGACAACGAACGGCGTCCTGCTCATGGTGGGCATCGTGTTGGCGACGTTGACGGAAGCGATCGCCAGCACCGTGCTGGCCCTCGGTCGCGGCGACATCATCGGCGACACCTATGCCACGCCCGACGAGTTCGCCTGGCTGGATGTCGGCTACATCGCGCTCAAGCTGATCGGGTTCATGCTCGCCCCTTGGCTGATGCAGCGATTTTCTGCGCGCAACGTGATCATCGGCGCCACACTGGTCATGGGCCTGGCGTGCTGCGTGGCTGCCGTTACCGCCTGGCTGGAACTGCTGATCGCATTACGCATCCTGCAAGGCTTCGCGGGAGGTGCTTTGCTGGTGGCGGGCCAGGCGATCATCTTTCGCGGCTATCCGCGCGCGCTTCAGCCGATCCTGCAAGCCCTGTTCGCCATGGCGGCGGTGGTCGCGTCGGCGACCCTCGCGCCAGCCCTGCAAGGGTGGTTGATCGACAGCCAGTCCTGGACCTGGATCTTCTTCAGCGTGGTGCCGCTGGCCCTGGCGGCGACCGGCCTCTTGCTCATCGCCGACCACCCCATGCCCGCCAGGGGCCGGCAACCTTCGTTTGACTGGCTCGGCTGTGCACTGATCGGTGCCGCGCTGTTCTGTTTCACCTACGTGCTCAGCCAGGGCAGCCGCTGGGACTGGTTCGAGGAACCGCGCATCCTGGTGCTGACGGTGATCGGTACCGCCGCGCTGCTGGCCTTTCTCGGTCAACAGGTGTTGGCCAACGGCCAGGGGCTGCTCGATTTCAGCCTGTTCAAAACAAGCGATTTCACCTTTGCCTTTATCGTCAGTTTCGTCGCCGGTGCCGCCCTGTTCGGCAGCGCCTACCTGATCCCGGCGTTCGCCCTGTCGGTACTCGCGTTCACGCCGACCGATGCCGGCCTGCTCCTGTTGCCCAGTGGCGGTTTTTTTGTCGGTTCGCTGCTCATCGCCGCCTATCTGTTCAGCGTGCGTCGCGTGCCGCCGGTGGCGACCGTGCCGTTGGGTATCCTGCTGATCATGGGGGCGATGTGGATGCTGTCCGGCTCCAACAGCGAAAGCGGCACCGACGACATGATGGCGGCCATCCTGTTGCGCGGCCTGGGCCTTGGTTTCCTGTTTCTGTCGATCACGCTGATTGCTTTCAGCCACCTCAACAGCCGCAACCTGGCCAGCGGCATCGGCCTGTTCAACACAGGGCGCCAGTTGGGAGGCTTGATGGGCGTCGCCGGGCTGCAGACCTTGATTGACCATCAGGTTGTCAGCAATGGCATGGTCCTTGGCGCCAACGTCACCCCGGGAGGGCACGCGCTCATCGAACGGCTGATTACCACAAGCGCGATGCTGGCAGGGAAGGGCATGGATCAGGTGGCTGCTGACCGGGCAGCCACGAGCCTGCTGGGCAAAGCGGTGTCAGGTCAGGCCACGGTGATTGCCTTCGATACGGCATTCTTCGCCGTGGCCCTGCTGTTCGTCTTTGCCGCACCCATACTGGTCGGCATCAAGATTGGCCTCTCGCGATCCGCGAAAGTGCATGACCTACAAACGAATTGATAACCCGCACGAAAAAGCCCGGCTGTTGAAGCCTGATGCTGTTCAGTTAAATGAGAACGATCCCCTGCAGGAGCGAGCTTGCTCGCGATGGTCGTTAACGATGCCGCGTGTTTACAGGCTAAACGCGGCGTTCTTGATTCCATCGCGAGCAAGCTCGCTCCTACAGTGAGTGGATCATTCTCGCTTGATTGAGCAGCATCAGGCTGTTGAGGCCGGGCTTTTCGTTGAGTCTTGTGGTAAAGCACTGCATTCAGACAGCGCGGCTTTCGATCAGACGGTCGGAACCGCCTTCGGCAACACGTTTTTCCAGCAGGCGATCCGAACCACCTTCAGCCACACGATTCTCGATCAAACGATCCGAACCACCCTCGGCCACACGGCTTTCAATCAGACGATCCGAGCCGCCTTCAGCGACCACAGGTTGAGCAGGGTTTGCGGCAAAAGCGTTAACTGCGAAAACCGAGAAAGCGATGCTGAGGAGGGTTTGGCGTTTCATGGTGGTGTGCTCCGGAGGTGCTTATGGGTTGGTATGGAGCAGATGTTACGCCGGGGAATTTTCAAGAGAACTTCATTGAAATGATGGTGACTATCGATGCGCTCAATGGATCGCAGATCCCACAGGTATTCATGTGCCTGACAACGGGGCTCAAGCCTCACTGATCTGACTGACACTGGTGATCTGCCCATTCCAGACCATCTCGTAATGCGCCGTCTGCACAATCGACGAAACCGGCCTCGGCGTCATCAACGCCCAGCAATGACTGCCCGGCATCCGCACCGAGTGATAACGCAAACCGGGGCAACCGGCATCGCGCACTGCCTGCCCCAATACACGGGAATGGCTGTAGTCGTCCGGCGCATACACCGGATCGCTCATCGGCAGGGCCGCGGCGTCCTTCATCCCGCCATCGCCAAATGCACAGGCCAATCCACGAAACACAAAGCGCTCATAGTTCAGGCTCGGAACCCTCGACCAATACAGCGCCTGGTGATGCCGCACCTCGGCCAGCGCCGCGTCCATCGACTCCGCCAGGTACAACACCCCAAAACGGCCATCGCTGAAACGCGAGCCCGCCGGGTTGACGTGGGTAAACGGCGCAATGGCGTAGGAGCAACCCCGAATGCCGAACGGGATTTCGTTGCGCGCAATCAACTCCAGCTGACCCACCTCATTTTTCAACCGCGGATTGGTCAGAGCCTGAATCTCGAACAACACCTCGAACTCAGCCGCATCCGCCACATCATCAAACAACGCAATGGGCGGAAACTTCGAATTGACCAGGCGAAAAGCCTGCAACGACTGACCGGCAAACACCGCCAGCTCACTCGCCATCACCATTGCGCACCCCGCAGCATGTCGATGCGGCGGAAGGTTTCGTACAGCGAAATCATGTCGCCCTGGGCCATGATCTCCAGCGGCGAACGCCCGTTGAAAAACTCGTTGTCATTGGCCATCGAGGCAAAGCCGTACACGTTATCCGGGTTGTCGAACACCAGCCGCAACGTCGCGTGAATGTTCAACACAAAACTGATGCGCTGCATCTGGTCCGCATCCAGCGCCACCGCCCAGTCCGGGTCCCGCTGCCGGGCGCGGGTGTAGGTGCTGCGGGAAATACGCAGGATGCGACAGGCCTGATCGCTGGTGGCTTGCCACTTTTCCAGAATGCTCACGGCGGCACGCAGGCCGGTGACGCATTGGTTTTTGCTGAAGGATTGGGGTTGCAGGGGGACGGCCATGATCAATACCTATCTTGAGTCCATAGACTCAAAGATAGGTTTGTTGAATCTGTAGAGCAAATCGGTTCGACCAACGGAAAACTTCTCCCGTCGAGCATCACTGATGAAACGTCCGCCCCAACGCATCCAACCGGGTCGCAATGGGCGGCAAGCGCCGACTGCTCAGCGCCAGTGTCTCCACATCATCCGCCGTGTTTTGCGCAATGCTCTGCACCGACTGCAAGCGCCCGACAATCTCGAAACTTGCCGAGGACTGTTCGCGGGTCGTCGTGACGATCCGCCCATTGAGTTCATCGATCTGCGAGATGTCGCTGCCGACGGCCTGCAACATTGCAGCGGCCACCTGACTGTCCTCGACGCAGCGCACTACACCTTCGCGGCTGTCCTGCATGGCCTCCACGGCTTTGCGGCTGCCTTGCTGCAAGGCTTCGATGATGGTGCGGATTTCCTTGGTGGACACTGCCGTGCGTTGCGCCAGGCTGCGCACCTCATCGGCCACCACCGCAAAGCCCCGGCCTTGCTCGCCGGCGCGCGCCGCTTCAATCGCCGCGTTGAGCGCCAGCAAGTTGGTCTGCTCGGCAATGCTGCTGATCACCTCCAGCACCGTACCGATCTGCTGCGCCTGCCCGGCCAGTACCTGCACGGTCTGGTTGGTGCCTTCCAGGCGTGAGGCCAGTTGAGTGATTTCCTGCCGCGCACGGTTCACGCTTTCCTGGCCGCGGGTGACTTGCGCGCTGGCTTGGCCGGCATGGGCAACGGCATGCTCGACATGCACCACGATGTGCTCCATCGCATCGCCCATGCGCTGCATCGACCCGGTCATCTGCGCGATTTCCGTCAACTGATGCTTGGCGCCTTTCTCCAGCGTGTTGCTGGCCTTGGCCAACTCCTGGCCCAACTGACCCAAACCCTGAGAGTCACGCACCACCCCGTCCACCAAGGCGGTGATCTGCGTCAAAAACTGATCGAAGCGCTGGGCCAGCGACACATGCACCCGAGCCTTGTCACCCTGGCCGGCACCGACAGTGAACTGGGACGTGGTGGCGAGCATCTTGTCCAGCATGTCCTGGCTCTCCACCGCATCGGCCTGGCTGTGCACCGCCAGATAGAGCAGCGCGACCGTTTCCATCACCACATAAAAAGCGTGAACGAACACCATCGTCCAGCCACCGTGATGGGCCATCACAAACACCGGAAAACCCTGATGTTGCAGCACATGAAACACCACGTGATGCAGCGCAATCGTCACCGCCGCCACCAGAATCGGCAGCCAGTCCCGATAAAACGTCAACACCGCCAACAACGCAAAAATCCCGAAGTGCGACTCAATGACCCCCTCGGCCTGATTGATATGCAACGCCGCCATCACCATCAAACCCAGGCCCAGCAGACAACGCATCAACCGCGTTCCGCCGATGGCTCGATACAACAACGTCAACAACACACTGGTGCCGCCGCCCACCAGCAGCGCCTGCTTGAAGGTGTCGTGCCAGAACGCCAGGCCGATAGCGAACGCGAACATCAGCCAGATCAGGCCCAGCATGATGCGGTCGGCTTTGCGGTAATGGTCGAGGAAACGAGGGGGGAAGGGCATGTACGCTTACTCCATGTAAATGAGCCAGAAAAAGCAGGGTTTATGGCAACACGGGACATCGCGAAAGCTTGGGGGCGTTAAGGAAGCAGACGTTTTCAGAGTCAGGGATGCGAATCAGTTGGCAGCGTGGTCGAGGTGTATTTGAGAAACCGTGGAGAGCGTAGCCCTTGGCCATCATTCTAGGCAGCTACGACGTCGCTCGTGGAAAACAATGTCCGATATAGAGGCAAGTAATGCTGAAGTGACGGGGGAGTGCGACAGACTCCGTTGCAAAGCCTGTCGTACACCCGAGGCAATTACGACTTCTTCGGCGGATAGTTACCGCGCAAGCCACCGGACTTGTTGCCGGTTTTGCTCGGCAGGTTCGGCACCAGCGGACGGGATCTGGGCTGGGGGTTGGAGCGGCTTTGGGGTTGCGGTTGTTTGCTCATGTTCGCCTCCTGAGTTTTCAGGGATTCGCGAAGTGGTATTACTGATGAAGTTTAGCTAATCGACTGTCGGTCGCTTCGTTTAGCACTTCCGCATATTTATGGCCGTAGAAATGCGTAGCCCGCCCCCGACCGCGACCCGCGCTACTCTGCTGCCGTTCGGCATCGGTGCCGCCCTGGCACTGATAATCTTTGCCGCCGCCGCCATAGTCGTCCGACTGCTCTAGTCTCTTGTCCTCAGCCCTGATGGCTGGGGCGTCTTGTTGATTCATACGAATTGAATCGAGCAGACGAAAAAAAGCCCGCGATGGGGAGAGCGGGCTGGAAATCACAAAGGAGCTGGATCCACCGTATGCCAATGGATGTGAAAATACTGTGATGGATGTCTGATTACTTGCTCGCGCAGAAATCAGGATTTCGTCTGGCGAATGTCATTTTGGAAGTTGCTCGCAGGCAAATCGTCAGCGTTGCAAGGCTCGGTGCTGTTCCCGACGAATCTGGTGCGAGCTTGGGTTTGCGTCGTGTCACTTGGCGCAGCAGTGAGCTGCGCCGACCCGCTTGCTGCCTTAGAAGCGATACTTCGCCGAAGCTGTGATGCTGCGCGGCGCACCATATGTGAGGGCACCATAGGCATCGAAGATGTCGAAGTACTTCTCGTCGGTGACATTGTCGGCATTCACCTGTGCCGAGAGGTTTTCGGTGATCTCGTAGCGAGCCATCAGGTTGACCAGGGCATAGGCATCCTGCTGGATCTTCTCGGAGTTGCCTGCCGGGTTGATGGCGTAGGTGTAGATCGAGTCCTGCCAGTTAACCCCGCCGCCAATGGTCAGCTTGTTGAAAGCACCGGGCAGACGGTAGGTGGTAAAGGTACGCAGCAGCTTGGTCGGGTACAGGGTGTTGACGTCGTCGCCCTTGGCATCTTCGGCGGTGAACTGGGTGTAGCCCACTGTTGCATTCCAATCGGTCGCGAGCTCGCCGGACACTTCCAGCTCGAAGCCCTTGCTGGTTGCGCCTTCACTGGCCTCGTAGGCGTAACCGCCGACGGGGTTCGAAGGATCGATCAGCACGCCGGTGCTTTGACCCAGATTATCCTGCTTGATCTGGAAAATCGCAGCGGAGGCGTTCAAACGGCCACCGAAGTACTCACCCTTCAAACCGATTTCACTGCTCTGGCCAACGATGGGCTCCAATTGCTGGCCACTGCTGTCGCGTACCGACTGCGGCAGGAAGATTTCGGTGTAGCTGGCATAGGCCGAGAGGTTATCGGTGAGGTCGTAGACGACGCCTGCATAAGGGGTAAGTTCGTGATCGACATCGATCTTGCTCACCTCCGAGTAGATGTCATCGCTGGTCTTCTCGTACCAGCTCTCACGTGCACCAAGAATCACTTTCAAATCGTCGGTCACATTCAAGCGAGTGGCGGCGTAAAGCCCTTTCTGCCGGGTTTCGCTGTAGCCGTAGTCTGTCCGCGGGCCCCAGATCGGTTCCGGGAAATCGCCGTTGTAGGCATCGAAATTGGCAACACCGTCAAAGCCGGTTTGCGCATTGAGTGCATCGGCGTCGAATTTCTGCTTGCTGTCTACATAACCGAAGGCCGCTTCATGCTCACGGCCCAACAGCGAGAACGGGCCATTGAAGCGGATGCCGTAGTCGTCCTGGGTGGTCTTGGTCTTGTAGGTCGCCGGGAACGAAGACATACCGGCACTACCGTTCTGGCCTGGATTGCCAGAAAGGTACAGCAGGGAAGAGTCGCCGGTTCGCTCGCCACGGTTGTAGCTGAGGTTGACTTGCCAGTCGTTGGCGAAGGTGTGATCGAGATTGACGAAGTAGGTATCGTAGGTGGTGTCCCACTTGCTCCATTTGGCGGAGGTTGTCTTCGAGCGGCTCCAGTTTGTGCGGCTACCGTCTGCGTACCAGACCGGCAGGCCGCCCCACATCGGCGAGTCGGCGTTGTTTTCCTGGTGGCTCAAGCCGAACCACAGCGTGGTGTCGGGTGTCAGGTCGATATCCATCGTGCCGTAGAGCGTCTGGCGCTTGTTGGAGTTCATGTCGATCCAGGTATCGCCTTCGTTGGTTTCCCCGACCAGCCGCGCGCGAATGGTGCCTTCCTCGTTCAACGCCGTGGACACATCGGCCTCGACGCCATAGGTGTCCCATGTGCCGGCGCTCAGTTCTACTGACCCCTTCAAGTCAGTGCTGTAGGCGCGCTTGCGTACCATGTTGATGGATGCGGAAGGGTCGCCCGCGCCGGTCATCAAGCCGTTGGCGCCACGGACCACTTCAACGCGGTCGTACATGGCCAGGCTGCTGAAAACCTCCCCCGAACTCCAAGGCTGCTCAAAGATGGTAGGTACACCGTCGATCATCAGCGAGTTGAGCTCAAAGCCGCGGGCGTTGAACTGTGCCCGGCTGGTCTCGTAGCGGTTGACCGACACACCCGTGGCATTGTTGACCACATCGAGGATCGTACGCAGATCCTGGTCCTGAATGCGCTGCTGGGTGACGACACTGACTGACTGCGGGGTTTCGCGCAGCGACATGCTCAACGGTGTCGCCGTGCGCGCAGCGTCAGTGGTGTAAGAGCGGGTGTCTTCGGTCACGCCGATTCGCGCTTGAGTGGCGGTCTCCGTGATAGCGATAGGCGCCAGGGTCAAAGAGCTTTCAGTCTCGCTCTGATCAGCCTGGTCCGCTGCCTGTAGTGGTGGCGCAGCGACAGTGATACCGACTGCAAGCATGTGCACTGCGAGGGCCAGAGGCCGGAGTGCCAGGGGCGAGCGCGGGGTAACGGTGTTTTGTGCACACAGGAGGGCTGGGGCGGACATGCGGACTCACATATGATCTGGGTTTTATTGAGAATAACTATCATACGCAAGTGTTACTAAGTGTGGAATGGGTTTCATACGCATTTGAGAGCGCTTATCAAATGTGATAGCTTCCGGCACATCCCCTCACAAGATCGTTTCCCGCTGATGGCCTCCTGTAAATCCCCGACACTGACCCAGCTGGTAGAGATCCACTACGAGGAACTCAAGGCCTATATCCAGCGCAGAGCGGGCTCATCGTTCATTGCGTCGGATATCGTTCAAGAGACGTGGCTACGCGCTGCCAGGCACTCGACGAAGCAGCCGGACAAGCCACTGGCCTACCTCTATCGCACGGCAACCAATCTGTTGCTGGACAAGCAACGGCAGGATACGACCCATGGTCGTTACTTCGGCGAAAGTGATTTGGCTGAGGAGATCGAGTGCCCTTTGTCATCCCCGGACAAGGCCGCCGGTATTCGTCAGGAGCTGGAAATACTGTCCAATGCGTTAGACGATCTGCCGGAGAAATACCGCGTAGTGTTTCTGCTCTCCCGTTGCGAAGGATTCACCATGCGCGAGATCGCTGTGCAGCTGGATATCAAGGAGGGCACCATCGAAAAGCAGATCGCCAAAGGCATGCGGCACTGTCGTACGCGACTGGAACGGTCAGTTCATAGCGCCAGCGGATAAATTCAACACAATCAGTCGAGGGTCTTGCTCAGCGATCAGGTCGCTGGCTATGAGGATCTCGGGAAGAACCAGGAAACGGGTAACCGAGACGGTCACGCGCCGCGACCTGCCGATTTGAGAGAGTGCCTGTTCAGTCACTCTCTGGAAGGCACCTTCACCTCTATCCAGTTGATGCCCCACGAAGTCATACCGGTTGCATCACCTTTCGATGCACCCACTGAGCCTCGCTTTGCAGTTCCAGAACTTGCCAGTGGAAGCGTTCCAGCGAGGCATTGTGGCCGACGCTGATCAGGATCGTCTCCGGCAGCGTTTGTTTGAGTAACTGATAGCAGCGCGCCTCGTTCGCCGCATCCAGCGCCGAACTGCTCTCGTCGAGGAACAGCACCGCTGGGCGGGCCAACAGGGCGCGGACGAAGGCACAGCGTTGCTGTTCGCCAACGCTCAGGATTTGCGACCAGTCCAGTTCGTCATTCAGTTGCTCGCTCAAGTGTTGCAGGCCGACGTGCTGCATGTGCAGGCGTAACGCGGCGTCTGCATCACGATCCGGTTGATTGGGGTACCAGAGTGCTTCGCGCAGGCTGCCTAGCGGCAGGTAAGGTTTCTGCGAGAGTGTCAGGGCACGCTCACGGTCGTAACTGGCGCAGCCGCGAGCGTGAGGCCAGAGTCCTGTGACAGTGCGTATCAACGTCGACTTACCGTAGCCGGACGGTGCGCTGATCAGCAGGCTGTCACCGGGCTCAAGTGAAAGGTTGAAGCTGTTGAGCAAGCGCCGACCGTTCGGCAACCAGATGTCCAGATCCTTGATTTGAAGGCCCTTGGGCTGCTGCCCCACAACGACATTCGACTTGACTTCGACCTTGTCCAGGCGCTCCTGGAAACCAATCAACCGGTCGATCACCGATTTCCATGCCGACAGCTCCGGGAACACCTCTACGAGATAGGCAATGGCCGAGTGCACTTCGCCGAAGGCAGCGCTGATCTGGGTCAGGCGGCCAAGAGGAAACGCGCCGGCGAAGAACTGCGGCGCCATGATGAACATCGGTATGACTGTGGCACTGCGCAGGTAGAAGGTCGAATAGCCCATGATCAGCTTCTGCTTTTTCACCAGCGTCCAAAAGTTTTCCAGCGCCGCCTCCAGGCGTTGGTTGAAGCGGGCGTTTTCTGTCGCTTCACCCCGGTACTGGGCCACCGAGTCGGCGTTTTCCCGCAGGCGCATCAGCGAGAAGCGAAAGTCGGCTTCGCGCCGCTGTTGCATGAAATTGAGCCGCGGCAATGCGCGCCCCAACCAGAACGCCAGCCCCGTGCCCAGAAGGGCGTAGACGAGGGCGATCCACACCAGCAACCCCGGAATGACTACGGACTCACCGGCGAACGGCACGCTAACCAGGCCGGATGCCTGCCAGAGGATGTGCAGGAAGGAAAACAGTGACACCACCGAGGTTAGCAATCCCAGGCTCAGCTTGAGCGATTTGACGATAAACAGATCGATGTCTTCGGCAATCCGCTGGTCAGGGTTGTCGACATCGGTCTCGGTCAACTTCAGTTTTTGGTAACGCTGGCTGCCCAGCCATTGATCGAGCATGTTGCGGGTGGCCCAACGGCGCCAGCGCAAGGTCAGCTTTTGCTGGAAGTGAAACGCGCCCATGGTAAAGGCGGCCGTACCGACTTGCAGCAGGATGAACTGCAGACCGCCCAGGAGAAAACCAGCGTAGTCCTTGTCCTGCAAGGCGTTGTAAAAGTGCAGGTTCCAGAAGTTGGTGAGGATGTTGACGCCCACCAGGCACAGGGTCATCAGCACGGTGGCTACAAGTAGCAGCAGGGCCGGATACTTCTGTTCGGATGTCCAGAAAGGCCGTGCGAGACGCCAGAAATTGCGGAGTGTGTGCATTTGGTCTGGAGAGCCCGGTCGCTGACGACGTTGAGTTTGCAGGGGAGGGAGGATAGGATCGGCCAATGCTAATCGTTTGCATTAATTAGGGAAAGCCACGGGAGACCCGTCATCGAATTCCCAGAATGGCTTGGCCAGGCCTGGCCGCCGATACAGCGTGTCATCCGCGATGAACCGGGTGATCAGCCTTCCATAGCCGTAAGCCAGCTTGCCGACCCCGCCGTGCTGCAACCTTTGCTGACCCGGTTCGCCTTGCTTTATCCGGGGGTGAACCGCGCGGCCGTGGTGTCGCAGTGGTCGATGAATTACATGAGCATCGTACTGCCGGCCGCTTTGGCCTGTGCCCTCACGCGTCATTGCGCGATAGATTTCTGGGACAAGGGGGTTGTGCTATTGCACGATGATGGTCAACCCCTGGCGCTGAGACTGGTCGCCCGGCTACCAACCCAGGCCCCCGAAAATCGCGCAGCCTATTGGTCGCGGTTGATCCACGAACACCTCGCGCCGCTGTTCACCACCCTGGCCGCCGCCGGTGGCCTGGCCCCGAAAATACTGTGGGGCAACATGGTCGCCATCTGGGACGGTGCCTTCGCGAGAATGGATGCCGACTTGTCCCGGGACGGATTCGCCGAGGCGCACCAGTGGCTGGAGCAGGTCACTGTGAACGATGGGCGCCTGAAGTTGCGGGGCCTGCAACGCATGGTGGAATCACCTGCGCCGCAGATTTGCCCCTGCCTGCCGTTGCGTCGGCATTGCTGCCTGCACTACCAGTTGCACGAGCCAGTCGAAGGCACGCCGCCGGTGCTCTGCGAGTCGTGCCCCAAGCTGCATCGACTGCCCGTGGCAGAGCAGGTGAGCTATCTGCACTATATCTATCAGGACAGTTGAGCACCGGTACCTGTCCAGCCCTTGATTATCGGCAGGCGTCCTGGGCCAGGGGCGATGCGCCTGCATCCGCGCGCGGGGTGATGTCGCTGAGCATCCCGTTTTCGATACGGATCAGTCTGTCCGCCAAGCCGAAGTACGCATCGTCATGGGAAATGACGATCACCAGTTTGCCGCGCTCGCGCAGGTCCGCCAGGATCCTGTTGTAGAAAAAATGTTTGAACACGGGGTCCTGGTCGGCGGCCCACTCATCGAACAGATAGCAGGGGCGGTCATCCAGCCAGGCACTGAGCAGCGCCAGACGCTTGCGTTGCCCGGTAGACAGCGCCAGCGTCGTCAACTGTCCTTCCTCGACTTGCACCTTATGGTCCAGTTGCAGGTGTATCAGGTAATCCCGTGCCTGCTGCACACGTTGCGGATCGTCGCTATTCAACAGATTTTCGAACAGGCAGAAGTCGGTAAATATCGCCGAGAAGTGCTGTCGGTAATGGTGGTTGTCGCTGGTCGAGGACACTTGCTCGTCGAGCTCGATGTCACCGCTCTCTGGCCGGTAAAGGCCGGTCAGCAACAAGGCCAGAGTGGTTTTGCCGCTGCCGTTGCCGCCGGTAATGAACACCACCTCCCCGGCATTGAGGGTGAGGTCGATCGGGCCAAGAGTGAAATGACCGTCCTCGCGCTCGCGGTAGTAGGTATGGGCGACTTGCCGGCAGACGAGGCTTTGCACCTGGGTCGGCGGGATCGTCTCGACGTTCTCGCTGGCCGCTTGCATCTCGCCGTCCAGGGTGCGGATCTTGTTCAGCGCGACGCTGGCCCGACCGAACGTTGGCAGGGCATTCATCAGCTCCGATAGCGGGGTAATCATGTAGAGGATGGCCAGGATGTAGCCAGTGACCAGGCTGGCACTCAGGTCGATGAAGTGTGGCGCGGCGAAAAGCACCACACCGATCAACATATAGAACACCGCATTGCCCCAGTTGAGCACTACGGCGTAGATGCTCATGCCGCGCACGAAATCCTGGCGGTACTGCAGGCTCACCGGCAGTAGCAGGCGAGTGAAAAAGTGTTGCCGGCGCGGGTGGTTAAGCTGCAATTCCTTGCTGCCGTCGGTGAGCAGGCGATAGTGATCGAACAACTGATCCTTTTGTTCGCGGGCACGAGAGATCGACGTCAATGCCCGGCGTTGCGGCCAGTGGAAACTGAGGCTGCCCAAGGCAATCAGCAACAGCGTCAAACCGAGTAGCGGCAGGCTGAGCCAGGCCAGGTAGGCCAGGCAGGCGGCGATGATCCCGGCGTTGACCAAAAGGATCGGCACCAGCTCCACCGCTTGGCTGATGGTTTGCGCATCGTCGGTCAGCATCGCCAGCAAACGGTGTTTACCAAGGCGCTGCAACTGCGCGTATGGCGCATCGATCAGTCTGGTGCTCAGGTGCAGGCGCATATCGTGAACCGCGGCCTGACCCAGACGCAGCAGGCTGACGTCGGCAATCACCCGCGACACTGCCACCAACACCACCAGGCCCGCAAAGTACAGGCCGTCCGCCGGGCGCAGTTGGTCGAACACCGTCAGGCTGTGGTTGATGGAGGCGATCAGGCCGGCCGCCGCGAGGCCGCAGATCAGGCCCGAGAGGGTCGCAAGCAGCAATGCGCGCCACGAGCGTTTGGCCATGAAAATCAACAAGTCCATTTCAAACCGCTCCGTCTGTGGTGATGACCTCAAGGCGCGGGACCCGTTGCGGATGCAAGGTGCGTTGCTTAAGGACGCAAATGTATTGGCGATGATACATGGCACCGCTATCAATACAAATGAGATGAATTATCAATACTATTCCTTTAGATTTTTTTTTGAATTAGACTCCCGCCGCCTGTAGGAAAGCGGCGTTCAGGGCGTAGGAAAGAATACTAATAATCTGTCGCAGGGGAGCGGGGCGTGCATTTCAAAAAAAATACAATTGCGTTGGCTGTGGGGTCGGCGTTGTGCCTGTCCAACAGCGCATGGTCGGCCGAACAGTCGAACACCATGGAGATCGCTCCGATCACGGTGACGGGTGAAAAGATCAACCGAACCCTGGAGCAAACCCAGTCGAGTGTCGTCGTGGTGACCGACAAGCAACTGCGCGAGAAGGAGGACCACAATCTCGTCGATGTGTTCGCCCGAACGCCAGGTGTCTACAACCAGTCCGGTAACGAAAACTGGGGTATCCGCGGCGTGCCGGTGTCCGGTTTCGATGACCAAGGCCCGGCCACGCTCAATGGTGCGGTCTCGGTATTCGTCGACGGCGCCGTGCAGCCCAACCGTGCACTGACCCTCAGCCCGATGCCGCTGTGGGACGTCGAGCAGGTTGAAGTGTTCCTGGGCCCGCAGTCCACCACCCAGGGCCGTAACTCGCTGGCCGGTGCGGTGGTCATCCAGACCAGGAACCCGACCTTCGTCCCGAGCCTTTCGGCACAGGCCAACACGGGCAACTACGGTGAAAGCGGCGGTGCGCTTGCCGGTGGCGGCTCGATCGTCGATGACAAGATCGCCGGCCGTATCGCCGTGGATTACCAGGACGGTGACGGCTACATCGACAACGTCGCACTCGATAACGACGCCAACCCGACCCGCACCTACAATGCTCGTGGCAAGCTGTTGATCCTGCCGAACGACAATCTGGATGTGCTGCTGACTTACGCTCATGGTGAAAGCCGAAAGGGCGATAACTCGGTCATGCGCGAAAACGGCAAGGTCCGTTACTACGACATATCGTCCAACACCAACGCGTACGACAAGCTCAAGCAAGACACTGTCAGCGCCAAGGTGGATTACCGCCTGGACGATAACTGGTCCGTGACCAGCCTCACGGCCAATACCGATTCGGATTATGACGCGCGTCTGGACTTCGACCAGACGGCCGTGGATAACCAAGTCGTACTGCGCAAACAGGACGGTAAACTGTTCAGTCAGGAGCTGCGCCTGAACTACGCCGGCGACACGGTGAAGAGTTTCGTCGGTGCCTACTACGGCCACAACACCAACAACTTCCAAGACCGGTTGCTGTTCGACGACGAGCTGTTCGGTACCGCCAAAGGTGATACCAAGATCGAAAACACGGCGCTGTTCGGTGAGATCAACTGGACCTTCGCTCCGCGCTGGACGTTGATCACCGGCCTGCGCTACGACCACGAGAAGAACGACACCGACATCGATCAGGACGATTTCTCCAGCCCGGCGGAAGTCAGCAAGTCGTTTGATGCGGTATTGCCCAAACTCGGCATCGATTATGAACTGGCCACGGATCAGTACGTGGGCTTTATGGTGCAGAAAGGCTATCGCGGCGGCGGTGTCAACGTCCGAGCCGGTGGCGGTCATGAAGACTACGATCCGGAATACACCACGAACTACGAGTTGTCCTACCGCGGTTCGTTCATGGACAAGACCCTACGTACCCGCGCCAACGTTTACTACACTGACTGGAAAGACCAGCAGGTCAGCGTTCTGGACCCGAATACCGAGTTCGCCCACATTTTCAACGCCGGTAGCAGTGACATCAAGGGCCTGGAAGTCTCCGTTGAAAAAGACTTTGGTGAACAGTTGACCCTGACCGCCGGTGCCTCCGTGACCGATGGCAAGTACAAGGACTTCGTCACGGGTGATGGCCGGGACATGAGTGGCGAGGACTTCCTGTTTTCGCCCAAATACAAGATGTCGCTGGGCGGTACCTATCGCTGGAATGATCGTCTGACCCTGAACACTGACGTCATCTACCAGAGCACCTCGCCGTCGGAGTACGAGTTCGATGACGCAGGTCAGGTCACGGACGAGCGTCGGGCAGACAACTACTGGCTGGCCAACTTCAACGCCGAATACAAGATCACCAAGAACATCGCCGTATCCGGCTACGTTAAAAACGCCTTCGACAAGGAATACGTCACCAACAACCGCAGCGGCGACATCATTGACGTTGGAGCACCGCGTACGCTCGGTCTGGTGCTGCGCTACGACATGTAAAAAATTGCCGCGGGGACCTTGGCCCCCGCGTTTGCTTTTACTTCTTTGCTGTCTGCGACATCCGTCACTGCTGGCAGCGTGGCGTTATAAACCCTTGCCCAATGCTGGTGTCGATCCATTTGAACAGGCACGTGAAGCCTTCGAGCATTTCGCCAGGGGGCGTTTGGGAAAGTGGTCATCAAGATCGCTTGATAATTTAAAGGCGCCGAATAGGCGCCTTTTTTCATTACTGAGGCGGAGTAAAAATCCAGTCGTAATCGTCTGTTTTTGGCCGGTTGCTGTCTGTCACGAAGGGCAGCAGTCGACTGTGGATTCAACCGGTCGACGCAACTGATTGGCTAAATCGTTCAGCGGGTGTTTCGTAGTCTAGTGTTTTCCGAGGGCGGCTATTTAGCTGCCTTGCGACTTCATTGAGCGTGGCTTGCGAGTGCTCCGCAAGGTCGGTTCCTTTCGGGAAGTACTGCCTTAACAAGCCGTTGGTGTTCTCATTCGATCCCCGTTGCCAGGGACGATGAGGATCGCAGAAGTAGACCTTGATGTCGGTAGCCACCGTAAAGCGCTTATGGTCAGCCATCTCTTTGCCGCGATCCCAGGTCAGCGATTGGTAGAGTTCTTGGGGTAAGTTACGGGCGTTTTCGATCAGGGCGCTGATGACCGTCTCGCTATCCTTACCGTCCAATTTCACCAGCATTACGTAGCGGGTATGACGCTCCACAAGAGTGGCAATCTGGCTGTTCCTGCTACCGCACAGCAGGTCGCCTTCCCAGTGACCTGGCACCGCCCGATCCTTAGCCGCGGCCGGGCGTTCGCGGATCGATACCGCGTCAGTGATTCGACCGTGATTTTCTTTCTTCTGCGTGTGATGGCGCGAGCGACGCATGGCCCGCGTGCGCCGTAAATGCTCAAGCAACTCCTTCTTCAGAGCCCCGCGGGCCTGTATGAAGAGCGTGCGATAGATCGTCTCGTGTGACACCTGATAGCTCGTATCGTCCGGGTAGGTACGCTTCAACCAACCGGCAATTTGTTCCGGTGACCACTGCAATTGAAGCTTGTCTGCAACAATTTGCGCCACCGTTCGGTTCTCAACAAGTTTGCAGACCTTAGGTCGATGGGCGCGATCCCAGGCAGCCTGATCAGCTTGATTAGCCCGGTAACCTCCTTGGCCACCGTTGCGTCTGATCTCACGACTGATCGTAGAGGCTGCTCGCCCTAGCAGCGCGGCCATGGAACGGATCGAGTTACCTGCCACCACTGCACGCGAAATCTCTTCGCGCTCAGCCACGTCAGCGCCAATCTGGACCTGCGGCGTACAGCGGGTCTGATACCGCCTGTTTCCGCCAAGATGCGCTGTATCGATGAATGGTTTCGATCAAATAGTTGGGCGATGTGCTGGAGAGAGTCACCTTTCTGCCAGTGATCCCACATCAGTTTTTTCTGACTTTCGGTGTAATAGATCCGAGGTCTCTGCTTCATCTGCAACACTCCTTCTGCTCACACAGAATTTAGTTGTGTTGCGTCGACCGGTTGAATCCACAACCCATAGCGGTCTTTCGTTTGGATGACCCTAGGCAAAAGCGGACATCCATGACGTCCGCTCGACCGTTTTCAATCTGTTGTCACGCCAACGCCAATTCACTGTCCTTGATGTTCGCAATCGGCCCCAGAATCGAGGAGTCAAACTCGGCAAGGGCTGTGTGAGTTGCCAGGCGACGGGGAAGATCCGGGTTAGCAAGAGCCGCTTTGCCCAACGCGATCATATCGGCGCCGTCTCGTAATACTTGCTCCGCGTGGTGCGGTACATCCAGCCCCCCATTGGCGATGATCGCAACCTGGGACGCATACCGGCGAGCCAGTTCAACCAGACTTGCATTTCCTTCGATGAATGCCGGTTTCCATGCCTCAAACTCCGTCACATGGATAAAGTCCACACCAGCGTCCTTCAGCGAGCCGAAAATGACCTCGGCGGCAGCTTCGCCTTCTGCCCACTTATGTTCATAGTCGTTCACCTTGCTTTGCGAGATGCGCACACCCACAGGAGCGAGCGTGCCGACAGCGGCCTTGACTGCCTTGATGACTTCCAATGTCAGTCCAATCCGTGCCTGTACATTTCCGCCCCAGCGATCATCTCGTTGATTGGTGTAGTCAGTCAGAAATTGGTCTAGCAGATAGCCGTTCGCCCCATGGATTTCAATACCGTCGAATCCAGCGGTATGCGTGGCCAGCACGGCGGCTTGTGCAAATCCCGCAATGGCATCAGCGATGTCCTCGTCACACATCGCCTGGGGTAGCGGGTACTGTCCCTCACCGTAATAGAACTTCATCTGCGTTCCTTTCGGTCGAACAGCCGAGGGTGCAGCGGTAGCAGTTTCAAAACGGTTGCCCTGATTCAGTGCTCCAGCATGCATGAGTTGAGCGAATACTGAGCCATTGTGGGCACGAATTAGATCTGTCACGCCGCGCCACGCCTTGGCCTGTTCGACATCACTGAGCCCTGGTTGGAAGGGGTAGCCCTGAGCATACTTCTGATCGGTGTACAGCCCTTCTGTAATGATCAGACCAAATCCCCCTTTGGCAAATCGCTCGTAGTAACGCGCAATCTCAGCGGTTGCTAGGCCCGCCTCGGTGGCACTGACACGCGTCATGGGCGCGACAGCAAGACGATTCCTCAATCTGCGATTGCCAATATCATAGGGAGTTAAAATCTGTTGGTTGTAGTCAATCATGTGGTCAGTCCTCATTTTTCCGAAAGGCTTTAAAAATCGATGTGGAGGACAGTAAACTTGGCCCGAAGTGTTGAGAAGCCTGCAACAACGATAAGCCGCTTTATCACAAATGGATGTAATGATGCAGATCCCGGATGTGGAAGTGTTTAGTGCCATTGCTGAGAGTGGCAGCCTGTCAGCCGCCGCCCGACGACTCGGTCTGGCACCCATGACAGTGTCGCGCAGACTGGCAGCTCTCGAAGGCGAGCTAGGAGTTCGGCTGTTTCATCGAACAACCCGCGCCGTGTCGTTGACAGCCGAAGGCGAAACATTTCTCCCCTTTGCAACGACGCTGTTGGAAGCCAGCGAGGGAGCGAAGGTCAGCTTGAAATCCTATGCTGGTACTGCCAGCGGTGTTTTGAAGGTAACTGCGCCCACCGTATTCGGACAGTCAGTGATCATGCCGCTGATTCCCGCGCTCCTGGCAGAACACCCGGCGCTGCGCGTTGATCTGACACTGTCGGACAGCATCGTGGATATTGTCGGGCTCGGAATCGATGTCGCAATTCGCATTGCGACCCTGCGAGACTCTGCCTTGATCGCGCGCCCCCTCGCACCGAATCCTAGAGTGCTGTGTGCCAGTCCGATTTATCTGGAGCGTCATGGAGTGCCTACTACGATGGACGCATTATTGAGCCACCGCCGCATCGCTTTGCATGGCATGCCTTACTGGCCGTTCATTCGTGACGGTGAAGCGGTTGCCTTGCGGGCGGAGGGCGTTTTTTCGGCAAACAGTGTCGAGGCGGTGCGCACGGCGAGTAGGCAAGGTTTGGGGGTGGCGATGCTTACGTACTGGGACGTCCTTGATGATCTGGATGCTGGAACCCTTCGTCTGGTCGAATTGGAGGATGTCAGCCCGGAGCAACTCTTCATCACCGCGATATTGCCTACTCGCCAGCATGTGCCACACAGAGTAAGAGTTTTCCTTCTGCATCTGGAGGCAGTGCTGAATTCCTGAGACCGAACATCAATGATACGTCCACTTATGGCCTATGCCGCCCATTTGAAGGAGCGTCCGTTACTGGCCGATTGCTGCCTGTCGCGAAGGTCTGAAAACGAAAACAGACGAAATTTACGCCACAGAACAAAAAGCCGCTTTTCTCGTCAGACAAAAAAACGGGCACCTTTGGCGCCCGTTTTCATTCACTCCGCCACCTGCGCCCGCAACCGCCGCCCAATCACATCCATCAAATCACAACCATCCCTCAACGGAATGACCAGCAGCTTGGAAAAGTCCTCCAACACCACGGTGTCGCAACCGAGTTCTGATCGGTAGGCGATGTTTTCCAGCACTTGCGTGACTGTCCGAATACGGTAGTCGGCCATGGCTTGCAGGACGTCGAGGGGGGCTTGGGTGTCGATGAGCAGGGAGGCCGGAACCAGATCGATTCCGGTAAGAGGCATGTATCTTTCCATAGATGAAACTCCGATCAGTGCAAAGGATGACTGTCCCTCACTCGTCGCCAAACGAATGGGTGACAGCTGTACGCAGGTTGGCGAACCGGGATCGGAAAACCGGCAGACCCGAAGGTCTCCCGCGCACAGCTGCCATAAAGACAGCTTTGCGAAGGTGCAACAGCATCTGCAAAAAAGCACAGAGCTTTTGCATCCGATCGAACAGGTCGCCAAACCTGGTCGCCATTTGGGCGACGGGGCGGACTATAAGCTTCATCAAGGCCGTGGGCAAGGTGAGGGCTTCTGAGGTTGTCGTAGGATCGCCGATGATGAAACTTCAGACCTTTCACCTCACGTCGCTGGAAATATAAACACAGACCTGAGATGTTCACGGCCCCTTGGATTCAGCCACCCACGCTATCCTTAATCATCGCTCCGGCCGTCGAGATGGACCTTCCCGAATGCAAACCCAACCCCAACGCCCCCTCTGGAAAACCTACCTGCTGTTCCTCGCCCCCATGGTCCTGTCGAACTTCCTGCAATCCATGTCCGGCACGGTCAACAGCATCTACATCGGCCAGATGCTCGGCACCCAGGCCCTGGCGGCGGTGTCGGGGATGTTCCCCATCGTGTTTTTCTTCATCGCCCTGGTGATCGGCCTCGGTGCCGGCGCGGGGGTGTTGATCGGGCAGGCGTGGGGGGCGCGGGAGACGCATCTGGTGAAGGCGATTGCCGGGGCGACGTTGTTGTTGGGGGTGTTGATCGGGTTGGTGGCGGCGGTGGTGGGGAGTGTGTTTGCGCGGTCGGCGCTGGTGGGGTTGGGGACGCCGGCGGATGTGCTGGACGATGCGGTGGCGTATGCCCATGTGATGTTGTGGATCATGCCGTCGCTGTTGGTGTTCGTGTTGTTCACGCAGTTGCTGCGCGGGGTGAGCGATACGTTGTCGCCGTTGTTGGCGCTGGTGGTGTCGACCTGTGTGGGGCTGGCGCTGACGCCTGCGTTGATTCGCGGGTGGCTGGGTTTTGCGCCGATGGGGATTCAGAGTGCGGCGATTGCCGGGTTGGTGGGTAACCTGGTGGCGATGGGGTTGCTGGCATGGCGCTTGATCGGCAAGGGCCATCCGTTGGCGCCGGATCGCGAGTTCTTTGCGGCGATGAAGCTGGACGTGGCGATCCTCGGCAAGGTGCTGCGCATCGGTTTGCCCACCGGGTTGCAGATGGTGGTGTTGTCGCTGTCGGAGTTGGTGATTCTGGCGCTGGTGAACCAGCACGGGTCCCAGGCGACGGCGGCGTATGGCGCGGTGACGCAGATCGTCAATTACGTGCAGTTCCCGGCGCTGTCGATTGCGATCACCGCGTCGATCCTTGGGGCCCAGGCGATCGGGGCGGGGCGCATCGAGCGCATCGGGCCGATCCTGAAGACCGGGCTGATGATCAACGTGTGTTTGACCGGTGGTCTGGTGGTGCTCGGGTACTTGTTGTCGAGCTGGTTGCTGGCGTCGTTCCTCACTGAGGAGGCGACACTTGGCATGGCCGAGCACCTGTTGCACATCATGCTCTGGAGCCTGTTGGTGTTTGGTTTCCAGGCGATTATCGGCGGCATCATGCGCGCCAGCGGTACGGTGATGGTGCCGGTGGCGATTTCCATTGTGTGCGTGGTGGGCGTGCAGTTGCCGGCGGCATATCTGCTGGATGCGAAGTTTGGATTGCAAGGGGTGTGGATGGCGTTTCCGGTGGCGTATCTGGGGATGCTGGTGTTGCAGACGCTGTATTACAAACTGGTGTGGCAGCATCAGAAGATTGAGCGGTTGGTGTAGGCGGAACGCTGCGGGAGGGGCATGCTGTTCACAGACCTATTGTGGCGAGGGGGCTTGTCGGGTCGCCGCACCGCCCCGTTTGAGTGCGAAGCGCTCACAAAAATCTGGATGTATTGTTAGATTTTGGGGGCCGCTGCGCAGCCCAACGGGGGCAAGCCCCCTCGCCACAAAGTCCCTTGCCACAAAGCCCCTCGCCACAAAAGGACGGTGTGACTGAAAAAGACAGGCGCCATCGCCTGGGGAGGTTTTCAAATGAGCCCCTTGTCCCATTCCATCCTGCAAGACCGACCAGCAGCCGGGCGGCGTTTGATTGAGCCGTTGCTGCCTTACGCCAATCGCCCCGACGTCATCGTTCTGGCCTTGCCCCGTGGCGGCGTGCCGGTGGCTTATGAGGTGGCCACGGCGCTGAAGGTTCGCCTGGACCTGATGCTGGTGCGCAAGCTCGGCGTGCCTTCCCACCCGGAGTACGCCATGGGCGCGATTGCCAGCGGTGGTGTCCAGATTCGTAATGAAGAGGCGCTGCGGATGCACCCGATTGATCGCGCCGCTTTCGACGCCGTGGTCGAACGGGAAAGCCGCGAGTTGCTACGCCGCGAGCAGGTCTACCGAGGCACGCGACCGGCGGTGCAGCTCAAGGATCAGGTGGTGATCCTGATCGATGACGGCCTGGCCACCGGGGCTTCGATGAGGGCGGCGATCCAGGCGCTACGGGCGCAGACGCCATCGCGCATCGTGGTGGCGGTGCCGGTGGCGCCGATCGAAACGGTGGAGGCGCTGCGCAGCGAGGTGGATGAGTTGATCTGTCCGCTGATGCCCGAGTGGTTCACGTCGATTGGTCATTGGTACATGGATTTTTCCCAAACCTCGGATGCCGAGGTGATCGACCTGTTGCGGCGGGCGTGGCAACGCGGGGAGTGCGGGTAGCGCTGGCGGCCAGCGGCAGGTGGTCACAAATCAACGGGTGAGGTGGAATAAACCCCGGTTGTTTGCTTTAGTCCATCTGATACGACCCGACTTGTGCGGCACGCCAACTCAGGACGGGAGCCCTCCCGGAGAGCGTCATGAACCTTCGATCCGCGCGTTGCGTCGCTCTGGCCGGCACGTTGGTGTTCGGCCTGGTGCCGTTTGCTGGAGCCGTGGAATACAAGGATGTGAACGCCAGGGCCAGTACCTTGAGCTTCACCTATGAGCAGATGGGGTCGAGAGCCTACGGCACCTTTGGCAAGTTCAAGGCCAAACTGGACTTCGACACCGATAACCCCGGCGCCGCCCATGCCGCGCTGACCATCGACCTGAACAGCATCGACGCCGGCAGCAGCGACGCCAACACAGAGCTGCAAAAACCGGCGTGGTTCGACACGGCGACTTATCCGGTGGCGACCTTCGAGTCGACGTCCATCAAGGCCCTGGGCAATAACCGCTACACCATCACCGGCAAACTTTCCCTGCGGGGGCTTACTCGAGAAGTGAGTGTACCGGTGCTGCTCAAATCCGAGAGCGCCATCGGCATCTTCGAGGGCCAACTGGTGCTCAAGCGTGACGACTTCAAGATCGGCGAGGGCGAGTGGGCGGACAGTGTGGTGTCCAACGAGATCAATATCCGCTTCCGGATGGTGGCGCCGCAGCGGTGACTGGGACCCCATCGATAGTTCGTCGGCCAATCATGTGACCATGCTGCTGGGGGGATGGAATGTGGTTTGTCTGATAGACCGAGGTGCCGCCATCGCGGGCAAGCCCGCTCCCACAAGGATCTTCAGCGAGCACATAAATTATGCTCGACGCAGCCCCCCTGTGGGAGCGGGCTTGCCCGCGATGGCGGTGTAACAGTCAATACAAAGGCTGAGATCCATCAGGCACTTTGCGGATAGAGCGGACAGTCAACAAAACCCACCTCGGTCCCACCGCACGCTGCACAAAAGAAAAACGCCCGATCCACATTGCATGGGCCGGGCGTCGATCAATCCGCTCTAGTTCGCCTTTATCGGCACCGTCACGGTTTTGCCGAAGGCCGATTTGATGGTCGCCGTCGGGCTAGGCGAGGGGCCGCTGCCGGCGGTCGTCACTGCTATGTTCCAGCGCGCGCCTGTCGGTGTCTGCGTCAGGACGGCGGCGCCAAGGTTCACCGTACCGGTTGTGGTCGTGGCCGTTGCCGTGATGGTATTGCCCGTGCCACGGGAGGTGGTGCCGGACAGGACCCAATACCAGCGGCTGTTGCTGCGGGCGGTGACGGTGGCGCTGGTGACGATCAGGCTCTCGTTGATCGGTGCCGAGACCGCCACGGACACCGTCGCCGGTGCCGACTCGGCGCCCTTGGCATCGGCGGCCCTATAGGTAAAGGTCGCGGTGAACGGCGCGGGGACCGTGGCCGGTGGTGTGTAGGTCACACGCAGACCATCGGTGCTGACCACGCCCTTGCCTGAGTCCGGTTGCTCCAGACCTACCACTTTAAGTGGCACGTTACCGTCAGGGTCGCTGTCGTTGGCCAGGACGTTGATGATCACCGGTTGGCCGGTGTTACTGATGGCGCTGTCGGCGTTGGCGACCGGTTTTTGGTTGTCGGGGTCCTCGACACGTTTATCGCCAGTGCGGAAGGTCGGCAGCGCGGCGGAATTGACGTAGGTGACGCCGTCCCAGCCGGGCAGGGGGGTTGGCATCAACTGGAACTGGCCCGGATTCTCGACATCCCAGCGCAGCAGCATGGAGGTATCCTCGTGCTGGGTGTTGTGGCAGTGCTCCATGTAGGTCCCGGCGAATTCGCGGAAGCGGATCGCTATCTCCACGTCCACCGAACTGTCGACTTCTGCACCAACCCGATAGACGTCCTTGCGCGCCCATTTTTCCCATTCCGGCGGTGCCTTGCCGTCGCGCTTGAGTACGATGCCTTCTTCAAAGTGCACGTGCACCGGGTGGCTCCAGCCGTTGCCGCCGTTGATGATTTTCCACACTTCCAGGGTGCCGTCGCCGGAGAACCCGGCAGCGGTCGGGCCGGTAGCCAGTTGCGGAGCGGCGCTGATTATCCGAGGGTCCATCTGGTAGCCGAAACCGCCGTCGGTCTTGATGGTCCAGGGTTCTTCGTCGGTGCCGTCGGAGCGGCCGAAGATGAACTCGCGATGGCGCGCCAGTTTCAGTTTGGCCTGCACCGTCGGATCGTCGCGGTTAAGGGTCAGCGGGATCATGCTTTTACCCACGGGCTTGCCCGGCTTGGCGGGTTCGTAGTCGGCGGGGTTCATGCTCACGTCCTGGCCGGCATAAGTCTGCACCACCATCTGCATGAACTTGCCCACCACCGGATCGCCGTTCTCCCATTCCAGCCCTTTGCTGCCCAGCTTGAGCACTGCCTTGTACCTGCCGGACAAGACATCGGCCAGGCTCTGCGATGCAACCTCCGGCCCCTTGCCGTCGTGGTGCTCCATCAGGTTGACGAAGTACAGTTTGTCGCCGGTCTTGATCCCGTATTTCGAGAAGTTGACGATGATGTCGTAACGCTCGGCGATGGCCAGGGTGGGCAGGATGGCGTTGTGGTCCTGCACATCGCCGTCGGCGTCCAGGTCCATGCTGCCGTCGAACGGCACGGCGTGCTCCATGAGGTTGCCGTCGTTGGCGATCATGTGGAACGGCACGCGGGTGTAAGACAGGCCGGAGCCTGTCGGGCCGGGGAATTCGCCACCGGTGCCGACGATCTCACGCACCAGCGCGATCTTGAAGTAGCGCGACACCGAGCCGTTGAGGATGCGGAAACGATAGCTGCGCGCCCGCACGTTCAGGCGTGGCTGGTACTGCCAGTTGACGAGGATCTGGTCGCCGAGAAAACCATCGGTGTTGAACGGGTTGAACCACAGTTGGCCATTGGTATCCCAGGCCTTGTCGGCAATCATCAGGTTGACGTCATAGTCGCGGTTGCCCCAGGGCAATGCCGAACCGCTGGGCAGGCGCAGGTTGACGCCGTCTTGCAGCGCTTCGTTGCCACGATCCATGGCGCTGTAGTAGTTCATCATCACCGCGTTGCCCTTGTAGACGTTCTGCGCGGTGAAATCGAGCATGTGGTCGTGGAACCAATGGGTGCTCATGGCTTCGCGCCAGTCGCCACGGATCTTGATGCTGCCGTTGTTGCAGGTCTTGAGGCCCGGTGTGGCATCGTTGACATACAGGGTTTCACCCGGCGCGCAGGGGAACGCCGCGCGCGGATCCTGAGCGCTGGTGTTGATGCTGTCGTAACCGGCCAGCTGAATCGGCCAGCGATAGTCGTAGTACTGCCCCGGAAAGAAAAACGCATTGGAATAGCCGTCACTTTCCGCCGGGACGTGGCCGTTGTGTTCGTGGGTGCTGAGGGTGTGCAGGCCGAACCCCATGTTGGCCGACGGATCGATCGGCAGGGCGTTGTAGTGGCGCATCAGCACGGGTTGGCCGTACCGCACCATCAGCAGTTTTGGTGGAAAGGTGCCGTCGAAAGTCCAGAGCGCCTTGTGGTTCTGAATCGGCATGTTGGGGTGAAAGCGGGTGTCGATGCCTTTGGTGGTGCCCGCAATGATCGGGGTGTCCGAGGTCTGGTTGTAGAGCCCGCCCGGCCCGAACTCACCGACGGCGTAGTTGTGCAACTGGCGGCGGTCGCGCATGCCGCCGTTGAGCTTGGCGCCGGCTTGAGCGGTCTTGAAGGCGACCTGTGGGTAGAACTCGTTCCAGCGCTGGTGCGACCAGCCTTTTCCTGGCGGACGACCTTCGGCCGGCGAGCCCACCGGATGGCGGTTGAGGAAGGCTTCGATCTGCGCTTTCCACGGGTTGCGGTCCAGCACGTTGGAATACTGCGCCGGAAACGGGTACAGCCCCGGCTGGCGCATGAAGGCTTCCAGCGCCGCGGCCGAAGGGCCGCTGCGGGCGATGTTGTTCGGGTCCTGCGTGGGCGCCGGGCCGACGATCGGAACCGGGAAGGTCAGGGGCGGTGCCGGCAGTGTCGGGTCGAGTTTTTCCGTGCCGAATTCTTCGAACAGCAGCAGTTGCTGAGTGTATGGCTGGGCCCCGAACAACGGGCTGGGCTTGCCGTTGGTGGGGATTTTGAAGGATGTCTGCAGGGCTGGCGGCAGCACGTTGTCGGTCGTTGGCGTGGTGCGAGTGCCGTACACACCATTGGGCAGGGCGTAGGAGCCCTGGTTGGTGGGAGGCATGGTCTCTATGGCATCCAGCGCAGCCTTGGGGTCGGCCGGCGGGTTGGTATACGCCGACGGATCTGTTGGCGGCGGCGGGCTGACATCGTCGAGCGGTGCTGCATTGACGATGCCGAGGCTGACGTTGATCAGCATCACAGCGGCGATGCCCGGTTTGCTGAAAAAGCCGAGCGATTTGAGGTCAGTTTTGTTTTTCATCTTGTTTCCTCGGGACGCGTCGGTGTGGCTGACGTTTGCAAAAACGCTCGATGCAATAGGTGCGCCAATCGCGGGGAAATTTGGGGGAAACAAAAACCTGTTTGATATCAAAAGGCTGGCGGTTCGGGTTTTGGTCCTGATGGCGCAGTAGGTGGGAATCCTCAAAGTTGGGGGCTTTCACCCACCCGTTCTCCCCCGTTCATACCCGAGGTCGGTGTAGTGGTAACCGCTTTCGCGAGCAGGCGAGCTCCCACAGCAGATTGAGGTGTGGGCAATACCGCTGTCCCCTGAAGGAACAGGCCTGATCGCGAAGAGGCAAGTTCATCCAGCACAATGTGTGCCGGACTCACTGTTGTCGGCCTTGAAAATGATGCGCATGGCTCAAGGAGGGTGGATGTCTGTCCATCACCTTCGGACCGGACGTGCCGGGCGCGCTATGATAGGCGGCCCTTGCCTCCCGGAGCCTGTCACCGCAATGCCCCTGATCAGCCATTTCAAGACCCCGTGCCCCGAGCACATCAATAGCCAGATCCTGCAGATGGTGGTCGACAACCTGACCGACATCAGCATGGTCGCGATCCCGCCCAGCAACCTGCTGTACAACCTCTATCAATACGCGATCGGCTATGAGGTGCACCTGTATCTGGAAGCGCTGAACGGTGAAAAAGGCATTGCCGTGGAGTTGATCGTCGCCACGGACGAAGACGACCCGCAAAAGGTGACGGGCTTTGTGCTGTACCTGCCGGTGCAGGACGACCCCGAGGCCTGCGGCGTGGCGTACATGGCGGTGCAGGCCGAGTATCGGCGCCAGGGCGTGGCCCGGCGGATGCTGCGGGAAATGGTCGGTCGCTACCCCCATGCCGAGCTGACCTGCTCGGTGGCCAAGGTGCCGTATTTCGAGGCGATGGGCTTTGAGGTGGTGGGCGTGCGTGCGACCCAGGTGTTGATGAACACTCGCGACCACGCTACCGCTGGCTTGATGGCGCTGCTGGATGTGGCGTCGATCTACAGCTCGCTGGAAGTGCGGCAGATTCATACCTACCTGCTGCAAAAGCATGGCAAGCGGGCCATGACCGACGCGGAAAAACAGCGCGACCGGCATCTGGACCAGCTGACGCGCAAGGCCCAGGCATTTGTGCGGGGGCGGTTGGGTGACGATGCGGTGCCGGCCGCAGGCCCTCGATTGCGCCTGGTCTGATCGCACTCTCCTAAACCCCCACAAATCCCCCTGTGGGAGCGAGCTTGCTCGCGATAAGGCCGGGTCAGTCGACATTTACTGTGGCTGACCCCACCGCTATCGCGAGCAAGCTCGCTCCCACAATGAACAGTGTTGGTTTTCAGAGGTAAAAAAAGAGCCTCAAAGCTCTTGATGGGGAGGAAGTGGAGCCGTGAGGCTCAAGATGCGCATGAAACAAGTGGTGAGCTTGGTAGGGGTTCAGTTCACTCACCACCTACGCAGCGGCTTGCGCAAGCAAGCGGCTGCGTAAGTTCATCCTAAAAAGACCGAGTGTTTCACTCAAGTACCGCTAGTCGCATCCCCCGGCCAGCCGGCGCGGCGCAACGCCTTGAGCAAGGTTTCGGCATCCAGCCCCTGCACCCCATGCCCGTTGCCTTCGGCGGTGTCGGCGGCTAGCAGGGCATTGATGATGGCTTCTTCCACGGCTTCGGTGGCGGCCAGGAACAGCTCGCTGATGTGGTCGTTGTTGACCATGCTCAGATTGTGGGTGGTCGGTGCTTTCTTGCTCTCGTAGGCAGCCGGTGGCACGTGATCGTTACCGGTGGCGAAGGCGATGAAGATGTCGCCGCTGTGGTCTTCATTGCCGCCGCCGGTGCGGGCCAGGCCGAGGCTGGCGCGCTGGGCCAGGCGTGTGCACTGGTGCGGCAGCAACGGCGCATCGGTGGCCAGGCTGACCACGATCGAACCCATGCCCGGATGGGGCAATGAGGCCTTGAGGAACGGCGAATCGACCTGTTCCATGTGGCGCCCGACCGGGTAGCCATCGACGCGCAACTCATTGCGAATGCCGTGGTTGGCCTGGACAATCGCCCCCACCGTCCAGCCGCCCTGGGCACTGTTCAAGCGGCGCGACGCGGTGCCGATGCCGCCCTTGAATTCGTGGCAGATCATGCCGCTGCCACCGCCGACATTGCCTTCGGCCACCGGTCCGCCCGCCGCCGAACGCACGGCCTGGGCCACGTGTTCAGGATTCACGTGAAAACCGTTGATGTCGTTGAGCAGGCCGTCGAAGGTTTCCAGCACCACTGGCATATTCCAGTAGAGGCGCCCGTCATCCGGCTGCTGCTCGCGGTCGAGCACGATCAGCGCGTCGCGCACCACGCCCAGGCTGTGGGTGTTGGTGAAGGCGATGGGGCTGGTCAGCAAGCCTGCCTCGCGTATCCACTCCAGCCCCGTGGCATCGCCGTTGCCGTTGAGCACATGCACGCCGGCAAAGCAGGGTTGCTGACTGGTGGAACCGGCGCGCGGTTCGATGACGGTAACGCCAGTGAGGATGTCGCGGCCATTGGCCGTGCGGCCTCGTACGTCGCTGTGGCCGACCCGTACGCCGGGGACGTCAGTGATGGCATTGAGCGGGCCGGGTTGCAGTTGACCGATCGGGATGTTCAGGTCGCGGGCGCGTGGTTTCATGGTTTTTCTCATCTTCGATTCGTGGCAGAAAAAGTATTCTTTGGACACCACGGACACTGTGGGAGCGAGCTTGCTCGCGATGGGGTCGCTAAGTTCAGCATCCATGGCGACTGATCCACCGCTATCGCGAGCAAGCTCGCTCCCACAGGATTTTGTGGTGTCCGGTCATTGACCGTTTTTGACCTTGCTCCAGATCCGCGTGCGCACGCGCTCGGTAGCGGGTGGCAGTGGCTGGAGGGTGAACAAGGTGGCCATGGCTTCGGCGGGCGGATAGACGGCCGGGTTGCTGCGGGTCGCTTCGGCCACCAGTGTGGTGGCGCTGCGGTTGCCGTTGGGGTAGTTGAGGTGGTCACTGACCGGAGCGATGACTTCGGCGCGCATCAGGTAGTCGATGAAGGCCAAGCCTTGTTCCGGGTGCGGAGCGTCCTTGAGCAGCACCAGCGTATCGAACCACACCGGCGCGCCTTCCTTCGGCAAGCTGTAGGCGATCTTCACGCCGTTGCCGGCCTGCTCGGCGGTGGATTTGGCTTCAAGCATCGCGCCGGACCAGCCCACCGCCACGCAGATGTTGCCGTTGGACAGGTCGCTGATGAACTTCGACGAGTTGAAGTAGGCGATGTGCGGACGCAGTTTCAGCAGCAGCGCTTCGGCCTTCTTGTAGTCCTCGGGGTTGGTGCTGTTGGGCGGCAGGCCGAGGTAGTGCAGGGCAACCGGCAGCATCTCCGACGGCGAGTCGAGCATGGCCACGCCGCATTCGCCGAGTTTCGCCAGGTTCTCTTCCTTGAACACCAGGTCCCAGGAATCCACCGGCGCCTTGTCACCCAGCAGCGCGCGCACTTTGTCGATGTTGTAGCCGATACCGTTGGTGCCCCACAGGTAGGGTACGGCGTACTGGTTGCCCGGATCGTTGTTGGCCAGTTTCGCCAGCAGTTCGGTGTCCATGTTCTTGTAGTCCGGCATCTGCGCACGGGGCAGGGGGGCGAGGGCGCCGGCCTTGATCAGCGTAGGCAAACTGAAGTTGCTGGCCACGACCACGTCGTAGCCGCTGCGGCTGGTGAGCAACTTGCCTTCGAGCACTTCGGCGCTGTCGAAGGTGTCGTAGACCGGTGCAATCCCGGTGTCACGCTTGAAGTCCTGCAAGGTGGTGGGACCGATGTAGTCGTACCAGTTGTACACGTGCACCGTCGGGGCTTCGACCGCAAAAGCCGACAGCGAAACCGCCAGACAGGCACCCAACCCCAGATTGAAATACAAGCGGTGACGACTCATGATGCGGCACTCCTGGCCTGTTGCGGCCGGTGGTATTCAGGAGTTTGCAGCGTATCGACCGGGGTGGCCTTCACCCATTCCCATCATGGGTTACTCAAAAGGGGTAGTGCGTGGACGCGTTGTTGAAAGAGTTGCCGGTGCATCAGGGGCTGGCGCGGGTCTTTACGGCGGTGGGGCAGGACAGTTTCTGGCGTGCGCTGGTCGATACCCTGCGCTTGCTGGTGCCGCTGGATAACGCGTTGGTGGCGCTGATGCGCCCGGGGCATGTGCCGCGCCTGCTGATTGACTTCGATGCCAAGGGCAACAGTGATGAGCAGGAAGAGCTGGCGGACTACCGCGCCGGCATGTACCTGCTTGATCCGTTCTACCAAGCCGCTTGCGCCGGCATCGCCGACGGCTTGCACAGCCTTGATTCGGTGGCCCCCGACCAGTTCCAGCACAGTGAGTACTACCTGAGTTACTTCAGCACCGTGGTCGGTGGGGATGAATTGCAGTTCATGGTCAACGTCGATGGCGCCGTGCTCGGCCTGTCCCTGGGGCGTTCGACACGCTTCAGCCTCGAGGAGCAGGGCCGTCTGCTGTGCGTGCGTGACTGGGTGCTGGCGGCGATGCGCCGACACCTGGATTTGCTGCCACTGGAAGGGCCGGTCGCCGAACCACCGGCCGGCGATCTGGCGACCTTGCTCGATCGCTTCGACGCACGCCTGACCCTGCGGGAAATCGAAACCGCGCGCCTGATTCTCCAGGGGTTCTCCAGCAAGGCCATCGCCCAGCAAATGGGCATCTCCCCGGAGACGGTGAAGGTGCATCGGCGCAACCTCTATCACAAGCTCAACGTGAACGGGCATGGCGAGTTGTTTGCACTGGTGTTGCGGCCGCGTTAATCCGGATTGTCCGGTTGACCAGGCCGTTGCCTTCGCGAGCAGGCTCGCTCCCACAGTTGAACTGCATTCCATTGTGGGAGCGAGCCTGCTCGCGAAGGGCATGACTCGGTGTTACTGCCGAAACACCAACGCCTTCAACCCACACTCGAGATCGGTATCCGGAAACTCCGGCGGATTCTCCAGCCGTTGCTCGAACCGCAGGCTTGGCGCCTCGTGTGTCACGCCATCGATCAGGAAATCAGCACCGAACGCCGGGTCGTTCATGCACGCCAGCACGGTACCCTGGGGGCTGAGCAATTCCGGCAATCGGCGCAACACTCGCTGGTAGTCCTTGGTCAGCAAAAAGCTGCCTTTCTGGAACGACGGCGGGTCGATGATCACCAGGTCGTACGGGCCTTTGCCGATCACCTTGCCCCAGGACTTGAACAGGTCGTGGCCGAGGAAACTGACCTTGCTCATGTCGTGGCCGTTGAGCCGGTGGTTGTCACGGCCACGGTTCAAGGCCGGGCTCGACATGTCGAGGTTGACCACGTGGCTCGCGCCGCCTTCGATGGCCGCCACCGAAAAACCGCAGGTGTAGGCGAACAGGTTCAACACCCGCTTGCCCTCGGCATTGGCCCGCACCCAGTCGCGACCGTAGCGCATGTCGAGGAACAGCCCGGTGTTCTGTTTGCGGCCCAGGTCCACCCGGTACTTCAGGCCACCCTCGGTGATGGTCATTTCCTCGATGACGTCCCCCAGCAGCCACTCGGTGGTGCTTTGCAGCAGGTAGCGATGTTGCAGCAACAGGGTGTGGGCGCCGGACTGGGCCCATTGCGCTGACTCGGTGATCGCCATCAGCAACTGCTTCAGGTCTTCCAGCTGCGCCGCTTCCGGTTCCTTGAACAGCGCCACGAGCACGACGCCCTGCAACCAGTCCACGGTCACTTGCTCCAGCCCTGGCCAGCAGCGGCCACGGCCGTGGAACAGGCGGCGGGTTTCGGTGGGGGCTGCCGCGAGGGCGGTCAGCAGGTGCTGGTTGAGAGTGGCGAGGGCTTCAGGGTTCATCGGGTCGGTTCGGTGGCGTGAAAGGGGCAGCATTCTAAACCCAATTGCCCCCTCAACGAACCGTTAGCGCAAGCGTTTACCAGTCCACCGAATAGCTGACGGCCAATCGACGTCCTTCGGCATTCGGGTATGGCGCGGCGGCATTGGCTTGCATGTAGAGCGTTTGATAGTTGCGGTCGCTCAGGTTGTAGATGCCCAGGTCCAGTTTGCCGACCGGTAGCGCCACGCCAGCCAACAGATCGACCGTGGTGTAGCCTTCGATTTTACGACCGTTCCCGTCCTGGAATCCGGCGTCGTAGCTTTCCAGGCGAAGGGCTTGCAATCGCAGGTTGTAGTCGCTCTGCTCATAGGCGATGAAGGCCGTGGTTTTGGCGGGTGAGATGCGGGTGGCCGGCAGGTCGCGCCATTCGCCGTTCTGATGGGTTTCACCTTTGGTCCAGGCATAGGTTCCGCCCAGCGACCAGGCATCGTCCAGGTGATAGGCAAGACTGGTCTCGATGCCACGCACGCGTTCTTTCTGGTCGATAAGACGCTGCGCACGTGTGACGGAATCGTAGTACTGAGTCACGTCGGAACGGTTTTCGAACACGGTGATGTTGCCTTGCAGCGAGTCCCAATCCCCACGCCAGCCCAGTTCGTAACTGTCAACCTTGATGGCCTGGGCGTTGAGGTCCTGGATGTCATAGCTGCCGCGAACATCACGCAGGAAACGCTGGACATCGGGCAACGAGAAACCCTGGCTGAAATTGACGAAAACATCCTGCGCACTGCTGATGTGATAGACCGCGCCGAGGTTGTAGAGGGTGTCTTCGTACTTCAGCGTACCGCCCGGCAGCACCTCGGTCACCCCCGCTTGCCAGATGCCGCCAAAGGCAATGCTGTCGGCGACGTCGCTGTGAATCCATTCATGCCGCGCACCGCCGCGCAGTGTCCAGTCGCCGATGTCCCAGCTCGACTGGGCAAAGAGCGCGGTGGTGTTGGTTTCGATGTCGGGGCCGAATGCATAGCGCTGACCCGTCGGCGTATAGACCAGCCCATCGACGCTGTAGCGGTCGCCGTGCTGGCTGATGCGTTCATTCTCGAAGTCGGCACCCCAGACCAGGCTGCCGGTGGCGCTGCCAATCGAGGGCAACGCACTGTCCACGGCGGTGCGCACGCCATAGACATCGGCCTGGCTTTCGGAGGCGACGACCCCGGCATTGGCGCCCCAGTTGTAAGGGAAGAAACGTGCCTCTTGTTTGCGCCAGTAGCTTTCCACCTGCAATTGCTGGCCGAACAGATCCTGATCGCTGTAATTGAAGTTCACCGCCTGATTATGGGTAAACGGCTGATCACTCAGCTGCAAACCCTTGACCGCCACTGACTCACCATTGCGAACGCCGGCCACGTAACCGGTGTCTTGCTTGTCCTCGTATTCCTGCAAGGAAAGGCTCAGGCGTCGATCGTCATCCAGATCAAAGCCGAATCTGGCGTGCAGGTCATGGCTTTCGGTGTCCATGTTGCTGCCCTGAAAAGCTTCCTGGGCGATGCGATTACCGTTGCCGTCGAACTGATCGTTGCGTTGCAACAGGTCGGCCGACAGGTACCAGTCGAAGGCTTTCTCACGCCCGGTCACGCTCTGGAAGACATCGTAGGCAAAGCCTTTGCTATTGAAATTGTCGGCGCTGCTGATGCCCACGCGACTGCTCAATGCCAAGGGTTGTCCTTCGTTGCGTTTGGTGATGACGTTGATGATCCCCCCGGAAGCGCCGGCACCGTAAAGGCTGCTGGCGCCTGAGACCACTTCGATGCGCTCGATGCTCGATGGCGCGATGCTGTTGAGTTGGCGTGACACATCGCGGCTGGCGTTCTGGGATACACCATCGATCAGCACCAGCACGTTACGTCCGCGTATGGTCTGGCCATAGTTGCTCATGGTCCCGGAGGAGGGCGCCAAACCCGGGACCAGCGTGCCGAGAATGTCGGCCACGTTGCGCCCGGCAGCGGACTGTTGCGCAATTTCCTTTTGCGATATCAGCTGCACGGTGCCGGGAATCGAGGCGATGCTGGCTTCGCTGCGGGTGGCGGAAACCACCGTATCGGACAACGCCAGCGGACCGTTACCCAGTTCCATCGGTGCCGGCGCCGGTTGCAGGATGACGCTGTTGTCCCCGCTGAAGCGCCATTGCAGGCCGCTGTCGCGCAGCACGGCATTGAGCGCCTGTTCAGCGTTGTAGTCACCTTGCAGCGACGGCGCCGATTTGCCACGCAGCAGTGCTGCGTCGACACCGATGGAGAGCCCGGTTTGAGTGGCCAGCGCCGTCAGCGCGGTTTCCAGCGGCTGGCTCGTCAGCTCGAAGTGCCAGGTGTCTGTCGCGGTGTCGGCGAAGGCCGGTGCGGCGCAGCTCAAGGCCAGTGCCAGAGCGCTCAGGCGAAAGAGGGAAAAGGTCTGGTTGGTCATTGTTGTTGCCCATGGAATCGACTGTATTAACTCCAATGACCGGGCTGAAATGAAATCGGGCAGTTGTCTTGAAGATTTTTTTCGAGGCTCTTTCCAGAGACTCAGCGTTTGCGCACCTGGATTAGCAATTGGCTGTAACTCTCGACGCGTATCGGCAAGGCCGCCTGCAACAACGCCAGCGCGGCATCGCTGTCTTGTGCCGGCAGCACGCCCGTAAAGCGCAGGGCCTGCAATTGCGCATCCGACACCCAGATAATGCCCCGACGATGCCGTTCAATTTCGGCCAGTACCTCGGGCAATGGCCTGTCATGGAAGATCAGTTGGGCGCGGGGCGACATCGGTGCCTGCGTGCCGGGCGCGATCCAGGTTTGCACCGGCAGGAACTGGGCGAGGGCGATTGCCGCCGGTAACACCAGCGCTGCGCCAATCAGCCGAGCGCGACGAGGCCGGGTTTTCGCGGGCGGTGACAGCGATTGCCACAGTTGCTGGAGTTGTTCGAACAGTTGCGCATGGCGTGCATCCGCGTCCCGCCAGGCGTTGAATTCGGCCAGTTCGGTAGTCGTCGGGTTCTCGTCCAGACGCACCAGCCACAGTGCCGCCTGCTCGCGGATCTGCTCCTGAACAAGGCCGTCAGTCATCGTTCAATCCATCGGGCAGGGCGTCGAACAGACGGGCGTGGCAGTGCGCAAGCGACTTGGCCAGGTACTGCTTGACGCTGCTTTCTGAGACCTTGAGGTGCCTGGCGATCTGGGCATAAGAACAGCCATCGACACGCGCCATCAGGAACGCCTGGCGCGGTTTCTCCTCCAGTTCTTCCAGCAAGAGCAGCAGGACTTTACCGAGCAACTGGTTTATCGCGTTGATCCGTTCCGGGCCTTGCTGGGTCTGTTGATCAAGCAGAACAGCCATGCTGCGCAGGGTTTCCGCTTCGACCTGGCGGCGATGGTACTGATTGATCAACAGGCGATTGGCCGCCACCAGCAGATAGGCCCGCGGCTCCTGCAACGTCGGCAGCACGTCCAGGCCCAGCAGTTTGACGAAGGTGTCATGGGCCACGTCAGCCGCGTTTTCGGGACAACCGAGCTTTTTACGCAGCCAGCCGAAAAGCCAGCCGTGATGCCCACGGTAAAGCTCGGAAAGGGACGAAGCGGACTGGCCCGACACGACGAAACCTCGAACGAAGATAATTCGCAAATGGGAAGTTGTTGCAGTTGCGAATGCTGTCATGTCGCAACGCGCCGTTCAAGTCCGTTGATGACGAGGTTGATTGTCGGGAGGCAGAAAGCGGGGCGCGTGTCCTGAGAGTTATCACGTTTAATTTAACTTTGCGTGAGGATTTGGCGATCTTCCGGCTTCCATACTCGGCTCCAACGAACAACAACAAACGGGAGCCGGACATGTCGCAGACAACTGCTTCACCCAAGGCCAGCCATCCACGCTGGCTGCGGCTGACCCATTGGCTCAACGCCCTGGCGGTGCTGGTGATGGTCACCAGCGGTTGGCGCATCTATAACGCCTCGCCGATCTACGATTTCAGCTTTCCCAATTCGATCACCCTCGGTGGCTGGCTGGCAGGCGCGCTGCAATGGCACTTCGCGGCGATGTGGTTCCTGGCGATCAACGGTCTGATTTACCTGGCCTTCAACCTGTTCAGCGGGCGCCTGAAGCGGCGTTTCTTCCCGGTGTCGCCCAAAGGCGTGTTGCACGACCTGTGGGCCGCCTTGCGGGGAAAACTCGGGCACGCCGACCTCAATCATTACAACCAGGTGCAGCGTTTTGCATACCTGTTCGTGATGGTCGACATCCTCCTGCTGGTGCTCTCCGGGCTGGTGTTGTGGAAGTCGGTGCAGTTTCCGCTGCTGCGTGAGTTGCTGTTCGGCTACGAGGGCGCACGTCGCGTGCACTTCTTCGCCATGGCATTGCTGGTGGCCTTCGTGGCGGTGCATCTGGTGATGGTCGCACTGGTTCCAAAAACGCTGTGGGCCATGATCGTCGGCCACAAGGAGCAGGTATGAAAAAGCGCATTCAGGTAGCCGGGCTGGACGAGGATTCGATCCTCACCGATGCCCGCAAGATCCTCGCGCCACAGATCGAGGACCGCTCGCGCCGCTCGTTCCTGTTGCGCGGCCTGACCCTTGGCGGCGTGGCGATGCTGTCCGGCTGCAACATCACTGACAACGACAGTGTTGAGACTGCGCTGTCGTCCATGTCGCGCTTCAACGACCGGGTGCAGGGTTGGCTGTTCAACCCCAACGCGATGGCGCCGACCTATCCCGAATCGATGATCACCCGGCCGTTTCCCTTCAATGCCTTCTACGGCATCGATGAAGCGCCGACGGTGGAGGAGGAGGGCTATCGCCTGGAAGTCACCGGCCTGGTCGCCGACAAGCGCAGCTGGCGCCTCGAAGAGCTAAGGGCCATGGCCCAGACCGAGCAGATCACCCGGCACATTTGCGTCGAAGGCTGGAGCGCGATCGGGCGTTGGGGCGGCGTGCGCTTCAGCGATTTCCTCAAGCGCATCGGCGCCGACACCGATGCCAAATACGTCGGTTTCAAATGCGCCGACGACTACTACACCAGCATCGACATGGCCACCGCGCTGCATGCGCAAACCCTGTTGGCGCTGACCTGGGACGGCGCGGTGCTGCCGCGCGAATACGGCTTCCCGATGAAGCTGCGCATGCCCACCAAGCTTGGCTACAAGAACCCCAAACACATTCAGGCGATTTTCGTCAGCAACACCTACAGCGGCGGCTACTGGGAAGACCAGGGCTACAACTGGTTCGGTGGCAGCTGATGAACGTGCGAAACATTCACCGTCCGCAAACCCGTGCTCCAAGGAGATCCATCATGAAAAAGTTGACCACTGTTGTTCTGTCCATGTGCCTGGCCGTTGGTGCTGCCTCTGTGTTTGCCGCTACTGCTGTTGATAACGGCAGCATGAGCAAGGACAGCATGAGCAAGGACTCGATGTCCAAAGATGCCATGTCCAAGGATGCGATGAAGAAGACCGATTCGATGTCCAGGGACGCCATGTCCAAAGACGGCATGTCCAAAGACTCCATGAGCAAGGAAGGCATGAAAAAAGACGCCATGTCCAAGGATGCGATGAAAAAAAGCGAAATGTCGCAGTAATTCCAAGCACCGCAGACCCTGTGGGAGCGGGCTTGCTCGCGAAAGCGGCGTATCAGTCAACATTGATAGCGACTGACACTATGCCTTCGCGAGCAAGCCCGCTCCCACAGGTTTTTGTCGCCCCGAACTACCTGAATCCCCAAAAGGGACATCGATGATTGATCCGGACGCTTGGCGCCGGTCATCTGGCTGTATCAAAAATGAATTTCCACCGATTCCGCTGCTCATACCTTTTAGGTGGCGGATCAGAACCCGCGAAATCATCGAGGCAATCAGGGAGCGGCACGGTCATGAGTCGAGTACCGACGGCGGGTGGGGATCTTCCTGGCGGGTTGATTCTGGTGGTTGAGGACGACCCGCTGATCCTGGAGTTTCTCTGTGAGATTCTTCAGGAGGAAGGTTTTGTCGTCGAGCCGCAAATCAGCGCGGACGCGGCAGCGATCTATCTGGAACAGCATGCGCCACAGGTGGGCATGCTGCTGACAGACATCACCATGCCCGGGACGCTCAACGGCGCGGACCTGGCCAACCAGTTCGGCGATCGCTGGCCGGACAAGCCGATCATGATCATGTCCGGTTTCGAAACCCCTGAAAGCGCAGGCGTGAGGCACGAGGTCTCGTTCATCAAGAAACCCTGGATGATTGGCGGGCTGCTCGATTGCGTGGGCCAGACCTTCAAGTCCAAACGACTCAACTGATCTGCGCGCAGATGCTACATTGCCGGGCAAATCCGTCCGGCACCTGCGAGGTTCTTTTCCTTGTCCGATCACTCTGTATTCAACTCGACTTACCGTGCCTTTCTGTTCGATATGGACGGCACCGTCCTGACGTCCATTGCCGCCGCCGAGCGGGTCTGGACCACCTGGGCCGTGCGCCATGGTGTCGATGTCGACAGCTTTCTGCCGACCATTCACGGTGCCCGCGCCATCGACACCATCAGGCGCCTGGACTTGCCCGGGGTGGATGCCGAGGCCGAAGCCGCGTGGATTACCGAAGCGGAAGTCGTCGACGTCGACGGGGTACTGGAAGTGGCTGGCGCGGCGAAATTCTTGCGGTCCTTGCCAGCCGGCCAATGGGCCATCGTCACTTCCGCCCCGCGGGAACTGGCGTTGCGGCGGATGGCGGCGGCGGGGATACCGGAGCCTGACGTCATGATTACGGCCGAGGACGTCACGGTCGGCAAACCCGATCCGGCGGGGTACAAACTCGCGGCCCGGCGCTTGGGTGTCGAGCCTGAGCAGTGCCTGGTTTTTGAGGACGCCACGGTGGGGATTCTGGCGGCCGAGGCGGCGGGGGCGGACTTGATGATTGTCACGGCGACCCATGAGCAGCCGATCGAGACGTTGCATGCGACGTTGGCAAGTTATGAATCGGTGCGGGTTCTGGTGGATGCCGAAGGTCTGCATCTGCACGCCGTCTAATGTGGGAGCGAGCTTGCTCGCGATAGCAATTTTCCAGTCAAATCAATAGCAAACAGGTAGACGCTATCGCGAGCAAGCTCGCTCCCACAGGGGCCTGCGTTTCTTCAGTAAAGCCCGGGGATCAATCGCCAGGAGCGGGCGCAATAGGCCTCGTATTCGCTGCCGAACTGCGCCCTCAGCAAGGCTTCTTCCGAGTGAATGCGCGCAATCAGCGGGATCAGCGTCAGCGCCACCAATATCAGCCCGACACCAGAACGAAAGGCCAGTGCCCAACCGATGCCGATGACCATCATCCCCAGATAACTGGGGTTGCGCAGGTTGCGGTAGATCCCCTCGGTGACCAGTCGATGGCCCGGCTGAATGGCCACCAGCCCACTGAAGCGCTTGCCCAGCACAAACACCGGCCACAACCGCAGCGCGCCGCCGACGATGAACAACAGCGCCCCAAACCAGCGCACGCCTTCACCGCCAAAGGTCCAGAAATCGATGCGGTCGGTATAGGCCGGCAGAAAGCCGCTCAGCAACCCGATCACCCCGAAGGCCGGAATGACCCAGCGGTTGGCCCGGTCTTCGCGTTCCCCCGAACTCAGGTTGACCTCGGTGAACAGAGACGCGACAGCCATGATCAGGGTGGCCAGGGCAATGACGAGCAGTGAACCGTGGCTAAAATAAGCCGCGAATCCACCGATTCCCCAGATCGCCAGGCCAAGGTAGGCGAGGGTGCTGACCACGGCGAAAAACGCCAGTCTGGCCGAGATTTTCATAAGTGCCTCACACGCGAAAGTGCCTCCCTTCATTGTAGGAGCTGGCTTGCCAGCGAAGGCGTTTGAAGACTCGACACCGGCTTCAGAGGATATGACCGGCGAGCCGGCGCCTACACAAACTCCTCCGCTCTCGCATTGCGCCGAATCACCTGTGGCGGTTGACCGAACACCCGCAGGAACGTTTCGCGCATGCGACGGCGGTCTGTGAACCCGGTTTCCTGGGCGATCTGGTCGAGGGTCAGGCGTCCGCGTTCAAGCATCTGTCGCGCCGCTTCCAGACGCAGGTTCTCGATGGCCTTGGCCGGGGATTGCCCGGTTTCGGCGCGAAATGCCCGGCTGAACTGCCGGGGGCTGAGGTTGGCCACTTGCGCCAGTTGCTCCACCGAAAGAGGCTGGGCGAGGTGTTCCCGGGCGTAGCCGAGCACGGTTTGAATACGATCGGATTTCGGTGCCAGCTCCAGCAGCGCCGAGTGCTGCGACTGGCCGCCAGCGCGCCGGTGGTACATCACCAGTTTCTGCGCCACGGCCCGGGCCAGCTCGGCGCCGTGGTCCTTTTCCACCATGGCCAGGGCGAGGTCGATGCCCGCCGTCATGCCGGCGGAGGTCCAGATCGAACCGTCGATCACATAGATGCGATCAGGCTCGACCTTGATCGCCGGAAACCGTGCCTGCAGTTCCCGGGCGTAGGCCCAGTGGGTGGTGGCCCGCCGTCCGTCGAGCAAGCCGGCCTGGGCCATGACGAACGCCCCGGAGCAGATCGACGCCGTGCGGCGTGCCGAATTGATACTGGCCCGCAGGTAATCCAGCACGGCTTCGGGCGCCTGTTCGATGATCGAGTCGCCGCCGACCACGATCACCGTGTCGAACACGCGCTCGTCGAATGCCTCGGTGCCGACGCTCAAACCGCCGGAGGCACGCAGGGTGTGACCGTTTTCGGACAGCACGCGCACGTCATACAGCGTCTCTGCGGCACTGAAATTGGCGTACTCGAACACCGGCATGGCGGCCAGCGCCATGGACTGGAAACCCTCGAAAACCACGAACGCCACGTTGATCATGGGGCTGCCCTCAAATGCTCATGTCCGAAAAACGTACTTTAAACGTCATTTGAGACAGTCGTAAGTCCCTTTATAACGGTCTGCACCCGGCGAATCTCTCGCCTCACCGTAGAGGAATTGCACCATGGCGCTCTCATCCAAAGGTACTGCACTGATCACCGGCGCTTCTTCGGGCATTGGCGCGGTGTATGCCGATCGTCTCGCCCGGCAGGGTTACGACCTGATTCTGGTGGCCCGCAGCCGGACCAGGCTCAATGCCCTGGCCAATCATTTGAGCGACCAGACCGGGCGCACCGTGGAAGTGGTTGTCGCCGACCTGAAGAACAAGGCGGATTCGCTGCGGGTCGAACAGATCCTGCGCGGCGATGCCAGCATCACCCTGTTGGTCAACAACGCCGGAGTCGGTGGCGTCATGTCGCTGCTTGGAAGTCCCGTGGACGACATGGAAGCGATGATCAACCTAAACGTGACAGCATTGATGCGCCTGGCGTATGCCGTGGTGCCGGGCTTCGTCGCCCGGGGCACTGGCACCGTGATCAATATCGCCTCCATCGTCGCCATCGCCCCGGAAATCCTCAACGGCGTGTACGGCGGTACCAAGGCGTTCGTCTTGAGCCTGAGCCAGTCGATGCAGCATGAACTGGCGGACAAAGGCGTGCGCATCCAGGCTGTGTTGCCGGGGGCAACCGCCACTGATTTCTGGAGCGAGGCCGGCAACCCGGTGGAAAACCTGCCGCAGGAAATAGTGATGTCGGCCGAAGACATGGTCGATGCCGCGCTCGTTGGCCTGGCAGCCGGCGAAGTGGTGACCATTCCCGGCCTGCACGATGCCAGCCAGTGGGACCGTTACGAAGCCCAGCGGCAGACGCTGTCCGGGTTGTTTGGCAACTCCGTGGCGGCGCCGCGCTATCGCTGAGGCGGTCGCCCCGAGGCCGGGTGAACTAAGCTTGGGAGAGAGGACCGTTCACCACCGGCTCGTGCAAGCTCGACGAGCCGGTGGCGTGTAACAGGAGCCCATATGCTTCACATCCGCACGCCTTTGATCCTGCACCCTGGCCTATCGACCCCGACCCGCCGCATCTGGCTGAAACTGGAAAACCTGCAACCTGGCGGCTCATTCAAAATACGCGGCATCGGGTTGCTGTGCAGCCGGGCGGCGCAGCAGGGCAAGCGCAAGGTGGTCTGTCCCTCCGGCGGTAACGCGGGACTGGCGACGGCCATGGCCGCTGCATGCCTGGGGCTCAAGGCATGCATCGTGGTGCCGCACACTACCCCGCAAAGCACCCGGGCACGGATCAGCAATACCGGCGCCGAGGTGATCGTGCACGGCAAGGTCTGGGACGAAGCCAATCAACGGGCGCGGGAACTCGCCCAGGACCCGCGCACTGAATTCGTGCCGGCCTTCGACCACCCGGTGTTGTGGGAAGGGCACAGCACCATGGTCGATGAAATCCTCGAAGATTGCCCGCCAGTGGATGTGCTGGTGACATCGGTGGGCGGCGGTGGCTTGCTGGCGGGGCTGCTCACCGGCCTGATACGTCATCGGCACACCGATTGCCGCATCGTTGCCTGCGAAACCGAAGGCGCGGCGTCGTTCGCCGCGGCGGTGGCGGCCGGGCACCCGGTCAGACTGCCGAAAATCGACACTGTCGCCACCTCCCTTGGCGCCGCACAAGTGGCCGCCTGGCCGGTCAAGCACATCGGCGAATTCCCCCATGAGTGCGTGGTGCTCAGTGATGATGAGGCGATCATGGGCGTGGTGCGTTACGCCAATGATTTGCGTCAGCTGGTCGAACCTGCGTGCGGGGTTTCATTGGCGATTGCCTACCTGGATCACCCGGCGATTGCCGACGCCAATGACGTGGTGATCGTGGTGTGCGGCGGGGTGAGTATCAACGCTCAAATCGTGGCCGGGTGGGCACGTTTGTCCACTGGCACGCACGCCAGGTAGGGCTGGAAACGCTATCCCGGTGTCACAAGCCCCACCGCTGGCGATGACGATCTTCAGTGATCGGTGGCAACGCCTTCCTGGACGAGAATGGCGCGGGCCAGGTCTTCGTCGCTTGCATTGTTGAGGGCGGGATTGTCCTGGCGGACCTTTTTCAACAGTGCCTCCAGGTAAGCACCACGAATCGCACCGCCGCTGGCGACGAAGCTGGAAGCGTCATCCCGGGCGGGAATCATGAGTTTGTCGTCTTTGAACGTCGAGTACAGCGAGGCGGAAACCCCGGCGGAAGTGGCGACGTCACCCGCATCCACATCGGCCAGAGCCGAGCCGAAGGGTAAACAAAGTACCAGGGAAGAAATGATAAATATGCGGCGCATGACGGTGTCCTCCGACAGCATGAAGCATAAGGTAAGTACCACATAGTTTAGGATGCGTGACGGTCGCCGAGAGTTCCCTGGCATTAGCGAGGAACGGGGTGAGAGGGAGGCAAGGTCGTTGAACGTCGATATTCAAAGCGTGGTGATCGGGGCCGGCGTGGTCGGCCTGGCGGTGGCCAGGGCCCTGGCCAGGAACGGGCGGGAAGTGCTGGTGGTCGAGGCGAGTGAGGGGATCGGCACGGGCATCAGTTCGCGTAATTCAGAAGTGATTCACGCCGGCATCTATTATCCGGACGGCAGCCTCAAGGCGCGGCTGTGCGTGGAGGGTAAGCAGCGTCTCTATGCCTATTGCGATGAGCACGGCGTCGATTACCGGCGCGTGGGCAAGCTGATAGTGGCCACCGACGAGCAGCAGCACGCGGCTTTGCAGCGCCTGTTGCAGCAGGGGCGTGCCAATGGTGTCGATGACCTGCAATGGCTGGATGGCCCGCAGGCCCGGGAACTTGAACCGGCGTTGTCCTGCGTCGCGGCGCTGTGGTCGCCGTCTACCGGCATTGTCGACTCCCACGGGTTGATGCTGGCGCTCCAGGGCGATGCCCAGAGGTTCGGCGCCACGCTGGCCTTGCACACGCCGCTGCTGTCGGCCCGTTGCATCGAACAGGGTTTCGAGCTGCACATGGGCGGCAGTCAACCCATGACGCTGTGCTGTCGCGAACTGATCAACTGCGCAGGGCTGTCCGCTCCCGAGGTGGCGAGCAGCATCGTCGGACTGCCTGAGGCATTCATTCCCCGGGCGCATTTGTGCAAGGGCAGTTATTTCAGTTTCAGCGGCCGGGCGCCGTTTCGCCACCTGGTGTATCCGGCCCCGGAGAGCGCCGGACTGGGTGTGCACATGACCCTCGACCTGGGCGGGCAGGCGCGCTTCGGGCCGGATGTTGAATGGGTCGAGCACATTGATTACCGCGTCGAGCCCAATCGGGCCGAGGGTTTTTATCAGGCGATCCGCCGCTATTGGCCGGGGTTGCCGGACAACAGCCTGCAACCGGCCTACAGTGGCATTCGCCCGAAAATCAGCGGGCCGACAGAGCCGAGCGCCGACTTTCTCATCAGCGCTCGCGCCGAACATGGCGTGCCCGGGCTGGTGAATCTGTTCGGCATCGAGTCACCGGGGCTGACCAGTTGCCTGGCGCTCGCCGAGTTGGTGGTGAAACACCTGGACGACCGATGATCAGGGCTGGCGCTGCTTTGTGGCCATCGGGTCTATGCTAGGGGATGCGCTTACTGCCATCGGAGAACTCTGATGATCACCGTACGCACTGCCTGCCTGCTGGCCGATTACAAGCGCTGGGCCAATCAGCGCCTCTTTGACAGCCTCGCGGCGCTCCCTCCGGGCGAAGTCAAAAAAGAACGGGTGTCGGTGTTCAAAAACATGATTGGCACCCTCAATCACGTGTACGTGGTCGATTGCATCTGGCAGGCGCACCTCGAGGGCCGGGGGCATGGCTTCAAGACTTCACACGACCTGCTGCATGCCGATCTGTCCGAACTGCGCATGGCGCAAAAAAACATCGATCGCTGGTACTGCGACTGGAGTGCCCGGCAAACCGATGCCTCCCTGGACAAGCCCCTGGAATTCACCTTTGTCTCAGGCGAAAGCGGCACCATGAGCGCCGGCGCGATGCTGATGCACGTGGTCAACCACGCCAGCTATCACCGTGGCTGGGTGGTGCAGATGTACTTCGAGATTCCGGCCATGCCACCGGTGACCGACATGCCGGTGTACCTGCGCGAGTCCGAGCCGGTGCTCCTGCAGTCGATCAATGCCCCGATAGTGGCGCCGCCATGTGCTGTGCAATTTTCGAGCGCAACCAGCGTTCTGCCGGATCGTTATCGTTGACCCCGTTCCAGACCATCGACAGTTCGGACAGGTTGATATCAAACGGTGCATCGTCCGCCCGTAACTGACTGCTGCCTTCGATCAACGCATTGGCCGCGTAATCCGGCACGGTGGCGAGCATGTCGGTGCCCGCCAGCAAGGCCCGCAACCCCGCGAACTGTGGCACCGCCAGCACCACCCGGCGCGAACGGCCGATCCGCGCCAGGTCATTGTCGATGGCACCGCTCAGGTCCCCGGAAAACGACACCAGCGCGTGAGGGCGTTCGCAGAACTCGTCCAGGGTCAACGGGCCGGGGCGGTCATCGCCGCGCAGGATCTTCACGCTCAAGTCGCGCAATTTCTTGCGCTTGGCGTTGGCCGGCAATTCCGTGGTGTAGCTGATGCCGACGGAAATCTCGCCGCTGGCCAGCATCGATGGCATCAGCAGGAAATTCACTCGGCGCACCACCACGACCACGTTCTGCGCTTCTTCACGAATCTGCTTGAGCAGTGGCGGAAACAGTCCGAATTCGGCGTCGTCGGACAGTCCGATACGAAACACATCGCGGCTGGTGGACGGCTCGAAATCCTTGGCCCGGCTGACCGCCCCGGAAATGGTGTCCATCGCCGGCTGCAATTCCTTGAGAATCTGCAATGCCCGCAGGGTCGGCTCCAGGGTGCGTCCATTGCGCACCAGCAACGGATCGTCGAACAGATCGCGCAATTTTGCCAGCGATGCGCTGACGGCAGGCTGGCCGAGGAACAGCTTTTCCCCGGCCCGGGTCAGGTTCTTCTCGAACATCAGGGTTTCGAAAATCACCAGCAGGTTCATGTCCACGCGGCGCAGGTCGTTGCGGTTCATGGTGATGGCTCGGTGGGGTTGGGTTTTTTCAGTAAAGCACCAAACCCTGTAGGAGCGAGCTTGCTCGCGATAGCGGTGTGTCAGCTACATAAATGTTGAATGTGCTGCCGCCATCGCGAGCAAGCTCGCTCCCACACGTACGGAGCTTTACTCAGGCGGATCAAGTCGATCCAGCGCCCGGTTCACCGCCAATTCACCCAGCATGATGACCTGTGCAATACCCAGCAGCGTGTTGCGGTGCGAGCCCTCAAGAAAACCCGCCAGATCGTTGGTCATCACATTGGCTGAGGCCAGTGATTCGCAGGCGTGGGCCAGCAGGGTTTCGGTGTCGATGCCGGGGTTGATGGTGAACATCGTGGACGGTTTGTGGGGCGTGGCCATGATGTTGGCGGCGGGGTTGAGGTAGTGATTGAGGGCGCGTTCTGCGGCTTCGTGGAATTGCTTTGAATCGGGGCTTTCGTAGGGGGAGGCGGGATCTGTTACCGGGGGGTTGGGTGTTGGTTTGATCATCGATAGAACTCCAGTACTGTAAAAATTGGAGCCATCACTTTCGCTACCAAACGAAGGGCGGTGGCCATGCACAGGTTGGTAGACCGGAGTACTGGAACCGGCGCCCCCGAAGAGGCCCTGCGCATGACAACCATAAAAGCAGCAACTGCTTGAAGTGGCGCTACGCGCAGTACTCCGGGCTACCAAACCCGATCGCTGTTTTTCAGCGACCGGCTAACGATAATGCCCGGACTCAAGGCGCGTAAGCCGGCGGATTCTGGCGTAACCGTAGGCAATGGCGCAAGGCGTTGTAGCTTTCATCAAGTTACGCTGACAGCCGTTAAACATGTGCTTTAAACAGGCACCGCCATCGCGAGCAGGCTCGCCCCCACACTGGATTCCAGTGAGCAAAAATGCTGCGTACGACATCAATCAACTGTGGGAGCGAGCTTGCTCGCGATAGCGTAGTGTCAGGCGAATCATCATTGCCTGACGGATCGCCTTCGCGAGCAAGCTCGCTCCCACAGGTTTTGTGTCAGTTCAGGCAGATTTTTATCAGGCCGGGGGAATCAGACTCTCCCGACAATCAAGCACCAGCCGCGCGCCACCCAGTTCGCTGCTGCCCACTTCCAGGGTAAACCCGTGCAGACTGACAATCGCCGCGACAATGGATAGCCCCAGCCCGAAGCCGCTTTTATGATTGCCCGCCTCGGCGCGATAGAAGCGCTGGAACACCGCTTCACGTTCCGCTTCGGGAATGCCCGGGCCAGAGTCGAGTACTTCGATTCGCGTGTGCCCGCCATCATTGATCCCGCGCAGGATCACTGCGCCGCCGGGCGGGGTGAATTTGATCGAGTTGCTGAGCAGGTTCGCCACCGCTTCGAACATCAGCGCGCGGTCGCCATTAAGGGGCGGCAATGACGCGGGCAGGTGAAGTTGGAACACCAGGTCGTCGTCTTCCGCCAGGGGCAGGTAGAACTCATGCAGTTCTTGCAGCAACGCCACCGGGTCCACTTGGACGAAACCGGAGCGACGCTGACGATCTTCCAGCTCGGAGATCCGCAGCAAGCCTCGGAAACGTGCCATCAGCGTATCGGCCTCGGCCAGCACCAGGTCCAGTTGCATGGCCTGCGGCGAGCCCTCGCCGGCTTGTTGCTGCATGCGGTAAAGCTGCGCGCGCAGACGGGTCAGGGGCGTGCGCAGGTCATGGGCGATGTTGTCGCACACGCCCTTGACCTCGTTCATCAGGCGCTCGATGCGTTCGAGCATGGCGTTGACGATGGCGGCGAGCATGTCCAGTTCGTCACGCCGATTGGACAGTGGCAAGCGTCGGCTCAGGTCGCCGGCGACGATGGCCTCGGCACTGGCCTGAATCCCGCGAATGCGCCGCAACGGGCGGCGGCGCAGCAAATACCAGCCGACGATGCCCGGCACGATAGTCAGGGTCACACCCCAGAACAAGGCGTGAAGGATGATCCGGGTCACGGCAAACAACGAACCGTTGTCGCGCACCAGCACCAGCCAGCGGCCGTCGAGGGTGCGGGTCGCCACGGCGTCACAACTGTCGGCGGGCAGCGTCTGCTCGTCGCTGTCGCCGGAGGCATCGCAATCGCGCAGCATGTGGATCTTGCCATCGAGCGGCAAGCCGTCCGGAATGTAACGCAGGGCGCCGCTGAGGTAATGGTGCCGGGCATCGAACAGGCCGTAGGCGTCGATGCCGCGGATGTCGAAGGTCATGCTGACGGCGAGGGCGTCCACCAGTTGCTCGCCGGAGAAGCGTGAAAACAGGTGCTGGCGTTGCATCAGCGAATGCTTGGCCAGGTTGTCCAGGTAAGCGGAAACCTCGTAGTACATGACCCCCATGAGAATCCCGCTCCAGATCACGAACAGCGAACTGTAGAGCGCCAGCAGACGGCTGCTGGAAGAGCGCCAGCCTTTAGACGGGTTCGGCAATGACATAACCCGAGCCTCGCACGGTCCGAATCAGTGGGGCATTGCCAGGAGGGTCGATCTTCTTGCGCAGACGGCCGATGTGTACGTCGATCAGGTTGGTGCCGGGATCGAAGTGGTAACCCCAGACCTCTTCGAAAATCATCATCCGCGAGAGGATTTGCCCGGTGTTGCGCATCAGGAATTCCAGCAGTTTGTACTCGGTGGGCAACAGCGTCAGCAGCTGACCGTCGCGACTGGCTTCGTGGCTGATCAGGTTCAGTTCCAGATCCGCCACCCGCAAAGTGGTGGCCTGGGCGGTCACGGTGTTCTGCCGGCGCAGCAGGACTTCAACCCGGGCGGCCATTTCATCGGTGGCGAAGGGTTTGGTCAGGTAGTCGTCGCCGCCGGCGCGCAAGCCGCGTACGCGCTCATCGACGTCGGACAGCGCGCTGATCATCAGGATCGGCGTGGCCACGCCCATGGTCCGCAGCGTGGTGACGATCGCCAGGCCATCGAGCTCGGGCAACATGCGGTCGAGGGTGATCAGGTCGTAGTTGCCGCTGACCGCACGCTCCAGTCCTTCGCGGCCATTGTCGACCCAGTCGACGTCGAGGCCGTGGCTACTCAGTTCGGCGACAATCTCCCGGGCGGTCACGGCGTCGTCTTCGATGGTCAAGATGCGGGTCATAGGGCTGGCCTGATAAGCAGTTCAATACGAAGTTGCGAGCATTTTGCCAAGAATTGCCCGCGACTTAATAAATTAACTTTCATCTAGCTCGCGATAGCGGGCTGACAGGCAATTCATGTGTCGACTGACACGACGCCATCGCGAGCAAGCTCGCTCCCACAACGGATTGATGTCGAACACAAAGCCCGCGTACGACGAAAATTACTGTGGGAGCGAGCTTGCTCGCGATGACGGCAGATCAGGCAAAACGAATCTGTCAGTCAATCGGCGTACTGACAAACACCTCTAGTTCCTCGGCATACTTCGTGAACGCTGCGATCCGCGGAAACTGCGCCGCACTCACCTGGTCCGGCACCACCAGATTGGTGAAGCTCCAGGCCACCGCCAGCGTGATGCCGTCCTGCTCAATCGGACCGTCAGTCTTCAGCGGCTGTTTTTCCAGCTCCCGCTCCAGCGCCGAATAGGCTGCCGTCAGCTGTCCTTCGACCCGCTGCACCCAGGGTTCGAATTGAATCTCTGCCGGCCGCAGGTTGCGCTCGTAGTAAAGCTGCACGGACTTTTCGCTGGCGGCCAACGCCAGGCCGATCAGGCGCAGCGCGCGCAGGCGTTGACCCGGTTCGGCGGGCATCAGGCTTTTTTTGGCCAGGGTTTCCAGGTAGTCGATGATCAGCGTCGAATCCATCAACACTTCACCGTCATCCAGCACCAGGGTGGGCGCCTTGACCACCGGGTTGATCTGCTGGAATTGTTCGAAGTGGCGGAACACCGAGACCGATTGATGTTCCAGCGTGATTCCCAGGCATTTGGCAGAAATGGCGGCGCGCCTTACATAGGGCGAATCAAGCATACCGATCAGCTTCATGGTCCTTTCCTTTATATGGCCATTTCGGGAGGGACAACCTTAGCTGAGGTTCGCAGCCCTGCAAATGACAGTGAAAAATGCCCGGTCCAGGCCGTTTGTCATCTATATACAGCCGCTCGATTGAATTTCTTGCTATAAACGCACTCCGATTACCGCCTCAAAGCCTGCCGTAGAGCATTTTCAGGGCTTTGTCGGACAAATTCGCTGTCTTTTCAGTTGCTGAGGCCTCAAGTCGGCCTTAGACTGCCGCCCCTCGTAAATTGAGTGCCGGGTGGCGCTTGGAACAAACGGCGCCTTTCCGATGGCCTGCCCAGGCCTGCCGGAACGCTCCCTAATTCGCCTTAATGCACGTTTTTTTATAGAGATATCAATGACAAAGGACAAGTTGCTGGCCATGCCGGCGGATGACTACATGAATGCCGAGCAACATGCTTTTTTCTCCGAGCTGTTGCAGAACATGAAAGTCGAAACCCATGAGCGCATCGAACAGAACCGCATCGCCATCGAAAGCCTGGACACCCCGGCCGATCCGGCAGACGCGGCTTCGGTCGAAGAAGAGCGCACCTGGCTGGTGAATGCGATCGATCGCGATCAGCGCATGCTGCCTCAGTTGGAACAAGCGCTGGAACGCATCAAGGAAGACAGCTTCGGCTGGTGCGACGACAGCGGCGAGCCGATTGGCCTCAAGCGCCTGCTGATCAGCCCGACCACCAAGTACTGCATCGAAGCTCAGGAACGTCACGAGCAAATCGACAAGCACCAGCGTCAGGCCTGATTCTGTGGGGCAGCCCCGTTAATCCGGGCTGCCTTGAAAAGATCGCAGCCTGCGGCAGCTCCTATTCAATTGAAGTAGGGCGCTGTTGCAGGCTGCGATCTTTGTTTTCTGCCGTCTTCGATTTCCCGGTTCTTCTATTGATCTGCTGCAACGTTCGCGACTAAAGGCTCATGGATAATGGCTTTATGGTGGCGTTTAATGCGAAGACAACAATTAGAAGCTTTACGGGGTGACGATGATGACGCAAGACGGGTCTCTGGTTGCGGCAGTGCCCGCACCGGTGCTGTTGCCGAAAAACCGCTGGCTGACGCCAACGCTGCAAAGCATCGCCCTGATGCTGTTGTTAAGTGGTATGACACTGGGCGACGGGTCGCTCTACCTTGGCCTGCCCCTGGCCATATTGATTATCTGGCTGCCTCGTTTGCGTTCGCGCGCGACCCCGCAGGCGGCTTGCCCCGACAACCCCGATGCCATCGGCGCGTTGACTCGCGATCTTTCCTGCACCACCAGCCATAACGCACTGTCGGCCGCCGGTGTGGCGTTTTCGGTTCGGCAACTGGCGGACAAACTGCAATCGCAGCTCACGTCGGCGGCACAGATCGTCAGCAATGCCGAGGTCATGATCACCACCGAACAGGCCACCTCGACCCTCAGTCGCCAGGCGCTCAGTGCCGCCAGCGAGGCTCATCAAAGCGGAGTGGTCGGGCGTACGGAATTGATCGAGTCCATTTCGCGCATGCATCAGCTCAGCCAGCGCGCCAGCAACAGCCGTGAACTGATCGAAGCCTTGAGCCTGCGCAGCGACGATATCCAGCGAGTGACCCTGGTGATTCAATCCATCGCCAGCCAGACCAATCTGCTGGCATTGAACGCTGCGATAGAAGCGGCGCGGGCAGGGGAGCACGGTCGCGGGTTTGCAGTGGTGGCCGACGAGGTTCGCGGGCTCGCCGCACGCACGGCGACCGCCACGGGGGAGGTGGGCGAGATGGTGGCCGACATCCAGCATCGCACGGCGCAGGTGGTGGAGCAGATCCGCCAGCTGTCCAGCGACCTTGACTCCGGTGTGGAGCAGGTAGAGCGGACGGGGCAACATCTGGAGAACATTGCCCGTCTCGCGGCCAGTGTCGAGTCCCAGGTCGGGGAGATCGCCCAAGGGGCAGACACCAACCGCGAACAACTCGACAGCCTGTTTCACGCCATCGAACAGATGCGCAGCGATCTGGTGGTCAGCGACCAGCAGACTCAGCGCCTGGCCCATGCGGCGGTGCAAATGGAAGGGCAAGCCGAAACCATCAGTGAGCGTCTTGCCGAAGTGGGGTTGGATGACTATCACCAGCGGATCTATGACCTGGCCCGAGACGCCGCGAGCCAGATTGCAGCGCGTTTCGAAGCGGATATCGATGCCGGTCGAATCAGTCTCGACGATCTGTTCGACCGTAATTACCAGGTCATCCCCGACACCAGTCCGGCCAAGTACCAGACGCGTTTCGACCGTTACACCGATCAGGTTTTGCCAGCGATTCAAGAACCGTTGTTACCGCGTCACGAAGGATTGGTGTTCGCCATCGCCTGCACCCAACAGGGTTATGTGCCGACCCATAACAAGGTGTTCAGCCAGCCGCTGACGGGGGACGCGCAGGTCGATGCCTTGCAGAACCGGACCAAACGCAAATTCGCTGACCGCACCGGGATCCGCTGCGGCAGCCATCAGAAGGCCGTGCTGCTGCAAACCTATACCCGTGATACCGGAGAGTTGATGCACGATCTTTCGGTGCCGATCATGCTCAAGGGCCGGCATTGGGGTGGTTTGCGCCTGGGTTACAAACCGGAAAAACCGCGCTAGAAACGCCGTGCTGCCGGGTGATTGTTGCAAGTTCTGCAATTAACCTGTGCAGGATTTTGCTGTTTCCTCGCTGGGAAACTAATTAACATACCTACTAATTAGGTTGCTAATGAAGTTCGGGGGCAGCATGCAAGGCAAAGTTGATGTCGCGGTCATGATCGGCAGCGGAGTACCTGCCAGTCTTCGTTCCATGGGACGCAAGGTTTGCTGGGTAGTGTTGCTCAATGGCGAGCGCCGGGGCACGGCGTTCTCCAGTCGCGACGAAGCGGAGGAGTGCAAGGCTGCCTGGCTGGCGCAATTGAGCGCCGAAAGTCCTGGCAGCCTGCATTGAAGTTGTCAGTGGGTCTGGTGCATGCGCAGGTTCAGGTCGTCGACCACCCGCGCCCAGTCAGCGTCTTCGCGCAATTGTTCCTTGAGGAAGCCGGCCTGTTGCGGTGACCAGAACTCGGCGTCGATGAGTTTCTTGTCGTCAGGCAGGGAATGGCCGGCAATGAAGTCGTCGATCGCTTTCTGGCTGGAGTCCAGGCCGAGTTGGTCGAACAGGCCTTTCAAGTCATGTGTCGGTGATTCCATCTTCATCTCCTTGCAGGTCATCGGTCGGGTCGAGGGACGAGGCGCACCCTGGATTCGAGGGCGCCGCACCGGTGGAGTTCGATCGCAATATTCAAGTGCAACAATGAGCATAGACCGCCAACCCGACCATCAGGCTTTCAATGCGCCCGCATCGACCGCGGCCTTGAGTTCCCTGGCCGATTCCTGGGCCGCGATGGCGGCGACATCCGGGGTTTTGAACCAGCGATCCTTTTCGACCTGGTGATACGTCACGGTCTTGAGCGGTGGTTTGGCCCGCATGACAATCACGGCCTGGAACTCACCCTCGACTTCTCTGGCTTCACCCCGGATAAAAAACTCGCCGATATCAAATTCCGTCACGTTGCCGACTTCCCTTGGAAATACATTGTTGTTGTCAACGCACCCGATTTTCTGCGGATCCGTTTTATTGGGCGGGCAGTATGGCAGTAGTTGCCCGTCGACGGCTGAGATAAGTCGACGGGCAGACGAAACGTCGATGGAAGCGAGTGCGGTGGGCTAGTCAACCGTGTGATTCAAGAAACCGGGCGAGGGCACAGGCTTCGTTATGATTGGCTCGGAAACCTCTTACGCAGCCTGTAGAAATATCCTTGATGTGAAAGAAGGCAATGCCCGCCATTACCACTTGAAATCGCGGGCGGGTCGAGGCATCGGGAGCTGGTTCATGGATGCAGAACCGTGTCGGGTGCGGGGTTGGTGCTGTTTTCGAGTCAGGCACCAAGGGATAGGCAAAGTGGGTCAGCGTGCACATATGAAGTCCTTTTCATTGTTTACCGACGTATGTACGTCGTTTTGGCTAGTCTCCAAGAGCATCGCTGCTCTAGAATCACCCTCACTGGTGGGTGAATGACGTTTATCTAAAGCAATTTTTTGCGGACGATATGTAGGAAAAGTTTTTTTCTTGATGAGATTTTTCCCCGAAGTTGATAGTCCATAATTTTCTGGCAGCAGGAAGGGTGTTTTCCTTCAACCTGTGACGAACGCCAGTCAGGACGACGTGAGTGACGTTCCAGTAGTCTTCTCAAGCTTCGTGATGAATGAGTGCACTGCTCATTCAGGACCTCAACCCGGGTTCTTTGGCTACACCTTCGGCATTGCCGCTTTTTTGGCTGTGCGTTCATTTTTCGCGCACGGCACCATTATTCAGATGTGGGGATGTTTCCTTGGCAGTAAGTAATCTCGATATGCATGCTTTGTTCGTGCTGGGTGATTTGCGTGCAAAGCTGGTCAAGCAGTTTCAGTCACGTTTCGTTTACATCACCGAACAGAACGCAGAAGGCATTTACATTGCCGAAATCGATACCGAGTCAGCCCTGGTTGTGGACGACAAGCCCGGACTCAAGCTCAAGGTCGGCGATCATTTCAGCGCGTCCGTGCTGCCCAGCCGTGAAGGTGGCAAGCTGGACATCAAGTTCCGCGACATCAAGCTGACGGTCTACGGAATAGGCGATTACGCCTTCGTGACCACGGCCGACGGTCAGGGGATCGTGTTCAAGGAAGGTCACAGCGTGGTGATGGTGTTCGCTGCCCATCAACAGTTGCAGGAAGGCCTGACCAAGACCCTCAAGGCCGTGACCGCCAAAGCGGCCAAGTGGCGCAAGGGCGAGCTGGTGACCTTCAAGGCCAGCGAGTGATGACCCTGACCCGCGCCGATTTCCACGAACAGAACCTGGCCAGTGCTCAAGACGAAGCACGGCGGCTGTTCGGGCAGAAGACCATTCTGCAGGGAGCCTGGCTGAATTGGGTGGCGTCACAGCTTTACCAACTGCAACCGGCGGAATACGCCAGCATGGTCAGGCGAGAGCTGATGCGTTTGCAGGAAATTTCCGAAAACTGATCCACGCACCTCGAAAACGGGAACCTCTACTACAGTCAATGAACTGAGTATTCAGAGGCTTCGCGGTCTGCTGCCAGGCCACCCTGCTATTGCTGTGAACAGCACGAGGTGCAAAAGCATGAACGGATTTCGACGGTTGCTGGCTGCGGTCCTGGCCACTTTCGGTTTGCTGGCGACGCCCGCCCCGGTGTCTGCCGCCCAGGCGCCGATCCACTTTGCCGACCTGAACTGGGAAAGCGGCAGCCTGATTACCGATGTCCTGCGCATTATTGTCGAGAAGGGCTACGGGCTGCCGACCGATACGTTGCCGGGCACCACCATCACCCTGGAAACCGCGCTGGCCAACAATGACATCCAGGTCATTGGCGAAGAGTGGGCCGGTCGCAGCCCGGTGTGGGTCAAGGCGGAAGCCGAAGGCAAGGTCGTCAGCCTCGGCGATACGGTCAAGGGGGCTACCGAAGGCTGGTGGGTGCCGGAATATGTGATCAAGGGCGACCCGGCCAAGGGCATCAAGCCGCTGGCGCCGGACCTGCGCAGTGTCAGCGACCTGCCGCGTTACAAAGATGTGTTCAAGGATCCGGAAGCCCCGACCAAGGGGCGTTTCCTCAACAGCCCTATCGGCTGGACCTCGGAAGTGGTCAACAAGCAGAAGCTCAAGGCGTATGGGCTGGACGACAGCTACGTGAACTTCCGCAGCGGTTCGGGGGCGGCACTGGATGCGGAGATCAGTTCGTCCATTCATCGTGGCAAGCCGGTACTGTTTTACTACTGGTCGCCCACGCCGTTGCTCGGCCGCTTCAAGCTGATTCAACTCGAAGAGCCACCATTCGACGCCGAAGCCTGGAAGACCCTGACCGACGCCGACAACCCCAATCCCAAGCCGACCCGTTCACTGGCCTCCAAGTTGTCGATCGGTGTGTCCACCCCCTTCCAGAAGCAATATCCGCAGATTGCCGAGTTCTTTGCCAAGGTCGACTTTCCGATCGACCCGCTGAACAAGGCCCTAGCCGAGATGAGCGAGAAACATACACCGCCGCGCCAGGCGGCAGAGGCGTTCATGAAGGCCCATCCGGACGTCTGGCGGGCCTGGTTGCCCAAGGACGTGGCGGATAAAGTCTCCGCCGCCCTGTAGGCGCTGCCGCAGGTCGGGATCTTTTGATCTTTGTCATGGAAATGCAAAATCAAAACATCGCAGCCTGCGGTAGCTCCTACAATGTTCAGTTCATTTCCCTTTCAAGGATCTCTGAACCATGACCCTGGTGTTGGCTCAATCGCTGGTGACGATCTTCGCCGCGATCAGTCTGGTGCATGTGTATTGGGCGTTGGGTGGCGAGTGGGCGGCGGTGGCGGCGGTCCCGCAAGTACCGCAGGCGGGCAGCGCGCAACTGCGACCGGCGTTTAAACCGCGAGGCTGGATCACGCTGGTGGTGGCCGGGCTGTTGCTGTTGATTGCCGTGTTGGTGTGCTTGCGGGTGGGTTGGTGCCTGCCACCCTTGCATCACTGGTCGTTGCAGTGGGTGCTCAGTGCGATTGCGATTTTGCTGTTTGCCCGGGCCATTGGCGATTCGGATCTGGTTGGTTTTTTCAAAGAGGTCAAAGGCTCGAAATTTGCCCGGCTCGACACCTGGGTTTACTCGCCGTTGTGTGTGGTGCTGGGGGCGGGGTTGTTGGCGGTGGCCTGGGTCTGATCAAGCCACGTTTCTGTAGTGAAAATACTGGCCTCATCGCGAGCAAGCTCGCTCCCACAGGGATTGCGCTGAACCCTGTGGGAGCGAGCTTGCTCGCGATGAGGCAACACAAATCCTTGGTCTAACTACCGCTCTCCGTCCGCCGGCTGCTCACCTCAGCCGGCACATCATCCCCGGCCATGCGTTTACGAAACAGCGCCGCCCGGGCCAACAGCAAGGTGGTCACCGGCACGGTAATCGCCAGCAGGATCGGAATCAGCCAGGCGTGCAATACCGGCGCGGACTTGAGCGCCGAAAAATAGATGATCGAAGCCAGCGCCACGCACCAGGTCCCGAGCGTCGAGGCCAGGGCCGGTGGGTGCATGCGCTGGAAGTAGTCCTTCATGCGCAGCAGGCCCGTGGCGCCGATCAAGGCAAACAGACTGCCGAGCACCAGCAGGATCGCCACCGGGATCTCCACCCACAACGACAATGGCGTATTCATTCGATCACCTCGCCACGCAGCAGGAATTTCGCCAGGGCGAACGAGCCGACGAAACCGAACAGTGCGATCAGCAACGCCGCCTCGAAGTAGGTGTCACTGGCATAACGTATACCCAGCGCCAGCATCATCAGCATCGCGACGATGTACAGGTAGTCCAGCGCCAGAACCCGATCCTGGGCCGACGGCCCCTTGAACAGGCGGATCAGGGTCAGGATCATCGCCAGGGAAAAGAAGAACAGGCTCAGCAGGATCGCGTTCGACAGCAAGGGGCTCATTCGAAAATCTCCATCAGCGGACGTTCGTAGGTCGCCTTGAAGTGCTGGATGAACAGCGCCTCATCGTCCAGGTCGAAGACGTGCAACAGCAGAATGCTGCGGTCCAGCGCCAGCTCCGACCAGACTGTACCGGGCACCACCGTGGTGATCATCGACAGCGCGGCCAGGCCGTTGGCGTCACGCAAGTCCAGCGGTACCTTGATGAATTGCGAGCGAGGCGGGCGGCGACCGGCACTGAGCACGCTCCAGGCCACGGCGAGGTTGGACACCAGCACATCGCGCCCGACCACCAGGATCAGGCGCAGGATTACCCAGGGACGACGGATGCGCACCGGCAGCGGACGCAGCCTGCGCATCATCAATGGCGCACAGAATCCCAGCGCGGCACCCAGCAGCAGGTTGCCGGGGCTGATCGACAGGTTCAGCAACAGCCACAGCAGCCACAGGGCCAGCGATAGCAGCGGTGCCGGAAAAAGGCGCTTCATGGCTGCACCTCCTGCGGGGCCACTACGGCCGACGGGTTCGGTACGACGCGTGTGTCGAGCACCGCCATCACGTATTGCTGCGGGTTGTACAGGGCTTCGGCGGCGGCCTGGGTGTAGCGCAGCAGCGGATCGGCCTTGAAGGTCAGCGCAATGCTCAGGCCCAGCAGGGCGAAGATCGGTACGCATTCAAGGCGTCGCAACAGGGGCGATGGTCGTTCCGCAGGCGTCCAGAAACGCTGGATGCCCAGGCGCGAGAACGCGATCAGCGATGCCAGCCCAGACACGATCAACAACACCAACAGGCCCCACGCGGCGTTGGAAACCGGTGTGTCGCCGCTGTTGCCCAGGCCTAGCGGATTGAGCAGGGCGCCGATCAACCCGAGTTTGCCGATAAAGCCGGAGAGCGGCGGCATGCCGATGATCAGCAAGGCGCAGGCGATGAAGCTCAGGCCGAGAAACGCCATGGTCCAGGGAATCACCTGGCCGACCACGGCTTTCTGGTCGTCGTCGAGGTTGGTGCCTTTGGGCGGATACAGGGATTCCAGTGGCCGCGGCAGCAGTTCGGCTTCATCTTCGAGCAGGACTTCGTTGGCCGAGCGTGAGCGCTCGATCAGCTCGGCCAGCAGGAACAGGGCGCTCAACGCCAGGGTCGAGCTGAACAGATAGAACAGCGCCGCGCCAACCAGGTTCGGCTGGGCGAAGCCGATGGTCGACAACAGAATACCCGCCGACACCAGGATGCTCAGGCTGGCCATGCGCTCCAGGCGTTGCGCGGCGAGGATCGCAATGGCAGCGCAGACGATGGTCGCCATCCCGCCGTAGATCAGCCAGTCGCCGCCAAAGAACGCCGATGCCCCGGCCTGGGCGGAGAACAGCAGCGTCCACAGGCGCAGCAAGGTGTACACGCCGACCTTGGTCATGATCGCGAACATCGCCGCCACCGGCGCGCTGGCCGAGGAGTAGGCCGGCACCAGCCAGAAGTTCAGCGGCCACATGCCGGCCTTGGCCAGGAACGCAATGGCCAGGATCCCCGCGCCAGCGTGTAGCAAACCGCGATCAGCTTCGGACACCAGCGGGATTTTTACCGCCAGGTCGGCCATGTTCAGCGTGCCGGTGACCCCATAGATCAGTGCCGCGCCAATCAGGAACAGCGACGAGGCCAGCAGGTTGATCGAGACGTAATGCAGCCCCGACGACACCCGCGCCCGGCCCGAACCGTGGAGCATCAAACCGTAGGACGCGGCCAGCAGCACCTCGAAGAACACGAACAGGTTGAACAGGTCCGCGGTGAGGAATGCGCCGTAAAGGCCCATCAACTGGATCTGGAACAGCGCGTGAAAACTCGAACCGGCACTGTCCCAGCGGGCCATGGCGAACAGCAGGGCACTGACGCCGATGATGCCGGTCAGCACCAGCATCAGCGCCGACAGGCGGTCGACCACCAACACCAGGCCGAACGGCACTTGCCAGTTGCTCGGCAGGTACACACCGATGGAGCCGGGCACGCCGGTGGTCTGTGTCCATTGCAACAACGCCACGGCAATGCCCAGCCCGAGCAGGCTGGAGAACAGATTGATCCTGGCCTTGAGCGGCCGGTGCTTCTCGCCGAGCATCAGCATGATCGCGGCGGTCAGCAGCGGCAGTAGAATGGGCGCGACGATCAGGTGAGTCATCGCCATCATTCTTTGGGCTCCCGGCCATCCACATGGTCGGTGCCGGTCAGGCCCCGGGAAGCCAGCAGCACCACCAGGAACAGCGCGGTCATGGCAAAGCTGATGACGATCGCCGTCAACACCAGTGCTTGCGGCAGCGGGTCGGTGTAGTGCAACAGGTCCTGCGGCACGCCGTCCTTGATGATCGGTTCCTTGCCGATGAACAGGCTGCCCATGCTGAAGATGAACAGATTGACCCCGTAGGACAGCAGGCACAGGCCCATGACCACCTGGAACGTCCGTGGGCGCAGGATCAGCCAGACGCCGGACGCGGCCAGTACGCCGATGGCGATTGCGATGACTTCTTCCATCAGACGGCTCCTTTGGCGGCAACGGATCTGGGCTGGGCGGCGGTTTTGTGGCCGCGCACCGATTGGTGGGCGAGGGCGGTGAGGATCAACAGGGTCGAGCCGACCACCACGCCGTACACACCGATGTCGAAGAACAGTGCGCTGGCCAGGTGAATGTCACCCAGCAGCGGCAACGAGAAATGCCAGGTGTGGGTGGTCAGGAACGGATAGCCGACAACCATCGCGCCCAGGCCCGTGGCCGTGGCAATCATCAATCCCGTACCCATCCAGCGCAGTGGCCGCAGGCTCATTTGCGCCTCAACCCACTGCGTGCCGGCGACCATGTATTGCAGGATGAACGCCACCGACATCACCAGCCCGGCGACAAAACCGCCGCCCGGTTGATTGTGCCCGCGCATGAACAGGTAGAACGAGACCACCAGCGCCACCGGCAACAGCAGGCGCACCAGCACAGCCGGCACCATCATGAAACCGAGCGCGGTGTCGCTGGCGTGACGCGGGTTGACCAGGTCGGTAACCACATCCGGCGCGAGCAAGCGTTGCTGGGCCGGCAGTTGCAGGCTTTCTTTGGGCGGGCGGAAGCGGCGCAGCAGGGCGAACACGGTCAGGGCCACGGCCACCAGCACGGTGATTTCACCGAGGGTGTCGAAACCACGGAAGTCCACCAGCATCACGTTGACCACGTTGCTGCCGCCGCCTTCGGGCAAGGCGCGACTGAGATAGAACGAGGAAATATCGTTGGGGGTCTGGCGCGTCAGCATGGCGTAGGCCAGCAACGCCATGCCGACACCGACCGAGGTCGACAGCAGCAAGTCGCGGATACGCCGCACCCGCGCCCGGCGCAGGCTGCCCGGCAACGGCGAGACCTCCTCGATCCGTCGTGGCAGCCAGCGCAGGCCCAGCAGGATCAGCACCGTGGTCACCACTTCGACCGCCAGTTGGGTCAGGGCCAGGTCCGGCGCGGAAAACCAGACGAAGGTAACGCAGGTCATCAGGCCGCAGACGCTGACCATGGTCAGGGCCGCGAGACGGTGGTACTTGGCCTGATAGGCCGCGCCAAGGGCGCAGGCGATGGCCAGCAACCACAAGGTGACGAAGACGATCGACCCCGGGATTTTCGGCCGGTCACCCCAGTGAAGACTGCTGTGGAGCATGGGAATCAACCCGGCCAGTACGGCGGCGAGCACCACCAGGAACAACTGCATTTGCAGGCGCCTGGTGCCAATCCGGGGCTCCAGGCGACGGGCCAGGCGCATGATGGCGACCAGCGTGTATTCGAACAGGTGCTTGCCGTCCAGGCGACCGATGACGGGCGGACGATCGAAACGTCCGCGCTTGAATTGATTGCGCAACAGCAGATAGAGCAGGGTGCCGCAGGACAATGCGATCAGGCTCATAATCATCGGTGCGTTCAGGCCGTGCCAGATGGCCAGGCTGTACTCGGGCAGCGTGCCGCCGACCACCGGTTCCGCCGCCGCCGCGAGCAGCGGGCCGACTATCTGGGCCGGGAAAATTCCCACCAGCAGGCAGGCGAACACCAGCAACTCGACCGGCGCGCGCATCCAGCGTGGTGGCTCGTGGGGTGTGTGTGGCAGGTCGGTCGCGGGCGGGCCGAAAAACACATCCACGGTGAAACGCAGGGAGTAAGCCACACTGAAGGTACCGGCAATGGTTGCCACGATCGGCAAGCTCAGTTCGATCCAGCGCGTGGCATTGATGAAGACGGTTTCGGCGAAGAACATTTCCTTGGACAGGAAGCCATTGAGCAACGGCACGCCGGCCATCGAGGCGCTGGCGACCATGGCCAGGGTGGCGGTAAACGGCATCAGCTTGTACAGGCCGCTGAGTTTGCGGATATCGCGGGTACCGCTTTCGTGGTCGATGATGCCGGCGGCCATGAACAACGAGGCCTTGAACGTCGCATGGTTGAGGATGTGGAACACCGCGGCGACGGCGGCCAGCGGGCTGTTCAAGCCAAGCAACAGGGTGATCAGGCCCAGGTGGCTGATGGTCGAGTAGGCCAGCAATCCCTTGAGGTCGTTCTGGAACATCGCGCAATACGCCCCGAGCAACAGGGTGCAGGCGCCGGCGCCACTGACGATGTAGAACCATTCTTCACTGCCCGATAGCGAGGGCCATAGCCGCGCGAGCAGGAAAACCCCGGCCTTGACCATGGTCGCCGAGTGCAGGTACGCCGACACGGGCGTCGGCGCGGCCATGGCGTGGGGCAGCCAGAAATGGAAGGGGAACTGTGCGCTTTTGCTCAAGGCGCCGATCAGGATCAGGGGTAATAGAATCGGGTAGAGGGCATGGGCGCGAATCAGGTCGCCGGCGGCCAGGACCTTGTCCAGGTCATAGCTGCCGACCACATGGCCGAGCAGCATGACCCCCGCCAGCAGGCACAAACCGCCCGCACCCGTCACCATCAACGCCATGTAGGCGCCGCGCCGGGCATCGGCGCGATGGTGCCAGTAGCCAATCAACAGGAACGAGAAGAGGCTGGTCAGCTCCCAGAAAAACACGATCTGGATCAGGTTGCCGGAGATCACCAGCCCGAGCATGGCGCCCATGAAGGCCAGGAAAAACGCGAAGAATCGCGGCACCGGATCGTTCGGCGACATGTAGTAGCGCGCGTACAGCGAAACCAGGGTGCCGATGCCCAGCACCAGCATGGAGAACAGCCAGGCGAAACCGTCCATGCGCAGGACGAAGTTCAGGCCCAGGCTGGGCAGCCATGAAAACTCTTCGCGAATGACGCCGCCATCGGCGATCTGCGGGTACAGGAAGGCGACCTGAACGGTGCCGATCAGGGCGATCAGGCCAGCCAGCAGGGATTCGGCGTTACGGGCATTGTGCGGCAACACGGCCGCCAAACAGCTGCCTATGAAAGGCAGAAGCAGTAGAACTATCAGGGACATAGGCTTCTAATCTGCGGAAGTTTGTGAAGCATCATACGTGCCAGCTCCCGGATCACCAAACGCCAAGCTGTCGCAGAATCCTACACGGTAGACGGAAACGCCCTGATTCACATTGTTTCAGAGAGAGGTCGGGGAGCCAGTTCCGGCCTCTCGCGAGCTAGCTCGCTCCCACAGGGTATGAAGGTGTACACACAATCTTGTGTTCAACCCAAGACACTGTGGGAGCGAGCTTGCTCGCGATGGCGGCCTATCCGGCAATGCAAAGTTTGCGACTTATCACTGTGTTTCCCGCTCCAGCTCTTCCTCAGCCGGCGCAGCCTTACCCTTGGTCTTCAACTCACTGACAATCACCGCCGCCACAATCAACCCGGCCCCGACCAGGGCAATCGCCGGCAAGCGCTCCCCGGCAATGCGCCCGACAATCCCGGCCCATACCGGCTCGCCGGCATAGATCAGCGTGGCGCGGGTCGGTGACACGCTTTTCTGTGCCCAGTTCATCGCCACCTGAATCGCCGCGCTCGCCGCCCCGAGCCCCAGCGCGCTGCACAACAGCAACCAGGAGAAGTCCGGAATCGCCTCGTTGGTCGGCACCACCATCAGGAACGACAGCACCGAAGTGACCGCCAGTTGCACCACCGTCACCCGGCGCACATCGACCTGGCCGGCATAGGTGCTGATCAGAATGATCTCGGCCGCAATGGCCACGGCGCTGATCAAGGTGGCGATTTCACCGGGGCTGAAATTGAACGACGCACCTGACGGCCCGGACAGCAGCATCAACCCGGTAAAGGCCAGCATGATGCCGATGCTCGGCATCAACCCCGGACGCCGCCCCAGCACCAGCCATTGCAGCAACGGCACAAACGGGACGTACAGCGCGGTAATGAATGCCGATTGGCTGCTGGGAATGCTCTGCAACCCGACCGTCTGCAAGCCGTAGCCGAGCATGATCGCCACGCCGATAAACGACCCGGCCTTGAGTTCGAACAGGGTCAGGTCGCGCAGGTGACGCCAGGAAAACAGGGCGACGATGCTCGCGGCGGCGGCAAAGCGCAGGCCGACGAAAAACATCGGGCCGCTGACGGTCATCGCATGCTGTACCAGCAGGAAGGTACCGCCCCAGACCATCGTGATCAGTACCAGCACGCATTCGGCCTTGCTGAACCTTGTAAAACGGGAGGAAGCCTTTGGGGAATTCACCGACGTCATGACCTTGCACGCTACTGGAGGGGGACGCACAATGCGTCGAATGTTGCGCAGTATACTGCCCAACCCCACTCAGTGAGCAATATAGTGCACAAAGATTCTACCCAGCGGGCTTCGGTCCTCCAGCACGTCAGTCAAAACGTCCGTCGTTTACGTCATGCCGCCGACCTGAGCCAGACCGCACTGGCCGAAAAGTCCGGTGTCAGCCGTCGAATGCTGGTGGCGATCGAGGCAGGGGAAAAGAACGTCAGCCTGACCACCCTCGACCGGGTGGCCGAAGCCCTGGACGTTGCCTTCAGTGATTTGATCCAGGCCCCCGACGCCCGCGATCCCAGCCGTATCAATGAGCTGGCCTGGACCGGCACGATCCCCGGCAGCAGGGCGGTGTTGCTTTCCAAGGCCCAGGCCAGCCGCGAAGTCGAGCAGTGGGAATGGTGCCTGCAACCGGGCGAGGTGTATCCGTCGGAGCCGGACGCCGATGGCTGGAGCGAGCAGATTTATGTCTTCGAAGGGTGCCTGACCGTTATGCTCGGCGACCAGCCACAAAATATCGCGGCGGGTGAATTTTTTATGTTCGCCAGCAACCAGCCACACTGTTATCGCAACGACGGGGTGGTGGCGGCGAAGTTTGTGCGTAATGTGGTGATCTGAACAGGGAGTGCATGGATGGGCCAGACCTTGAACAATGACGCCGACATCCTGATTGTCGGTGGCGGCCTCAGTGGCGCGATGTTGGCGGCGCAGTTGATGCGTTTGCCGGGCCGGCGCCGGGTGCTGGTGATCGAGCCCCGGGCCGGGTTGGGGCGGGGTGAAGCCTATAGCGCGGTGGAACTGGGTCATACGCTCAACGGCAATGCGGCGCGGATGAGTGTTGACCCGGACAACGCCGACGACCTGACCCAATGGCTGACCGAGTACATCGAGGCGGGCGGCTGGCCGGAATCGGATCAGCAGCATGTGCCGATCAGCGAGTTGTTTCCGCCTCGGGGCGTTTTCGGCCTGTACGCCCGGCAGCGCCTGGCAGAAGCGCAGGCGGTGGGCGCCTTGGTCGGTTCGACGGTCGAGCATGTGCAGGCCGAAGTGGTCGATTTGCAAATCGATGCAGACGCCGTGCGGTTGACCCTGAGCGACGGCCGATGCTTGCAGGGCGCTTTTGCGGTGCTGGCCACCGGGATGTTTCCCGCCGCGCGCACCCCGCAAACCCGGTCCAGCGGCTTGAATGCGGCCGCTCTCGATCCGTGGGACGTGGCGGCCATGCGGCAACTCGATCCGCAAGCGACGGTCATGATCATCGGCTCGGGCCTGACCATGGTCGATGCCGTGGTGTCCCTGGAACAGGCCGGGCATCGTGGGCCGATCGAAGTGTTTTCCCGCCATGGGCTGCTGCCCCATGTGCGTCGCCAGCCACCGGCCTGGGTGGATTTTCTCGCGCAGGATCAGAGCATCCGCACACCTCGCCAGTTGATGCGCGAACTGCGTCGGCACTGCCGGGACGCCATCGCCCAAGGCATCGACTGGCAGGCGCCGCTGGACACGGTGCGGGCACACATCGGCCGCTTGTGGCATCAGGCGACCGACGTGCAGCGTCGGCAGTTCGTGCGGCATGTGCGGCCGTGGTGGGAAAGCCATCATCACCGCTCGCCACCCTTGAGTGCCGAGCTGGTTGAGCGCTTGTATAAAGAAGGGCGGTTACGTATTCACGCAGCCTCTTACCAGGGCCTCGAGCCATCGCTGAATGGCGAGGTGAGTATTCGCCTTCGACGGCGGGGCGAGGCGCAGACCTGTGTGGTCAGCGGTGTCGCCCTGATCAACTCCAGCGGTATCGAATACGACTGGCGCCGGGTCGCGCGACCGCTGCCCCGGCAACTGCTCGCCCGAGGCCTGGTCCGGCCCGGGCCGCTGGCCTTGGGCATCGCGGCAGAGGTCGATGGTGCGGTTCTGAACGCCGAGGGTCAGCCCGCCAGCCGGTTGTTTGCCATGGGTCCGCCGTTGCGCGGTATGTGGTGGGAAAGTACCGCCGTCACCGATGTGGCGAGCCAGGCCAAGGCGTTGGCCGAGCGGCTGTCGATCAGGTTGGGGGTCTGAGTACATATCCGTTGCTGCGGTAACGGCGGCTTATGGTTTCGCCCTTACGGCGAGTCCCTTTTGTCAAACGACACAAAAGGAACCAAAAAGTCTCGCCCCTTACGTACGGCCCCTCGCTGAGGCTCGGGGTTCCTTCGCTCCGGCATTCATCCGGGGGCATCGCCCTCCGGTTGGCTTCGCTGGCACCTACATGCGATGTGTTCGACTGCGTCGAACGGCGCTGCGCGCCAATCCCCGGATGAACACCTCCACTCAGCCTGCCGAGGGGGCGGGTGGATCAAGATCAAAAGCTGCAGGCGAGCTAACGCTCGGCCTGATGAGTGGTGAGAAGCGACGCGGTGGTGCGGGATGCTCTGCTTTTTGCTCTTCTGTGGGAGCGAGCTTGCTCGCGATGGCGGCCTGCCAGCCGACCGAAATCTTTCAGATGTACTGAGTACCTGTGGGAGCGAGCTTGCTCGCGAAGACGGCCTGCCAGCCGATCGAGATCTTTCAGATGTACTGAATACCTGTGGGATTGAGCCTGGTCCGGGCACCGCTCCAGTGATGGCAGCCAGACTACCGCTGGATTGCTCCCATCAATGCACCCGGCAAAAAACCGCGGCCCCCCACCCGAGGTCGCGGTTTTCCATAGGGTTGAAGCCGGCCCCATCAACCAGCGTGGCTAATGGAGCGCGGGCTCAGTTGGCGATCACCGGCACCGTGCGCACGGAGCCTTGGGTCGAGGTGATCGTGGCGGTCGGGTTCGCCGACGGAACGACCGTGGTGGTGTTGTTCACGGTCAACCGCCAGCGTCCATTCGCCGGTACGGTGGTGGTGCCCAGGGTGACCAGCCCGGTCGGAGTGGTGACCTTGATGGTGATGGTGTTGCCGGTGGTCACCGATGAGGTGCCGGCAAAGTCCCAGGTGAAGCGGTTGTTGGAGCGGGCTCTCACCGTTGCGGTGGTCACTGCGAAGGTTTCCGCAGCAGGCCGTGGCGAGACCTGCACCGTGACCGTGGCTGGCGACGTCGATTGGGCGCCGAAACTGTCCCGGGCAAAGTAGGTGAAGGTCGTGGTGAAGGCCGTGGTGACGGTGGCCGGTGGGGTGTAGGTGAGCACCGTGCCGTTACTGCTGACGGTGCCGCCACCTGCCAGCGGTTGAGTGAAGCCGGCGACGGCTAGCGGCACATTGCCTTCCGGATCGGTGTCGTTGGCCAGCACGTTGATTGGAATCGCCACACCCAGTGTCGTGACGGCATCGGCGACGGCCACCGGAGGCCGGTTAGGCGCCACGGTCATGCTCACGGTTGCCGCTGTCGTCGAGGCCAGGCCTTTGACGTCCTGGGCCTTGTAGGTGAAGGTCGTGGTCAACGGCGCGTTGACGACAGCAGGAGGGGTGTAGACCACCGCCGTAGTGCCGCTCAATGCCACCGTGCCCTGGCTGGCGGCCGGTTGGGTCAGCGCGGTAATGCTCAGCGGCGTATTGCCGTCCGGGTCCCTGTCGTTGGCCAGCAGGTTGAGGGTGATCGGCACGCCGAAGCTGGTGCTGCCGGTATCGGCGACGGAGATCGGTGCCTGGTTCGCGCCGGTGTCCGGAGCGGTGCCGACGACTACGACCGGCTCGATGTCACTGCCGCCGGCAGCGGATTTGACCGTTACGCTTGCAGGGGGTTGGGTCAAGTCAGCCACCGTCAGGCGTTGCAGGATTCCGGTTTTCGACAGCCGCCCGTAACCCTGGGCGACCATGTCCGGTACCACCACTTCGTCTGTGGAAGTGGCCTCGATCAGCAGGCTGTGATTGCTCCAGCTGTAACGGGCGGTCTGGATTTTCACCACGTCCGAGAGCTTGCTCGACACCGCAGTCGGGCGGGTGGTCCCGGCGGGGTTGGTAGCGGTGACCACCACGACCGGCGGCACCGTTGCGTTGGCCAGCAGATTCTGGGCGAAGAACACGCCGTTGTTATCGCTCACCATGTTGGTCTGGCAAGGTGACACAGGCGGGCCGGGGACCAGAGCGATGCTTTCGCGAAAGCACAGGGTCGAACCGTTGGCGGCTTTGGCAAACACTTCGACCCGGGTGGTGTTGCCGCCCGTGCCGGCTATGCGGCGGTAAGTGGCACGGGTCATGTCCACCGCGGTCTGCGCGCGGTTGTCGAGCACCTTGCCGGACAGGGTGAAGAGGTTGGTCTGGATGGTCCCGGCCGGACCCTGGATGCGCACGAAGTTGGTGTTGTTGGGGCTGCCGGTCACGGCTTCGGTGAGGTTGGGGTCGCCGACGAAGGTTTCGATGGCGCCGGTGTCCGGGTTCACCTCGGTGTAGGGACCGTTGACGCTGCGCAGGAACGGCCCGATCGCACCGTTGACCGCACCGCTGAAAACCCCCGGCGCACCGATGCCGACGTCCCTGGTGATGTTGATCGCCCGGCGCCCGGTGGTGGTGACGTTGACCGTTTCCACGCCATAGGGGTGGGTAATGGTGTAGGTCCCGGCAACGGGAATGTTCACCCGCAGACGAATCCGCGCGAAGCTGATCTGGTCGCCATCGAGTGGGTTGCCACCGGCAAATGCAGCCTCGATCCCGGCGACATAGACGTCCATGCCATAGCCGGCGGTGTTGTTGGGGATGCTGGTCTCGGCAAGGAACCAGAAGGCTTCGTCTGGCCAGTTATCCGGGAACACTATTGGCAGGGTGTCGTCGAAAATGCCCGGTGTCGGCAGCAGGGTGCACATGTAGGCCGGTGGCACGCTGGCTGCCACCCGCGAGCTGGCGGCGCGGGACTGGCACAGCTCCATCGACAGTTGATTGTTGTCCTGATACCAGATCGGGAATTTCCCGGTGGCAAAGGTGTAAGGACCGGGATCGACGGCGGCGAGTTGCGCGAAAGCACTGCCGGTCAGCGATAGAGTCAGTCCCAGGGCGTTGAGCGCCAGGCGTGGCCATTTGTTCATGATGCCTCCTGATGAGGATCCGGGCATGTGGGCGTTCATTGCACGATGACCACTTCTTCGGTATCGCTGCCGCCATTGGCGGACGACACACGAACCTGGGCTGGCGGAATCGGCGAGATGCCGGTGGCCAGGCTTTTCACGGCGCCGTCACCACTCAGGGCGCCGATGGCGATACCGGTGCCGGAGGTGGCGGTGAGCACCGGTGGCGACGTTTCATCGCTGGTCGAAGCCACGATGGTGATTTGCCCGGTGCTCAGGCTGTACTCGGCGCGTGAGATCGTCACCAGGTCGGTCAACGGCATGGGCAATATGGTCGGCGCGCTGCTGGCGATGGCCAGGTGGTTGTCGGCGGTCACCTGCAAGGTGCTCGGCAACGTCGGATTGTTCGGCGACTGTGCATACCAGTGGCCGGTGGTATTGGCTTCGGTGAAGTTCAGCAGCGGATTGTTGCTGTCCAGGGTCACGGTGGCGGGTGGCGGCGGGGCCATCACGAACACGTCCTGCTGGGCCACCGGGGCGCTGGTGCCGGCCTGTCGCGAGTAGGTGCTGCGCTCGGCGATCACCGGGGTCGGACGGACCACCGACGACAACTTGCCGGAAACAGCGAAGAGGTTGGTGCGCAAGTCCAGGCCATTGGGGCCCTCGATGCGCACGTAGTTGGTGTTGAACGGGCTGCCGGTGACGGCTTCGGTGAGGTTCGGATCGCCGACGAATTGTTCGGCCTGGCCCGTGCTCGGGTTGGTCTCGGTGTAGGGGCCATTGATGCTGCGCAGGAACGGCCCGACGTCGCCATTGAGTGCGCCGTTGTAGATTTTTGGCGCGCCGATGCCAATGTCCCGGGTCATGTTGATCGCCCGACGGCCGGGGGTCTCGACGTTGAACACTTCGACGCCGTAAGGGTGGGTGATGACATAAGTGCCGGCGGTGGCCACGTCGATGCGAACACGGATACGGGCGAAGCTGATCTGGTCGCCCTCCAGTGGATCCCCACCACTGAAGGCTGCTTCGAGCGCCGAGACATAGGTCAGGTCGATGCCTCGGGCGGCATCGACGATGGTTGTTTCGCCTGTTGCCCAGAACGCTTCGTCGGGGAAATTGGTCGGGAAGACCAACGGTTGCGTGTCATCGAAAATGCCGGGATTAGGGATCAGCGAGCACATGTAAGTCGGGGCGCCCGGCGCGCTGGCAACCCTGGAACTGACAGCCTTTGATAAACACAGGTCAAGGGTTCGGCCGTGGCTGTCTTGATACCAGGCGGCGAAATTGCCATTGGCTGGCAGGTAGGGGCCGGGGTCCACGGCAAACAGCGCGGCCTGGGCAATACCTTGGGCTAGAGCAGTCACAACCAGGGCGGACGCGGTTTTGCACAGTAACGGGTGCATGAGTGTTCCCTCTGTCGAAGTACCTGCCCCTTGGGGATGGGGCAGTTGGCAGGGCATTCGGCAACTTCCATACCAATCGGCGAAAACGCCCGTGAGACGCCCGCAGTAAAGGTGTTGGTGCGGTCGCAGGCGGCAGGCCGGGAAGTTATGGCACGGGCAGCTATCCCCGACTTTGGGGGTGACGGGGTCGCGGGGCGGGTGGGGTATCGCAGTCCCCAGGCTCGGCCAAACGGCCATGGCTGGGCTATAAACCTATAGGGGGTTTCCGGGAACCGTGTCCATGACCACAATCGCCAAAGTACTTGCGACCGACAGCGAAGTTCGCTTGAACACGCGCAAGGAGCCCTTCAATCTGCTGCGCTGGTTTTCACTGGTCAGCATGCTGGTGATCGGCACGGTGGCGGTGGCGCTGGGGGCGGTATCCACGCGCTTCGTGATTACCGAAAGCGTGCAACGCGATGCGCTATTGACCTCACAATTCATTCAGGCGATTGCCTCGGCCGAGGTGCACCATGTGTCGATTCCCAACGTCAGGACCATGGGCGAGTTGCTCGACCCACGAAAAGACATGGACTTTCCTGACGTCGACCCTCTGTCCCGTGTCAGTGCCCGTGGTGAATTCCTCGACCATATCGCAAACTTGCCGGACGTGATTCTGGTCAACATCTACGCCCCCGACCGCATGGTGATCTGGTCGACCAACCCGGCCTTGATGGGCATTACGATCCATGGCAATGAAGACCTCGACCGGGCATTCAACTCGAAAATTTCCGTGTCGACCGCTTACCACGGTGTGGATAGATCCCGCATGGAGCAGAAGTTCCTGGAACCACCCAAATACGCCTTCATCGAAAACTACATTCCCTTGTTCGACGCCGATGGCAGCACCGTCACGGCGATGGTCGAGATCTACAAGGAACCCCAGGACCTGATCAACCGCATGGAGCGCGGCCTGGTGCTGATCTGGCTGGCAACCGCCCTGGGCGGCGGTCTCATTTACCTGGGGCTGTACTGGATCGTGCGGCGGGCGGCGATCCTGCTGGCGACGCAGCAGAAGCAATTGATCACCAACGAAACCTTTGTGGCTCTGGGGGAGGTGTCCTCGGCGGTCGCCCACAGTCTGCGCAATCCGTTGGCGAACATCCGTTCAAGCGCCGAGCTGGCGATAGAGTTCGACAGCGGTCCGGCACACGGGAACATCAACGACATCATTGGTCAGGTCGATCGCATGTCGAAATGGGTACGGGAGTTGCTCCAGTCCCTGCGACCGCTCAATGACGAGGCCGAACCTGTGAACCTGGTGGCGGCCCTGCATGACAGCCTGATGGCTTACGAGCATCAGATCAACAAGGCCAAGGTCAACGTGGTGTTCGAGCCGGACCAGACGCCCATGGTGCTGAGCCAGCACGTACAACTGACCCAGCTCCTCAGCAGCCTGCTGTCCAATGCGGTGGAAGCCATGGACGGCGGCGGCACCCTGACCATCCAGATCGAACCGCGCGATGCCCAGCACGTCAGTGTGAGGGTGAGCGATACCGGCAAAGGCATGAGCGAAGAAGAGCGCACTATGGCCTTCCGGCCGTTCTTCACCACCAAACAGGGCGGGCTGGGAGTCGGGCTGGTGCTGGTCGAGCGGATCATGGAGCGATTTGGCGGTGCGGTGACCCTCGACAGCAGTGAAGGCGAGGGCACCACTGTGCGCCTGTCCTTTGTTCTGGCCCCCTGAAAACGGGGATGATCTACCCCCAATAACGGGTATTAATCCCCGGTCATTTGCCCGGTCGTTGCACATTGATTTTGATAAATCACTGTTTTGTCGAGTGTTAGTACGTTTTTATAAAAAAACACATGATTGGCGAGGTCCTTGCAAAACCACCATAACCCCCCTTCACCACATCGAGGCGGCTGGTGATGGAAAAAAAAGAGATGCATTCACCACGCTCGCGAGCCCTGGGCATGCACCTGGTGCTGATGCTGGTGACCGGTTTGCTGGCCAGCCAGTTGCTGGTCGCCAGCCAGCCGACGTCGACGCCTGCACCTGCTCCGGCATCCACTGCCGAACCCGCTGTCGTTGAAGCCGTCACCCCGTGGGGTGCCGACTATTTCCCCAACACCCTGCTGACCGACCAGGACGGACAGCAGCTGCGTTTTTTCGATGACTTGATCAAAGACAAGGTGGTGGTGATCAACTTCATCTTCACCTCGTGCAGTGACTCCTGCCCCCTGGAAACCGCGCGCATGCGCCAGGTGCAGAAACTGCTGGGGGATCGGGTCGGCAAAGACATCTTCTTCTACTCCATCAGCATTGACCCCTTGAGTGATACCCCCGAGGTGCTCAAGGCCTATGCGCAACGCTTCCAGGTCGGGCCCGGGTGGAAATTCCTCACCGGGGAATTCGCCGACGTCACCGACCTGCGCAAAAAACTGGGGCTGTTCATCGAAGGCGTCGATAACGGGCGCAACAAGGACCACAACCTGAGCCTGATCGTCGGCAACCAGGCAACGGGCCGCTGGATGAAAGCATCGCCGTTCGAAAACCCGTGGATTCTGGCCGACCAACTGGCCAATACCCTGCATAACTGGAAACAGCCCAGTGTGGAGGAAAGCTACGTCGAGGCCCCCGAAATCCGTCCGCCGAGCAATGGCGAAGAGCTGTTTCGCACCCGCTGCGCGTCTTGCCACAGCCTCGGTCCGCTGGACGGGCAGGGCATCGGCCTGCGCAGCATCGGCCCGGACCTGATCGGCGTGACCTATCAGCGCGATCCGGCCTGGCTCAACCGCTGGATCCGCGAACCTGACCGCATGCTCGCGGAAAAGGACCCGATTGCGATGGAGCTGTTCGAGCGCTACAACAGGATCTCGATGCCCAACTTGCGGCTGGATGCGCGTTCCGCCCAGTCCCTCATCGATTTCCTGAAAGAAGAAACCGACCGTCAACATCCGCCAGCGGCGCCATTGGCCAGTGGTAACGAAGAGCCTGAACAACATCATTCGGTCGCGCACCCCGAGACACCCCGGGTGCAATAGTGTCAAAAAAAATACGCGGGCCAGTCGGTGGCTATCAATGCCACCTACACTGATCCTGAAAGCGGCTGAACAGGCTCGATTTCAAGCACCAGGACACAGCCATGCAGATACTCGAACAACAAAAAGTAGCTGCGCCGCAGAATCCGGCAGCACAACGCAAGGGGTGGCGACCGCAGTTCAATTTGCTGCGCTGGTTCTCCCTGGCGAGCTTTCTGATCATCGCTGTGGTGGCGCTGGGGCTGGGTTACATCTCCACCCGCTTTGTTGTCGATGAAAGTATCGAGCGTGATTCGATGCTGACCGCGCAGTTCATCCAGTCCATTGGCGAGGCCGAAATCCGGCATGCCGGCATTGCCCCGGGGCGAACCATGGGTGAAATGCTCGACCCGCGCATGGACGATGCCTACCCCGACGTCAACCCCGTATCCCGGGCCGCCGCGCGCGTTGAGTTTCTTGACCATGTGAAGCATCTGCCGGACATCCTGCTGGCGACGGTGTACTCCCTGGACCGCACCGTGGTCTGGTCGACCAACCCCGAGTTGATCGGCGTGCGTATCGAAGGCGACTTTGAGCTGGACGAATCCTTCGAAATGAAATCGCCGGTGTCCACCAGTTACCACGAAATCGATGAGGAGCGTCCCGAGCAGCGCTTGCTGCGCGAACCGGAGTACCTGTTCGTCGAGAACTACATTCCGATGTTCAACGCCGACAGAAGCAAAGTGATTGCCATGGTGGAAATCTACAAGGAGCCGGTGGATCTGGTGGCGCGCATCCAGCGTGGCTTCAAGGCAATCTGGCTGGCCACGCTGATCGGCGGGGCAGCCATTTATCTGGGGCTGTTCTGGATCGTGCGACGCGCGGCGACGCTGTTGCAGAGCCAGCAGAAACAACTGATCGCCAACGAGACCTTTGTCGCCCTTGGCGAGATGTCCTCGGCGGTCGCCCACAGCTTGCGCAACCCGCTGGCCAATATCCGTTCCAGCGCCGAACTGGCCCAGGACATCGCCAGCCAGACCGCACAGAAAAACATCGGCGACATCATCAGTCAGGTTGACCGCATGTCGCGCTGGGTCCGTGAATTGCTGGTGTCGTTGCGGCCGATGAATGACGACTGTGAAACGGTCGACCTGGTGCTGGCCCTCGAAGACACCCTGAGTGCCTTTGAGTCCCTGATCAAGCGTTCGGACGTTGAAGTGCGTTTCTCCCCTGTCAGCGTGCCACCGGTCGTCAGCCAGCAGGTGCTGCTCACGCAAATACTCAATAGCCTGTTTGCTAATGCACTGGAAGCCATGCCCAAGGGTGGCGTGCTGACGATCGAGATCGATTCCTCGGTGTCCGGCGACGTGAGAATGACATTGACCGACACCGGCAAGGGCATGTCCAAACAACAGCAGCAAATGGTCTTCAAGCCGTTTTTTACCACCAAACAAGGTGGGTTGGGTGTGGGCCTGGCCCTGGTCAAACGAATAATGGAGCGTTTTGACGGCTCGGTCGAACTGACCAGCCGGGAGCAGGAAGGAACCCGTGTTTGTCTCAATTTCAAAGTGGCAACGGGAGGGGTATATGGAGCACAGCATTCTGCTGGTCGAGGATGACGAAATCCTCGCCGAGAATATTCAGACTTACCTGGAGCGCAAGGACTTCGAGGTGACCGTCTGCCACTCGGCTGAAGATGCGCTGGAGCAATTGGGTTCTTTCGCGCCTGACGTGGTACTGACCGACAACTCGTTGCCGGGCATGAGTGGTCACGACCTGATCCAGAAGCTGCGCATCAGCGCGCCGGATCTGAAAGTGATCATGATGACCGGCTACGGCAATGTCGAAGACGCCGTGGTGGCGATGAAAGAGGGCGCCTTTCACTACGTCACCAAACCGGTGGCCCTGCCAGAGCTCAAGTTGCTGCTGGACAAGGCCCTGGCCACCGACCGCATGGAGCGTACGCTGTCGTTTTACCAGGAGCGCGAGGCCCAGAAGTCGGGAGTGCAGGCACTGATTGGCGAGTCGGCACCGATGGCGTACCTCAAGGGCACCATCACCCAGTTGCTCGACGCCGAACGGCGCATGGCCAACAGCGATCTGCCGCCGGTGCTGGTGGAAGGCGAGACGGGCACCGGCAAGGAACTGGTGGCCCGGGCCTTGCACTTCGATGGCCCGCGCGCCAAAGGCCCATTCATTGAATTCAACTGTGCTTCGATCCCGTCCAATCTGGTGGAGTCGGAACTGTTCGGCCACGAGAAGGGCGCCTTCACCGACGCCAAGGATCGTCGCATGGGGCTGGTGGAAGCGGCCGATGGCGGCACGCTGTTCCTCGATGAAATCGGTGAGATGGACTTGCTGCTGCAAGCCAAGCTGCTGAAACTACTGGAAGACCGGACCATTCGCCGGGTCGGTTCAGTGAAGGAGCGCAAGGTCGACCTGAGGGTGATCAGCGCCACCAACTGCAATCTCGAACAGATGGTCCAGCAAGGCAAATTCCGTCGTGACCTGTTCTTCCGCCTGCGCATCATTTCCATCAAGGTGCCGCGACTGTATACCCGTGGCGCCGATATCCTGCTGCTGGCCCGGCACTTCCTGGGGCTACATGGCAAACGCTACGGCAAGCCGAACCTGCATTTCAGCAACCAGGCCGAAGAATTGCTGCTCAGCTATAGCTGGCCGGGCAACGTGCGCGAATTGCGCAACATGCTGGAGCAAACCGTGTTGCTGGCGCAAAGCGACACTATCGCCGCCCATCAGTTGAACGTCTGCCTGAGCCTGATGGATGAGCCACCGATGTTTCATCACGAGCCGTCACACTTCAGCGAACCGCGTCCGTCCTTCAGCGGCAGCGACTCCATGAACCTGCCGGAAGTGGAGCGCGACATGGTGCGCAAGATGCTCGACAAGACCGACTGGAACGTCACCAAATCGGCCCGCCTGCTGGGTCTGAGCCGTGACATGTTGCGCTACCGGATCGAAAAACTCGGCCTCGCCCGTCCGGACAAGCGCCAGTGGTAAGGCTCACTGCAACACCGGGCCCTGCCTCAGACAGGACAGCATGCAGCTGGGGTTCTCGACTTCCTGGTTCACGTACACACCACGCTCCGGATCGTAGGAGCGGATAAACACCCGAACCGTGGCGTCGGCCACTGTCGGCAGGCGCGAATCGGAAAACACGTGCTCACTTGAAACCGGAATGAATTCCCCGGGCGCGGTCGGGATGTACGAACCCGGCGGCACAATGTTCATCGACGGTGGTACGGGGTGCGCGAAGGGTTGGTCGGCGCCGTAATAGTTGAATTCGCTGCTGTAGTTGGTGGTGGGCATGTCGTCCGCGTGGACGACAGCGGTTGCGCCCAGGCAGACGGCGAGCAAAAGCGTCAGGTCGGTCTTTTTCATGGCAACACCTGCTAAATCGGTTTAACCACATTCCTCCCAAGGTCTTTAACTATAGCTGGCGCCGTGCACAGCCGTCGCTGCCGCGCGGATTACAAGTTCGCAACACCTGCCAGGATGGGGTTGATCTAGACTTCGCCGGTCAAATCGACGACCCGGACCCTGGAGCGTGCAATGGAACTGCCGACAAAAGAACAAGCCATCGCCAGTAACCGCGAGGCCTGGAATGACTCCGCCCGTCACCACAAGGACTCCAGCGAATGGCAAGCCTTGTTGAAGGGCGTGGAACACGCGGATTTTTCTTGCCTGGACGACACCCTGACCGCTTTGCTGACCCAGACAGGTATCGACGGCAAGGACGTGGTGCAACTAGGCTGCAACAACGGTCGTGAAAGCCTGTCGCTGTTCGCCATGGGCGCGCGCAGCGTGGTGGGCGTCGACCAGTCCGAAGCCTTTCTCGGGCAGGCACGGGAACTGGCGTCCCGATCGCCCCACGCGCCGCAATTCATCGAAGCGGACATTCACCACTTGCCGGCCGGACTGCAGGAGCGCTTTGACCTGGCGCTGATCACCATCGGGGTCTTGAACTGGATGCCGGACATCGGCGAATTCTTCCGCCATGTGGCGCGCACACTGAAGCCGGGTGGGGCGCTGGTGGTGTACGAAACCCATCCTTTCCTGGAAATGTTCGACCCCGAGGCAGCCGATCCTTTTCTCCCGGCCAGCTCATACTTCCGCCGCGAACCGTTCGTGCAGCACGAACCGATCGTCTACGAGGGCAGGATCGAACAGCCGGCCGCGCCGTCCTACTGGTTCGCCCACACCCTGGGCGACCTCTTCAGCGCCGCCATTGCGGCAGGGCTGCAGATCCGTCACTTCAGGGAATACCCACACTCCAACCGCGAAGAGCTTTATGACCGCTATCAGCAGCAGGCAGCGCAGTTGCCGTTGTGTTTTACGTGGGTGGTGGTGAAACCAGCCACATGACGCGGAAAATCAGTTATAGATTTGAGTGATTGACGGTGTGTCCTGGTTGCGCGCAGAGATCTATGCCCAGGGCATGAATGACCTTCAGGACCGTATCGAAACGTGGTTTTGCTCCCGGCGCGAAGGCCTTGTAGAGGCTTTCGCGACCCATTCCAGAGTCTTTGGCTATCTGTGTCATGCCACGGGCTTTCACCACATAGCCGATAGCGCGCAGAAACTCCTCATTGTCACCGTCTGCCAGTACCTGAGAGAGATACTCGCTAATGGCTTCATCACTGTCGAGCAGCGCCGCCATGTCGAAAGTCGTCAAAGTCTGGCTCATGGTTAAACCTCCTTTGCCATTTTTTTTGCGCGTTTGATATCGGCGGTTTGAGATGACTTGTCACCTCCGGCCAGCAGGACAATGACGGCACCGCCTCGCATCGTAAAGTAAACCCGGTATCCGGCACCTACGTCCACGCGCATTTCAGAAACGCCATCACCGACAGGCTTGTTGTCGCCAAGATTACCCGCAGATGCGCGGTCAATGCGACGAGCGATAGCTAGCCTGGCTCGCAAGTCGCGAACCGAGGCGTGCCATGCTGCGAAAGTAGCGGTTTGCTGGACAAGATAATTCATTGCTCGAATGTATCCAAATGGATACGGATGAGCAGTCAGACATTTCCGCGATCAGAGGGTTTTTTCCGAGGAAGATGTAGGCAACCCCATCGCGAGCAGGCTCTCTCCAACAAGTGCGGGGTGAGCTATTCCAGAACGGCCTGCGCACGGCGAGTTGCGGCGTCTCCCGCAGCGGTATAGGCCACCCGCGGCACACCCGGCAAACGCTGTTCCAGCAACGCGCTCAAGGACTCTCCCGGTTCCAGGTAGGCATCGCCGAAGTCGGCGCCGAGCTGGTTCGGGTGGGCGACGATTTCCAGCAATCCATCGGGTGGCGGCTCGGCGTTGCGCAGATCCACCGGGGTGCACACGTAGTCGGCGGTGGCACCGGCCAGATTGCTCAGGCGACGGTTGAGCAGGTCCTTGAACACGCGCTTGGGCAGGCTGAGGTTTTGCCCCAGATTGCGCGCCAGACGCACCGGCACCCCCTGGCGGGCGGCGAAGCGCGCGACGATCTCGCCGATCGGCCAGATATTGTGCACGTGTTGATGGGAGTCCAGGTGGGTGGGGCGCAGGCCGTTGTCCAGGCAGCGCTGCCACTGGGCTTCGAGTTCTTCCAGTACGGCGTTGCGATCCCGGCGCCCGAGCCAGAGGTGGGTGCGGGGCAGGTTGAGGTCGAACACGCCGGCCCCGTCGCAAAACGTCGGGCGCTGCGCAATGCTCTGGCTCAACGGACGGCCGTAGGTCAGGTTGAAGTGCAGGCCGATTCGGCCTTCGAGCAATGGATGCCGGGCCAGGACGCAGGCCGCTTCGAACGCCGGCATGTTGGCCATGGCGGTGGCGGAGCTGATGAGCCCGGCCTGGAACGCGCCAAGGATCACCGCGTTTTCGCAGGCACTGAGGCCGAAATCGTCAGCGTTGACTATCACTTGCCGAGGCATGTGCACCCTCCTTGAGTTTTTCCGTAGGCGCAGGCGTGTGGACCGCGGGTGTTGCGACTGCGGCCGCCGCGCGTCGGGTGCGCCATTGCTGCAATCGGGGTTTGAAGCGTTGCCAGACCCGCAAGGCCAACCCCAGCACCAGACCGCCTGGACGCCAGGAGTAAAAACTCCAGCGCCAGTGTTCCAGTTGCCCGGTCATGCGTTCGTGCAGTTGATGGCTGGAGTTTTCCAGGCTGACCCGCGACGCATCGATCCAGCACCAGTTGTCTTCCAGGCCCCAGCGAATCCACTCTTCGAGCAGCACCCGGCCGCTGCCCAGGTCGGCATATTGCGGCAGGAACGCCAGATTGTAGTCGTACAGTCGACCCTGTTCCAGCAAGCCAAGGCGATAGCTGATGCAGCGCCCCTCCAGCTCCAGCACCACCACGCGCACCAGGCCTCGGGCCGCCAGGGCGGTGAAGGCGCGGTCCATCCACTGGCGATGGCGCGCATCGGAAAAGATCCCGACGCCTTCATCGCCTTTCCAGCTCACCGCTTCGACCTCACTGATTTCCTGCAACAGCGGCCCCATGGTCAGGGCGTCGGGAGTAATCCGCCGCACCTGGGCACCGCACGCGGCGATGCGTTTGCGTGCACGGCGCAGTTTGTAGCGCGGGTCGCCGGAGACCTCCTGATGGTCGGCCTCGCTGATCAGGTGCACCGGTACTCGACAGCTCAGGCGATGTTCGGCGGTCGAACTCAGCGCCTGCCACGGTGCCAGGGCCTGTACCTGGGCCGTGGAACCGGCCAGTTCGTTGAGTTGCAGCACGGCATGGGGCAGGCGTTGACGGATCAGCGTCAGCGCCTGGCGTAAATTGTCGTCGTCCAGCCTCGTCAGCAGTGCGAGGCGGTCGGCGAGGGGATAGCCCAAATGATGCAGGACCCGAAACGGCAAACGCGCAAAGCGCTCCATGGACGCCACCAGCGGCAGGCACAGCGCCAGTTCGTCACCCTGCCAGCCGAGCAGCACGTGCAACTGCTCACCGGGTTTGAGTGCCAGTTCCGAGGCGTATAGCCAGGCCAGGGTGTTGAACGGCGTGTGGTCCGTTACGCGCTGGCGCAACGCTTCGTAAGCCTCTACCGGAAAGTCGTGGGTGCACAGCGAAGTGCGCCATTCGAATCGTGCAGACATAAGATCAGCTCGCCTCGGCTGGAACAGGAGAGGGTGCCGGTTTGCGCAAGGCATCCAGGCGTGAACCGCTGTAGCGGGTTTCGCGAAAGAAGCGCCAGCCGAACAGGTGGTAGATGTTCATGATCCGTCCCTGCTCGCGATAGCCCATGCGGATGTGCAGCTTGAGCGCGGGAATGTTGTGGGACTCGCAGATATCCACCACTTTGTTGCAGCCCTGATCAGCCATGGCTTTCCACAGGTTCAGCTGGAAATCGACCGACAGCGTGGTGCCCCGGTAGGCAGGAATCTGCTCGAGAGCGAACTCGAAGAACTCGCCTGGCTTCACCGGAAACATGCAGCCGTAGTAATGACGGTCGAGATAATCGCGTGTGCTGCCCCAGATAAAAGCCACGGTATCGCCGTTTTCATCCAGGTACATGTGCCCGGTGTACCCTTCGGACGCCAACTCGGCCATGGTGCCCACGCGATCACCGAAGTGCCTGGCGAACGCTACGGCGTTTTGTGGGGTGATGGTTTCCAGTCGCAGCGGTGAATAGGGCCGAAGCTTGTGTGGCGGTACCGGGCTCACCAGGTCGCGTTCCATCCACAACAGTTCTTCGTGGAAAAACACGTAGTGTTTCCACAACTTGCCGACGGTGGCGCGCAGGCCTTTTTGCTTGATGTGATCGCTGAGCTTTTTCAGAGCATTCATGTTTTTGACTCCCGACGGTGTTGGCCGTGAGTGGCGTGACTCAATGCGCGACGAATCGTCCACGCGGTAAAAAATCAATGGCGTTCATGAGGTGCTCCAGCTGAGGGAAAACAGGGTTTCTCCTGGTAAATCGAAGCTGATGCGACCCTCCAGGCATTTGAAGGATGCGTCGCGACTGCGGTTGTCGGCGCCGAAATAGCGCAATGATCCATGGGGCAATGGACATTGCGCGCCAGCCAGGCTCACACGCTGCAAGCGTGAGCCTTTATTGACGCCCAGCAGGTTGCGTTGGTGCCCGGCAGACATGGCCAGCACGTCAACCTCGAAGGCGTCGTTCTCCAGGCGCATGACATCGCGTAGCCAATGCTGGCGGATAAATTGCTGCGCCAGGCCCACGGGCTTGAGCTCGAATTCATCCTTGCCGAGCACGCGCAACATACCCTTGGGATACTCAGGTTCGTCGGCGGCCTGGAACCAGCCGAGCATGTCGAGCAAGCCGTCCTGGGAAGCATTGATGATGACCGAGGCCCACCATAACGAGGCGTAGTGGGTTTCCTGATCGTAAGGGCTGAGGCTGGCCCCGCTGGACATGTTGGTCTGGTCCAGCAACAAGGCTTTGCGCGGTCGTCCCTGGTCGTCGAACCCCACCAGCTCTGCCGCTTTGCGTACGCTATCGCGGTAGACACGGGTCGCCAGCAGGTCGCGGACCATCCATTCGTGCCAGGCCAGTGCATCGATCTTGTCGCCGGACTCGGCCAGCAGGCGTCGGGCCCAGTCGATGCCGCGCTTGTCGGCGGCATGGTCGACGAACGGGCCATTGACGAACCGGGAGCTGGCCGGCATGGCGATGCGTACGCCGGCTTTGGCGTTGTCCGGGTTGCTGCGCACTTGCCAGGCCATGCTGTTGAAGATGCGCTTGTAGCTGGCGTAGTCCGGGTAGTTGAGGTTCGGTTCGTCGGCAAAACCGATGTAGTGTGTGCCCTTGCCGCCGAGTGCGCGTGTGGCGGCGAGCCAGGCGTCGAGGCCGGCGTTGCTGGTGGTGTCGGCGCGCAGGTAGGCAAGGCGCTGTCTGCCGGCCAGCAGGGTGATGTCCTGAGTGATGCCCAAGCGATCCTGATACAGCCGGCGGAACACGTCTTCGTAATGCGGCCGCGTCGCCATGATGTCGACCAGGCTGTAATAGGTTCCGGCCTGTGGTTGCAGGGCATCGAGCACGGCGAAACCGGAATCCGGCAGTTGCGCATAGGGCAGGGCGATACCCAGGTTCGGGGTCTTGCCGAGCACGTCGTTGTGCAGCGTCAGCCGGGTCTGGCCTTCGTCTTCGCGCAAGGGCTTGAGCTGTTGCGGGTTCTGGGCGAACAGGTTGGCCGTGCCATCGAGCCAGAATGCGACCTTGCCACTACCGCGCAGGTGCAGGCGCCAGACTTGATCGGTAGTTGCAACGGGCAACTCGACTTTGTCGAACTGCCAATAGACGGGGTACGGCTTTAGAGAAAGTGAAAGTTGTTGGCCGTCACTCACGCGTTGCGCTTGCAACGCGCCGACGCCGCCGTGGAATTTACCGGCCAGCACCGCGTGCTCACCGGCCGCGACCTTGAAATACAACTCGTCACCGTCCCGGGGCTCGGCGCTGAAATGCACCTTGGCCGGGGCGAACAGTGCGACGGTGTGGTCGTCGTGCTCAACCGTATAACGGCGGAAGCTGTAGCCAGGAATTTCCAGTCGATAACTGGCGGCGTCCGGCGCCAGGTTCCAGCGTTGACTACCGCGGGGCTCATTGGCGGCAATCAGTCGTTCGCTCTGGAGTTTGCCCTGGCCGTCGAGCAAGTAGAGGTGTTCTTCGTTGGCTTCAGCCTGCCACACCGGGGTCCAGAGCACGGTCAGGGTGTCGGGGCGGTCCGTTTGCAGGTACAGGCTGCCGTCGCGGATATCGGCCCAACGCATGGGCGCAGCTTCGGCGCTCAGCCCGAGTCCAAGACTCACCAGCAATAACAGATGTTTCATGCCGATTTCCGTTGCAGCATCAGCAGCATCGGCGCGATGTCGCCGGGCAGGACGATGAGCGTTTGCCAGACCGGCACGTGGCTCAACCGGCAATACACCACCAACAGCGCCAGGGTCACGGCCAGGTACGCGATAGAGGACGCCGCTGCTGCGCCGACGATGCCGTAGGTCGGGATCAGCAGCACATTGAGCGCCAGGTTGAGCAGGGCGCTGAGGCCCATCAACAACGAAATCGTGCCGGGCCGGTTTTTGCCCAGCAGGTCCAGGCGCAGAATGCTCGCATAGCACAGGCCCAACAGGCCTGGCAGCAGCGCCAGCAACGCCGGGTATGCAGGCTGGTAGGCCTCGCCAAACAGCGTCACGATCAACCATTCACCCACCACAGCCATGGTCAGGCAAGCGCCGATCATCACCGTAGCGGTCAAGCGCAAGGCCAGTGGCGTGACTTTTTCGATGCCTTCTTCCTGTTGCAGCAGGCGCTTCATCAGCGGCGTGGTCACTGCTTCCGGAACGATCAGCAGCAACTCGGCGGCGGCGCTGGCCATGGCGTAGTGACCCAGTGCCGTGGTGCCGAGCAGGGCGCCGATGATCAGGAAGTCGGAGCGCAGGATCATTTGCTGGAACAGCAGGTCCGGATGGCTGCGGGCGCTGTAGCGCAGCAATTCGTTTTGACTGGCGCGGTCCCATTGCAGGCTCAACGGATGCTCACGCTTGAGCCAGACCCAACCGGCCAGCACCACCAGGCTGATCCCCGTCAGCCAACTGATCAACGCCGCTTCCAGGGCCGCGCTTTTCCACATCCAGAACAGGGCAAGGAACATCAGCAGCGGCGCCAGCGACTCGATCAGGCGCAAGGCATTGAAGGCGACCACGCCGCCCGAGGCGTTGTGCAGGGTCAGCAAACCGCTTTTGAGCACGGTCAGCGGCACCGCCAGCAGCAACAGCCAGGCGAGCAGGCCCAATTGCGTAGTGATCTCCAGTTCACTGCCGAACTCGCGGGTCAGCGCCACCACCGCCAAGGTCAGCAACGCCGCCAGCAGACAACCGAACAGCAGCACCTGGCTGAGCAGCAAGCCCATCGGTCGTTGCTTGGCCGCCTGATAGCCTACCGCTGAATTCAAGCCGCCGCTGGTGGCCGCGCTGATCAGGTCGGGCAGGGCGCTGAGCAAGGCAAACAAACCCCGTTCGCTGGGGCCGAGAATTCGCGCCAGCAACACGTTGCGCAGCAAGCGCAGGGCGATCATCGCCAGTTTGGTGCCCATGCTCAGGGCCAGGTGCTTGAGGTAGTTGTTGCCGCTCATGGGCGTGCCCCACGGTAGATGCGCCAGGACAGCAACCCGGGATTGCGCGCGGTACGCTGGCTGACGCCGAAGCGTGGCAGGGCCAGTGGATCTTCGGCCCCTCGATAAATGCCGGTGCCGGTACCCAGGGCAAACGGGAAGTCATGCCTGGCCACCTGTTGACGCACCCGCGCATCGTTGTCGCCATTGGGGTAGCAGTAAACCGGCAATGGCTGGTTGCAGCCGTGGAGCAGCGCCTGGCGACTGCGGCTCAGCTCTTCATCCAGGCGTTGATCGTCGAGACCGGTGAGGATGGCATGGCTGGCACCGTGGGGGCCGAAGCGTACCAGGCCGGATGCTTCCAGGTGGCGCACTTGCTGCCAGTCCAGCGCCTGGGGCAACGACTCGTGCGGGCAGTCGTCGGTCAGGCGATTGAGGTCCAGCGGCGACAGGGTTTTCAGGCTCTGCAAAAAGTTCAGCAACGCCAGGCTGCGGCGTTGCCGATCCGGGTCATCGCACCGTGTCGGCAACGGGCGCCCCAGGTGCTGCAAGCGTTCGATCAGTTTCTGCCGTGCCTGTTCGCCATGGCTGTTCCACAGGGTTTCGCCGATGCTTTCCCACCAGAACCGCTGGCGGCTACCGATGAAGTCGGTGGACAGAAAGATGCTCGCCGGCACCTGGTGTTTTTGCAGCAGCGGGAAGGCATTCAGCGCGTTGTCGCGCCAGCCGTCGTCGAAGGTCAGCGCCACTTTCGGTCGCTCGGAGTGCGCACCCGGTTGCAGAATGTCCATCAGCGGCACGCAGTCGAAGTGTTTTTTCAACCACACCAGCAAATGTTCAAACGCTTTTGGCCCGACGCACAGTTCATTGCGGTGGGGCAGTTCGGCGGCCTGGTCGCTGGCCAGCACCCGGTGCAACATCAGGATCACACCGGCGCCGTGCAGTTGCTTGCGCCCCACCGGGGAGTTGAGGTACAGCCAGCCACTGGTGCGTTTCAACAGTTGTTTGATCGCCACGGCACGCACCTCTCATCGATTTTGCTCGGGGTTCCATTGGGCGTAACGCTGACCGCGCAGGAACTGCCACAGGCCGATGCTCATCCCGGCAAGGGTCACCAGGAGGAACGCGGCCAGGCGAAAGGGTTTGGGCAAGCGGTGTTGCGAATCCAGCAGGCCGGCAATGGCCATCGTGTAACCGAGCAGTTGTGCGATCAGGCTCAGACGATAAAAGCCGTGATCCTCCCACAGCCAGAAATTGCTCAGCAGCAACGGCAACAACAGGATCGGCGCCAGCCGCCGGATCAGCTTGTGGCTGATCAAGGCAATCGCATACAGGCCGTGGGTCAGCGGGTTCAGCAACTCCCAGCGCTGGGCCAGGCTTTGCAGGCCACCCACCGTGACCCGCTGACGGCGACGGAATTGCTTGTCGGCTTCGTCCACACCCTGGTCGATTACCCGGGCCTGGGGCACGTAGACAATCCGCTTGAACGCGACCGGCGCGCAGGTGCTGATAAAAAAATCGTCGTTGACCTCCGCCGGCACGTTCTGGAACAACTCGCGGCGCAAGGCGAGCAATGCGCCGTCGGCGGAGACCATGCAGCCGGTGCGATTTTCCACGTAGCGCAGCCAACCTTCATAGTGCCGATACAGGCTGTCGCCAACGCTCAACCCCTTTCCTGTCACCGGGATCACCATGTGCCCGGCGCAGCCACCGACCTGCGGGTCGTTGAGCGGCGCAAGCAAATGGCCGAGGGTGTCGGTGGACCACTGGTTGTCGGCGTCGGTGAACACCAGGATTGCGCCGCTGCTGATCGCGACCCCGGCATTGAGCGTCGCCGCCTTGCCCTGGCGGGGCAGATCGAGCACGGTGATGCGCGGGTCCTCGACCCGGTGAGCGCAGGCCACGGTGTCATCGGTCGAGCCGTCACTGGCGAGGATGATTTGCAGTGAGCGGGCCTGATAATCCTGGGCCAGCACGGTGCGCAGTTTTTCTTCGATATGCCGCGCTTCGTTGTGCGCGGCAATCACGATGCTCACGTCCATCGGTTGTGCCGGTCCTTGGCGCGGTGCCGGGTAAAACGGTGCCAGCAACGTCAATAACAGGGGATAACCGAGGTAGGCGTAAACCGGTAGCAACAGGCACAACCAGAAAATGAATTCAGCCACGGGCGGGCCTCCTGGCATTCCAATGACAAAGGCTGAGGATGAGCCCGGCGCCCGCCAGGTGCAGGCGTACCCAGTGCAGGCCCCAGAGTTGCAGGGTCAGGAGCGTGTCGCGGTGCCTGGCGCTCTGACGCAGGCTCAGTGCCAGGGCGGGCAGGACGGTCAGCAGCAGCATCAGCAGCGAATGATGGGGGAACCCGTCGAACAGGGCGGAAATGGCCATGAAATCGATCAACCAGGCGGCAATCGACAGCAACGGAAAGCGCAGCAAGCGCAGGCTCGGGCCATGGGTGCGCAGAAGTTGCAGATGACTGCCCTGACGCCACAATTCCTTGCCCATCCATTCCCGCCAACTGCTTTCGTAGCCCCAATGCAGCGCCACGCTTTGGTTGACCGCGACTAGTTTCGCGCCCGCGTCGACCAGGCGCATGGTCAGTTCCTTGTCCTCGCCGGTGCGCAGTTGTTCATTGAAACCACCGACCTTGTCGAACCAGCGACGGCGCATCAGCAGGTTGCAAGTGGGCAGCCATTGCGCGACATGCAGTGGCTGCGTATCGGGACGCAAGGTGCGCCGCTGCCAGGCGTCGGCGTACCACGGCGCTTCGGCCGGGGTGTGCAGGTCAAGGCCGATGACATCGGCCTGGCCGCCGGACTCGAGGTCGAACAACAGCTTGAGCCAGTTCTCGGGCATCTCGACGTCGGCATCGATAAAGGCCAGCCATTCGCCGCTGGTGATCGCCGCTCCGCGATTGCGCAATGCACCGATGAGCAGGCCGGGCAGGACCAGCACCTGGGCGCCGAACTGTCGGGCAATGTCCGGGCCCTGGTCATCGGAGCCGTTGTCGACCACGATCAACTCGCATTCGACGTTGGCCGCCTCGGCGGCATGTCGTGCCGCTTGCAGGGTCCGGGCGATGTGCCGGGCCTCGTTGTACATCGGGATGATGATGCTGATGCGGTTCATGCCCTGACCTCCGTCGGCGGGGGTTCTTCGGCTTTAGTGCGCAGCACGCTGGTCAACGCGAGCATGATCCACAGGTACTTGTGATTCGGTGCGCTGAGGAACATCAGGAACAACGTCAACGACAGAAGGCTCATACTCAGGTGGGTCATCAGATCAGCCTGATGCCCAGTTCCTCGCAATAGCCAGGCGCGGCGGGCGCGGATCAGGTTGTACAAACCCAGGGCGAGCATGCCGACGAACATCAGGCCGGCGGGAATCCCCAGTTCACTGAAGATCTCCAGGTAGGTGTTGTGGGCGCGACGGTACAGGTCATCGGTCTTGCCGGTCATGGCAAAGGTCTTGGCATAACCGGTGGTAGCGTAGTGCAGCGGGAACGTGCCGGGGCCGGTGCCAAGCAAGGGGTTCTCGGCGATCATGGCGCTGCCGACCACAATGTAGGAGGCACGACGGCCCAGTGACGGGTCCTGACTCTTGGCCCCGGAGCTGAGGATGCTCAGCGACTGGATGCGTTCCACGTAACTGGCCGGCATCGCATAGAGCCCCAGCGAAATCACAATCGCCAGGCCGAGCATGGCAAAGCCCAGGTGGCGTGGACGAATATGTGGCAGCTGCGCGCGGTAGTGCCACGCGCCGATCAACAGGCTGAGGAGCAACACCACCAGCCCCGAACGGGATTCGGTCTTGGTCATGCCGCCCAGCAGCAAGAGGGTACAGCCCCCCCAGAATAACCGGTGCAACCGGTTCGGGCTGCGGACCACCAGCAACAGCGCCATGGGTACGGCGAAGGCGATCATCAGGGCAAAGTCGTTCGGGTCATTGAGCATCCCGGACGCACGGCCGTCGTCCTGGTATTTGGCAGAGAACATCGCCATGGCGCAGGTCGCCGAGACACTGATGGCAACCAGTTTGGCGAACATGTCGAGGTTCAACTCACGCCCGACCAGCAGGGTGATGACAAACAGAATCAGGCCGACGCTCAATTCGCGCAGGTGGCCCAGGGAGAAGCCCATGTCGTCGGTGTTCAACAGGCTCAGCAGGTACAGCACCATGAACCCGACCAGGAAACGCCAGACATTGCTGCGCAGGCGCTCGCTCGGCAGTTGGTGAGTCGCCAGTTGCAGCATCAGGATCAGCGCCAGCGAAGCCCCGAGGAATTTGGAGCCCGACAGTGAGCTGTCCTTGAACAGACCTTCGAAAGGCAGGATGGCGACAATGCCCAACAAGCCCCAGGCCGGCTTGCGGTACAGCACCGCGACACCCACCAGGCCCAGTACCGCTCCCGGCGCCAGATACGGATAAGGGCTGGCCAGCAAACCGAGGCAGACCAGGCCGAGCAAACTGACGATCGAGAGCGGAACAATCACGGGTGTGCCTCTCGTGCAGTCCGGATGTAAAGCTGCGACCAGCGTTCGGCCAGGACCTTGAGGTCGTAGCGATCCCGTTGCGTACGTTTTGCGTTGTCGATCAACTCCCCGGCCAGGGCCGGGTCACCCAGCAGCGTGCCGATCTGGCGGGCGAGGGCGGTACTGTCGGTGGGCGTGGCCAGCAGGCCGTTGTGGCGGTCCTGCAAGACATCGGGAATCCCGCCGACGCCGAAGGCCACCACCGGCACTCCGGCCTGCATCGCTTCGAGCAGAATCATGGGCGTGCCTTCGGTGCGCGAGCTGATCACCAACGCATCGAGTTGCCGCCACCAGGCGCCCATGTCGGTCTGGTAGCCCGCCAGTGTGATGCGCGCCTGCAAGCCTGCCTCGTCGATCCGCGTCTGCAGGCTTTCGCGCTCCGGCCCGTCACCGAGCATCACAGCGTCCAGTTGCGGGTACTGCTGACACAACGGGATCAGCGCATCGAGAAACAGGTCAGGGCCTTTTTCGCTACTCAGGCGCCCGACGTAACCAGCCAGCCAGCGTTGACGCTCGCCACTGTGCGGCAGCAAGTCGTGGGCCGCCGGCAGGCCATTGGGGATCACCTGCAGTTTGTCCGTGCGCACATTGGCCTGACGGTGCAGCGCGGCAATGCTTTCGGCGACACACACCACCCGGTTCACCGAGGCCGTGCGGCACAGTTGCAGGCTCAGCCAGGTGTAGAACTTCTGCTTGCGACTGCGTGGGGTGAAGCCGTGCTGGGTGATCACCAGTGGCAGGCGCAACAGCGTAGCGCCGATCCAGCCGAACAACAGACCCTTGAAGTTGTGCGTATTGATCAGTGGCCGCTGGTTCCGTCGCTGGCGCAAATGCCCCAGCAACGCGACCAGGCCTGCACAGCCGAGGCAATCGACACCGGCCTCGCGAAATCGCGCGATCAGTTCTGGCGGCGCATCGAGAAACAGCACCTGGTGCTGCCCCGGCGTCGCCAGGCAATGATCCAGCAGCATCCGCTCGGCCCCATAGAAGCCGCCGCTGCTGAGCAAATGAATGATCGGCAGGTCGTGGGTGGTGCCGAGCGGCGCGTTCAATTGCGCACCCAATGTACGAGGGCCGGTACGCTCCAGCTCTTGTGCGGATTGTTTGGCAGGGTGCTTTGATCATTGATCACCAGCAGCACCGGCAAGCCCAGTTCATGGGTGATTTGCGCAGGGTGCTTGAAGCGGTGGTCGAAGAACTCACGCACATAGACCAGGGCAATCGCCAGCAGCAAACCGGTGAACACTCCGAACGGAATGATCAGCATCGGCTTGGGGAACGCCGCTTCGGTCGGCTCGAACGGCGGGCTGAGTACCCGTGCGTTGGACAGGTCGTTGTCCAGTGCGCGCGCGGTGCTGCTTTCGGCGAAGCGCTGGGCATAGGTGGCGAACGCCTTGTGCAGCGCGTTGATTTCGGTGTCCATCTGCCGCAGCTTGCTCCGGGTTTCCTGCAACTGGTGGATACGATTCTTGAACTCGGCAATGCGCGCGGTTTTCTGCTCGATGACCGAGCTGATCGTCGCCAGGTCGCTGGTGCGCTCCTGAATCCGGTTGCTGACAATCTTCAGGAATTGCCCACGGGCCCGGATGATTTGCTCGCGGGTCATTTGCATCGGCTCACTGCCGGGCTGAAAGACCGCCAGGTCGTCCATATAGCGGCTGACCAGGGTCGTCAGTTGCTCACCCAGTTGCTTGATCTCGCGGTCTTCGAAAGCGACGCTGTCGACCGTGGTGGTGAAGGTGTAGGGGAAGGTGTAGTCGGTGAATCTGGCGTTGTTGGCGGTCGCCAGGCTGGTTTTCAGGTAATCGAGCCAGCGCTGGCTTTGCAGCAGTCGGTCCTGATACAGGTTGAGCGCCTGCTCCTCGGTGTTGATCGCGTTGAGGCGGAACGTGATTTCTTCCTTGGGGTCGGACGAACCGATGCTTTCGAGCAAGGCCAGGCGATTGGCTTCCAGGCCATCGAGACGCACCTGGTACTGCAACTTCTTGGTTTCGTAGAAGCTCTGCGGCAGGTCGATCGATTGCATTTCCTGGCGGCTGACCAGGTAGTTCTGCAGCAGGGCGGTGACGAACCGGGTGCCCTGGGCCGGGTCAGGGAAGCGGTAGACGATCGAGATCACGTTGGAGCCCGGCAAGGTTTCCACCTTCAGGGCAGAGGACGCTTGCTGCGTGAGGGCATCGAGCACGGTGTCGCGTACCGGATCGGTCTGCAGTCCGAGCAGGTTGCGAACCGGGTTGGTCACGTGTTCGCGAACGGGATTGGTGACAAACCGTTTGAACGGCTGCACCAGCAGTTTGTTGAAGGCGCTCACGGGTAGCGTGTACTCACCCTTTTCGCGCAACTCGCTGATGGTCTGGCGGATCAAGGCCGGCGAACGCAGGATGTTGCTCTCGGTCTCCATGTCCGCCAGCGACGGTGGAATGAAGGAAGCGTTTTCCTGATTGAGGGTGCTGGTGGCATCCCCCTGGGAGATTTTCTTGGACTGCACGATCACCTGGGCGGTGATATCGAAACTCTGCTTGAGCAACAGCGGCAAGACCACGGCGATCACGGCAAAGACCAGGAAAACTCGCTTCACCAGCTGCTTGTTGGCGAAGAAGATCCTGAAGAACTCATGCAGGTAGTTTTCCTTTGGATTCATTGGCCACCTGAGAGTTAGTTGCTGTTGTCGTCTTTGTTGTCGACGCGGTAGCTGAAGCTGAGGCCCATGCCCTGGAACAACACGACGTCCGCCAGTTGCCGCGCGAGCTCACCGGCGCTGGCCAGTTTGGTCTTGGGCACGTACAGCATGTCGTCCGCTTGCAGGTAGGCGATCTGGGTGGCGTCGCCGGACAAGGCTTTTTCCACGTCGTAACGATGCGCGACCACCTGGTTGCCGTTGCGCCGCATGATCATCACCGAGTCCAGGCGTGCCTTGACGTTGGAACCGCGGGCCAAGGTCAGGGCTTCGAGCACCGACACCGGGCGGCGGATCGGGTAGGAGCCCGGCTGGCCGACTTCACCCAGTACATAGATTTCGTTGCCGGCGGTGGACTTGAGCAGCACGTCCACGGTCATGCGCCCCGGCAGGGTGGCGTAGCGTTTATTGAGGTAGGCCTCCAGCTGGTTGATGGTCATGCCTTGCAGCGGTACGGCACCGATTTCCGGGAAGCTGGCGTAGCCGTCGGTGCCCACGGTGATTTCCCGACTCATGCCGGTGCCGGGGTGGTTGAGCACGGACTTGAGGTTCCACTCATTGGCCAGCGGGCTCACTACCATCACTGACAGCTGATTGCGGTTGGGCTGGAACAGCTGTTTGCGATCGTAGGCGCGCTGAATCGCGTCCCGTGCTTCATCGCGGGTCAGGCCCTCGATTTTCACCGTGGTGTGGGCCCCCGGCAGTTCGATGGTGCCATCGGGCAGCACCAACTGGTTGCCGTTGAACTGGCTGGCGGCGGTGAAGTTCAGCGCGATCGTGTCCCCGGACTGCACGCGATAGGCGGCCGAGCCACTGGTGCTGATGTGGAAGATCACGTCCAGCACATCCTGTGGGCGCAGGGTCTGCTCAACCTTGGGCACGTCAGTGGCCTGGGCGTTCGCCGGTGGGGCCGTGAGGATTTGCACCGGCATGCCTTGGGATTCGTCGGAGGAAGTGCTGGAGCAACCTGCAAGGGGCAGCAAAAGCAGGACAAGCATCTTGGCGTTCATGGCGTCATCCTTGTCTGACTGCTCACAGGTTTCTGTACAGCCATTCGGGCATGTAGTACTTGCGTCGGTTGAACACGCTGCCGACCAGCTTCGCTCCCGCCTGGCTCAAGCGCTGGGCCGCGGCCTGGGCCACCTCCCAGCGGGTGTCTTCCGAGCGCACGACCAGGACCACGCCGTCCACCTGGGTGCTGATGACCAGGGTGTCGGAGGCCGAATACACCGCGTCGCCGTCGATCACCACGAAGCGGTACCGGATGCCGAGTTGATCGAGCAGCGGGCTCAGGCGCTCGGGTGTCAGGTGTTCGTTGCCACGGGAGTAGCGGCCGAATGGCAGAACGTGAAAGGGCAGGCTGGAGACGTCCACCACGCAGTCCTGCAACAAGGGCGGGCTCTGGGTGTTGAACAACAAGTCGCGAAACCCCCGTTCCTTGCTCAGCCCCAACTGTTGCGTGAGGTTGGTCGCCGACTGGCTGGCATCCACCAGCAGCACCAGGCCGCTGCTCATCTTCGCCAGTTGACTGGCCAGCGCCAGGGCACTGGTGGTGGTGCCTGCGCCGGGGTTGGCGGCGGTCAGGAAAAGGATCCGCAGGTTCTGGTCGAGCACGGTCGATGTCAGATTGGACTCGCTCGGGCTGGCAATGCTGAGGCTTTTAGCCGTTGAGCCGTCCATTCAACTCGCTCCCTGTCCGCTGAAAACTTTTAAAGGGGTTTTCAACAGAATCCTCAAATCAAGCAGCGGGCTCTGCTGGGAGATGTAGGTGAGATCCAACTCAACGCGCTGGTCGAAATCGATATTGCTGCGCCCGGAAATTTGCCACAGGCCGGTCATGCCGGGGTAGATGCTCAGGCGCACAAGGTGTTTGTTCTTGTAGCGGTAGGCATTGAACGAAGTCGGCCTGGGGCCTACCAGGCGCATGTCGCCGGTCACCACGTTGAACAGGTTCGGCAGCTCATCGAGACTGGTGCGCCGCAGGAAGCCGCCGATACCGGTGATGCGCGGGTCCTTGTCGATCTTGAAATCGATGGCGTCGGTGCCGTGCTTGTTCAGGTGCCGCAGGGACTCCTTGAGTTCCTCGGCGTTGGTGACCATGGTGCGGAATTTGTACATGCCGAACATGCGGCCGCGGTAACCGGTGCGCTTTTGCACGAACATCACCGGCCCCGGGCTGGTGAGTTTGATGGCCAGCGCCAGCCCCAGCAGCACCGGGGAAATCAGCACCAGGATCAGCAGCGCGCCGAAGCAGGCCAGGACGCGGTTGGTGCGCGACAGGGTCCATGGCCGGCCACCTTCGCGACCGGTTATCCAGCCACAACCCTGCATGTGGATCGCGGCATCCATGCGCATGCGCTGTTCGGGGTCCAGGCGCTTTTCTCTACGCAAATTGCCAAGTGGCACACTTTTTTCGTGTTCAGACATAAATTCTCCGCAGAGTTCAGCCGTGTGCGGTATGGGGGACGCAGTCAGTAGTAAGAGCGGAACCAGGCAACGAAGCGCCTCAGTCCCTCGTCCAGTTCGATACGCGGTTGGAAATCGGTAGCGCGGGCCAGCTCACTGGCATCGGCGCAGGTGTTGAGGACATCGCCGGGTTGCAGGGGCAGCAGTTCGATCCGGACTTTTTGCCCCATGTGTTTTTCCAGCAATGCCAGATAGTCCTTGAGCTCTACCGGGTGCTGGCCGCCGATGTTGAAAATCCGCCAGGGTGCCATGCTCGTGGCCGGGTCTGGCTGTTCGCGGTCCCATTGAGCGTTGGCTTGCGGTGGGCGGTCGATCAGGCGTGTGATGCTCTCGATAATGTCGTCGATGTAGGTGAAGTCCCGCTGGTGCTTGCCGTAGTTGAACAGCTTCAGTGGCCGTTCTTCGGCGATGGCCCGGGCGAACTGGATCGGCGACATGTCAGGCCGTCCCCAGGGGCCGTACACCGTGAAAAAGCGCAGCCCGGTGCAGGGAATACCGAACAGGTGGCTGTAACTGTGGGCCATCAATTCGTTGGACTTCTTGGTCGCGGCGTACAGCGACAGCGGATGATCCACACCATTGTGCACCGAGTACGGTGTGTGCTGGTTGGCGCCATACACCGAACTGGACGAAGCGTAGATCAAGTGTTTGACCGGGTGGTTGCGGCAGCTTTCGAGGATGTTCAGGAACCCGCTCAAGTTGCTGTCCAGGTAGGCCCGGGGATTTTCCAGGGAATAACGCACCCCGGCCTGGGCCGCGAGGTGTATCACGATCTCCGGTTTTTCCCTGGCAAACAGTGCCTCGATGGCCGGTGTATCGGCCAGGTCAACCATTGAGAGCGGGAAAGGGCGTGCCTGCTCCTGCACCCAACGCACGCGATCGTGCTTGAGTTGCGGATCGTAGTAGCTGTTGAAGTTGTCGAGGCCGAATACCTGGTGTCCATCGCGCAACAGTCGCAGCACGCAATGGGCACCAATGAAGCCGGCTGCTCCGGTGACGAGAATCTTCATGGACGGACGGCCTCGGGCGTGATGCGGCGCAAGCCGATGCCACTGTAATGCAGGCCGGCGGCCGCCACCTGTTCCGGGCTGTACAGGTTGCGTCCGTCCACGATCACCCGTTTTCGCAGTTTGCTCGCCAGCCTGTCGAAGTCGACCACGCGGAAGTTCTTCCACTCGGTGCAGATCACCAGGGCATCGGCGTCTTCGAGTGTGTCATCGCGGGTGGCGCACAGATGCAGGTCGTCGCGGTAGCCGTAAATACGCCGGCATTCGGACATGGCTTCCGGGTCGTAGGCTTGCACGCTCGCACCTTCGGCCCAGAGCGCCTCCATCAGATTGCGGCTCGGTGCTTCGCGCATGTCATCGGTGTTGGGTTTGAACGCCAGGCCCCACACGGCGATGGACTTGCCGGCCAGTCCACCGGGAAATTGCGCCTTGAGTTTGCTGAACAGGATATGCCGCTGGTGGTCGTTGACGTCGGTCACGCTACGCAGCAACTTCAGTGACATGCCGACGTGTTCGGCGGTGTGCAGCAGAGCGCGCAGGTCCTTGGGGAAGCAGGAACCGCCGAAGCCGCAACCGGGGTAGATGAAGTGGTAACCGATGCGCGGGTCCGAACCGATGCCTTTGCGCACGGCTTCGATATCTGCTCCCAGTAACTCGGTGAGGTTGGCCAGTTCGTTCATGAAACTGATGCGCGTGGCCAGCATCGCGTTCGCTGCGTACTTGGTCAACTCGGCGCTGCGGTTGTCCATGAACATCAATTTGTCGTGGTTGCGGCAGAACGGTGCGTAGAGCTCGCTCATCTGGCTGCGGGCTTCATCGTCAGCGGTACCGACGATGATCCGGTCCGGGCGCATGCAATCGGCCAGGGCACTGCCTTCCTTGAGAAACTCCGGGTTGGACACCACCCGTATCTTCAGCGAGCCTTTGCCGCTGCGCTGCAACTCTTCAATGGCAGTGGCACTGACCTGGTCCGCCGTGCCTACCGGCACCGTGGATTTGATGATCAGTGTGCGGTCGGCCTTCATGAAACTGGCAATCTGCCGGGCCACGCTCAGCACATGGCTGAGGTCGGCCGAACCGTCTTCGTCGGCGGGCGTACCAACGGCGATGAAGATCAGCTCGGCGTGCTCTACCGCATCGCTGGCCTGGGTGGTGAAGAGCAGGCGACCGGCCTTGATGTTTTCTTCAAGGGTGCCGCAAAGCCCCGGCTCACTGATCGGTGGCACGGCCTGTTGCAGTTGTCGGATCTTGTTCGGATCGATGTCGACACACAGGACGCGATGTCCGACATCGGCCAATGCAGCTGCTTGTATCAGGCCAACATAGCCCGTACCAAATACGCTCACGTCCATATCAGCGTGCCTCGTAAAACGGTGGAGAGTTGCAAAACAAGACTGTCAAAAGGGGGTATAGACCAGCCTCGGCAAACCGTGTCAGCGAACCAGTATGTTAAAGGGGCAAGACGCCCCCAAATGTGGGGCTATTGCCATCACTATTGGGTTTCACCCCTCCCGATTTTGACTGTTTGGCGAAAATCTCAAGAAAGCAACAACCTGCCGCAAGCCTTGAAATACAAGGGTTGTAGCTGCTTGGGGGGTGTCAGGTTTGAGCCACCGGTTTAATGACGAGTGTTCACCGCGTCTGACAGTTCTTACGCACAGATGGCGCAATGCGAATGTTAAAAAATGTCCAACAATCTATTGATCAAGTGCCTGTCGAGTCATAGCAAATTCAATGATGCTGACTTTGTCAGCCAGCCGCCTGTGAGCGGCTACGGGCGTTCATTCAATGGGCCGCCTAGGGTTCGCACGCGTGTGGTTTTTTATCGACCTTGCCGGGTTCGCCAGGCACCCGGTGCGCACCCCAGCCACCGCAGGCAGGCACGATTGAAGCTTTGCACATCGCTGTAGCCCAGGCGGTCGGAAATCTCCACCAGCTCCAGGTCCGTTCCCTGCAAAAAGTCTTCGGCCCGGTAGCGACGGTATTCGTCGAGCAACTCTGAAAAACTCCAGCCCAACGCCTTCAAGCGTCGGGCGGCGGTGCGCTCGAGCACGTGCTGGGTGGTACAGAATTGCTGCCAGTTGGCTTCGGCGAGGTTGCCGATCAAATGGTCGCAGACTTGCTCCAGCAAGGTCGGTTCGCTGTTGCGTCGGGTCTGCTCCAACAGCTCGATCAGCGTGTGTTCCAGTTCATGATTGCCCGGCGTCAACGGGATGACGAACAGCTGTGGATCGAGGCGGATCGAGTGCTGCGCCTGCCCCCATTGCACCGGTGCGCGAAAGGTTTGTTGATGTTCCTGCGCATTGGTCGTGCAAGCGCCGACCAGCCCGACGCCCAGAACCGGATCACGCTCCAGGCCGCTGGCGAGGAATTTGCGCCGCAACATGCTGCACAGGCTGATGAGTATGTAATCGGCGGTTGCCGCGCTGGTTTTCACACTGCCGCAATCGAGCAGGTGCAATTGGACGCTGTCGTCGCCGCGCACGATCCGCGCCTGGAAGTGCCCGTTGAAAAACGGAAAGAAACGCACGAAATACTGGCAGGCGCTGTCCAGTGAGTCGGCCACGTCGAACAGGTATGTCAGGCCATTGGTAGCGGTGGAAACGAAACGCCGGCCAGCCGCCAGGCCGATCAGCGGGTCGCCGGTCTGCTCCAGGGCAAACGCCCAGAAGCGCCGCGACATGAATAGCGGAATGCGCATGAATGGCGTGCGCAACTCGAACAGGCTGCGACGAAACAGGCCTTCGATACTGTCCCGGTCCACGCCACGGGCCAGCAACTCTTCGATGGCCGGCAGCAGGGTCGGCGCGTAGAACGCATTGGGTATCGATTGATCGCGCAGTGGCTGATCGCTTTTTGTCATGTAGGGCTCACAGCTTGTTCCGCAACACTGGTTAGGCTGCCCGACGTTAAGCGATTTGCCGGAGCAAGACCATGCTTGATTTACGCCAGCTCGATTTGAACCTGTTGCTTGCCTTCGATGCGATTTATCAGCAGCGCAGCGTCACCCGTGCGGCCGAGGTGATGTGCCTGTCGCAACCGGCCATGAGCAATGCGTTGCGTCGCCTGCGCGAGTTGTGCGGCGACCCGCTGTTCATCAAGAGTCGCCTGGGGGTGACGCCGACACTGGTCGCCCATCGTCTGGCCGACTACGTGCGTGCAGCGCTGGAGTCACTGCGCGATGGCTTGCGCATGATTCCCGCCGCGCGGCAGAACAATCCACTGCTGCGCATCAGTTGTCTGGATTGCCTGCAACCGGTGCTGCTCGATGCCTTGCTCGAGTCACCCCACGCCGATTGGCAGGTGCGTTATTTCCAGCCCCGGCGCCGCGACGCCTTGCAGGATCTGGCCAGCGGCAAGCTGGATATCCTGATCGACCTCGACCAACCGCTGGCCGGGCTTGCCGGCCTGCACAAACAGGCATTGCCCGCCGACCATTATGTGTTCGCCTATGGCGCCGCGCTCAAGGAGCCGCCGCGCACCCTGCAGGAGTATCTGGAGCAGCCGCAGATCCAGGTGTCGAGCCGCCGCGACGGGCTCAGCCCGGTGGACTTGCAGCTTGGCTTGAAAGGCCTGCGCCGGAATGTGGCGATGAGCACCCAAAGCACCCTGGCCGCGAAGCTGATCGCCGATCGCCAGCCGTTCGGCATCAGCCTGCCAAGCCGGGTCGCCAACGTGCTGGGCCTGCAACACGTGCCGCTGCCCCTGGACGAACCCGTGGAATTGAAACTGGCGCTGTACATCGAGTCGCGCTATCGCTTCGAGCGCAGCCGCGAGGAGGCGATGCACTGCCTGCTGCGCGCCCTCGGTGAGCCCCGGGCCTTGCAGTCGCTGGCGCGGCGTGCGTGATCTACCCCTGTAGGAGCGAGCTTGCTCGCGATGGAGTGTCATTCACCGCTGTGTCGACTGATACACCATCGCGAGCAAGCTCGCTCCTACAGGGATTTGTGTGTGTTTCAGATGCGCCTAGTTCGACGCCAGCAAACGTTGGTCGACCGTCAGCACAGCATCGACCATCGCCAGCGCGGCCGGTGTCAGGGAATGCCCGGCACGGCTGACGATGCCGTAATGCAATTGCAGGCCGGGATCCTCCTTGGGCACGTCGGTAAACTCCAGCAGCCGGATCAGGCCCTGGTCCACCAGTTCGGCCAAGGCCTCCATGGTGGCTATACCCACCGCATCGGAGCGCATCACCACGCGGCGGATCGCATCGAATTGCGCGCACTCCACGCTCGGGTTGAAGTCCGCCTCGCCCTGCACGTCGGCGAGGATCTTGCGGATCATCGGCGGTATTCGCGTGCCGACCACCGCGTAGTCGAGCAGGGCGCGCAGGGACAGGTTCTGCTGCTGCGCCAAGGGATGTCCGACACGGCAAAAGAACCGCCCACGTCGAGGGCGCAACAGCTGAACCTGGTATTGCGGGTCGCCAGTGAAGTACCGCGCGTCGGCCACGAGGAATTCGATCTGCTGTTCGCGAAGCCAGACCGCCAGTTGCTCCCAGTCGCCCTGGTGGAAGCTGATGCGGATCGCCGGGTGAGCCTGGATGAATTCCGCCAGCGCCTCGGGCACCAGCACCTGGGCCGGGTACGGGCCGCAGCCGAAGTGCAACTCGCCACCGGTCAGGCCGTTGTATTGCGTCAGTTCGTTTTGCAGGGCCTGGCTGCCGGCGAGCAGGCGCCGGGCATGTTGCAGTACCAGTTGACCCTGGCCAGTCAGACGGAATTCGCGGCTGCTGCGTTCTACCAGCGCGCAGTCGAGGTCGCGCTCCAGGGTCTGGATGCTGCGACTGAAGGCGGGTTGGCTGAGGTTGATCGCCTCGGCGGCACGGCCGAAGTTGCGGTAATCGGCCAAGGCGACAAGGTGGCGGAGTTGTCGTAGGTCCATCATGCGTCTCCTGCATTTGTCGGATACTTTTAATGCATTGGATCGATATCACAGGGGCTGGCATAAGTACACGCCTGTCTTCTCGCCGTAACCTGCCATGACCAGCCAACCGTTCATTTCCAGCGCCTTCACCCGTACCATTCTCAGCCATGCCCGGCAGTCCGGACTGTGCCAGGACCAACTGCTGCAACGGGCCGGCATCTGCCAGTCGTTGCTCGAAGGGCAGGACCTGCACGTGCCCGCGCACCTGGTCGAACGCCTGTGGAATGAATGCGAACGTGCGGGCGCCGGGGTGTCGTTTGGCTGCGAACTGGTCAATGGCATGGCGACTACCACGTTACGGGGTTTGAACATTCTGCTGGACTCCGCCGCGACCCTTCGCGCGAGCCTGGCGTGTTTCACTGATTTCCTGCCGCGGGTGACCAACTACGTAGTGGCGGAACTGGAGGAGGGTGACGGGCAGGCTCGCTTGCATTTGCGCAGTGTTGACCAGCCGCCGCATTTTTTTGGTCTCGATGCGGCGACCCTGACGTTGGTGCGCAACATCGCCCGACGTTTGGGGCGCGCGCCGGCCGAGGTGTTCGTCGCGGTCCACTTGACGCCGCAACAGGCTGCCGGGCAGTGGTTGCGTAGCATGGGTGTCGAGGTGCTGGAGGGTTCACATCCGTGTCTGAGCCTGCCAGCGGCCAGTCTCGATGAGCCTTTGCTGGGGGCCAATGGGTTTTTGCATCAGAGTATGTTGCGGCACTGGCAGACCGCTGCGGCGCAACACACCCGTAGCGATAGCCTGGAGTTGGCGCGGCACTGGTTGACGGCGGGGGATCAGCCGATTGAGCGGATTGCCGAGCGGTTGGGGTATCGGCAGCCGAGCAATTTCATTCGGGCGTTTCGCAAGCAGTTCGGGATTACGCCTAAGCAGTTTCGCCTTGGTTTGTAGTCCGGGGTATAGGGCTTTGGTGATGGAGTACATATCCGTTGATCCCTTCACGTCCCACGAGGCCTTCCGAGGGGGCGGGTGGATCAAGATCAAGAGCTGCAGGCGAGCTAACGCTCGGCCTGATGAGTGGTGAGAAGCGCGGGTGTACGCCGCTCTGCCTTTGCTCTTCTGTAGGAGCGAGCCTGCTTGCGAAGGCGGCCTCACAGTCGACCGAAATCTTGCGGATGTACTCAGTACCTGTGGGAGCGAGCTTGCTCGCGAAAAACGTCCAGACACCGCGTTCATTCAGACAACACGCGTTATCGTTGACGTCCTTCGCGAGCAAGCTCGCTCCCACAGGTGACCGCATCCGCAGAAACGGATATGTACGCCTTCAGAAATTAACCGAAGCCCCCCGCAGATACCCCCGATGATTATTTTTTGTCGGCCATCGCTTGCGTGTCGGGGCCGATAGTTGGGCACCGTGTCCGGGCTGAGCAAACCTGACCGGAGCCTAATAATGATAAAAAAACGCTCGGCCACAGCCGGAGTCCGCCAACGGCTTCACCGGCTTGGCCACACTCGCCCGCAACCCCTTGCGCTGGCGATTCTTGCCGTACTGACGGGGCCAACCTACGCCACCACATTTGACCTCAACGAAGACTGGAGCCTGTCGACCAAGACCAGCCTGAGCCTGGGCAGCAGCTGGTCGACGCAAAACCCTGACAAAAGCCTGATGACCCGCGCCAACGCCCTGCAGGCCCAGGGCGTAAATGCCAATGGCACCAGCGTCAGCGCCGACGACAACCGGCTGAACTTCAAGAAGGGCGACCCCATCTCGCAACTCTTCAAGGGGCTCACCGATATCAGTCTCGATGGCCAGGGTCAGGGCGCGTTCATTCGCTTCAAGTACTGGTACGACCATGCCTATGAAACCGGCAATGGCCGCTTCAAGGATTTCGACGATTCGGGCTGGGACGACCTGTCAAAATTCAAGGGCTTCGAGGTGCTCGATGCCTACGTCTGGAAAGACTTCCAGGTGGCCGAACATCCGCTGAACGTAAAGGTCGGTAACCAGGTGTTGTCCTGGGGCGAAGCGCTGCTGATCCAGAACGGCATCAACGTGATCAACCCGTTGGACATCTCGGCGTTCAACCGTCCCGGCGTGGAGATCAAGGAAGGCCAGTTGCCGGTGGAGATGGTCTCCTTCAGCTTCGGCCTGACAGACACCACCAACCTCGAAGGTTTCTACCAGTACAACTGGCGCCCCAGCGTTCTCGACGGTTGCGGCACCTTCTTCGCCAGCAGTGATGTGATCCAGCCGGGTTGCGGGCCGCTGTACCTGAGCCAGGTACAGACCGATCAACAGATGCAGGCCGCTGGTTTGTTCGCCACGTCCCGGGGCAACGAATCGCCGTCCGACAACGGCCAGTTCGGCTTCGCCTTGCGCCAGATGATCCCGGCGCTCAACGATGCGGAAGCGGCGATCTACTACATCAACTATCACTCGCGGTTGCCGTACTTCACCATTAACGCCAGGAACACCGCCTTGCCCGGTACCTTCCCCGGTGGTATCCAGGGGCCGAGCTATGCGGCGGCCTTCCCGGAAAACATTCGCCTGTACGGCATCAGCCTCAACGGCGTCGAGCCTGTCACCGGGATTTCCCTGGCCGGTGAGTTGAGCTACCGGCCGAACATGCCGATCGCGATCAACGCGCCCGACGTCAACGTTGCGGTGATTTCCGGACCGGGGGGCAGTTCCTGGTTGCAGTTGCCGCCCGGCTTCAGCACCACCAATGGCAGCCAGTTCGATGCGTGGGAGCGCAAGGGCGTCTGGCAGTTGACCGGTTCGGCCACCCAGGCCATCGACAACGTGCTGGGCGCCACGCGCCTGAGCCTGTTCGGTGAGGCCGGTGTCGTGCACATCGACGATCTGGGGGACGAGCGCCTGGGCCGTAACGCCGCGTTCGGCCGCAGCGCCCCGCGCAACGGCACGCTGTGCAACACGGTGGCTTCAGGTGTGACCAACCAATACTGCACCGACAAGGGCTTTGCCACCGATTGGTCGTGGGGGTATCGCCTGCGCGCCAGCCTCGAATACAGCGATGTGTTGCCAGGCATCAACCTGATTCCGGCCGTCAACTGGCGGCATGACGTCTCGGGCTATTCCTACGATCCGCAAGGGCCGTTCCAGGAAGGCCAGCAAGCGCTGGGCGTGAGCCTGACCGGCGTCTACATGAACGACTACAGCGTGGAACTGGCCTACAACACGTTCTTCGGTTCCAACGACTACAGCACCCTCGACGACCGCGATTTTGCATCCGTCAGCTTCAAGGCAGACTTCTAAGGAGAACCGTTATGCGTATGCAATTGTGCGTGCTGGCCCTGGCCTGCACCGTCGGCCTGGCCCAGGCCAAAGGCACCGATTCGGTGGCACTGGGCAAGACCCTGACCCCCATGGGCTCGGAAATGGCGGCCAATGCCGACGGCAGCATTCCGGCCTGGACCGGTGGTCTGGCGAGCAACGCCGGCACCGTCGACAGCAAGGGCGGCTACAGCGATCCGTATGCCGCCGAGAAGCCGTTGCTCACCGTCACCGCGCAGAACCTGACGCAATACCAGAAGTTTCTCAGCCCCGGGCAAATCGCGTTGTTCAAGCGTTTTCCCGACACCTACAAGATGAACATCTACCCGAGCCATCGCAGCGCCAACCTGCCCAAGGAGGTACTGGCGGCCAGTCGTGAGAACGTCGCCAAGACCAGCATGGCCGACGGCGGCAACGGCTTGCACGACTATGCCAGGGGCATTCCGTTTCCGTTGCCCACCGAAGGCCTGGAGGTGATGTGGAACCACATGACCCGTTATCGCGGCGGCAGTTACGAGCGCATCAGCAGCGCCGCGCTGGTGCGTGAAAATGGCGCCACCAGCTACGTGCGCAACCAGTCTTTGATCAACTTTGCCGACACCGTGGGCGGGCTGGAACCGGGCTCGAACATCCTGTTCATGTTCAAGAGCCGGGTGCTGGAACCGGCGCGTCTGTCCGGTGAGGCGGTGCTCGTGCACGAGCCGATTGACCAGGTCGCCGAGCCGCGTTCGGCCTGGCAGTACCTGCCGGGGCAACGTCGCGTGCGCCGTGCGCCGATGATCGCCTACGACAACAGCGCCCGTTACAGCAACGGCCTGATCACCGCCGACAACATCGATGGCTACAACGGCGCGCCGGACCGTTTCGACTGGAAACTGGTGGGTAAGCAAGAGTTGTTCATCCCTTACAACAGCTACAAGATCGGCAGCCGCGACCTCAAGTACGACACCGTGATCAAGCCCAACCACGTCAATCAGGATCTGGCCCGCTACGAGAAGCACCGCGTGTGGGTGGTCGAAGCGACCCTCAAGCCCGGTGCCCGGCACATCTACGCCAAACGTCGCTTCTATGTGGACGAAGACAGCTGGCAGATCGCCCAGTCGGACCAGTACGACAGTCGCGGTGAACTGTGGCGCAGCGGTGAACTGCACGCGATCCAGCAGTACGACCACGGCTTCACCTACAACGTGCTGGAAACCTCCTATGACCTGATCTCCGGACGCTACTACGCCGGCGGCCTGGCCAACGAAGAGACCGAGCCGATGCGCGTGGGCTTCGCCGCCAAGACCGACGACTACACCCCGTCGGACCTGCGGCGTTGGGCCAAGTAAACCGGGAGGCACCGTAAATCCCTTGTGGGAGCGAGCTTGCTCGCGATGGCGGCGTGTCAGACGACATCAATGTTGGATGTTCCGGCTTCATCGCGAGCAAGCTCGCTCCCACAGGGATCAGTGTGTGTTGATATTTATCTACCAGGAAATCTGCCATGCGCTACTGGATATCCGCTCTGGCCCTGGGCGCGAGCCTGGGTACTGTTCACGCCGCAACCCTCGACCAACAGCAAGCCAAAGACCTGGCGCAGGAGGCCTACGTGTTCGCCTACGCCACCGTCGAACACGACAAAGTGCTCAGCGCCATCGCCGCGAAACTGCCGTTCAACCGTCTCTACAGCGAACCGCGCCTGCTCGGCCCGCAAGACAACAAAGTGGTGTCGCCCAACAACGACACTTTCTATTCCCGTGCCTTGCTGGACTTGCGCAGCGAACCTGTGGTGCTCGACGTACCGGCCGTGCAAGGTCGCTACTACAGTTTCCAGCTGGTGGACATGCGCACCGACAACCTCGACTACATCGGCACTCGCGCCACGGGTGACAAGGCGGGGCGCTACCTGATTGTCGGGCCGGACTGGAAGGGGCCCGCGCCTTCGGGGTTCAGCGCGGTGATTCGCTCACCGAGCCGGCTGGTCTTCCTGTTGGGACGGACCGAGGTCAAGGGCGAAGCGGATCAGAAAGACGCCGCGCAAGTGCTGAGGGGCTACGCCTTGCAACCGCTGTCCAAAGTCAATGGCAGCGCGCCCCCTGAACCCCTGGCACCGCTGCAACTGCCAGCGTACACGGACACCAGGCACGGGCCGGCGCAGGTGTTGTTCAGCACCTTCAACGCGCTGGCCCCCTTGCATCAATGGACCGCCAGCGAACAAAAGAAACTGGTCCGTTTCGCCGCCATCGGGGTGAAGCCGGGGGCCGGATTCCAGGCCCCGGCGGACTTGAACGAAGCCGTCGCACAGGGCGCCGAAGCCGGTCGCGAACAGGTCCGCGCAGCCTCCAGCCGACTATCGGTGGAACAGCAGGGCTGGTTGCCGTCGCCGCCCAACGTCGGCAAGTTTGGTGACGATGACCTGACCCGTGCCGCAGTCGCCTGGCGCTACATCTACGCCAACGATGCGGTGGAAGCGCTGTACCCGATGGCGTTGCACGATGCAAAGGGGCAGGAACTCAATGGCCAACACGCCTATCGCCTGCATTTTCCCGCCGGGCAATTGCCGCCGGTGAATGCGTTCTGGTCGCTGACCCTGTATGACGGCAAAACCCAGTTGCTGGTGGCCAACCCGATCCAGCGTTACGCCCTGGGCGACCGCAGCCCTGGTCTACAATACGATGCCGACGGCGGCTTGACCCTGATCCTGCAAGCCGATGCGCCCAAGGCTGCGCCGCAGGGCAACTGGCTGCCGACGCCGCAAGGTCCGTTCAACCTGCTGTTGCGCCTGTACCTGCCCAAGGGCGGGGCATTGGACGGGAGTTATCAGTTGCCGACGATTGCGAGGATCGAATCATGAACCTGATTTTCAGTCGCCGCCGGTTGCTGGGCGGCATGGGGGTATTGGGAGCAAGCCTGATGTTTCCACGCCGGCTGCTGGCCGGTGATTCCGATGACCCTCGGCAGATTGCCAAAGAGGCGTGGATTTACGCGTACCCCATGCTCATGCATTACCAGACCATGGAAAAACAGGCGCTCAACCCGGCCGCGCCGGAGTACGTCGGCGGCTTCAACCGCTTTCGTCATTACAGCGAGTTGTTTACCCCGAACAACCGCGACATCGTCACGCCGAACAACGACACGCCGTACTCCTGGGCGTGGCTTGACCTGCGCAGCGAGCCGCAGGTGTTGAGCGTGCCGGCCGTGCCTGACGACCGCTATTACGTGCTTCAACTGGTCGACCAGTACACCCACAACTTTGCTTATGTCGGCGTGCTCAGCACCGGTCGCGATGCGGGGAATTACCTGATCGCCGGACCCCACTGGCAAGGCCCGACACCGGACGGCGTCAAGGCTGTGCTGCGCAGTGAAACCGAAATCGTCATGGTGCTTGGGAGAACGGGCCTGAAAAACGCCGGGGACCTGCCGGCGGTGCGTGCCTTGCAGCAGCAATACGGTTTGCGTTCGTTGCATGAATACATCGGCAGTGCGCCGCCTGTGCCTGCGCCAGCCATTGACTGGCGCCCCTGGGACAGCAAGACCGGGTTGGGGCTGGAGTTTATCCCGGCGCTGAACCAGATCCTCAGCCTGTGCCCCACGCAACCGTCCGAACAAGCCTTGCGCGCGCGGTTTGCACGGATCGGCATCGTGCCCGGCCAGGGTTTCGACCCGGCGACGTTGCCGCCAGCAACGCGCCAGGCACTGCTCGCGGGGATTCAAGAGGCCCAGGCGCAACTGCAAATCGCGGTGAGCCAGGTACGCACCACCCTCGGGCTGTTCGGCACTCGCGAAGCGCTGAACGGCAATTACCTCAACCGCGCTGTCGCGGCGAATGTCGGCATCTACGGCAACAGCGTGGAAGAGGCCTTCTACACCGGCACTCGTCTGGATAATCAGGGGCAACCCTTGCAGGGTGGGCGAAGCTATCGCCTGCGTTTCGCAGCGGGTCAATTGCCGCCGGCCAGCGAGTTCTGGTCGCTGACGCTGTATGACTTGCCGGACCGGCAACTGGTGGCCAACCCGATCAATCGCTACTGCCTGAGCAGTCGGGATCAGTTGCAAGAAGATGCGGACGGCGGGTTGACGTTGATCCTGCAGAATGTCGCTCCGCCGGAGCAGAGCAACTGGTTGCCGACGCCTGCAAGCGGAGCGTTCACCCTGGTCCTGCGCCTGTATGGACCCGGGCAGCAGGTGGTCAATCAGCGCTGGAAAATGCCGGTGGTTGAAGTGGTGTCTGCCTGAACCGCATCGCGAGCAAGCTCGCTCCCACAGAGGATCTGTGTCGTTCACAAATGCTGTGAACAACCCGGCCCCCTGTGGGAGCGAGCTTGCTCGCGATGGCGACCTGACAGTCAATCAGGTACTCACAGACGAACGAACCCGGCAAACAGGCCGGCCGGTAGGCCGCCTCGGGTTAGCCGCCCCCGGCCATGGATGGCCGATGGCGGCGGGCCCACGGAGCAGGACCGGAGCGAGGGCATGCCGAGCCTAGGCGAGGCACCGAACGTCAGGGGCAAGAGCCCTTGGTTACTTGGGGCCGGGCGGCGCTCCGCTTTTCCAAGTGACCCGCCGTAAGGGCGGAACCCTGAGTGGCCGTGACCGCAGCAAGGGATATGTACACCCACAAAACAATCATCGCCTGACACAAAGCCATCGCGAGCAAGCTCGCTCCCACAGGGGATCGGGTTGTTCACAGCATTTGTGAATGGCACAGATCCAGTGTGGGAGCGAGCCTGCTCGCGATGAAGGCGACGCGGTTTCCCGCGTCATCCGGTCAAGGCGTGACAATATTGAACTGCGGCGCAAACGTATCGAGGCTGCTCATCAACTCCCCAAGCTTCTTGCCATTGCCTTGCAACTTGATCAGACCTTTCTGGATTGCCGTCGGAATATCCAGTTGCTTGAGGCTGATCTGTTCCAGGGTGGCCTTGCTCATGGTCACGCTGGCATCCGCCTGAGCATTGAGCCCTGCACGGTGGGTCAGCACGCCATTGCGCAGGGTCAGGTTGAAGTCCTTGCTCAGGTCATCGAAGGTCCAGTTCAGGGTCAGGTCATGGCCTACGGCCTTTTCACTGTCCAGGCGCACCGCCAGGAAGTCGAAGAACATCTGCGGGCTCATCGCCCGCACCATGTCCACCGATACCGAAGTGCCCGCATGGGGTGGCACGCCGTTGCGCAGCTCCATGGCACCGGTCAGGTACATGTTGCGCCAGGTGGCGTTTTCACTTTGATAGCCCATTTGCTCCAACGCCTGGGCCTGGACTTTGCGGGCGTCGCCGTTGTCCGGGTTGGCGAACAGCACCTGATTGCCCAGTTGCGCGGCCCAGCGGTATTCACCCTTGGCCATCGCCGCCTGCATTTTCTCAAGCACTGCCGCTTCGCCGCCCATGGCCTCGACCGAACGCTTGGCCGTTTCTACCGGCGGCAGCGGATTGAGGTTGGCCGGGTTACCGTCATAGAAACCCATGTAGCGCTGATACACCGCCCGGGTGTTGAAACTCAGTGAGCCGTAGTAGCCACGGGTGTACCACTTCTGGTCGAGGTTGCCGGGCAGTTTCTTGATTGAATCGGCGATTTCCAGCGGCGTCAGGCCCTGGTTCAGCAGGTGCAGGGTGCGGTCATTGAGGAAGGCGTACATGTCGCGCTGGTCGGCGAGGAAGGTGCGGATGCGTTCGCCACCCCAGGTCGGCCAGTTGTGCTGGGCGAACAACACGTCGCTCTTGTCGCCGTAACGCGCCAGGCTGGCGTCGAGGTACTCGGCCCAGGCCTTGGCGTCACGCACTTGCGCGCCGCGGGGGGTAAGGATGTTGTGCATCATTTGCGTGGCGTTTTCCGCCATGCACAAGGCGCGCAATTGCGGCAGGTACAGGTTCATCTCTGCCGGCGCCTCGGTGCCCGGGGTCAACTGGAACTCTACCTCGAGACCGGCGATGGTGCGGGTTTGCAGTTCCTTGTCGATCAGGTCGGTGGGCGGGATCAGGGTGACAGTGCCGCCGCTCGGTGTGCTCTTGCCCAGGCCGGCGTCGACCTGGCCTTTTTCGCCACGGGGCAGCAGGCTGCCGAACTGGAACTGTGCGCGGCGGCTCATGGCATTGCCGGCGTAGACGTTCTCGCTCATCACGTGTTCCATGAACCCGGTGGGGGCGAACACCTTGACCTTGCCGGCCTTGACGTCGGCTTCGTCGATGACCCCGCGCACGCCACCGAAGTGGTCGACGTGGGTGTGGCTGTAGATCACCGCCACCACCGGTTTGCGCGGACGGTTCTGGTAGTACAGGTCCAGTGCCGCCTTGGCGGTTTCGGCCATGGTCAGCGGGTCGATGATGATCAGCCCGTCGTCGCCTTCGATGATGGTCATGTTGGCCAGGTCGAGGCCGCGTACCTGATACAGCCGTGGGCTGACTTCGAACAATCCGGCATGGGCGCTGAGTTGGGCCAGGCGCCAGAGGCTCGGGTTGACCGACTCCGGGGCCTGGTCTTTGGCGAGGAAGTCATAGGCCTGGATATCCCAGATGACCTTGCCCGAGGCGTCCTTGACCTGGCCCTTGAACGGCGCGATCAGACCCTTGGTGACCGACTCGTAGTCGGTGCGGTCGGTGAAGGGCAGTTGTTGCAGCACGGCGGTGTTACTGGCCGTGGTTTGCGGGCTGGCTGCGACCGGTTCATCGGCGGCGACCACCGATTGCGCAAGGCAGGCAGTGATCAGGCAAGCGAGCAGCCCACGAGGGCTCAAGGTGAAACGAGGCATGGCGTCTCCGTTTTTTATCGTTATGGTTAGACCAGCTTCGAGGGTAGGGCGGGGCGCGGGCGGGGCGATCATCAGCAACGGACAAAAAACATTCAGGACCGCTATCCTTGAGCCACGCCTATCCAGCAGGTTGAGCCATGCTTGAAGTCCATGGTGTTTTCAAAAGCTACGCCACACCGCAGGGGCCGCTGCCGGTGCTGCAAGGCGTCGACCTGACGCTCAGGCCCGGCAGCAGCCTGGCGCTGATGGGCGAGTCGGGCAGTGGCAAAAGCACCTTGCTGCACCTGATCGCCGGGCTGGACAAGGTCGATCGCGGCAGCATCCGCAGTGGCGCGCATCGCCTGGAACAGATGAATGAAGGGCAACTGGCAAACTGGCGCCGTACGGAAATCGGCCTGGTGTTCCAGCAGTTCAACCTGATCGGCAGCCTGCGGGTCGAAGACAACCTGGCGATTCAGGCGCGGCTGGCGGGGCGTCATGACCCACGCTGGCAGGCGCACCTGGTGCGACGCCTGGGCCTGGGCGAGCTGCTGCGGCGCTACCCCGAGCAGCTGTCCGGCGGCCAGCAGCAACGGGTCGCGCTGGGCCGGGCGCTGGCGTCGCGTCCGCCATTGTTGCTGGCCGACGAGCCCACCGGCAGCCTCGATGAAACCACCGGTGCCGAGGTGTTGCAGTTGCTGCTGGAATTGCTCGACGACAGCCCCACCAGCCTGTTGATGGTCACCCACAGCCCCGGCGTCGCGGCACGGCTGGCGGAAAAAGCCCTGCTGTGCGGCGGTCGCCTGGCCGCTGCGGGCGAGCGCTGACATGCGCATCTTTGGCGAAACCCTGCGCGCACTGCTCAGCCACTGGCGGCAGCATCCGGTGCAGTTTTTCAGTGTGCTGACCGGGTTGTGGCTGGCCACCAGTCTGTTGACCGGCGTCCAGGCACTCAACAGCCAGGCCCGCGACAGCTATGCCCGCGCCAGTCAATTGATCGGTGGCGAACCTCAGGCCAGCCTCGGTGCGCCCGGTGGCGGCACGTTCCCCCAGCAATGGTTTATCGATCTGCGACGCGCGGGGTGGCCGGTGTCACCGGTGCTGCAAGGCCGGGTCACGCTCAAGGGGCACGAAGAGCAGCGCTTGCAGTTGATGGGCATCGAGCCGGTGTCGCTGCCGGCGGGCGCAGCGGTGGCCGGGCAGGCCTTGGCGATTGAACAGGTGGTCGGCTTTTTCAGTCCGCCGGGCAGCACCTGGATATCGTCGCAGACCTTGCAGGCAATGGGTTTGCGCGAGGGTGACCGGCCACTGAACCTGGCGGGCGTGGCCCTGCCGCCGCTGCATGTGCAGGCCGATATGGCGCCCGGCGTGCTGCTGGTGGACATCGGTTTTGCCCAGCAGATTCTTGGGTTGCCGCAGCAACTGTCGCGGCTGCTGTTACCGAAGGATTTCACCGCGCCGTTGCCGGAGCCGTTCAAGGGCCAGTTGCAACTCAAGCGCGCCGGCGAAGAAAACAATCTGAGGCGCCTGACCGAAAGCTTTCACCTGAACCTCGATGCCCTGGGGGTGCTGTCGTTCGTGGTCGGCCTGTTTATCGTGCACGCCGCCATCGGGCTGGCGCTGGAGCAACGGCGAAGCTTGCTCCGAACCCTGCGTGCCTGCGGTGTGAGTGCGCGGATGCTGATGGCCTGTCTTGCCGTCGAATTGGGTGGATTGGCCCTGATCGGTGGTGTGGCCGGGGTGGTCAGCGGCTACCTGCTGGCCGGCGTGCTGTTACCCGATGTCGCTGCCAGCCTGCGTGGCTTGTATGGCGCCGAAGTGGCGGGGCAGTTGAGCCTTGGTCTGTCGTGGTGGTTCAGTGGTATCGGCTTGAGTCTGATCGGCGCGCTGCTGGCCGGGGCCAACAGCCTGCTGCGGGCGGCGCGTCTGCCGTTGCTGGCGCTGGCCGATCCGCAGGCCTGGCATCAAGCCCATGCACGCTGGTTGCGACGCCAGGGTTGGGTGGCGGCCATGGCCGGGATGACCGCGTTGCTGGCGTTGATCTTCGGCCACAGCCTGATCAGTGGCTTCGTGTTGATGGCCGCGCTGTTGATCGGTGCCGCGCTGGCCTTGCCGGTGGTGCTCAGCGCGCTGCTCAGTCTCGTTTCGCAGCGCAGTCGCTCGGTGCTCGGCCAGTGGTTTGTTGCCGATTGCCGCCAGCAACTGCCGGCGTTGAGCCTGGCCTTGATGGCGCTGCTGTTGGCCATGGCGGCGAACATTGGTGCCGGCAGCATGACAGCAGGGTTTCGCCAGACCTTCAGCAATTGGCTCGAACAACGGTTGACGGCCGAGCTTTACCTCAATCCACAGAACCCGGCCCAGGCTCGGGACCTGCACAGCTGGCTCAACCAGCAGCCGCAACTGGTGGCCGTGCTGCCCAACTGGCAGGTTTCGATTCAATTGCAGGGCTGGCCGACGGACCTGTCCGGGATCATCGACCATCCGACCTATCGCCAGCACTGGCCACTGCTCGAAGCCTTGGGCGACAACCCTTGGGAGCGACTGGCCAAGGACGATGCGGTGATGCTCAGCGAACAACTGGCCCGGCGCCTGCGAGTGCAACTGGGCGATCACCTGACGCTGCCAACGCCCACCGGCCCGTGGTCGCCACGGATCGTCGGGATCTACGCCGACTACGGCAATCCCAAGGGCCACATTCTGGTGAACATCCGCCACCTGTTGCGCGGCTGGCCGCAACTGACTCCGAACCGCTTCAACCTGCGCATCGAGCCGGCGTCGATCCCGGTGTTCGTCACGGCATTGCAGGCGCGATTTGCCCTGGACGACAGCCGCATCGTCGATCAGGCGCGGCTCAAGGGCTGGTCCACGCAAGTCTTCGAGCGCACCTTCGCTGCCACCGCCGCACTCAACAGCCTGACACTGTGCGTGGCGGGGGTGGCGCTGTTCATCAGCCTGTTGACCCAAAGCCAGAGCCGTCTCGGGCAACTGGCGCCATTGTGGGCGTTGGGCGTGACGCGTCGGCATTTGATGTTGCTCAACCTCGGGCAAACCTGGCTGCTGGCGATATTGACCCTGGTGCTGGCGTTGCCGCTGGGCATCGCCCTGGCGTGGTGCCTGGACGCGGTGATCAACGTGCAGGCCTTTGGCTGGCGACTGCCGTTGCGAGTGTTTCCATTGCAACTGTTGCAATTGATGGGGCTGGCGCTGGTGGCGACGTTACTGGCCTCGGCCTGGCCGTTGTACCGTTTGTACCGCACGCAACCGGCGGACCTGCTGCGGACGTTTGCCCATGAAGATTAAAGCCGGCGTGTTGCTCCTGGCGCTGCTGGCAAGCGGTTGCGATCAACCGGCACCGGTGGAAAAAGGCTTTGCCGGGTTGGGCAACCAGGCCGCTGCGTTCACCCCGGTGGTGCCCGGTCGGGTGTTCAGCTTCCCGGCGGATCACGGCCCGCACGACGGCTTTCGCATCGAATGGTGGTATGTCACGGCCAACCTGAAGGACGATCAGGGGCATGAGTTTGGCGCGCAATGGACCTTGTTCCGCAGTGCCTTGAAAGCCACCCCCGAGGTGCTGGGCTGGCAGAATCAGACGATCTGGCTCGGCCACGCGGCAGTGACATCGGCGACGGCGCATCACGCGGCCGAACGTTATGCCCGTGGCGGCGTCGGTCAAGCTGGTGTCAGCGTCGCGCCGTTCAACGCGTGGATCGACGACTGGCAATTGAGTAGCCAGGCGACTGCCGACGACCCGTTGGCCGACCTGCAGCTCAGTGCCAGCGACCGGCGTTTCAGCTACCGGCTGCGGTTGACTTCGACAGGTCCGCTGGTGCTTCAGGGGGACCGGGGCTTCAGCCAGAAATCCGAACAGGGTCAGGCCTCTTATTACTACAGCCAGCCGTTTTTCCAGGCCAGCGGCACCCTGGACATCGACGGCAAGACCTTTCGGGTCAGTGGCCCGGCCTGGCTCGACCGGGAATGGAGCAGTCAGCCCCTGACGAGCAACCAGACCGGTTGGGACTGGATCTCCCTGCATCTGGACAGCGGCGAGCAGGTGATGCTGTATCGCATGCGGCAAAAGGACGGTGAGCCTTACCTCACCGGCACCTGGATCGACGCCCGGGGCCAGACACAATTGCTGCACGCCCGCGACATCAGTCTCACGCCGCAAGACACCGCCCGGGTTGCCGGGCGTGAGATGCCCATTCGCTGGTCGATCAAAATCCCTGCAAGACACCTCGATATAACCATTGCCGCGCTCAATCCCCAGGCCTGGATGGACTTGCGCATTCCGTACTGGGAAGGCCCGGTGCGGCTCAGTGGCAGCCATGCAGGGCAAGGCTATCTGGAAATGACCGGGTACTAGGCGCTCGTGTCAGGAAAATCACCGCTGCGGCGCGACCACTCGCTGAACAGCGTCTATGCTCACTCGCACACATGGCGTTGAGCCCGGTTTCAACGCCGTCTGTTGCCATCTATCACAGGGAATGTTCTGCCTATGAAACGCCACGCACTGAGCAAAGCCATCACCCTCGCAACCTTGCTGTCTGTCGCCAGTTTTGGCGCGGTTGCCGCCGAACTCCCGTTGTCCGAAGTTGTGGTGGTTGACCAGGTCACCACCAAAGTCGTTTCGGTAGATACCGCGAACCATTCCGTGGTCCTTAAAGGCCCGCAGGGTAATGAGTTCCCTGTGCAGTTGACCGACAAGGCGAAAAACCTCGACAACCTCAAGGCTGGCGATACGGTGGAAATCAGGGTTACCAGCGCCGTTGCAGCCTTCCTCGACACCGATGTCGACAAAGGCCTGCCCGGCACCGCCGAAGCCACCGGCGAAATGCGCACAGCGCCAGGTAGCCCCAACCCCGGCGGCGAAGCGTACCGTCAGGTGAAAGTGCAGCTGAAAATCACCAGCATTGACCTGAAGAAAAACCAGGTGACCTTCGAAAACCCGGAAGGCAAGTCCAAGACCGTCGACGTCAAACGACCTGAAGTCCAGGCCAAACTCAAGGACTTGAAAGTCGGACAAAGCGTCAACGTGGTTTATACCGACATATTGACGGTGACCAGCAAGCACTAATATTGAGTATTGGTGTTATACGGGCCGATTGTTTTTGTGCAAGTTTTGTATAGAAATAATCAGCTCGTAATGGTCGAACTGGTGAGTTTGAGATGCCGTGTTGCATAGTATTTAAATCGACATCTTGTTAAACATTGTGTCGATAAATTTCATTTTTGCGTACGGACATATTAATCCGCTTCTACTAAAATACGTTCCGTTCGCCCAGTGTCAGGGCTCTTTACCAGTGCATGGATTGCCGAGGCCATTGCACTGGGCGAACACTTTATTTGCTGTACAGAACGTTTCGGATATAAAAAAAACGGGCGACCTGTAGGTCGCCCGTTTTTATTGAGTTGTGACAAATCATTCAGTCATGTTTTTTATTGACTTGACGCAACATCGGCCAACGCGGCGAAACACTGTTCGATCGAACGCCGCTGGCTCTCGGCGTACAGTTCCAGCTCATCGATCGTCGAACGCCCCAGGGCCTGTTCGAACGCTTGCTGGTTGGCATGGGCGCCGTAACGGGTTTGCGCCGCGTCCCCCAGGTTTGATTGAAAAATCCCCGCCGCGCTGACGGGCAGGAAGTCTTCGTACACCAGGGGTTCTACCCGCAGGTAACCGTCGCTGAGCAGGTCTTCCAGGGGCGCGTTTTTCAGGTCGCCCGCCGCCAGGCCCTTTTCCGTCACGAAGTAGCGAAAGTAAGCCAGGCCCTGTTGGCGCATGCCTTCCCAGGTGTCAGGGAACTCGCTGAAATGCTGCGCCATCAGGGCGTTGTAGCGCGCAGCGTTGGCTTCGTTGGGGAAGTCCTTGAGTTCGTCCCGCGCGGCATTGAGCAAACGGTCGTAGAGTGCGCGGCCTTTGGGCGTGAGGGCGGCACCGCGCTGTTCGATCTCGCCGAACCGGGCACTGTGACTGCCGCGAGCCTCGCTTTGATCGGTGAAGGCAATCGGCTCGTCCAGAGCCTTGAAGCTGGTCTGGCGCAGCAGGATCGGGCACTGGCGGCGAGGCGGGCCTTCGATCACCGCTTTGGGGGTGATGCCATGGGCCGGCATCTGCGCCTGGACGATGTCGATGTCCAGGGTCCGTGGTGTCAGGTGGTTGATGTGCGGGCCCTTGAACGCCACCACGTCGGCGATCAGACGATGCTGGGCGCTGAGCTGTTGATACTGTTCGGCGGTGACGGTGGCGCTGTGGTGCCAGCGAAACGTTTCCAGTGCCTGCTCGACGAAGTCCAGGGCTTGCTGTTCGGTCAGGCCACCCTGGGATTCGGCGCGCTCGATAAGCGTGAGGGCCGTGGGGGTGAAGATCGAACGCTGGTCGAGCATCGACTGGGCGAACGCTCGTAGCTGCAGGTCTTCGATCAATTCCAGGCGCAACAGCGACGTGAACACCCGGAACGGGCTGACCTGCAGCGACGCTTCATGCACCGCGCGAAACGCCGTGGAATGCACTGGCACACCGGCCGGTGTCAGGTCGTAGTAACCCACCGGTTGCATGCCCATCACCGCGAACAGGCGGGCGAGGGTCGCCAGTTCATCGGCCGTACCGACACGGATCGCCCCATGCCGTTCCAGGTCCAGGCGTTCGATTTCGCCGGTGCTGGTGAGCTGCCGCAGGATTTGCGCATCGTTGTCCAGCACGTGACGGTTAGTCTGTTCCACCAGTTCCATCAACGCGCCGTACAACGGCACTTCCTCGCGGTACATGTCGGACATCGCTTTGGAGAAGCGTTGGCGGATCAGGTCAGGGCTGACGAAGTTCGGGTGGTTCATGAACAGGATTCCTGGCGCGGTGACGTAAAGGATGGACGAAAGATCGCAGCCTTCAGCGACGCCGACAAACGAAGTTTCTGACGAACTTCATTCTGCTAAGGACTGCTAGGGGGCGTTCTCAATTAGTTTCCCTACCGCGCCGGGTCTGCTGTTGTGCAGGGCAAGGCGCGAGAAGCGCAGTTTGGTCATTCCAAATCAGCTTCGAGCAACACAGCCCTGCACAACAGCAGACCCGGCCCTTCGGGTTGTGCCTTAAAGCTGGCCATGCTGCGTTGCAGGCCTTGGAAAGGGAACAACCATTCCCCGCGGCCTACGCCTTGCCTGGCCAGCTTTAAGGCGACAACGCGGTGGGGAAACTAATTGAGAACGCCCCCCCTAATGCAGTCGTTGATCCTGTGGGCTCTCCGAGCGCAGCGATGCCAAAAACTCGCGATACAGGCGCGCCGAACCGTATGGCGCTTCCACCATGGGCATGTGCCCGATGGCATCCCAGATATGCACGCGCAGGTCGGCGATGCCCTTGCTCCAGACCGCCACGCTGCTGACGTCGATCAGCCGGTCCTTGCGCCCCCACAGCAACAGCGCCGGGGCGGTGATGTCGGGCAGGTGCGGTTCCATCGGCGGGCTGGCACGGAATTCGCGGAAGATTTCCTCCAGTTCTTCGCGGGACTGTTCATAGCGCTGGGCGACGGCATCGAGCACCAGCTTCGGTACCCAAGGTGGCGAAGCCATGGTCATGGCGTAGAAACGCCGGAATTCTTCGCGCGAGTGAATCAGAAACGGGTTGTGGCCCTTGGCCAAATGCCGCTCAAGGTCACTGGGCTCGGGGGAGGTGACCCCGGCCGGGTCGACCAGGGCCACGGACACAATGCGTTCCGGGTAAGTGGCCGCGAGCCACGCCGCCATGTAGCCGCCCATGGAGTTGCCGATGACATGGACTTTCTCCACCCCGCAAACGTCCAGCAGCTGGATCATGCGTTTGGCCTGCAGCGGGATGTCGTAGCCGCCGCCCGCCTTGAAGCCGGTTTCGCCATGGCCGGCGATGTCCGGGATGATCACCCGATGGCTGCCGACAAAGTGCCGGGCGAAACGCAGCCAGAGGTTTTTGTCGGCGCTGAAGCCATGGAGCATCAGCACACTGCTGGTGGCCTCGTACGGCCCGCCTTGCCAGGTCGAGACGGTCATTTCGGGGATGGGCACGACGATCTTGTGCAGCCGGTACAACTTGGCCTCGGCCGCCATGCTCAAGTCATAGAGCCAGTAGCCGATGGCTGGGTAGGTCAGCCAGCTCCAGGCAACGAACACTGCGAGAACGACGAACAACAAAAGCATCACGCGTCTCCCTTCTATCTGCTCAGGACAAAATGTGATCGGCGGGTTTCAGCGCTCGGGTCAAGCGATGAAAGCTGAAGCTGAATCCCGGAAACATGGCAATCACATGACCGCTCTTGCTTTGATACCAACTGTGGCAACCACCGGATTTCCACACGGTGCGTTCCATTTCCCGGTGGATCATTTCAGTGTAGGTACGTTCCGCCTCATGGCGAACTTCGATGCTGCGTAAACCTTGAGTCTTCAAGGTGCGAATGCAATCGAGGATGTAATTCATCTGGGATTCGATGATGAACAGCGCCGAGGTGTGGCCAATCCCGGTGTTCGGTCCGGTGACGATGAACAGGTTGGGAAAGTCGGGCAGGGCGGTGCCGAGGTAGGCCCGTGGGTACTGCGCCCAGACCTCCTTGAGACGGGTGCCTTTTTTGCCCGTTACCGGGTAGGAAATCACCCCGTCGGTGGCATCGTAGCCAGTGGACCAGACGATCAGGTCCAGGTCGATGTGCTGGCCGTCCAGTGTCACGATACCGGTCTCGTCGATGGACGCGATGCCTTGCTCGCGGCTGTGCAGCGTCACGTTGTCGCGCGCCAGTGCCGGGTACAGCGTGCTGGACAGAATCACCCGTTTGCAGCCGATGGTGTAGTCCGGCGTCAGTTGGCGCCGCAGTTCGGCATCCGGCACCTGGCGTTTGAGAAAACGCAGGGCCTGGCGCTGGACCATGTGCACCGCCGGTTTCGAATACTTGAAGGCAATCACCCGGGTTTCGAATTGCCAGTAGATCCCCCAGCGCAGCAGCTTGTAGGCCGGCTTGAACCCCAGCAGCCAGCGCTGGAAACGGCCAAAGCTGCGGTCAGCCCGGGGCAGGACCCAGTGGGGCGTGCGCTGGAATACATGCAAGTGCCCGACGTCCGGGGCGATGGCCGGAATGACCTGGGCCGCACTGGCGCCGCTGCCGACGATGGCCACGCGTTTTTGCCGGTAGTCGTAGTGATGATCCCAGTTGTTGGTGTGAAACGCTTTACCTTGAAAACGCTCCTGTCCGTCGAAGCGCGGAACAACCGGTTGACTCAGCGGCCCGGTCGCGTTGATCAGGAACTGTGCGCAAAACGTGCCTTTGCCGGTGGTGTACACCGTCCAGCGTTTGTGGGCGTCGTCCCATTCGACGCGCTCGACATTGGCGCCCAGTTCCACTTTGTCCCGCAGGCCGAAGTGCTCCACCACGTGGCGGGTGTAACGGTGCAGTTCGGCCTGTTCGGCGAACATTTGCGTCCAGCGATACGGAGCAAAAGACAGGGAGTACAGCGGCGAGGGCACGTCGACTGCCGCGCCGGGGTAGGTGTTCTGGCACCAGGTGCCGCCGAAGAAATCACGCCGCTCCAGCAGGCGAAAATCGTCGATGTCGGCCTTGAGCAAATTGATTGCTGCACATTGGCCGCCAAACCCGCTGCCGATGATCAATACTTGAAAGGTCTGCATGGGCCTCCTCTTATGGTCATTGATCAACCCCTTCTTTCATGTATAGCCGTTAATGGGGGGAGGCTTTTGCTTTTATGTGAGCCTGATGTCGCGATTTTCAGCCCGTTAGTCGGTGATGGCTATTTAATGCCACCCTGATAGACTCCAGCGCATAGGCACAGGCTGTAATCGCATTCCGTGGAGTGGCAAAGAGGTCCTATGGCAAAAGCGGGAGGAAAGGGATCTTCATTGGCCAGGAGGCTCTATACATCGCGGATCCTGGGGTTGGCCCTGGGGCTGGTGTGTGTGAGCGCGGCAATGTATCCACTCGATCCTGCACCTTGGGTCTGGGGCTTCATGTGGTTCAATGGCCTGGTCTGGCCGCACCTGGCTTACCAATGGGCGCGCCGGGCCAAGACGCCCTATCATGCCGAACACCGCAATCTGCTGATCGATGCCTTTCTCGGCGGCTTCTGGATTGCCGCGATGCAATTCAATCCACTGCCCAGCGCGACCACCATTTCCATGATGGCCATGAACAACGTGGCCATAGGCGGCTCGCGCTTTCTACTGGCCGGGACAGCCTCGCAAATCCTGGGCGTGGGCGTTGGCATGCTGATTTTCGCCCCGGCGTTCATTCCTGCCACCAGCGCGGTACAGCTCTATGCCTGTTTGCCGTTGCTGTGCCTGTATCCGCTGGCGCTGGGCTGGATCTGCTTCCGCCAGGCCCATACTCTGGGCTGTCAGAAGCGTGAACTGCTGGCACTGAGCCGCACCGACAGCCTGACAGGCCTGCTGAACCATGGCACCTGGAAGGACCAACTGGAGATCGAGTTCCAGCGTTGCAACAGCCAGCAAAAAGGCGGAGCGATCGCCCTGATCGACATCGACCATTTCAAAGCCATCAACGACACCTACGGCCATGTTGCCGGCGACATCGTCTTGCGTCAATTGAGCAAAATGCTCAAGCAGAACCTGCGAGCGACCGATGTGGCAGGGCGCTACGGCGGCGACGAGTTCTGCGTGATCCTTCCGGACCTGCCCCTGAACCGCGCCGCCGCCATCATGGATGCCCTGCGCGCTCGCTTCGCCATCTTGGGCTACGAGCAGAACCCGGCGCTGAAAGTCAGCCTGAGCATTGGCCTGGCGTCATTCAACCCGGCCCATGCCGACGCGATGCTTTGGCTCAATGATGCCGATCATGCGTTGTACGAAGCCAAGACCACCGGGCGTAATCGGGTGATCTGCTGCGGTAACGGGAAACCCCATCGCGAACTGCTCGACTCGGTGTGACCCTTCACCGCAAAACCTGTGGGAGCGAGCCTGCTCGCGATGGCGGCGGGTCAGGCGGCAGGGATGTTGGCTGTGACGGCCTCATCGCGAGCAAGCTCGCTCCCACAGGGACTCCGGGTGAATACAAGATTTGTGTTCAACAGAAATCCACTGTGGAGCGAGCCTGCTCGCGATGGCGGCGGGTCAGGCGGCAGGGATGCTAGATGTGATGGCCTCATCGCGAGCAAGCTCGCTCCCACGGGGATTCCGGGTGAATACAAGATTTGTGTTCAACAGAAATCCACTGTGGGAGCGAGCTTGCTCGCGATGGCGGCGGGTCGGTTTAAACCGTCATTCCTTCACGCTCATGAACTCCTCCGCGAAGCGGATGTATTCCTCGGGTTGCGTATAGGTGTGCGTCAGCTCGGTGGCGCTCAGGTCCGACGTCTGGGTGAGGATCTGGCGTTGTTCGCGCAGGCTGTCGTAGGTCGCCTTGATCGCGGCGAAGTAGGCGCCATGGCCGTCGATGGTCACGCGCACACCCAGTTCGGCCAGGCGTTTGTCATCGCGCAGCAGCGGGTTGCCATAGGTCACCAGCATCAGCGGCACGCTCAGGTGCTCGGCGATCTGCTCCAGATGGTCGAAGTCCTTGATGCCCACCATGCAGATCCCGTCGGCGCCGGCGCTCTGGTATTGCCGGGTGCGGCTGATGATTTCCTGCACCGGCAGAATCCCGGCATGGGTGCGGGCGATGATTGCCATTTCCGAATCGCAGCGGGCTTCGAGCGCCGCGCGGATCTTGCCGACGCCTTCGGCGACCGTGATCAGGTCGGTGGATTTACGGCCGAACTGCGCGGGCAGCAGGGTGTCTTCGATGGTCAGCGCAGCCACGCCCGCACGTTCGAGTTCGACGATGGTGCGCATGACGTTGAGCGCGTTGCCGTAGCCGTGGTCGGCGTCGGCAATCACCGGCAACTGGGCGACACGGCCGATGCGAGTGGCCTGTTCAGCGAATTCGCTGAGGGTGATCAGGGCAAAGTCAGGGGCGCCCAGCACTTGCAGCGATGCGACCGAGCCCCCGAGGATCCCGACTTCGAAGCCCAGGTCGGCGGCGATGCGGGCCGACATCGGGTCGAAAACCGAGGCCGTGTGGTAGCAGGTGTTGGAGGCGAACAGTTGGCGAAAATTGCGGCGCAAATCTTGATGGGAAAGCCTGGACATATGAGTTCCACCAATGGAATGGAAGGGCTTGAGCAAAAGTGTCAACGCCGAAGAAATAAAAGGCTATCACGCGCGCAAGGGGAGAATGATGACGAATTTGCTGGGTCAGTCCGATTGACATCGCCGCGATGGAACTGATAGATCACGCCGCCACGGCCTGTTGCCGTTGGTCAAGCAGCGGCACGGCGCGCACCGAGTCTCCGGGTTGCAGTTGCAAGCGCTTGGCGGTCAGGCGATCAACCACCAGGCTGTTGCCCACCTGTCGGGCCGGGGCGCAGGTAATGCGACAGTTTTCCCGGCGGCGGTTGTGAATCAGCCAGAGGGGCGCTTTATCGTCCGGCGAGCCGATGGCCAGTGACAGCGGTTGGCTGTCGCGCACGGTGCGGATCCCGGAAACCGGGGCTTCGATGACCGGCCCGCCGTCGAAGATATCGATGTAACCCTGGTGGGCAAAGCCCTCGGCGCTGAGGATTTTCAGGGCCGGCTCGGTATTGGGGTGGGCCTTGCCGATCACCGCCTGGGCCTGTTCGGTGAGCAGGCAGGTGTACAGCGGCTGGCGCGGCATCAGTTCGGCGATGAACGATTTGTTGCCCAGCCCGGACAAGTGATCGGCGTGGCTGAAATCCATCTTGAAAAAGTGCCGGCCGAGGCTGTCCCAGAACGGCGAGCCGCCTCGTTCGTCGGCACTGCCGCGTAATTCGGCGATGAGCCGGTTGCCGAACAGCTGGGTAAACTCGGCCACGAACAACAAACGCCCGAGGGAAAGCAAACGGCCGTTGCTGCCCTGGCGCTGATCGGGGCGCAGGTACAACGAGCAGACTTCCGATTGCCCGGTCAATTCATTGCTCAGGAACAGGGTCTGGATCTGGCGCTGGATACCCAGGTCCGCCGAGGCGCTGACCGTCAGTCCGACCCGGTAGTTGTACCAGGGCTCGCGCAGACCGACGCCCCCCGTCAGGGCGCTGACGCCCACCACTTGCTGCTCGTCATCCTCGAGCACGAACAGGTAATCGGCATCGGCCCGGTCGACCTGTCCGGCGAAGGTGCGCTGGGCCCAGCGAATCCGGTAGGCCAGGCGTTCTTCATCGGCCGGCAGGCTGGTAAGCCCCGGAATGGCCTGCCGCACCAGCGTGAACAAGGCGGGCAGGTCGGTGATCTGGACCGGACGGACAATCATGGGGCGGTTCCTTGTGCGCGGGTGCTCGGGCGTTGAATCTGGCGGGTGTTCACAGGGCCACCAGCCTGACGGGGCTGCCCTCGGTCACCTTCAGCGCCGTGCACATGGCTGCGTCAAGGGTCACGGGTTGTCCGGGGATGTAATCAAGATCGGCGACGATGGCTCGGTAATCCTTCAAGGACTCGTTGCTCACCAGAAAGCGGCCGCGGGTGTCGATCACCGGGCCAGGCTGCGTTATGCCGCACTGGCTGAGGGCGATGGAGCGAATACCCGGGGTGCGCGCATAGAGCGTCGGGCCTCCATCGAACAGATCGATGTAACTGTTGGTTTCGAAGCCTTCCCGTTCGAGGATATCGAAGGCTTCCTGGCCGTCGGGGTGGATGCTGCCGATGCAGTCCTGTGCCGCCTGGGGCAGCATGGGCACGTAGATCGGATACTGCGGCATCAGCTCGGCGAGAAAGGTGCGGCTCTGCAGACCGCAAAGCCGTTCGGCCTCGACGTAGGGCAAGTCGAAGAAATGCTTGCCCACGGCGTCCCAAAATGGCGAGTGGCCTTCATCACTGCTGTAGCCGACGATCTCGGTGATCACCGTTTCGGAAAAACGCCGGGCGTGGGCGGCGATGAACAACAGGCGCGCCCGCGACAGCAGTTCGGAATGTGCGGTGCGTACCTGCGCGGCATCGATATGGAAGCCCCGCAGCAAGGTGTGGCCACTGAGGTCGTGACACAACGACAAGGCCGGCACGCCGTGCTCGATGTTCAGTTCCCTGGAGGCACTGGTGAAGTGCCGGTTGCGCAGGCTGTAGAACGGTTCGCTGTACCCCGCCGTGGCGAGGATTTCCGAACAGCCGACCAGGTGTTGCGTGGTCAGGTCTTCGAGGACGAAGAAATAGTTTTCCGGGCCATGACCCTCGATGTGTTTCTCGAACGAGGCACAGGAATCAAGGATTTTTCCGCGCAACCGTTCGCTATCGTCGGGCAGGGACGTGACGCCCACGAGGCTTTCACGGGCCAGCCTCTGCAACTGGGGCAGGTCGGCCAACTCGACTGGACGCAAGACCAGCATGGAGACACTCCTGTATCAAACGATTCGGCGGCTCGCGCCGAACCTGACTATCACTGTCGGTTTTTCCACACATTAAATCGGTGGTCATCTGAACGTTGTCAGGCGCCACGCTTTTTCTTATCGGATGTTTCTTGGGATGGACCGCATTAAACGAGGAGCAGGCGGTTCGGTCGGAGGTGGTGCCTGGCCAGGCGCGTTGATCGGGTGTTCGAGTAAAGGCATCCGGGCTCCTGCTGGATGAGTGTGGCACGTGTTTTAACAATCCGTTGAAAGGAGTATTTAATCATCGCGTACTGCCTGTCTAGTGAATTTTCGCGTGGTCTGCTCGTGCCCGAAAAAGGTGCGAAGTGCCTGTACTACGGGGCTACGCCGATGTCGTAAAGTCTTGTAGGCGATTGCCTGCATTGCGGTCAGCCATGACAGAAAATCTCGCAGGAAATGACTGAAGGAATCCGTTTCAAACAGGAAAATTAAACACCACCCGGGCCTGCTTTCTTGCGGCACAATTGCGCGATGGCGGTCACCTGACGCCGTCGTTTCTTTCCATCCCTGGAGTGATTGCTGGTGCAGGCAACCCGTTTAACCCTGATTTGCCACGCTCGAACCGTCGCACAGAAATTGGCGCGCTTTCCTCTGGACGAGCCTCTGGAGATGGATTGGCAAGCGCTCAGGCTTTCCCGTTGCAATCAGTTCAAGGGCGCTCCGCGTCTTGTCTGTGGTCCGGAGTTGCGCACCCGGCAAACCGCTGGACTGTTCGGCAGTGCGCCGCAGATTGTAGACGCCTTGAAGGACTGCGATTTCGGGCGCTGGGGCGGTGAGCGCATCGGTGATCTGCAAAAAACCGAAGCCCAGGCGCTCCAGCATTGGCTGGACGACCCGGCTTCGGCCCCCCACGGTGGTGAGTCGCTGGTGCAACTGGGCGAGCGGGTGGGCGCCTGGCTGACAACCTTGCAATCGACGCCGGGGCACATCGTTGCCGTTACTCATCCCTTTGTCATCCGCGCCGCGCTGACGCAAGTGTTGCAGGGGGGCGCGTCCAACCTGATCGACGTCGAACCCCTGTCGGCCATCGAGTTGAGGTTCCATGACCGCTGGCGGCTGCGCTTTCCGGGCATCGATCCCGAGGACCTGCCGTGATGAAAAAACTCCTGGTCATCGGCATCGGTGCCGGCAACCCCGACTACATCACGATGCAGGCCGTGAAGGCGCTGAATCAGGTCGATGTTTTTTTTCTCATGGACAAGGGCCAGAGCAAAGACAAACTCATCGATCTGCGCCGCGAAATCTGCGAGCGCTACATCACCGGCCACGACTACCGTTTTGTCGAAGCCCACAGCCCCGAGCGTGAGCGCGGTGAGGTGGACTACAAGACCAGTGTCGACGACTTGAACCTGGCCAAACAACAGACCTTCGAACGGCTGATCAATGAAGAGCTGTCCGACAGCCAGTGTGGTGGTTTTCTGGTGTGGGGCGACCCTGCGCTGTACGACAGCACCATCCGTATCCTTCAGGCGATCCAGGCCTCGGGCGCCTGTGGGTTCGAGTTCGAGGTGATTCCCGGGATTACCAGCGTCCAGGCATTGGCGGCACAACACAAAGTGCCGCTCAACCAGATTGGCCGCTCCGTTGAAATCACCACCGGCCGGCGCCTGGCGGCAGGGCAGGCGAGCGATGCCGACAGCCTGGTGGTGATGCTCGATGCCCAGGATGCTTTCCATCAGGTGGTGGATCAGGACACCGAGATTTACTGGGGGGCCTATCTGGGGACGCCGGATGAAATCCTGATCAGCGGCAAGCTCAAGGATGTCGCGGATGAAATCGAACGGGTGCGCAAGGCGGCGCGGTTGGCCAATGGCTGGATCATGGATACCTATCTGCTGCGAAAGCCTTGATCAGTCGGTGACCGGGCTGACGCCTTCGCGAGCAAGCCCGCTCCCACAGTGGATCGTGTTCACACCATCGGTGTGGGAGCGAGCCTGCTCGCGATTGGGCCTTGAAGGTCAACCGAAGGTGAAGTGTTACCCCCACGCCCAAACCGCTCCCGATACACCGAAGGCGGCACGCCAACCACCGTTCGAAACGCCACCCGGAAACTTTCCACCGAGCGATAACCACAGCGTTCGGCAATCTGCTCGGTGTTCTGGTCGCTGCTTTCCAGCAGTTCACGGGCGCGGCCCAGACGTTCGTGCTGCAACCAGGTTTTCGGTGACTGGCCGCTGGCTTCGGTGAAGCGGCGCAGGAAGGTGCGTTCGCTCATGGCGGCTTCGCTGGCCAGGTCGCGCACCTCCAGCGGCTCGTGCAAACGCTCACGTGCCCACTGCATGACGCGGGAAAGATCGTTGCGTGGTGCAGGACTGACCGGCGTCGGAATGAATTGCGCCTGGCCACCGCTGCGTTGCGGCGACATGACCAGGCGTCGCGCCACGGAGTTGGCCACCTGGGTGCCGAAATCCCGCGCCACCAGGTGCAGGCAGGCATCGATGCCTGCCGCGCTGCCGGCGGAGGTGATCAATTGGCCGGAATCGACATACAGCACGTCCGGGTCCACGAGGATGCCGGGAAACCGCTCGGCCAGTTCCGAGGTATAGCGCCAGTGCGTGGTCGCACCGTGCCCGTCGAGCAACCCGGTGGCGGCGAGGACGAAAACACCGGAGCAGATCGACAGCAACCGCGCCCCCCGGGCATGGGCCTGGCGCAAAGCAGCGATCAGTTCTGCTGGCACCGTGGCGCTGCGGTCGCGCCAACCGGGGATGATGATGGTGCGGGCATCGGCGAGCAACTCCATGCCGCCATCGGCCAGTACCTGGATGCCGCCCATGGCCCGCATCGGACCTTGATCGACCGCGACGATACGATGCTCGTACCACGGAAAATCGAATTCAGGTCGTGGCAGGCCGAAGATCTCCACGGCAATGCCGAACTCGAACGTGCACAGGCCGTCGTAGGCCAGAATCGCGACCAATCCTGGGGCGGGTTGCATTTGGCGGAAAATTCCCGGTGAGTGTCTTGTACGCCACTGTAGCCGCAAGTCGCTGGCGGATAAAGTCTTTCCACACCCACCACCTCTTTGGAGTACAGCCCATGACCAGCCTGGTTCGCGAAATTCCCGCCGCCCCATCGGCCATCGCCCTGATGCATTTCAGTAACCGTCTGACGTTCGAAACCGATTGTTCAGACGTCTACGGCAGCCAGCAGGCTGGCGAAGTCGATTTCATTCTGGTGGATGTTCGGGGGCCGCTGGCGTTCGAGCGCGGGCATGTACCGGGAGCGATCAACATTCCCGGGCGCTTGCTGAGCGCCGAAGGTTTGGCGGGTTATCCGAAAAACAGCCTGTTTGTGGTCTATTGCGCCGGGCCTCACTGCAACGGCGCCAACAAGGCGGCGGTGAAACTGGCGGCCTTGGGGTATCCGGTCAAGGAGATGATCGGCGGCGTGACAGGGTGGCTCGATGAAGGGTTTGAGTTGAGTGTCGGGGTGCCGCGGCCGGTGAATGCTGTGATCGGTTGTGAATGCTGATATCCAAACAGCATTGATCATTGTGGCGAGGGGGCTTGCCCCCGTCGGGTTGTGCAGCAACCCTCTGAAATAGTCGGGAGCGCTTCGCACTCCAACGGGGGCAAGCCCCCTCGCCACAGGTATGTATTTCAGCGAAAGGAAGCGGCCGCCCACCACTCATCCAGTGTCGCCTGCAACCACGCCAGCACATCGGCGTAGGCCGCATCGTCCTGCGGCCCTCGGGGCAACGGCGACTCATCGCCAAAATGCGCATTGAGCATGGTCACCGACTCGGCGTTCCACTCCGGATGAAACTGCAGACCCAGCCGCGCCGGCCCGGCTCGGTACATCTGCTGCACACAGTGCTCGCTGCTGGCCAACAGCTGCGCGGCAGGCGGCAGGTCGATGGCGTCTTCGTGCCACTCCAGCACCTTCAGCGTTTTCCCATCGATAAAGGTCACGGTGGTCCATCCGGTTTCGGTCCGGTCCATCCGCCGTACATTCCCGCCCAGGCTCAGCGCCAGCAACTGTGCCCCCAGGCATATGGCGAACACGGCCGCGTCCTGATCCAGCGTACCTCTGAGCCATTGTCGTTCGGCTTCCAGCCAGGCCGGGCCGGCATTGGATTCATAAGGCCCGCCCAACAGGATCACGGGATCGGCGCTGACGGGCGGCAATTGGCCGAGGTCGGCGCGAAACACCTTCAGCGTCAGCCCTCGGGATTCGGCCCAGATGGCGATGGCGCCCGGACCTTCGGCGCAGTGGTGCTGGATCAGGTTCAACGTGGGCATCACGCTACTCTCGATGGGACGCAAGGGCGCTCAATGTGCCGCAAAACACTGGGCATCGCCAGCCGTCCCATTCTGTCGGATGGAGCCGGAAAACCTGTAGGTTTGCTCTGAAAACGCGGTATGTCTGACAGACTTTGCACCGTCATGGCGCGTTCACCTCGATGCCTCTCTCCGGGTGCCACTTTTCTATAAATATTTGTCGCCTTGGCGTAATTTACCCTCCTGTAGCCGCTCTAGACTGCCGGCCACTTCGGTTTCCGCTCACGAAGCGATGACCGAACGCTGCCAATCGAAGCTGCCAATAAAAGCCTCCGCACACAGGAGTTATAAATGAAGAAGCTAGTGATGTTCGGTGCCCTGGCACTGTCGATGTTGTCCCTGACCGCCGTGGCCGAAGACGCCAAGCCGATTCGCATCGGTATTGAAGCCGGCTACCCGCCATTCTCGATGAAAACCCCTGACGGCAAACTCACCGGTTTCGACGTGGATATCGGCGATGCGCTGTGCGAGCAGATGAAAGCCAAGTGCACCTGGGTCGAACAAGAGTTCGACGGCCTGATCCCAGCGCTGAAGGTCAAGAAAATCGACGCCATCCTGTCGTCCATGACCATCACTGACGACCGCAAGAAGAACGTCGATTTCACCATCAAGTACTACCACACCCCGGCGCGCTTCGTGATGAAGGAAGGCAGCGACGTCAAGGACCCGCTGACCGAACTCAAGGGCAAGAAAGTCGGTGTGCTGCGCGCCAGTACCCACGACCGCTTCGCCACTGAAGTGCTGCAACCGGCGGGGATTGTCCTGGTACGCTACGGCTCCCAGCAGGAAGCCAACCTGGACATGGTTTCCGGCCGCATTGACGCGCTGCTGGCCGACTCGGTCAACCTGGACGACGGTTTCCTGAAAACCGACGCCGGTAAAGGTTTTGCCTTCGTCGGTCCTGAGTACAACGATCCGAAATACTTCGGCGGCGGCGCAGGCATTGCCGTGCGCAAGGGCGATAAGGAACTGGCGGACAAATTCAACACCGCCATCACCGAAATCCGCGCCAACGGCAAGTACAAGCAAGTGCAGGACAAGTACTTCAAGTTTGACGTTTACGGCGAGTAAGCGAGCGGGCTGAAAAAATGGCAACCGTCAGACGCGGTTGCCATTTTTTTTGTGCAATTTTTTCAGCGAAGAAGATACCTGTGGGAGCGAGCTTGCTCGCGATAGCGGTGGGTCAGGCAAAATGGCTTCGACTGAATGAACGCCATCGCGAGCAAGCTCGCTCCCACAGGTTTCTCTGTTTTCAGGAGTTTATATGCAACGCATCGACCACCAGCTTCCCTGGAGCCACCTGGGCAGCGAGCGCACCCTCAGCGTGTTTCGTTATGGCGCGGGCACGCGCAAGGTGTACATCCAGGCCAGCCTGCACGCCGACGAATTGCCGGGCATGCGCACCGCCTGGGAGTTGAAAAAACGCCTGGCCGAACTTGAACAACAGGGACAATTGAAGGGTGTGATCGAACTGGTGCCGGTGGCCAATCCCATTGGCCTCGACCAGCACCTGCAAGGCAGCCACATGGGGCGTTTCGAGCTCGGCAGCGGCAAGAATTTCAACCGCTCGTTCGTCGAACTCAGTGCGCCGGTGGCCGCGTTGATCGGTGATCGTCTCGGCAGCGATGCCCAGGCCAACATTGCGTTGATTCGCCAGACCATGGGCCAGGTCCTCGACAGCTTGCCGGCAGCGGCATCGCAGCTGGAAGCCATGCACCGCCTGTTGCTGCGCCATGCCTGTGACGCCGACATCACCCTCGACCTGCATTGCGATTTCGATGCGGCGATCCACATCTACGCGTTGCCGCAGCACTGGCCGCAGTGGCAATCCCTGGCGGCGCGTTTGCAGGCCGGTGTGGCGTTGTTGTGTGAAGACTCCGGCGGCAGTTCGTTCGATGAATCCTGTTCTTCGCCATGGTTGCGCCTGGCCAGGGCGTTCCCGGCGGCAGCGATTCCACCGGCCAACCTGGCGACCACCCTGGAACTGGGCAGCATGGGAGACACCCGCGTCAATCAGGCCCAGGCCAATTGCGAGGCCATTCTCGGGTTCCTCGCCGAGCAGGGATTCATCTCCGGCACCTGGCCGGCGGCACCGGCCGAATGCTGTGAAGGCATGCCATTCGAAGGCACCCAATACCTGTTCGCCCCGCATCACGGCGTGGTCAGCTTCCTGCGCGAGGCCGGGGAGTGGGTGGAGAAGGGCGATGCACTGTTCGAGGTGGTCGACCCGTTGAACGACAAGGTCACCACCGTGCAGGCCGGCACCAGCGGTGTGCTGTTCGCCATCGACCGAGGGCGCTACACCCAGCCAGGCAGCTGGCAGGCGAAGGTCGCCGGGCGCGAGCCGATTCGGGTGGGCAAGTTGATCAACGACTGAGCCAGGAATTTTCTTTGTCTGTACTGGCCTCTTCGCGAGCAAGCCCGCTCCCACAGGGTTTACGCGTTCCCTGTGGGAGCGGGCTTGCTCGCGAAGGCGGCATCGGCCACGCCTGAGATGTTCCTGTCTACTGCACAGTGTTAGGCTCTTGCGCGAATCCTGCATTCAGTGAAGGAAGACCCATGTTGAAGATTCTCGCGCTGCTCACGCTCCTGGTATCCACCGCTGTCCACGCCCAAACCCCGCTGCAAACCGACTTGCCGCTCAAGTATCTGGAGCAGGCCAACGCCGATTCGAACCATCAACCCCTGGTGATTTTCCTCCACGGTTACGGCAGTAACGAGCAGGACCTGTTCGGCATCAAGGATGACTTGCCCGCGTCCTACACCTACCTGTCGGTGCGGGCACCCTTGGTGATGGAGGCGGGCAGCTACCAGTGGTTTCGCAAGAAGGGCGAAGGGGCCTACAACGGCGAGACCGATGATCTGAAGTCCAGCGGCCAGTTGTTGCTGGATTTCGTCGCACAGGCCACGAAGAAATATCACACCGAACCGGAGAAGGTGTTCCTGGTCGGTTTCAGCCAGGGCGCGATCATGACCTACGAAACAGGCCTGCGGCATCCCGAGGCGCTAGGCGGGATCGCTGCGTTGAGCGGACGGATTCTGCCGGTGCTCAAGTCCGAGCTCCAGCCGGATGAAAAACGCCAGTCACTGGCTATTTTCATCGGGCATGGCGAGCAGGACAAACGCCTTCCCTACAGCGACGGTACTGAAGCCAACAGCCTGCTGCAGAGCGTGTCACTCGAACCCGAGTTCCACGGCTACCCCGGTGTCGGTCACAGCATCAGCGCCGACGAGATACAGGACTTGAGCGCCTGGTTGCAGCGTCTCAACCCCTGACATTCATTTTCCGTTGACGATCTGCTTGACCAGGGTTTCGTGGGCCGCCATGTCGCCGGGGCGGGAAATCACCTGGATTACCGCCATGCGAGTGCCGGATGCAGCCATCAGCGTGGTGGTGAGGGTCATGCCACCGCCTTGCGTGGCAGTGCCGTCGATCTGGCGCAGGCCCAGCCCGGTTTTCTGGGTCAGGGCTTTCTCGCTGAGCTTGTTGTAGTCGGGCAGGGATTTGTGTTGCGCCGCATCGAAATCGGCCACGGTGCCGTCGAGGAACCCGCCGTCGTTGTCCTTGACGCTGATACCGTTGGGTAGAGTGTTTTCAGCGGCGATCACCACGGTCTTGGTGGTTTCATTGCTGTAGAGGGTGCCGCTGGCACCGTCCGGGCTGGCCGGCAGCGGGTTGGCGACGAAACCCTTGGGCAGGTTGAAGGTGAACTTGCTGCCGAGCATGGAGACTTTATGGGCGGGCGCATCGCTGGAAGTGGACTTGGCGGCCTGCGCATTCAAAGCCCCAAGGCCGGTAGCGGCTGCCAGCAGCAGTACAAGGGCTTTTTTACTCAACAATGACATCGGAATCTCCAGGGATGTGCGCGCGGTGGGGCGCGATCATCCCATGGAGGTTGCGATGCATTCCAGCGTGCTCTACCCAGCGGTCACCTTGGCTGAACACCCACCTATGCTCAGGGCCGCTCGATGAGCTGATGCAGCTTAGCGTTTGATGGCTGCTCTTTGAGTGTCAGTCGCCGGGCTGGCTGGCCGCGCCAGCAGGCGTTTGGTCACGCCCAACATGGCCACCGACACCGCGACGCCCAGCACAAAAGCGTTCATTCCCATCGTCGGCAGGGCCAGGGCCAACACCAGGCAGAAGGCGGCGAACGAGTACATGCCGGTGGCAGTGGCGCGCAGCAGCGCGGCGGTAAAGGCCGGGCCACGGGTTTGCTGGGAGAACACCGCCATCACGCTGCCCAATACGGGGAACACTGCCAGCAGGCCGCTCCAGCGGTCACCGACGGTGCTGGCCAGCAGTGTCACCACCAGGGTGAGCAATGCACCGGCCACCATGCGCAACAGGAGCTTGTCGGATTTCGGCGCCGGGCCACTGAGCACGGGTTGCACAGTGGGGAACAGGTACGGTGCGGCGAGCAGCGCGGTGGCGGCGGCGCACACCGAAAACACCAGGGAGGCCGGGATCAACGACAGGACAACCGCCACCAGTGCCCAGACCGACAGCGAGATCAACAGCGCCAGCGGCCATCCGGCCCGTTGTGCGACCTGGGCGTAGCTCACGCAAAACGCAATCATCGCGAACATGGCTGACAGCGCGGCGGTGGCCGATTGCGCAGCGAACGCCTGGCCTTGTTCGAGGGCGAGGAACAACAGGATCGGCCCGACCACCACCGGCAACCCCGACAACCAACCGGCCACGCTCGGCCCCCAGCGTTTGCCAGCCAGGGAAATCAGCAGCAGGAAGCCTGGGATCACCAGCAGTTTGAGGATCAACACGCGCACGTCTCCGACCTTGTGAGGTGGCAACGGTAACATTGCAGCGGGTAGATTGCTTTATGTGCATGTAAGTTTTGTATACAAAATAGAGATTTTCTCGAGTTCTACGAAAGGCTCTTTTGCGCAAACGTTTTATCAAGGCATCCCACGATGAGGACAGCTCACCTTGAAACGCCAACGTTCACTCCTGCGCCATGGTCTGTGGCTGCTTGTCTTGCTGAGCTGCCAGGCCCTGGCCAATTGGCAGGACTCGCTGCCCGGTGCGCAAATCCTCGGCAGTGGTGAGTTTCGCAAGTACGGCTTCGATGTCTACAGCGCACGGCTCTGGAGTACTTCGCGCCCCCTGGCGAACGATCAGCCGTTCGCCCTGGAGCTGATCTACCAGCGCAGCATTTCCCGTGATGACCTGGTGAATGCCAGCGTCAGGGAAATCAAGAGACTCGCCGGCACCTCGGTCAGTGCCGAGCAACTGGCGTCCTGGCAGGTGCAGATGCAACAGTCGTTCGTCGACGTACAGGCCGGCACGCGGCTGACCGGTGTCTATCTGCCGGGGCAGGGCGCGCGGTTCTTTCTCGGCCAGCAGCTGTTGCGTGATGTGAAGGACCTGCAATTCGCCAAGGCGTTTTTTGCCATCTGGCTCGATCCGCGTACCGGCAACCCCGAGTTGCGTCAGCAGTTGTTGGGCGTGGCGCCGTAAACTTTACGATGATCCGGGCCTCATCGCGAGCAAGCTCGCTCCCACAGTGTTTGGCGGTGTGGCTCCATTTTTTGAACAGTACAAAAACCTGTGGGAGCGAGCTTGCTCGCGATGAACGATAACGCGGTCCATCTGAATAAAACGCAGGCAAAAAAGAACCCGGTGCGACTTGCATCGCACCGGGTGTTTTTCCAGGCGGTCACGGATCTTCGTGGGTCCCCGCGCCGTCTGTTGAACGCTGTTGGCTTAAGCCCGTTCGAGCGCCAGTGCCACGCCCTGACCACCACCGATACACAGGGTGGCGAGGCCTTTCCTGGCGTCACGCTTGAGCATTTCATGCAGCAGGGTCACCAGCACGCGGCAACCCGAGGCACCGATCGGGTGACCCAGGGCGATGGCGCCGCCGTTGACGTTGACCTTGTTCAAGTCCCATTCCAGGTCCTTGGCCACGGCCAGCGATTGCGCGGCGAAGGCTTCGTTGGCTTCGATCAGGTCCAGCTGGTCGATGGACCAGCCGGCCTTGTCCAGGCAGCGGCGGGTGGCCGACACCGGGCCGATGCCCATGATCGCCGGGTCGACGCCTGCGTTGGCGTAGGCGGCGATTTTTGCAAGGACTGGCAGGCCCAGGGCCTTGGCCTTTTCGGCGCTCATCAGGATCACGGCCGCGGCACCGTCGTTCAGCGACGAAGCGTTACCGGCGGTCACCGAACCGTCCTTCTTGAAGGCGGCTTTGAGTTTGCCCAGGGATTCGGCGGTGGTGCCGGCCCGTGGCTGCTCGTCGGTGGCGAAGGACAGCGGATCGCCCTTGCGCTGCGGGATCAGGATCGGCGTGATTTCATCGACGAAGCGCCCGGCTTCGATGGCGGCCACGGCTTTCTGCTGCGAGGCGGCGGCGAACGCGTCCTGCTGCTCGCGGCTCAGGCTGTATTTCTCGGCCAGATTCTCGGCGGTGATACCCATGTGGTAATCGTTGAACGCGTCCCACAGGCCATCGCTGATCATGGTGTCGACGATTTGCGCGTGGCCCATGCGCAGGCCGGTGCGGGCACCGGGCATGACGTAGTTGGCCAGGCTCATGTTTTCCTGGCCACCGGCGATGATGACCTCGGCATCACCGCAGCGAATCGCCTGGGCACCCAGGTGCAGGGCCTTGAGACCGGAGCCGCAGACCTTGTTCAGGGTCAAGGCCGGCACGGCGAAGGGCAGGCCGGCCTTGATTGCGGCCTGGCGCGCAGGGTTTTGCCCGGCGCCGGCGGTCAGCACCTGGCCCATGATCACTTCATCGACTTGCGCAGGATCCAGGCCGGTTTGTGCCAGCAGCTGGCGGATCACCGCAGCGCCCAGGTCGACGGCGGACACATTGGCCAGCGAACCCTGGAAACTGCCGATCGCGGTGCGCGTGGCGGCAACAATGACGACTTCTTGCATGGAATGATTCCTCACTGGGCAGCGAACTGCATTTCCGGTACGTGGTCCGGCACGATCAGTTTACCTGCGGTCTTGGCGACGATCTCTTCGACGCTGACGCCCGGCGCACGTTCTTTCAGGATGAACGCGCCGTTTTCGATTTCCAGGTAGGCCAGGTCGGTCAGTACACGCTTGATGCACCCGGCGCCGGTCAGCGGCAGGCTGCATTGGGACAGCAGCTTGGATTCACCATCCTTGGATGCGTGGGTCATGATGACGATGATGTTGTCTGCACCGGCGACCAGGTCCATCGCGCCGCCCATACCCTTGACCAGTTTGCCGGGGATCATCCACGAGGCGATGTTGCCTTGCACGTCCACTTCAAAGGCGCCCAGCACGGTCAGGTCGACATGACCACCGCGGATCATCGCGAAGGACTCGGCCGAGGAAAAGATCGAAGCACCGATACGTGCGGTCACGGTTTGCTTGCCGGCGTTGATCATGTCGGCATCGATGGTGTCTTCAGTAGGAAAAGGACCCATGCCCAGCAAGCCGTTTTCCGACTGCAGCATGACTTCCATGCCTTCGGGGATGTAGTTGGCGACCAGGGTCGGAATGCCGATGCCCAGGTTCACGTAGAAGCCGTCCTGCATTTCGCGGGCGACGCGTTGAGCCATTTGTTCGCGGGAAAGTGCCATTGTTTTTATTCCTTCATTCGGTCCGGGGGCAGGGGATCACTTACGCACGGTGCGCTGTTCGATGCGCTTCTCGAACGTGCCGCAGATGATCCGGTCGACGTAGATGCCAGGGGTGTGGATCTGCGCCGGGTCCAGCTCGCCGGGTTCGACGATTTCTTCGACTTCGACCACAGTGATCTTGCCGGCGGTGGCCGCCAGCGGGTTGAAGTTCTGGGCGGTGTGGCGATAGATCACGTTACCGAAATGGTCGGCTTTCCAGCCTTTGACGATGGCGAAGTCGCCGGTGATGGATTCTTCCATCAGGTACTTGCGACCATGGAATTCGCGGACTTCCTTGCCGTCGGCGACAGGCGTGCCAACGCCGGTGGCGGTGAAGAACGCCGGGATGCCGGCGCCGCCAGCACGCATTTTTTCAGCGAGGGTGCCTTGGGGGGTCAGGGTGACTTCGATTTCGCCCTTGAGCAGTTGCTCTTCGAACAGCTTGTTTTCGCCGACGTAGGACGCGACCACTTTGCTGATCTGGCGGTCGGTCAGCAGTACGCCAAGGCCGAAACCGTCGACTCCGCAGTTGTTGGAAACCACGGTGAGATCGCGGGTGCCCTTGCGCTTGATCTCGTTGATCAGGTTTTCCGGGATCCCGCACAGGCCGAAGCCGCCGGCGATCACGGTCATGCCGTCTTCAAGACCTGCCAGAGCTTCCTCGTAGGAACTCACGCGCTTGTCGAAACCTGCCATATGCACCTCTTTTATTCTTTGTGGGCGGCTGGCTAGCCGAATGGGATGGAGTGTCTCGCTGTCAGATTCATTTGTTAAGTTGTTTTTTAGAGCGGATTGATTGATAAAGCTCAATAATGTGTTGCCCAGTCTCTTGCAGCTTAGAACCTGTAGCTTACAACCGGAGCGTTGCCCCATGACCGTCAAGCAGATCCGCGCCTTTCTGGCCGTGGCCCAGAGCCTGAGCTTTGCCGTGGCCTGCGAGCGCCTGCACCTGTCGCAATCGGCCCTGAGCCTGACCATCAAGGCGCTGGAGGAGGGCCTGGGCGGGCGCTTGTTCACCCGCAACACGCGTAACGTGGCGCTCACCGCCGAAGGCGAATCCCTGGTGCCGCTGGCGCGCCGGTTGATCGCCGACTGGGACAATGCCGAGGATGAACTGCGTCAACGTTTCACCCTGCAGCGCGGTCGCGTGACCCTGGCGGCGATGCCGTCGTTCGCCGGCAACCTGCTGCCGCCGATCCTCAAGACCTTCCGCGCCCGTTATCCGAATGTCAACGTGACGGTCAATGACGTGATCAACGAGCAGGTGCTGGAAATGGTCCGTGACCGCCAGGTGGAGCTGGGAGTGGCCTTTGAACCGACCCAGAGTTCGTCGCTGCAATTCACGCCGTTGTACATCGACCGTTTCGTCGCGGTGGTGCCTCTGGATTCGGCACTGGCCGAGCTCGATGACATCGACTGGCAGACCCTGCTCAAGGAGCCGTTCATTACCTTGCAGCGTCCGTCCACTGTGCGAGTAATGCTTGAAGAGCATCTGCAGGCCCGCGGGATGAAGCTGCCGGTGGAATTTGAAAGCCATCAACTGGCGACGGTCGGGCGCATGGTCGCCAGTGGCCTGGGCGTGAGCGCGGTGCCGGCCTTGTGCGCGGGGCAGATGCGTGAACTGGGGGCGCGTTGCATCACCTTGCGCGACCCGGTGGTGGAGCGGGCGCTGGGGGTGTTGACGTTGCCGGGGGGCGAGCTGTCGGCGGCGGCGCAGGCGATGTTTGATGTGCTGAAAGAGGAAAACCTTGGTCAGCGATTTTCGTGAGTTGTATGGGGGACCTTGTGGGAGCGAGCTTGCTCGCGATGAGGCCAGCACATCCAGACAGTTTATTGGCTGATCCACCGTCATCGCGAGCTAGCTCGCTCCCACAGGGATCGGGTTTCGTCAGTTGCCAAGTAGCTTCGCCAATATTGGCAACAAGCGCTCGCACGACCCCTCGATCTTCAAGTCCAGAATCTCGTCCGCCCGGGTCTTGCCCAGGTTGATCGCAATCAACGGCTTGCCCTGATCCACCACCGCCCGGCACAAGCGAAATGCCGAATAAGCCATCAGCGACGAGCCGATCACCAACAGCCCGGCAGCCTGTTCGACGGCGGCCATCGCTTTCGCCGCCGTGGCCTGTGCGACGTTCTCGCCAAAAAACACCACATCCGGCTTCATCCGTTCCCCGGCGCAATGCGGGCAGTGCGGGACCTGGAAGCGTGCCTCGAAGGCCGGGTCGAGCAAGGTGTCGCCGTCCGGCGCTTGCACCGCGTCGACGCCGGCCAGGTAGGGGTTCTGTGTTTCCATCAAGTGCTGGATCGAATCGCGCTCGCTGTGCCGGCCGCAATCCAGGCACAACACCCGATGCAGACTGCCGTGGAGTTCGATCACGTCACGGCTGCCAGCCTGGTCGTGCAGGGTGTCGACGTTCTGGGTGATCAGCCCTCTGATCTGTCGCGTGTCTTGCAAGCGAGCCAGGGTGTCGTGGGCTTCGTTCGGCTGCGCCAGACGCACCCTCGGCCAGCCGAGCATCGCCCGCGCCCAGTAGCGTCGCCGGGACTCCGGGGCCGAGAGAAACTCCTGGTACATCATCGGCTGCCGGCCCCGTCGCACGCCCTGGCTGTCGCGATAATCCGGGATGCCCGAAGGCGTGCTGATGCCGGCCCCGGTCAGCACGGCAAACGGCTGATCCGCCATGAGCTGATGGAGGCGATCGAGCTGTTCATGGATCAGATTGTCGAACATGCTGTGCAGGCCTGTAGGAGCGAGCTTGCTCGCGATGGTCGTCAACGATAACACTGTAAGCCTGACACCCCGCGGCGTGATCGCGTTTATCGCGAGCAAGCTCGCTCCTACAAAAAGCAGACAGTATTTATTTACGCGCCTCCAGGATCAGGTTGAACGGTGTTTCCGTGGCCCGGCGGAAACGGGTGAAACCGGCCTCGCTGAACACCTTGCGCAAACGCGCTTCACCGGCCTGGGCACCGAGGCCGAGGCCGACTTCCTGGGACAGCGAATTGGGCGTGCAGATAAAGGTCGACGCCGCGTAGAACAGGCGTCCGATCGGGTTGACGTTGTCGTCGAGCAAGTCGTTGGCGTAGGGCTCGACCAGCAGCACCGTGCCGTCGTCCTTCAACGACTCATAGGCATGCCTGGCCGCGCCCACCGGGTCGCCCATGTCATGCAGGCAATCGAAGTAGCAGATCAGGTCGTAGTCGCTGCCGGGGTAGCTTTTGGCCGTGCCCTGGAAGAACCTGGCCCGGCTGGATACACCCCCTTCTTCGGCCCGTTGGGTGGCAACGGTAACGGACGGCGCGTGGTAGTCGAAACCGACGAAGCGCGAATCCGGAAACGCCTGGGCCATGATCACCGTCGAGGCGCCATGGCCGCAGCCGATGTCCGCCACTTTGGCCCCGGCTTCCAGTTTGGCCACCACGCCGTCGAGGGCCGGCAACCATTCGGCGACCAGATGGGCTTTGTAGCCGGGGCGGAAGAAGCGTTCGGTCCCGCTGAACATGCACGGATGGTGATCGCCCCAGGGCAGGGCGCCGTTGCCGCGCATGGCGTTGACCAGTTTGTCCTTGTCATGGAAAAACGACGCGACCACGCCGATCCCGCCCGCCACATAAACCGGTGAGTCTTCTTTTGCCAAAGCCATGGCCTGCTCTTCGGGCAGGCGGAACTGGCCGTCCTGGTGTTCCATGTAGCCTGAGGCGGCGTGGGCACTGAGCCATTCGCGCAGCAGGCGGGTGTTGCAGCCGGTTTTCTCGGCAAGGGTTTCAGGGGTGATGGGTTGACTGTCGGCCATCGCCCGGTACAGACCGAGTTCTTCGCCGAGGATGACGTTGGCGAGCATCGCCGCGCCGCCCATGTCATTAACCAGTTTGCCCATGAAATCGTTGAGTCTGGCCTCGTCCATCATGTGTGCTCCTTCAGCAGGATCACGGTCCAGAGGCGTTGTCTGGCGAGGGGATCGCCACTGGGCGGTGGTCGTGGGAATGTACAGGGCACCAAGCGGGCCCTGTGTGCAGTAAGTTTAGTTCGGGCCTTGTACCGCGCGGTCTGGCGCGACGAAAGCAACGTTTTTTCTGGCGGTACACGACCCTGTGGGAGCGGGCGTGTATCCCACTGTATCCAGACCCCTTTTCGACACAGTGACCTCTAATTCCGGCCCCAGCCGAACACAGTCCTGATACACCCCTTCGATTAACTCTGTCTCATGGCGGGCACCGGCTCGCGTCCTTGAACAGCTTGTGAGATCGACACCATGCAGACCTCCATTCCCCCCGTAGCCAAGGCCAGCGCAGGGCTTGGCCTACGTCGCGGTTTACTCAAAGACCTCCAGGCCGCACCAGCAGGCGATTTCGACTTTCTGGAAATCGCACCGGAAAACTGGATCGGCATCGGCGGTGCCCACGGCGCGGCATTGCGGGCCCTGGCGGAACGCTATCCATTGTCCTGTCACGGTTTGTCCCTGTCCCTCGGTGGGCCGTCGGCGCTGGACGTCGGTTTTTTGCAGGAAGTCCGGGGTTTTCTCGATCACTACAACGTGCCGCTCTACAGCGAGCATTTGAGCTATTGCAGCGATGACGGTCACCTGTACGACCTGTTGCCGTTGCCTTTTACCGAAGAGGCGGTGCACCACGTCGCCGCGCGTATCCGTCAGGCCCAGGACATTCTCGGGCGACGCCTGGCGGTGGAAAACGTCTCTTACTATGCCGCGCCTCAACAGGACATGGACGAGGTGACCTTCACCAATGCCGTGCTGCGCGAGGCCGATTGCGACCTGTTGCTGGACGTCAACAACGTGTACGTCAATTCGATCAACCACGGCTTCGATCCGCAGGTGTTCCTGGCTGGCATCGATTCGGGGCGGGTGGTGGCGATGCACATTGCCGGGCATTTCGATGAGTCTGACACCTTGAAGATCGACACCCATGGCGCTTCGGTCAAACCGGCGGTGTGGTCGTTGCTGGCCCAGGCTTATGCCCGGTTCGGTGCGCAACCGACCTTGCTGGAGCGGGATTTCAACTTTCCCGTCTTCGCTGAACTGGTGGCGGAATTGAAGACCATTCGCCGCCTGCAACAGGAGGGCGTGAACCGTGGGTAAGTCGAGCCTTTTGCATCAACAAACCACCATGGGCCTCTACCTGCGCGACCCTGAACGCAACGGGCCACCCACCGAAATGGACCCGGCGCGGGCCCTGGTTTATCGCGATCTGGTGTTCGCCAACCTGTCTTCGCTGCTCAGTGGCACCTTTCCGGTGTTGGTGAAGATTCTGGGTGACGAGCACTGGCGTTCGCTGGTGCGGATCTTTCTGCGGGACTACCGCGCCCGCACGCCGAAATTCGGTGAGATCGCCCAGGAGTTTGTCGAGTTTCTCGCGGCCGGGCCTCAGGCGTTGAGTGATGGGCCGTGGCCGCCGTTCATGGTGGAGCTGGCGCATTACGAGTGGGTGGAAATGGCGTTGCAACAGTCTGACGCCGAGCTTCTGGTGGGTGGTGATGCCGCGTTGCTGCTGGATCGGCCCTTGCGGGTGTCGCCGCTGGCCTGGCCGTTGGCGTATGCCTGGCCGGTGCAAAGGGTGGGGCCGGATTACCAGCCTGATGTGGCGCCTGCTCAGCCGACCTTGTTGCTGGTGCGTCGCGCCGAGGACTGGAGTGTGAGGTTTTCTGAATTGAGTCCGTTGGCGTGGCGGTTGTTGCTGCGAATTGGCGAGTTTCCCGAGTTGACCGGACGTGAGCAGTTGCAAGGACTGGCGGTCGAGGCGGGGGCGGTGGGGGCTTCGGAGTTTCTGGAGGGTGGGTTGGTGTTGTTGCGGCAGATGCATGGGGAGGGGGTTGTTGGTGTTGGTTGATATTCTTTGACCTTGGCGGCCTTTGGGCCGACCAGGTTCTTGGTTGATTGAGTACATATCCGTTTCTGCGGTAACGGCGGCTGGCGGTTTCGCCCTTACGGCGAGTCCCTTTGGCAAACGCCGGAGTGCCGGCCCAGCCCAAAGGAACCAAAGGTCTCGCCCCGAACGTACGGCCCCTCGCTTAGGCTCGGGGTTCCTCCGTTCAGCCTGCCGAGCTAACGCTCGGCCCTGTAGGAGCGAGCTTGCTCGCGATGGACGTCAACGATAACGCGTGCTGCCTGATTGATCGTGTTGTCCAGACGTTTTTCGCGAGCAAGCTCGCTCCTACAGGGAACGCGTTCAATTGCGAATAGGTCGGCCTGCCAGCCGACCAATTTCTTTCGAGTGTACCCAGCCCAACTGTAGGAGCGAGCCTGCTCGCGAAGGCGGCCTGCCACCCAATCAATTTCTTGCTGATGCACACCGATCAAATTGTGGGAGCGAGCTTGCTCGCGATGACGGCCTGACAGCTGACCAATGTCTCAAAGGTGCACCCGATCCCCTGTGGGAGGCTCGCTCCCACAATGAATCGCTTTTCAGGGTTGGCTGCCACTGGCACTCACGCGTGGTTGCTCGTTTGTTGCATTCACCCCCTTGTCCCAAAGAGCAACCAACCCACCGAAAGTCCCGACATAGGCCGTGCCGTCCGGCGCCAGTGTGATCGGCGACCAGTTGTTGTCGAAGGCCTGGCCGACCCCGCTCAGCGCCTTGAATCGGGTCTGGCCGCTGTCGAAATCCAGCGCCATCAGGTACCAGGCGTTCTCGCCGTCGGGCTGCGGCTCGAAGGTGTAGAAGTACAGCAGACCGTTGCTCACCGAGAGTTTGGGGACCACCGAAGGCGAACGTTCCTTCGATTCCCAGATCCGGTCGCAGCCCGACTCATCGGTGCGGATGTCGATGCGGCTGATGCCGCCGTGCACGGCCTGCCAGTCCTTCTGCGCGAAGGCGCTGGTGTAGCCGGCGTTGTTCTCGAGGATGATCGAGCGACCCCAGCCGATGGCCGAGTTGTCGGTGGCCGAGGCGTTGTTGTCGAACACCGGCAGCTTGCAGATCAGGCGATTGCCGGCGTAGTCCTGCTCGCGACGGTAGACCAGCAGGTTGATGCGTCCGTCGCTGTTGTCGGTGATGGTGACGTAGCGCTCGCCGAGCAGGGTCGGGGTGGTACCGCTGCCCTGATTGATCGCGCCGACCTTGCGCGTGGTGCCGCGGTCATAGACTTCGCGCCAGCCTTGCACGGGCTCGCCCTCGGCATCGGCGACGAAGCGGTACATGGCGTGGTCGGACACCAGGTAGACACCATCGGCCGCCACCGACATGCCGTTCTGGATTTCTTCGTTGGCCAGTTGAATGCCCTGGACCTTGCCGGTGTCGGGGTTCAGGGTGCCGATACGGCCGCGTCGGGTGATCCACCAGATCAAGCCCCGGTGATCGGGCATGACCCCGGTGACGGGGTCGCATTCGCCTTTGGGGAACCAGTTGGCAGGCTTCACACAATCGTGGGGGACCTTGTCGCTCAGGTCCCAGTTGTCGACCGCTTCGAACGACCACGCACCGGACTCATCCTGACGATGTACGACGCGCTGGATGTGCTGCTCGGCATCGGCGATGACCACGCGATTCTGTTCGTCGACATAGAAATAGGCGCCGGAGGTGTCGGCCATGATCTTGTCCGGGTCCAGGGTAATCAGCGCGTGGAAAGTCGACGGACGCGGCGGCAGCGGATAGCGGGCCAGCAGCTTGAGGGTGCGTGGTTCGAGCAATTGCAGTTCGAACTGCATCAGGTTGGCGCACAACACCACCAGGCGACCCTGCTGATCGAAGGTATGGATCGGGCACATGCCGCCGGGCTTGCGGCTGCCATCGCGACTGTTCACCTGTACATCCCGGCCCAACGGACCTGGCCCCGGGTGCGTGTCGGAGCTGTAGCCATCGGAATGCATGTAGCTGCTGCCGTTGCTGGTCATGTAGGGGTTGGCGGGAATCGTACCGTTCAGCGGTTGCGCGACAGCGGCGCTACCGATCAAGGGTGTGGCGCTGCCGTTGCTGGCCAGCGGTTTCGGTTCATAGGGTTCGGAACAGGCACTGAGCAGGCCGAGCAGGGGCAGGGCAAGCAGGAGTGGAGCACGCATCGAAGCCTCGCGATCTTGTTATTGGTGTGTTGCGCAATAAGCGGCAACGAGGCTGCCCGGGCATCGGCTGTTTGGACTAACCTCGGTGAAAGGCCTCGCACCGCTGATCAAAGCGGACATGTATTTTGGCCATTTCGATCTCCTTTTGGCCTGCCTCACGCTGTGAACCGGCGACGCCGTCAGCAAGAATCAGACGCGGGTGGCTGAGTCGGCAACCCAAGGTGAAAACCACAACCAGACGCTTCACTTCCTTGCCCTTGGCTGTTTTCAAGGCTGCTGCCGTGTACAGAACATAAAAACCATCGAACTCACGCCACACTTGGGGAAATGATCCATGGACTCAATGAAACGCATACTGGGCGCCACCGTTTGCGGACTGTCGCTGCTGGCCAGCGCGGTGCATGCCGAACAGCGCGAATTGCGGGTGTACAACTGGGCGGACTACATCCTGCCGTCCGTGCCCAAGGATTTCGCCAAGGACACCGGGATCAAGGTGACCTGGGACACCTTCGACACCAACGAGTCCCTGGAAGCCAAGCTGCTGACCGGCAACTCGGGCTACGACCTGGTGGTGCCGTCGAACCAGTTCATCGAAACCCAGATCAAGGCGGGCGTGTTCCAGAAGCTCGACAAGTCCAAGTTGCCGAACTGGTCGCACCAGGACCCTGCATTGCTCAAACTGCTGGACAAGAACGACCCGGGCAACCAGTACGGCGTGCCCTACATGTATGGCACCGTGTTGATCGGTTTCAACCCGGCCAAGGTCAAGGCGGCGCTGGGCGAGAATGCGCCGGTGGACAGCTGGGACCTGGTGTTCAAGCCCGAGAACATGGAGAAGCTCAAGGCCTGTGGCGTAGCGATGCTCGACTCACCGTCGGAGATCCTGCCGCTGGCCCTGCATTACCTGGGGCTGGATCCGAACAGCCAGAACCCCGATGACTACGAAAAAGCCAAGGCATTGATGCTCAAGGTTCGCCCCTACGTCACCTATTTCAACTCCGCCAAGTACATGACCGACATCGCCAACGGCGATATCTGCGTGGCCATCGGTTACTCCGGCAGCTTCTATCAATTCGGCAATCGCGCCAAAGAGGCGGGCAACGGCGTGGTCGTCGACTGGCGCCTGCCGAAAGAAGGCGCGCCGATCTGGTTCGACACCTTCGCCATCCCGAAAAGCGCGAAGAACGTCGCCGAGGCCCACGAATTCCTCAACCACCTGCTGGACCCGAAAGTCATCGCGCCGATCAGCGACTTCCTCGGTTACCCGAATGCCAACAAGGACTCGCTGGCGCTGATCAACAAGGACATCACCGGCAACCCGAACCTGACACCGACCAGCGAGGCATTGAAGACGCTGTACGTCGTGCAGCCACTGCCGCAAAAGCTTGAGCGGGTCCGTACCCGGGTCTGGACCAGTATCAAGTCCGATCAGTAACACCGGGATATTTATGTGAAATCCCTGTAGGAGCGAGCCTGCTCGCGATAGCGACCTGACAGTCAATGCAGGTGTCGACTGACCCGGCGCCATCGCGAGCAAGCTCGCTCCCACAGGTTTTTATGTCGAGCACAGGTTTTGTGTATACCCATGGCCCCTGTGGGAGCGAGCTTGCTCGCAATGGAGGACTGACAGGCAACAGAGGTGTACGGTGCTGGACTCAGCGAAAAAACTCCCCCGGTGTTTCGCCGAATTGCTGGCGGAAGGCAGCGATAAACGCTGACGTCGAATCGTAGCCACAGGCCAACGCGACGTCGGTCACTCGCTCGCCCTGCTCCAGCGGCGTCAGGGCGCCGAGCAGGCGCAAGCGCTGGCGCCAGGCGCGAAAGGTCAGGCCGGTGTCGCGCAGGAACAGGCGACTGAGGGTTTTCTCGGTGACGCCGAATTGGTCGCTCCAGTGGCTGAGCGTGGTCTGTTGCTCCGGGTGCGACTCCAGGCTTTGCGCGATTTGCCGCAATCGACTGTCCTGGGGCAGCGGCAGCATCAAGTCGATCTGTGGCGCCTCGGCCAACTGATCCAGAATCACCTGGGCCAACCGACCGTGCGGCCCGTCCTGATCGTATTCCACCGGAACCTGACTGAAGGCGCGGATCAACTCGCGCAACAAATCACTGACCCCCAGTACATGACAGCCCGGCGGTGCCCACGTCGAGACGCTGCAATCGATGTATAGGCTGCGCATTTCCGTGCGCGGCGAACTGAACACCCGGTGCGGCATTCCCGCCGGAATCCACACAGCACGCTCCGGCGGGGCCACGAAACGCCCGACGCCGGTCTGTATTTCGAGCACGCCCGCAATCGCATAGGAAAGCTGCACCCACGGGTGGCTGTGGCGCCGGGTCAGTGCGCGATTGGGCAGCGATTCGGTACGGCCGTAGAGCGGTCGTGGCAGGCTGGACAGCCCGGGAATACTGCGTCGAACACTCTTGTCATGTCCTTTAGGCGGCATCAGCTGGCTCATCGGCGTTAGTCGGTAATTATCAGGCACGTTAGAGTCACTTTCATGTACTGGCAACCCCCGGATGATCAACCCCATGACTCGCCCCCGTTTGTTACCCGACAACTTCACCCTGACCCTGATCGGCGTAGTGACGCTCGCCAGCCTGCTGCCCGTCAGCGGCCAGGTCGCGCTCGGTTTTGGCTGGCTGACCAACATCGCCATTGCGCTGCTGTTTTTCCTGCATGGCGCCAAGCTGTCCCGCGAGTCGATCATTGCCGGTGCCGGGCACTGGCGCCTGCATTTGCTGGTGTTCAGCCTGACCTTCGTGCTGTTTCCGTTGCTCGGTCTGGCGCTCAAGCCGCTGCTGTCGCCGCTGATCGGCAATGACCTGTACATGGGCATGCTCTACCTGTGCGCGCTACCCGCCACGGTGCAGTCGGCGATTGCCTTTACTTCGCTGGCGCGGGGCAACATCCCGGCGGCGATTTGCAGCGCGGCGGCGTCCAGCCTGTTCGGGATTTTCCTCACGCCGTTGCTGGTGACCCTGCTGTTGAATGTCCACGGCGAAGGCGCCTCGACCCTCGACGCCATCCTCAAGATCAGCGTGCAGTTGCTGCTGCCGTTCATTGCTGGGCAGATCGCGCGGCGCTGGATCGGCAACTGGGTGGCGCGCAACAAGAACTGGTTGAAGTTCGTCGACCAGGGTTCGATTCTGCTGGTGGTCTACGGCGCGTTCAGCGAAGCGGTGATCGAAGGCATCTGGCAGCAGATTCCGTTGTTGGATCTGCTTGGGCTGGTGCTGGTCTGCTGCATCGTTCTGGCGCTGGTGTTGGTGGCCTCGACCGTACTGGGCAAGGCATTCGGCTTCAACCAGGAAGACCGCATCACCATTCTCTTCTGCGGTTCGAAGAAAAGCCTGGCGACCGGCGTGCCGATGGCGCAGGTGCTGTTTGCCGGTAGCACCATTGGCTTGCTGATCTTGCCGCTGATGTTGTTCCACCAGATTCAACTGATGGTCTGTGCGGTGCTGGCACAGCGTTATGCCAAGCGGCCGGAATCGATTCCCGAGCTGATGGCCCAGGTTGATCCCTGATGATCCCGGGAAACTGTAGGGGCCGGCTTGCCGGCGATGGACTCAAGTGCGCCGCGTTCATCCAGCTCAAACGCGTTATCGTTAACGACCATCGCTGGCAAGCCAGCTCCCACATTACCGCTTGTCAGCGACCAATGGCGGGGTACGCGGCGGGATCATGCGTTTGCTGCCGGTCGATTCGAACGCCGACGCCAGGTGCAGCAGCGACGAGTCGTCATAGGCGCGCCCGGCAAACGTCAGGCCGACCGGCATGCCGATGTCCGGCATCACGCCCATCGGTACGGTGACCGTCGGCACACCGAGATGACGGATGGCGAGGTTGCCATTGGCGACCCATACGCCGTTGCTCCAGGCGATATCCGCCGATTGCGGATCGACATCGGCATTCGCCGGACCCACATCGGCCACCGTCGGGAACAGCACCGCGTCGAGGCCCAGGCGATCCATCCAGTCTTCCAGATCGATCTTGCGGGTCTTTTCCAGGCCGCGCAGGCCGTCCGGCACCGTGCTGATCTGATCCCAGGGCGTGATGCCGCGTTCGGCCATGCGCACGTATTCGTCCATGCCGGCGGCCAGGTCACCCTCGCGGTTGGGCAGGGTGCCCGGGTCATGAGGGAAGATCTGCGGGCCGTCGACATCGACGAGGCGATTCAGTTTGGGATCGCCGTTCGCTTGCAGGAAATCATCGAAGGCCCAGGCGGACAGGTCCCACAGTTCATGGTGTAAAAATTCCTTGGAGACGATGCCGCGATTGAACACGGTCGGCGCACCAGGACGATCGCCTTCGCAGTTGGAGACCAGCGGGAAGTCCACTTCGAGCACTTCGGCGCCCGCGGCTTCGAGGGCCTTGCGCGCCTGTTCCCAAAGCCCGATCACCGAAGGACGGGTGTTGATGCGTTGGCCAGTCGGCCCACCGATGCCCGGTGCTTCGGAGGTGCCGGCTTCAGTGTCGGCGTTGATGTACATGCGCGGGATGCCGAATTTCTTGCCTTTGAGCGCATCGCTATTCGCGGCCAGCGCGGCATAGGACTCAGGGCGTACCGAAGAAGATTTCGGGATCGGTACCCAGGGCTGCAGGCGCCACAGGTCGCCACGGGTGTCCGGGTCATCGGCCACGACCACGTCGAGCACTTCGAGCAGGTCGGCCATGGTCCGGGCAAACGGCACGACCACGTCCATGGTCGGGGTCAACGGCCAGTTGCCGCGCACCGAGATCACGCCGCGCGAAGGGGTGTAGGCGCACAAGCCATTGTTCGAGGCCGGTCCACGGCCGCTCGACCAGGTTTCTTCCGCCAGGCCGAAGGCCGAGAAACTGGCCGCGGTCGCCGTGCCGGCACCGTTCGACGAGCCGGAGGCGAAAGGGGCGGTGAGGTAGTCAGCGTTGTACGGGCTCTCGGCGCGGCCGTAGACACCACGCTGCATCCCGCCGTTGGCCATTGGCGGCATGTTGGTCTTGCCCAGGCAGATGGCCCCGGCGGCGCGCAGACGTTCGATGGTGAACGCATCGCGATAGGCGACCAGGTCCTTGAAGGCCGGGCTGCCGGAAGCGGCGGTGAGCCCTTTGACCAGATAGCTGTCCTTGGCGGTGTAGGGGATCCCGTCCAACGGCCCCAGCGTCTGGCCCTTGGCGCGACGGGCATCGGACGCCTGGGCTTCGGCGAGCGCCTCGGGGTTGCGAACCACGACTGCGTTCAACGCGGTAGGCGTTTCGGGGCCGTCAAAGGCGTCGATCCGCGCAAGATAAGCCTGGACCAGTTCAACCGAGGTGGTCTGGCCGGATTCGAGCGCGGCGCGCAGCTCGGCGATGGAAACTTCGGTAACTTCGATCATGCTGCCACCGCCGCTTGCAGGTGGAGGGTCCCAAACACTTCACTTTTCTCGAAATGGACTTTCATATCGTTATTCTCGTTGCACTGTGTGGCACGACAGGGTCGGGTGTTAAAAATACTGAGCACTATTTAGCATTAAACCGGGATTTTAGGAATCCGTTGTCCAATTTATCTTACAGGCGACAGAAAAAAGGCCACCACAACCCGACGTTGTGGTGGCCCGAGGGTGACTCATTATAGTGGCCCGCGCGCGCAGGCCAATGGATCAGTGAGCGCCGGCGGCCTTGTTCAGGTCGCTTTCGGCCCATTCGGTGTAGACGCAGGCATCCGCAGTAGCCCAGCGCACCCGCACCGGGTCACCGGACTTGAGCGGCATGCCGGCGGCGGACAGCGCCTTGACCGTCATCGAGGTGCCGCCAGCGGTGACCACGCTGCACGTCTGGCTTTCACCCAGAAACAGCACTTCCACGACCTTGGCTGAGACTTCGTTCCAGCCGGCAGCCAAGGGTTCGGCAACGGCCTGTTCATTGCTCAGGGCCAGGGCTTTTTCCGGACGCACCATCAGCAACACGTTCTGATCAGTTTGCAGGCCGGCCGTGAGTCGGATCGACAGCGGTTTCCCTTCGAAGGTCGCCACCGCATTACCCTGGGCCTTGAGTTTGAGGAAGTTGGAGTTGCCAAGGAACGAGGCGACAAAAGCATTCGGCGGATTCTGGTACAGGTCATAGCCGCTGCCCAGGCCGACGATCTTGCCATGGCTGAAAATCGCGATGCGCTGGGACAGGCGCATGGCTTCTTCCTGATCGTGGGTCACGTAGACGATGGTGATGCCCAGGCGCCGATGCAGCTGACGCAGTTCGTCCTGCAAGTCTTCGCGCAGTTTCTTGTCCAGCGCACCGAGGGGTTCGTCCATCAGCAGGATGCGTGGCTCATAGACCAGCGCCCGTGCAATGGCGACTCGTTGCTGCTGGCCACCGGACAATTGCGAAGGGCGGCGATGGGCAAACTGCTCAAGCTGCACCAGCTTGAGCATTGCATCGACCCGGCGTTCGCGTTCGGCGGCGGCCAGTTTGCGGATGGCCAACGGGAAGGCGATGTTGTCGCGTACCGACAGGTGCGGGAACAGCGAATAGCGCTGGAACACCATGCCGATATCGCGTTTGTGCGGCGGCACATTCACCAGCGACTGGCCGTTGACCAGGATCTCGCCGCTGCTCGGGGTTTCGAAACCGGCGAGCATCGACAGCGTGGTGCTTTTGCCCGAGCCGCTGGAGCCGAGAAAGGTGAGGAATTCACCGTCCTTGATGTCCAGCGAGATGTCGTCCACGGCGGCAAAGTCGCCGTAGTATTTGTTCAGGTTGCGCAGGCTCACCAGGGGCTTGTCATTTTGCTGCGCGGAATCTTTGATCACTGCACTCATGTCGTACTCCTGCGCGCTCAGGCGCTGATTTCATTGCGCCGGCGCAGTGCGGCGGCGATCACCATGACCAATACCGAGAGGCCGATCAGCAGCGTCGAGGCGACGGCGATCACGGGCGTCAGGTCCTGGCGCAGGGTGGTCCACATTTTCACGGGAAGGGTTTGCAGGGTCGGGCTGGCCATCATCACGCTCAGCACCACTTCATCCCAGGAGACGAGGAAGGCGAAGAGGGCGCCGGCCACCATGCCCGGACGAATCGCCGGGAAGGTCACCTTGAACACCGCTTGCAGGCGTGAGGCGCCGCAGATCACCGCTGCATCCTCGATCGACTGATCGAACAGCTTCAGCGAATTGATGATCGAGATGATGGTGAACGGCAGCGCGACGATGACGTGGCTGACCACGAACGCGAACATGGTCCCGGTGTAGCCCAGTTTCAGGAACAGCGCGTACACCGCCACGGCGATGATCACCAGCGGCACGATCATTGGCAGAGTGAACAGACCGTAGAGCATTTCCCGGCCGGGGAAGCGGCCACGCACCAGGGCGAAAGCTGTGGGCAGGCCCAGGGCCACGGCGAAGAACGTGGTCAGCACCGCGACCTTGAGGCTGGCCATGGCCGCGCTCATCCAGTCGGCGTTGGAGAAGAACTGGCCGTACCATTTCAGCGTCCAGCCCGGTGGCGGGAACACCAGCCATTGCGACGAGCCGAACGACAGCAGCACGATGAACACAATCGGCAGCAGCAGGAAAAGACCGATCAGCCCGGTGGTGGCATACAGGCCGAAGCGCATGCGCCGGCTCATGGCATTGGGGGTCAGGAGCATGACGGCTTACCTCGCGTTGCTGGCGCCAACCGGGGATTCCGGCTGGAGCTTCAGGTAGAAGTAGAACAACACCAGCGTGATCACGATCAGCAACGCGGCGCCGGCGCTGGCCAGGCCCCAGTTGAGGAACGACTGCACCTGCTGAATGATGAACTCGGGCAGCATCATGTTCTGCGCACCGCCCAGCAGCGCCGGGGTCACGTAGTAACCGAGGGACATCACGAACACCATCAGGCCGCCGGAGAACAGCCCCGGCCGGCACAGCGGCAGGAACACCCGGAAGAAGTTGGTCCACGGACTGGCGCCGCAGATCGAGCCGGCCTGCAGGATCATCGGGTCGATGGCCTGCATGGTCGCCTGCAACGGCAGCACGATGAACGGGATCATGATGTAGCTCATGCCGATCACCACGCCGGTGAGGTTGTGCACCATCTCCAGCGGTTGATCGATGATGCCCATGGCCATCAACGCCTTGTTGATCACCCCGGAGGCTTGCAGCAACACCAGCCAGGAGTAGGTGCGGGCGAGCAGGCTGGTCCACATCGACAGCAGCACGATGTTCAGGATCCAGCGGCCCCAGCCGCGCGGCACCAGGGTGATCGCCCAGGCCAGCGGGAAGCCCAGCAACAGGCTGAACAGCGTCACCAGGCCGGCCACCGAGAAGGTGTTGAGCAACACCCGCGCATAGGCCGAGTTGGCGAACAATTGCTCATAGTTGCCCAGGCCCGGCACCGGTTCCAGCACGCCGCGCAACAGCAGGCCAATCAGCGGCGCGAGAAAGAACAGGCCGAGGAACAGCAGGGCGGGGATCAGGTTGCTCGATCCGCGCCAGCGTTGCGCCAGGGTAGGGGATTGCGTCATCGCAGCCGCCTTGCCGACAGCGCCGGAGGCGCTCCCGACTGGCGTGGATGGACGGGAGGCGGTTACCGCCATTTTCATTTGACCAGCCATTCGTTCCACCGTGTCGCGATGGCCGGACCGTTCTTGGCCCAGTACGCGAAATCAAGAGTGATCTGATCCTTTGCGTAGGCGGTCGGCAGGTTAGGGGCCAGCGCCGAATCCAGGCGCGCCACACTGTCGACGTTGACCGGGGCGTAGGCGGTCAGGTTGGAGAAGTCCGCCTGTCCTTTGGCGCTGCTGGCATTGGCCAGGAACTTCATCGCCGCGTCCTTGTTTTTCGAACCCTTGGGGATGACCAGGATGTCGGCCATGACCAGGTTCTGCTTCCAGCTTACGCCGACCGGGGCGCCGTCTTCCTGCAGGGCATGGATCCGGCCGTTCCAGAACTGGCCCATGCTTGCCTCACCGGAGGCCAGCAGCTGCTGTGACTGCGCGCCGCCGCCCCACCAGACGATGTCTTTCTTGATGGTGTCGAGTTTCTTGAAGGCGCGGTCCAGGTCCAGCGGGTAGAGCTTGTCCGCCGCTACACCGTCGGCCAGCAACGCCAGTTCAAGCACGCCTGGGCTTGGCCATTTGTAGAGGGCGCGTTTGCCGGGGTAGGTCTTGGTGTCGAACAGCGCAGACCAGTCCTGAGGCTTGTTGGCGCCGAGCTTGCCTTCGTTGTAGCCGAGGACGAAGGAGAAGAAGAACGAGCCGACGCCGTGATCGCTGACGAAGCGCGGGTCGATCTTGTCGCGTTCAATGACTTTGAAATCGAGGGGTTCGAGCAAGCCTTCGGCGGCGGCGCGCAAGGCGAAGTCGGCTTCGACGTCGACCACGTCCCACTGCACGTTGCCGCTCTCGACCATGGCCTTGAGTTTGCCGTAGTCGGTCGGGCCATCCTGCACGACGGTAATGCCACTGGCCTTGCTGAACGGGTCGGCCCAGGCCTGCTTCTGCGCATCCTGGGTGCTGCCGCCCCAACTCACGAAGTTGACGCTTTCAGCCGCCAGCAATGCCTGGCTGGTCACGCTCAGCAGTCCCGCAAAAAGAACTGCGGTCGCACGTTTGTTCAACACCATTTTCACGCCCTCATTGTTGTGTTTATGAGCGGGGCTTTGGAGTGCCCGCCTATCGGGAGCAGTAGGTCCGTCGAGTCAGTGCTGACTGTCCGGTCTATGGAATATCATATTATGGTATTCCAAACTTTGTGCAAGCATTTTGCCGTACCGGCTATCAGCCAAAAGGTGTTTTTTCTGTGGATCTGAACTTCGTCCGGCGACGCAATCCCCTGTGGGAGCGGGCTTGCTCGCGAAAGCGGTGTGTCAGACAACTTTGGGTCGACTGACACTCCCTCTTCGCGAGCAAGCCCGCTCCCACAGGGAATTGCGTTAAACCAAGAGTCACTCGGTGAATGGAATACTCTCCACCACTTCCAGGTCATACCCGGTCAAACCGGCATATTTCAGCGGCGGCCCGAGATGGCGCAGCTTGCCGACACCCAGGTTCTGCAGGATCTGCGCACCGGTGCCCACCTCCGAATAAATCCGCGACTGCGAACGGCTGAACTGTCGGGGCGTCTGGGTCAATTGCGGTACACGTTCGAGCAACGCCTGGGAGGATTCGTGATTGGCCAGCACCACCACCACGCCGTGACCTTCGGCGGCGACACGCTGCAAGGCGGCCCACAAGGTCCAGTTGGTCGGCCCGCTGTACTCGGCACCGACCAGATCGCGCAACGGGTCAATCACATGCACGCGCACCAGCGTCGGCTCATCACGGCGCAGATCGCCCATGACCATGGCCATGTGGACACCGCCTTCGATGTGATCCTCAAAGGTGATCAGACGAAAGGTGCCGTGTACGGTGGGCAGATCACGTTCACCGATGCGCACGATGGTGTGTTCGGTGCTAAGGCGGTAGTGGATCAGGTCGGCGATGGTGCCGATCTTGATCCCGTGCTTGCGCGCAAACACTTCCAGGTCAGGGCGCCGGGCCATGGTGCCGTCGTCGTTCATCACTTCGACGATCACCGAGGCCGGGGTATGGCCGGCCAGGCGGGCCAGGTCGCAACCGGCCTCGGTATGACCGGCGCGGGTCAGCACGCCGCCTTCCCGGGCACGCAACGGGAAGATATGGCCGGGTTGCACGATGTCGGCAGGGCCGGCGTTGGCAGCGACGGCGGCGGCCACGGTGCAGGCACGATCGGCGGCGGAGATACCGGTGGTCACCCCGACGGCGGCCTCGATGGACACGGTGAAGGCGGTGCTGAACACGCTGCCGTTGCTCGGCACCATCTGCTCCAGGCCCAGGCGTTTGCAGTGCTCGTCGGTCAAGGTCAGGCAGATCAGGCCACGGGCTTCGCGGGCCATGAAACTGATCGCCTCGGGCGTGCAGCAGTCGGCGGCCAGCAGCAGGTCGCCTTCGTTTTCCCGGTCTTCGTCGTCGACCAGCAGGACCATTTTGCCGAGGCGGTAATCTTCGATGATTTCTTCGATGCTGTTGAAGGCCATGCTGGAGTCTCAGTGTTTGTTGGATGAGTATTGTGGTATACCATAATACAAAACAAACCGAGAGGTCACTATGAAGGCTTACTGGATTGCTCACGTGGACATCACCGACCCCGATCAATACAGCCAATACACCCAGCGGGCGCCGAAGGCGTTTGCCCTGTATGGCGGTCGGATTCTCGCGCGGGGCGGGCGCAGCGAGGCGATGGAAGGCCGGCCTACGCCGCAACGCAGTGTGGTGATCGAGTTTGATTCCTATGAGCAGGCGGTGGCTTGCTATCACTCGGCGCTGTATCAGGAGGCCAGGGGACATCGCGAAGGCGTGGCGAAGGCAGAGGTCATTATCGTCGAGGGCATGGCGCCGCTCTGACCCACACCGCTTGACCCTGTAGGAGCGAGCCTGCTCGCGAAAAACGTTAGAGCAACGCGTTCGGTCAGTCAGCACGCGTCATCGTTGACGACCATCGCGAGCAGGCTCGCTCCTAAAGGGGGAGTGGGGTTTTTTCAGCGAATGAAGTGAATCTTCCCGCTGTCGTCATTGCCCATGTAGATGCCATAAACCCCGGCCTGGCGCTCCTCGATATAGCGCTCAAGGATCTGCCGGATCGCCGGATAGTAGATGCTGTCCCAGGGAATGTCCTCGGGCGCGAAGAACTTGTAGTCGAGGGTTTCCGGGCCGTACTGCCCGGTAATCTCCAGCGCGATGGCGCGGAAGATGATGTACACCTCGCTGATCTTCGGCACGCTGAAGATCGAATAGGGCGAGACGATTTCGGCACGCACGCCGCTTTCTTCCCAGACTTCGCGCAAGGCCGCCTGTTCGGTGGTCTCGCCACTTTCCATGAAGCCTGCCGGCAGGGTCCAGGTGCCGGGGCGCGGCGGGATGGCGCGCTGGCACAAGAGGTACTTGCCGTCCTGCTCGATGATGCAGCCGGCAATGATTTTCGGATTGATGTAATGGATGTAGCCGCAACCGCGGCACATCAGGCGCTCGTGCGTATCGCCCGGCGGCAACTGTGACCTGAGGTCTGCGCTGCCGCACTTGGGGCAAAAGCTCGGGCTGAACATTTCAGCGACCTATGCGCGGTTCTTTCAGCGCGATGGGCAAGGTAATCGCCGGGATATCGCCGGTTTCTTCCTGCTTGCGCTTGAGGTAGTCCAGGGCCACGGCAGCGGCCGCACGCACGTGGTCGACGCAAGCCTGGTGGGCGGCCAGCGGATCACCGCCCTTGATCGCCTCGACCATGCGTTCCATTTCCTGGTTACTGGCGCCGCGACGGTTTTCCTGGGACACCGAGGTCGCGCGCAGGTAGCTGATGCGTGCCTGCAACTGGCGCAATTGAGTGGCCGCGACATGGTTGCCCGAGCCTTCGAGCAGCACATCGTAGAAACCTTGCACCGAGTCGATGACCTGTTGCAGCTCACCGTCCTTGAGCGCCTTGCGATTTTCTTCGAGGGCTTTTTCCAGGGCCTTGATGTCCTTGGCCTTGGCGCGCAGGGTGAACAGTTGCACGATCAGCCCTTCGAGTACGCAGCGCAGCTCGTAGATGTCCACGGCATCGGCCAGGGTGATGATCGCGACACGCGGGCCCTTGGCGTCGGCGAATTCCACCAGGCCTTCGGATTCCAGGTGACGCAAGGCTTCGCGCACGGAGGTACGGCTGACGCCCAGGCGATCGCACAGATCGCGTTCGACCAGACGGTCTCCCGGCAGGAGCTGGAAGTTCATGATGGCGCTTCGCAGTTTATCCAGCACGATTTCGCGCAGGGTAACGGGGTTGCGATTGACCTTGAAGCTGTCGTCGAGTGGCAGGCGTTTCATGGGGTCCGCTCTGATTGTGGCTGTCCATGCAAAAAAGAGCACTTCGATTACAGGAATCTGGGTGCCCGGTCAGATCAAACAGCCAAGGGTTAACTGGAGGCCTCGGCATCGGCTTCGGCGAAGGCTTCACGGGCGAGCCGGAAACTGTCTACGGCAGCGGGGACACCGCAATAAATGCCGACCTGAAGCAATATTTCGCGTATTTGCTCACGACTCAGGCCGTTACGCAAGGCGCCGCGTACATGCAGTTTGAGTTCATGGGGCCGGTTGAGGGCCGAGATCATCGCCAGGTTGATCATGCTGCGCTCCTTGAGCGACAAACCCTCACGACCCCAGACATGACCCCAACAATACTCGGTGACCATTTCCTGCAACGGTCGGGTGAAGTCGTCGGCGTTCTCGATGGAGCGATTGACGTAGGCCTCACCCAGCACCTGGGTACGGATCTTCAGGCCTTTTTCATACTTTTCGTTGTTCATTTGCGTAGCTCCCGCGGGCTCAAAGGCCGCCCATCAAGGTGTATTTGAGTTCCAGGTAATCCTCGATGCCGTACTTCGACCCTTCACGGCCCAGCCCCGAGGACTTGATCCCGCCGAATGGCGCGACCTCAGTGGAAATCAGCCCTTCGTTGATCCCGACCATGCCGTACTCCAGCGCCTCGCTCATGCGCCAGGCGCGGCCCAGGTCGCGGGTGTAGCAGTAGGCGGCCAGGCCGAATTCGGTGTCGTTGGCCATCTCGACGGCCTGGGCCTCGGTGTCGAAACGGAACACGGCGGCCAACGGGCCAAAGGTTTCATCCCGGGCGACTTTCATCCGGGTGGTGACGCCGATGAGCACGGTCGGCTGGAAGAACCCATTGCCCAGGGCATGGCGTTCACCGCCGCAGAGCAGTTGTGCTCCGTGGGCCAGAGCGTCTTGCACGTGTTCTTCGACCTTGGCCACGGCGCGCTCGTTGATCAGTGGCCCTTGGGTGACGCCATCATCGAAACCGCTGCCGACCTTGAGTTGCGAAACCCGCTCGGCCAGGCGTGCGACAAAGGCGTCGTGGATGCCGGCCTGCACCAGGAAGCGATTGACGCAGACGCAGGTCTGCCCGGCGTTGCGGAATTTGGCGATCAGCGCGCCGTCGACGGCGCGTTCCAGATCGGCATCGTCGAAGACAATGAACGGCGCGTTGCCGCCCAGCTCCAGCGAGACTTTTTTCAGGGTCGGCGCGCACTGGGCCATCAGCAGTTTGCCGATGGCGGTGGAGCCGGTGAACGACAGTTTGCGCACAAGGCTGCTGGCGGTCAGCTCGCCACCGATGGCGATGGCATCGCCGGTGATCACGTTGAAAATGCCCGCTGGAATCCCGGCCTGTTCCGCCAGCGCAGCCATGGCCAGTGCCGAGAACGGTGTTTCCGGGGCTGGCTTGACGATGCACGGGCAACCGGCCGCCAGTGCCGGGCCGGCCTTGCGGGTGATCATCGCCGCCGGGAAGTTCCACGGCGTGATGGCCGCGACGACGCCAATCGGCTCCTTGCTGACCACGATGCGCGCATCGCCCTTGTGGCTGGGAATGGTGTCGCCGTAGATGCGTTTGGCCTCTTCGGCGAACCACTCGATGAAGCTCGCGGCGTAGAGGATTTCGCCTTTGGCTTCGGCCAGTGGCTTGCCTTGTTCGAGGGTGAGGATGTGTGCCAGGGCGTCGGCGTTTTCCAGCATCAAGGCATGCCAGCGCTTGAGCGTATTGCTGCGCTCCTTGGCGGTCAGCGCGCGCCAGGCCGGCCAGGCCTTGTTGGCGGCCTCGATAGCCAGGCGTGCATGCTCGGCACCGAGGTTCGGCACCTGGCCGATCAGTTCACCGGTGGCCGGGTTGAAGATGTCCTGACAGGCGCCATCCGGCGCGTCCAGCCACTGGCCATCGATGTAGGCCTGCTGACGGAACAATTGCGAGGCTGCTGGGCTCATGCCGGCTCCTGGAAAGAATGAAGACTTAACTGTCTGGTGCAGTACCTGTGGGAGCGAGCTTGCTCGCGATAGCGGACTGACATTCAACATCCATGTCGACTGATACACCGTCATCGCGAGCAAGCTCGCTCCCACAGAAAAGCAGTGTCAGGCCAGGGTGGGCAGGGGGCCCAGTTTGCCTTTGTGGTAGATCATCGGCGTGACCGGTTGCGCGGGCAGGATCAGGTTCTTCACCGCGCCGACGATGATCGCGTGATCGCCGCCGTCGTATTCGCGCCACAGTTCGCACTCGATGATCGCCGTAGCCTTGGCCAGGATCGGGTTACCCCGTTCGCTCAAGTGCCACTCGATCCCTTTGGCCTTGTCCTTGCCTTTACCGGCGAAGGCATAGGCCTCGGCGGTCTGGTCGGCGGACAGCAGGTGAATCGCGAACTGCTTGCTGTCGCGCAGCACCGGGTAGGTGTCGGAGCCGTAGTTGGGGCAGAACAGCACCAGTGCCGGGTCGATCGACAGCGCACTGAAGGCGCTGGCGGTGATGCCGACGATGCCGCCGTCCGGGTCCAGGGTGGTGACCACCGTGACCCCGGACGGGAACGAACTCATCACGTCTTTGTAAATGCCGGGTTCGATCATTTTCCAGGACTCCTAGCGCATCACGAAGGGATCAGGCATCGGTGCCTGGGACAGGTTGATCCACACCGTTTTCAGCTCGGTGTAGGCCAGCACCGAATCGATGCCGCTTTCGCGTCCATAGCCGCTGTTCTTGAAGCCGCCGATCGGCGCCATGGCCGAGACTGCACGGTAGGTGTTGACCCAGATGATCCCCGAACGCACGTCCCGGGCCAGGCGATGGGCGCGGCCCAGGTCGCGGGTCCAGATGCCGGCGGCGAGGCCGAACTGCGAGTCGTTGGCAATTGCCAGCGCTTGGGCTTCGTCCTTGAAACGGATGACCGAAGCCACCGGACCAAAGACTTCTTCCTGCATGATCTTCATCGAATTGCGGTCGCACTCGAACAGCGTCGGTTCGTAGAACCAGCCGTCACCCAGATTCTCTGGACGCTTGCCGCCCAGGCGCAGGCGCGCGCCTTCGGCGATGGCATCGGCCACCAGGCCTTCGACCACGGCCAGTTGCTGCGCGGTGGCCATCGGGCCCATTTCGCTGCTGTCGTCCTGCGGGTTGCCAATGCGGATGCGCTTGGCGCGTTCCACCAGACGACCGACGAACTCATCGTAGATTTCGTCCTGCACCAGCAAGCGCGAACCGGAGACGCAGCTTTGCCCGGAGGCGGCATAGATCCCGGCGATGGCGCCGTTGATCGCGCTGTCGAGGTCGGCGTCGGCGAAGATGATGTTCGGCGATTTGCCCCCCAGTTCCAGCGACAGCTTGGCGAAGTTCTCGGCACTGCTGCGCACCACATGCCGAGCCGTCGCCGCGCCGCCGGTGAAGGCGATCTTGCGGATCAGCGGATGGCGGGTGAGGGCGGCGCCGGTGCTCGGGCCGTAACCGGTGACGACGTTGACCACCCCCGGCGGAATCCCGGCTTCCAGTGCCAGGCGCGCCAGTTCAAGAATCGTTGCCGAGGCGTGTTCCGACGGCTTGATCACGATGGTATTGCCTGCGGCGAGGGCTGGGGCGAGTTTGATCGCGGTCAGGTACAGCGGGCTGTTCCACGGAATGATCGCGGCAACCACACCCATGGCTTCGTGCACGGTGTAGGCAAACAGATCCGGCTTGTCCAGCGGCAGGGTGCCGCCTTCGAGCTTGTCCGCCAGGCCTGCGGTGTAGTGGAAGAACTCCGGCAAATAGCCGACCTGGCCACGGGTTTCGCGGATCAGCTTGCCGTTGTCGCGGCTTTCGAGCTGCGCCAGTTGTTCTTTGTTCTCGGCGATCAGGTCGCCCAGGCGTCGCAGCAATTTGCCGCGAGCGGTAGCCGTCAAACCGCGCCATGCCGGGCTGTCGAAAGCCGTCTGCGCAGCCTGCACGGCACGCTCGACATCGGCTTCGTCGGCATCGGGCAGTTCAGCCCAGGGTTCGGCCAGCGCCGGGTTGAGGCTTTCGAAGGTCTTGCCGGACAGGGCATCGACCCATTCACCGCCGATGCACATCTGGAAGCGTGCGAGTGTCATGCAACGATCCCCTTGATCTGGTTTTGTTTGGAGTGCGCGGTCTGCAGAAACTCCAGCAACAGCTGGTTGACCAGGCGCGGCGACTCTACCGGCATCATATGCCGTTGCTCGGCGAGTACGGCAACGGTCGCGCCGGGAATCCGTTCGGCCAGTTGCCGGGCCATTTCCGGGGTTGAGCCGGGGTCCAGTTCGCCGGTGGCGATCAGCGTCGGCACCTGGATGCTGGCCAGGTCGTCGGCGCGGTACATGTCCTGGGTGGCGAACAGTTCATAAGTGGTCAGGTAACCCTGAGGGTCATTGCCGGCCAGGGTCTGGCGAATCGCGGCGATCTGCGCCGGGTTCGCGGCCTGGTATTCACGGCTGAACCAGCGTGACAGTGCGGCTTCGGCATTGGCGTCCGGCCCGTGTTCGGCAGCCTGGCTGGTGCGGGCGATGACCCCGGCACGCTGTTCGGCACTGCGGTTGAACACGCTGTTGAGCACCACCAGGCCTTCCAGGCGTTGCGGGTAGTGCAGGGCAAAGGCCCGCGCCACCAGCCCGCCCATGGAAAAACCGATCACCGTTGCCTTGGGCAATTGCAGGTGGTCGAGCAGCTCCAGCAACTGGTCGGCATAGCCGAGCAGTTGCGTACCGTTCTCCGGTCGCGGGCTGGCGCCATGGCCGAGCATGTCGTAGGCGATGACGCGGTACTTCGTGGCCAGGCCAACGATCTGGCCGCCCCACATTTCTTTGTTCAGGCCCACGCCGTGGATCAAGACCACGGGCTGGCCTTGGCCGGTCGCCAGGTAACTGGTGCCAGCCGGGGTGAGTTCAGCGGTGAGCCGAATCATGGAGCGCTCCTGCAATGCCTTCTTGTTGTCGTTCTGCTGGCCGGTTACTGGGCTTTTTCGGCAGCCAGTTCTTCCAGGTCGATGTAGCGGTTGCCGATGCGCGGGTGCAGGCGGCCGCCATCGGCGCAACCCAGGACCACGACGATTTCGTCGGCACGCGGCGCGTCTTCGATCTGCATTTCCAGGGTGATGTAGTGCGAGCGCAGGCCTTCGTCGTCCTTGTGCATCATCGGGATCTGAATCGAGGTGCCCGGGCCGCCGCGCTTGTTGGTGAAGCTCAGGTAGCTCTTGGCCTTGACCGCTTCGCGGTAATGGTTGCCGAAGCGCAGGGTGTGGATCACCGCCGAAGCGTGTTCGATTTCGCCATCGGCGCCGACCACCGCAGCCTTGCCGTAGGCCTCGATTTTCTCGGCGCCGCCAATGATGCCCACCAGACGCTCGACCATCAGTGCGCCGAGGTCGGAGCAGTTGGCGCGGATCTGTGGTTTCAGGTCTTCGACGAAACCGTTGCCCAGCCAGGGGTTCTTCATCACCACGGCCAGACCGACCATGGTCACGGGCTTATCGGTGGCTTTGCCGCCTTCAATAAAGGTTTCTTCGACATAGCTGACGATCTTGCGGATTTCGAAACTCATGAGCTGCTCCGTAGAGGTTTGGGTGTCTGTGCGTCTGATGGTATACCATAATACCGGAAGCACAAGTCCCCCGAACGGAGTTTCTGGCTGGATGGCGATAAAAGGGGGGCGGGCGAGGCGCTATGCGTGGCGGGAAGGACTTATAAAAGACGTAAAAAAACCCGGCTGATGAGGCCGGGTTTTTCGTCGAGTCCTGCGGTAAAGCACTGCATTCAGACAGCGCGGCTTTCGATCAGACGATCCGAGCCGCCTTCAGCGACCACAGGTTGAGCGGCGGTAGCGGCGAAAGCGTTAACTGCGAAAACCGAGAAAGCGATGCCGAGAAGGGTTTGGCGTTTCATGATGGTGTGCTCCGGGGTGCTGATGGGTTGGTATGGAGCAGATGTTACGCCGTGGATTTTTTAAGAGAACTTCATTGAATCAATGGTGACTATCGACGCAGTCAATGGTGGATTCGATGCTCCTTGTGGGAGCGGGCTTGCTCGCGAAGGCGTCGGCATTGCCAGCAATGTTGTCGACTGACACAACGCCTTCGCGAGCAAGCCCGCTCCCACAGGTTTTTGCAGTGAACACAGGGTTCGCGGTGTTAGCGGGAAATGAGCCCATGATCGATGGCGTACTTGACCAGCGCCGCCGGCTTGTCGATGTTGAGCTTGCGCCGGATGCTCAAGCGGTGTGTCTCCACCGTGCGCACGCTGATGTCCAGTTCCCGGGCCATTTCCTTGTTGTTCAACCCCTGCGCCATCTTCGACAGCACCTGGCTTTCCCTAGGGGTCAGTTCGTTGTCGGTGTTCCTGTCGGCGATCAGCCGCTGGGCGATTTCCGCGCTGTAGAAGGTTCCGCCGCTGCTGATGGCTTCGATGGCGGCGATGATTTCCCGTGACGGGGCGTTCTTCAGCACGTAGCCGCTGGCACCGGAGCGCACCGATTCACTGACGTATTCGTAATTGTCGTACATGCTCAGCACCAGCACCTTGAGCGACGGGTACTGGCTGCGCAGCACGCGGGTCAGTTCCAGGCCGTTCATGTCCGGCAGGCTGATGTCGACCAGCAGCAGGTCCGGCTGGCAACGTCCAACCATCTCGATGGCCGCGGCGCCGTTTTCCGCTTCGCCGACCATTTCCAGGGGCGACATCACGGCCAGCAGCGCCTTGATTCCGTCGCGGACCAGGGAGTGATCGTCGACCAGGGCGACGCGGATCGGGGAAGGCAGGTTCATCGCAGCTATTCACTCTTGTAGTTTTGGGCCGGGTCAGCGTTATGCGTCTGGTTTCATTGGCAGCCGCACGTCCAGCTCACTTCTGCCCGGCATCGAAATCAAATCGAAGCGCCCACCAAAATGTTCGACGCGCTCGCGGATGTTACGCAAGCCAATGCCGGCCTGGCGACGTTCTACCTGGGCTACGTTGAAACCAATGCCGTCATCGACCACCGTCAGCCGCACCGACTGTTCGCAGCCGCGCAGTGTAATGGACACGTTCTTCGCCTGGGCGTGGCGTTCAATATTGGTCAGGCCTTCCTGGACGATTCGGAACAGCGAAACAGCCGCGCCGTCGACCAATTGGCAGTCGAATTCATTTTCGTCATAGGTCACGGTCAGCCCGCTGCGCTGCTCGAATTCGGCAGCCAATTGGCCGATGGCCGCCGGCAGGCCGAGGGTGTCGAGCAGGGATGAGCGCAGGTCGTGGGAGAGGCTGCGGACTTCGCCGATGGCATCGCCCAGGCGCTCGGTGGCGTCTTTCAGCGTGCTCAAGCCCTTGTCGTGGGCCTGTCCGCGTTCCAGCAGATGGCTGGCCAGTTCGAATTGAAACTTGATCGAGACCAGCACCTGGCTGATGCCGTCGTGCAACTCGCGGGACACTCGGGATCGTTCCTCTTCCTGCAGGCTGACGATGCGCTGGGTCAGGCGCTGCAGTTTCTTGTCCGCCAGCCGATGTTCGCTGACGTTGAGGGTCATGCCGGTGGCGAATACGAACAGCACCGCGACGAGGGCAACCACGGCAATCGCCATCATGGTCTTGCGGATGCCCATGGCCACTTCGGCACGGGCCTGCTGGGTGGCGCGTTCGACGTCTTCGAGGTAGATGCCGGTACCGAGCATCCAGCCCCAGCGATCGAGCATCACCACGTAGGCGAGCTTGTCGGTCACCTGACCGGAGGAGGGTTTGTTCCAGGCATAGCGTTGAAAACCTTCGCCCGATTGCGCGCTTTTGAGCAGCGCCTGGATCACCGGCAGGCCGTGGGGATCTTTCATGTCCCACAGGTATTGGCCCACCAGTTCCGACTGGCGCGCATGCATCAGGCTGCGGCCTTCGTGGTCGTAGACGAAGAAGTAGCCGTTGATGCCAAAGCTGAGCTTGCGCAGTTCTTCCAGCACTTGTTGTTGGGCACGGGCGTCGCCGTGGCCGTCGTCGTACAGGGGCGCGATCAGGCTCTGGGCCATTTCCACGTAGTTTTTCAGCTCCGCGCGCTTGCTCGCCAGAATGCTGTCTTCGATCAGTTGTGCCTGTTGATCGCCCAATTGGCGATTGAGGGAAATCACCAGCGCGCAGATGACGGCAATGGCCAGCACCAGCGGCAGAATCCCGAGGGCGACGATCTTGTGTTTGAGCTGCATGTTGACTCCTGCCCGCGCGAAGGCTCGGGATCATATGCCAAAGAGGTGTTCGGCCAGTAGCGTTGCTGGACGGAATGACCGGCGGCCGGGATGCCATTCAGTTGAAATACAGAACCTGTGGGAGCGAGCTTGTGCGCGATGAGGGCGGCACATTCAACATTGATGTGTCTGACAGCCCGCTATCGCGAGCAAGCTCGCTCCCACATTTGATCGGGGATGGCCCCGGGTCCGGTGGTGAACCCACATGAGATCGGCGTCATCTACGTAGAACTACGTAGGCGCCACGTACGTAGTAACGCGGATTTATTTGTGGACGACATGCGCAGATATTGGGCCAGCTCCGCACTGCGGACACAATTATAAAAATTACCGCCGCAGTCACTGGCTGTCGGCAGGAGACACGCTATGCCCCGTCTGGCTAAACACCTCGCCTGGTTTGCCGTGGCTGTCCTGGGAGCGATTGCGCTGAGTGTCGTGGCCCTGCGCCGCGGCGAAGCGATCAACGCCCTGTGGATCGTAGTCGCAGCCGTCGCCATCTACCTCGTTGCCTACCGCTACTACAGCCTGTTCATCGCCAACAAAGTGATGCAACTCGACCCCAATCGAGCCACTCCGGCTGTGCTCAATAACGATGGTCTGGACTACGTGCCGACCAACAAACATGTCCTGTTCGGTCACCACTTCGCAGCCATTGCCGGTGCAGGTCCGCTGGTCGGCCCGGTGTTGGCGGCGCAGATGGGCTACTTGCCCGGTACGCTGTGGCTGATCGCCGGCGTAGTGCTGGCCGGTGCGGTGCAGGACTTCATGGTCCTGTTCATGTCCACCCGTCGCAACGGTCGTTCCCTGGGCGATATGGTCCGTGAAGAAATGGGCCGCATCCCCGGCACCATCGCGCTGTTCGGCTGCTTCCTGATCATGGTCATCATCCTCGCGGTGCTGGCGCTGATCGTGGTGAAGGCCCTGGCCGAGAGCCCTTGGGGCATTTTCACGGTAATGGCGACCATCCCGATCGCGATGTTCATGGGTATCTACATGCGCTACATCCGCCCGGGTCGCATTGGTGAAATCTCGGTGATCGGCGTGCTGTTGCTGCTGGGCTCGATCTGGCTCGGCGGGCAGATTGCCGCGGATCCGGTGTGGGCCAAAGCCTTTACCTTTACCGGTATCCAGATCACCTGGATGCTGATCGGTTACGGTTTTGTCGCGGCGGTACTGCCGGTGTGGCTGATCCTGGCACCCCGTGACTATCTCTCCACCTTCCTGAAAATCGGCACCATCGTCGCCCTGGCGATTGGCATCCTGGTGACCATGCCCGAGCTGAGAATGCCGGCCCTGACCCAGTTCGTCGACGGCACCGGTCCGGTTTGGAAGGGCGGTCTGTTCCCGTTCCTGTTCATCACCATCGCCTGTGGCGCGGTCTCCGGTTTCCACTCGCTGATTGCTTCCGGCACCACGCCCAAGCTGCTTGCCAGTGAGGGGCATGCCCGCTACATCGGTTACGGCGGCATGCTGATGGAGTCGTTCGTCGCCATCATGGCCATGGTTGCCGCGTCGGTGATCGATCCGGGTGTGTACTTCGCCATGAACAGCCCGGCCGCTGTAGTCGGTGCCGATGCGGTGACCGTTGCGCAAACCGTCAGCAGCTGGGGCTTCGCCATTACCCCGGAAGCCTTGCAAGCCGTAGCCCATGACATCGGTGAAACCACCATCCTGGCCCGTGCCGGTGGTGCGCCGACCCTGGCGGTCGGTATCGCGCAGATCCTGCACAGTGTTCTGCCGGGTGAAAACACTATGGCGTTCTGGTACCACTTCGCGATCCTGTTCGAAGCGCTGTTCATCCTCACCGCAGTGGATGCCGGTACCCGTGCCGGTCGCTTCATGCTCCAGGACTTGCTCGGCTCTTTCGTGCCGGCGCTCAAACGCACCGAATCCTGGACCGCCAACCTGGTGGCCACCGCCGGTTGCGTGGCCATGTGGGGTTATCTGCTGTACCAGGGCGTGATCGATCCACTGGGTGGCATCAACACCCTGTGGCCGCTGTTCGGCATCTCCAACCAGATGCTGGCCGGTATCGCGCTGATGCTCGGCACCGTGGTGCTGATCAAGATGAAGCGCCAGCGTTATGTGTGGGTGACCTTGCTGCCGGCCGTATGGCTGCTGATCTGCACCACCACCGCCGGCTTCATCAAGCTGTTCGATGCAAACCCGGCGATCGGCTTCCTGGCCCTGGCCAAGAAATACAGCGATGCGCTGGCCAATGGTCAGGTGCTGGCCCCGGCCAAGAGCATCGACCAGATGCAGCATGTGATCTTCAACGCCTACACCAACGCGACCCTGACTGCGCTGTTCCTGTTCGTGGTGTTCAGCATCCTGTTCTTTGCGCTCAAGGTCGGCATCGCTGCCTGGGGCACCAAGGAACGCACGGATAAAGAAGCGCCATATCAAGCGCTGCCGGATGCCTGATCATGTTCAATGACCTGAGTCGCCTCGGTAAATACCTCGGTCAGGCCGCGCGCCTGATGGTCGGCATGCCCGACTACGACAACTACGTCGAGCATATGCAGACCAAGCACCCGGACAAACCGGTGATGGACTACGAGGCGTTCTTCCGCGAGCGCCAGGAGGCCCGTTACGGCAGTAAAGCCGGACCGAAGTGCTGTTGAGTGACATAAATAACCGGCTGAAAGGCCGGTTTTTTATTGAATACAGGAATGCCCTGATGACAACGTCCTTGCAGCCAATGCTGCTCATCCTCTGTGCAACTCGTTACTGATTTGAACTGTTTATCAGCTATCTCCAAAGATGAAGCGACAGTTTCCCCGACCGGGACTTTAATGGAGGGTCTGGAGCGACTGATCGCGGGGCTGTCATAGCCTCAAGGCTATGGATCCCATACCGAAAAGCTATTTCATCAATCGGTGATCCGGAGCCACGCTCAAAGGTGGTTAGCTGAAAACAAAATCAAGAGGAGATGCCATGTCAACTGAATCGAAATGCCCGTTCAATCACGCCGCTGGCGGTGGCACGACGAACCGCGATTGGTGGCCGAACCAACTGAACCTGAAGATCTTGAGTCAACACTCGCCCAAGTCTGACCCGCTGGGAGGCGACTTCAACTACGCCGAAGCCTTCAAGAGCCTGGACTTCCAGGCGCTGAAAAACGACCTGACTGCGCTGATGACCGATTCCCAGGATTGGTGGCCGGCGGACTTCGGTCACTATGGGCCTTTCTTTATCCGCATGTCCTGGCACGCCGCAGGCACCTATCGCACCGGTGACGGCCGGGGTGGCGCCGGCTCCGGCCAGCAACGTTTTGCACCCCTCAACAGCTGGCCGGACAACGTCAGCCTCGACAAGGCCCGTCGGCTGCTCTGGCCGATCAAGCAAAAGTATGGCAACAAAATCTCCTGGGCCGACCTGATCGTCCTCGCCGGCAACGTCGCACTGGAATCCATGGGCTTCAAGACCTTTGGTTTTTCCGCTGGCCGCCCCGATGTCTGGGAACCGGACGAAGACGTCTACTGGGGGGCTGAAGGCAAGTGGCTGGGTGGCGACGTGCGTTATGGCAAGGATGCCGGGCAAAATCCCGTAGAGCGCACTCTGGAAACCCCTCTCGCAGCCGTGCAGATGGGCCTGATCTACGTAAACCCGGAGGGCCCTGAAGGCAACTCCGATCCGGTTTCCGCCGGGATAGATATCCGTGAAACCTTTGCGCGCATGGCAATGAACGATGAGGAAACCGTCGCGCTGATCGCGGGCGGTCACGCCTTCGGCAAAACCCACGGTGCAGGTCCCGTCGATCATGTCGGACCTGAGCCCGAAGCCGCCGGCCTCGAACTGCAGGGCCTGGGCTGGAAGAGCACGTTCGGTACAGGTAAAGGTGGCGACACCATCTCCAGCGGCCTGGAAGTCACCTGGACCACCACGCCAACCCAGTGGAGCAACAACTACCTGGAGAACCTGTTCGGTTACGAATGGGAACTGACCAAGAGCCCGGCGGGGGCAAACCAGTGGAAGCCGAAAAACGGCGCGGGTGCCGGCACCATTCCGGATGCACACGATCCGTCCAAACGGCGCGATCCGACCATGCTGACCACGGACCTGTCGCTACGCTTCGACCCGATCTATGAACCGATTTCGCGGCGCTTCCTGGCCAATCCAGACCAGTTGGCCGACGCCTTCGCCCGTGCCTGGTACAAGCTGATTCACCGTGACATGGGTCCGCTCTCACGCTACTTCGGCCCGGAAATGCCGAACGAAGAACTGCTGTGGCAAGACCCGATCCCTGCCGTCGATCATCCGCTGGTCAATGACAGTGACGTGGCGGGCCTGAAAAGCAAGGTGCTGGCGTCCGGCCTGTCGGTCTCGCAGCTTGTATCTACAGCTTGGGCGGCGGCTTCCAGCTTCCGTGGCTCCGACAAGCGCGGCGGTGCCAACGGCGGGCGTCTGCGCCTGGCACCGCAAAAGTCCTGGGAGGCCAACCAGCCAGAGCAACTGGCCAATGTGCTGGCCAAACTCGAAGGCATCCAGAACGAGTTCAATAGCGCGCAAACCGATGGCAAGAAAATCTCCCTGGCCGACCTGATCGTGCTCGCCGGTGGCGCGGGTGTCGAACAGGCTGCGAAAAACGCCGGCCACAGTGTGACGGTGCCGTTCAGCCCGGGACGCATGGACGCCAGCCAGGAACAGACCGATGTCGAGTCCTTCGGATTCCTTGAACCGATTGCCGACGGCTTCCGTAATTACCTGAAGCAACAGTACCGGGTGCCGGCCGAAAAATTGCTGATCGACAAGGCACAACTGCTGACGCTCAGTGCGCCGGAAATGACGGTATTGCTGGGTGGCTTGCGCGGGTTGGACATCAATGTCGGCCAGAGCAAACACGGTGTGTTCACCACGCGTCCGGAAGCCTTGACCAACGACTTCTTCACCAACCTGCTGGATATGGGCGTGGAGTGGAAGCCCGTGTCGGATGCCCAGCAAGAGTATGAAGGGCGTGATCGCAAAACCGGTGCAGTGAAGTGGACGGGCACCCGGGTTGACCTGGTCTTCGGTTCGAACGCGCAGTTGCGTGCGCTGGCTGAAGTCTATGCCTGCGCCGATGCGCAGCAGAAGTTCGTCAAGGACTTCGTCGCTGCGTGGACCAAAGTGATGAACCTGGACCGATTCGACTTAAACCGCACTGTCTAGAGGGGATGTTGTCATAACGCTGGTTGTTGATGTTTGGTGGGCTGGCATGGGTAGTTTTAATGTGGTTCCTGCAAGCTATGATCGATACACACACTCAACACAAAAACCCGGCCACCGTGCCGGGTTTTTTGTTGCCCGTTCATCTGCTCGAATGCACCCTGCAATCCACACAGCTTCAAACCAATACGACTTGCGCTGTGACAAGACGCCCGGTGGGATCGATCGGCGAGCCAAGTAAGTCGCGACACGTTTCGCGAATCGCAAGCGTCTGGCCAAGGCATGATGGTCACCTTCCGACAAGAGAAAGCGAGCTCTCTCCTGTCAGTCCCTTTCCTACATTGGAGCTTGTCAGCGCTCGGCAAAGCTGTGCCCGAATGATCGCGCCCTGTGATTTACGATAATGGCGGGATTACTTCTCGACCAGTATTTTCGGGTTGGCGCTGCCCCAGACGGTATAGAGGTCGGCCAGTAGCGCACCGTTGATCTCTTCGACTTCAGCCTGGCTGACTTCGCTTGCGCCTTGTTTGCCAAACAGCACTACTTCATCACCCGCCTTGACGTCGGGTGCATCCGTGACATCGACCATCACGGTGTTCATCGAAACCTTGCCCACCACCGGCACGCGATGACCATTGATCAACACCACGCCTTTATTGGTGAACACGCGGCGATAACCATCGGAGTAACCGACCGTGATGTTGGCCAGTTTCGAATCACGTGACAGGGTGAATGTACGGTCGTAACCCACGGTGTTTCCAGCGGGATAGCTATTGACCGAGGCCACATGCGACTTGAACTGCATCACGCGCCGATACTCAGTGCGCGAGATGACGGTATCGCCAAACAACGCGCCGCCCGTGCGCACCATGTCCAGGCGCGATTCGGGTACTTCCAGGGTGGCGAAGGAGTTGGCCGCGTGCAGGGTGATTTTCTTGCGATCGAGCTGGGCCACGTCCATCAGCCAGGCCGCTTGTTCGTTGAAGGTTGCCAGGCCCTTGCGTACGTCGTCCTTATCCTCCACGGCGAAGTGGGTCATGATCGCAACCACTTCGACATTTGGCAGTTTGGTGATCGCCAGCGCGTCTTGTTTACCCTGCTCGGTAGCCATTTCCACGCCGTTACGGCTCATGCCGCTTGAGTTGAGACCGATGTGCACCTGCAGTTTGCGACCGTGTTTATGTGCAAGATCGGCCGCTTGGCGGGCGAAATCGAGGTTGCCAACCAGTTCCTCGATGTTGTACTGCAGAGCATTTTCCAGCTCCCCCAGGGAGGCGGTGCGAACACGGATTAACTGGCCTTTAAAGCCGCTTTCGCGAACCACTCGCGCCTCTTCGTTACTGGCGACCGCCACACACGGTACACCCAGCGCGATCACTGAAGGCATCACCAACCCGATACCATGACCATAAGCGTCGGCTTTCAGTACCGCACAGAGTTTCGACTTGCCGGCGAGCTCGGCTTGCAGGGTACGGATATTGTGCTCTAACGCGGTCTTATTGATTTCTATCCAGGCATTACTGATTTGCGCAGTCAGCTCGGAGTTGCCGTTAGCGAGCGACAGCGGCGCCGCCGCCTGGGCATTGCTCTGTAAAAAAACTAGGCCGAGGGACAACGCTAGAACAGTACGGGTAAAGGGCATCTGAAACTCTCCATGTAATCGGTCTTTTTATTATTCCGGTGCCGATTATTGGAAGGCGATGTAAGTTGCCGTTGTACGCCGGGTTCGAAGATGTAAAAACATGTAAGGAATTTGTTCGCGCTCAGCTTGACCCCAAGCGATGGCATCAGGAAGGTTTGTTGCCGGAACGGTTACCGCACAACAGAAATTCATGTCGCGACATTGGAGAGGGCATGACCAACGTCACTCGCCTGCACGCTCAGGTGCAGACCAACATCATGGTGAAGTGAACTGTTCAATGCTGTGGATTCATCTGCCTGCACCAGCTACTTTGAGATTTCACGCAAGGAGTTCGGACATGGCAGATAAATATGTTGGAAAAATAGTTGGGGTTGGCACAGATAACCTGGAATACGTGATTAACATCTATCAGGACGAGACCATTGAGCGCTCGCCAAACGGCATGGTTCGACATGAAGGTCTGAAGCATTTCGAAATGCAATTTGGTGGTGCCGTGAATAAAATTTCCGAAACTGAGTACGAGATTGTCGCTACGGGAGTTAGGGTCACTGTGCATGATGGTGAAAGCTAAGAGGGTCGGCCTCTCATGCCTGACGGTGAATGAGTTCGGCTTCAGCATTGCCTGGTCATTCGCAACGGCTGGCTTCATCGGCGTGCTCGGCGTAGAGCAGGCTCGTCAGCTTGGCAAGCGCTGGGCTGAGCGAAAGGCAGACGAGAGCTAATTCGCGACACGTTTCGCGAATTAGCAAATTGTGCCGCGGATACCGGGAAGGCTCGAGTGATGTTCGCGAAGCTATCTGCCATCAATCGAATACTTGCCAGGACCAGTAATGCCCAGCAGCAGCAAACCGCCCATGATACTGAGGTTCTTGAAATATTGGGTCATGTTGGCTGCGCGCTCTGGGTCAACCATAGTCCAAAAGTGATGTCCGATTAGAGCAGTACCGAGTACGAACAAGACGAAGAGAAATGCGAGTGGGCGGGTGTAGAAACCCACGACTATCGCTATAGCGACAAAGAACTCCATGACGACCGCAATCCCCGCAGCGACCATGGGCATGGGCACGCCGAGAGAGCTCATGTAAGTAGCGGTACCGTCAAAGTTGGTCAGTTTGCTCCAGCCGGAAATGATGAAAAGGATCATCAGAAGGATGCGCGCGAGCAGGATGATCTCGTTTCTCTGATTCTCGAACAGGTTGTATCTCATGACTACCTTCCTTTTGTGATGGGCAGTTTTATATTAGCTGCCGCCTGGAAGTTCGCCTGGGCACGACAACGCACTCTCTTCTGGTAGGACTCTGAAGGATTCCCATGACAACCAAGCAACCCGACTGGGAGGCAATTGAACGTGCCTACCGGGCCGGATTGCTTTCCACCCGTGAGATCGCATCTGCCCAGGGCATCACCCACGGTGCAATCAATAAGCGCGCCAAGCGTGAAGGGTGGGAGCGAGACCTCAAAGTGCCGGTCAACAGCATCACTCACCTGCCTGTGCCAGCGCGGCAACCAGTTCATCGGTGGTCAGGATGGCGTGAGCGAAGGTCGGACCGTTCAGCTCATGGGCCGAATGCATCATCTCCGGCATGAAGGCCGCGGTCGCATCCCGCACCAGGGTGACGTGATAGCCGAGTTCCTGAGCGTAACGGGCGGTTGCCTCGATGCAGGTATTGGCCAGCAGGCCGACGATGATCACGTGGGTGATGCCCTTTTGCTTGAGGCGAAAATCGAGGTCTGTATTGGCAAAACCGCTGGAGCCCCAATGTTCCTGCACGACGATGTCACCGTCCTTCGGCGCGAAGTCGGGGTGCCATTCGCCGCCCCATTCACCCCGTGCGAAGTGATGCATATGCATGACCTTGCACTGGGTGGGGCTTGGGTGATCCCAGTTTTCATAGTCGCCTTTTTCCCAGCGGCGGTGCGGTACGATGACCACCGGGATGTTGAGCGCGCGAATGGTGCGATCAAGCGTGCGCAGGTTGTTGAGCAGGCCGACTTGCTCGGCCATTGGCTCGATCAGGGGATAGATCTTTCCGCCCTCCGACAGAAAGTCGTTGTAGGGGTCGACCAGCAGATAGGCAGTCCGGTCAAGAGGGTAGGTGGCGTTGGGCATGACGGTTCTCCGCAAAACAATCCGTGGATGGTGAAGTGTAGTTGCTCAGGATTTACGTTGATATGATAATCATAGTAACTAGGAAAGAGACAATGCCGCATGTCGGTGAAAACAACCGTTTCTGAAACCCTGTGTCCGATCTCCCGGGCCGAAGCCATCGTTGGCGACCGCTGGACGGTGCTGGTGTTGCGGGAGTTGTTCATGGGTAGCCATCGCTTTGATGACATCCAGGCGCAGACCGGCGCTACGCCGCAAATGGTCGCGGCGCGCTTGAAGAGCATGGAGGCCGACGGGCTCGTAGAGCGCCGCGCTTATAGTGAGCGGCCAAAACGCTACGAATATCACCTCACGGAAAAAGGCGACGCGTTCTACTCGGTGGTCCTGGCGTTGCGGGCTTGGGGTGAAACCTGGTGCAAGTCGCCCGAGGAAGGCCTGGCGGTGGTTTATACCCACCGCAGTTGCGGCGAGCCGGCCGGGCTCGGACCGATGTGCGCCCATTGCGGGCAGCCCTTGCGCCGCGCGGACCTGATCAGTGAGCCGAGTGCCGCCTATGTCGCCGAACGCAGCGCCCGGCGCGACGCTTTCAAGGGCAGTCGCGGGGCTGCGGGGGAATAAGACCAACGCCGTGCCCGCAGTTGCGGGTTTGTATCCGCAGGTATCCGCAACGCCCGCCGTTACCGGGGCATACAAAACCGCCGTTTCCCGACACCTGGGCGATACACGGCGGCCTTCAAATGGAACCACCGGCACCGCGCCACTTTCGGCGCGGCCTGGCGTGGTTCAATTGGAGGAAAGACAATGTTGCGTACCCACACCCGTCACACCCTCGGCAAGCTTGGTCTGGCTCTGGCCGCCGCTGGGCTCGCTACCGTAGCGAGTCTCTCTCAAGCCCAGGAAACACAGCCGGCCCCGGCGATGAAAAGCTGGCAGCAGGGCCTGCATCGCACCGACCTGGTACGCGAAGACCTGGGCGCCGCCGATCGCGAAGTCCTTCAGGTGCTCGTGGACTTCGATCCGGGCGTGACTTCGCCCAAACATGCTCACCCGGGCGTAGAGGTGGCGCACGTGATCAGCGGTACCTTTGAGTATCAACTGGAAGGTCGGGCACCGGTGACGCTCAAGGCCGGTGATTCGTTGTACATCCCTGACGGCGTCGCCCATGTGGCGAAGAACGTGGGTGGAGGCAAGGCCTCGGAACTGGCGACCTACATCGTGAAGAAAGGCGAACCGCTGCTGATCCTGAAGGAATAGTAGGAGCGAGCTTGCTCGCGATGGTCGTTAACGAAAACGCGCGCTTGCTGGCTATGCGCGGCGCTCTTGAGACCATCGCGAGCGAGCTCGCTCCTACACCTACAGCAATTGCGGTGCTCAAAAAGCCTGGCCTGACCGGTATCAAGACGTCAGGCCAGGCTTTTCTGCATCGGTCAAACCAGATTGATTTCGACGTCGATGTTGCCGCGGGTCGCTTTGGAGTACGGGCAAGTCTGATGCGCCATTTCCACCACCTTGCGTGCGATGGTCGGGTCCAGGCCCGGCAGGCTGACATTCAGACGGGCTCGAAGGAAGAAAGCGTTTTCGGACTTGCCCAGATCGATTTCGGCATCCACCGCAACGTCGTTCGGCAAGGCCACGTTCAGCGCGACGGATGCCTTGCCCATCGCCCCGATGAAACAAGCCGACCAACCCGCCGCCAGCAGTTGCTCAGGATTGGTGCCGGCACCTGAAGAGCCGGGAGGCGAAAGCTTGATGTCCAGACGTCCGTCGGTGCTGCGCGCCTGACCGTCGCGGCCGCCGGTGGTGTGGGTCTTGCCGGTGTACAGCACGGTATCGATTGCATTGATCATGGTGGTTTTTCCTGTCAGTGGGTCGCTGGAATGCTCGGAAAACCTGCGCTTTCCGATGCGCCACACTTTTTCATTTCCATGTACTGCACATATGTCCTGAACCTGGCGGATTTGTATCGCTGTGTAAGGTGGCCGGGGGGAAGTACAGTTCGATACAAACCGCTTGAATGCCTTCGACTGGGGAGGGTGTGGCGGTCAAGCTTGGCGTTCCACACTCAGTTTCCCGGTGGTGTTATTGACTGCAAACCTCCCACACACAACCGCGCAGCCAGCGATGGGCCGGGTCGGCGTCCATGCGCGGGTGCCACAGCATCGAAACCGTGATCGCCGGCGTGGGGAACGGCAGGGCAAAGCAATGCATTCCCTGGCACAGGTTGCCGACGTGCCGCTGCGGTACGCTGGCGACCAGGTCCGAAGCCCGCGCCAAAGCAATCGCCGAAGAGAAGCCAGCGACAATGGTGGCGATGTCGCGAGTCAGTTCCAGCTCATTCAAGGCATCGTCCATGACGCCCTTTTCGTGGCCCCGACGCGAGACCAGGATGTGCCGGGCGGCGGCATAACGAACCGCTGTCATCTCGCCTCGAGCCAGTGGATGACCCTTGCGCACCACGCCAATGAACCGGTCGCGAAACAGCATCCGGGTCCGCACTTCCGGGCTGGTCGATTCGCCGATCACACCGGTTTCCAGGTCCACCGAGCCGTCGCGCAGCAGGGTGCTGTCCTTGTTCAGCTTCTGCACGAAATTCAGGCGGACACCGGGTGCTTCCTGGTGGAGGCGGGCGATCAGTGGTGGTCCGAAATTTTCCACGAAGCCATCGCTGGTGCGCAGGGTGAAGGTGCGCGCCAGTTGATTGAGATCCAGTGCCTCGGCGGGGCGCAGGACGGCTTCGGCATCCTGCACGAGTGCGCCGACGCGTTCACGCAGCTCCAGCGCCCGGGGCGTGGGAACCAGTCCGCGACCGGCCCGCACCAGCAGCGGATCACCCGTGGTTTCGCGCAACCGCGCCAGCGCCCGGCTCATGGCTGAGGGGCTCAGGCGCAACCGCTGCGCAGCGCGGGCCACGCTGCCTTCTTCGAGCAACACGTTCAGGGTGATCAGCAGATTCAGATCTGGCATGGAGTGAATCCTTGTGGGAGCGAGCCCTGTGGCGAGGGGGCTTGCCCCCGTTGGGTTGCGAAGCAGCCCCAAAATCTCTGATGCACCAAAGATCTTGTGAGTGCTACGCACTCAAACGGGGGCAAGCCCCCTCGCCACAGGGCTCGCTCCCACATTTTTGAGTGTGGCGTTGTATGCACGTATAAAGTGCAAATGCTGCGTCTTCCGCCATGTTAGGTGCGGGCTTAGGCTCGAGACAACCTATTTGCGGAGTCGCGAGAAAATGAAGTCCATATCGATTCGGGGCGCCTTGGCCAGCCTGTCGTTATCCATGTTGCTGTCGTCCCTGGGCACCAGCATTGCCAACGTTGGTTTACCGACACTGGCCGCAGCGTTCTCGGCCTCCTTCCAGCAAGTGCAATGGGTGGTGCTCGCTTACCTGCTGGCGATCACGGCGTTGATCGTCAGTGTCGGGCGGCTCGGCGACATCATTGGCCGTCGGCGATTGCTGCTGATCGGCATTGCGGTGTTCGCCATCGCCTCGTTCCTGTGCGCCCTGGCGGCCAGTCTGTGGTTGCTGATTGCCGCAAGGGCCTTACAGGGCATCGGCGCGGCCATCATGATGGCGTTGACCATGGCGCTGGTGAGCGAGGCGGTGCCCAAGGCAAAACTGGGCAGTGCGATGGGCCTGCTCGGCACCATGTCGGCGATTGGCACGTCGCTCGGCCCGACCCTCGGCGGTTTCTTGATTGCCAATCTGGGGTGGCAGGCGATTTTTCTGGTCAATGTGCCGTTGGGTGTTTTGGCGATTGGGCTCGCGCATCGTTTTTTACCGAAAGATTGCCGTGGGAAAAGGGCGGATCGAGCGGGTTTCAATGTCCTCGGCACCTTGGTACTGGTCTTGACACTGCTGGCCTATGCGCTGGCGATGACCCTCGGGCGTGGCGGTTTTGGTCCGCTGAACACGGCACTGTTGCTGGTGGCGATGGTTGGGGCGGGCGTGTTTGTGTTCGTCGAGCGTACAGCCGAGGCACCGCTGGTTCGACTGACGATGTTCCGCAATCCTCAGTTGAGCGCAGGTTTCGTCATGAGCATGCTGGTGACGACCGTGGTCATGGCCACCCTGGTGGTGGGGCCGTTTTATCTCACCGGCGCACTGGCATTGAATGCAGCGAGCGTTGGCCTGGTGATGTCGACGGGGCCGCTGGTCGCTGCACTGGCCGGGATTCCGGCGGGTCGATGGGTCGACGGATTGGGCGCGCATCGATCCAGCATGCTCGGATTGATTGCCATGTTGACCGGCGCTTGCATCCTGCCCGCCGTGCCGACGGGCTTTGGTGCGCTCGGCTACATCGTGCCACTGGCGGTCATTACCGCCGGTTACGCGCTGTTCCAGGCGGCCAACAATACCGCCGTCATGTCGAATATTGCGACGCCGCAGCGTGGCGTGGTGTCCGGTTTGCTCGGGTTGTCGCGCAATCTTGGCTTGATCACCGGCGCTAGCGTGATGGGCGCAGTGTTCGCCTTCGGTTCGGCCAGCAACGATGTTTTGCAAGCGCATCCCGAAGCCATCGCACAGGGAATGCGGCTGACGTTCGTGGTCGCCGCCGGGCTGATCCTCGTCGCCCTGGCGATTGGCGCAGTCAGCAAAATCGTTTCACGTCGCCTGATCGCGCCGTGCTGAAAAACGGCGCGACTGTCGTGAAAACGACCTGTTTGCGCTGAACGCGAAGCCTCGCGAGTTTTCTGTTGAACGAGTGTTCAGTCTGGACTATGTTGAGGGCCACCTTCCCCCGGCTGGTTGCGGGCTTGCGTTTCTTCAATTCGAACGAGGCACTGGCATGCGGTTTTCACCCTTTGTTGAACGGATCAGTGGCCAAGGCGTTGCCGCCTGGGATATCCACTACGCGGCCAACGCTGCGCAGCGCAATGGCGAGGACGTGATCATCCTCAGCGTCGGCGACCCGGATTTCCCCACTCCCGATTTCATTACCGATGCCGCCATCCACGCCCTGCGCGAAGGGGATACCCACTACACCGAAATCGCCGGTCGCCAGGCCCTGCGCGAGGCCATTGCCGGCCGCTACAGCCAATTGATCGACCGCGAACTGCAGGCGACCAACGTCATTCTCACGGCAGGTGCGCAGAACGCCTTGTTCGCCACCTCGATGTGCCTGCTCGGTGCCGGCGACGAAGTGATTGCCTTCGATCCGATGTACGTCACCTACGAAGCGACCCTCAAGGCGTCCGGCGCCACGCTGGTGCGGGTGCCTTGTGCGGCGGACTCGGGTTTCCGCCTCGATGCCGCCGTGTTGGCCAAGGCCATTACCCCGCGCACCCGGGCGATTTTCTTCTCCAACCCGAACAACCCCAGCGGCGTGGTGCTGGGTCGTGAAGAGCTGCAAGCCATCGCCGACCTCGCCATTGCCCATGACCTGTGGGTGGTGGTGGACGAGGTCTACGAGAGCCTCGCCTATGAGCGTGAACACCAAAGTCTGGCGGCGCTGCCGGGCATGGCCGAGCGCTGCGTGGTGATCGGCAGCCTGTCCAAATCCCATGCCATGACCGGTTGGCGCATCGGCTGGGTCGTGGCCAATCAAGCCCTGGTCAACCATGTCGAAACCCTGGTGTTGAGCATGCTGTACGGCTTGCCCGGGTTTGTCATGGAAGCGGCGCTCAAGGCCGTGCAGTCCCATGACGAAGTCACCCACGGCATGCGCGAGATCTATCGTCGGCGCCGCGATTTGGTGGTGTCCGGGTTGGCGGATTGCCCGGGTATCAGCGTGCTCAATCCCGATGCCGGCATGTTCGTGCTGGTGGACGTGCGCGGCACCGGCCTGACCTCGCTTGAATTCGCCTGGCGCCTGCTGCGCGAAGCCGGTGTCTCGGTACTGGATGCCGCGGCATTCGGTGAGCCGGCCCAAGGGTTTGTGCGGCTGTCGTTCACCCTGAGTGACGAGCGACTGGCCCAGGCCTGCCAGCGCATTCGCGGCTTTGTCCAGGTACTCAATGGTGAAGCGCCCAGGCCGGTGATCGGCACGGTGACCAGCACCGCGACCGTCGAACCGGCCACCGCCAGGACCATGATCGAAGTCGATGGCCTGCACAAACGCTTCGGCAATATCGAAGTGCTCAAGGGTGTTTCCCTGACCGCCCGCGAGGGCGAAGTGATCTCCCTGATCGGTGCCAGCGGCTCGGGCAAAAGTACCTTGCTGCGCTGCATCAACATGCTCGAAGTGCCGGACCAGGGACGCATCCTGGTCGATGGCGAAAGCATTCACCTTAACCAGAATCGCCCCGGCGCACCGCTGGTGTCGGACGCCAAACAGCTTGTGCGCATCCGTTCCAGCCTGGGCATGGTGTTCCAGAACTTCAACCTCTGGCCCCATCGCACGGTGCTGGAAAACCTCATCGAAGCGCCGACCCAGGTCCTGCGTGAAAGCCGTGCGGAGGCCACTGAACGGGCCGAAGCCCTGCTCGAGCGCGTTGGGCTGGCGGCCAAGCGCAACGAATACCCGGCGTTTCTCTCCGGGGGACAGCAACAACGGGTGGCCATCGCCCGGGCCCTGGCCATGCGGCCCAAGGTCATGCTGTTCGATGAACCCACCTCGGCACTCGACCCGGAACTGGTCGGGGAAGTGCTGCGGGTGATCCGCTCCCTCGCCGAAGAAGGCCGGACCATGATCCTGGTGACTCATGAAATGGCTTTCGCACGCGATGTCTCTTCCAAAGTCGCCTTTTTGCACCAAGGGCTGATCGAGGAAACCGGTTCGCCGGACGAAGTGTTCGTACACCCACGCAGCGAGCGTTGCCGACAATTCGTCAACGCTCATCAGACTCGCTAACTCATCATAAAAAGACGGGAAAACAACATGGGAAATCGACGTTTTGCAAACTGGTTGACCGGTGCGGCCTGCGTATTGCTGGCCGGCATGAGCGCGGCCCAAGCGCAACCGATCAGGTTCGCGGTGGCAGCCGAACCCTATCCGCCATACACCGAAAAACAGGCCAATGGTGAGTGGAAGGGCTTTGAAGTCGACCTGATCCACAAGCTGTGCAGCGAAATGAAAGCCGATTGCGAAATCAAGGAAGTGGCGTGGGACGGCATCATTCCGTCGCTGCTGGCGAAGAAGATCGACGTGATCTTTTCCTCGATGTCGGTGACCGAAGAACGCGAGAAACAGATCGCCTTCAGCAAGGCCTACTACGATTCGGCGATTGCCGTCGTCGGCCCGAAAGAGGCGTCGGTGAAGAAGTACCCGGATGACCTCAAGGGCAAGATCATCGGCGTGCAGAACTCGACCGTGAGCGCCAGTTACCTGAAGACCTACTACGAAAAAATTGCCGACGTTAAGTACTACGACACCCAGGACTCGGCCAACGCCGACCTGATTGCCGGGCGCATCGACCTGATGATGGCCGACGGCACCGCCATGGCCGCATTCATCAAGACCCCGGATGCCAAGGACCTGGCCTACCTCGGCACCGTGCCTTATGACCCGATCTTCGGCAAAGGCGTGGGTGCCGGCCTGCGCAAGGACGACACCGAACTCAAGGCCAAACTGGACAAGGCCATCCAGGAGCTGCTGGCGAGCAAGGACTACGACGACCTCTCCCAAAGCTACTTCGGCACCAGCGTGAAGCCTGCGTTCTGACAGCCAGGTCGAACGCGAACCCTTGGAAAACGCAAATCCTTGTGGGAGCGAGCTTGCTCGCGATGAGGGCATGACAGTCAACATCCAAGTTGACTGAACCACCGCTATCGCGAGCAAGCTCGCTCCCACAGGGTCTGGCGGTGCTTTCTAACCGCCAACTGGAGACTGAAATGCCGGCAATGTTCGATCTGATCAATTTCACTGAGCAGGGATGGGGCAGTGCGCTGTTGAAGGGGCTCTGGATGACCCTGCAGATTTCCGCCGGGGCCTTTGTCCTCGGGCTGGCTATCGGACTGGTGGTGGCGTGTCTCAAGCTCGGCGCGCCGAAGCCGATTGCAGCGCTGATGCGCGGCTACACCACGTTGTTCCGGGCGGTTCCGGAATTGCTGCTGATTCTGCTGCTGTACTACGTCGGCTCCATGCTCCTCAATTCGCTGATGACCCGACTCGGCTACGGCGTGGTCAATGTCAGCGGCCCGCTGGCGGCCATCGTGGTGCTGGGGCTGGTGCAGGGCGCCTATGCCTCGGAGATTTTCCGCGCGGCGATCCAGGCGATTCCCTTCGGCCAGATCGAAGCGGCCAAGGCGTTCGGCCTCAACGGTTTCGGGCTGTTTCGCCGGGTTACGCTGCCGATCATGGCGCCGTATGCGATGGCCGGGATGGCCAACCTGTGGATCAACCTGATCAAGGACAGTGCGCTGATCAGCGTGGTCGGCACCAATGAGCTGCTGTACACCGCCAAGCAAGGCGCGGGGTCGACGCGCCACTATCTGTTGTTCTACCTCACGGCTGCCGCGTTGTATTACGCGGTGACGCTGGCGTCGAACTATCTTTCGGGACGGTTGGAGCGACGCATTCGTCGCTGGATGCCTCTTGTTGACTGAACCGGCAGAGAGAATGAAATGATTCCAGCGTGGATAGTTGAATACGCGGCACTGTTGGGCCGGGGGCTGCAAACCACCCTCGTCATTCTGTTGGTATCGAGTGTGTTCGGTTACCTGCTGGCGGTGCTGGTGGCGCTGGCACGGATTTCGAAAAACAAGGTGATCGCCAAGGTCAGCCTGTTCTACACCAGCGTGACGCGCGGCACGCCGTTGCTGATCCAGATCTACATCTACTACTACGGGCTGGGCAGCCTGTTTGCCCAGTTCCCGCTGATTCGTGGCAGCTTTCTCTGGCCGTACCTGCGTGATGGCTACTGGTACATCGTGTTCGCCCTGGTGGTGTCGATGGGGGCCTATGTCGGCGAAGTGATTCGCGGTGGCCTACTGGCGGTGCCCAAGGGTGAGATGGAAGCCGCGTCGGCCTTTGGCATGACGGCGCGCCAGTCGTTGTTGCGAGTGCGCTTGCCCCGAGCCCTGCGCCTGCTGTTGCCGACCCTGGCCGGGGAAACCGTGATGCTGCTCAAGTCCACGGCACTGGCCTCGACCATCGCCGTGATCGACCTGCTCGGCGCCGCCAACGTGGTCCGCGCGCAGACCCTGCAGGTGTACGAACCCTTGTTGTTGGTGGCCGCCGTCTACGTCTGCCTGACGTTCCTGATCGAGGCGCTGTTTGCCTTTGCCGAACGGCGCGGGACGCCCGTGCGCAGGTCAGCCTGATGAGTTCGCCAACGGTTGACCGCTCGCTGCAGGGCATTGGCCTGTGCACCCTGGGCTACGCGTTCCTGGCCTTGCAGGACGCGGTCATCAAATGGCTGGTGGCCGATTATTCGGTGGTGACCATCCTGTTCTGGCGCAGCCTGGTGGTGGTCGCCGCGGTGTTGCTGGCGGGGCGCCTGCGCCTGGTCCAGCGGGCCTGGCGTTCACCGAGCCGGCGCTTGCTGGTGGTGCGCGGTTTGCTGTCGATCGTCGCCTGGGTGCTGTACTACACGGCGGCCAGGGACCTGACCTTGGCCGAGATGACCACCCTGTATTTTTCCGCGCCGATCATGGTCACGGTGCTGGCGGCGGTGATCCTCAAGGAGCGCGCCAGCGGTTGGCAGTGGTTCAGCCTGGTCATCGGTTTTGTCGGGGTGGTCATTGCCTGTCGCCCCGACAACATGACCGATCCGTTGCCGATCGTCCTGACCCTGTTGGCGGCGATGTGCTGGGCGTTTACCTATATCCAGCTGCGCCAGGTGGATGAGCAGACCTCAGTGCTGGAGCAGATGCTGATCACCAACGTGGTGTTCGTGATTTGCATGGCGGTTGCCCTGCCGTGGACCCACACGCCATCACCGACGCCCGCCTGGCTGGGCATGCTCGGCGCCGGCCTGGTGGGTGGCATCGGCCAGTTCCTGTTGTTCGCCAGTTTCCGACGCGCCACCGCGACCCTGCTCGCGCCGTTCGAATACACCGGGCTGATCTGGGCGTTTGCGCTGTCGAGCCTGGTCTGGGGCACGCTGATGGACATGTCGCTGATGATCGGCGCCGGGCTGATCGCCGTCAGTGGCACCCTGGCGATGATCTTCGGCCGGCATTCTTCACAGGATGTCGTCGGTGCTGAATGCTCCGTGACGCAGCCCCTTTATCCAGCAACGACAGATGTGGAGTCCGTTGGCGGCGCTGAAGGTCTCGGGGTTCAGGCACCACTCGAGCCAGAGCCCGTCGAGCATCGCCGATAAGCCGATGGCGGCCAGGCGCGTGTCGTGAATCACGAAGCCTTCGCTGGCGGCCAGCCCGTCGAGCAACTGGCGGATCAGGTCGAGGTAGGCGCGGTAACTTTTTTCGTGGGACTGGCTGACGTGTTCGGAGTGACGGATCAGGCTCCAGAACACCACCCACACGCCGAGCAGTTTCGGGTCCATGACCCTGGGCGAGAACGAGCCTTCCAGGAAGGCATCGATCTTTTGCGCGGGTGTCTGGGCCTGCTCGATTTCCTGGTGCAGGGCGGTGGTCAGTTCGTTCGCGAGCCGCTGATAGGTGTCGGCGATCAGTGCCTCGATGCTGCCGAAATGGTGGTTTAGCAACCCCACGGACACGCCGGCTTCGGTGGCAATGCGCCGTACGGAAATCCCGGCGTGACCGTCGCGGCCCAGGCAACGCAGAGTGGCGGCCACCAGCATTTCGCGACGGTCATCGGGTTCGGCGCGGCGGTTTTTCGGGGCATCGGTTGTCACAGGGTTGTCCTTGGGTGAGGTTCCACGATTCCGAGCTTAGTTGAACGTCTGTTCAATCACCAGCTACAGCAGCGATACCACGTTTTTCAGCATTCATGACGGGAGGGAAGCCAATGCCGCAGGATATTTCGTTCAGTGTTCGCAACAACAATGGCGATGCCGTGCGGGTCGGTGCCTGGCGTTATGCAGGCGACGGCAGCGGGCCAAACGTGCATCTGCAAGCCGGCGTACACGCCGATGAAATCGCCGGGATGCTGGTCCTGCACCTGCTGATGCAACGACTGCACACCGCCGAAGCCCAGGGCCGGCTCAAAGGCAACATCACCGTGGTGCCGCAGGCCAATCCGCTGGGCATCGGGCAGTTTCGCCAGGGGCGGATCCTTGGTCGTTATCACGACGCGACCGGGCATAACTTCAATCGCTCGTTCGACCAGTCGGCGGCCATGGCGCGACCTTCGACCTGCGTTCAGCAATGGCAAAAGAAACTGGTGCAACTGGCCGCCCCGGCCGATGTGATGCTTGACCTGCACACCGACGACGAGGCGCTACCGTACCTGTACGTGCACCGCAGTTTCTGGCCCCGTGGCCGCGAACTGGCGGCGGCGATGAAGATGGACGTGGCGATCATCTGGGATGACGGCGGCGATGGCTCCTTCGAGGAAACCATTATTGCCCCATGGATACGCGACAGAGTCACAGCGGGGCGCATGGCTGCGACCCTGGAGCTGCGCGGGCAGGGCGATGTCAGCGACCGTTTTGCCGAACAGGATGCCACAGGACTGTACAACTGGCTGTGCGGTTGCGGTGTCATCGATGAGTCAGTAGCGCCTGCAGAATGGCCCGTCGAAGCCGTGGAAATGGGCCACATGGAAACCATCCTCGCCCCGCAACCCGGGGTGCTGATCTTCGAAAAAGAGCTGGGGGATTTCGTCGAGGAAGGCCAGCGCTTTGCACGGATTCTCGGGCGCCCGGGTGATCCGTCTTCCGAAGTGGTGTTGTACGCCGAACAAGCGGGGCGCCTGGTGACGCGCTATCGCGACCGCCTGATACCCCAGGGCATGGGGGTGGCGAAGTTCACCGGCAGCCGGGTGTCGCGTAACTGGAGCGGCGGGTTGCTGGACCCGAACTAAGCCTCACCTTCGCAATTGTAGTGTCATGACATTTGTGGCGAGGGGGCTTGCCCCCGTTGGGCTGCGAAGCGGCCCCCGCTTTTCTTCAGTCAGATAGTGCAGGCAGGTTTTGCGACGGCTTCGCCGCCCAACGGGGGCAAGCCCCCTCGCCACAGGTTCAGTGTAAGCCTCAGCCAACATCAGCCCGGCTCAGTTGTCAGGGAATGCTGAGGGTGATCAGGTAGCTCCCCGAGCGAACAGGGGAGCCTGCATCATCCACCAACACATACTGCTGATCGAAATAGCGACCTTCCCGACCACTGTCAGCGAGCAGTTTGACGTTGACGCTGGATTGACCGACAGCGCTCACACTGGCGGTTGGCGCGATGCTGTTTGCCTCAATCCCCATCGCGCGACTCTGGGCCGGGCATTGGTAAAGTTCGAATGTGCCATGCGTACCCACGCGTGACTGACAGCCCGGCTCGACAATGCTGCCTTGAAACCTGATGGTGCCCGGCGCCGCCAGGCACGCACCACTGAGTGCGAACAAAAGACTCAATCCCGCTGCTATACGTTTGCCGTTCATGCTTAACGCTCCTTGAGTTGTAAGGTCTAGGTCGTCAATGAACTCTAGAAGCTTGAGGCTTTTGTTGTATCGCCGTGTATCAGGGCGCCACATCTTCGTACAGCCATACAAAACCAGCTCCCCACGGATACAGCCCGGATACACCACTGGGGCCAAATAGACCTGTCAAAGCGAGATGCACAACGCAGCTCGCAACCAGGTTTATCAACCCTTGTGGCACGACCAATAGTGGTCCAGCTGCGCAAATGATCCGGAGTATCAACATGTCTCGTATCCAGTCGAACAAAACCCGTATTGGCCTGCTCGCTGTTGCACTGGTCGGCGGTATCAACTTCGCTTCCACTGCGTTTTCCGCTGAAGCCTTGCCTCAGGGCTATCAACTGGCCTCTGCGGAAAAGACCAGCGAAGGCAAGTGTGGCGAAGGCAAGTGCGGTGCCAGCGAAGCCGGCGCGCAAAAGACCCAGGCCGAGGGCAAGTGCGGTGAAGGCAAGTGCGGCGATGCTTCTTTCGCGCGCACCGACACCGATGATGACGGCCGCGTGTCGCTCAAGGAACTGCTGGCGGTGGCGCCCAAGGGCACTGAGGAATTCAAGGCGATGGACACCAACGGTGATGGTTTCCTGTCCGAAGGTGAGGTGTACAAGTTCCGCACCAACCAGTTCACTTCCAACGGCAAGAAAGTACCGACGGAACTGTTCACCAAGTTGAGCCAGGCTAAAGACTGATCGGCCGCAAACAAAAAACCCTTCCTGTGTTGAATCGCAGGAAGGGTTTTTTTGCGTGGGCAGTACTGTATGGGAGAACTTTGTGAAAGTTCACTCAAGGAAGACTTATGTGTTTCTCAATATTTCATTACTTCACCGGGCAATAACCGCTTTTCAACCCCTCCTGCCCTGGAACTCTGGAGCTAGCCATGTTGCAGCGGTGGAGGGTTGGCGAATGCTACAGGGCTCATCAACACACGGCTGCATTCGCGATAAACGGTCAGGTCAAAGTGGCGCACTTGCGTTCCCTTGGAGTTGTCTAATTAGCCTCAACCCGCTGTAACGCAGTTCACGCTTACCATCTCCATCAACGGAGGGTAGAACCATGGCTATTATCCCTGGCACCCTGGGTGATGACTTTCTGCTCGGCACCGAGGAAGACGACCAAATAACCGGCCTGGCCGGCAACGACAGCGTGTTTGCCCTTGGCGGCAACGACAATGTCGACGGCGGTGACGGCAACGATGACCTCTTCGGCGACCTCGGCAACGACACACTTCTCGGAGGCAACGACAACGATACTCTCGACGGCGGATCAGGCGCCGATATCCTCACCGGCGGTGCCGGCATCGACAGCTACTTCTGGACCGTGGAAACCGGTAACGAGTCCAGCTCCCTGAGCCAGGACCGCGTCACCGACTTCGAAGGTGCAGGTCAGGTCGGCGGCGACATCCTGCGGCTCTCCAGCTTCCCCAACCGCCTGGTCTTCCAGGGCGCTCGCAACGACGTACCCACGGTGGGAACCAGCCTCGGTTTCGGCAATAACGGCTTCACCGAAGTCTTCTTCGCCCTCGGTGCCGCCAGCACCCTGCTGTTCGCCGACTCCAACGACAACGGCATCTTCGACGCCACTGACTTCGCTGTGCAGCTGGACGGCGTCCACAACCTGGACAGGAGCGACTTCGGCACCACCGCCTTCGTCCTGCGCGGTACTGAAGGCGGCGACGTGATCAATGGCACCAACGATCCCGACACCATCTTCGGCCTGGGCGGCGGCGATGTGATCAACGGCAATGGCGGCAACGACATCATCAATGGCGGCGACGGCAACGACACCCTGAACGGTGACGCGGGCATCGACCGGATCTCCGGCGGCACCGGCAATGACATTATCAATGGTGGCGCCGACCGCGACCTTCTGACCGGCAATGAGGGCAACGACATCATCAACGGTGGCGCCGGCAACGACACCACTCTGTCCGGCGGCGCAGGCAACGACGTCGTCAATGGCGGCGAAGGCAACGACACCCTCGACGGCGACGACGGCAACGACATCCTCAATGGCGGCGTGGGCAACGACGACTTCTTCGGCGGCGACGGCAATGACCAGATCTTCGGCGAAGACGGCAACGACGAACTGTTCGCCGGCCCCGGCAACGACATGCTCAATGGCGGCGCCGGCAACGACCTGATCATGGGTGAAGGTGGCCAGGACAGTCTCACCGGTGGCACCGGCGACGACGAATTCGAGTTCTTCACCGGCTTCAACCCCAGCTCGCCCTTCGCCACCTTCGACACCCTGGTCGACTTCCAGGGCGCAGGCGTAGTGGGCGGCGACACCCTGGAACTCAACAATGAGTTCTTCTTCCGCGGCCAGGTCAATGTCAATCCGCAACTGGGCGCCGTACTGGTGGGCGGTGGCAACGGCGTGACCGACCTGTTCTACAGCCTGCGCCCTGGCAATACCTGGCTGATCGCCGACGAAAACGACGACGGTGTGCTCGACAGCCTCGACTTCACCCTGCGCCTGCAGGGCACGCACAACCTGACGGCGGGCGACTTCGGTCGTAACACGAGCCTCATCACCGCCGGCACCGAGGGGAATGATGTGCTCACCGGCACCGATGGCGACGATCGCATCTTCGGCCTGGGCGGTAATGACCAGATCTTCGGTCTGGAAGGAGCCGACTTCCTCGACGGCGGCAGCGGTGACGACGTCATCGACAGCGGCCTGGGCTTCGACGAGCTGCTCGGCGGTTCCGGCAACGACACCCTGATCGTCCAGGAATTCGCCAATGCCAGTGGCGGCGATGGCGACGACCAGCTGTTCGGGGGCGACGACCCCTTCGGCTTCCAGTCCAACCTCCACGGTGACGCCGGCAACGACACCCTGACCGCGGGCGCCAGCGGCGCTGTCATGGAAGGCGGCGTAGGCAGCGACGTATTGGTGGGCAGCAGTGTCGACGACTTCATGGTCGGTGACGTCTTCTTCGAGCCGAGCCTCGGTGCGGACAAGTTCCAGTTCGGTGCGGTGTGGGGAACGGACACCATCTTCGACTTCGAGGACGGCACTGACCTGATCGACCTGAGCACTAGCGGTTTCACCTTCGCGAGTCTCGATATTGGAGAACAGTTCGGTGAGGCATTCATTACCGTCACTGGCCAGCCGGATGTGGGAAGCATCACCTTGACCGGCGTCCCACAGGCCGCGATCACCGAGGCGGACTTCGCCTTTACCTGAGTGATCGGCGCATGCTCACGCCGGGGGATGGCGTGAGCATGCCGCGTCGCTCGCGTCTGGGCCTGGGGCTTGGCTGGAGCTTTGTGGTAGCAGTGAAACCAGAAGGGGAAAGGGGACTGATTTATTTTTTTACTCCGAATGTCGGGTCGATTTCAGCCGGTCGAGGAAGGCAGAAGTCGGCCAAAAGCAGCCTCTGACCACCGTGGAGAACATACTTTCACCACGGTGGACTTGGCTTCCCTTGGGATCTAACTAAATGTTACTCGTAACTGATAATTCCGAGTTGCTTTGCCATGAACAGTTCGTTCCGTTCAACGATCTCCTCGACCACTTTACCCTCTTTGTTAAATCGGAAGTACGTCAGGGCCGTCCACGTCAAGCTCTTGCCTGCTACGTTAAAGCCGTGCCATGTATTCGAACCGGTTGCACAATGTGTCAGCGCGACTACAACAACGTCATTTGTAACAACTTCCTTGCTGAATGTAGTTTTAATTGTCTTATATCGCTCGAGAACATTTGCGCTCAAGGCTCGTTTGAAGTTTTCCAAACCACCTATCGGAGCATCGCAGTCCGGTCGATGCACGACCACGTCGACATCGAAATACTCTGAAACTCGCTCAACATCCTTACCATCCACACAATATTTAAAGTAGTTCTTCACCGTGTCTAGATTTTTGACGTTCATGCGACACTTACCTCTCTCACATTGATAACAAGCAATAAATTCAACTGCTTTTATAAAGGCCGCCCCACTCAAAAGGAGCCGTATCCGAGCGACGTTACATCGATACGAACAAGACTTTTTGCACACTTCGCAAGTGTTTAATTGGAGCGACCCAGCGTGTCAGGCACATTCTAGGAGGGGTTATGGTATTCGTAAATCTATAATATATTAGACATGCTATCGGCTAATGGAATACCACATGAGTCTGGAACGGTTGGAAAAATGGGCGACAGTCAGGCATTTCCGCTTGGCAATTGCATTGCTTGAATATGGCAGTGTCTTGCACGCCGCACGCTCGCTGAACCTCTCACAGCCCACGGCGAGCAAGCTATTGCAGGATCTGGAGGAGGCTGTAGGGGCTCAGCTCTACACTCGGAATCGTAGAGGGGTTACGCCTACAGAGCTTGGTCGGGACTTTGTGCAGCGCAGCCGGATGATTCTTGCCCAGCTGGATCATGTATCCCAAGCAATCGACGCTCTTGGAAAGGGGCATGCCGGGCGTGTTGCCATAGGAAGCGTGTTAACAGGGTCAAGTTATCTTGTACCTGCCGCCATCGCACGACTGTGGGCAAGCCGACCAAGCATCCGCATCAAAATAGTCGATGGGGTAAGTGGCGAACTGATACCTCGGCTCATCTCGGGCGAATTGGACTTTTTGATTGGGAGACTTTCCGATGTCAGCTCAAGCGTCGTTGTCGCTCAGGAGGCGCTTTTTAGCGAAAACGCCATCATCGTTGCGCGCCGTGACCACCCACTTGCTCAGCAACCAGGGGTTGAACTGGAAGAACTCGCGCGCGAAGCATGGATTCTGCCTCCAATAGAAACTACTTTACGGAAGCAGTTCGATGATATTTTTCATCGAAAGGACATCAATCCACCACATGCAACCATAGAAACAGCATCATTCTTTAATATACTTTGGTTATTAAAGCAGACTGATCTTCTTGGAATATTGCCGCAATCAGTTATTTCTGACCCCGCACACAGTAAGGAGTTGATTCGCCTCCCGGCTTTCGAACCTCTTATTCTGGAGCAGATCGGTGTTTCCCGACTGGCAGACGCTACATTGTCACCTGCCGCTTGCGCTTTATTGGACGCACTAAGAGAGGTTATGCACAGCACCCCAAAAATGAGGGAGTGCCTTCTGTGAGAGAAAGAGTTCAAATCGTTGCAATAGCCCATCGTATGGATGGACAGCCTTGAGAACAGGCAGCAATCGGCCAGGAGCAGTCACTCAGCGCGCTTACAAAAGGAAGGACGATTCAGTTTTCTAATCAACTGACCTTGCTGCGATACCAGACGGCCGTACACCCATTATCAGCTTGGGATTTTCGTATTTCGAACTGCCGTGATTCGTGCAGGACATGCCTCCAGCTGCTGCAACCGTAGCGCTTGGGCGTCTGCTCCGGATAGGTACTACCGATCCAGCGGATGGCTGCTTCCAGTCGAGTCCAGCCAGCGTCGGCAAGCTTGGTTTCTGCTTCACGTAAACAGCTACATATTCCACTGCCAGACCAATTGACAGAGCCATCCACCAAGATACCGTCGATCAAATCTTCAAATGCTTGGCTCTGTACAAACGAAGCCATTTCAGATCGTGTCTCATCCATGGCTGTGGCCCAGCGTTGCAGATTCAGGTAATGCCGATTGATGGTTTCGTAGCGCTCCTCCAGGAATCCATCCGCCGCCTGACAGCCTGTTTCAGACCAGAGATCGAAACGCTCAAGGAAGTGGTGAACCAGCTCATTGCGCAGGTCGACCAACTCCTTGAGGGCGACCTTTGTTGCCTCATTGTGTTCGGCTGGCATTTCCAGCTGGTGTCGATAGCTGAACCAGATTTGGTCACAAGCATCGGTTTCCGTCTGTGATTCTTCTTCATTTGGGGACAGCGGCGTCAGAAAGTTTTCGGTCAACATCCCCATCAACGTGCCCATGGTCTTGTTCTGGGCACATACGATCTTCTGCTCACGGATGATAGGCAGCTGATCCGCGGGACCGCTCAGCTCGCCATACGCGACAATGGCTTTCAGCTGCCGTTCGCATTGTTGCAAACGCAACAGACACCGTCCGAGCTTGCGCTGCACTATATGTTGAATAGCAGGTACATCATCCGAGGGCATGGTAGTGACTTCATCCATGATTAACGACTCAGGCATAAGTGGTAGGGCTGGAGCGATTCACTGCAATACGCTTGCCCTGCCAAGAGGGCTTGCAACTCGTAAATCGGACGCTTTCGAGCTCAGTATAGGTTGAGTCAATCCGCTCGGACTTTTTCAACAGAATCGGTCGACAGCTGCCGCTGGCGAGTGACAGCTATGGGTCGAAAACAGTCGAAGGGTTGCCTTTTAGAAGTCGAGTTGTGGATAGGGATTCCAACTCCTTCAAGCCTCCCTCTGGTCCGCTCCAGGCCGTAAAAAACGGCGCAATATGAATCTGTCTGAGGCATGCTGCGGCCTGTGGCGGCCCTAATTCTCGGGAGCGGAGCGGTTCCTGGGGTCTATTTCGAGTTGGCCAAGGGATACTTCATGAAAAAATTGATGATTTTAATGCTCGCGACTCTGATCGCTGGATGCTCTACGTCAGGAACATCCATTTTGATCGGTGAAGATGGTGCGCTTCCACCCACAGACCCAAGCTCGATCTCACTGCTCCTGGAGCCACCGCAGAAAAAGCATAAGGTCGTTGCCCTGGTTGAGGGTGTCGCGGCAACAGACGATTACTTCACGAAAGCAAAGACTGAAGCCGCTGCGATCACGGCCATGAAGGAAGAAGCCGCAAGGATTGGCGCAAACGCCATTGTGCTAACCGGTAAGGGCACCCAGCCTTATGGTCAAGTAACGGTTGGGAATAGCACTGGCTCGGCGTACGGTTCCGCAACGGCTACTGGCTTCAACGCCAACGCTTATGCAACAACTGTCAGCTCTGCTATGGGCTGGGAAAAGATTACCTTTAGCGGCACAGCAATTCGATACACGGATGAGGCTAAGTAGACTGCTTTTCGCACTTCGAGCGCGAAACGCACCGGCTCCGGTTATCAACGGCGTTAGGGGATTTCGTGAGAAAGCTGCTGGCTGTTTTCACAATTGTGCTTTGTGGATGTTCAGGCTCGAGCTCGGACTGGACCGCTTTCGTATACCCCCGATATAAAAAGCATTCCTGGCCCCGACCAAGTCCCATCACGCCTTGACCCACCGCTGGCGACTCCAGCTGCTCAGCCCGTCGACGGCAAACACCAGCACCAACATCGCCAGGATCACCGTGCTGGCCTGGGCTTCCTGGAACAGGCTGAGGCTGACATAGAGCATCTGCCCCAAACCGCCGGCACCAACAAAACCCAGCACGCTGGCCATGCGGATATTGTTTTCCCAGCGATACAGGATGTACGCCAACAGCTGCGGAAACAGGTTGGGCAGGGTGCCGTAACAGAAGGCCCAGACGACGTTGCCGCCCTGCAGACGGATGGCTTCGGCGGGTTGCGGCGGGGTGTTCTCCAGTGCTTCGGCGAACAATCGGCCCAGCACCCCGGTGGTGTGCATCGCCAATGCCAGGGTCCCGGCGTTGGGGCCGAGTCCGGCTGCCAGCACCATCAGCGCGGCCCACACCAGTTCGGGAATGGCGCGCAGGGCGTTAAGCACGAGGCGCGACGCACTCTGCAGTGGCCAACCGAAACGACCGGCCGCTGGCAAAGCCAGCACCAGGCCGAATACCGCCGCGAGCAGGGTGCCGAGGGCCGACATGGCCATGGTTTCCACGGCGCCACGGCCGATGGCTTGCAGATGGCCGGTGCTCAGGTCCGGGCTGAGAAAACGCAGCACGTAGGCACCCATCTGCTTCAGGTTACCGCTGCCCGTCAGTTCGCCGAGGTCGATGCCCAGGTAGCTGAACGAGGCCACGACCGCCGCGCAGATACAGAGGATCAGCAGCAGGTTGAAAAGGCGATTCATGCGAACCTCCAGCGCAACAGGCGGCTGATCTGATCGGCGAACAGCACCAGGACGAAAAAGGTCAGCAACATGCTCGCCACTTCACCACCGGCGAACATGCGTAACGACAAATCGATCTGCTGGCCCAGCCCGCCGGCGCCGACGAAGCCCATCACCACCGACGCGCGGATCGCGCATTCCCAGCGATATACCGTGTACGACAGCAGCTCCGCCGCGACATTGGGCAGGATGCCGTAGCAGAACGCCGCCAACCGGCTGCTGCCGGCTTGCATCAGTGAGTGGGCTGGGCGCTGGTCGACCGACTCGAAAATCTCCGCGTAGACCTTGCCCAGCATGCCGCTGTAGGTGATGGCAATGGCCAGCACCCCGGCCGTCGGGCCAAGGCCGACGGCGCGCACGAACAGCAAGGCCCAGACGATTTCCGGGACGCTACGCAGGAAAATCAGCAACCCGCGCACCGGCCAGCGCAACAACCGGCCCAAGGCACTCGGGCGACCGCTGCGCGAAGCCGCCGACAACGAGAGCGCCCGGCTGGCCAGCAGGCTGGCGGGGATGGCCAATAGCAAGGCCAGGGCCATGCCGGCGGTGGCGATGGCCAGGGTTTGCAACGTGGCTTGCCACAGCAACTGGAGGAACTCTTCGCCATGGGCCGGTGGCCAGAAGGCCGAGACAAACCGGCCCATTTCACTCTGGCTGTCAGCCTGGAGCAGCACACCCAGGTCCAGTTCGCTGAAATGAATACCGGGCCACAACAGGGCAAGCGCCAACAAACTGAGCAACAGGCGGGGCAGGGTGGCCGGGTCTCGTGTATCGCGGGTCAGCATCGTGGAATCTGCAGGCTCAAGGGCGCCACTGGCGCGGGCGGCGACAGCAGTTGCTCGTTGGCGTAGAGCTTGTCGAGCAAATCGTGGTCGACGTCGCTGGCGGGAAGATCGAACAGGATCTGCCCTTCACGCAATCCGATGATGCGCGAGAAGTGCGCCAGGGCCAGTTCCACCGCATGCAGGCTGGCGACCAGCGTCACCTGGTGTTCCCGGGCATGGCGGCAGAGAACTGACAGGGTGTGCCCGGCTAGCACAGGGTCCATCGCCGACACCGGCTCATCGGCCAGCAGCACTTCGGGCGCCTGGTACAGCACCCGGGCAATGCCCACGCGCTGCAGTTGGCCGCCGGACAATTGCTGGCACTGGGCGAACAGCTTGTCACCCAGGTCCAGCTTGAGCAGTGCCGCCCGCGCGCCTGGAACATCCACCGGATGCAACAGGCTCAACAGGCTTTTGGCAAAACCCCATTGCCCCAGCTTTCCGGCCAGCACCGCCGTGACCACTCGTTGCCGGGGGGGCAGGGGGGGGGCCTGATGCACCAGGCCGATGCGCGCCCGCAACTGCTGACGCCGACGCGCACCGAGCTGCCAGGCGTGTTCGCCGAGCACCTCGACCGCGCCGTTGTCCGGGCGCAGGGCGGTGGCCAGCACGTTGAGCAGGCTCGACTTGCCGGCACCGGACGGGCCGATGATTGCGACTTGCTCACCGGCGCCGATGTGCAGGTCGACCTCATGCAGCGCACGCACGCCGTTGCCGTGGGTGAGGCTGACCCGGTTCAGGTGCAAGGTCATTTCAACAGGTCGGCAGCGCGTGCGGCTTCCTCGATGCCCTTGTAGTTCTCAGGCTTGGTCTCGATGAAGCGGCTGGCGGCTTGCAGGTCCAGAATCGCTTTTTGCTCCGGGTTGGCTGGGTCGAGCGCGAGGAATGCCGCCTTGATTTTGCCAGCCAGGGCCGGGTCGAGGGTGCCGCGCACGGTCCAGTTGTAGTCGAAGTAGGCCGGTGTGGTGGCGAAGACCTTGACCTTGTCGGTGTCGACCTTGCCGGCCTTGACCAGTTTTTCCCAGACGCTGGCATTGAGTACGCCGGCGTCCACTTTGCCAGCCTGAACCCAGGCGACCGTGGCGTCGTGGGCGCCCGAGTAACCGACGCGACTGAAGTAGGTTTCCGGCTTGATGCCGTCCTGCAGCATGAAGTAGCGCGGCATCAAACTGCCCGACGTCGACGAGACCGAGCCGAAGGCAAAGGACTTGCCCTTGAGGTCGGCCAGCGACTTGACGGCCGGGTCGGCGGTGATGAATTTGCTGGTGAACTGGGCGTCCTGCTCACGCTGTACCAGTGGAATGGCATTGCCGGTTTTCAGTCGCGCCTGCACGAAGGTGAAGCCGCCCAGCCAGGCCATGTCGATACGGTCGGTGGCCAGCGCCTCGACCACCGCCGGGTAGTCGGACACCGGCACGAACTCGACCTTCATGCCCAGTTGCTTCTCGAGATACTCGCCCAGGGGCTTGAACTTGCGCAGCAATTCGGTGGGGGCTTCATCAGGAATGGCGCTGACCTTGAGGGTGTCGGCGGCCTGTGCCAGCAGGGTGGAAAAGGATAGGGTCAGGCCGACGGCCAATGCCAGGGTACGTTTGAGCATGGAAGTTCTCCGGTTCAATAGCGGAAAAATGTCGATGCGCCCCGCACAAGCTGATTGCTGCACGACGCTTCGTGAGGGTAGACGAAAATGGCGCGATTATAGGGGCTCTTGCGTGCTTGACCAGCGTTGCAACAGGAGTGATGGCCTAAAAAAACCTGTAGGAGCGAGCTTGCTCGCGATGGTCGTTAACGATGCCGCGTGTTTACTGACTGAACGCGGCGCTCTTGAGTCCATCGCGAGCGAGCTCGCTCCCACAGGTTTTGCGGTGTCCCACCATTCAGGTGATTTACATCCTTGCCAACGCCTGCGCCAGATCGGCCCGCAAGTCCTCGACATCCTCGACGCCCACCGACAACCGCACTAACCCATCGCCAATCCCCAGTTCCGCGCGGGTATCGGGCGGGATGGTGGCGTGGGTCATGATTGCCGGGTGTTCGATCAGGCTTTCCACGCCGCCCAGGCTTTCGGCCAGGGCGAAGATCTGCACGCTTTCAAGGAAGCGTTTGGTACCGGCCAGGTCACTGTTGAGGTCGAGGGCGATCATCCCGCCGAAACCGCGCATTTGCCGTTGGGCCAGTTCGTGTTGCGGGTGCGACGGCAGGCCGGGGTAGTAGACCCGTGAGACTTGTGGCTGGCGCTCCAGCCACTGCGCCAGCTCCAGTGCGTTGCTGCAATGCCGCTCCATGCGCAGCGCCAGGGTCTTCACGCCGCGCAGGGTGAGGAAGGCATCGAACGGGCCGGCGATGGCGCCGACGGCGTTTTGCAGGAAACCCAGGCGCTCGGCCAGTTCGGCGTTCTGCCCGACCACGGCGATGCCGCCGATCACGTCGGAGTGACCGTTGAGGTATTTGGTGGTCGAGTGCAGCACGATGTCGAAGCCAAGCTCCAGCGGGCGCTGGATCCACGGGCTGGCGAAGGTGTTGTCGGCCACGCAGATGATGCCGCGGGCGCGGCAGGTGCGGGCGATGGCGGAGAGGTCGGTGAGGCGCAGCAGCGGATTGCTCGGGGTCTCGACCATGACCATGCGTGTGTCGTCTTGCAGGGACGCCTCGAACGCCGCCAGGTCGGTCAGGTCGACGAAGCTGAAGCGGTGCCCGGCGCTGCGCTGGCGCACCTTGTCGAACAAGCGGAAGGTGCCGCCGTACAGGTCGTTGCCCGAAACGATGTGCGAGCCGGCGTCGAGCAGTTCGAGCACCGTGGAAATGGTCGCCAGCCCCGAGGCGAAGGCAAAGCCCCGGGTGCCGCCTTCGAGGTCGGCCACGCAGCGTTCCAGCGCCCATCGCGTCGGGTTGTGCGAACGCCCGTAGTCCAGGCCTTTGTGCACCCCGGGGCTCTGTTGCAGGTAGGTGGAGTTGGCGTAGATCGGCGGCATCAACGCCCCGGTCGAAGGGTCCGGCGCTTGCCCGGCGTGGATCACCCGGGTGGCGAAGCCCTGTGGCGGGGTGTTTTTATCCTGTTGACTCATGGCAGGGATCTCCGCAAATGGTTGAGCATGTCGGTTCGGGTAATCAGGCCGTGAAAGCCCGAGGCATCCTGGATGATCGCCACCAGTCCACGGCCCAGCTCGGCTTCCAGTTCAGCCAGGGTGGCATTGGGGGACAGGGTTTGCAGTTTGTCGGTCATGGCGCTGGAGACGGCCCTGCGAAAGTGCGCAACGTCTTCATGCACGCCCAGCAGGATGTCGGACTCGTCGATCACGCCGACCAGTTGCTGCCCCTTCACCAGCACCGGCAGCTGCGAGACATCCGCCAGGCGCATGCGCTGGAAAGCCGTCAGTAGCGTGTCATCCGGGCCGACGCTGATCACTCGGCCATCCTCGAAGCGCCGCGCGATCAGGTCGCGCAGGTCGCCGTAGTGCTTGCGTTGCAGCAGGCCCTGATCGTTCATCCACTGGTCGTTGTAGACCTTCGACAGGTAACGCGTACCGGTGTCGCAGACGAAGCTGACCACCCGTTTCGGCTGGGTCTGTTCGCGGCAGTAACGCAACGCCGCCGCCAGCAAGGTGCCGGTCGACGAACCGCCGAGAATCCCTTCGGCGCGCAGCAGTTGGCGGGCGTGATCAAAGCTTTCTTCGTCGCTGATCGAATAGGCGTGGCGCACGCTGGACAGGTCGGCAATCGACGGGATGAAGTCTTCGCCAATGCCTTCCACCGCCCAGGAACCGGGGGTGGGGAGGGTGCCACCGCGGCTGTATTCGGCCATCACCGAACCGACCGGGTCGGCCAGGACCATTTCCAGGTCTGGCTGTACTCGTTTGAAGAAACGGGTCAGCCCGGTGAGGGTGCCGGCCGAACCGACGCCGACTACGATGGCGTCCACATCATGCTGGGTTTGCGCCCAGATCTCCGGCGCGGTGCTGCATTCGTGGGCCAGCGGGTTGGCCGGGTTGTTGAACTGGTCGGCGAAGAACGCATCGGGAATTTCCGCCGCCAGCCGTGCGGCGACGTCCTGGTAATACTCGGGATGGCCCTTGCCGACGTCGGAGCGGGTGATGTGCACCTCGGCGCCCATGGCCTTGAGGTGCAAGACCTTCTCGGTGGACATCTTGTCCGGCACCACCAGCACCACTCGGTAACCTTTGGCGCGGCCGACCAGGGCCAGGCCGAGGCCGGTGTTGCCGGCGGTGGCTTCGACGATGGTGCCGCCGGGGCGCAGGCGGCCATCGCGTTCGGCGGTGTCGATCATCGCCAGACCGATGCGGTCCTTGATCGAGCCGCCGGGATTCTGGGATTCGAGTTTGAGAAACAGCGTACACGGGCCGGTATCGAATCGGCTGACGCGTACCAGAGGTGTATTGCCGATCAGTTCGAGCACGGCAGGGCGGGAGTTGTCAGTCATGTCGTCACTTCCTTGCGCTATTCGCACTGGGTGGACATCGACCGGCGCTGTGCCATCAGGCGTCAATCGCCGGCATTGCATCGCTAGGACCATAGGCCGGGATCAGGCCTCCCGCAACCTTGCACAGCCGACCGGTCGGCTCGACGCTTTTTCCTCGCCAGCAACCACAAAAAACATAATTTCGCTATTTCCCGGCTCCGAACAGAATGCGGCCAACACCCTGACACCGATAGCCGCAGCAGAAGAACAACAGTGATCAGAATCGAGGCGGCAGCCATGACCGACCTGAATCAAACCACCTTTCAGAAGTGCACAGCCATGACAGTTGATAAAACCGAAATTGATACGCTTGTTGTTGGCGCCGGCCAGGCCGGCGTGGCCATGAGTGAACACCTGAGCAAGCTCGGTGTGCCTCACCTCGTTGTGGAGCGCAATCGTATCGCCGAAGCCTGGCGCACCGGTCGCTGGGATTCGCTGGTCGCCAACGGCCCGGCCTGGCACGACCGCTTCCCGGGGCTGGAGTTCGACGGTCTGGACCCGGATGCCTTCGCCGGGAAAGAGCAGGTGGCTGAGTACTTCGAAGCCTATGCCCGCAAGTTCAACGCGCCGATTCGTACCGGCGTGGACGTGAAGAAAGTCGAACGTAACATCGACCGTCCCGGTTTCACCGTTGAAACCTCTGATGGCGTGATCGAGGCCCGGCATGTGGTGGTCGCCACCGGTCCGTTCCAGCGTCCGGCCATTCCGCCGATTGCCCCACAAATCGCCGGCATCGCGCAGATTCACTCCGCTCAATACTACAACCCGCAGCAACTGGCCGAAGGCGCGGTGCTGGTGGTGGGTGCCGGTTCCTCGGGCGTGCAGATCGCCGATGAACTGCAACGTTCCGGCAAGCAGGTCTACCTGTCGGTGGGCGCCCACGATCGTCCGCCGCGTGCCTATCGCAACCGTGATTTCTGCTGGTGGCTGGGGGTGCTTGGCGAGTGGGATGCCGAAGCCATGCAACCGGGCAAGGAACACGTGACCATCGCCGTGAGCGGTGCCCGTGGCGGCCATACCGTGGACTTCCGCCGGCTGGCTCACCAAGGCATGACCCTGGTTGGCCTGACCCAAGCGTTTAACGGCGCCATGGTGAGTTTCGAAAACAACCTCGCTGACAACATCCAGCGCGGCGATGAAAACTACTTGGCGTTACTCGACAAGGCCGACGCCTACATCGAACGCAATGGCCTGGACCTGCCGCTGGAACCCGAAGCCCGGGCCATGCTGGCGGACCCGGATTGCGTGACCAATCCAATCCTGGAGCTGGATCTGCTCAAGGCCGGCGTCACCACGATTATCTGGGCCACTGGTTACTCCACCGATTACAGCTGGCTGAAGGTCGATGCCTTCAAGGAAAACGGCAAGCCGCAGCACCAGCGCGGTGTGTCGGCTGAGCCGGGGGTGTATTTCGTGGGGTTGCCTTGGCAGTCCCGTCGTGGCTCCGCGTTTATCTGGGGCGTTTGGCACGACGCCAAGCACATCGCCGATCACATCGTTAAACAGCACACCTATCTCAACTACCGGGATGCGACCCAGCGTCAAGCCGAAGCCGCCCGTGCACCTATTCACAAAGCCAGCCTCATGGGAGTTCGTTAATGCCTACTCATACCCGCATCCGCATGTTCAACACCAAAGACACCTACCCGAACCAGACGCTGGACAACGATTTGTGCCAGGCCGTGCGCGCCGGCAACACCGTGTATGTGCGTGGTCAGGTCGGCACCGATTTCAACGGCCAACTGGTGGGCCTCGGTGATCCGCGCGCCCAGGCCGAGCAGGCCATGCGCAACGTCAAGCAACTGCTGGAGGAGGCGGGCAGCGACCTGAGCCACATCGTCAAGACCACCACCTACCTGATCGACCCGCGCTATCGCGAGCCGGTGTACCAGGAGGTCGGCAAGTGGCTCAAGGGCGTGTTCCCGATTTCCACCGGCCTTGTGGTCAGCGCCCTCGGCCAGCCGCAGTGGCTGATGGAAATTGATGTGATCGCTGTCATCCCTGAATAAGGAATTCGCCATGACTTTTTCCATCGTGGGTCGCTGCGCCGAGACCGGCCAGTTGGGCATTGCCATCAGCTCTTCGAGCATTGCCGTCGGCGCGCGCTGCCCGTGGCTGCGGGCCGGTGTCGGCGCGGTGTCGAGCCAGAACATCACGCTGCCGGCCCTCGGCCCGCAGATCCTCGATGAACTGGCCAACGGCTCGGCGCCGCCCCAGGCGCTGGACCACTCATTGACCCGCAACGGCTACAGCCAATACCGCCAGGTGGCGGTGGTGGATGCCCACGGGCGCACGGCGGTGTTCAGTGGCAACCATGCCCTGGGCATCAATAACGCTGTGGCCGGTGACCAATGCGTGGCGGCCGGCAACCTGCTGGCCAACAGTGGGGTGATCGAGGCGATGGTCGCGGCGTTCGAAAGCAGCGAAGGCTGTCTCGCCACCCGGCTGATGAACGCCTTGCAGGCCGGGCAGGACGCTGGCGGCGAAGCCGGCGCGGTGCACTCGGCAGCGCTGTCGGTGGTCGGTGACCTGACCTGGCCGATTGTCGACCTGCGGGTGGACTGGGCCGAGGAAAACCCGATTGGCGAGCTGGGCAAACTGTGGACGGCCTACGAGCCGCAATTGCAGGACTATCTGACCCGCGCCCTCAATCCGACCCTGGCCCCCGCGTATGGAGTGCCCGGCGATGAGTGAGTTGCGCAGCCGCGCCATGCTCGCGCGATTGATCGGGTTCGCCACGGTCAGCCGCGATTCGAACCTGGAGCTGATCGAGTTCGTGCGCGACTACCTGCACGAACTGGGCGTGGATTGCGAACTGATCTACAACGCCGAGCGGACCAAGGCCAATCTGTTGGCCACGGTCGGCCCGCGTGTGGCTGGCGGCATCGTGTTGTCCGGGCACACCGACGTGGTGCCGGTGGACGGCCAGGCCTGGACGGTCGAACCGTTCTGCCTGAGCGAGGCGCACGGCAAGCTTTACGGTCGCGGCAGCGCGGACATGAAGGGCTATCTGGCTTCTGTGCTGGCCGCTGTGCCGATGTTTCTCTCCAGCCCTTTAAAGCGCCCGGTGCATTTGGCGTTTTCCTATGACGAAGAGGTCGGTTGCCTCGGCGTGCGCGGCTTGCTGGAAGTGCTGCCCCAACGCATCCCGGCACCAGCGCTGTGTTTGATCGGCGAGCCGACCGAACTCAAGCCGGTGCTCGGTCACAAGGGCAAACTGGCGATGCGGTGTCACGTGCGCGGCGCCGCCTGTCATTCGGCCTACGCACCTTACGGGGTCAATGCCATCGAGCAGGCCGCGCGCCTGATCGGTCGGCTGGGGGACATCGGCGCCACCCTGGCCCGACCGCCATTGCACGACAAGCGCTTCGACCCTGCGTTCTCGACCGTGCAGGTCGGAGTCATCCAGGGCGGTACGGCGCTGAACATCGTTCCAGCTGACTGCCGTTTCGATTTCGAGATCCGCGCCTTGCCGGACTTCGCCCCACAAGTGGTCGTCGATGAGCTGCAGGACTACGCCGAGCAGACGTTGCTGCCGGCCATGCAGGCCGTGGACACCGATACCGGTATCCGCTTTGAAAAAATCTCGGCCTATCCCGGCCTGGCGACACCCGCCGACAGCGCAGCGGCCCGGCTGATTGCCCAGCTTTGCGGCAGCGACGAGTTCAGCACCGTGGCCTTTGGCACCGAAGGCGGGCTGTTCGATCAGGCCGGCATTGCGTCGGTGGTCTGTGGTCCCGGCAGCATGGACCAGGGGCACAAGCCCGATGAATTTGTCAGCGTTGATCAGATGGCGGCCTGTGACCGCCTGATGGATCGCCTGGCGGCTTACTTGAGTGAATCCGAACACCCATAACAACAACGGGCCGACAAGCCCCGAGGAAGCGATCCATGTCCAGATCCTTGCGTTGCAGTGTTCCGTTTGCCCTGGCGTTGTTGAGTGCCAGTGTGTGGGCGGCCCCCCAGGACCTCACCGTGATTTCCTTCGGTGGTGCTACCAAACAGGCCCAGGATAAGGCCTACTTCCAGCCCTTCAACGCCAGCGGCGCGGGCAACATCATCGCCGGGGAGTACAACGGCGAGCTGTCGAAGATCAAGGCCATGGTCTCCGCCGGTCACACCAGCTGGGACGTGGTGGAAGTCGAAAGCCCCGAGTTGTTGCGTGGCTGCGAAGAGGGCCTGTTCGAGAAGCTCGATGCGGGACGCTTTGGTGATTCGGCGAACTTCGTGCCGGGTGCGCTGACCGAGTGCGGTGTCGCAACCTATGTCTGGTCGATGGTCATGGCCTACGACCAGAGCAAGCAGGCCAAGGCGCCGCAGTCCTGGGCCGACTTCTGGAACGTCGCCGACTTCCCGGGCAAGCGCGGCCTGCGCAAGAGCGCCAAGTACACCCTGGAAATCGCGTTGCTCGCCGACGGCGTCAAGGCGGACGACGTGTACAAGGTCTTGAAAACCCCGCAAGGCGTGACGCGGGCTTTTGCCAAGCTCGACCAGATCAAGCCGAACATCCAGTGGTGGGAGGCGGGCGCGCAGCCGGCGCAATGGCTGGTGGCCGGTGACGTGGTGATGAGCGCGGCCTACAACGGCCGGATCGCTTCGGCGCAGAAGGAAGGCATGAAATTGAGCATCGTCTGGCCGCAGAGCCTGTACGACCCGGAATACTGGGCGGTGGTCAAAGGCACGCCGAACAAGGCATTGGCGGAAAACTTCATCGCCTTTGCCAGCCAGCCGCAGACGCAAAAAGTCTTCTCGGAAACCATCCCCTACGGGCCGGTGCATCGCCAGACCCTGCCATTGCTGCCCAAGGATGTGCAGGACCAACTGCCGACCGCAGAGGCCAACCTAGCCGGCGCGAGGGCCGTGGACGCGGAGTTCTGGGTTGACCATGGCGAGGAGCTTGAACAGCGCTTCAATGCCTGGGCTGCGCGCTGATACAGGCACCGCATAACCCCTGTGGGAGCGAGCTTGCTCGCGAAAGCGGTATGTCAGTCACATCGATGTTGGATGTGCCGCCGCCATCGCGAGCAAGCTCGCTCCCACAAAAAGCGCAGTGCAATACCTCGGGTTCATGCTTTGCCGTCTTCACGGAATGACGATGGTAGTCAATTCGGACGAAGGACCCTGTGGGAGCGAGCTTGCTCGCGATGAGGCCGTCAGATCCAACATCTTCGTTGGCTGACTCTCCGCCATCGCGAGCAAGCTCGCTCCCACAGGGATTTCGTCGTTCAGTTGTCATGGTGTTCTGATCAATATTTTATTTTTATTGGTTTTTTCTGCCGGTTATTCCGGAAAACCGCGCAATCTTTTTTAAAGTTTAAAGGCACAAATTAACTAATTTTCCTCCCCGCGCTCTTTGTCCATGATCGCCTCCAACAAGAAATGCGCAGGTATGCCCGCGCACACCGAAGTACGAACACGTACTCATCCTTGCCTTGGAGTTCGTCATGTCCACCACCGCTTCATCCGCCCCGCTCATCGAGAAACACACGATCGGGTACGTCCCCCCTGAGGATCGCCACGGAAAGGTCAAAGATCTGTTCACCCTGTGGTTCGGCGGCAATATCGCGCCGTTGCCCATCGTTACCGGCGCGCTTGGCGTGCAGTTGTTTCACCTGAATCTGGTCTGGGGCATCGTCGCGATCATCGTCGGCCACCTGGTCGGCGGTGTGCTGATGGCGCTGCACTCGGCGCAAGGCCCGCAGATGGGCATTCCGCAGATGATCCAGAGTCGCGCTCAGTTCGGTTCGCTGGGTGCGTTGCTGGTGGTGGTGATTGCCGGCGTGATGTACATCGGTTTCTTCGCTTCCAACATCGTCCTGGCCGGCAAGTCGCTGCATGGCGTGGTCGAGAGCGTGCCGGTGTCGGTCGGCATCGTCCTCGGCGGTCTTGGCTCGGGGATCATCGGCATCATTGGCTACCGCTTCATCCACGTGCTCAATCGCATCGGCACCTGGGTGCTGGGCCTCGGCATCGTGCTCGGCTTCGGCTACATCCTGACCCACGTGCAGACCGATGACTTCCTGACACGTGGCAGTTTCAACATCTCCGGCTGGCTGGCCACGGTGTCGCTGGCGGCGCTGTGGCAGATCGCATTCGCGCCCTACGTGTCCGACTACTCGCGCTACCTGCCCAAAGACGTGAAAGTCAGTTCGACGTTCTGGGCGACCTACCTCGGCTCCTCGCTGGGTTCAATCCTGTCCTTCGTGTTCGGCGCCGTCGCCGTGCTGGCAACGCCGGTGGGCATGGACACCATGGACGCGGTGAAACTCGCGACCGGCGCCATCGGCCCGCTGATGCTGGTGCTGTTCCTGCTCAGCGTGATCAGCCACAACGCCCTGAATCTGTATGGCGCCGTGCTGTCGGTGATCACCTTGCTGCAAACCTTCGCCCACCGCTGGATTCCGACTGCTTCGAGCCGGGCGGTACTGTCGCTGATCATCCTCGCCGGTTGCAGCGTGGCGGCCATCGGCGCCTCGGCGGATTTCATCGGGCATTTCGTCGACCTGGTACTGGCGTTGCTGGTGGTGCTGGTGCCGTGGACCGCGATCAACCTCATCGACTTCTACGCGATCCACAAGGGCGAGTACGACATCGCCTCGATCTTCCGCGTCGACGGCGGCATCTATGGCCGCTTCAACCCGCAGGCGCTGTTGGCCTACGCCATCGGCATCGTGGTGCAAATCCCGTTCATGAACACACCGATCTACACCGGTCCCGTGGCAGTGCACATTGATGGTGCGGATTTGTCCTGGCTGGTCGGGCTGGTGGTCACCACGCCGCTGTACTACTGGCTGGCGAACCGTGATACGGCTTACCGTCGGCGCCAGAACATGGCCGGGTTGATGCCGACCAACAGTTGATCGGGCCTGTGGCACAGGCGTACCGGGTTGAAATGATTGTGTAATTCGGGATGGTCGTTTGCCGGGCGTATGGCTATGCTCAGCAAGTTTGCCAAACGCCAATGATAACAATCACAGTGAAACCATGAGCCAATCAGACACGCGTGCGACTGTTCTAGCGCTGTATCCAGAAGACTCCCGCGAGGCGGCGGCATTGCTCAAGCAGGCAGTGCCGCTGATGGTTCGTCACAACATTCCGCCCAACCCGGTGCACTACGCGCTCTGGTACACCTACAGCAAGGGCCAGGAGCCGGAGCTCAATCGGCACCTGGACCGGGTGGTCAACGACTTCGACTACTTCCCGCCGGAGTCGGCCGCCAAGCTGTTTCGCGAGTACATCATCCGCGATGAACTGGCGGACGCCCGCTCCGGGCAGCAGGACGCGATCAATCTGGTCGACGACATGGAGCGCGATGTGTCGCGCAGCGTGAAGGGTAACCAGGATTTCCAGGCCAGCCTCGGCCAATACCTGCAGATGCTTGAAGAGCCCGCCAGCGAGCGCTTGCCGAGCATCCTGACCCAACTGCAACAGAGCACCCGGCTGATGCAGGGGCAGCAGGAACACTTCCTCGCCCAGTTGCAATCGGCACAGCATGAAATCAAAAGCCTGCGTGACAAGCTGGAGCGCGCCCAACTGGCCGCGACCCTCGATGGCCTGACCGAATTGCTCAACCGCACCACCTTCAACCGCCAGCTTGAACAGGCCTTGAGCAACATGGCGACGGGCGTGGCGCTGGTCATGCTGGATATCGACCACTTCAAGCAATTCAACGACCAGTACGGCCACCCCTTGGGCGACCGCGTGCTTCAGCATGTCGCCCGGGTGCTGCGTGATTCGCTGCCTGGCGAAGCGTTCGCGGCACGTTATGGCGGCGAGGAGTTTTGCGTGGTGCTCAAGGATTGTCCGGACCTGGCCGCCGCGGGCGCTTTTGCCGAGCGCCTGCGTTTGAAAATCCAGTCGCTGCGGGTCAAGGCCCGGGGCACCGACACGGTGCTGGACACCATCACCGCCTCGTTCGGCGTGGCCCATGCACAACCCGGCGATACACCGGAAAGCCTGGTGACCCGCGCAGACGACGCGCTGTACCAGGCCAAGCGCAACGGGCGCAATCAGGTGCGTCAGCAGTCTGACGTAGCGGTCGGGGCCGTTTAGCCAAGGATGAAGTAGACCTTGCGCACCGTGGTGAGGTTTTCCCAGGTGCCATTGAATCCGCTGGCGACCACAAAGGAATCACCGGGGCCGAACGTGCGCGCGACACCCTCGGCATCGGTCAGGCGCACGGTGCCTTCGAGGATGTGACACAGCTCATCGTAATCGCACTGGCAATGCTCCCGGTGCGGTCCTGCTTCCCAGATACCGGCCACGGCGTTTTTCTCAGGCGTCACAAAGTGCCGCCAACTCTTGCTGCGGTAAGGCGCGTCGACCACGGCCGGGTCGTTGATTTCAGTTTCACGGGGGTCAAGGTCGCTGGCGAAGTCGATGACGTGCCGGGGCAGGGCTGTGGACATGGTGGTCTCCGGATCAGGAATCGAAACCGATGCCAAAGGCATCGAAGGTCTTGAGCAGCAGGTCGCGGTGACCGTCGCGGTCCTCCCGCGCCAGTGAGCGCTGGGCCAGTTTCACGCCGACGTAACGCAAGGGTTCGGGCGGAAAGCGGAACGGCGCCTTGGAGGTCATCAGCAGTTCGGTGCGTTCGGTGCGCTCGCCGGCCAGCAGGTCGAGCATGTTCAGCGCGGCGAAGCGGCTGGCGGACACCCCTTGTCCAGTGAAGCCCAAGGCATAGGCGACGCGGCCCTGGTGTTCGCAACCGGTGAACATCGTGGTGCGCGCCGAGGTGTCGATGATGCCGCCCCAGGCATGGCTGAAGCGCACATCGCCAAGGGCCGGGAAAGTCTGGTGAAACTGCTCGGCCAGGCGCTGGAAGCTTTGCGGTCGCTGGGTCAGGGCTTCGTCGCGGCGCCCGCCGAAATGGTAGATGGCATCAAAGCCAGCCCAGAGAATGCGGTTGTCGGCGGTCTTGCGCAGGTAGTGGAACTGGTTGCCGGCGTCGGCGATGCCATAGCGACCGGTCCAGCCGATGGCTTGCAGCTGCGCATCGCTCAATGGTTCGCTGACCAGGCTGTAGTCGTAGACCGGGATCACGCTCGATGCCAGATGGCCGAGCAGCGGCGGGGCAATGTTGGTGGCGAGGGCGATTTGTCCGGCGATGACTTCGCCGTCGGCAGTGCGCAGGCGCAGGCTGTCGTTGCGGGCATCGAGTTTCAGGACCGGGCTGTTTTCGAACAGTTGGACCCCTTGTTCAAGGCAAACGCGGCGCAGTTCGGCCGCCATTTTCGCCGGGTTGAGGAGGGCGTAATTGGGTTCGAACAGGCCGGCCGCATACGCCGGGGAGTCGAGTCTCTGCGTCAGAGCGCGGCCTTGCAGCCACTCGCAGTCAATGCCGAACCGCGCGTAGTTACGCTGCATCGAGCGCAACCCGTCGACCTGCCACGGTTGGCTGGCGACGTTGAGTTTGCCATGGCGTTCGAACTCGACGTACATGCCAAAGCGTTGCAGGTCGGCGGCCAGTTCATCGAGGTTCTGCCGGCCGAGGCGGATCAGTTGCTCGGCTTCATCCGGCCAGCGCTTGAGCGCATTGGACACCCCATGGGAAATGCTCGGCGCGCAGAAACCGCCGTTGCGCCCGCTGGCCTCACCGCCGCAGCGTCGTGCCTCGATGATCGCAATGCTCAGCCCGGGGTTGCGCTGACGCGCCAGCAGGGCGGTCCACAATCCGGTGAATCCGCCGCCGACCACGGCCAGGTCGCATTGCACCGTGCCGGTGACGGAAGGTGCGGCGGGCGGCGGGGTGACGGTGTCCTGCCAGAAGGGATGGGGCAGGACATGGTCAAGCGCATCGAGACGCGATGGGGCATTCATGCTCAAACTCCGACGGTTTTTGTTGTTATGACTAGAGGTCTGGCAGCGCCAGGATCGCCCGCGCGGCAATGTCAGTACCGCGGGTCGCCTGCATGCGCTCGCTGAACGATTGGAGGCGTTGTTTCATCGGTTGGTCGCCCAGCAGCTGTTCAAGGGCGGCGGGCAGGGCGGCGACGGGATCGGCAAAGCGCGGCAGGTAGCGGCCGACACCGACTTCCTCGGCGCGGGCGGCGTTGTCGTGGCCGTCCCAGCAATAGGGGATGATCAGCGATGGCAGGCCGAAGTACAGCGCTTCACAGAAGCTGTTGTTACCACCGTGGTGGATGAACACATCGCATTCCTTGAGTACCGCCGGCTGGGCAAACCAGCTGTCCAGGTACACGTTGTCCGGCACGGTGGTGTACATGTCGCGGTAGGCGCCGACGTTGACCAGGAAGCGGTACGGCAAGCTTTCGATCGTGCTGATCAGGCGTTTCATCATCCCGGTGTCGGCCGCGCCGAGGCTGCCGAAGCTGAGGTAGATCAGCGGCGCGTCGTTGTGCCGTGGAAAGTCCGGGACAATGTACGGCGCTTCGCGGCGTACGCAACCGTCGAGGTACACGTAGCGTTGCGGGTCCAGCGGTTGCTGGCGCTCATAGCGCACTGGCGTCGGTGACAGCAGCAGGTTCAGCCATGGCGAGTCGGTGAGGAACTGCCCTGCTGGGCACGGCGCGGTGCCGTTGCCGAGGAGAAATTGCGAAAAGCGTTCATGGGCTGGCGCGACAGCCTTCAGGTACTGCTCGGTGTAACGCTCACAGGCCTGGGTGTCGCTGGCCAGGCACCCGGACAGGTACGGCGGAACGGCCGCATCCGGCAGTTCGGTTTCGGCGCAGGACACCACCCGCACCCAGGGGCAACCGGCGTTGGCGATGGCCGGGAACATCACCACGTTGTCGAGCACGATCACGTCGGGCTTGAGGCGGCCGAGCAACTGCTGCAAGGGTTTTTCCGCTTCGATGGCGGTATCGATGATGGCTTCCCAGGCCGGCGCCACATAGCTGTCGATCTGTGCCAGCGGGGTCTGGTCGAAGTAGGGAATGCTGCGCTCGATGAAGCGTTCCCAGTAGTGCTGGTGTTCCGCCGCCGACAACGGGCTCGCTTGCGGAATCGGGTACTCGTCGAAACCGTATTCGGCGAACAACCCCTGGAAATGTTCATGGCAGATGAACACCGGCTTGGCGCCCAGTTCACGCAGCGACTGAGCGATGCCAATGCAGTTCAAGGCCGCGCCGAAACTGGCTTCCGGAAACAGGGCGATCAGTTTTTGTTTTTGCATGGCGAGGACTGTCCATGGCGGGTCAGACCCGCCGCTCCTGAAGGTGTTTTTGATGCTGTCTTATTTTCAAAAAAAAATCATCATGTTTTTGCGAGCCGGTTAGCGACGCCCGAACAGATGGCTTTGCGGGATGCCACGGTTGGCGGTTTGCGGGCGTTGCGCGGCGCTCAGGCGCAGGTGCAGGCGCAGCAGGTCGGCGGCGATCTCCATCTGCCCGCGTTCGATCTGCGCGATGATTTGCAGGTGTTCGCGCAGCGCTTCCTGCAGGCGGTGTACGCTCACCGATGGCAGCAGGTTCGGCAGGCGGCGCAGGCCCTGATGCTGGAGCAGGGCGTCGCTGATGAAGCGGTTACCGCAGCTCTGGGCCAGCAATTCGTGGAAGCTGATGTCCAGTTCGCGAAATTGTTGGATGTCGAAGTCTTCCACGGGGCGGGCGAGCAGGCTTTGCGTGGCGCTGCGCAACAGCGCCAGGCGTTGCGGGTCGGCATTGAAGCTGGGGCTGAGCAGGGCTTCAGGCTCAAGGATCAGGCGGAATTTCAGGCTTTCTTCGAGCGCGGCCAAGCTGTTCAGCGACGGGCGAAACAGCCAGGACTGGCCGGGGCCGCGCTCGATGGCCTGGCTTTCGCTCAATTGCTGCAGGGCCTTTTGTGCCGCCGGCCGGCCGATGTCGTAGCGGCGCATCAGTTCGCTGATGCTGATGCTGTCGCCCAGGCGCCCGGCCATGCGGTCGCGCAGCACCGAGGCGGCCAATTCTTCTTCCTCGGCTTGCGGCAGGGTGGCGTTGAAGGCTTGGCCCACCGGCGAGGCCAGCAGTCGGTAGCCCTTGCCGGCTTCGTGGCTCAGCAGGTTTTCTTCCAGCAGCACTTTCAACGCGCCGCGAATCAGCGTGCGCGAGACCTGGAAGGTCCGGGCCAGGGCTTGTTCGGCCACCGGGTCGCCGGCCACCATTGCGCTTTCCTGGGTGTGCTCGAGGATGCGGCGGGCCAGCTCCAGGTGATTGGTGCGCGGTTTTTTTTCGGCTGTCGTGCTCAAGCGTCTTTTCTCGTTGTGATCCGCTGTCGGACTCAGGTGCTCATCTTATGTCATGCGCTGGCGAAGCGTCAGGCCGTAAAAAAGCGTTGACATCTTTTGATACTGGTCCTAATTTCTAAAAAAAAACACAAGCAATCGTTTCTCGTTTTGCCGTACTGCCTTCGAACACAACAATAAACAATCGTCGGGTGAGTATTTATGAGCAAGCTGAATGATCTTCTGTGCGTGGGATTGGCCGTTTCTCTGGCGATCGCTTCACAGGCTGCAAGTGCGAAAGACATGGTGATTTCCATCTGGGACGGCTACATGGCTCCGGATGCGCTGGAGAAGTTCAAGGCTGCCAGCGGTGTGGACGTCGACAAGGCGTTGCACGCCACCAACGAAGAAATCATGGGCAAGCTGATGGCCTCCGGTGGCGAAGGGTATGACGTGGTGTTCGTCTCCTCGCCCTTCGCCGAAGTCCTGCACAAACAGGGGCTGCTGGCGGACATCGATCCGGTCAAGGTTCCCAACCTGAAAAACCTCTACCCCGAAGCCACTCACCTGGAATATGACCAGGGCAACCGGTTCTCCGTGCCTTACACCTGGGGCACCACCGGCATCTGCTATCGCTCCGACAAGGTGACACCAGCGCCACAGAGCTGGAACGAGCTGCTCAATCCGAGCGATGCCCTCAAGGGCAAGGTCACGATGCTCGCCACCGACCGCTGGATGCTCGGCGCCGGTTTCCTCGCCAAGGGCTGGTCGGTCAACGACAGCGACCCCGCGCAAATCGCCGCGGTTCGCGACCAACTGATCGCCACCAAAAAACGCATCCTCTCCTTCGACGACACCACCTTCTATTCCAAGCTGGCCTCCGGCGAATCGCTGATGGCCCACGCCTGGGACGGCTGGTGCAACTACGGCACGCAAGCCAACGCTGCGATCAAGTTCGTGGTGCCCAAGGAAGGTTCCGACCTGTGGGTGGACACCATGGTGGTGCTCAAGGGTTCGAAGCACCAGGACCAGGCCTTCAAGTTCATCAACTTCATGCTGGCCAAGGAAAACCACGCCTGGGTCGCTGAAAACATCCTCTACAAAGTCCCCAACCAAGCGGCTATGGCCGGGTTGTCCGCTGACTTGCTCAAGCAATACCCCAATCTGACCATCGCCCCCGCCGAGCTGCTGAAAATGGAGCAATTGCGCGACCTGGGCGGCACCACGCAAAAGGCCTACACCCGCGCCGTCACCGAAATCATGGCGGCGCAGAACTAACGCCACGTCGATCCGAGGCATGCCCGGCATGCCTCGCCACGCTCGCAAGCCGCTTCTGTCCTGAAGCGGGAGGATATGGGTAATGAGTGCTTTGCATGCTGACAGGCGTCTGTCGGCCTGGCTTCTTGCGCCCGGCTTCGGCTGGCTGCTGATGTTCCTGGTGATTCCGTGCCTGCTGGTGCTGGTCTACAGCTTCGTTGAACGCGGCGCCTATGGCGGCATCGACTGGTTGTTCACCTGGGAAAACTACCAGCGTGCGTTCGATCCGCTGTACCTGGGCATCCTGCTCAAGTCGGCGAAAATCGCCGGGCTGGCCACGGTGTTCGCGGTGTTGATCGGCTACCCGGCGGCCTATGCGATTGCCCGCGCGCCACGGCGGCGTCAGGCGGTGTATCTGTTTCTGGTGATGCTGCCGTTCTGGAGCAACTACCTGATCCGCACCTACGCCTGGATCGTCCTGCTCAACCGCGAAGGCCTGATTAACCGCATGCTGCAATTATTCGGCTACAACGGCGAACCCATCAGCCTGCTGTACACCGAGTCGTCCGTCGTGTTGGGGCTGGTCTACAACTACATCCCCTTTGTGATCCTGGCGATTTTCTCGTCGCTGTCACGGATCAACAACGAACTGTGGGACGCCTCGAAAGACCTCGGCGCCTCGGGCTGGATGACCTTTCGCCGGATCATCCTGCCGTTGAGCGTACCGGGTATCGCCGCCGGTGCGGTGTTTGTCTTCGTGTTGAGCATCGGCAACTTCATCACTGCCGATCTGCTGGGCGGCAAGCAGGTGCAGATGGTCGGCAACCTGATCTATTCGCAATTCCTCACGGCACGGGACTGGCCGTTCGGTGCGGCGCTGAGTTTCTTCCTGATCGCAATCATGTTGATCCTGTTGTTCATCCAGGCACTGGTGGCCCGTCGTGCAGAAGGGGCGCGCTCATGAGTCAGTCTCGTTCTGTCAGCAGCACCGTACTGGGTTCGCACCTGGGGCTGGTGTACGCCTTCCTTTATATACCGATCCTGGTGTTGATCCTGCTGTCGTTCAACAAGTCCGGATTGCCCACCGCCTGGGGCGGCGTATCGCTGAAGTGGTACGCGGCACTGGCCCACAACACGGCGATTCTGTCGGCGGCGCTCAACACCCTGGTCGTTGCGTTGTCAGCAACCTTCATTGCCTGCGTGCTTGGCACGTTCCTGGCGCTGGGCATCGAGTTGCGCCGCAAGGGCAACGACAAAGGCCAGGTGGTCGACACCTTGCTGATGGCGCCGATGATCATTCCCGACATCGTGCTGGCGATTGCGCTGCTGAGTTTCTTCAACCTGCTCAAGGTCGGCCTGGGGTTGCACTCGATCATCATCAGCCACGCGGTGTTCAACATCGCCTTCGTCTGTGCGGTGGTTCGCACGCGGCTCAAGCACTTCGATTATTCGATCCTCGAAGCCTCGATTGACCTGGGTGCGAGCTGGTTCACCACCTTGCGCCGAGTGCTGCTGCCGGTGATTTTTCCCGGTGTGCTGGCCGGCGGTTTGCTCTCGTTCACCTTGTCGGTGGACGAATTCATCATCGCTTTTTTCAACTCGGGCTCCGGCCAGGCCTCGACCACGTTGCCCATGCAGATCTACGCCATGATCCGCTTCGGCGTCACCCCGGAAATCAACGCTCTGGCGACGCTGGTGATGCTGGTCAGCATCACCGCGCTGCTGGCTTCGCAGCGTCTCAACAAGGCTCCTCGCACCCATGAATAATTCATCCGCGGTACTGATCCTGGATAAGGTCAGCAAGTCTTATGGCAACGGTCTGGCGGTCAACGAGGTGTCGCTGAGTATCCGCGAGAACGAGTTCTTCGCGCTGCTCGGGCCATCGGGCTGCGGCAAGACCACGCTGCTGCGCATGCTCGCCGGTTTCGAGACTCCCAGCGGTGGTTGCATCTACCTGGACGGCAATGACATTTCGCCGCTGCCGGCCAACAAGCGTCCCCTGAACCTGATGTTCCAGTCCTACGCGCTGTTTCCCAACATGACCGTGCGCAAGAACATTGCCTACGGCCTGGAAATGGAGCGCCTGCCGGAAACCGAAATCCGTCGCCGGGTCGATGAAGTGTTGAGCACCGCGCAACTGGGTGAGCTCGCAGAGCGCAAGCCCGATCAGCTTTCCGGTGGCCAGCGTCAGCGGGTGGCACTGGCCCGGGCACTGGTCAAGCGTCCGCGGGTGTTGTTGCTCGACGAGCCCTTGGGCGCCCTCGACAAGAAGCTGCGGGAAAAGATGCAGCTGGAACTCAAACGCCTGCAACACGAGAGCGGCATCACCTTCATCATCGTCACCCACGACCAGGAAGAAGCCCTGGTGATGTCCGACCGCATGGCCGTGCTCGATGGCGGCAAGGTGTGCCAGTGCGGCAGCCCGACCGAACTCTACGAAAACCCCAACAGCCGCTTCGTCGCCAACTTCATCGGCGTCAGCAACCTGCTCGAAGGCGTGCGCTCGGGCCAGCACTCGGTGCGGGTCAACGGTCAGGAACTGAACGTCGAAACCGACGCGCCGCTGGTGACCGGCCAATCCGTCGCCGTGGTGGTTCGTCCCGAACGCCTGCAAGTACTGACGGAGCAGGGCAGCGATTGCGCCAATCAGGTCAGCGGCAAGATCGTCGAAATCGCCTACCACGGCCTCGACACCAACCTGCACGTGCAGACCCCCCTCAGCGACAAACCGCTGATCGTGCGCGTGCCGTCCTCGCAGTTTGAATTCGCCCATTTTGCAATCGACACGACCATCCGGCTGGGCTGGCAGGCCCGGCATGCCCGCGTACTGACGCGCTGAACAATAAAAAGACCAGGCAGGAGCAGCACTCGATGAAACAGAAAGTGATCGCATTCTTTCCGGAAGCCGCCTACGGCCCGGCGCTGAACTCAGTGGGTATCGCCCAGGCCTGTGAGGCCCTGGGGCATAAAGCGGTGTTCCTCACCGACCCGGGCATGAGCGGTGTCTACGCCGGTTATGGTTTTGAAGAGCACATGGTCAACATGTCGGCGCCGATGCCGGCCGAAGAGATGGCCCGCTACTGGGTGGATTTCATCAACGGCCACATTCCGAATTTCCGCAAGTCGCCGCTGGAGCAGATCGACAACTACGTCAAGGAATGCTGGGCGGCCATCGTCGAAACCGCCAAGTGGGCGCAAAAGGACCTGCCGGCGGTGCTGGACAAGGTCAAGCCCGACCTGATCTGTGTCGACAACGTGATCCTGTTCCCGGCAATCAAGCAATACGGCAAGCCATGGGTGCGGATCATTTCCTGCTCGGAGAACGAGATCGAAGACCCGGATATCCCGCCGCACCTGTCGGGCATGAGCATCGACGACAAGGCGGGCCACGCGCAATTCCGCCAGCGCTTCGAGGAAGTGGTCGGGCCGATACACGAGGACTTCAACCAGTTCCTGCAAGCCCATGGCGAGCAGCCCTATCCGCTGGGGACCTTCTTTGAAGCCTCGCCGTTCATGAACCTGCTGCTGTACCCGGATGCGGTGAAGTTCGACCGACGCCATCCCTTGCCGGCCGAGCGCTTCCATTACCTGCAAGGTTGCGTGCGCCACGACACGCCGTACGAGATTCCGCAGTTCCGTGCGAACAACGACAAGCCGCTGTTGTACGCCAGTTTCGGTAGCCTCGGCTCCGGCGATGTCGAGCTGCTCAAGCGCCTGATCGAGGCGGTGGGCAAGCTGCCTTACCGGGCGCTGTTCAACGTCGGCGAACACCTCGACGAATACCCGGACCTGCCGGACAACGTGCAGATTTCCAACTGGTTCCCGCAGCCGTCGGTGATTGCCCAGGTCGACGCGGTGATCCATCACGGCGGCAACAACAGTTTCACCGAGTGCCTGTTCTTCGGCAAACCGGCGATTGTCATGTCCTACGTCTGGGACGGCCACGACAACGCCATGCGCGCCGAAGAAAGCGGCCACGGCTTCAAGCTCGATCGCTACGAATGGAGCGAAGAACAGCTCGCGGAAAAACTCCACGCGTGCCTCAACGACGGGGCGATGCGCCAACGCCTGCAGCGCACCAGCGCGCAGATGCAATCACGCAAGGGGCCGCAAGACGCGGCCGCGATTCTCGACAAGGTGCTCAACGATGCCTGATTCATCCACCACGGCGGGTATCACGCCGTACCTCGAAGCCGTCAGCAGCCGCACCGACCTGGTGGACTGGGGCGTGCAGAGCGACGCCGTCGAAGGTGTCTCGCATTCCAGCGGCCGCTTGCTGTTCAAGGGCCCGAACAACAGCCCGGAAACCGGATTGTGGGTGTGCACCCCCGGTCGCTGGCGGCTGTCGATTCCCCAGGACGAGTTGTGTCACTTCATCGCGGGGCACGCCACTTACCGTAACGACAACGGTGAAGTGATTGAAGTGCGCCCCAACACCCTGGTGCTGTTCCCGGCCGGCTGGACCGGCGAATGCCACGTCCGGGAAACCCTGCGTAACGTGTACATGTTGGCCTGAGTCTGAATGCCGAATTGTAGGAGCGAGCTCGCTCGCGAAAAACGTCAGGACAACGCGCTCATCCAGACAGCGCGCGTCATCGTTGACGACCATCGCGAGCAAGCTCGCTCCTACACACACACACACACAACCTGGAGAACAACACATGACTACCCCGTTTCTGTACGACCCGCTGAGCATCACCGACGTCAAGGATTGGGGCGTGATCCCGACCATGCTTGAAGGTGAGTCCCGTGTATCCGGCGTGGTGCTGCACAAAGGGCCGGAAGGCCAGTCCGAATGCGGTATCTGGATCTGCACCCCGGGCAAGTGGTTTTGCCATGTCACCAGCGACGAGTTCTGCCACTTTCTCGACGGTCGCTGCACGTACGTCCACGAGTCCGGTGAAGTGATCGAGATCAAGCCGGACACCGCCGCTTTCTTCGGCAAGGACTGGAAGGGTGTGTGCACCGTCCACGAGACCATCAAAAAGGTCTACATGATCCGGTGACTGCCATGACAGATGCATTGGCGTCATTGCCAACCCGTGACGACCAGCGCGCCGCCTTTCTGGCCCGCGCCGGTTTCGCCGGGACCTTGCTGGTCGCCTTGCCGGCGGATGCTTCGACCCGGCGTTATTTCCGCCTGGACGGCGCGGGCCTGCTGCTGATGGATTCGCCGTCCGACAGCGAGCCCATCGGCCCGTTTGTGCGGATCGCCCGGCAGTTACAGGGGCTGGGCCTGTCCGCGCCGGCCTTGCTGGATGTGGACGAGGCGGCGGGGCTGGCGTTGATCGAGGATTTCGGTCACGACACCTACACCCGGCTGCTGCTGGCCGGGCATTCGGAGTCGGCGTTGTATCACCTGGCGGTCGATACGCTGGTGGCGTTGCATCGCGCAACGCCAGCCACGGAACTGGCGTCTTACGACGAACAGCGACTGGCGGCCGAGTACGCGCTGTTCATCGACTGGTACGTGCCGCTGCTGATCGGCAAAGAGGCGGCGCACAACTTGCGCGATGAATATCTGGCGTTATTCGCCGACGCCTGCCGCGATGTCGCAAAACGCCGCGAAGCCCTGGTGCTGCGCGACTTTCACGTCGACAACCTGATGCTGCTGCAAGGCCGTGAAGGTGTCGCGGCCTGCGGTTTGCTGGATTTCCAGGATGCCCTGGTCGGGGCGGCGGCCTATGACCTGATGTCGCTGCTCGAAGACGCCCGGCGCGATGTGCCCGAAGCGCTGCGCAAGGCACTGATCAGTCATTACCTGTTGCAGCGCCCGGAGCTGGATACGCCGGGTTTTCTCGAAGATTACCGGCGCCTGGCCGCCCAGCGTCACGCCAAGGTGCTGGGGATTTTCGTGCGCCTGGCCGGCCGTGACGGCAAGCACGGTTACCTGGCGCACCTGCCGCGCACCCTGGGGCTGTTTGTCCGCGCCCTGGACGCCGAGGCTTTTGCGCCGCTGCGCCAATGGCTCGACCGGCACGTGCCGGGCTGGCGTGAAGAACTGCCCGCCCAGACCCTGGCGACGTTGCGTGAAACCCCTTATCGATTGGTTCAAGGATCATCCCATGGCCACGTTTAACTGCGATTCTGCCTTGCGCTTCATCAATCCCGAGTTCCTGTCGCTGACTGAGGGCCGCGTGCGCGAAGTGCTCGACCCGGCGACCCTGCAACCGGTCGGGCAAGTCGGCGTGTGTGGCGAAGCCGATGTGCAAGCCGCCACCGATGCCGCCACCGCCGCGCAACGCCAATGGCGCCTGATCGACGCGAAAAGCCGCGCCGCGCGCCTGCATCAACTGGCCAACGCCATCGAACAGAACGCTGCCTGCAACCGTGAAGTCGCGCGCCTGATGACCCTGGAAATGGGCAAGCCGTTTCCCGAAGCCATGGGCGAGCTGGCCAACTGCGCGCCGATCTTTCGCTACTACGCAGAAATGGCCCGGGATGATGCCGGCAAGGTCGCCGGCACCACGCAGATCGGCTCGTTCCAGCATGTGCGTTACGAGCCGTATGGCGTCAGCGTGCACATCATGCCGTTCAACTTTCCGATCCTGCTGATGTGCTGGACGGTCGCCGCGTCCTTGGCGGCGGGCAACGCCTGCATCATCAAACCGGCGGAAGCCACGACCCTGTGCACCCTCAAGTTCATGGAGCACTTCACCGCGTTGCTGCCTGGGCTGGTGTCTTGTGTACCGGGCGATGCGGTCACCGCGCAGTTGCTGGTGCAGTCGGCGCAGACCCACGCGGTGGCCTTCACCGGCAGTGTGGCGGCAGGCAAAGCGGTGGCCGTGGCCTGTGCCGAACGGATGAAACCTTGTGTGATCGAGGCCGGTGGCAGCGACCCGCTGATCATCTCCAGGCATGCACCGCTGGAAGTGGCAGCGGCAGGCGCAGTGACCGCGGCGTTCCACTTGAGCGGGCAGATCTGCACCTCGGCGGAACGCTTCTACGTCGTCGATGAAATCCATGACGAATTTGTCGCGAAATTCGCCGAGCGCACCCGTGCCTTGCGCATTGGTCATGGCCTGGAACGCTCGGAGATCGGGCCGATGGTCAGCGAAGCCGCGCGCAATAAAGTCATGCGCCTGGTCGATGACGCCGTGGCCAAGGGCGCGAAAGTGGTGTGTGGCGGGCGCATTCCACCCGGGCACAGCGTCGGCTGGTTCTATGAACCGACCATCCTCACCGGCGTGACCGGTGACATGGCGATTTTGCAGGAAGAGTGCTTCGGCCCGGTGGCGGCAATCTGCCGGGTCAGCGATTTCGATGAAGCGGTGCGGTTGGCCAACGACTCGCCGTTCGGCCTCGGTGCCTCGCTGTTTTCCACTGACCTGGCCGAATCCATGGAAGCCGCCGAGCGTCTGGAGGCGGGGATGGTCTGGGTCAACAATCCGCTGATCGACAACGATGCGCTGCCGTTCGGAGGCTGGAAGATGTCCGGCCTTGGGCGCGAACTAGGGCGTCAGGGGCTGGAAGCGTTCCGCCGTTCGAAAATGGTCATCATCGACCACCAGCCGAAGATTCAGGACTGGTGGTACCCGTACGCCGACGACGTGTTCTATCGCGATCCGGCCTGAAGCCGGGATGCACACAGGAGGATGGTGATGAGCGACAACATGGGCTGGCCGACGCTGGCGGTGATTCTCGCGGCCGGGCAGGGCACGCGCATGCGTTCGCCGCTGCCCAAGGTCTTGCACCCGGTGGGCAACCAGCCGCTGCTCGGTCATGTGCTGGCGGCGGTGGCGGCGGCGGGCATCGAGCAACGGGCTGTGGTGGTGGGCGCTGGCGGTGGGCAGGTGGCGGAGTACCTGCAACAGGTCGCACCGACGGCGCAGGTGTTTACCCAGCACGACCAACTGGGTACGGCCCACGCGGTGCTCGCGGCCCGACCGGCCTTGCAGGCGCATGAACAGCAACAGGGTTGTGTGCTGGTGCTGTTTGGCGACTCCCCCTTGATCACCCCGCAGACCTTGAATCGCTTGCGCAGGGCATTGATTGACGGCGCGGCGGTGGCGGTGGCGGGTTTCCACACCCAACAGCCCGGGCCTTACGGGCGGCTGCTGGTGGAGCAGGGGCGCTTGCGGGTCATTCGCGAAGCCAGGGATGCAAGCCCGCAGGAGCTGGACATCAACTTCTGCAACGGCGGCGTCATGGGCCTGCGCGCCGATACCTGTCTGTGGCTGCTGGAGCGTATCGGCAACCTGAACGCCCAAGGCGAGTACTACCTCACCGAAGCGGTGGCGGTGGCCAACGAAGCGGGACTTGCGGTGACGGCCGTGGAAGTGGATGAAGTCGACGTGCTCGGGGTCAATGACCGCGAGCAATTGCAGGTCGCCGAACAGCTCTACCAGCAGCGTCGGCACCGCAGGATCAAGGAGTGTCCCATGGGTGACTATCAACGGTTGTACATCGGTGGCGAATGGATCGCCCCGGTTCAGCGCGGTGTTTTCGACACGCTCGATCCGAGTGACGAGTCGGTTCTGGCGCGGGTTGCCTCGGCGACCGCAGAGGACATCGATCTGGCCGTGTCGGCGGCGCGCAGGGCGTTTGACGAGGGCGACTGGCCACGCTGGCCCGGTGCCCGACGGGCGCAAGTGTTGAGGAAAATCGCCGAGGGCATCCGCGCTCGCCAGGACGAACTGGCGGCCATCGAAGTGCGTGATAATGGCAAGCCGTTGCCGGAAGCATTGTGGGACATCGCCGATACCGCCGGGTGCTTCGACTTCTATGCGGGACTTGCCGAGCAGTCGGACTCACACAACGAGCAGTCGATTGAGTTGCCGGATGCGCGCTTCACGTCATCGGTGATCAAGGAGCCGATGGGCGTGGTCGCGGCGATCATCCCGTGGAATTTCCCGATGCTGATGGCCGCGTGGAAAGTCGCCCCGGCACTCGCAGCGGGTTGCACCCTGGTGCTCAAGCCTTCCGAACTGACCCCGCTGACTGCCCTCGAACTGGCCGGCATCGCCGACAAGGCCGGGTTGCCGGCCGGGGTGCTGAACGTGGTCACGGGCTTGGGGCGCGAGGCGGGCGCGCCGTTGGCCGAACACCCGCAGGTCGACAAGATCGCCTTCACCGGCAGCGTGCCGACCGGACGCAAGATCATGCAGGCCGCCGCCAGCGAGATCAAAAACATCAGCCTGGAACTGGGCGGAAAATCACCCTTCGTGATCTTCGCCGACAGTGACCTCGAAGCGGCGGTGGAGTGGATTCTGTTCGGGATCTTCTGGAACCAGGGGCAGGTCTGTTCAGCCACCTCGCGGGTGCTGGTGGAACGCCGGTTGTACCCGGCGCTGTTGGAGCGCTTGATTGCCGCCACCGAGCAGATTCAGATTGGCCAGGGCTTCGAGGAAGGCGTGAAGCTCGGGCCGCTGGTCAGCCAGGGGCAGCTGGATAAGGTGCTGGTGGCCATTGCTGCCGGCCAGGCCGAGGGCGCCCGACTGGTTTCGGGCGGTGTGCGGCCGATTAATCTAAAAAAGGGTTATTACCTGACGCCAGCGATTTTCGCCGATGTCCCCGAGGACAGCACCGTTTGGCGCGAGGAGATTTTCGGCCCGGTGGTGTGCCTGCGTGCCTTCGACACGGAAGCCGAAGCGATCCGTTTGGCCAATGACTCGCCGTTCGGCTTGGCGGCGGCCGTCATGTCCCGGGATATCCCGCGTTGCGAACGGGTCGCTCGCGGTTTTCGCGCGGGCATCGTGTGGGTCAACTGCTCGCAGCCGACCTTCGTCGAGGCACCGTGGGGCGGCTACAAGCAAAGCGGCATCGGTCGCGAACTGGGCGAGTGGGGCTACAACAACTACCTGGAAACCAAGCAAATCACCCGCTACAACGGTGAACCCTGGGGGTGGTATCTGAAGTGACGTGAGCGCCAGAGCGGCCTGCCTCAGAACAGGGGCAGGTGATTTTTTCCGATCTGTGTGCCTATGTGTGTAATCCCGGTGACACGCCACTCAACTCAGAGCCAGTACTCCCAAAGGCGCGCCATCTGCTCCTTGGCTTTCACACCGAGCGAGCGGCTCTGCCACTTTTCCATCTTGATTTCGTTCGACTTGGCGAGATCGGCCAGGAATGCCGCCTGCATTTTTTTTCCAAACCCGGCGCCCAGCACAACAACGTTGACTTCATCGTTATGCAGGAAGCTACGCCAGTCGAGGTTGGTGGAGCCGACAGTCGACCACACGCCATCGATTACTGCTGTCTTGACGTGGAGTAGCGCGTCTTTGCGTTCGTAAAGCTTGACGTTGGCTTTCAACAGCTCGCTGTAGTAGGCGCGTCCAGCATGGAACACCAGCCACGAATCGGTGCTGCTGGGCAGCACCAGCTTGACGTCGACGCCACGTGCTGCAGCCTCCTTGAGTGCCGCCAGCAACTGCGGGTCGGGAATGAAGTAGGCGTTAGTCAGCCATATCTCGGATTGCGCGCTACGCAGCGCCGAAATCAGCGTGGCATAGATCAGGCTGAACGGCTCATTTGGCGAGCTTCCGATGGCCCGCACCACCTCGGTGCCTTTGCGCTCAGGTGGCGGAAAGTAGTGGCGAGCCGCGAGTGGTTCGCCTTTCTGGGTAGCCCAGGTTCCGATGAACAGCTTCTGGAGTTCCGCAACCACAGGCCCCTCGATGCGCAAGTCGGTATCGCGCCAGGGCAAATCACCATTTGGGCGAGTCTTTGAGTAAGAACTGAACGAGCTCCCCGAATAGACGCTGCTGATGTTGATCCCGCCGAGAAAGGCAATACGGCCGTCCACGATCAGCAGCTTTCGGTGGTCGCGCTGGTTCACGTCCCAGCCCGCTTTGGCCGTCACCGGATTGACTGGGTTGTACTCCAGCACCTTGACGCCCGCGTCGGTCAATTGAGAGAAAAACGCCGATGATGTTTTAAGGGTTCCGACGCTGTCACGGATCAGATTGACCTGTACGCCTTGCCGTTGCCGAGCGATCAGCGCGGTGGCGAAGCGCTGGCCGACTTCATCATCGTCGAGGATGTAGGTCTCCATGTTGATGTGGTCGCGCGCTGCTTCCACGGCTTTGATCATCGACTGGTAGGTGGTGGGGCCGTCCTGCAGCAAGTCGACCTTGTTTCCTTCCGTCAGCGGGCTGCCGACGATGGACTCTTCGATTGCGAGGTGCACGTCGAAGATGTTGGTCTCTGCGCCGGTGGACTCGAGTCGATCGAGAATGGCCTTGCTGCGCTCGGCTGACAGAGGCCCGTGTACCCCGTCGAGCTGCACTGGCGCAGAGCGCGCGTGAGCCATATCGGGCACTATCCTGGGCAATGTACTGCAGGAAACCACAAATGCCAGGAGCACAGCCATGCACAGAGCCAGAGGAACACACACACCCTTACATGTGGCAAAAAGATTCATCAGGCCCCCTCTTTGTGAGGACGGTGATAGCGAGTGGCGATGCCGTCACTTGCTTTGACTACTGCGCAAGGGCAGGGTTCGTCGTCAGAGAGTGCTTTTGGCCGATTGTTGCTTTCGGGAATGGGTCGTTTGCTGCCGAGTAAACAAGACCGCCAGTGCGATCTTGCCAGTTCCTTACATCTCCACCTGTGTGCCCAGTTCTATCACCCGATTCAACGGCAACTTGAAGTACTTAAGGTTGCTGTTGGCGTTCTTGAGTAAAAAGGCGAAAAGGCTTTCTCGCCAACGGGCCATACCGATGCGCTTGGTCGGGATCACCGTTTCCCGGCTCAGGAAATAGGTGGTGCGCATCGGGCTGAAGTCCAGCTCGGCCAAGTGACAGAGACTCAACGCCAAGGGGACATCGGGCTCCTCGATAAAGCCAAAGTGCAGACTGACCCGGAAGAACCCTTCGCCATACGCTTCAACCTCAAACCGTCGATCAGCACTCACACGAGGGCTGTCTTCAGACACCACCGTAAGCAGTACCACTTGCTCATGCAAAACCTGGTTATGCAGCAGGTTGTGCAGCAGCGCATGCGGAACGGCATCGGACCTGGCTGTCAGAAATACCGCCGTACCCTGTACCCGATGAGGGGGCTGCGTGCGGATGCTACCGATAAACAGTGGTAGAGGCAGCGCGGTTTCGTCCAGCCGTTCAACAATGATCTTGCGGCCACGTTTCCAGGTGGTCATCAAAATGAACAGGCCAATGCCAGCAATCACCGGGAACGCACCGCCCTGGAAGATCTTCGGAGCATTGGCCGCGAAGTACAGGCTGTCTACCAGCAGAAAACCGAGCAGCATCGGAACGGCCAACCAGCGCGGGGTTTTCCATAGCAGCAGGACGACGGCCGAGGACAGGATGGTGGTGATCAGCATGGTGCCCGTTACAGCGACCCCATAAGCGGCGGCCAAAGCACTGGACGACTCGAAACCAAGTACCAGCAGCACAACACCGACCATCAACGCCCAGTTAACGGTACCGATGTAAATCTGTCCCTGCTCCTGGCTGGAGGTATGCTGGATAAACATGCGAGGGACATACCCAAGCTGGATGGCCTGGTGTGTCAGGGAAAATGCGCCGGAGATCACGGCTTGAGAAGCGATGATGGTTGCCAGTGTAGAGAGTGCGACCATCGGCAGCAGTGCCCAGCCCGGCGCGAGCAAATAAAATGGATTGCGCACCGCCTCAGGGTTTTCCAGGATCAAGGCACCTTGGCCAAAATAATTGAGTACCAGTCCTGGCAATACCAAAATGAACCAGGCGCGGGCAATGGGTTTGCGACCGAAGTGCCCCATGTCTGCATACAGTGCTTCGGCGCCCGTCAGCGCAAGCACCACTGCCCCGAGGATGGCCACACCGATTCCCGGATGGGCGATGAAAAAATGCGCTCCCCAGTATGGATTGAGCGCTTGCAGCACTTCCGGCCGCTGTAAAATGCCATAGACCCCCAGCGCACCCAGCACGACAAACCACAGCACCATCACTGGGCCGAACAGAATGCCGATGCGAGCCGTGCCGTGTTTCTGTATCAAGAACAGCGCCACCAGCACGATCACTGATAAAGGCACGACCCAGTGTTCAATTCCGTCAAACGCCAGCTGTAGCCCTTCAACCGCAGAGAGCACCGAAATAGCCGGGGTGATCATGCTGTCCCCGTAAAAAAGTGCCGCACCAAACAGGCCAAGCAGAACGAGTATTTTACTCATGCGCGGATAAGGGGCTGCTGCGCGGCGGGCTAAAGCCGTCAACGCCATGATGCCGCCTTCACCCTGGTTGTCGGCACGCAGGATGAACAGCACATATTTGATCGAGACGACCCAAATCAGTGACCAGAAGACCAACGACAGAATACCCAGCACGCCGTCGTGGTTAGCCTGAACTCCGTAGTGGCCAGAAAATACTTCTTTCAGCGTGTAGAGGGGGCTGGTGCCAATGTCCCCGTAAACCACTCCGACCGCGGCGACGAGCAAGCCCACTCCTGACGCTTTGGATTGCGAGTTTTCATGTGCTCCGATTGCTGTTTCACTCAAGGGTCGCTTCTCTCGAATTACGGGGAGGAAATACATGCCATCCTTGGGCAAAACGATGTGCCTGGGCCACTGAAGCTTCAAGGCGCATGGACGATCTAAAAAGTCGCGGCCAGTATCTTTGAGGGCGCAAACAGCAGTCGTAAAGAAAGCGTAAAAAATTTACGGCAGATACTCGAAACATCAGATCCAGTGGCTTGGGCCTGTCACGCCCCGGCCCGACGCGTCGTGCGAGCAATCAGACCTGCGCCTCGCCTGGGAACGTCGGCAGCCCGTACGTCAACGCAAGTTCCAAGACCGGTTACAAGGGGTATAACTATCAGAACAAAAAGCGGGTCACCCAGAATAGGCCCTCCAAAGGCAGCGCCCGGTCCGGGCGCCCCAGGCCTGATCGGCGCCTGCGGTGCGGAGCGATGTGATGAGTTCCAGAGCATGGCGATGGGCTCGCAAGAGCTTTCTTGGCTGCATCGAGCTGGCCGTGCTGGTCACTCCACTGTGCGCCAGCGCCATGTTCAAGTGCCAAGCCAGGGACGGAGCCATCAGCTACACCAGCCAGGCCATCGCCAGCGCCCGCTGCACTCGCCTCAATGGCATGGCGGACGCCGGTGTCGGCGCCAAGGCAATGGCGCTGCCACGGGTTGTGCGGGACGACACCCCAGGCGCGGTACGGATCCGGGTGTGGACTTTCATCCACAAGGGTAATCGTCAATATGTGAGCCGGCGCCCCGTCGGGATCTCCGCACGGGTCGATGTCCTTGAGCTCTATTACATCAAGGGCTGCTATCTGTGCATGGCGCCGAAGGATTTCAAGGTCGCCTCACTGCGCCTGGACACCCATTCCTATCGGCGGGAGATCGAAGCCGCTTCGGGTCATTATGGTGTCGACAGGGCGCTGGTCCGCGCAGTGATACATGCCGAATCGGCGTTTCGCCCCAACGTCATTTCCGAAGCCGGCGCCCAGGGGCTGATGCAGTTGATGCCCGCCACCGCCGAACGCTTCGCCGTGGACGATCCGTTCGACGCACGACAGAACATTCGTGGCGGCGTGCGCTACCTGGCCTGGCTGCTCAAGCGCTTCAACGGCAACCAGATGCTGGCGTTGGCAGGTTACAACGCCGGCGAAGCGTCCGTGGTCCAGTACAACGGGGTGCCTCCCTACGCCGAGACGCAATCCTACGTCACCCTCGTGCAGTCCTTGACCGAACGCTATCGCAACCATAGCGGCCGTCCGTGAGAGGCAGAAACCGGCCAGGAGCGGACCTCGAACACATCACCTGATCGGCTGTTTTTGTAGGACGAAGCGGTCACCCGTGTTCCGCTGCCAACATTGACCTGAACTGCGAAACGATCTCTGAAGATAACCCGGCAGCTTCGAACACTGCGCAGGTAAAGCTAACGGGTGCAGGACCTGGAGCAGTTATGATGCGGTCGGCAACCACCGCTACTTGACTGCTTCGATAAAGCGTGGCCCCGTCATAATCTGCGGCATTCTGTTGTAAAAAGTCAGCGCTGTTCGAAGTATGAGGAACCGTGTCGAGAAGCCCGGCCCTCGCAAGTGCCAGCGTCCCCCCACAGATACCGGCAATTGTCGCTCCACTTGAACGACTAGCATGAAGAAAGTCCCGAATATCCGGTGCATCTGCACGCTCCCAGATCATTCCACCGATGACGACAACAACGTCCGGCTTCCAGTCCAGGCATTGTTGCAAGCTGCTATCCACAGTTACAGCCAATCCGCCCTGCGAGCGGAACTGCCCCGTAGTAGAGGTGAAAAACCTGACGTCGATCCCGTAAAACGGGGATGCGGTTCCTGCAATGAAAGCGTATTCCCAGTCCGCAAAACCGGGTGTCAGTATCAAGCCCAAGCGTGCCATCAGTCCGAATCCTCCATGAAAACGAACAACATAAAGCGACAACAAACAGATCTCAACGTCCGCTTCGGGTCTATTGTGTTGAAAAAAATCCCAACGCCATCCTGACTGTTACTGGACTTGAGAAAAAAACAATGAAGTCGCCGTTGCCTCTGTAGTTACCTCTTCAACCAGGTACTTGCCGGTTCTTCGCCTGCCCTCCATCCACATCCGCATGATTCATCCTCGTCTGAAGGTGAAATGAGTGGAGCTACCTCCAACAGATACCATAGAGGACAACCACTGACACGCCTCTGGCCGCTTGATACAGGGAAATGGGATGACTGGAAAAACGGTGGGCAAGTCTGTGCAATCACCCAGCCGGTGGAACTGCAAACCATTCTGGCAATCGAAACCTTAAAGGGCGGAGCGGGCGTAGTATGGGTTACGCATTCGCATTAAACGCCCTGTAGGGCTGTAAAGCCGGGAGGGTTGCGTGGAAAGGGACGCGATGTTCAAGTTCCTTGCGGGCTACCTGTTGATGTGTGCCCTGCTGGCATGGGGGGTGATCCAGGCGTCTCACTGGATTGCTTCTCGCCTGTTGCTGTATTGGATTATTTAGCGCCGACCCTCGCTGCTTCGCTCTTCCTTGTCGATTCTTCCAGTACCACAATGGTGCGATCCACTGTCTGGCCTTCTCCCTCTGACCCTCAGCCTGCTCGATCAGTCGCTGCAATAACAACGCGATCAGGCCGGTTCGCTGAGCCGGCAACTGGCTCCATTCAAGGATTGAGCCAGTTGCCGATGCTGCCAGGTTAGTGGAACGGAAAGATGTAATTCATCCATGCCGCCATGCGCAGAAGGATTTTGCGCATCATCGCGATGTGGTGGAAATGCTGGCTGTACAACGCCGCCTGGCCGTAGGCGCCGCCGGGCATCTGGTCGGCGTACTGGGCATAGTCGGGATCGGTGATCTCAATGATCACCGGAACCCGGCCGGCCGGCGGTGAACCGGTGAAGCTGATCAGTGTGCCCGACGGTTGGATCTGGCCTTCGGCGATGACCGAAACGACGGTCTTGACCTTGCCTTCGAAAACCTTGCCTGGAATGCCGTCGAAAGCGACCTCGGCCTCGTCGCCCTCGGTCAGGCGCAACAGGCTGTTCTGGCGCATCCACGCGGAGAAGTAATGCCCTTCGGCGGGAATGAAGACCATCGAAGGGCGCAGCGGCAACTTGGTCGCCATCATGCCCGGACGCAGTGAAACATGGGTGACGAAGCCTTTGCTCGGCGCACGGACGGTGGTGTTGTCGAGTTCGTACTGCGCGTTGTCCAGTTGTGCCTTCAGGTCGTCACTGCGAGCGACCACCATATCCAGTTCCCGTTGGGTACTGAAGTTACGCTTGATCAACTCGGTGATCCGCGCGCGATCGGCCTGGGCGGCAATCAGCTGTGCCTTGAGGGATTTCACCCGGTATTCGAAAGGTGCAGGGTCGATGCGAAACAGCACATCGCCTTTTTCCAGGGGCTGGTTGGTCTTCACCGATACATCGATCACCTGGCCGCTGACCACGGGTATCACCGGAACCGATACGAAATAGGAACGCGCCACCTCGGAGTAGGGGTGGTTGTAGTTCATCGTGAAAATCAGCGTGCCGATAATCACGATCCCGCCCAGCACCGCCGTGGGCACCGTCCATTTGTTCAGGGGGATGCGGAAGATCTTGAAGATGGCTACGCAGAGAGCGGCATACGTCAGAATGAGTAAGAGATCCATGGCTCAAATGCCCTCGCCGAGATTGTCCGTTGGCACACGATTCTGTGCCGTACCCATCGCTGACTCCAGGCGCTCGATCCGGCCTTGCAGCTCGGCGACCTGTTGTTCGAGGTGAACCACATGACTTTTGGGTGAATGTCCGTCACTGAAACCCCAGCCCCGGTCCTCCCGATAGGCCATCGCCCAGATCCAAAGGAACGGCCAGAGTGCGTGCAAGGTGAAGAGGCTGACCCAGCCGGTGGCGTGGATCGCATCCTGGTGAGGGTGGTTGCGGTGGACGGCAATTTCATAGGGGATGTCGTGGAGCAGGATGATCCCGTAGAACAAGAAGAGTCCTACAAATATCAGTACGCCCAGGGCGAAGTATTCAAGCATGAACCAGTCCTCTTGAAGCAGATAGCGTGTGCGCCTGAGTGTAGCCGTTCAATCTACACTTGACGGGGATGCGGATATCCAGCCGGAACAACCGGTGCCTGACCGACGAGGTGAGTTCATGCCAACCAATGCTCAATTCGAGAGGGCGCCTGTACTTGACCCTGTCGAGCGCATTACCGAGGTGATCTTCGGCCTGCTGATGGCCATGACGTTCACCGGCACCATCAGCGTGGCCACGGCAGACCAGGCCGCCGAACGCACGATGATGATTGCCGCGCTCGGCTGCAATCTCGCCTGGGGACTGGCCGATGCGGTCATGTACCTGTTGCGCGCACTGGTCGAGCGCACGCGCAGGATCAAGCTGTACATGGCCTTGCGTAATGGCACGGACGCCGCGGCCGGTCAGGCGCTCGTTGCGCAAGTGTTGCCGTTGCAGTTCGCGACGGCGGCCGGCAGTGAGGGCCTGGAGTTGTTGCGCCGTCGGCTGCTCGAGCAGCCCCCCTTGCCGATCAGGGCCGGCCTCGGCTGGAGCGACTTCAGGGGCGCCCTCGGTGTTTTCCTGTTGGTCGTGTGCTCGACGTTTCCGTTGGTGGTGCCGTTCATACTGCTCGATCAGACGGCGCTCGCCATCCGCCTGTCCAACCTGATCGGACTCGTGGTGCTGTTCATCGCAGGCTGGCTGCTCGCCAGATACGCTGGCGCCACGCAATGGCAGGGTGGGGTGATCATGGCCGCCACGGGGGGCGTGCTGATCCTTGCAATCATTGCGCTGGGTGGATAAAAACCGGGCATCATTCAACACACTAAAGACTCGTTCTCATTTACAATTGCTCTTCCATTTACGTCGGGCAGCCCGGTATGGATGTTCTCGCCGCAATCCATCTTCATTTATCCCAGTGGGTATTCGAGCCGGTCACCCGGCAGTTCCTGGGCATTTTCGACTTCAACGGCAGACTCGGTCTAGCCTTTCTCTGCATGTCTTACAGCGTCGCCTTTTGCCTGTTCCGCTACCGCAAATCCCGGGGCTTGACCGACGCGCGCTCATTCGGGCAGTTCATCGGCGGCTGCCGGGTGTACCTGCATCGCTCGGCGCTGCTCGACTACCGCTACTACTTCGTACTCGCCATCCTCAAGGTTGCCCTGGTGCTGCCCATCGTCGGCCTGGTCGATCCGTACGTCTTGCGTTCAGCGGACTACATCGCGTTCTTCACCCAGCTGTGGGGCGCGCGTACGCAAGTGGAAGAGAACCTGGCGCTGACCCTGCTCTATGGGCTGGGCGTATTTCTGGTCAAGGATTTCAGCCATTACTGGGGCCATCGCGCTTTCCATTCGCGGTATCTGTGGGCCTTCCACAAAGTCCATCATTCGGCGCCCGTGCTGGTGCCGGCGACGGCCAGCCGCGTGCACTTTCTGGAAGAAGTGGTCGAAAAGCTCACGGATATCATCTGCGTCGGCGCATTTGCCGGGGTCTTCTGGTACGCCTGCGGCGGGGAGATCAGCCGCTATACCTTGTTTGGCGTGACCTACATGGTGTTCATCTTCAATGGCCTGGCGGCCAACCTGCGTCACAGCCATGTCTGGTTTTCCTTCGGGCCGGTGCTGGAACGGGTGCTGAGCAGCCCGGCGCAACACCAGATTCATCACAGCGATGCGCCACGACACTTCAACAAGAACTTCGGCATCAATCTGTCACTGTGGGACTGGATGTTCGGCACGCTCTACGTCACCCGGTCCACACCCGAGGCCATTCACTTCGGCACCGGTGAACAGGATCACGAGCGTTACCTGACGCTACAAGGGTTGATCGTCACGCCTTTCGTGGACATCGCCCGCAAACTCCTTCCGGGAAAACCCCCGAAAGCACAGCCTGAAAACGGATCTGATCCGTATTTTTCAGCGCAATCTGCCTCTGTAACGGATACAGCCGCCAGCCCACAATAAGTCTTCGGTACGCCGCTCGGGCAGCACGCGCCGCCCCTGTACCGCCAATTCATAGTGTGGGAGGCCCCATGGCCAAGATGACGATTTTTCTCGGCGGTTTTCTGCTGTTGACCATCCTGATCGGTATGCTGGCGACGATTCCGCCGACTTGATTACACCCGTTGCAAATCAGGAACTCTGCCGATCAATATCGCGCCGCAGAACGACAGCGGTGGTGATGTCTTCAACGATTTCGTGACTGGCTACTGCATCTCTGACTCGATTCAGATCATCGATAGTTCGCGATTCGACCTCAATGACCAGATCGAGTTGGCCACTGACCGAGGAGACTCGTCGTACCTGCGAGTTTTGGGCAAGCAGGTCCAGCAAGCTGATTGCGGGTGTGCGTTTCAGGCATACAAGAAGGATTGCGCGAATCACGTTGGCATCGATTTCGCCGATATCAGCTCGGTAGCCTCTGATCACACCATTGCGTTCAAGGTTGATGACTCGCTCGCTGGTAGCACTTCTTGAAAGCCCGATTCTCGCTGCCAAGGCCTTCAGGGCAATTCGAGCCTCTTTGGAAAGAATTTCGAGTATTTCGCGATCTTTCGTGTCCAGGTCGCGCATCAGAACTCCCTAATTTTGCTACCGAAATTGTGCCGGTCGATTCCGACAATATGCAGGCTGAAGCCGACCGTATACCTACTGCCGTCCAAGGCGTTGCGTGCCAAGCTATCTGAAAAAAATGGCTTGGAAAACAATTACCATGACAAATCTTTCCCATCCTGCCCCCCAGTTCTCGACAGGGGATGCCGAAAAACTGAGTGAGCAGCTTTTCAACGTTATCGGTACGGCCACGCCTCTGGATGGCGAGCGCGACCGCAACTACCGGTTGAATACAGGAACCGATGCCGGATGGATTCTGAAAGTCGTCAACTCGACTGAACCTCGAGTTGAAAGCGAGTTTCAGACAGCCATTCTCAGTCATCTCGCCACGCACAGTCCCGAGCTTACCGTGCCTTTTCTCAAGAAAAGTCTTGCCGGTGAATACCTGGCCTCTGCGGTAGCGCCCTCCGGCGAAACCCATGCGGTCCGCCTGGTCAGCTGGTTGCACGGAACGCCGCTTGCCGAGGTCGAGCGCACGTTCGAATTGATGCGCAGCCTTGGCCAATCGTTCGGTGAGATAGATCGTGCACTTCAAGGCTTCATGCATCCAGGCGCGGTACGCGATCTCGACTGGGATTTGCGTCACGCCGCACGTTCGAGTTCACGCCAGCATTTCGTGAAAGATCCTGGCAGAAGGGCCATTCTGGAACGCTTCATTGAACGTTTCGAAAAAACCGTTCAACCGAAGCTTTCGCGACTGCGTGCACAAGTCATTCACAATGACGGCAATGACTGGAATATCCTCGTCGATTCCCGCAATCATCAGAAAGTCTCGGGCATCATCGATTTTGGCGATGCGGTCCATACGATTCTGATTGCCGAAGTCGCCATCACCTGCGCCTATTCCATTCTCGACACGGAAGATCCAATCGGCGCGGCTGCCGCCCTCACGGCCGGTTTCCATGAGAAGTACCCTCTGCAGCCGGAGGAGCTTGACGTCCTCTTCAATCTCATCGCGATGCGCCTGGTCACGAGCGTCACCTTGTCGGCATCGCGATCCGACCGAACGCAAGACAATCCCTACCTTGGTATCAGCGAAGCGCCGGCCTGGCGCCTTCTGGAAAGGATGGATCGCATGAACCCTCGTCTGGCGACTGCGATCCTGCGTAAAGCCTGTGGTTTTGACGCGATCGAAGGCGCTGGAGCGGTTCGCCGCTGGGTCGCCGAAAACAGCAAGTCCTTTGCGGATATCGTGCGTCCATCCGCTGCGACGATGAACAAGGTTATTGCTCCGTTCGGAGACGCTTCGCATGTGATGACTATCGCTTCAGCCGAGCAACGTCCAGCGCAGGCAACGAAGTGGTGGAACGATTTTTCTGCCGAACACAAGGTGCCGCTCGGTATCGGACCATGGGGCGAGGAAAGGACCATCTACACCGACACGGCGTTTGAATCACGATTCATTGAAGGGCAGCGTCGGATCCTTCACGTCGGTGTCGACTTGATCATGCCCGCTGGAACGCCTCTCTATACGCCTGTTGCCGGTGTGGTGCAGAGCGTAGAGGTCGAGCATGAGCCGCTTGGTTATGGTGGTTTGATCATGCTCGAGCACTCGCCTGAAGGTTGCCCGCCATTCCTGACGCTGTGGGGGCATATGGCTCATGAAGCCTTGGCGCGGCTCAAGCCCGGTGACCGCCTGGAGGCTGGCGCGCTTGTGGGATACATGGGGGCGGATACGGAAAATGGCGGATGGATTCCCCATGTGCATTTTCAAATGTCCACGGACACAGCGTTGAAAGCGAGCGAATTCATCGGCGTAGGTGAACGGGCTTATCTTGAGGTATGGGCCGACATTTTTCCCGATGCATCGACACTCGCGGGGATTCCTCCGGAAACCTACAGCCAGGACGGACGCACCAAGGCAGAGATTGTTGCGAAGCGTAAGGAGTTGTTGCTTCCAAACCTGTCGATTTCCTATTCAGATCCGATCAAGTTCGTTCGCGGTGATGGGGTCTGGTTGATCGATAACTTTGGTCGGGCGTATCTGGACTGCTTCAATAACGTGTGCCATCTCGGCCACTCCCACCCAGATGTGGTGCAAGCGCTTTCGCGGCAGGCATCACGCCTGAACACGAACACGCGTTATCTGCACGATAATATCGTTGAGTATGCAGAGCGGCTCACGGCTACCTTGCCTGAAGGTCTGGCAGTCGCTTCCTTCGGCTGTTCGGGAAGTGAAGCAAACAGCCTCATGCTGCGTATGGCGCGCAATCACACGGGGCGTAACGATGCAATTGTGCTGGATTGGGCTTACCACGGCACTACGCAGGAACTGATCGACCTCAGCCCTTACAAGTACAAGCGTAAAGCCGGTAAAGGGCGTGCAGATCATGTGTTTGAGGCGGCCGTCCCGGATGCCTACCGTGGTGTGGATCACTGGTCGTTTGAGGAACTTGGCAAGCGTTTCGCTGAAAGCGTGGCGGATCAGATTGAACTCATGCGCAAGCAGGGCAGATCCCCGGCGTTCTTTTTGGCGGAGTCCATTCCAAGTGTCGCCGGGCAACTTTTCTTCCCGGAAAACTACTTGAAAGAAGTCTATGCAATGGTTCGTGCAGAGGGCGGTCTTTGCCTGGCAGACGAAGTCCAGGTCGGCTTTGGTCGCGTAGGTAGCCATTGGTGGGCTTTTGAAACCCAGGGTGTCGTTCCCGATGCAGTGTCCATGGGCAAACCCATTGGCAATGGACATCCCATGTCGGCGGTTGTGACCACGCGAGAAATTGCAGACAGCTTCAACAATGGCATGGAGTACTTCAATACTTTCGCCGGCAGTCCGGTTTCCTGTGCTGTAGGGCTCTCGGTGCTCGATGTAATTGAGCGCGATAACCTGAAACTCAACGCATTTACCGTTGGCAACTATCTGCTTGACGGCTTCCGTAAGTTGCAGCAGCGATACGATGCAATAGGCGATGTGCGCGGGTTGGGTCTTTTTCTCGGGATAGAACTTGTCACGGACCGCAGAACGAAAGTTCCAGCCACGGAGCTGGCCAGGAAAGTAGCTGATGGTGCCAGGGAGCGAGGTATTTTGATCGGTACTGAAGGCCCGCATGACAATGTTCTGAAAATGCGCCCATCGATGATTTTCAGTCAGACAAACGCTGATTTTCTGCTTGAGGTCCTGGACGAAAGCTTTAAGGCCGCACTCCGGTAGATCGCAGAGGGCGGGGCGTGCGACAAGAAACCTGATTGGAGGATGTGACTACCCGACATAGTGTCGGCCAACTCCGGCAATGTGTCAGGTTGGCTGACACCTTGCCGGGTGCTTTCCAGAAGTGCCTATGCAAGACTTTTCATGAAGGCCGGGTGAATAACCCCAAGAAAATAATAAACAATTCTTCCAAGGTGCCATCCATGCTAACTAAAAAGCTCAAGGGTTTGATTGTCGCTTCTACCGTGGCGGCAGCGGCGCTACTTTCCACCTCAGCTGTTCATGCTGATGATTTGAAGTCGATCCAGGATTCCAAAGAGATCCGTATCGCGATGAGCGGTCAATACTCTCCCTTCAGCTTTGCAAACGAACAGAACCAGATCGTCGGATTCGACGCCTCCATCAGCGAGGCGCTGGCTGAGCGGATGGGGGTAAAGGTGACGATCATCACGACGCCATTCGACGGGATAATTGCAGGACTTCTCGCGAAGAAATATGACGCCATCATCGCTTCGATGACCATTACCCCGGAACGCCAGAAAGCAGTGGATTTTGTTGGGCCTTATTACCACGCTGGCCGAACGATCGTAGTGAAGGACAACTCTTCGATCAAAAGTCTTGATGATCTTAAAGATGTTGTTGTCGGCGTTACCCTTGGGGATGCACACGATAAATGGGCCAGGGCCCGCGGCAACCTGAAGGTGAGAACGTACAAAGGTCTTCCCGAAATGCTTGTCGACCTGGAGGCCGGGCGCATCGATGCGATAGTGATGGACAGTGTTCCGGTGTTGGTCGCCGTCAAAGAAACAGGGCAGAAAGTTCGCATCATTACTCCACCGGATAGCGATGGTGGCATTGAAGGCATGGGCATTGCCCTGCGCAAGAATAACCCTGAGCTCAAGGCGACCATGCAAAAGGCGCTTGAAGACATGCTCGCCGATGGCACCTACGAAAAGATCTCGATGAAGTGGATTGGCAACGATATCCGCTGATTCATGTTCAGCATGGCCCGACCTGTCGTCGGGCCAGCCAATCCGACTTTTCCGAGCGTTCCCATGGATCTGACTCTCATACAACGCACATTCCCGTTTTTCCTGGAGGCGGCCTGGATTACGGTGCAAATCTCTGTACTTGCTCTTCTGCTGGGTTTTCTGGTCGCAATCGTGCTGGTTGCTGCCCGGTTGTCCACTGTTCTCGCATTTCGATACCTTGCAAGACTCTACATCAGCGTTTTTCGCGGCACTCCCTGCCTGGTTCAGCTGTTCATCATTTACTTTGGTGGGCCGCAGATCGGAATTGAACTGGAGCCGTTTGCCGCAGGGGTAATCGGCTTGGGCCTGAACATCGCTGCCTACATGGCGGAATCCATTCGTGGCGCTATCACCAACGTTGACCCAGGCCAGGAAGAAGCTGCACGTTCGATTGGTTTCGGGCGTGGCCAGACCTTATGGTTTATCACGCTGCCACAAGCTGCAAAGTTGATGATCAGGCCGCTGGGAGTGAACGCTGTCGCTCTTATCAAAGGTTCTGCACTGGTGTCGACGATCTCTGTCGTTGAGCTTTCATATACAGCGCAACGCTTTATCAGTTCAACGTACAAACCTTTTGAGATTTTCATGGTGTCGGCACTGCTTTACATCGTGATGGTCTACTCGGTCAGATTTGTTGTTGACTATCTCGATAATCGCTTCGCGGCAAGGTGAGAGCATTCAGATGCAAAGCCTGGATCTTAGTATAGTTACACCCTATTCCGAGCTGCTTGCGACCGGTCTTTGGTGGACGGTTGTGATGTTTGTAAGTTCCAGCATATTGAGTTTGATGGCAGGGGTAGCCTTTGCACTCATCGTTCTTTATGCGCCCAGGGTCCTGGCGCTGCCCGTGCGTTTTATGACGTGGTTGCTCATGGGCACTCCACTGCTTCTTCAGTTGTACTTGATTTATTATGGTCTTGTACAAGTGGGGATTGATATTCCTGCCCTGGTGGCAGGCATCATAGGCCTCAGTTTGCACTTTGCCGTCTACAATGCCGACGTTATTCGTGCCGGTGTGGTATCGGTGGACCCAGGTCAGATTGAAGGTGCCCGCTCCATTGGTCTCAGCCGTGGACAGACTCAGCGTTACATCATCGTACCGCAGGCGCTTCGCAGGACTATTGCGCCGCTGGGAAACAATCTGATTGTCCTGTTGAAGGACACCTCTCTGGTTTCCATAATCGGTATTGCCGAGTTGGTGTACAGCGCGCAACTTGCCGTGAGCGAGACCTATAGCCCGTTTGAGTTTTATCTGACTGTCGCGGTTATTTATTATGCAGCCAATCTAGTTCTCGAAGCCGGTCTGCATCTTCTCGAAAACAAGGTAGAGATGTCACGATGATCAGCAAGGAATTCATGGTTGAGGTGAAGGGCGCTCGCAAGGCTTACGGAGCACTTGAAGTACTCAAGGGAATCGATCTTTCCATATCTCGCGGACAAATTGTCGCCATCATCGGCCCAAGTGGATCTGGCAAAAGCACGCTTCTGCGGTCAATCAACCACCTGGAGGTGCTTGACGATGGCGAGATATGGTTAGAGGGTGAGCAAGTCAATCGGCCATTGAAAGGTCGTGCGTTTGAACAGCATATAAATGCTGTGCGTCAGCAGATGGGTATGGTATTTCAACACTTCAATCTATTTCCGCATTTGACCGTGTATGAAAACATCGCTCTTGGTCCGATAAAACTCAAGGGCCTTACAAAAAAGGCATCTCGTGAGTTGGCAATGGAATACTTGTCAAAAGTTGGCTTGGCCAACAAGTTCGATGAGTATCCTTCTCGCCTGTCAGGCGGACAGAAACAGCGCGTTGCCATAGCAAGGGCACTGGCGATGCAACCAAAAGTCATGTTGTTCGATGAGGCTACATCGGCACTGGACCCTGAGCTTGTCGAAGAGGTCAACCTGGTCATGAAGCAACTCGCTGTGGAGCACATGACAATGTTGATCGTCACTCACGAAATGCGCTTTGCTGGCGAAGTGGCAGACCGGATTGTCTTTATGGACGGCGGGGTTGTGGTGGAGGAGGGGGCACCGCAAGAGATCCTGCAAAACCCTGTCCAGGAACGAACCCGGTCATTCTTGAAAAAACATCTGCACGACAGATAAGTTGCGCCTTCCTGCAAACCTTGCGTGATCTTGCAAAACCTAGTCTCCCAGACCAGACCAGACCAGACCTGCGCTGGCGGACAAACTGGCGGACGTTTTCATCGGCGGTCAGCGACACCGCGGGCGCTCACCTGTACTCATCATGCCGACGCCACCAAGGCCCCGTTTCATTGCGGCCCTTAGGCGCGCGGTCGAGCCATTGGTACATGCTCCACAACCCGTCAAGGCCCCGCGCGTAGGTGGAGTAGGTGTGATAAATCTCGCCGTCCTCCAGCACAAACGTACTCAACCCCGGCCTGTCGCGGGTATAGGTCGGCGCATCGGTACCACAGGTCGCGGCGAATTGTTTCACCGGTTCCGGGATCTGGCTGGCGTCCATGGCATGGCCGCCGCGCTGGTAGTTGTATTCGATCAAGCCTTCGCGCTGCTGCGCTTCGGTGAAGTAGACATTGAAGTCGGCGGTGAAGTCGCTATCGGCGGCCGAGGCCCAAGGGAAGGTCCAGCCCATTCGGCGCTTGTAGGCCTGCAGTTTCGCCAAGGGTGCGCGGGATATCGCCATCAGGGTCACGTCGTGGTTCGCCAGGTGGACGACGACGGGGTCGAAGCCATCGGCGATGGCTGAGCAGGAAGGGCAGCCGGCCGTGTAGTCGGGGCCGAACATGAAGTGGTAGACCAGCAGTTGCGAGCGCCCTTGAAAGAGTTCGGCCAGGGTGGCGCTGCCGTTGTCGGTATCGAAGCGGTACGTCTTGTCGAGGCGAAACCATGGCAATGCCTGGCGTTGCCTGGCCACATCATCGCTGCGTCGGGTCAGCGCCTTTTCCGCTTCAAGCAGTTGCAAACGTGCCGCCAGCCATTGTTCCCGGGTCGCGGTTTTGTGGGTGTTCATCGTTGTACGCTACTGGTGAAAGGTCGTGATTTAGACTAAACCCGGGTATCGAATGATGGGAGTGACAAGCGTGGCGGGATTTCGATGGATTCGCTGATCGCGGCGGCCGCCCAGGCGTTGGCGGCGGGAAACCCGCTGGGCGCTCTGGACCGCGTGGCCTTGCGCGACGATGCGCCGGCCCTGGCCCTGCGCGGTATCGCCATGGCGCAACTGGGCGATCTGGTGCGGGCCAGGGCGCTGGTCAAGCGGGCGCAACGGGCCTTTGCACCCAAGGAAGTACTGGCCCGGGCGCGCTGTGTGGTGGCCGAGGCGGAAATCGCCCTGGCTTCGCGGGAGCTCGGGTGGCCGGTCAAGGCGCTCGAAGCGGCGCGGGTCACCCTTGAACACCACGGTGACCGGGTCAATGCCGCCCATGCGCGTTATCTGCAAATCCGTCGTTTGCTGTTGATCGGCCAGCTCGACGAGGCGCAGCAGTTATTGGCCGGACTCGACCCCGGCCCATTGCCGCCGGCCTTGCGGGCAATCCATGAACTGGTGCTGGCGGGGATCGCTATTCGGCGCCTGCAATCGCACGCGGCGCGGGAGGCGTTGAACAGGGCCGGGCAGGCTGCCGGTCAAGCCGGGATTGCCGCGCTGATGGCTGAGGTCCAACACGCTGTGTATCTGCTCGATGCCCCCGCGGCACGCCTGATTGCCCAGGGTGAAGTACGGCCGCTGTTGCTCGATGATGTTGAAGCGTTGTTCTGTTCAACGTCACTGGTGGTGGACGCCTGCCGGTACGTTGTGTGCGGTTGTGGCATGTCGGTGTCGCTCGCGACGCGGCCGATTCTGTTCGTGCTCGCCCGTGCGTTGGCCGAGGCGTGGCCTGCCGACGTTGAGCGGGAAGTGCTGATCGCCCGGGCGTTCCGTCTGAAGCTTTCGGATGAATCCCATCGCGCCCGGCTTCGCGTGGAAATCGGCAGGCTGCGTAAAGCACTCAAGCCGTTGGCCGGCGTTATCGCGACAGCGCGCGGTTATGCCCTGCAATCACCGGTGTGTACGCATGTGGTGACGCTGGCGCAACCGGTCGAGGAAAAATTTGCCGCGGTGTTTGCCTGCCTCGCCGATGGCGAGTCGTGGTCGAGTTCCGCCCTGGCACTGGCGCTGGGTACCAGCCAGCGCACGGTGCAACGGGCGCTCGATGCGCTGGCGGAGCAGGGCAAGGTGCAGTGGTTTGGCCGTGGTCGCGCGCGGCGCTGGATGACGCCGCCCGTGCCGGGATTCGCGACGACCTTGTTACTCCCGGCGCCGCTGCCCGGTGGCTAGGATGAACCGCACCAACCCCATCGAGGAATGCCAGATGAAACACGCAACTGCTGAAATCATTCGTGAATATGGCCCGTTTGCCGATGTCGACCACGTGTGCGGCGTCACCTGGGATGGCGAAAAGGTCTGGTTCGCATGCAACAGCAAAATCAACGCCCTGGACCCGGAAAGCGGCAAGTTGCTGAGCTCGATCGATGTCGCTGCCCATGCCGGCACCGCGTTTGACGGGGAGCACCTGTTCCAGATCGCCGAAGACCGCATCCACAAGATCGACCCCCGCACCGGTCGCATCCTCTCGACGATTCCTGCTCCCGGCGCAGGCGCCGATTCGGGGCTGACCTGGGCCGAAGGGACGTTGTGGGTGGGCCAGTACCGCGAACGCAAGATTCACCAGATCGACCCCGAGAACGGCAAGATCCTGCGCACCATCGAATCCAACCGTTTCGTCACCGGCGTGACCTGGGTGGACGGCGCGCTGTGGCACGGTACGTGGGAAGGCGATGAAAGCGAACTGCGCCGGATCGATCCGCAATCGGGCGAAGTGCTGCTGAGCCTGAAAATGCCCGAAGGCGTGGGCGTGTCGGGGCTGGAGTCCGATGGTGGCGAGCGGTTGTTCTGCGGTGGCGGCGATAGCGGCAAGGTGAGGGTGGTGCGCCGGCCTGCATGAGTGAGGCCGGGTTACCAAGTGCAACCTGTGTGGGAGCGAGCTTGCTCGCGATTGCAGAGTGTCAGGCAACATCGATGTTGACTGATTTGACGCCATCGCGAGCAAGCTCGCTCCCACAGGGTTAGTGGATGTACGCAAAATCTGCGAGCAACCGAAATCACTGTGGGAGCGAGCCTGCTCGCGAATGCAGAGTGTCAGGCAACATCGATGTTGACTGATTTGACGCCATCGCGAGTAAGCTCGCTCCCACAGGGTTAGTGGATGTACGCAAAATCTGCGAGCAACCGAAATCACTGTGGGAGCGAGCTTGCTCGCGATAGCGGTGGGTCAGTCGATATCAATGTTGAATGTGCTGACCTCATCGCGAGCAAGCTCGCTCCAGTCACTCAGTCCGTTCGTGGATGCTGATCGTTGATGTCGTACCAATCCGCTTTCGAGCTGACAAAAACATGTTTTTGCTTGTTTGGTCGGAACGGCGTATCCAGCGTACCGAGGGCAATCGAAATCCACTCGGAAAACGCTCCGGTCGAGTCAGTCCAGAACAGTGAAGATCCGCAGTGAGAACAGAACTGCCGTGTGACACCCCTGGACGATTCATATGCCTTCAGCGAATCTGCGCCGGTCATGATGCCAAGCGCCGAGGCGGGTGCGCTGGCATAGGTTGCAAATGCAGCCCCATGACCCTTTCGGCATTGGCTGCAATGGCAATGGGTGACGGCTTTCAGCTCGGTCGACAAGCGATATTTGACGGCGCCGCAGAGGCAACTGCCGTGGTGAAACTCATCCATGTAAAGTCATCCGTGGATCGATAGTATTTTTCCGTCCTGCCATGTTTTCTGCTGGTCGAAATCGGTCTAAAAGCCCGGTTGGCAAATGTGTCTGTTTTGCTATCCTCAAAACTGTAGGTGAAGACGCAGACTGATGCGCAAAAGGATAGCAAGGAGACGTGGGGCGCGTTCCGAAGGGTACACGGTTAGAAAGATCCCCGCGCTGGGATCCAGCCCTTATGCCGTGTGAAGCAGAAGAGTTCCATTACAGTTTCACGACTCTTTTGTGGGAGGCCTGATAAACCTTGTAAGCCGGAGACCAGCACCGGCCACCTACTTGTTACATTCACCCACAAAGCCCGCTCAGTGCGGGCTTTTTAATGCCCGCAAGGTGGGTCCGGTCCGCGGCTCAAGGCGCGCCAAACAGCATCGTCCAGTAAACACCGTTGTCGCTGCGCGCGTTGGCGGCGTAAGCGGCACCGACCTGGGTGAACATCGGGTTCATCAGGTTGGCGCAGTGCCCTGGGCTGGCGAGCCAGCCGGCCATGGCCTTGCTGGGTGAACCTTGCCCGGCGGCGATGTTTTCACCGATCTGCCGGCCACGGTAGCCAGCGGCCCTGGCGCGGTCGGAGGGCATGTCACCGTCGGCGTCCTGGTGGGCGAAATAGTTGCCGTAGGCCATATCCTTGCTGTGGCTTTGTGCCGCGGAGCCCAAGGCTGCACTCCAGGACAGCGGCCGTGCGGCGGCGAAACGCTGGCGACCACACAGGCGCGGTTTAGCCCGGGCTGCGTTTACCTGCGCCAGCAACGCCTGAGCGGCGCTGCGTGGATCGCCGGTTTTCCCGTCGAGCACCGGCCGTGCCAGCACCACTTGCCACTCACTCCCAGCGCGGCTGACGCCGATGTCGGCGTATTGATTGTCGAGCAGTGCGGCGCAGTGCTCGTCCTGGAACATATCGAAGGCTTCTTCGGCATCCCGTGCACCCACCACGCGGATGGACCGCACCATGGTGGCCTGATAGCCGGAAGCCTTTAAGCGGTCCCGCAACCCACCGCCATAGCCAACGGGCAGGGCCAGGTTCGACTTGAGCGTCAGGGGTGATAAGCGTTGCGTCGGCCGCCGGTCGCAGCGTTGCGGATGGGCGCGATAATCGTTGATGGCGTCTACCAGTTGCCGTTGCCCATCGGCGTGGGCGGGGCTTGCAAAAACAGGGAGCAGGGAAAACAGGCACAGCGAAGAAAAGCGCAAGGCAACGACAGTTTGGCGCATGGACGGACAACTCTGATGAGATGACAACGAAGAAAGTGGGGAAAAACGCTGGGCTATGACTGGTGCCTTGAAACAAGGTTCACGGCGGGCACCTGTCTATTTGCGGGCGAAGCCATGAGTCCGACGAAGGGTGTCAGGTCGTCGGAAACCGGCAGCAACGGTTGTCACGCCAGCGCTAGGCTGGCTGATCGGTATTGCCTGAAGCAGGCTCTGTCGCGACGTCCGGGGTTTCGCTCGGACGCAGCCTGAAGCGACAGACATGCCCGCCGCGCACCATGCACTCGCTGTGCTCGACTTCACCGCCGCCCAACGCGCCAATCAAGGCCAGGTCCAGCTCGCAGACCACCGGGTGGGCAGCGGCCAGGCGATGAAACACGCAGTTATGCGCGACGATTTCCGGGGTGCCGCCTGAGCGAAAAAACACCTCGGCTTCGTAGCCTGCCTGGTTCATGTGCTGCACGATCCTGGCTTCATCCACGACCTGCTGTTCACGGTCCGAAGCCAGTTTGCGGCCCATGCTGCGCATCAGTGAAGCCAGGGCTTCAGGGCCGATGATGGCAGCGACTTCATCAATCAATACGCTGGCCAGTAGCTGATAATGGCGAGGGAACTGCTCCCGCGCGTGGTCGGTGAGCTGATACAACTGCTCGGGGCGACGGCCCGTCGGCCGGGTGTCGCCGCGCAGCACCAGAGCGTCACGCTCCAGCGCCGCCAGGTGTTGGCGGATCGCCGTGCGCGTGACTGCCAGGTGCTCAGCCAACTCGTCAATGCTCATGCCGCCCCCATGGTGCAGCAGTGCGTTGAGCAGGTCCTGCTGTGTTCGGCCCAGTCCTTCCAGCATGGTGTGCCCTCGCGCGATATCAGAACTTGTCCGGGAATTGCTTGACCAGCGCGCCGGTCAAGGCGTCGGCCAGGGCCAGGATGTGCGTGCGCATCATCGCCCAGGTGCGGGCTTCGCCGGTGTAATCGTGTGCCGAGAATTCATCGATCTGGGCGACGTGGTGACCGCCATGGGCCGACAACATGTTGACCAGCGTGGCTTCAGGCAGATTGGGGTTGGCGGTGGCCAGGAAAGCCGCAATCGCCTTGGCATTGCCGGTCAACTCGGTGACGGCAGCCTGCTTGCCTTTCGCGTCTTTCGCGACGGTGGCATCGCTGTAGTGTTTCACCGCGCCCCAATGACCGGCAAGCAGCTTGAGCAACTGATCGGCTGCCGGTTGGCCGTAGAGCGGGGCGATGCTGTTGGCGATTTTGGTGGCGTTGTCGACCACCTGGTCCGCCGCCACTTTGGCTTGCTTCTGGTCGGCGGATTGATTGGCCAGCGCGTAGTTTCTGATCCAGAAAATGTGTTCGACCCAAAGGTCGCGAAGGACCAGGCGTGTGCTCAGCGCGGGGCTGTCGGCAGCGGCAGGTGAGGCGGCAGGCGTCTGGCTCCAGACCGGTTGCGCACAGAAAGGCAGCAGGAGCAAAGCCAGGATCTTGATATTCATGACGGCACCCTCTGAGAGTGGGAATGTTCGACAATATCAATATAGGCATAAAAATATGTTTTTATTGGGCGTGGGTGAACTCTCGGATTAACGGTCGTATTTCGTCATGGGAAAAGGCACGTTGCACTCAGGTTTTACAACCCTTCACGCAGACGTTTGAGGTAGTCGGGGCTGTCACTGATCGAGTTATGGCCCGTCCCCGCAATGACCTGCAATGACGCCACACCACGGGTGAAGTGACTCAACAGGCGCTCGGTGCTTGGGCGCGCAATCACCTCGTCATGCTCGGCCGCGATCAACAATGTCGGCACGGTGATGCGGGCGGCGTACCGCCAGGACTGAAACTTGTCCTTCAACAACCAGCGCACCGGAAACCAGCGGAACTGACGGGCGGCGAGCCCTTCGAGGCTGTTGTAGGGCGTGATCAGCACCAGTCGCGCCGCCGGACGCTCGCTGGCCAGGCGCACGGCCACCCCGGAACCCAGGCTGCGTCCGACCACTGCCACATGCGGATGGCTGGCATGTACCTGGTCGAACAAGGTGATGGCATCGCGGGCAATGGCCTCTTCGGAAGGCGAGCCGGAACTCCCGCCATAACCCCGGTAATGCAGCAGATACAGGGCGTAGTCAGGGAATGCTTGGGAGAACCCGGGCAGGTTGCGCGAGACGTCTTCGGCATTGCCGCCAAAATAAATCAGCGCGTTGGGACCCTCGTGCGGTCGGATGGACACCAGCACCTGTGCGTCGGCAGTCGGCAGGGTGAGCAGCGTCGCGGCAGTCCCGACGGCGCGCGGTTGCGGGTAGTAAATCAGCGCTCGCTGGAAAACGAACAGCGCCACGCACAGCGCCAGGTACAACGCAGCGACGATGACGACGAGTAACAACAGGGTGCGCGACATTCGACTAACGTTAGTGGGCGGCATTGACTGCTCGGGGTTTGAAAATGGCTGGCGCCGCAAGGCTTTCTGAGTGTAGTCAATCTACCCTTGGCGCGGGTTATCCGTATTGTCGACGCAACAGGCCGGACCCTGGCGACTGGTGAGAAGCGTTTTATGAGCCATCCTGTGGGGTACACCCGTCGAGCAATACTCACGCTGGCTGCCGGTGCTTCGGCGGTCTTCACGTTCGGTCAGGCGGGGGCACAACCCGTGCTGTCGACGGGAACAGGAGGCAAGACCATGCAGACCCGCGCCATTCCTTCCAGCAACGAGTCCTTGCCGATCGTAGGGTTGGGCACTTACCGAGGCTTCGATGTCGAGCCTTCGCAACCGGCCTACAAGGACTTGCCCGCAGTGCTGGATGCCTTGTTTGACAAGGGGGGCAAGCTGATCGACAGCTCGCCTATGTACGGTCGCGCCGAACAGACCGTCGGCGAACTGCTGTCGATCCATGAGCCGCGCTCGCCGGCCTTTCTGGCCACCAAGGTGTGGACCCGGGGCCGCGAAGAAGGCATCGCGCAGATGGAACAATCCTTCGCCCTGCTGCAGACCGACCGGATCGACCTGATGCAGATCCACAACCTGCTGGACTGGCAGACGCACCTGCCGACCCTGCGCCACTGGAAGGAAGCAGGGCGCATCCGCTACATCGGCATCACCCATTACACGGCGTCGGCTTATGAAGAAGTGGAAGCGGTACTCAAGGCCGAACCAGTGGATTTCTTGCAGATCAACTACGCCCTGGATGATCGCGGCGTCGAGAAACGCCTGTTGCCGTTGTGCCGCGAGCGGGGAGTGGCGGTGATCTGCAACCGACCGTTTGGCGGTGGCGACTTGCTGGCCAAACTGAAAGATAAGCCGCTGCCAGGCTGGGCGGCGCAAGTCGGGGTCAAGAGCTGGCCGCAACTGGCACTGAAGTACCTGCTGTCACATTCGGCGGTGACCTGCGTGATTCCCGGCACCGGCAACCCGCGCTACATGGCGGAAAATGTCCGGGCCGGTTTCGGCCCGATGCTCACCGATGCCCAGCGTCAGCAACTGATTGCGCTGGTGGGCTAGCGACGTGTTCAACCCGTTGCGGCGAGTCGCCGAACCTCTCCTATACTGAGTCGCGTCCATGCCGTTGAAAGCGCATTCGCTGCCCTGACGGCGTCCCTGTCCATCACTGCAAGGAGATCGAACATGGCTATCCGCATTGGCGACGAAGCACCGGATTTCACCGCCGACACCACCGAAGGCACCCTCAACTTTCACCAATGGATCGGCGATGGCTGGGCCATCCTGTTTTCCCATCCCAAGGATTTCACCCCGGTGTGCACCACCGAACTGGGTTACCTGGCCAAACTCAAACCGGAATTCGACAAGCGCAACACCAAGGTCCTGGGCCTCAGCGTCGACCCTGTCAGTGACCACAACCGTTGGGTCGGTGACATCGCCGAGACCCAGGGCACGGCGGTGAACTACCCGCTGATCGGCGACGAAAACCTGGTGGTGGCCAAGCTCTACGACATGATCCACCCCAATGCCAGCGGCGGCGCGCGCACGGCAGTGGACAACGCCACGGTGCGTTCGGTGTTCATCGTCGGCCCGGACAAGAAGGTCAAGGCCATGCTGATCTACCCGATGAGCGCCGGGCGCAATTTCGATGAAGTGCTGCGTCTGCTCGACTCCCTGCAACTCAATGCCAAACACACCGTCGCCACGCCAGTGAACTGGCGGCCGGGTGAAGACGTAATCATCCCGACCTCGGTGTCCGACGAAGACGCGAAGAAGAAATACCCGGATGGCTTCAAGACCCTGAAGCCGTATCTGCGGACCGTGGCTCAGCCGAAGTAGTCACCAACAGTCATACCGCCATCGCGAGCAAGCTCGCTCCCACACTGGATCTCTGCTGTACACAGATTTTGTGTTCACCAACGATCCCTGTGGGAGCGAGCTTGCTCGCGATGAGGCCAGTCCTGCTGGCCGAGTATTTCCCTGGTCAAACCAGATACTTGCGAAACCACCCCAACGTCCGTTCCCACGCCAGTTTCGCCGCCGCCTCGTCGAAGCGCGGCGTCGAATCATTGTGAAAGCCATGATTGCAGCCCGGATAAATGTAGGCCTCATAGGTCTTGCCCCCGGCCTTCAACGCTTGCTCATAGGCGGGCCAGCCTTCGTTGATCCGCGTGTCCAGTTCGCCGTAGTGCAGCATCACCGGGGCCTTGATCCGGGGCACTTCCTCGGCCGTTGGCTGACGGCCATAAAACGACACGGCGGCCCCCAGTTCCGGGTAGGCCACCGCGGCGGCGTTGGTCACGCCACCGCCATAGCAGAACCCGGTGATACCGACTTTTCCCGTAGCGGCAGGGTGTTTCATCATCCATTCGACGGCGGCGAAAAAGTCGTTCATCAGCTTTTCCGGGTCGACCTTGGCCTGAAGCTCGCGGCCCTTGTCGTCATTGCCCGGATAACCGCCGACCGAACTCAGGCCGTCCGGAGCGAGGGCGATGAAACCGGACTTGGCCAGCCGCCGGGCCACATCTTCGATGTACGGGTTGAGCCCGCGGTTTTCGTGCACGACCACCACTGCTGGTACTTTGCCGGTGGCTTTGGCGGGACGCACCAGATAACCGCGAACCTGGCCGTGGCCCTTGGGCGACGGGTAGGTGATGTACTCGGCAATAATCTCCGGATCGGTGAAGGAGACCTGCTCGGCCAGCGCATAGTTGGGGCTTAGCGCGGCGAGCAGGGCTCCAGCGGTCAAACCGCCGAAGGTAAACAGCGCCGCACGGTCGAGAAACTCCCGGCGGTTGATCTTGCCGTGGGCGTAGTAGTCGTACAGTTCCAGCAGTTGCGGGGAAAAGTCTTTGGCAGTTAGACGGGTCATTGCTGCAACTCCTCATGACTGGTTTAACACGGACCCTGTGGGAGCGAGCTTGCTCGCGATGGCGGAATGTCATTCAACATAGATGTCGACTGGTCTGCCACTATCGCGAGCAAGCTCGCTCCCACAGGGGGAAGTGGTGATGCCAAAACCTCATTTCACGCTCTGTGCCCCGGCCTTCGCTACCTGCGCATCCTGTTCAGGCTTGACGCCCGACACCCCGACAGCGCCTATCACCTGCCCATCGAAAACAATCGGCACGCCACCCTCAAGCGAAGTCAGCAAGGGTGCCGAGAGGAAAGCGTAGCGCCCGGCGTTGACCATGTCCTCATAGCTTTTCGATTCGCGCCGCCCGAGGGCTGAAGTGCGCGCCTTTTCGGTGGCGATGTAGGCACTGCCTGGCGCGCAGCCATCGAGGCGTTCGAGGGCCAGCGGGTGGCCGCCGTCATCGACCACCACTATGGTCACGGCCCATTGATTGGCCTGTGCTTCGGCGCGGGCGGCGGTGAGTATCTGGCCGACTTCGGCCTGGCTCAGGACAGCTTTGCGGTTCATGGGCATCTCCAGGGGCCGGTTAAGGCAAGTTGGCTTCGACCAGTTCGATCCAGTGCCGCACCGGGGTTCGCCCTGCGCCGTCGAGGTGCGACTGGCAGCCGATGTTGGCCGTGACAATGACCTCGGGATGGCCGCTTTCCAGGGCGTCGAGCTTGTTGTCGCGCAGTTGTCGCGACAGTTCAGGCTGGGTCAGCGAATAGGTGCCCGCCGAACCGCAGCACAGGTGCCCGTCGGGGATGGACGTCAGGTTGAAACCGAGTCCGGTCAGCAGCGCTTCCACGGCACCGCCGAGTTTCTGCCCGTGCTGCAGGGTGCAGGGGCAATGGAAGGCCAAGCGTTGCGAGGCGTGGATGCCGAGTTGCTCCAGCGGTTCGTCGCGCAACACTTCCACCAGATCCCTGGCCAGCGCACTGACCTTTTTTGCCTTGTCGGCATAGGCCGGGTCGCTGGCGAGCAGGTGGCCGTAATCCTTGATGAAGGCGCCGCAACCGCTGGCGGTCTGCACAATCGCCTCGGCGCCTTTTTCCAGGCTCGGCCACCACGCGTCGATGTTGCGCCGGGCACGATCGAGGCCGGCAGCCTGGGCGTCCAGGTGGTAGTCCACGGCGCCGCAGCAACCGGCTTCGGGGCTCGCGATGACGCTGATCCCCAACCGGTCCAGCACCCGCGCCGCCGCGGCATTGGTGTTGGGTGACAGACTGGGCTGCACGCAACCTTCGAGCATCAGCACCTGACGCTCGCGCAGGGTCATGGGTCGCGGCTTGGCCGGGTAGACATTGCGCGGCAACTTGCTTTGCAGGTTGCCGGGCAGCAGCGCGCGGAACACCTGACCGCTATTGACCAGGCTCTTGAACAGCTCTGGATGCGGCACAGTCTGTCGCAAACCCTCGCGCAACAAGCGCTGACCGAGGGGGCGTGGCACCGCCGCATCGACCACCGCCCGCCCGATGTCCAGCAGGTTGTGGTAGTCGACGCCCGACGGACAGGTGGTTTCGCAGTTGCGGCACGACAGGCAGCGGTCCAGGTGCTGCTGGGTCTTTTGCGTGACGTCGTTGCCTTCCAGCACCTGCTTGATCAGGTAAATGCGACCCCGTGGTCCGTCCAGTTCATCGCCGAGCAATTGATAGGTCGGGCACGTGGCATTGCAGAACCCGCAGTGCACGCAGGTGCGCAGGATGCTTTCGGCTTCTGCGGCGCGGGGCAATTTGCTGGCGCGTTCACTCAAGGTCGTCTGCATGGTTCAAAGCTCCGCGTACAGACGTCCGGGGTTGAAGATACCCCGTGGATCGAGCTGTTGTTTCAGGTTGCGGTGATAGCGCATCAGGGCCGGGGGCAGAGGCTGGAATGGAGTGTCGGTCAGGCCGTGGCTGAAGCAGGTGGCATGGCCACCGACCTCGTCGACGACCTGGCGGATGTACGCCGCTTCGGCATCGGATTTCAGCCAGCGCTGGGCGCCCCCCCAGTCGATCAACTGGCGCCCCGGCAACGACAGAAGCGGCGTGTTGTGCGGCAGTGACAGGCGCCAACGCGGTTGGTCTTCATCGAAGAAACTCAAGCGCTGTTCGTTGAGATCGTCCCACCAGCAAGCCTCCAGCCGTTCGCCCCCGAGGCGCTCATGGGCCGCCGATACCGAACCTTCACCGCCCTCAAGCCGCAGGTGCAGACATGAACCGTCGTGACAAGCCGCGCTGATCGGCAACGGCTGCTGGCCCCATTCCGCCAGGCGCAACAAGGCCCGTTCGGCGTCCATTTCCAGGCTGATACTGAGGCACTGCCGGGGTTTGGGCAGCACTTTGAGGGAAACTTCGGTAATCAGCCCGAGGCTGCCGTAACTGCCGGCCATCAGGCGCGACAGGTCGTAGCCGGCGACGTTTTTCATCACCTCGCCACCGAAGCGCAACAGCTTGCCTTGCCCTGTGATGACCCGCGTGCCGAGCACGAAATCGCGCACCGAACCGGACCACGGGCGCCGTGGCCCGGACAGCCCGCAGGCGATCATGCCGCCGACGGTGGCGCCGTCGCCGAAGGACGGTGGCTCGCAGGGCAGCATCTGTTGCGCGGCGTCCAGCACCTGCGTCAGTTGCGACAACGGTGTGCCGCAACGGGCGGTGATCACCAGTTCAGTCGGGTCGTAACTGACGATACCCCGGTGCGAGCGGGTGTCGAGAATCTCCCCGGCCGTGGTGCGGCCGAGAAAGGCTTTGCTGTTGGACCCCTGGATGCGCAAGGGCGTGGCGTTTTCCAGCGCCTGATTGACCTGTTCCAGCAGTGACTGGCTGTCATCGAAATCTTCAGGGCCGTGCATCAGAAGCGCTCCAGCTCGGGGAAGGGCAATTGACCGCCATGTATGTGCATGGCACCGAATTCGGCGCAGCGGTGCAGGGTCGGAATGTTCTTGCCGGGGTTGAGCAGGCCGCTGGGGTCGAAGGCGGCCTTGATGGCATGGAACAGGGTCAGCTCATCGCTGTTGAACTGCGCGCACATCTGGTTGATCTTCTCGCGGCCCACGCCGTGTTCACCGGTGATGCTGCCGCCGACTTTCACGCACAACTCCAGAATCTTGCCGCCCAGGGCTTCGGCCCGATCAAGTTCACCGGGTTGATTGGCATCGAACAGGATCAGCGGGTGCATGTTGCCGTCGCCGGCATGGAACACGTTGGCCACCCGCAGGCCGTATTCGTTCGAAAGCTCGGCGATAGCGTGCAGTACGCCGGGCAGTTCGCGACGGGGAATGGTGCCGTCCATGCAGTAGTAGTCCGGCGAGAGGCGACCCACCGCCGGGAAGGCATTCTTGCGTCCGGCCCAGAACAGCACGCGCTCGGCTTCGTCCTTGGCCTGGCGTAACTCGGTGGCGCCGGCCTGTTGCAGTACCTGGCGCACCCGGTCGCAGTCATCAGAAACATCGGCTTCGACACCATCGAGCTCGCACAGCAGAATGGCCTGGGCATCCACCGGATAACCGGCGTGGATGAAGTCCTCGGCGGCGCGGATGGCCAGGTTGTCCATCATTTCCAGGCCACCGGGGATGATGCCGGCGGCAATGATGTCGCCGACGGCGCGCCCGGCTTTTTCCACGGAATCGAACGCCGCCAGCAGCACTTTGGCGGTCTGCGGCTTGGGCAGCAGCTTGACCGTGACCTCGGTGATCACCCCGAGCAGGCCTTCGGAGCCGGTGAACAGCGCCAGCAGGTCGAAACCGGGGGCGTCGAGGGCGTTGGAGCCCAGGCTCAGGTGCTCGCCATCGACGGTGAGGATGTCGACCTTGAGCACGTTGTGTACGGTCAGGCCGTACTTCAAGCAGTGCACGCCACCGGCATTTTCCGCGACGTTGCCGCCGATGGAACAGGCGATTTGCGAGGAAGGATCCGGCGCGTAATACAGGCCGAAGGGTGCCACTGCCTGGGAAATCGCCAGATTGCGTACGCCGGGCTGAACCCGTGCGGTACGGGCGGCTGGATCGATGTGCAGGATGTTGTTGAAGCGCGCCATCACCAGCAGCACGCCTTTCTCCAGGGGCAACGCGCCGCCGGACAACCCGGTCCCCGCGCCACGGGCCACGACGGGGACGCGCAGTTCATGGCAGACCCGCAGCACCCCCTGGACTTCGTCGATGGATCGGGGCAGCACCACCAGCATCGGCGTGGTGCGGTAGGCCGACAGCCCGTCGCATTCGTAGGGCTTGGTTTCCTCGCGCTGATGCAGGATCTCAAGAGCTGGCAAGCGGGTTTTCAGGGCGTGCAACAGCGCCTGTTTGTCGACGTCGGGCAAGGCGCCGTCAACGCGTTCATCGTAGAGAATGTTCATCGGCGCTCGACACTCGTTTTGTTGATGCGTGAGGTCTGTTTACGCGGTCCACTGTCTTAATCATTGGCCCGTCAGGCCCAGCTGTCCATGGGATCGTTGTCTGCTCGACGTACCACCATCCATAGATGTGGGAGCGAGCTTGCTCGCGATAGCGGCAGACCAGTCGACATCTATGTTGAATGACACTCCGCCATCGCGAGCAAGCTCGCTCCCACAGGGATCAATGTCCGCCCACCACCATATGGCTGAACGGCGCGACGTAGGCCTGCAGCGTCACCAGGCCACCGACCAGGATCGCCAGCACAATCGAGTGGAAGAACACGTAGCGCAGGATTTCCCCTTCATGGCCGTACCAGCGGGTGGCGGTGGAGGCGACCACGATCGACTGGGCGTCGACCATCTTGCCCATGACCCCACCGGAACTGTTGGCTGCAGCCATCAACACCGGGCTGATACCCAACTGCTCGGACGTCACCCGCTGCAGGCCGCCGAACAGCACGTTGGACGCGGTGTCCGAACCTGTCAACGCCACGCCGAGCCAGCCGAGCAGGGTGCCGAACATCGGGTAGAAAATGCCCGTCGCGGCGAAAGCCAGGCCCATGGTCGCATCCAGGCCCGAGTAGCGCGTGAGGAAGCCCAGCGCGAGCATCGCCACTATGGTGATCAGCGAATAACGCACCACCCACAAAGTGCGCAGGTACTGGTGAATCAGTTGCGGGATCGAGTACCCCATCAGCAAACCGCCGACAATCGCCGCCAGCAGAATGCCGCTGCCGGTGGCGGTGAACCATGTGAACTTGTACACCGCTTCTTCGGTTTTCGGCGCGGCCACCACGGGCGGGACTTTCTCGACCTGCAAGTGCAGAGTGGTGAAGGTCACGACCGGCGCAAACAGCGGGTTCGCCTCGCGCATCGGCTTGCCCTGAGGATCGAGCTTGGCGGCACTGGTTTGCGGGTCGATGGCGGGGCGGGTGTCGAAGGTGTTCTTGAAGCCCTGGGTGCCCCAGATGAACACGAAGACCGTGAGGATGAGCCACGGCATCCACGCCCGCATCACTGCCGGTTTTGCTTCATTGGCAAAGGTTGCAGTGGGTACAGGCTTTTCGTCGTGCTCGACATCGATCTTCGAGTTGTCGACCCGGCCGGACAGGGCGGCGGAGGTATGCACGGTGGCCGGTTTCCACACCTTGAGGAAACCGGTCAGGCAGGCCATGGAAATCAGTGCGGCGATCACGTCCACCAGCATCGGCCCGTGATAGTTGGACACCAGGAACTGCGGCACGGCAAAACTGACCCCGGCCACCAGGATCGCCGGCCAGATTTCCACCATCTTGCGCCAGCCGGCAAAGGCCCAGATCAACCAGAACGGCACCAGCACCGAGAAGAACGGCAACTGCCGGCCGACCATCATCGACAGCTCCATTTCATCCAGCCCGGTGACCTTGGCCAGGGTGATGATCGGTGTGCCGAGGGCGCCGAACGCCACGGGGGCGGTGTTGGCGATCAGTGCCAGCCCTGAAGCGGCGAGCGGCGAAAACCCCAGCCCGATCAGAATCGCCCCGGTCACCGCCACCGGCGTACCGAAACCGGCCGCGCCCTCGAAAAACGCCCCGAAGCAGAAGGCGATCAGCAGCAATTGCAGGCGCCGGTCATCGGTGATGCGCGCCAGGGAGTCTTGCAGCACCTTGAACGAACCGTTCTCGGTGGTCAGGCGATGCAGGAAGATGATGTTCAACACGATCCAGCCAATCGGCAGCAGGCCGTTGGCCGCACCGAACAGCGCCGCGGAACCGGCCATGCTCGCCGGCATGCCGAAGGCGAAGATCGAGATCAGCAAGGCCGAGACCAGGGCGAGCAACGCCGCCAGGTGCGCCTTGATATGAAAAAAAGCGAGGGCCGCCAGCATCACCACCACCGGCACAGCCGCCATGAGCGTTGAAAGCACCGGGTTACCGAACGGATCGTAGACTTGCTGCCAGACCATGTTCCACCTCTGCTTTTTATTGTTGGACGTGCAGATCCCCTGGGGGAGGTGGCCTTGAGTATAGGTGGCATTGCGCCGCTGTCAGGGCCGGCCTCCGGTCCTGCCAATCGGCGCATTCCGGAGGGCTGAGCTAGCATGGCCAGTAGGGTTTGAATTCAGTCAGGGGAGCAATGCAGTCATGACCGAGCGCCATATGGAGCACAAGGAAACGCTATCGAACGGATGCAACATCAAAGTCAAGGCAGAGATATTGAAGGACGGTTCGTTGGGCATGTTCATCGGTGTCTATCGGCCGGACGGCTCGGCGATCGATGAGAACCACGACCCGCGGCCGCACATGCTGGACATGGAAGCGGCGATGGATTGGGGGATTGATATTGCCAAGGGGATCGGCAATAGCCAGCGAACGTTGTGAGCGGTTGCCGTCCGTGCCCGGGCGACCGGCGGTCGCTGTCAGAACCCGAACGAACGGGCCGAGCCTTTTGCCAGTTCGACATCCAGCAGATGCTCGACCAGCACGTCATTCAAAAAACGGAACTGATCATTGAGCCCGACCACTTCGTTGCTGAAGTGATGATCGGCTGCCGGGATCAGCAACGCCTCGAACTTCTCGTCGAACAGAAGAGTCAACTCTTTACGTGACTCGAACTCCTGCGCGTAGAAATTGTTGCCGAACACCGGAAAACGTACGGCGAGGGTGACAGTGTGAATCATGATGTTTGTTCCTCGCTCAGGACGTACCAGGCAAACACACTCAATGTGAACGCCGTCAGGGCCAGGCAGGTCAGCAGATGGATCAGCATGAGGTTCCCCTCCGATTCGGGGTTTCGTGTTGGCTTGGAATTGATCCTACGCTGACGGCGTTCAAGCGGAAGGCAATCGCGGCGATGGTGAATATCGACGCAAGTGATGGTGGTTTTTGTGTTGTTGATGCGGACCCCTTCGCGAGCAAGCCCGCTCCCACAGGTTCACCGCCGACCAGGGTGGGAGCGGGCTTGCTCGCGAAGGCGGCCTCAAGGGCACCGCCACCTATACTTAAACCGATGGTTTCGAGTGTCGGGCATTTCGTCCGGTGCACACTGCGGGAAGTCGCAATCTTGAGCCTGCGTTCGCTGATCGTCGCCGTGCTGGTGGTGTTGGCGGGGTGCGCCACACCGCCGCGTGCGCCAGTGGAAGTGGCGCCGGTCATCGTCTCAACGAGCACCTGGCAGCAAGTGGACCGGGAGATCGTCGCTGCGTCGCAGTCAGCCACCGAGCAAACCAGAATCTACGCCCGCGGCGCCATGGAGTACTGGCGCACACGGGTCTATGAGTTGACCGAACAGAATTTCATTCCGTGGTTCAGCAGCTACTGGACCCAGGAATGGCTGTCGGTGAAGGTCAGCTGGTACACCCTCAGCGCCAAGGGTGAGCAGGACGCATCGGAAAAACGCCTGGCGGCGTACCTGCTCGAAGCCTATCAGGAGAAGGTCCTGGCCCCGGCGGCATTGGAAGTCGATCCCGATGCGATTCTCGGTCTGGCAGCGGCGTTCTACGTCGACATCCTCAAGGAAGAGCTGCAGAAAATCTCCACCCGCCACGGCGTGCCGATGGCCCAGCTCAACGGGCGCATCCAGAAAATCCCGGCCATCGCCCTCGGGCCGCCGCCGGCGCGGGACGCCTCGTTGTACCAGATCGTGCACACCGAATCGCTGAACACCTTGCCGGCCTTCGCCGCGCTGGTCGACAAAATCCACAAGGCCGGTGGCGACAAGGGGGTGGGCTCGACCGACACCGCGATGGCGCCGGTGGCCAGGCGCGCCAGCCGGCGGATGGAAGCCGAGATGGCCCCGCGCGGGGCCGCCAGCGCCGTGGCCGCGGCAGCCGGGAGACTCGCCGGTGGCTTGATCACGATAGGGGTGGCGGGCATTCGCGCACTGATTCAGGCCAATGACCGGCCCGACAGCGAGGCGCTGATCCGCAGCAGCCTGGGCAATACCTTCGACAAGGCCTGGCTCAAACTGGTGCAGAACCCGACCACCGGCGTCATGGCTGGCACGCTTTACATGGCGGGGCAGATCGAAGGCAGCCTGGCGGTGAGTACTGAACCACCGGTCGGTTTGAGTACCGGCACTGTCGATTGGACGCCAGCGCAATCGACTACCCAGCAGAACACCCCATGACCCAAGGAGAAATACTCATGTCTTATGTCGATGGTTTTATCGCTGCCGTACCCACCGCCAACCGTGAGCAATACATCAAACACGCCGAAATCGCCGCCTCGATTTTCAAGGAAAACGGTGCCTTGAGCGTGGTCGAATGCTGGGGCGAGGATGTCCCGGAAGGCAAGGTCACCTCGTTTCCAATGTCGGTGAAGCTCAAGGAAGGCGAAACCGTTGCCTTTGGCTGGATCGTCTGGCCGGACAAGGCCAGGCGCAATGCCGGAATGGACAAGATGATGCAGGACCCGCGCATGAAGCCGGACGTCAATCCGATGCCCTTCGATGGCCAGCGCATGGTGTACGGCGGGTTCGAATTGCTCCTCCAGGCCTGACGCCTTACGCGGGATCATTCCGGCGTCGGGGTGATCCTGCAACTCTTGCGCTGGCGGATCTCGTCGTCCGTCGGCCGCTCGCGGATGAACTCGAAGCGCGGCTCGCCTTCGCTGTAGTGCACCAGCCAGCCCCATTCCAGCTTGAGTTCATCCTGGCCGGGCTCGGGCGGTCTGGCCCACCATGGTTCCTTGCTGATGATCTGTCGCATGGCCCCCTCCGGTTTTTCGGGATGCTAAAACTATAACGCGCCTGCCCCACGATGCCAGAAATGCGCTGGTCGGCAGGCGGGTGTTGAGTACACTCAGGCAGTCTTCCCAAGAGGTGTCCGGCATGAACGACGAATCCCGCGAGCCGTTCAAGCGTCTGTTCTTTGCGCTGAACTGCGCCCCGGCCCAGCGCCGGGAGATAGCGCAGTGGCGCAGTGCGCTGCAACTGCGTAACGGACGGCCGGTGCCGGCGGAAAACTTTCACCTGACGCTGAAGTTTTTGGGGGCGGTGGGCGCGGCGCAGATTGCTGATATCTGTACCGCTGCGGCGGCGATCCGTACACCGGGCGAGCGCTTGACGGTGGTGCTGGATCAGTTGGACGTGTGGCGCAGGGCAGGGGCGCTGGTGCTCGCACCGGAGCAGGCGCCCCCGGCATTGTTGCGCCTGGTGTATGCCCTGGAACAGGCGATGTTGCCGTTCGGCCTGGAGCAAGCCCCAAGGGAATACCGTCCGCACCTGACCCTGGCGCGAGACTATCGGGCACCGGTGCCGGAGTCCGCAACGGCGCCGGAATTCTTCCTGCGTGCCGACCGGTTCACCCTGTTCGAATCCCACAAGGGCCGCTATCGGGCGCTGGCCGAATGGCCTTTGATCGATCCCCAATAAAAAAGGCGCCCGAGGGCGCCAAAATTCACCTGAACCGAGGGAGCCAGGTGAGGCCGTTCTACTTGCAGGAGAGGCAGCGGTGGTAAGGCGCTGCGTGAACGGAAATGGGTAAAGCTGAAATGTGTGCTGGCTGTTCTGGCCTCATCGCGAGCAAGCTCGCTCCCACAGGGGGGGAGCGTCGTTCGCACATCATTGGTTCAACACGGACCACTGTGGGAGCGAGCTTGCTCGCGATGGCAATCTCAGGCTCAGCAGATCAACTGAGTGAATTACTGGCCCAACTTCACCTTGGTCCAGCCACGGGTCATGATCCGCTGGACGGCAATCGGCTGGTCCGGCACGGCATAGAGCGTGGCCATCACCGCTTCCGGCGGGTAGGAGCCCGGATCGTTGCGGATCGCTTCATCGACCAGTGGCGTGGCCGCAGCGTTCGCGTTGCTGTAGCCGATGTTGTTGGTGATGTCGGCAATCACGTCGGGGCGCATCAGGAAGTTCATGAACAGGTACGCGTTCTCGACGTTGGCGGCATCGCGCGGGATGGCGAGCATGTCGTAGAAACTGGCGGCGCCTTCTTTCGGGATGCTGTAGTCGATCTTCACCTTGTCCCCGGCTTCCTGGGCGCGGGCCTTGGCCTGCAGCACGTCGCCGGAGTAACCGACGGCCACGCAGATGTTGCCGTTGGCCAGGTCCGAGATGTATTTCGACGAATGGAAGTACGCCACGTTCGGGCGAATCTTCATGAACAGCGCCTCGGCTTCGGCGATGTGCTGTTTGTCCTGATCGTTCACCGGGTAGCCCAGGTAGTGCAGGGCGGTCGGGATCATTTCAGTCGGCGAATCGAGGAAACTGATGCCGCAGGCTTTTAGCTTCTCGGCGTTTTCCGGTTTGAACAGCAGGTCCCAGGAGTTGGTCGGGGCGTTGGCGCCGAGCACTTCCTTGACCTTCTGCGGGTTGAAGCCGATGCCGATCGAGCCCCACATGTACGGGATGGCGTGGGCGTTGTCGGGATCGCTCGCGGAGGCATTTTTCAGCAGCACCGGGTTGAGGTTTTTCCAGTTCGACAGCTTTGACTTGTCCAGTTCCTGATAGACACCGGCCTTGATCTGCTTGGCCAGGAAGCTGTTGGACGGCACGACGATGTCGTAGCCGGATTTACCCGCCAGCAGGCGTGCCTCAAGGGTTTCGTTGCTGTCGAAGACATCGTAGGTCACCTGGATGCCAGTCTCGTCCTCGAACTTCTTGACGGTATCCGGGCCTATGTAATCCGACCAGTTATAGACGCGCAGAACCTTGTCATTGGCCTGGGCGCCGGTGGCGATTGCGCCCAATAAGGACAGTGTCAGCAGAGTCCTGCCAAACATTTTCATCGGTACAACTCCATTTTTTTATTCAAAAACACAAAACAGTGAACACAACACCTGTGGCGAGGGGGCTTGCCCCCGTTGGGTCGCGCAGCGGCCCCAAAACCGGATTCCGCGGTGTTTCAGTTACACCGAACGCACTGGTTTTACGGTTGCTGCGCAGCCGAACGGGGGCAAGCCCCCTCGCCACAAAGAGCAAACCACAGCGTCTTAGGCGGTGGCTTCCAGCATTTTCTTTTCAGGTTGCTGCCAGGATTCGCTGGCGGTCTGGTCCATGGCTTCCTGGATCGCGCGCTTGCGGCTTTCTTCGGCACGGCGGCTGAAGTACCAGACCATGAAGGTCACGATCGACACTGCCAACAGGATCAGGCTGGCCACGGCGTTGATCTCGGGCTTGACGCCCAGACGCACCGCCGAGAACACTTCCATCGGCAGGGTCGTGGAACCCGGGCCGGACACGAAGCTCGCCAGCACCAGGTCATCCAGCGACAGGGCGAACGACATCATGCCGCCGGCCGCCAGTGACGGCGCGATCATCGGAATGGTGATCAGGAAAAACACCTTGAACGGCTTCGCACCCAGGTCCATGGCCGCTTCTTCGATGGACAGGTCCAGTTCGCGAAGGCGGGCGGAGACTACCACTGCCACATAGGCGGCACAAAACGTGGTGTGGGCGATCCAGATCGTGACGATGCCACGCTCCATCGGCCAGCCGATCAACTGCGCCATGGCCACGAACAGCAGCAACAGCGACAGGCCGGTGATCACTTCAGGCATCACCAGCGGCGCGGTGACCAGGCCACCGAACAGCGTGCGGCCCTTGAAGCGTGTGACGCGGGTCAGGACGAACGCGGCCAGCGTCCCTAGTGCGACTGCCGCAATCGCGGTGTAGCAGGCGATTTCCAGCGAGCGCAGCACCGACCCCATCAACTGGCTGTTGTCGAGCAAACCGGCGTACCACTTGATCGACCAGCCACCCCACACCGTCACCAGCTTGGAGGCGTTGAACGAGTAGATCACCAGAATCAGCATCGGCAGGTAGATAAACGACAGGCCGAAAATCAGCATGAACTTTGAAAATCCGAAGCGTTTCATCCCCGTGCCTCCATCTCTTTGGCCTGGCTGCGGTTGAACAGCAGAATCGGCACAATCAGGATCAACAGCATTACCACCGCCAGGGCGGACGCCACCGGCCAGTCGCGGTTGTTGAAGAACTCTTGCCACAACACACGGCCGATCATCAGGGTTTCCGGGCCGCCCAGCAGTTCCGGAATCACGAACTCACCGACCACCGGAATGAACACCAGCATGCAACCGGCGATGATGCCGTTCTTGGCCAAAGGCACGGTGATTTTCCAGAAGCTGTTGAAGGTGCTTGAACCCAGGTCCGATGCGGCCTCCAGCAGGCTCTGGTCATGTTTGACCAGGTTGGCGTACAGCGGCAGCACCATGAACGGCAGGTATGCATAGACGACGCCTATGTAGACGGCGATGTTGGTGTTGAGGATCTCGATCGGGTGCGAGGTCAGCCCGGTCCACATCAGGAACCCGTTGAGCAGGCCGTTGTTGCTGAGGATGCCCATCCACGCATAAACGCGGATCAGGATCGCGGTCCAGGTCGGCATCATGATCAGCAGCATCAGCACGTTCTGCGCTTCCTTGCTGGCCTTGGTGATGGCGTAGGCCATCGGGAAACCGATCACCAGGCACATCACGGTGCTGAAAAACGCCACCTTCAACGAGCCCAGGTAGGCAGACAGGTACAGCTCATCCTCGCCCAGCAGGGTGTAGTTGCCGATGTTGAGCAACAGCTGGAATTTCTGCTCGGCGAAGGTGTAGATCTCCGAGTAGGGCGGAATGGCCAGGGCCGCTTCCGAGAAGCTGATCTTCATCACCAGGAAGAACGGCAACATGAAGAACAGGAACAGCCAGATGAACGGAATCCCGATGACGAACTTGCGCCCGCTGGGGACCCACCTCAGGAATTGCTGATTGAAGGTTTTCATGCGCGCAGTACCACGCCGCTGTCGTCTTCCCACCACACGTAGACCTGATCGTCCCAGGTCGGACGCGCACCACGGCGTTCGGCGTTGGCCATGAACGACTGGACGATCTTGCCCCCAGGCAGCTCGACGTAGAACACCGAGTGCCCGCCCAGGTAGGCGATGTCATGCACTTTGCCCGCGGACCAGTTGTAGCGGTTATCCGGCTTGACGGTGCTGACCAGCAGTTTTTCCGGGCGGATCGCGTAGGTGATCGACTTGTCCTGCACCGAAGTGCTGACGCCGTGACCGACGTAGATCTTCTGCTCCAGGTCCGGGCTGTGGATGATCGCGTGACCTTCCAGGTCCTCGACCACGGTGCCGTCGAAGGCGTTCACGTTGCCGATGAATTCGCAGACCATGCGGCTGACCGGTGCTTCATAAATGTCCACCGGGCTGCCGATCTGGGCGATCCAGCCCAGGTGCATGATCGCGATGCGCTGGGCCATGGTCATGGCCTCTTCCTGGTCGTGGGTCACCATCACGCAGGTCACGCCCACGCGCTCGATGATCTCCACCAGCTCCAATTGCATCTGCGAACGCAGCTTTTTATCCAGTGCGCCCATCGGTTCGTCGAGCAGCAGCAGCTTCGGACGCTTGGCCAGGGAACGGGCCAGGGCCACGCGCTGACGCTGGCCGCCGGACAGTTGGTGCGGCTTGCGCTTGGCGTATTGGGTCATGTGCACCAGGCGCAGCATCTCCTGCACCCGGGCGTCGATTTCGGCCGCTGGCAAACGGTCCTGCTTGAGGCCGAAGGCGATGTTCTGCGCTACCGTCATGTGCGGGAACAGCGCGTAGGACTGGAACATCATGTTGATCGGTCGTTCGTACGGCGGCATGTCGGTGATGTCGACACCGTCGAGCAGAATCCGGCCTTCGGTCGGGCGCTCGAAACCGGCGAGCATGCGCAGCAGGGTCGATTTGCCGGAACCGGAACCACCGAGCAGGGCGAAGATTTCACCCTGGTGGATTTCCAGGGACACATCGTCCACGGCGATGGTTTCATCGAACTTCTTGGTGACGCGATCGATTTTCACCAACACCTTTTTCGGTGCCTGGTGACCCTCAAGAGCCTTCCTGTAGATGCTGGAGGCGTTTGCCATGTGAAACTCCCAACAGGTTTCAGTCGCCCGGCCAACACGGCCCGGCTTAATAGTGGATTGCAAACCCGTATCGGGGACTTCGGTCAGAACGCAGACCCTGTGGGAGCGAGCTTGCTCGCGATGAGGCCGGCACAATCGACATTGATGTCACCTGACACATCGCTATCGCGAGCAAGCTCGCTCCCACAGGGATTTGCGTTTGCTGATCGAACTCACCCATACCGCTCGGGTTTATTCGGCGCCGCCATCCTGGCTGCCTGGTCGTACTTGTTGTTATTGCAGTGTGTTGTTTTCGCGAGCGAGGCACGCACAAGCGCCTGCCCGCTCGCGTTGGGCAGTCAATCGTTGAATGTGGGTATCAGGTCGTCAGCTCGAGTGACGCAATGCCGCCCGTTGCCGGCAGGCTTCGCCAAACGCCTGGAAAATACTCAAGTAAGGAGGGTTGTTCAGCACTTGCCATTCCGGGTGCCATTGCACGCCGAGGGCAAAGGCCTTGCTGTGCTCGACGGAGATCGCCTCGATCAGGCCATCGGGCGCGACGGCTTCGGCGCGCAGGCCGGGCGCGAGGCGGTCGATGCCCTGGCTGTGAATCGAGTTCACGTGGAACACCGCAGGCAGCTCCAGCGCTTCGAACACACCGCCGGGCTGCACATTCACCTCATGGGCGGGGGCGTATTGCACGGCCAGGTCCGGATGGTTGGCCTCGCGATGGTCGAGCAAGCCAGGCAGCTCATGGACCTTCTGATGCAGGCTGCCACCGAACGCCACGTTCATTTCCTGGAAACCACGGCAGATGCCGAGCACCGGCACGCCCGCTGCAATAGCGGCGCGGATCAGGGGAAGGGTGGTGGCATCCCGCGCCGGATCATGATCCGTGCCGGGGGCGCTGTCGGGGCCTTGATAGTGGAAGGGTTCCACGTTCGACGGCGAGCCGGTCAGCAACAGACCGTCGAGCTGCGGCAGCAGGTCATCGATTTCGGTCAGGTCGCCCAAGGAAGGAATAACGACAGGCAGCCCCAGTGCCGCAGCGCTGACAGCACGCAAGTACTTGTCACCGCTGATGTGGTAGGGGTGCAGGCCAATCTGTTTGACGCACGCAGTAACGCCGATCAATGGCTTGAGTGCCATTTTTATCACCTCGAAGTTTCACACTTGAACGAGCTTTTCCGGAGCTTAGCCTTGTTGATTTTAATTAACAACTCTCATGTAAAAAATTCTAAACGCCGCACGTCCGATCTTCAGGGTTTACGCGTGTTTGAGGGCGTATCTGGCACTCTCGTCCCCCTAGGAGGCCCGAAAATAAACGTTGAAAGGCCAAGTGTTCGCTATTGACTTCACTTTGCCTTTCGGATTGACTGGGCTCGTGAAAGGGCGGTGAACATAATAATTAACAGTAAAAAATAGGTGCATCATGTCGGTCCCTCTGCGTGCCGTTCAACTCAACGAAGCAAACGCATTCCTTAAGAAACATCCTGAGGTTTTGTACGTCGACCTTCTGATTGCGGATATGAACGGTGTGGTGCGCGGCAAGCGCATCGAGCGCACCAGTCTTCATAAGGTTTACGAGAAAGGCATCAACCTGCCGGCCTCTCTGTTTGCTCTGGACATCAATGGTTCCACGGTGGAAAGCACCGGCCTGGGTCTGGACATCGGCGATGCCGACCGGATCTGCTACCCGATCCCCGGCACCCTCAGCATCGAGCCATGGCAGAAGCGCCCGACCGCGCAACTGTTGATGACCATGCACGAAATCGAAGGCGAGCCATTCTTCGCCGACCCGCGTGAAGTGCTGGCCAATATCGTGCGCAAGTTCGACGACATGGGCCTGACCATCTGCGCCGCGTTCGAACTGGAGTTCTACCTGATCGACCAGGACAACGTGAACGGTCGTCCGCAATCGCCACGTTCGCCGGTGTCCGGCAAGCGTCCGATGTCGACCCAGGTGTACCTGATCGACGACCTCGACGAATACGTCGATTGCCTGCAAGACATCCTCGAAGGCGCGAAAGAGCAGGGCATCCCGGCTGACGCCATCGTCAAGGAAAGCGCCCCTGCGCAATTCGAAGTCAACCTGCATCACGTGGCTGACCCGATCAAGGCCTGCGACTACGCGGTCCTGCTCAAGCGTCTGGTGAAGAACATCGCCTACGACCACGAGATGGACACCACCTTCATGGCCAAGCCGTATCCGGGCCAGGCAGGTAACGGTCTGCACGTGCACATTTCGATTCTCGACAAAGAAGGCAACAACATCTTTGCCAGCGAGGATCCCGAGCAGAACGCCGCGCTGCGACACGCGATCGGCGGTGTGCTCGAGACCCTGCCGGCGCAGATGGCGTTCCTTTGTCCGAACGTCAACTCGTACCGTCGTTTCGGCGCGCAGTTCTATGTACCGAACTCGCCGAGCTGGGGCATCGATAACCGCACCGTGGCCGTGCGTGTACCGACCGGCTCCAAGGACGCCGTGCGCATCGAGCATCGTGTAGCCGGTGCCGACGCCAACCCGTACCTGCTGATGGCATCGGTATTGGCCGGTGTTCACCACGGTCTGACCAACCAGATCGAACCGGGCGCCCCGGTGGAAGGCAACAGCTACGAGCAGAACGAGCAGAGCCTGCCGAACAACCTGCGCGACGCACTGCGCGAGCTGGACGACAGCGAAGTCATGGCGCGCTACATCGACCCGATGTACATCGACGTGTTCGTGGCGTGCAAGGAAAGCGAGCTGGCCGAGTTCGAGAACTCCATCTCCGACCTTGAATACAACTGGTACCTGCACACCGTCTGACGGCGTTGGCGGCACACACAAATCCTGTGTGCACCGCCAAACCCTGTGGGAGCGAGCTTGCTCGCGATGAGGCCATCACATTCAACATGGATGGCGTCTGACCCACCGCTATCGCGAGCAAGCTCGCTCCCACAGGGATTGCGGTTCTTTTCAGATTCTTATTCCCCTGCGTCGAGTCACAACCATGACAAACACTCGCAGCGATTGGGAGCAGCGCTTCCAGTCCCTAACCATCGAAGGTCGCGCATTCATTGACGGCCAATACTGCGCAGCCGCCAGCGGCGCGACGTTCGAATGCATCAGCCCCGTGGACGGTCGTTTCCTGGCGAACGTCGCCAGCACCGACGAAGCCGACGCCAATGCAGCGGTCGCCGTGGCGCGCCGCACCTTCGAATCCGGCGTGTGGGCCAACCTGGCCCCGGCCGAGCGCAAGCGCATCCTGATCCGTTTCGCCGACCTGATCCTGGCGAACCAGGAAGAACTGGCCCTGCTCGAAACCCTCGACATGGGCAAGCCGATCAGCGACTCCATGAGCATCGACATTCCGGCGACCGCCAACGCGATCCGCTGGACCGCCGAAGCCATCGACAAGATCTACGACGAAGTCGCCGCCACGCCCCAGGATCAACTGGGCCTGGTGACCCGCGAAGCGGCCGGCGTGGTCGCGGCCATCGTGCCGTGGAACTTCCCGCTGATCATGGCCAGCTGGAAATTCGCCCCGGCTCTGGCGATGGGCAACTCGTTCATCCTCAAGCCTTCGGAAAAGTCCCCGCTGACCGCGATCCGCATCGCGCAGCTGGCGCTGGATGCCGGCATCCCGAAAGGTGTGTTCAACGTCCTGCCGGGCTACGGCCACACCGTTGGCAAGGCGCTGGCGTTGCACATGGACGTCGACGTGCTGGCCTTCACCGGCTCCACGGCGATTGCCAAGCAGCTGATGGTCTACGCCGGGCAGAGCAACATGAAACGCGTCTGGGCCGAAGCCGGGGGCAAGAGCCCGAACGTGGTGTTCGCCGACGCGCCGGATCTACGCGCGGCAGCACAGGCGGCGGCCAGTGGCATCGCCTTCAACCAGGGTGAAGTCTGCACCGCCGGTTCTCGCTTGCTGGTGGAGCGTTCGATTCGCGAGCAATTCATTCCATTGTTGGTGGAAGCCCTGCAAGCCTGGAAACCGGGCCACGCCCTCGACCCTGCGACCACCGTCGGCGCGGTCGTCGACCAGCGTCAACTGGACAACGTATTGCGCTACATCGGCATCGGCAAAGAGCAGGGCGCCGAACTGATCGCCGGCGGCAGCCGCACCCTCGAAGACACCGGTGGCCAGTACGTGGAACCGACGATTTTCGACGGCGTGACCAACGCCATGACCATCGCCCGGGAAGAAATCTTCGGCCCGGTGCTGTCGGTCATCACCTTCGACACCTTCGATGAGGCCCTGGCGATTGCCAACGACAGCATCTTCGGCCTGGCCGCTGGTGTATGGACCAGCAACCTGAGCAAGGCCCACACCTTCGCCCGTGGCCTGCGTGCCGGCAGCGTCTGGGTCAACCAGTACGACGGCGGCGACATGACCGCGCCGTTCGGCGGGTTCAAGCAGTCGGGTAACGGTCGGGACAAATCGCTGCACGCGTTCGACAAGTACACCGAACTCAAGGCGACCTGGATCAAGCTCTGATAACAATAAAGCGACGGTCGCCGGCTCTGTCGGCGGCCATCGGAGAACTGTATGAAACAGACACATGTAAACAGCTACTACGCCGCCACTCGCAACTTCACCGGTGATTTCCCAGTGCTGGAAGGGGCGGTGGACTGCGACGTCTGCGTGATCGGCGCCGGCTACACCGGCCTGTCCTCGGCCCTGTTCCTCGCCGAAGCGGGCTACAGCGTGACCGTGCTCGAAGCGGCCAAAGTCGGCTTCGGCGCCAGCGGTCGCAACGGTGGCCAACTGGTCAACTCCTATAGCCGCGACGTCGATGTCATCGAAGAGCGCTACGGCGACAAGACTGCCGAGGTCCTCGGCAGCATGATCTTCGAAGGCGCCGACATCATCCGTCAGCGCATACAGCACTACGACATCCAGTGCGACTACCGTCCCGGCGGCATCTTCGCGGCGATGAACAAAAAGCAACTCAAAGGCCTGGCCGAACAGAAGAAGAGCTGGGAACGTTACGGCAACAAGAACCTGAAAATGCTCGACGCGGCCGACATCAAGCGCGAAGTGGGTTCCGACGCCTACGTCGGCGGCCTGCTGGACATGCAGGGCGGCCACATTCACCCGCTGAACCTGGCCCTCGGCGAAGCCTCGGCCATCATCGGCCTGGGCGGCAAGATCTACGAGCAGTCGGCGGCGGTGGAAATCACCTACGGCGAGCCGATCACCGTGCGCACCGCCAAAGGCGTGGTGAAGGCCAAGTACCTGCTGATCGCCGGTAACGCCTACCTGCCGCAAGGCCTGGACAACCGCGTGACCAGCAAGAGCATGCCGTGCGGTTCGCAGATCGTCGTCACCGAGCCGTTGTCTGAAAAGCAGGCCCGAAGCCTGATCACCAACAACTACTGCGTGGAAGACTGCAACTACCTGCTCGACTACTACCGCCTGACCGCCGACAACCGCCTGCTGTACGGCGGCGGCGTGGTCTACGGTGCACGCGAGCCGGACGACATCGAACAACTGATCCGCCCGAAGATCCTCAAGACCTTCCCGCAATTGAAGGACGTGAAGATCGACTACCGCTGGACCGGCAACTTCCTGCTGACCATGTCGCGCATGCCGCAATTCGGCCGTATAGAGAAAAACGCCTACTACATGCAGGGCTACAGCGGCCACGGCGTCACCTGTTCGCACCTGGCCGGCAAACTGATCTCGGAAATGATCCGTGGCGACGCCGAGCGCTTCGATGCATTTGCCTCGCTGCCGCACATGCCGATGATCGGCGGGCGTACCTTCTCGGCGCCGTTGACCGCCCTCGGCGCGGTGTACTACTCGCTGCGTGACCGTTTCGGGATCTAGGTTTTACCTCACCGGCGGCTGCCCCAAAAAGGTGCCGCCGGTTTTTTATTTCAGCAACACAGCAAATCCCCCTGTGGGAGCGAGCTTGCTCGCGATAGCGGTCTGACATTCGACATTGATGTTGACTGACCCGCCGCCATCGCGAGCAAGCTCGCTCCCACAGGTCTTGTGTCTTGACCCAGAATTATCATCAACAGGTTCTTTTTTTCAGCCGTTTATCGAACCTGCTGAGCATTACGAACAAACGTGATTTAATAGCCGCCTTTCACGTTTCCGGGACCGGAAAACGGCGTGATCCGCGCCTGCACTCCACCCCTCCATTATCCCTGTAGGAGCGAGCCTGCTCGCGAAAGCGTTGGTTGAGTCGACATCAATGTTGAAGGTCAGATCGCAATCGCGAGCAAGCTCGCTCCTACGGGTTGGCACATAAGGCTGTCATGGACACGGGCTCACGACTCAAATTAGTACGCGAAAGCTACAAACTGTCCCAGCGCGAGCTGGCCCGGCGTAGCGGCGTCACCAATGCAACCATCTCCCTGATCGAACAGAATCGGGTCAGTCCTTCCGTCAGCTCCCTGAAGAAATTGCTGGAGGGCATCCCCATGTCCCTGGCCGACTTCTTCACCTTCGATCAGCCGCCGCGCGAACACCAGTACGTCTTCCGCGCCAACGAACAGCCTGACCTCGGCCGCCATGGCCTGCGCTTGCTGCTGATCGGCGCGTCCGTGCCAAGCCGGCAGATGCGCCTTCTGCGCGAGCAATACGCACCGGGCGCAAGCTCCGGCGAAGAGCCGATCGTGCATTCCGAAGGCGAGGAGTGTGGGTTGGTGACCCGGGGTACCGTGGAGTTGACCGTGGATGGCCAGGTGAGTGTGCTCAACGCCGGGGATGGCTATTACTTCCCGACGACCTTGCCGCACCGGTTTCGCAATATCGGGGCGGATGAGGCGGAAATCATCAGCGCCAACACACCGGCGAACTTCTGATAACCGCTTTTTGGGCAGGGATCATCAGGATCCAGCCGTTAAAACCCGCCTCTGATGCGGGTTTTTTTATCATTTGAATCTGGTTTGGCCGGGCATCTTGAATGTGCAGTGTTGGTCATTTCCAATGCTCAAGACGAAATACTGCACCCTTTGCGGGTTATTTCGATCTGTTGGTAGTCGGCGCGCGTTTCTTTCTGCAGGGTGGCCAACAGAGATAAAGTGGCTTGCGGATCATTGAGCGGTAATGTCTTGAGTACCTCGACATCAACATCCCACCACTTGCTGTCGATCAGCGCTTCAATCAACTCGGGTGTGTGCCGATACTTGACAACTTTTGCCGGGGTGCCGGCAACAATGGCGTACGGTGGCACGTCATGGGCAACCAGGGCGCGGGTTGCGATGACAGCGCCGGTGCCTATGGTCACGCCTTCCAGGATCATCGCGCTATGGCCGATCCAGACGTCATGCCCAATCGTGATGTCCGCAACCTCCGGGTCGTAAACCAGCGCAGTGTCGGTATATTGAAAGGGATGTGAACTGAGCCAGTCCAACGGATGCGAGCTCTTTTGTTGGCCGATAAAACAGCTGCTGCCAATGGAGCAAAACCTGCCAATGGATGAGACCGCCGAAAGGACGCAGTCACTGCGGATATAAGTATGCGCACCAATTTCCAGCTTTTTTGACTCTATGACCATATGCCCAAGCGTCACGCCTTCTTCTAGGGTCACTGTCGATCTTTTGTGCAGCGACAATAAACCGCCCGCCACTTTGCATTTGTGTTTGCGGATCCATCTTTTCCAGTAACTATTTCGCAAGTAACTAATTATTGTTTTCATGAACCGCTGTCTTGGATATCCGTTATAGGGCATGGCCCGGCCCCATGAGCCAACGGCCGAGTCTAAATGAATCGGCCGGGGGGAGATGAACTTTTTAGACGCTACTCAAAAACGGTTTTTGCGCGTTTCAGTTTGCTGATGGCTGCTGTAGTCAACTGAATCGTCATAAGTAAAACTTCCTCGTATCTGTAAGAAGAGCTACTCCCGGTCACTGCGATTCGAATGGGGTGCTAGCTATGTGCGGGTTCGCGGGAGCGAGCTCCCTCGCCACAAAGGGACAAGTCCTACAAATTTTCCAGACGTCAAGATTGAACGTTCGTCGGATGGCGGGTTGCTACCATCGCAATTGCCTGCCGATATCAACACGGCTGCTACGCTTGGTCGTTGCAGTGCCCGAGTTCCATTCCTGCTCACGCTGCAAGGGTAATCACGGAGTGCGACATCCATTCCTGTCGGCAACCTGCACGGAGGCAGGCGATGGTGATCAAAAGCATGGCCGATTCGACTGCGGCGGGGAGACCCGAGCCGCTCGATCGGGAAGAAATCGAGCGGGTGCTGGCGCTGTTGCTGGTCAGCCCGTTGTTTGCCAAGTCCAGGCGCATGGGCAGTCTGTTGCGTTTTCTGGTCGAGCACGACCTTCAGGCTTGCAATACGCCGCTGACCGAACACGCCATCGGCATCGCGGTGTTTCGTCGTGACCCGGCAGTGTATTGCACGGGCGACGATCCGGTGGTGCGAGTGCAGGTGGGGCGCTTGCGGCGCAAGCTCGCAGCGCATTACGCCGGCAACGGCCAGCAGGACCCGGTGCGCTTCAGCATTCCACCCGGGTGTTATCGCTTGACCTATCAGCGGCTGCGGCCCAAGGGCGTCGGCATTCGCCATCCTGTGGTCCAGATCCAGCCGTTTACCTGCCTCACCCGCGATGGCGATGACTTTACCCGGGGTTTGTGCGAGGAGTTGAGCTGCCGGCTGTTCGAGTCGTTCGAGCAGGCGCAGACCGGGACCAATCATGTGTTGATGCGGGTGGCACGCAACAGCGAGCCGGTACCGGACTTCAAGCGTGGCGGGCGTTACAGCTATTGCCTGGAGGGCAGCGTGCGGGTCGAGCCTTCGCGGGTGCGAGCGTCATTGCGCCTGGTGGATGTGGCGCAGGGGCGGATTCGCTGGTCGGCGCAGTTCGATCGTGATCGACCCCATGGCATCGCCACCCAGGAGGACCTCGCGCAGTCGATCTGTCGTTCGCTGACGGGCTACTTCGCCGCGGCGGGCAAAGAGGAGTGAAAGGGCAACCGCAAGGTTGCCCCGGCATGACGGTTACACGGTTTTCCACTGACCGCCTTCGTAAAGGCGACCTGCGGTGTTATCGAACGTCAAGTCGATTTCGATCGCCTTGGAGCGTGAGGTACTGAACATGGTGCTGGTCTGTACGTTCTGTTCGAACCACACGAGGATGGTTTCCACCGGCGTCAGCACGGTTTCACCGGTGACCACCTGATCCACCGCAACGTAAATGGGGGTGCTGACCTGATTGCCATCAATGCCGGTAGATAACTGGTTGATACCCGGATGGATGGGGGCGTAGTCGTTTACAAAGGTCATGGAAATGTTCGGTCCCCCGGTAACCGCCGAACTCAGCAGACCGTGCTCATCGAGTGTCGATGTTTGCCCCAGGCCGATATTGACGATGTTGGTCGAGACTTTGACCTGCACATTTGCCTTGAACAGGTTGGACGCAAACAGCTGATATTGAGGCGTCCAGCTGAACTCGTTGTTGCTCAGGTAAGCGTCATAGGACTGCCAGACCACGTTGTAGTCGGCGTCACCCACCTTCTTGGCGAAGCACAGCTTGTAGCCGGACTTCTTGAGCTGCGCCAGGTCGCCGGCGGCGATTTCGATGGTGACGGTTTTTTGCGAAGCCGCCAGGGCCGACCTCAGTACCCGGCCGTAATCCGCCGCTTTCAGTTGCGTTGCACCCATGATCGACTTGACGGCTTCTTGCACATCATTGTGAAGCTGCTGGCTCTTTTGGCTGACAGCGATTGATTTGCTCATGGTTTCCCTCTTCCTTGGTGGTGTGTTGGGCAAACAATGGGCTGCTGGCGCTTGGCGCTGCAGTCCATTGACGGCTTCACTCTAGGGGCGAGGGGCAGGGCGGCTAAGTGTCTTGGTGTTACAAGCGGGTATCGGGGGTGTATCAGGGGCCGGGTCAGCGGGGCAGCCGATCGGCCGCCCCGCCTTGACCTCAGGCGGCCCGGGCATCGGCCCAGACGAAGTTCCAGCTGGTGCGTTTGCCCTTGGCGATCTCGATCAGCTTGTTCTCGTACACCGTGTGATTGACCACGCCGGTGTAGGTCAGGGTGCGGGCGGCATTGGTCCCGGTGACCTCGCCCGGCTTGCCGCCCGACTCGACCATGGCTTTTTTCATGTCGGCATCCGACGGGGCGCTGCTCTGGTTTTTTTCCACTTTGACGAAACTCATGATTCACCTCTTCCGTGATGGGGGGATCGGTGCCAACGCGGGCCGACAAGTCGACGACCCAGTTCCACACCGACGGCCATACTCTATTGGCCAGTTCGGCGGCGCAGAAGTGACAACTGCGGCGCTGAGGTAACAGTCGGGAAACAGTGCCACGCATTGAAGTATCTGCGACGTATCAAGCGTGGATTCACATCGAAGAACGTTGCGGCGAATGCCCGGACGTGAAACCTGGCTTCGAGCGGATGAGCGCAGACGGTTCATGGCTCTGTGACTCGATGGAACCAACTACGTCAATAGCGTCTAAATTTCAGGGAACATTTCCCACCACGAAGGAGTGACTCATGTTCAGGTCTCGATCTTTGATTGCAGCAATCACCTGTTTGACCCTGATCAGCGGCTCGGCGACGGCGCTGGCTGATCCCGGTAACGGCCAAGGTGGCGGGAAGGTCAACCATGGCAACCAGGGCAGTCATGGCAACAAGAACAAGAATTCCGGCGGCGGGGACTGGAGCAATGGCCCGAGCATCAACCGCAGCAGCGTGCTCCAGATCATTGGCGTGAACACGGGCTACTGGAGCCCCGGGCCTGATTTGCCACCGGGCATTCAAAAGAACCTTGCCCGTGGCAAGCCGCTTCCACCCGGCATCGCCAAAAAACTGGATGGCCGGCTGGTCGGCAGGCTGCCCCACTACGATGGCTACGAATGGCAGCAAGTCGGTACGGACCTGATCCTGGTTGCGCTGGCCACTGGGCTTGTCTATGAAATTCTCGACGGTGCGTTTGATTAACGTGTGGAAGGTCTTCCCGTTGACTGAGGGTGCTCCAGCCGTCTGTCGTGGCACTTGAACTGTTCCAGGGATATCGCGTCATACGTCACGCGATATCAACCTCCTACGGAAGCAATCATGCTTTTTAAAAACAAGAGTCTCGTTGCTGTAATGTCATGCGCCATGATGCTTGCAGCCGCTCCGTTACTCCCTGATGGCCTGTCGATCATGGGTTCCGCATACGCGAAGGATGGCGGTGGCGGTGGCGGTGGAAACGGTGGTGGCGGCGGTGGCGGAAATGGCGGTGGTAATGGCGGTGGTAATGGCGGCGGAAACGGCGCAGGCCACGGCGGCGGTATGGGGGGCGGACACGCCGGTACAGGCCACTCCGGCAGTAACGGCCGCGGCAACGGGCTGAACAGCGACCATGCCGGCAAATCCGTGCGCGACCATGGCCTGAGCGGGAACCACTACGGTAGTGAGCGCAACGATGATAACGGTCATGGCACCACGACCTCAGGCATCGCCCATTCCAAAGATACTCGCGGCATCTCCAAGGCCAGGGCTATTTCGGCCTCGACGCCGGGTGAGCACAACACCAAGGGCTTGAGTAAAGCCGGGCAGTCGACCTCGAAAAAAACCCATTGAGTTCGCGGCGACAGATCAGTTTCTGAAAAGCAAAAAAACCGCTGGAAGGCGGGTTTTTTTATACCTGGAAATTGACCACCGGCCACCACACACCTCGTTCCCCGCCAGGCACATCACTCACAACCAGCCCCCCCAGCGGGCATTACACGGACAGAAAACGAGCCGCCTGGACACATCGCGCAGTGATTTGCGTTCGCGGGCGATTTGTCATGTTCAGCGCCATTTCATTGTAGATATTAGTCAGCCCAACGCGATTTCAATGAGGCTGCACTGTGTTCCAACGACTTGTGTGTTCGCTGTCTGTTTTGAGCCTGTCCATCGCTGCCGCCCAGGCGGCCGAGACTGTCCCCCTCAACACTCCTCGCCTGAAGAGCATCGATAATTTGCGCGATGTCGCCGGTCTCACCACCGCGTATTCGACGGCCAATGACGGCACGATGCGTGGCGGGGTGTTTTACCGCTCCAACGCGCTGACGCCATCGGCGGCGGATCTGGCAACCCTCAACGGTATGGGCATCAAGGCGGTCTACGACCTGCGCACGCCAACCGAAATCGCCGCCACGCCCGACACGATGCCCACGGGTGCGACGTACACCAACATCGACATCATCGGTGGCTCCACGTCGGGTGCGAACATCACCAACGTTGCGTTCCACAGCGCCGCCGAAGCCACCGCCATGATGCAGGACACCAACCGTGATTTCGTCCGCAACCCTGGGATGCGCAGCGAGTTCAACCAGCTGTTCAATGAGCTGGCCACGGTCGACGGCGCCGCGCTGTTCCATTGCACCGCCGGCAAGGACCGTACGGGCTGGACCGCTGCTGTGCTGCAAAGCATCGCCGGGGTCGACGATGCCACCATCATGAGCAACTACCTGGCGACCAACGACTACACTGCTGCGCGTATCCAGGCGACTCTGGCGGCGTTGCCTCCGAGCCTGGCGACCATCTATGGGCCGCTGATCGGTGTGGAGGCCAGTTATCTGCAAGCCGGCCTGGACGAGGTGACCGCGCAGTACGGCACGATGGATAACTACCTCAAGGAAGGTCTTGGCCTGTCCCAGGAAACCATCTACGTGCTGCGCGGCAAGATGGTGTTCTACAACAGCCTGCCTGGCGCAGCGGACCTGGCCGGCAACGCTGCGGCCGGCGCGCAGTTGTTGCAACAACTGCAGAACAGCAACCTGTCGGGCACCTACAGCGCCTACAACTACTACCTGCAGTCGGCCATCGATGCCCGCAGCCTCGGGGGCGTGGAGTCCACCGTCGGCGGTCAGGTGCACGCCGACGCCGCGAGCTACCTGCTGCGTCAGGGCGCGATGATCGAATAGGCCGCCGCGCCGTTCACCAGCGGCATCGACCTCAAGGCCGGGCAATATCGCCTGTGGAGCACCGCCCTGGCGGGGTACCTGGGCACGGATGGTTCGTCCCAGGCCTCCAGCAGCAACGAGCATAGCCAGGGCATGATGATTGGCCTGACCCAGCGCTTTTCCGAACAGCTCAGCGCCCATGCCGGCTTCGGCTACAGCAGCGGCAATGTCGGTGGTGCAGGTGGCGAGGCCGATACCGACCTGACCTTCTTCAGCGTCGGCGCACGCTTTGCGCCGAACGGTCTGGAACGTGGCCTGTTTGTGGATGCCAATGCCAGCGCGGGCTATCTCGATTACGAGAGCAAGCGAGAACTCGGCGGCGGTCTGGGCACGGCCAGGGGCGACAGCCATGGCAACCTCACCGGCGCGACTCTGGCGCTCGGTTACCGTGTGCCGGTGAACGGCGTGACCCTCGAACCGAGCCTCGGCGTGCGGGTCAGCCACGTCAACCTGTCGGGTTTCCAGGAAAAAGGCAGCGAACTGGCCCTGGACGTCGACGGCATCCACGAGACCCGCAAGAGCGCGGTGGCCAACCTCAACGCATCCTTTGCACCTGTCAGCCTCGGTGCCTGGCAAGTGGTGCCGGGTGTGCAAGTGGGCTACGAGCATGTGTTGGGCGACCATGAAGTCGACAGCGAAGGGCAACTGTTGGGCCTGGACATCGAACAGCAAGCCGCCTTCGACAACCGTGACCAGTTCACCGGTGGTGTCAACGTCATGGCCAACCTTGGTCCGTGGAGCGTAGGGGCGCAAGTCGGCGCCAGTGGTGGCGGCGACAGCCACGGCTTCAATGGCGGCCTGAAGGCCAGCTATCTGTTCTGACGATCAGATTAAACAATCTGTGGGAGCGAGCTTGCTCGCGAAGGCGGATTAGCAGCCGACGAAGAGGGTGGCTGACATACCGCCATCGCGAGCAAGCTCGCTCCCACAGTGGTTTTTTGTCGTACGCGGGATTTGTGTTCGACACCGATCAATGGTGGGAGCGAGCTTGCTCGCGAAGAGGCCGTGTCAGTCGACATGGATGTTGAATGTCACTACGCCATCGCGAGCAAGCTCGCTCCCACAGTGGTTTTTTGTCGTACACCGGATTTGTGTTCGACACCGATCAAAGTGTGGGAGCGAGCTTGCTCGCGAAGAGGCCGTGTCAGTCGACATGGATGTTGAATGTCACTACGCCATCGCGAGCAGGCTCGCTCCCACACATCCTCAATTGGTCGCCATGGGTCGCGTTCTCCGGCCTTTTCTCACGTCTGCGGGACTGATGCCGTAGGCACTCTGGAAATACTGGCAAAACCGGCCGACATTGCTGAAGCCGTGTTGCAAGGCCACGTCTGTCACCGACGGCGCCCCCCCTTGGGACAGCGCGGCAAAGGCGCGCTCCAGGCGTACCTGGCGCTGATAGGCAACGATCGAGGTGCCCATGAAACGCTGAAAACCCTCCTGCAATGCGCGCAGGCTGACGTTGGTCAATTGCGCCAGTTCGGTACCGCTGGCCAGTCGGTCGGGATGAGCCTGAATGTACTCGACGGCCAGCTTCACATGTCGCGGCGCTATCAGTGGGGAGGGGCGCTGAAGGGCCTCGGTGAAGTTGTGCGGCCAGGTTTCGAGCACGGCGTCGACCAGCATTTCGCGAAGGCGTGAAGGCATCAGCGAGCCCGTATTGATCAGCAGGTCGAACTCGGTTCCGGTGGCCAGGTCCACCAGCGCCTTGATGCCCTGCAAGGCGGGTACGCTCAGATCCACCACGGGCTCAAAACAGATTTTTTGCAGGATCGGCTTGCCGAGCAACATCGACAGTCGTTCGGTGATCAGCGCCCGGCTGATCGAAATCCCGTGCTGCGCATGATTGTCGACAAAGCGCGCCGAGCGGACCTTGGCCTTGTCGATGGCCAGGCCGATCTGGGCGAAGCCAACCGACTCGGTGACGTGGTTGAAGATGATCTTGCCGGCGGTGGGAATGACGAACGTGATTTCATCAAGGGGGGCGGGAAATGCCACCGTGAAGTCACCGTGAAAGTGCATGCGACGAAAGCTGACACCTTCGTGTCTGCCGTAGACCCCGCCGATGCTGATGCTTTTTGGCGGCGGCGCAGAATCGGAGTAAAGGTTGCCGAACAGGTTCAAGAACAACGCGCCAAAGTCGTCACAGCTCATGTCGTTGGACCTGATGATGATTTGCTTGCGCGTCGTGCTTGAGTACACCTGTAGTGTCACCTTGAGCGGTTGGGCAAAGCCCGGTACGGGGAACTGCCGATCGGAGTTCGAACGGATGCGGTTCGGGAAAGCGCTAGGACGTTATCAGTGACTAATGACAGGTTTGTTACCGGTTGTTGCCACTGTCGTCGCCGGCTCCGTTCACCCGACGCCACCGCTCGCACCGGACAACGGGTGGCACGAGCGGTACCGGGGCGTGGGCGGCCAGCAATGGCCGCGGCTATTTCACCGGTTCTGTTGCCTTGATATCCCCGCAAAAAATATCGACGTTGCCATCGGTCGAAGCCGTTCGCACGACCACCGAATACTTGCCGTCAAGCAGGGTTTGCAACGGCACAGGCGCGGTTCTGGTAAAAGACCAGCCGCGTACGGGTTGGCGTTCGGTGTTGACGGTGTCGTTCATCGCGTAGGCGACTGACCCGGGTTGCTGGCAGGTGCCGTTATTGATGAAAGAGTAAAGACGCAGGGGCAGCGTAACCCCCATTGGAGCACCGCTGATGAAGAAACTGAGCCCAGTTTTCTTGTCCCAGTCGGTCAAGGTGACGGTGCCGATCTGACCGGCGTTTTGCCGGGTGGCGACCAGGTTAACGTTCACGCCGTGGGTCGAAGAAGTGGTGCAGCCGAAAAGGCTTGCCGCAACCACGAGTGCTGCCAGTGAGGTTTTGAGCTTCATTGCCAAACTCCTGAGTTGAAGAACTGCAATGGGGAGAATTAGCGGGTATAGCTCATTTATCGCTTTCATGACGTCGTCCATACGAGGCTTCCACTTTCAGGAAGGACGTGTTGGAGGTATTCGGGCTCAATCAACGAATCCCTTCATCGCCGCGCAAACCGGCTACATTTGTAATCTACCGAGCCCGATTGCCCGGACGTTTGCCGGTGTATTCAACCCATGCCCCACCCTTGGAATTTCCTCAACCTGAGCTGATTGCCCGCCGGCACACGCGCTTCGATGCCTTTGAGGGTTTGCAATGGTTGCGCGTGCAGTTAAAGGATTGTGCGGTCTGTCGAGCCCACTCATCATCCGCATGGAAGATTTGCCACTGGAGTGACCGATGAATCAACAAGGCAGCCATCCGCAAGAGCGGATTCCAGGCACTCCACAGCGGGGAACCTTGCGCAGCCTGTTGATCCCGGAGTGGCTCGGCAGCTACCGGCCAGACTGGCTGCGCAGCGATGTGGTCGCCGGGCTGACGGCAGCGGCCGTGGTCATTCCCAAGGCGCTGGCGTACGCCACCATTGCCGGCCTGCCGGTGCAGGTCGGGCTGTACACGGCGCTGGTACCGATGGTGATCTATGCCGTGCTCGGCACGTCGCGCCCGCTTAGCGTCAGCACCACGACCACCCTGGCCATTCTTGCCGGCTCCGCGTTGGGCCAGATCAGCCCCGATGGCGATGCGGCGACCTTGCTCGCCGGTTCCGCCACGCTGGCCCTGATGGTGGGTGCGATCCTGATTGTCGCGGGGTTGCTGCGCCTGGGTTTCGTCGCCAATTTCATTTCCGAGCCGGTACTGGTGGGTTTCAAGGCCGGCATCGGCGTGGTCATCGTGCTCGACCAACTGCCCAAGCTGTTGGGCACGCACATCGACAAAGGCGGCTTCCTGCACAATCTGGTGGCCACGGTCCAGAGCGTCGGCCATGCCTCGCTGCCGACCGTGGCGGTCGGTGTGTTCATGGTCCTGCTGCTGGTGGGCATGAAGCGTTTTACGCCCCGGCTGCCCGCACCTTTGATTGCGGTGGCGCTTGGCATCATCGGCATGAGCCTGTTTGGCCTGGAGCGCTTTGGTGTGTCCGCCGTGGGCGTGGTGCCGATCGGATTGCCCGCACCGACCCTGCCGGTTTGGTCGATGGCCGAAACCCTGTGGTCCTCGGCGATGGGTATCGCGCTGATGAGTTTCACCGAAACCATCGCGGCGGGGCGCGCTTTCGCCCGCAGTGACGAGCCCGCGCCACAACCGAATCGGGAACTGCTGGCCACAGGCGTTGCCAACATCGGTGGCGCGTTTCTCGGGGCCATGGTCGCCGGTGGCGGGACCACCCAGACGGCAGTGAACCGCCTGGCCGGCGCCCGTTCGCAACTGGCCGCACTGGTCACCGCCGCACTGGCGCTGGGCACTTGCCTGCTGCTGGCACCGCTCATTGGCCTGATGCCCAACGCCACGCTCGCCGCCGTGGTGATCGTGTATTCGGTGGGTTTGATCGAACCGGCGCAATTTCGCGAAATCCTGTCGGTTCGCCGTACCGAATTTGCCTGGGCCGTGGTGGCCATGATCGGCGTGATGCTGCTGGGCACGCTGCAAGGGATCGTCGTGGCGATTATCGTCTCGTTGCTGGCCCTGGCCTACCAGGTCTCCGACCCGCCCGTGCACGTACTTGGACGCAAGCCCGGTACCAACGTCTATCGTCCGCAGGCCACCGACAACGAAGACGACGAACACTTTGACGGATTGCTGTTGCTCAGGCCCGAAGGACGGGTGTTCTTCGCCAATGCCGAGCGCATCGCCGACAAGATCCGGCCGCTGATTGACGTGGCGAATCCCAAGGTCGTGGTCCTGGACCTGCGCAGTGTGTTCGACCTGGAATACACCGCGCTGAAAATGCTCACCGGCGCGGAGCAGCGCATGAGTGAGAAAGGCATTTCACTGTGGCTGGTGGGCATGAGTCCGGGCGTATGGGACATGGTCATCAAGGCACCCCTGGGCCATGTGCTGGGCGAGGCGCGCATGTTCCTGAACCTGGAACAGGCGGTTGAATATTATCAGCGCAGTCGACGCGCAATGAACGCGGCCGGGGGCACTCCGGACGCTATGTGACGCATTGAAGGAGGTTACGGGCATGGCAAAGAAGAAGGCGGCAACCAAAAGCAAACCGGTCGAAAGCGGCAAGCTCAAGAACAAGGATTATCTCGAGGAACTGGCGCGGCTGCATGTCGAGATGGTCAAGCTGCAGGAGTGGGTGCAGCACTCGGGCGCCAAGGTCTGCATCGTCTTTGAGGGCCGTGATGGCGCCGGCAAGGGCGGGACAATCAAGGCGTTGACCGAACGGGTCAGTCCGCGGGTGTTCAGGGTGATGGCGCTGCCGGCACCGACCGAGCGGGAAAAAAGCCAGATGTATGTGCAACGTTATCTGCCGCACCTGCCGGCGGCCGGTGAAGTGGTGATCTTCGATCGCAGCTGGTACAACCGCGCCGGTGTCGAGCGGGTCATGGGGTTCTGCAGCGACGAGCAGGTGCACACCTTTCTCACCGGGGTGCCGCGCGTCGAGCAGGCACTGGTCGAATCGGGAATCATCCTGATCAAATACTGGCTTGAAGTGAGCCAGGAGGAGCAGACCCGACGCCTCAAGTCGCGTATCACCGACGGGCGCAAGATCTGGAAGCTGTCACCCATGGACCTCAAGTCCTATAACCGCTGGTACGACTACTCCCGTGCCCGGGACGACATGTTCAAATTCACCGACACCGAATTCGCCCCGTGGCGGGTCGCCAACTCGAATGACAAGCGACGGGCGCGACTGAACATCATCAGTGATGTGCTGAACAGTATTCCTTATGAAGAAATACCGCGGGCAAAAGTGAAACTGCCAAAACGCCAAAGTCCCGGAAACTATCGGGATCCGAACTATCCGTTCAAGTACATCCCGGAAAAATTCTGATCGATGCATTGGGCAGGAGCCGGCCCACGCCAGCTCCTGCTGCATGCCATCAGGCCTTGATCACGTACCCATACGCTCGGGTACGACCGCCTTCCTGCTTCAGGTACACGCCCTGCAGCTCCGGTGTGAACCCGGGCAAGCGGTTGATGCCTTCCTCCAACGCCAGGAAGTACTTGAGCACCGCGCCGCCCCAGATTTCACCCGGCACCACGCACAGCACCCCCGGCGGATAAGGCAACGCACCTTCGGCCGCAATGCGCCCGTCGGCATCCGCCAACGCCACCAGTTCGACGTTGCCGCGGATGTACTCGATTTGCGCTTGCTGCGGGTTCATGGCCTTTTTCGGGAAGTGTTCCTTGCGGAACATGTCCTTCTGCAACTGCTGCACATTGTGGTGGCGGTACAGGTCGTGCATTTCCTGGCAGAGCTGGCGAATGGTGTAGTTGCGATAACGTTCCTGATGCTGCGCGTAGATGGCCGGCAACACCCGGCTCATCGGCGCGTCATCGCTGATGAAGCGTTCGAAACGGGCGATCTGCGCGGCCAGGTGGGTCATCTTCGCCCAGTCTTCGGCCGGGGTGAGCAGGAACAGGATGGAGTTGAGGTCGCATTTTTCCGGAACGATGCCGTTCTCGCGCAGGAAGTTGGCCAGGATACCGGCGTGAATGCCGAAGTCGGTGTAGCTGCCATCCACCGGGTCGATGCCCGGCGTGGTGAACAGCAACTTGCACGGGTCTATGAAGTACTGCTTCTCGGCGTAGCCGGCAAAGGCGTGCCAGCGGTCCTTGGGGTGGAACTCGAAGAAGCGGATGTCATTGGCAATGTCTTCGGTTGGATAGTCTTCCCAGGCGCGCCCTTCAATGGTATCCGGCACGAACGGTCGGACCATGGTGCAGGCTTCGAGGATCAACTTGCGCGCCTCGATGCCGAACTTCACGCAGTCTTCCCACAGGCGCAGGCCGCTGCGGCCCGAGTGAATGCGCGCATTCACATCCAGCGAAGCGAACAGAGGGTAGAAGGGGCTGGTGGACGCCTGGGCCATGAACGCGTTGTTGAGCCGGTGATGGTTGCAATAGCGCGCCTGGCCTTTGATGTGGCGGTCCTTCTTGTGCACCTGGGAGGCCTGGGAAAAACCGGCCTGCTGTTTGTGCACCGACTGGGTGACGAAGATGCCCGGGTCGTTCTCGTTGAGGTCGAGCAACAGCGGCGAGCAGTCTTTCATCATCGGGATGAACTGCTCGTAGCCGACCCACGCCGAGTCGAACAGGATGTAGTCACACAACTTGCCGATGCGGTCGACGACTTGCCGGGCGTTGTAGACGGTGCCGTCATAGGTGCCCAATTGAATGATCGCCAGGCGGAACGGCCGTGGCAGTTGCGCCTTGTCCGGGGCGACTTCGGCGATCAGTTCGCGCAGATAGTCTTCGTCGAAACAGTGGGCGTCGATGCCGCCGATGAAGCCGTAGGGGTTGCGCGCGGTTTCCAGATACACCGGCGTGGCGCCGGCCTGCAACAGCGCGCCCTGGTGGTTGGATTTGTGGTTGTTGCGGTCGAACAGCACCAGATCGCCGGGGGTCAACAGGGCGTTGGTCACCACCTTGTTCGACGCCGAGGTGCCGTTGAGCACGAAGTAGGTCTTGTCGGCGTTGAACACCTGCGCGGCGTGTTTTTGCGCCAGCAGCGCCGGGCCTTCGTGGATCAGCAGGTCGCCGAGCTTGACGTCGGCGTTGCACATGTCGGCGCGAAACAGCGTCTCGCCGAAGAAATCGAAAAACTGCCGCCCCGCCGGATGCTTGCGAAAGAACTGGCCGCCCTGGTGACCGGGGCAGGCAAAGGTTGCGTTGGCCGCCTCGGTGTACCGTTTGAGCGAATCGAAGAAGGGCGGCAGCAGGCTTTCTTCATAGGCTTTGGCCGCTGTCTCCAGTTGGTTGCCATGGTATTCGACGTTACTGGGGGACAGGTCGAAGATGCCGTTCACCTGCAGCAGCACGTCATTGAGGTGTTTGTAGACTTCCCGGGGGCGGGTGCTGGTGCCGGGGGAAGGCACCAGGAAAATCGGCACATCAAAACCGGTGCGCTGAATGACGTCCAACGCTCCAGCCAACACATCATTGACCGACACCACGGCCACGGCGACGTCGGTGAAGTCGGTTTGACTGAGCGGGACCACCTCCCGGGTGTTCAGGAAACATTCGGAGGTGCCATCGCTGGCGGCGATTTTCAGAGCTTTCATGGGTGGTGTCTCCTGGCGGGCACTCATTTGTCCGCGGCTTTTTTAGAGAGCAACTTCCGAGGGAGCCTTCCAGTTCCCCTGATCGGAAATCATGTCACCACTGGTTATAGTGCATATTCCTGATCTGTCAGGCGTTTTACCGCGACCTTGCACAACTTGACGTCTCACGACCTGTCGGTCAGGCGTGTACCAGCGCAATCGTGAACGAGACCACGATCATGCACGCAAAAGCAAAATTGATATTCATGAGGTTTCCATCCGAAACATGAGTGACGGCGCCATCTTGAACAGGTCACAGCAAAATAAAAAATTCGGCGTAATGATTTGAAAGATCGAAAAAAATGATACTTGGAGGTGTTTGCCCGGCCGCCCGTTTGTGTTTGTCCCGTGCTTTGGCTAATCTCGCCGAAGAGCGCAATTTCACGCATAAACGGGCAAAAACATGCACGACAACCATTCCGCTGCCGAACTTCCATCCGTACGCCGGCAAAAAATCCTGTTGATCCTCGAACGTGACGGCAAGGTCATGGCCTCGGAGTTGAGCCAGCATTTCGCGGTGTCCGAAGACACCATCCGCCGGGATCTGGCGGAACTGGCCAGTGTCGGCCTGGTGCAGCGGGTACACGGCGGGGCGTTGCCGCGTCCCAAGGACACGGGTAAGGACTATTTCACCCGGATCAGTGAAACCGATGAGGTGAAAACCCATCTGGCGCAATTGGCTGCGCGACGGGTGCAAGACGGTCAGATCGTAGTGTTCGATTCCGGCACTACCACCTTGCAGATCGCGCGTTCGCTGCCGGCGGACATCGCCATTACCGCGATCACCGCGTCGCCGATGACCGCCATCACCTTGTCCGAATACAAAGGCATCAAGGTGATTCTGGCGGGCGGCCAGCTCAACCCGGCGACGATGTCGGCCAGCGGTCACGAAACCCTGCGGTTGCTGGCGGGCATCAAGGCCGATCTGCTGTTTACCGGGGTTTGCGCGATTCACCCGCAGGTGGGCTTGAGCTCACTGCATTTTGATGAAGTGCCGGTGAAACAGGCGATGCTCGACTGTGCCTCTCACGTGATTGCCGTCACCACGGCGGACAAACTCGGGGCGGTGGAACCCTTTGTCGTCGCGCCTTGCAACCGCGTGCACACGCTGATTACCGAACGGCATGTGGCGTCTGGCAATGTTGAAGATTACCGGGCGCTGGGGATCGAGGTGGTGCAGGCTTGAGTGGGTCTTTGTGGGAGCGAGCTTGCTCGCGATGGCGTACTTTCAGCCGACATCACTGCTGAATGAGACACCGCCATCGCGAGCAGGCTCGCTCCTACAGGAATCGATGTCGACCACAAATCTCCAGGCCAGCACAAACAACATCCATGTTGAATGTATTGGCCAGTAACCTCAGCGCAGTCGCTCAAGCATCTGGTAGTACCACATGCCGGCGGCGAGCATCGGGTTGCCGAGCAGGTCGCCCATGGGCACGCGGATGTGCTGGCAGGCGGCTAAGGTGTCGAACTGTTCCAGTTTTCCTGTGATCGCACGGCCCATGATTTCGCCCATGATGTGGGTGGTGGCGATGCCGTGGCCGGAGTAGCCCTGGCAATACCAGACGTTGTCCGACAGCTTGCCCAGTTGTGGGATGCGGTTGATCACGATGCCCATCGCGCAGCTCCACTGGTAATCGATGGCCACGCCTTTGAGCGCCGGGAAGGTCTGCTCGATGCACGGACGCAGCTCGGCGGCGATGTCCCGCGAATCCTTGCCGCTGTAGTTGGCGCCGCCCCCGAACAACAGGCGACCGTCAGCGGTGAGGCGGTAGTAATCGAGCACGAAGCGGCAGTCATAGACCGCCAGGTCTTCGGGGTTGATCTGCCTGGCCAGATCGCCCAGCGGCGCAGTGGTGACGATGCCGCCCATGGCCGGGAAAATCTTGCCCTTGAGCTTGCCCGGTTCCAGCTTGTGGTAGACGTCGCCGGCCAGCAGCACCTGGTTGGCGTCGATGTGTCCGTGGGCGGTGCGCACTCCAGGCGTGTCCCCGTGGATGATCTCCAGCACTTCGCTGTTCTCGAAGATCAACGCACCGAGGCTTTCGGCTGCGCGGGCCTCGCCGATGCACAGGTTGAGCGGGTGCAGGTGCATGTTGCGGGTGTTCTTGATCGCGCCGTGGTAGAGGTCGCTTTGCAGCAGGTCGCGCACCTGGCTGCGGTCGAGCAGGCTGACCTCGTCGCCCATGCCACGGTGCACCGCCTCTTCGTAATCCTTGCGCAAGCCGACCATGTGCGCGGGTTTGTATGCAGCGTGCAGGTGGCCGTGCTTGAGGTCGCAGGCGATGCCGTATTTTTCCACGCGCTGCCGGATGATCTGGTGCCCGCGCCAGCGCAGGTTCCAGATGAAATCATCGACTTCATCACCAATGGTGCGGCGCATCTGTTTGCGCATGGCTTCATCGCCCGACAGGCTGCCGGTGACCTGGCCGCCATTGCGCCCGGTGGCGCCCCAGCCGATCTTGTGGCTTTCGACGATGGCGACCTTCAGGCCTTTTTCCGCCAGCTCGACGGCGGTGGCCACACCGGTGAATCCGCCGCCGATGATCACCACATCAACCCGGTGCCGGCCTTGCAGCGTCGGGTAATCGGTGTCCTGGTTGAGGGTGGCGGTGTAGTAGGAATTGCAACGTTGAGTCATGTCGGTGTCCAGGCAGAATTGGGAGAAACCAATGCCGGTCAGGTGAGCACAGTCATTGTGGGAGCGGGCTTGCTCGCGAAGAGGCCCGCACATCCAGCACTTGAGGTGACTGACACACCGCTTTCGCGAGCAAGCCCGCTCCCACAGGTTCTGTGTATGGCTGAGCAGGGTTCACGCGGACCGGGATAGCGAAGGAGGGGGCTCGCCGATCAGGCGAGCAGGGCGCTATCCGGCGGACGTGCGGAGTGACGCAGTTTGGAGCGGCGCAGGGCCATGGGCAGGTTGACGATGCGCTTCATGCAATGCCGTCCACGGCCAGCAGCGAGGTGGCCTGGATCGAGAGGTTCAGCAGGTGCTGTTCTGACGGCAAAGTACGCATGGCGCAGGTTTCCGGCGGCGGAAATCGTCGGTGGCCAGTAGCACAAGCCATCCGGGGGATGGCTGGATACTAGGGAGGATTGCGGCGCGTGTAAATGTTTGATTCAGAACATCAGGTGCACACCCAGGCCGATCAACCCGCAGCCGATCAACACCTCGATCACCCCGCGTTTGAATCCAAGCAATGCAACGCCCGCGACTATCGCGATCAGCAGCGAAGGCCAGTCCAGTGCTCCTTCGAAGCCTTTGGGCCACAGCACGTGGTAGGCAAAGAAACAGGCCAGGTTGAGAATCACGCCCACCACGGCGGCCGTAATGGCCGTCAGTGGCGCGGTGAACTTGAGTTCGTTGTGCGTCGATTCCACCAACGGCCCGCCGGCGAGGATGAACAGGAACGAGGGCAGGAAGGTGAACCAGGTCACCAGCGTCGCGGCGATGGCGCCGGCAACGAAGGCCTGATCCGGGCCGAAGACCTGATGCACGTAGGCGCCGATAAAACCGACGAAGGCGACAACCATGATCAACGGACCCGGCGTGGTTTCACCGAGCGCCAGGCCGTCGATCATCTGCGTAGGCGTCAGCCATCCGTAGTGGCCGACCGCGCCCTGGTAGACATACGGCAACACCGCGTAGGCGCCGCCAAAGGTCAGCAGCGCGGCCTTGGTGAAGAACCAGGCCATCTGGGTCAGCGTGCCTTCCCAGCCGAACAGTGCGGTGAGCATGGCCATGGGCAGTGTCCACAAGATCGCACCGATCACGGCCAGACGCGCCAGTTTCCAGCCACTGAAGCGGGCGTGTCCGGGGGTAGGGGTGTCGTCGTCGATCACTGCCGGGCCGTAGGAGCGTTTCGCAGCGCTGTGGCCACCGGTCCTGAATTTTTCCGGTGCCAGTCGCCCGCCAAAATAACCGATGACCGCCGCGCCGAGCACGATCAACGGAAACGGCACATTGAGCACGAAGATGGCCACGAAGGACGCGGCGGCGATGCCCCATAACCAGCCGTTCTTCAGCGCCCGCGAGCCGATCCGGTGAGCCGCCTGCACGACGATTGCCGTGACCGCAGGCTTGATCCCGTAGAACAGTCCGGCGACCACGGGCACGTCACCAAAGGCGATGTACACCCAGGACAGCGCAATCAGGATGAACAGCGAAGGCAATACAAACAGCACGCCAGCGATCACACCGCCCCAGGTTCGGTGCATCAGCCAGCCGATGTAGGTCGCCAACTGCTGAGCCTCAGGCCCGGGCAGCAACATGCAATAGTTGAGGGCATGCAGAAAGCGCCGCTCGGAGATCCAGCGCCGGCGTTCGACCAGCTCCTGATGCATGATCGAAATCTGCCCCGCCGGCCCGCCGAAACTGATGAAACCAAGCTTGAGCCAGAACAGGAAGGCTTCGCGCAGGCTGATGGACCGGGGTTGCAGTACATCCTGTTGCGTGATCGGGGAGGGCGTGGGGCTCAAGCGGAAACTCCTTGTGCAGAAAAGCTTTGAGCCGATGACTGTAGCTAGGCCGGAGCGCGTTGCATAGCCGCCTCATACGGCCTATCTGCCCAGCGCTCGACGGCTGACCGGTCGCTGTCACGGGCATCGACCCAGCGTGCGCCGGACGCCACGTCTTCGCGTTTCCAGAACGGTGCGTCCGTTTTCAGGTAGTCCATGATGAATGCACAGGCTTCGAAAGCGGCTTGACGATGGGGGCTGCTGACGCCGACAAACACGATCGGCTCGCTGATCGACAACGGGCCGATCCGATGCACGATCTGCACGGCGTTCAATGGCCATCGGGCCCTGGCATTGTCGACGATTTTTTGCAGCGAACGTTCGGTCATGCCCGGGTAGTGCTCCAGAAACAACCCGCTGACCGCCTCACCCTGATTGATGTCGCGCACATAGCCGACGAAGTTGACCACGGCACCCACGCCCGGATCGTTTGCCTGCAGGCTGTCGATCAGCCGGCCGACGTCGAACATTTCACGCTGGACCCGAACCGTCATGTCTCAACCCCCGGTGACCGGTGGAAAAAAGGCGATCTCGTCATAGTCCTCGATCACCCGGTCTGGATGGCACAGCTCCTGGTTCAGCGCACACATCAGGTTGCTTTCACCCAGCACATGGCTCCACACCTCACCGCGAGCCATCAGCAGTCGGCGCACGTCCTCGATGGTCTTGAGGCTGTCAGTCAGGGGCAGTTTTTCACCGCCCAGGTTGAGCTGCTCGCGGTAACGGGCGAAGTAATTGATCAGGATCATTGTGCGTCCTCGAACTTGAAATGACCGGAGCGGCCACCTTGTTTACTCAGCAGGCGGATGTCATCGATGACCATGCCTCGATCCACTGCCTTGCACATGTCATAGAGGGTCAGCGCCGCCACGCTGACGGCGGTCAGGGCTTCGAGTTCGACCCCGGTCTGGCCCTCGACGCGGCACGTACTGAGGATTTTCACGCTGTCGGGTGTGCAGGCCTTGAGTTCGACGTGGATCGAACTGAGCAGAAGGGTGTGGCACAGCGGGATCAGCTCATGGGTTTTCTTTGCCGCCATGATTCCGGCGATCCGCGCCACGGCAAATACGTCGCCCTTGGGGTGGCCGTCGCTTTGAATCAGCTTCAGGGTTTCCGGGCGCATCCGCACCCAAGCCTGGGCCTGGGCTTCACGCAGCGTCGAGGTTTTTTCGCTGACATCGACCATGTTGGCGCGACCCTGGCTGTCGAGGTGGGTCAGCCCATCGGGCGATGCATCTGAAATGTCTGTCATGGGAGGTTCCTGCGCTTGCCAGCGCGGTGATCAGGTGAAGGCATCATGCCGGGCTGTAAATGCGTGGTGCGTTGCGGTGGGGGATGTGAATCAGGTTGAGGCGATGTTTGATTGCCCATTGCACGGTCAGGGCGGTGGGTGCCGACAGACTGACCAGCGTACCGAGCCTGGCCCTGACGGCCTTGTGGATCAGTTCGAGGCTGCAACGGCTGGTGACTACGGTGAAGCCGCAACGGCTGTCGATGCCGGCGTGTTGCAGGGCACCGATCAACTTGTCCAGCGCGTTGTGGCGGCCAATGTCTTCGCGGCAGATCAGCGCGTTGCCTTGGGGGTCGAAGTACAGCGCCGCGTGCAGCGCACCGCTGCTGCGGGCCATTTGTTGGGCCTGTTCGATGCGGTTGCGGATGTCGATGAAATGCTCGGCGGGCGGCAGGGCAACCGGATCGAGAATCTGCAGTTTCGGCAAGGCCTGCTCCAGCGCTTCCACACCGCACAGCCCGCAACCACTGGTGCCGGCCATTTGCCGACGATGGTTCTTCAGCGCCCAGAATGCGCGGCTGGAGATCTGCACGTCGGCTTGAACGGCCTGGTCGAATCGGGTGAGGCGCAAGTCGTAGATTTCGCTCTGGTCCTCAACGATGTCGTTGCTGACGCTGAAGCCACGGATGAAATCTTCGAGGTTGCCCGGCGACACCATCATCACCGCCTGACTCAGACCGTTGTACGTGATTGCCAGGGCAATCTCTGATGCCAGCGCCGCCTGACAGACTGACGCGGCGTTGTCGTACTCGCGAAAGTTCACACTCAACGGTTGGGGCGCGGGGGCATTGGTGTCGCTTCGAACATCGGTTTGTTCAACTTTGCACAACATGAAAAGAACCTCGAAGCGCTGAATTAAGTTCAGGCTACGGGTAACTTTAAACAGCGTCCAATCGCTTGTTCCGATGTGCCGATTGGTGATGTCTATCAAACTGGGCAAACATGTCCGGTTCGGTTTTTTTTAAAACCGAAACTTGATCAGTCAGTCCGGCTGAATAACGTTCGTGCTTCGGCGAAACACTTTTCGGCAATCGCCGAACGCGGTTCGGTCTTGCGCATCACCAGGCCCAGGGGCGCGAGTACGCTGGCATCCGGCAATTCGATGAACGCCAGGTGTTCAATGGGCTCTTCCAGGCCACTGTCCAGCGGCATGATCGCGCAGCAGAAACCCTCGTGAATCGCCTGCAGCAACTGGTAAGTCGAATCGCTTTCCAGGATCGGTTGCGGGTCCAGTCCGCGGCTGCGAAAGCTCAGGTCGATGGATTTGCGGTAGTGCATGCCGTTGCTGAGCATCCCCAGCGGCAGTTCGGCGGCGTCCTCCCAGCTCATTTGCGTGCCGTCGAAATGGAAGTGGCGATTGTCGTACAGCAGGCCGACGCGGGTTTCGCCGATCTCGAAAAACTCGAAATAGCTCGGGTTGACGTGATCGAGGTAGCACACGCCCAGGTCCAGCTGATTGTTGCCAAGGCCCTCGATGATCTGGTCGGAACTTAAAGACGACAGGCTGTACTTGAGCTCGGGAAAGCTGCGGGACAGGTCCTGGATGTAGGTGACTGGGTTGAAGCTGCTGAGGGGTACCAGCCCCAGGCGCAGGTTGCCCACGAGCTGGCCCCGGCACGCGGCGGCCTCGGCGAAGAGCCCGTCGTGGGCGGCCAGCAGGGTCCTGGCCCACGCCAGCACCCGTTCGCCGGCCTCGGTAAAACCCTCGAAGCGCTGGCCTCGGGTGACCAGCACCAGGTCCAGTTCATCCTCCAGGTTGCGCAGGCGCATCGACAGCGTGGGCTGGGTGATGTGGCAGCGCGCGGCCGCCTGGCCGAAGTGGCGGGTCTGCTCAAGGGCAATCAGGAACTTGAGTTGTTTGATGTCCATGACGGCACCTGCTGGCGGGGGAGTGAAGGGTTAAGTATTGACTCAGGCGCGCAAGACACAAGGCGAGGCAGAAATCGTGAGCCGAGACGATCTCATTGTCTTCGGTGTGCGTCCAATCACTGCTATCTAAGGTGTTATCGACGGGCTCTATCATTGCTGTTGTTTCTGGTCTTTTTATATTGATAGATTGGCTCGATAGTCTGGTTGGTTAGAGTGATTAGACACGGCTTGAATTATCGAATTAGTCTCCGGAAGTCATTTAATCAATATCTGCCGGAGAACCCCATGAGCGTCAAACCGGATGCATTGTTTATACCCCTGAATATTGCCGTGTTGACTGTTAGCGATACCCGCGAATATGCCAATGACACCTCCGGCCAATTACTCGTCAGTCGTTTGCTGGAAGCCGGCCACACCCTCAGCGAGCGCAACCTGCTCAAGGACGACCTGTACAAGATCCGCGCGCAGGTGGCGAACTGGATTGCCGACGACGGCATCCAGGTGGTGCTGATCACGGGCGGCACCGGGTTTACCGGCCGCGACAGCACACCTGAGGCAGTGGCCTGTTTGCTGGATAAACAGATCGAAGGCTTCGGTGAGCTGTTCCGGGCGATTTCGATCCTCGATATCGGCACCTCGACGGTGCAGAGCCGGGCATTGGCCGGGCTGGCCAATGGCACGCTGGTCTGCTGCCTGCCGGGTTCCACGGGCGCCTGCCGCACCGCGTGGGAAGGCATCCTCGCCGAGCAACTCGACGCGCGCCACCGGCCGTGCAATTTCGTACCGCACCTCAAGCCTACGCAGGCTTGCGGGACGCGGGGATGAGCTATTCACCCTTGATGCCGGTGGAGGATGCCATCGAACGGTTGCTGACAATGGCCGAGGCACAGAGGATTGAAGACAGTGAAGCGGTGCCGCTCAGTGCCGCACGGCAACGGGTGTTGGCCAATGACCTGGTGGCGACCCTCGATCTGCCGCTGTGGCCGAACAGCGCCATGGACGGCTATGCCCTGAATGTCGACGGTTGGGACGGGGCACCGCTGACCGTGTCGCAACAGGTATTTGCCGGTCACGCCCCCCAAGCACTGGCACCGGGAACCTGCGCGCGCATCTTCACCGGCGCCCCGGTTCCGCCGGGTGCCAACGGCGTGGAGATGCAGGAGAACACGCAAGTACTGGATGACGGACGTATCCGCTTCAAGCAGCCATTGAGCGCCGGCAGCAACATCCGCCCGCAAGGTCAGGAGAACCGAGTCGGCGATGTGTTGCTGCGCGCCGGCAAGCGCCTCGGTCCGTTCGAACTGGCGGTCGCGGCAGCGCAGGGCTGCACCCATGTGCAGGTCGTGCGGCGACCACGGGTGGCGTTGCTGTCCACCGGCGATGAACTGGTCGATCCGGGCACACCGCTCAAGCCCGGCAGCATCTACAACAGCAACCGCACATTGTTGAGCCATTGGTTGAATGCGTTGGGTTGCGAGGTCATCGAGGCCGGCATTCTCCCCGACGAGCCACGCCAGACGCGACTCAAACTCGAACAACTGCAACACACGGCGGACCTGATGCTCAGCACGGGCGGCGTGTCCGCCGGTGACGCCGACTGCCTCGGCCAGGTACTGCGCGAGTGCGGCAAGCCGTTGCTGTGGAAGCTCTCGATCAAACCCGGCAAGCCATTGACCGTGGGCCACTTCGGCCGCGTGCCGGTGATTGGCCTGCCGGGCAATCCGACCTCGGCGTTGGTCACTTTCGGTCTGTTGGCCCGGGTTTATCTGTTGCGGATTCAGGGTGTCGAAGACGTCGAGCCTTTGAGCTTCCCGGTCAGGGTCGGCTTCGCCTGGCCCAAACCCGGAAGCCGCCGCGAGTACCTGCGGGCGAAACTCGAAGCCGGTTGCGCGGTGCTCTATCCGAACCAGAGTTCCGGCGTGTTGCTGGGCGCATCCTGGGCCGATGGGCTGGTGGAAGTGCCGGAAGGCTGCACACTGGAAGCGGGCGACATGGCGCGGTTTATTCCCTTCAGCGAGCTGTTCTGAATTCCGCAAACAAACTGTGGGAGCGAGCTTGCTCGCGATGAGGCCGGCACATTCAACAGAGAGGTTGACTGACCTGACGTCTTCGCGAGCAAGCTCGCTCCCACAGTTTTGATCTTCAGTGAATGTCAACCTTGCGACCGGCCACAATCCCTGTGGGAGCGAGCTTGCTCGCGATGAGGCCGGCAAATCCAACAGAGATGTTGGCAGGCAGACCGCTATCGCGAGCAGGCTCGCTCCCACAGTTTTGATCTTCAGTGAATGTCAACCTTGCGGCCGGCCACAATCCCTGTGGGAGCGAGCTTGCTCGCGATGAGGCTGGCAAATCCAACAGAGATGTTGGCAGGCAGACCGCTATCGCGAGCAAGCTCGCTCCCACAGAATTTGTGTGTTTCCTGAGTCTCAGTTCAACACAAAATCCACCGGCTCCAGTTGCGGTGGCAGTTCTGTCACACCCAGGGCAGCCAGCACATCGCGCTCGATATTGCGCACGATGGCATCGGTGGGCAGGTCGTTTTCGTCGCGGCCGAAGGGGTCTTCCAGTTCATCGGCAATCGCATCCAGGCCGAAAAAGGTGTAGCTGACAATCGCGGTGAAAATCGGTGTCAGCCAGCCTAGGGGTTCGGCCATGGCAAAGGGCAAGAGGATGCAGAACAGGTAGATGGTGCGGTGCAGCAGCAGGGTGTAGGGAAAGGGTAGCGGGGTGTTCTTGATCCGTTCACAGACGGCCTGGGCATGGGTCAGGCTGGTCAAATGGTTGGCCATGAGCGTGTAGCGCCAGTCGTTGATCGCCCCGGATTCGTTGAGTGACGAGCACTGTTGACCGACCTGCATCAGTATCTGCCCGCTGATGTCCGTGGTGTTGCCCTTGGGCATCGGGTGCAGCCAGTCGCCACTGGCGGCCATCTCGTTTTCCTGGCGCAGGCGCGCGTTGAGGGCATGGGCGAAGCCGCAGAGGTTGCTGAGGATCGTGTGGCGCTCAGCGGTGTCCTTGATCATCAGGGTTTCACGAATCATCGAGCGGATCTCCACGATCACATCGCCCCAGGCCTTGCGCGCTTCATACCAGCGGTCGTAGCAGGCGTTGTTGCGAAAGCTCATGAAGATCGACAGCGACAAACCCAGCAGCGTGAAGGGCGTGGCGCTGACCTTGGAAAAGTAGCTGGGGTGCAGGGTTTCGATGAGCACGATGGCCGAGGCGAGCAGCGTCACCATCAGGCTGCGCCAGGCGATGCGTTTGGCAATCGAACCCTTGAGGGACGTCAGCACGCCGATCAGGTTGGGTTTGGGTCTCACGATCATGGGTTTCAGCCGCCCGTCATGTTCATGAAGCGAATGACCTGAACATCGTCGTTCACTTCGAAGTTGTGTCGATAAGGCTTGAGTTTCATCGCCTCGATAATGGCTTTTTCCAGGCGCTCGGGCTGTCCGGGGTGGCTGCGCAAGACCGCCTTGAGATCCACGGAGTGCTCATTGCCCAGGCACAGCAGCAGACGTCCCTCCACGGTCAGTCGCACCCGATTGCAGGTGCCGCAAAAGTTGTGGCTGTGAGGTGAGATGAACCCCAGGCGAATCTGCGGCGCCTCGGCCAGGCGCCAGTAGCGCGACGGTCCTTGGGTCGACTCGGCGGAATCAATCAAAGTGTAGCGTTCGGCAATGCGTTCGCGGACCTGGGCACTTGCGAAAAACGATTCGGCGCGACTGTGCTCGTCGATGGTGCCCAACGGCATTTCCTCGATGAAGGAGATGTCGAGGTTACGGTCGATGGCGAAGCTCACCAGATCATTGATCTCATGGTCGTTGCGACCTTTCATCACCACGCAATTGAGCTTGGTGTTGCGAAATCCCGCCTGGTTGGCCGCGTCGATGCCTTTGATCACCTGCGCCAGGTCACCGGTGCGGGTCAGTTCGCGAAAACGTTGCGGGTCCAGGCAATCGAGGCTGATGTTGAGGCGCTTGACCCCGGCTTCGAACAACGGCCCGGCCAGTTTGGCCAGCTGCGAACCATTGGTGGTCATGCACAGTTCACGCAGGCCGGGCAGGGCGGCGATCTTCTCGCACAACTGCACCACGCCCGGACGGATCAGCGGCTCGCCCCCGGTCAGGCGGATCTTGCGGGTGCCCAGCGCCACGAAGCTTTGTGCCAGTTGATAAATCTCTTCCAGCGTCAGCACCCGTTGGCGGGGCAGAAACTGCATGTCCTCGGCCATGCAATACACGCAACGGAAATCGCAGCGGTCGGTGACTGACATCCGCAGATAGTCCACGCGCCGGGAGAATCCATCGATCAAGACTTGTTCTGACATGACACCCTCGCTTGGCACGCATTGAATGAATGTTCCGTGTAGGAGCGAGCTCTGCTCGCGATGGTCGTTAACGATTACGCGTGCTTGCTGGTTGAACACGGTGCTCTTGAGTCCATCGCGAGCAGAGCTCGCTCCTACAGAAATTACGCCGATAACGGATTTATTGAGCGCAGGCTAAGAGCAACTTGTCGGCCCGTCCAATCACTATTAGTAACCGGTTGATCGAGTGCATCTATGATGGATAAAGTTGCAACGTTAACGGCTGTTTAGATCTTATAAGCTATTGATAAACAACAATAAATATCGATGATAAATATCCTCGATCATGTGGTCGTAAATAGCGATTAGACAATAATTATTCCCTGTTCATATGCTTTCTCCGTCAAACGATCAATGGCCTGAATCAGGTCACGGAGAAGTACCATGTCTCAAGTCGACCGCTACAAACCCTACAAAGGTGCCGCCGCTGGTTGGGGCGCGCTGATTGCTGTTACCAAAAACTGGCTGGGCAGTGAAAACGCGCTGAAGAATATTCGTGCCATGCTCAAGACCAACCAGAACGGCGGGTTCGATTGCCCCGGTTGTGCCTGGGGCGAGTCGCCGGAAAACGGCATGGTCAAGTTCTGCGAGAACGGCGCCAAGGCGGTTAACTGGGAAGCCACGGGCCGTTTGGTCGACCCGGCCTTCTTCAACAAATACAGTGTCTCGGCACTGGCCGAGCAGAGCGATTACTGGCTGGAGTATCAGGGCCGCCTGACCCACCCGATGCGCTATGACGCGGCCACTGACCGTTACGTGGAAACCACCTGGGACGAAGCGTTCGCGCTGATCGCCAGGCACCTCAACGCGCTGGAATCACCGGACCAGGCCGAGTTCTATACCTCGGGCCGGGCCAGCAACGAAGCCGCCTTTCTCTATCAGCTGTTCGTCCGGGCCTACGGTACCAACAACTTTCCGGACTGCTCCAACATGTGCCATGAAGCCAGCGCGGTGAGCATGATCGAAAGCCTCGGCGTGGGTAAAGGCACCGTGGTGTTCGACGATCTGGAACATGCCGATGCGATTTTCGTCATCGGTCAGAACCCTGGCACCAACCACCCGCGGATGCTTGAACCGTTGCGCGAAGCGGTCAAGCGCGGTGCACAGGTGATCTGCATCAACCCACTCAAAGAGCGCGGGCTGGAGCGCTTCCAGCATCCACAGCACCCGATCGAAATGCTGCTGAACGGCTCCGAGCCCACCAACACAGCCTACTTCCGCCCGGCACTGGGCGGCGACATGGCGGTCATGCGCGGCATGGTCAAGTTCCTGCTGCAGTGGGAGCGCGAAGCTCAGATCAGCGGCGGCGAACCGGTGTTCGACCATGAGTTCATCGCCGAACACACCTCGGGAATGGGCGCTTACCTGGGCGAAGTCGACGCAACCAGTTGGGAGCACATCGAGCAGCAGTCTGGCATGCCATTGGCGGACATCGAACTCGCCGCCCGCATGTACGCCCGGTCCAAGCGGGTGATCATGTGCTGGGCGATGGGGCTGACCCAGCACACGCATTCGGTGCCGACGCTGCAGGAAGTCATCAACCTGATGTTGCTGCGCGGCAACGTCGGCCGTCCCGGCGCAGGCCTGTCACCGGTTCGCGGTCACAGTAACGTGCAGGGCGACCGCACCATGGGCATCAACGAACTGGCGCCCACCGACTTGCTCAATGCCCTGGAAAAACGCTTCTCCTTCAAGCCACCTCGCGAGCACGGTCACAACACCGTGATGGCGATCGGCGCGATGGAGCAGGGGCGTTCGAAAGTGTTTATCGCCCTGGGTGGCAACTTCGCCCAGGCCACCCCCGACACGCCACGCACCCACGCCGCGTTGCGTAAATGCGACCTCACCGTGCACATCGCCACCAAGCTTAACCGCAGCCATCTGGTCACCGGCCGTGAAGCACTGATCCTGCCGTGCCTGGGCCGCACCGACATCGATATCCAGGCCGAAGGACCGCAAGGCGTCACCGTGGAAGACACCTTCAGCATGATCCACATCTCCCACGGTCAACTGAAACCGAAGTCGAAACACCTGCGCTCCGAGCCTGCGATCATTGCCGGCATCGCCGCCGCGACACTGGGCAAGCACCCGATCGACTGGAACTGGGCCATCGGCGACTACGGTCGCATCCGCAACATGATTGCCGACACCATTCCCGGTTTCGAAGATTTCAACCAGCGCTTGCTGCATCCGGGCGGTTTCCACATGCCCAACGACGCGGCCAGGCGCATCTGGAAAACCGCCAGCGGCAAGGCCCAGTTCACGCCGAGCGTGCTGCCGGAGCACCTGATCAGCGAGGGCGTGCGCAACCTGACGGTCAAGCCACACCTGATTCTGCAGACCATGCGCTCCCACGATCAGTACAACACCACGCTGTATGGCCTGGATGACCGTTATCGCGGGGTGTACGGCATGCGCGACGTGGTGTTCGCCAACGAGCAGGACATTCGCCGGCTGGGTTTTGAGCCTGGGCAGAAGGTCGACCTGGTGGCGCTGTGGGATGACGAGCGCGAGCGTCGGGTCAGCGGTTTCACCCTGATCGCCTACGACATTCCGGCCGGTCAGGCAGCGGCGTACTACCCCGAGACCAACCCGCTGGTGCCGCTGGAAAGTTACGGTGACCGCACCTTCACCCCGACTTCCAAGTTCATCGCCATCCGGCTGGAGCAGGCGAAGGCCAGCAACCTGATTTCGACTTCCGCCGCGTAGCACCGGGGGCGGCCCGGTGCCGCTCACCTAACCCTTTCGACTTGTGTTGGCTGCAGGCCCCCGGCCTGACGGTGGCCCGGCCGTGTGCCGCCGTTTTTCAGCCGCAATGAGGATATCGACATGTTTAACCTGGAGGCACTTGACCTGGCGCGCATTCAATTCGCGTTCACGGTTTCGTTCCACATCATCTTTCCCGCCATCACCATCGGGCTGGCCAGTTTCCTGGCGGTGCTCGAAGGGCTTTGGCTGAAGACCCACAACGACACCTACCGCGATCTCTACCATTTCTGGTCGAAGATCTTCGCCGTCAATTTCGGCATGGGCGTGGTCTCGGGGCTGGTCATGGCCTACGAGTTCGGCACCAACTGGAGCCGTTTCTCCGACTTCGCCGGCAGCATCACCGGGCCGTTGCTGACCTATGAAGTGCTCACGGCGTTCTTCCTCGAGGCCGGTTTTCTCGGGGTCATGCTGTTTGGCTGGAACCGGGTAGGGCGCGGCTTGCACTTCTTCTCGACGGTCATGGTCGCCATCGGCACCCTGATTTCGACCTTCTGGATTCTTGCGTCCAACAGCTGGATGCAAACGCCCCAGGGCTTCGAGATCGTCGACGGTCGGGTGATGCCGCTGGACTGGCTGGCCATCGTGTTCAACCCGTCGTTCCCGTACCGCCTGGCGCACATGGCGATTGCCGCTTTCGTGGCCACCGCGTTCTTTGTCGGCTCGTCGGCGGCGTGGCACCTGCTGCGCGGCAACGACACCAAACAAGTGCGCAAGATGCTGTCGATGGCGTTGTGGATGGCCTTGATCGTCTGCCCGATCCAGGCAGTGGTCGGTGACGCCCACGGCTTGAACACTCTGGAACATCAACCGGCGAAGATCGCTGCCATCGAAGGGCACTGGGAAAACAACGGGAGCGAAGCGACGCCCCTGGTGCTGTTCGGCATCCCCGACATGCAGGCCGAGAAAACCAGGTACGCCATCGAGATTCCGTACCTGGGCAGCCTGATCCTGACCCACAGCCTCGACAAGCAGATCCCGGCGCTCAAGAGCTTCCCGAAAGAGGACCGACCCAATGCGACGGTGGTCTTCTGGAGCTTCCGCGTCATGGCCGGGCTGGGCATGTTGATGGTGCTGGCCGGCGTGCTCGGCCTGGCCCTGCGCCGCAGCGGCGCCATCTACCGCAATCGCTGGTTCCTGCGCCTGATGCTGTGGATGGGGCCAAGTGGCCTGATCGCCATGCTGGCCGGGTGGATCACCACCGAAGTCGGGCGCCAGCCGTGGGTGGTGTATGGCCTGCTGCGTACCGCCGATGCCGCGTCCAATCACAGCGTCGCGCAGTTGAGCATCTCGCTGGCGCTGTTCGTGGTGATTTATTTCTCGGTGTTCACGGTGGGCATCGGCTACATGATGAAACTGGTCGGCAAAGGACCGCAGCCCCATCACGGGCATCCGGTCGACGGGCACTCCGATCAGCTGGTCACACCGCGCCGGCCGCTGTCCGCCGACGCTGAAATTCTCGAAACCGACGCCCGCGTCAATTGAAGGAAGGGAGTTGAGTCATGGGTATTCAAGGTATCGATTTATCGCTGATCTGGGGCGTGATCATCGCCTTCGGCGTGATGATGTACGTGATCATGGACGGCTTCGATCTGGGGTTGGGCATTCTGTTTCCGCTGATCCCGGATGCGAAGGAGCGCGATGTGATGATGAACACCGTGGCACCGGTCTGGGATGGCAACGAGACCTGGCTGGTGCTGGGCGGCGCGGCGCTGTATGGCGCGTTCCCCCTGGCCTATTCGGTGATTCTGGAAGCGTTGTACCTGCCGCTGATCCTGATGTTGTGCGGCTTGATCTTTCGCGGTGTGGCGTTCGAGTTCCGTTTCAAGGCCAGCCCTGAAAAGCGTCACATCTGGGACATGGCGTTCATCGGCGGTTCGCTGCTGGCGACCTTTTCCCAGGGCGTGGTGATCGGCACCTACATTGCCGGCATCCCGGTGGTCGAGCGCCAGTTCGCCGGCGGTTCGCTGGACTGGCTGGCACCGTTTCCGCTGTTCTGCGGTGTCGGTCTGATCGTCGCTTATGCGCTGCTCGGCAGCACCTGGTTGCTGGTCAAGACCGAAGGCATGCTGGAATCGCGTATGCGCCTGTTCACCCGGCCCCTGGCCTGGCTGCTGTTGGCGGTGATCGGCGTGATCTGTGTATGGACGCCCATCCTCCATCCGGAAATAGCCACGCGTTGGTTTGCCCATGCGCACCTGGCGGTGTTCGGAGGCCTGGCGCTGCTGGCCTTGCTGGCGATGTTCGGCTTGCTCAGGACCCTGCGCCAACGTCACACCCATTGGCCGTTCGCCTTCACCCTTATGCTGGTGTTCCTGGGTTACATCGGCCTGGCGTTCAGCATCTGGCCGAACATCGTGCCGCCGTCGATCAGCCTGTGGGCAGCGGCGTCACCGCCAACCAGCCAGTTGTTCATCCTGATCGGCGCGCTGTTCATTCTGCCGATCATCCTGATGTATACGGTCTGGAGCTATTACGTATTCCGCGGCAAGGTGAGGATTGGCGATGGCTATCATTGATTCTTGTGAACGGGCACCTTGGTACAAGCGACTTGGGTGGCTGGTGGTGATCTGGTTGGGCAGTGTGGTTGCCTTAGGTGTGGTGGCGGGGGCATTGCGGATGTTGATGCATGCGGCTGGGATGAGTAGCCACTGATGGCCAGTCATTAAGGAGTTCCAGTTCACGTTGATGCGTATGCATGGATTGGATTGGATTGGGTGAATATCCATTCCTGCGGTAACGACCACCTATGGTTCCGCTCTTACAGCGGGTCACTTGGAAAAGCCCCAAGTAACCAAGGGCTCTTGCCCCTGACGTTCGGTGCCTCGCTGTGGCTCGGCATGCCCTCGCTCCGGTCCTGCTCCGTGGGCCCGCCGCCATCGGCCATCCATGGCCGGCGGCGGCTAACCCGGCATCCATGCCGGGTTGCCCACTACGCAGAACCTCCGCTCGGCCTCACGAGGGGGCGTGTACCGCAAAAGCGCCCGAGGCGGCCTATCGGCCGGCCTGATCACAATTAGAAGTCGTTTATCTGTAGGAGCGATGCTTGCTCGCGAAAAACGTCTGAACAACGCGGGCATTCAGACAACCCGCGTTATCGTTGACGTCCATCGCGAGCAGGCTCGCTCCTACAGGTACGAGGTAGCTCGGGCTTTTGATTTTGATCTGCCCCATCGGCCGGCCTGATCGCAATTGAGCTCGTTTCCGTGTAGGAGCGAGCTTGCTCGCGAAAAACGCCAGGACAACGCGGGCATTCAGACAACCCGCGTTATCGTTGACGTCCATCGCGAGCAGGCTCGCTCCTACAGGTACGAGGTAGCTCTGGCTTTTGATTTTGATCTGCCCCATCGGCCGGCCTGATCGCAATTGAGCTCGTTTCCGTGTAGGAGCGAGCTTGCTCGCGAAAAACGCCAGGACAACGCGGGCATTCAGACAACCCGCGTTATCGTTGACGTCCATCGCGAGCAGGCATCGCTCCTGCAGGTGCCCCGTTGGGTGGCCCGTCCGCGACACATTCAGAGTCTTGTCATTACTGCGCCCCAAACAGCGCCGTCCAGTAAATCCCCGCATCGCTCTTCGGATCGGTCGCGTAAGCCGCGCCCAGTTCGCGGAACTGTGGGTTCATCAGGTTGGCGCAGTGGCCGGGGCTGGCCAGCCAGCCTTCGACCACCTTGTGCGCGGTGTCTTGGCCGGCGGCGATGTTTTCGCCGATCTGCTGGAAGTCGTAGCCGGCCAGTTCCGCGCGGTCGCCCGGGGTGCGGCCATCGCGGTCTTTGTGATCGAAGTAGTTGTTGTTGGCCATGGAGCGGGAGTTGCCTTCGGCGGCGGTGGCCAGGGTGGCGTTCCAGGCCAGCGGTGGCGCGGCGGCGAAGGACTGCGCGCCGCATTGGCGTGGTCGGGTGCGTGCGGCGTTGAGTTCGGTGAGCAGCTTCTGGCCTTCGGCCTGCGCGTCGCCCAGGCGTGCGCTCAACAACGGCCGTGCGACCACGATGCGCCATTCACGGTCCTGGCGGCTGACGCCGACATCGACGAATTGCGGGTCGAGGACGATCTGGCAAAAGCTCTCCTGAATCGCCTTCATCGCCGAGGCGGCATCGCGAGGCCCGGACAGGCTGATGGCTTGCACATTCTTCATGGGATAACCGGCAGTGACCATGGCCTGCTGCAGATTACCGATGTTCGGGGCGGTCAGCACCAGGCGCGGGTCGGCCGACAGGGGGGGCAGCTCCGATGAAGCCTGGCCTGCGCAGCGCTGCGGTTGGCTACGGTAGACGTTGATCGATTCGATCAATTGCGCTTCGTCGGCCGCGACGGCGTTGGCGGCGAATACCAGGCCCAGTGATACACCGGCCAAACGCATTGCGGATGAAATGAAACCCATGAAAATCCCCCTTGAGCAGATTGCGCCCATGATGCGCGAAGTTGGCCCATCTAAGACAACGGATTTATCCAGAGTGTAGTGGGGTGGGCGAAATCATTTCACTACTAGACTCAATTGAACCACTCACCATGTGACACCGACCATGCGCTTCGACCGCTTCGACTGGATCGCCACCTGCCTCGCCCTGACGTTGCTTGCCGGCCCGGTATCCGCTACGGATCAAGCGCAAAAGCAGGAGTCGGCTGAGAACAAGGCCGAGGTGCTGGAACAGAAAGCCGCCGAGAGCAACAACCCGGCACCAGCGCCCAAGGCAGAAGCCATTACCCCGTCAGAAGTCCAGGCCGTCGACCCGGCCGGCGCCGCGCCACTGGACGATGCGATCACTTGCCTGGCCCGGTCCATTTACTGGGAAGCCAAGGGCAAGGACGCCGCCGACATGGAGGCGGTGGCCAACGTGGTGATGAATCGCCTGGGCCACGAGGGCTTTCCGGACACGGTGTGCAAAGTGGTCAAGCAGGGTTCGGAAACCAGGAGTTGCCAGTTTTCCTGGTGGTGCGACGGTAAATCCGATTCGGTCCAGGAAGAAGTGCCTTACGCGATGGCCAAGGAAATCGCGCGCAAGGCCCTGAACAAGGAGCTGCCGGATCGCACCCAGGGTGCCCTGTATTTCCATGATCGTACCGTCAAGCCGGATTGGGCCAGGCAATACATCAGGACCGTGGATATCGGTTTGTTCCGGTTTTACAAACCCCATGGCGGATCGGCCAGATAACCGCGGTGTTTTCGGCCGGATATTTTATTTTTTCGAGGTGGCGCGAGGCGTTATCCAAACTGAAATGTGTCTGTTTTATAAGCTTCATAACGCAACCGTGCGCGAATGAAGCCATAAGCAGGGACTACACATGAAGTTGACGAGGGTCCGGATCAGTCATCTCGCGTCGATCGCGGCGCAGTCGCCGGCGCGCTTCCCATGACCGTCCTGGTCACCGGTGCGGCCGGTTTCATCGGCTTTCATACGGTCCAGCGCCTGTGCCGCGAGGGTCAGGAGGTCGTTGGTATCGATAACCTCAACGACTATTACGACGTGGAACTCAAGCACGCACGTCTCAAGGTGCTGGAGACTCTGCCGGGTTTTCGCTTCCGGAAAATGGACATCGTCGATAAACCTGCCCTGATGAGCCTGTTTCAACAACACGCTTTTACCGAGGTGGTGCACCTGGCGGCCCAGGCCGGGGTGCGCTACTCGCTGGACAACCCGGATGTCTACGGGCAATCGAACCTGGTGGGTTTCCTCAATGTGCTCGAAGCCTGTCGGCACCATCGCCCCGAGCACCTGATCTACGCCTCGAGCAGTTCGGTGTACGGCGCCAACAGCAAGATGCCGTTCAGTGTCGAGGACCCTGTCGATCATCCCGTTTCGCTGTACGCCGCCAGCAAGCGCGCCAATGAACTGCTGGCTGAAAGTTATTGCCATTTGTATGGCCTGAAAGCCAGTGGCCTGCGCTTCTTTACCGTCTACGGCCCGTGGGGTCGTCCGGATATGGCGCTGTTCAAGTTTACCGACGCCATCCTCAAAGGCCTGCCCATCGACATCTACAACCAGGGGCAGATGTACCGCGACTTTACCTTTGTCGACGACATTGTCGAAGGGATCGCCCGACTGCGGCCAAGGCCTCCGGTGCCGGAAGGCTCTGTCGCCGGGGTTAACCGGCTCTTCAACATCGGTCGCGGCATGCCGGTGGCGTTGCTGGATTTTGTCGAGTGCCTGGAATCAGCCCTGGACCTGCAGGCCCGGCGCAACTACTTGCCAATGCAGGCCGGTGACGTGGTCAAGACCTGGGCCGATGTCTCGGCGCTGGCCGATTGGGTGGGCTTCAGCCCGCAGGTGACGCTGGAAACCGGCGTCGGTGAATTCGTGAAGTGGTATCGGCAGTTCTATCAGATTTGAAGCGTTCGCCTCTGATCTCGAACAATCAAAAAAGGCGAGAGAGACCCCATGAGCCAAGACATTTTTGTATCCGTAGTGATTCCCGCCAAGAACGAAGCGAACAACCTCAAGCCATTGCTTGAAGAAGTCCGCGTGGCGCTGGCCGATGAGGCTTACGAAATCATTGTGGTCGACGATGGCAGCACCGATTCGACCCTGCAGGAACTGCGGCAGATCCGCCATAACGGCTTGAACACCTTGCGCATCTTGCATCATGAGCGGTCGCTGGGGCAGAGCACCTCGCTGTACCACGCGGCCCGTGAGGCACGCGGGCAGTGGCTGGCGACCCTCGATGGCGACGGCCAGAACGACCCGGCGGACATTCCCGGCATGCTGGCGCTGGTGCGCGGCGAACCGGGCAATGTCGATGTACAACTGGTGGCCGGGCACCGGGTCAATCGCCGTGACACCGCGAGCAAGCGCTACGCCTCGCGGTTCGCCAACAACCTGCGCCGGCGCCTGCTCAGGGACGCCGCCCCGGACACCGGTTGTGGCCTGAAGCTGATCGAGCGCGCGGCGTTCTTGCGCCTGCCGTACTTCGACCACATGCATCGCTATATTCCGGCGCTGATCCAGCGTCATAACGGGCGCATGATCGTGCACCCGGTCAACCACCGTCCGCGCACGGCCGGGGTGTCGAAATACGGCAACCTCGACCGCGCGCTGGTCGGCATTCTTGACCTGATCGGCGTCTGGTGGCTGATCAAACGCACGCGCCTGAACACCCAAGCCCAGGAGCTCGAAGGATGATTCTGACCCGTGAAACCCTGTGGTTGCTGGTCGGCTTTGCAGGGCAGGCTGCCTTTACCGGGCGGTTTGTCTTGCAGTGGTTGTACAGCGAGTACAAGAAACGCAGCGTGATCCCGACCAACTTCTGGTACCTGAGCATCGTCGGCAGCACCTTGTTGCTCGCCTATGCCATTTACCGCCAGGACCCGGTGTTCATCGTCGGGCAGGCGTTTGGCTCCCTGGTCTATTTTCGCAACCTGCAATTGATTGCCAAAAGCAGAAGCGCAAAGGAATAAGCAATGCGTAGATCGTTGTCGCCCAGGGTCGAGTGCCTGGGGCTGATGCTGCTTGCCCTGTTGCTGATCGGCGCGGGCATGGGGTTGCGTCAGGCTCAGAATGTGGACGAAGAGCGTTTCCTCGGTGTCGCGCTGGAGATGCTGCAGAACGGCTCGTGGCTGATCCCGCACCGGGCCGCCGAGATCTACGGTGACAAGCCGCCGATTTTCATGTGGACGGTGGCGTTCTTCACCTGGCTGACCGGCAAACCCAACATCGCGCTTTATATCCCGGGACTGTTTTCGGCGGTGACGGTCACGGCGATGGTTTATGACCTGGGCCGTCGCCTGTGGACCCAGCGTACCGGGCGCAACGCCGCGCTGTTGTACCTGGCGACCTACCAGACCTACAGCATCCTGCGCACCGGTCAGATCGACAGTTTCTTGATTCTCTTCACCTCCCTGGGCCTGTACGGTCTGGCGCGGCACCTGCTGCTGGGACCTGCGTGGCGGTGGTTCTACGCGGGCTGCGCGGCCATGGGCATTGGCGTGATCACCAAAGGTGTGGGTTTCCTGCCGGCACTGTTGCTGATTCCCTACGCCTATGGGGTGCGCAAAGGCTGGCCCGGTGTGGTGGCGATGCCGGGCGAGGCGCGCAAGTGGTTGCTCGGGTTTGCGCTGATGCTTGGCGCCATCGCGATCTGGCTGTTGCCCCTGGCCTTGTCCATCCTCTTCAATGGCAGCGCGGACGAAGTTGCCTATGCACGGGAGATCCTCCTGCGCCAGACCGCGGGCCGCTATGCCGCCGCGTGGCATCACCGCGAACCGTTCTGGTATTTCTTCACCAACGTAATCCCGCAGTATTGGCTACCACTGGTGCTGGTGCTGCCATGGCTGGTGCCGGCCTGGCGCCGTCAGTTGCAAAAACGCGACGGCCGGGTCTTGGTGTTGCTCGGTTGGGTGGTGCTGGTGGTGCTGTTTTTCTGCATCAGCACAGGCAAGCGCAAGTTGTACATCTACCCGGCGCTGCCTGGGCTGGTGCTGGTCGCCGCGCCGTTGATCCCGTGGCTGCTCACGCGCTGGTTCAAACGGCACCCGCGTATGCGTCGGGTGTTCCCGGCACTGGTGGCGACCTGGTTCGCGTTGTGGTTCGCCCGTGGTTTCATCGAACCGCTCAAGGACGGCACCAACGTTGATCAGGTGCTCATGACCCAGGCGGCGTCCATGACCCGGGGCGCCGATCTGGTGCTGGTCAACTGGGAGGAGGGGCACTGGTTGTTCGCCCGGCAACCGATCGTGCATTTCGGCATGGACAATTCGACCATCGAAAAGGCCGCGCGGTATCTGCGCGAACACCCCAAGGCCTACGCATTGGTGCCGGATGACGTACTGAACCAGTGCTTCAAACCCGAAGCGGCCCGTGAACTGGGGGAAAACGCCCGGGCGAACTGGTCGATCGTGGGCTCGGATGCCGATAACGGCAAATGCCTGCCGCAAGAGGCCGGCAAAGCCTATCGGTTCACCTGGAATGATCCGCACATGCCATTCGCGCCTGCGCAGGTAGCCAATCCCTGAGGGAATTTGTAGGAGCCGGCTTGCCGGCGATGGACTCAAATGCGCCGAGTTTATCCAGCTCACACGCGTTATCGTTAACGACCATCGCTGCGATGCGGCGACCCGACAAGCCAGCTCCTACAAGGTCACTGACTGGCGTCCAGCACCACGCGGTAGCGCGCCTTGCCACTGCGCAAGTGATCGATGGCCTCGTTGATGCGGCTCATGGGAAACATCTCGACCTGCGGCACAATCTGGTGGCGTGCGCAGAACTCCAGCATGGTCGCGGTGTTGGCGGGCGAGCCGACCGGTGAGGCGGACATGGTTTTTTGCTGGGGAATCAGCTCGAACACGTGCATCGGTATGGCATCGGGCACGACGCCGACAAAGTGCAGGCGACCCTTGCCGCGCAGGGTGGCGAGCATGGCGCTCCAGTCGAGGTTGGCGTTGGCGGTGACCAGGAGAAAATCCAGGGTGCCGGCAATGGCATTGAGCGCATTGGTATCGGTCGAGGCGACCACCTTGTGTGCGCCCAGGCGCCTGGCTTCGTCCTGCTTGCTCAGCGATGAGGTGAACGCCGTGACTTCGCAGCCCCAGGCGTTGAGGAAGCGCAGCGCCAGGTGACCGAGACCGCCAATACCCACCACGCCGACCCGGTCAGTGGGCTTGATGCCGAATTCCAACAGCGGGTTGAACACGGTCGAACCGGCACAGAACAGCGGCCCGGCCATTGCCGGATCGAGTCCGGCCGGGATCGGCAGGGCCCAGGCCCAGTGCGAACGAATGCGGTCGGCAAAGCCGCCGTTGCTGCCGATGATGGTCGGTTGCACGGTGCGACACAGGTTATGGGAACCTTCGATGCACGACGTGCAATGCATGCAACTGCCCTTGTACCAACCGATGCCCACCCGTTGCCCCATTTCCAGACCGTGAACCTGGTCGCCCAGCCGCACGATACGGCCGACCACCTCATGGCCGGGGATAAACGGGTAGTGGCTGATACCCCAATCGTTGTCGATCAACGACTGGTCGGAGTGGCAGACGCCGCAATATTCCACGGCGACTTCCACCTCGTCGTTGCCCAACGGACCGGGATCGTAGCTGTAGCGTTCCAGTGGCGCGCCCGCTGCGGTGGCGGCCCAGCCGGTAAAGGTGGTGAGTTCGCTGCTGTCGCTCATGGGATACCTCCAGATCAGAAGTCAGGGGTCTTGACCGCTTTGGTGCCGCGGCGGAGCGAGGAAAGTGTAGCGGGTTGCCGGCGTTCCATCGGGTGCGAGCCTGGATACATGAAAATACAAAGGCGCCCGATGTGGACACAGTGCAGATACATGAGCGCGGTTTCATGGGCCAGGTCCCACGCATACAGAGAGATCAGTCATGTTCAGCAAACTGCAGCAGATCGCCAGATTGTTCAGCCAGAGCGCCCGATTGATGGTGGGCGTTCCCGAGTACGACAACTACGTGGCACAAATGGCCCGCAACCGTCCGGGCGAGCCAGTCATGAGCTATGAGATGTTTTTCCGCGAACGCCAGGAAGCGCGTTTTGGCCGGGGCAAATGCAATACGCGGTGTTGTTGAAGGCGTTGGGCGTATACGCGGTTTGAAAGAATCCGACGCATACGCCCGTCATGGTCACAACGGCCTAATCGAGTGGCTTGCCGGCCGTTTCCTTGACCATCGCCAGCCCGATCAAGGTCAGGCACAGGCACGCCATGACATACAGCGCCGGGGCGTTGTTATTGCCGGTCAGGCCGATCAAACCGGTGGCGAAAAACTGCGCGAAGCCGCCGAACACCGAGACACCCAGGCAATAGATGATCGATAACCCGGTGGCGCGAATCGCCCTTGGGAACAATTCAGTGACCAACACCAGGGTCGGCACGGTGATCAACACCAGCAACAGGGTGGTGACCAACGAGACGGCCAGCAGCATGCCGAGCGTCGGGAACTGGTTCATCAGCATGAACGCCGGATAGATCAGCAACAGCATCGGGATACTGCCCAGAGCGATGGTGCGGCGCCGGCCGATACGGTCGCTGAGCCGGCCGGCCCAGATCGACAGGCTGATCTGCACCAGCGCGCCGAGGCATGCGGCGGTGGTGCCCATGGTCATCGGTAGGTGCAGCACCGTGACCGTGTAGTTGGTCATGTAATCGAGCACGATGTAGCTGGACGCGGTGCTACCGATCACCAACAGCACCCCGGTCACGATCAGGCGACGGTAGCCGGTGAAGATCACCCGCACGCTGGAGAACGCTTCATGACCTTGTTCGGCGGCGGTTTCCTTGAGGTGACGACGGATATAAATGCCGACCGGGATCACCAGCATCCCGAGGGCAAACGGCACCCACCAACCCCAGCTTTCCAGCGCCTCGGGCGGCAGGGACGAGCTCAGTGCCAGGGCCACCAGTGCGCCGAGCAGAAAGCTCAAGCCCTGGCTGAACAGCTGCCAACTGCCGTAGAACCCGCGGCTTCTGTCATCGGCGTGTTCCATCAGCATTGCCGTAGAGGCTCCGACCTCACCGCCGATGGCGAAGCCCTGGATCAGGCGTGCCAGCACAATGATCAACGGTGCGAAGACGCCGATCTGCGCATAGGTGGGGGCGATGGTGAACAACAGCGAACCCAGCGCCATCAGCCACAGGGTGAGCATCATCGCCGGTTTGCGCCCGACCCGGTCGGCATAGGCGCCGAGTACCAGGCCACCGATGGGGCGCATGCCGAAACCGACACCAAAGGTCGCCAGGGACAGCAGCAATTGCCCGAGCGTGCTCTCGACCGGGAAAAACTGGCGACCGATCAGCGTGGCGAAGAAGCTGTAGACGGAAAAATCGTAGAACTCGAGATCGGAGCCGATGGTGATGGCGGCGATGGCTTTCGCACCAATCGGCTGCCGGGTCGCAGCGGTATCAGGCATGGCGGTAGAAACGGGAGTGGACATTTGACGAACTCCAGAAGACGAGGGCGATAGGGATGAGGTCAGGCCAGGAAGGTCTCGACCAGCCGCACCCAGTAGCTCGCACCTGTCGGCAGGCAGTCATCGTTGAAGTCGTAGCCGGGGTTATGCACCATGCAGCCGCCTTCGCCATCACCGTTGCCGATCAGCAAATAACAACCGGGGCAACGCTCCAGCATCACGGCGAAATCCTCACTCCCGGTCAGCGGTTGCATGTTCGCGATCAAGCCGTCTTCGCCCACCCAATCAAGCGCTACTTGCCGGGCGAACTCGGTGCTTTCGGGATGATTCAACAGAGCCGGGAAGCGTTGCGCCTCGTCGACCGTCACCGTGGCGCGGGCGCCGAAACTCGTAGCCTGGGCCTCGGCCACGGCGGTGATCCGTACAATCAGCTCGTCACGCACCTGCGCCTTGAGCGCACGCACGCTCAACTGCAACTCGGCGTGATCGGGAATCACGTTGGCGGCAATCCCGGCGTGGAACGCGCCGACGGTCACAACCGCTGTGTCGAGCGGCGCGACATTGCGCGAGACAATGCTTTGTAATGCCATGACGATGGCCGAGCCGGCCAGTACCGGGTCAACGGCCTTGTGCGGCATGGCGCCGTGACCGCCAACGCCGTCGACCCGAATGGTCACGGTGTCGGTCGAGGCCATGAACGGGCCAGCGAGGAAGCCCAGTTTGCCCACTGGCAGTCCTGGCATGTTGTGCATCGCGAACACCGCGTCGCAGGGGAACAGCTCGAACAGACCGTCATCGAGCATGCGCCGAGCGCCGCCGTCGCCTTCCTCGGCCGGCTGGAAAATCACCACCAGCGAGCCGTCGAACTCTCGGCTCTCGGCCAGGTAACGGGCGGCCGCCAGCAGCATCGCCGTGTGCCCGTCGTGACCGCAGGCGTGCATCACGCCTTCGTGGCGGCTGGAGTAGGGCAACCCGGTCTGCTCGATGATCGGCAGCGCATCCATGTCGGCGCGCAGGCCGATCGTTTTGCCGCTGGAGCCTTGGCGCAACAGCCCGACCACACCGGTGCCGCCCAGGCCGCGATGTACCTGGTAACCCCAGGCCTGGAGCTTGCTCGCCACCAGGTCAGCGGTGGCGAACTCTTCAAAGCTCAATTCCGGATGGGCGTGGATGTGTCGGCGCAGGGCGATCATCTCTTCTTCGAGTGCACGAATGCCGGGCAGGGCGGGCAAATCGGTCATCAGATTCTCCTCGTTTTTATTGGTCGTTTTCGGCTGTTGGACTGATACCCTGTGATGCTAATGAGTTGGCGAATGTCGCGGCAGTCGCAAAAAAGGTGGGCTGAAAACCGCTGGTTTACACCCTGGTGCATCAGGAGGAAGGGATGAAGCTGCATCAATTGCGGGCGCTGGTGATGATTGCCGACTGCGGCAGCATTCGTGCGGCGGCGCGGCAACTGGGGGTGTCGCAGACGGCAGTGGCCAAGGCGTTGCGCGAGCTGGAGGAGCACTTGAACCTGCCACTGCTGTTGCGCAATGCCAGCGGTGTGGTGCTGACCACCTACGGTCAGTCACTGTTGCAGCATGCGCGGCAGATGCTCAGCCAACTCGAACGCGCGCAACTGGAACTGGCACACCTGAGCGACCAGGCCGAAGGGCAGTTGCGCCTCGGCATTTCGCCGTGGATGGGCATGACCTTGTTACCCGAGGTCGTAACGCTATTCCGCCAGCGCATGCCACGGGTACGCCTGGAGATTTTCGAAGGCTTGATGGCGGTGACGTTGCCGCGATTGCGCGACGGCACCATGGAGTTTGCAGTGGGGTTGGTGTCATCACTGCTGCCGCGCCCGGAGTTCGTCAGCGAGCAGATTCTGTCTTACCGCATGGCCGTGGTGGCCCGCCATGAGCATCCACGGCGCGACAGCCGCTCGATCCACGATTTGCTGGATCAGGATTGGGTGGTCAACTACCCGGATGCCAGCCATGAAGGTTTGATGACCGAGTTGTTTTGGCAACACGGTGCGCAGATCGATATGCAACACATCCACCGCGCGCATTCACCGCAGTTGACGCTTTCATTGGTGGAGCAGACAGACATGCTCAGTTACTTCCCGGAGCCGATGCTCACCATCCCGGGCTACCGCGAACGGGTGGGGCGCCTGGCGCTGGCGGAAACCTTCGCCACCGACACCATCGGCATCGTCACCCCGCGCAATGCCCAGTTGGGGGTCGCCGGGCAATGCTTCGTCGACTGCCTGTTCCAGGTCATCCGCCGCCGCGCCCGGTCGACACGGCCGGAAGATGTCGAACTGTTCGATACGCTGGAACTGTTGATTTGAGGGTCGCTTCACAGATCCAGATCGATCACGAAGGCATCATCGAAATCAGGATTTTCATTGATGCCATTCTTGGCATAGCCCCGGGGATTGCAGATCACGCGGGTGTTACCCACTCGATAATCAAAGCTGCCATGGGTATGGCCATGCAGCCACAGTGCCGGCTGCCAGTCCTTGATCCGCGCTTCGAGGTCCGAGACAAAGCTTGAGTTGATCGGCGAAGCGGCAAAGGTCGGGCTGATGCTCGATTTTGTCGGGGCGAAATGAGAGACCACCACCGTGGGTGTGCTGCTGTCGCGCTTGAAGCAGTCTTCCAGCCAGGCGACCGTCTGCAGAAACACCAGCTGGGAAATGGCCGGCGTGAACAGGTCAGGGAAATCGGGGGCGATCTTGATGTGGCTGAAGTCACGAATCAGCCGGGTCGCCAGATCGATGCCCAGCGCCCGGTCCTCGGGGCCGTCGAGAAGGCGATAGTCAGACCACAAGGTGCAGCCGAGAAAACGCACGCCGTCGTGGACGTACTCCGAACGTTCCAGAACGTGGATCTGCGTACCTTGCGTCAGGCTGTTCAACTGTTCGTAGGTGGAGACCAGGTCACTGCCATAAAACTCGTGATTGCCTGCCACGTACAGCAATGGAACCGGGCAGGCTCTGGCCCACTCGATGGCCTTGGCCGGCCGGGCGATGTCCCCGGCGAGCACGACAATATCGGCATCCACGACGGGAAACGGGATCGTGTTGACGGACAGGTGCATGTCGGACAGCAAGGCGATGCGCATGGATCAACTCCGGCGTGTCGTTAAGGGCAGGTCATCAACTTACGCGTTGATAACCCGTTGCCACAAGTCTGCCGCCCACAGTTTTGATCTTCAGTGAACGCTAATCCAACGACCGGCCACCATCCCTCTGGAAGGCGTTCAAACACTTACCTGACTGGCATTGCTCTCCAGGGGCCACTTTTGTGAGCAAATGTCCTGATCAGAAATATTTGAGCCATCTGATATCGCGACGGCGTGCCTTCAATGCCGCGAACCAGCGCACGGGTAAGTACAGGGATAAAGCCAGGAGCACCGCCGTCAGCCACACAGCCCAAATGCTGTCGAAACCGAAAAAATTTCCCTGGTTCAATCCGAACAACGCCACGCTGACCAGATACAGCGCCTTGAGTACGTAAAGGTGGAGTAAGTAGAAGAACATCGGCGCCGCGCCAAAGACTGCCAATGCATTGACCCACTTGCGTTGTTGAGCCTGTTCCAAGGCACGAAGCAGTAACAGGCCCATGCCCGACGTCAGCAAAAGGAACAACAGGGAGGGCGGGTATTTTGTAATGTTGAAGAAGCTCATGAGGGTTTGCGTGATGCCTTCATGGGCGACCCAATGCACCTCGCCATAACCATTGACTGCTCGCAGTGCGACAAACCCGACCAATGTCCCGGCCCCGGCAAGCAGCAGAGTACGTTGACGCTCCGCGGCCAGAACCTGGCCAGCAAACCAAGGGCCGATACTGTATCCAAGGGCGATCACACCGATCCAGGGAAGCACAGGATAAGAGGTGCGCAGACGTAAGCTGTCGCAGACATCGATCCAGCCGCGATCATGCAAAATGGCCCAGGGAATATGCATGGGCGAGCCTGTCGCGAAGTGCACATTATCCAGCAGATTGTGCCCGGCCACGATCACCAGGCCCAGGCAGCACAGAATGGGCCTGGGTAACCAAACCAGTCCGGCCAGGGCAATCATGCAGATGCCAATGGCCCAAATCACTTGCATGTAGATCGCCGTAGGTGGGAGCTGAAATGTCCAGGCGAAATTCACCAGGGTGAACTCCAGCAGTACCAGCAATAGACCGCGCTTGAACAAAAAGGCTGACACATCGCCCTTGCCCTGGTGCTTTTGGCCATACAGGTAAGCGGAAAGTCCAGTGAGCAGTATGAACACCGGCGCACACAAATGAGCAAGTGTGCGGCTGAAAAACAGCGCCGGCTCAGTGGATTCGATGTCCATGGGGTCTGCTACTTGACGGTGCAAAAAGAACGTTTCGCGCACGTGATCCAGCAGCATAAGGAGGATTACCAATCCCCTCAGGGCATCAATGGACAGCAGGCGTTGGTTCAAGCTTGTGATGGGGGGGATGTGAGTAGAAGTTGTCATCGAATGTCGCAAGCAGGGGGTGGACGGCTCTGCCAGTGGCGACTGACAGTTCATGGTTATATAAGATATAACATAACATGTATGCCTGCCGCGTGTGTATTCGCATGGGGTGGCTCGGCGTCATCGGAACTGGAGGAGGGCGGCAGCATAACCATGATCGTTTGCATATTGCCTTCAACGCCGCCGAGGAGGGCGAAAGGGAGTCGTTCGTACCTCGTCGACGTTTCTAGCCAGCTTCTACAACCCGATGAGCGAGTACAGCTGTATCGGGCCGGTTTCGCAGGTTGGCGGTGCATCGCCGGTGTTGCAGGCGAATTGCCCTTGGCGTCGCACTAGCGACGATAGTAGCGGCGATCGTCCTCATAGCGGTGCCGCATGGCCCGATCATGGTGGCGTTCCCAATAACGTTGGCGTTCTGCTTCGCGGCGGGCCTGCTCTCTGCGCCAGTTATCTCTACGCCAGTCGTCACGGCGCCAATCGTCTCTACGAGAGTGCCAGCGGCCGTCATGCCAGTATCGGTCGTCATGGGCAAGCAACGGCCCTGGTTGCTTGCCGGCCATGCTGGCCAAGGTCGGCCAAGGATTGCCGGCAGTCTGGGCCGGCACCTGAACGACTGCGACTTCAGGTGCGAAAACAGGGGTTGAGGTCTTCATCTGTGTTGCTGATGCCGAGCCCACTGCCGCGAACGCGAACAGGCCGAAGAGCACCATCCGTGGGTCATGGAATTTCATGAGCGAAGACAACCTCTGGTTGATTTGTGGGGGAGCCTGCGGGTTCGCGTTTACCGAACGGATGTGGCTATCCACATAGACCGATAAATAGAGAAAAGTTCTAGGGGCCACTGCTTAAATAGCTAACGGCGCCAGTGTGCGGCCCCTTTGAGGTTCGCTATCTCGATAACCGTTCCTGGCGATTTACTGCCGTTAGTGAACGCCAGTAAACGACTGTGGATTCAACTGGTCATGCGTCCAGTAAATCGGGGCGACTCAAATACAACGCGCTGACAGTGGGCTTTCGGTCGAACATCGGCAACGGCGACCGGCAGCAGTCGGTCGATTCTGTTGAAAAAGTTGACTCGGCCAAGTAGGGGATAGATGGCATCCAGGCGTATATTGATAGTTCCAGATAGTTGAGGCGATAGTAAATCGTCGGTGGTGTGACAGGCGACAACGCTGGGGGGGCTAGATATCCCGAAGCATTTGGAGGTGTTACATGAGCCAATATCAACGACTCTTTCTGATAGCCGGTCCAGTCATGCGTCATACCCCGGCGTTGGAGCGAGCTGTCGCCATTGCCGAAGCCACTGGCGCAGCGCTGCATATCACGGTGTTTATCGAAGACTCCAACCTCTTGGGTTTGATGAGCGCCGGTGCGCGTTTTCGTGAGGCCTGTCAGCAAGAAAACGAAAAGTGGCTGAAGGATGAGGCCGGTCTAATCCGCGGACGCGGAGTTGCAGTGAGCACCGAAGTGCTTGTTACGCGCACCGCGCTGCAAGAAATACTTCAGCATGTGGCAGAAATGCAGCCGGATCTGGTTATCAAGGACGTGCAACACGAGTCAGCGCTCAAACGCGTTTTCATTACGCCTCTGGATTGGCACTTGTTGCGCGAATGTCCGGTGGCTGTGCATCTGGTCAGCGAACTCAGGTGTCCACTTCCACGGGTGGTAGTGGCGGCAGTTGATCCGTCACAACCCGAGACTCAGATCACTGGCATCAACGACCGCATCATCCAGGCGGCGACCGGGTTGTCGATGCAATGCAACGCGGAGTTGCATCTGCTGTATGCCTACGATCTATCGATGACACATATATCCGACGCAGGCGCTGGTGCAGTGACGATGCCAGGCTTCAGCAGCGATGTACGCAAGTCACTGCAAAAGACATTTATCGCATTGGCCGACCACTATGGCGTACCCACTGAGCGGCAACACTTCGTTGCAGGACCCCCTGGCAAAGCACTGGCCGACTTTGCAGCGCATCACCGGGCCGATGTGATCGTCATGGGAAATGCGCATCGCAAGGGACTGGGCAAATGGGTGGGCAGTACGACGGAGCATGTTCTGTATCAAGTGCCCTGCAACATTTTCGCCGTTACGGGTTCTGCGGATCAGTGATCGAGAAGACACCGCAAGGCGTAGGTGACTGGAATATTCCCACTGACACATGGTTATGACGGAGCTTGGTTGATTGCAGCCAGTGACCATGGGAAAGGCTCGGGCAAAGCGCATGACAATGCCAAATGAGTCGCAAGCCCCGAAGCGAAGTGGGGCTTGCGACTTGTTTTCGAGATCTGTCGCACAGTCCGAAACACTGGCACGGGGTATCGGTGCCGACGCTTTCAGCGACTTCGAGACGATGGTCAAGGCATAGGTTGGAGGCTGGTTTTGAAGGTAGTGACCACACGGTTACGGCCTTCGTGTTTAGCGTGATACAGGCGTTGATCGGCTGTACGCAGAATTGCCTCGATCGTGTCGCCATCGCGACCGGATTGCGATACGCCGATGCTCACTGTGACCACGGTTGACCGCTGCTGGCCATGAAAAGAACTATTTGCAACGGTGCTTCGCAGACGCTCAGCGATTTCGTGCGCGCCTTCAAGTGAAGTCTGAGGTAGCAGTATCATGAATTCCTCCCCGCCCACTCGGGCTACACCGTCATACGGGCGGATCGAATCGAGGCATTTCTCCACGAAACTCTTCAGGATGTCATCGCCAACCTGATGCCCGAAGCGATCGTTGATGGACTTGAAATTATCCAGATCGAGTGCCAACACGGAGAACGGCGCACCGCCGCGTTTGGTCCGGCCAATTTCGACTTCGACCCGCTCCATGAACCGACGACGATTATCAGCGCCTGTCAGTGGATCGGTCGCCGCAAGGTGCCCGAGTTCTTGATTGGTGCGCTGGAGTTCCTGCAGGGCGCTCTCGGCATACGCCATCGCTTCGGCAAGACGCACCATCAATTCCTCTTGGCTGTAAATCTTCGAAAACGACCGCGTGGTGAGGAACGCTTGCACTACCCCATAGCTCAACATGAAGAATCCGCCGGCGAAGATCGCGTGAGCGAGCCACCACATATGGTTCCAGGGACGTGCAAGGATGAAGGCAAGAGAGGACAGCGCGAACGCGGTGACCGAGATGATAAAAATGGTCATCAGCGGCGAACGGATACGGCGCAGCAGGAGTATTGTCACGGTCAATGTGGAAAGAACGAGGGCACCACCTTCCATCGATAGGCGCACCGCGAGATTGCTGGCGATCGGCGAATTCGCGACGTACGCCACTGCCACGTCGACCAGCAGGAACAGCCCTATCCAGGTCAACCACGGGCGGGCCTTCATTCGTTGGTCCGCGGCAACAGGTGGGCGGTGGTACGACAGCAGTCCGACTAACAGCAGAATCGACATGACCAGGCGAGAGGCGGGTCCATAAAGCAGGAAGAGCCAGATATTGTGGTGTGCTTGCCCGGTGAACGCACCATGCAACGCATAGATCAGTACAAAGCCGAGAAAACCAAGCGTCATCCATCGCAGCAGCGGATCTCCCGATGACTGATAGCAGCGCCACGTTACGTACGTAACAAACGAGCCGGCCAGGGTGGCTGTCGTGATCGCAACTATATGGAACAGGTGATTCTCGAATGTAAGCGTGGGGTCCTGAAAAAAGTACAAGTACCCAATCAGATAGGCCGGAACAAACGCAAATCCTGCGAGCAGCAAGTAGGCGTAAACCCTGACCATGAGGCGAACGGCTTCAGGTGACTCGTCGGTGGCGATGAGATTGTTCATGGTTCCCTCCAGTTTTAAATCAATTCAGAGTTCTTTCAGGAAGCCCAACAGCAGCTCATTGACCTCTGTCGCGCGCTCTTGCTGTATCCAGTGGCCGGCACCTTCGAGGATATGACACCCGCGCAGTCCCGGCAGTGTCTGCGCGAAGGCTTCGATCTGCCGCGGGGAACTCGGAAACTTCAGCACGCCGTCGCGGCTCCCGGCAATGAACATCGACGGCTGCCGGATAATGCAACCGCGCCAAGGTGCCAGAAGTGCCCATGAGCGCGTCATGTTGCGGTACCAGTTCAAGCCGCCGCGAAATCCGCTGCGGGTGAATTCGCGGGTGTAATAGGCAATGTCCTCAAGGCTTAGCCAGACTGGCAGGGTTTCGGGCTCGACCATCGCGCCGAGGAAGCCCTGGCCCGGCTGCAGCCGGCCGAACACCGGCCAATCGGGTCCGTCACCCGAGCCACTGAAGTAGATGCGCCGGATCGACGACTCGACGTCCCTTTCCAACTCGGCCTCGGCCACACCCGGCGTCTGGAAATACTGGATGTAGAAGTCGCTGATACCCCGCGAGGCAAGCGCGCTGAGGAGCTCCACGCGTGTCGGTGGCGAGAAGGGAACGCTCATGCCGACCACCGCGCGGAACAGATCGGGTCGCATCAATGCTGCGCCCCAGGCTACCTGCGCGCCCCAGTCATGGCCGACGATCACGGCTTGCTGTTCGCCGAGTGCGTTGACCAACTCGACCATGTCGCCTACCAGGTGGAGCGTGGTGTAGGCGTCGGGTTCGGCCGGCGCATCTGTGCCGCCATAGCCGCGCATGTCGGGCGCTACCGCTCTGTAGCCGGCGGCCGCCAGCGCAGCAAGCTGGTTGCGCCACGAGTACCCCAGCTCCGGGAATCCGTGGCATAGCAAGACCAAGGGACCGGAGCCCTGGATGGCGACCTGCATGCGGATGCCATTGATGTCGAGCAGTTCGAGGTGTGGCTCGTTCATGTGCGCTTCCTGCGATTCAAGCGATGGCCTCCAGCAAACGCGGCAGATTCGTCAGAGCCTGTTGCCTGCTGACAGAGAGCCGACGCAGCTGTGCCAGTTTCTCGGTGTCGGTTTCTTGCAAGCCCCTGACCACCGCCGTCATGAAGTACAAACGCGACTGCCTGATCCAGCGGGACAGACCTTCATGTTCTCCCCAGCGTAGCTGGTTACCCAGGTAGACGGCCCAGATTCTGATCCAGTCCGTGGGGACGTGAGGCGGGGGGACCATTGTGCAAAACGCGTTCATTTGCGCTTGATCGTCCAGGTGGCTTTCCACATAAGCGATCAAGGCCGCACTGAACAAGGGTTGGCAGCTGCTTACCATCACCAGGTTGATCTTACCGCCGTCGAACACCTGCATTTCAGGGAGTGTCGGGATGGCACTGGCGCTGCAATCAATGTGCAGAGCATTTGGGCTCGTGGCGATGCTGCCCTGCTCGAGCACGATGCGCGTTGGCTCGATAACGCTCACTCTCCCCAGGCGCACAATGTTGTCGATGCGTCGAAGCTCGCGTAATTCCGCTTGAGTGACGGTGGCGCAGCGGTAAGCAGTGGGTTCGACGGACGTATCCAGGCGCAAGAGCTGGCCCGCCGCCTCAAGCCTGGAGAACAGGTCCGGGATCGAGTCCGCGGCTGCGATAGCCTCGAGCTGTGCCGTGAGGCCGCCGATTGTTCGTTCGAAGCTGTCGAGGCCGGGTTGCAAGTTGGCCCGGTCGATCAACCACGGATCGTTCGGCATGATCCAGCAGATTTTTTCGGGCGCAACACCGTTTTGCAGGCACCACAGGCAGGCGTCGATCCCGGTCTTGCCCGATCCCACCACAACGTAGCCAGTGTGTGGGTGCTGGATCTTCGGCAGGTCGTTCAGTGGCACGCATTGCACGCCGGGCTCCACCTTGTATCTGGGCGGGTGGGTCGAGGGCACCGCCGTCTGGGCATGGGTGGCGTCCACCACCTTTTTGTGCACCCGCACCTGATGGCTTACGCCGCTGATCAGCGAGGTAAACCGGTGGTCGTCAATGCGGTCGCCGGTGTAGTCGCACATGGGGAAGTAACGGACCCGACCTGACGGCAGAAACTGCTGATTCATCACCTGGTCGAAGTAGCTCATCACCTCGGCGCCGGAGGCCAGCTCATACAAGCCCTCGTTCAGTGCCGTTGTGTCTTTCGTTCCGCTGCCCAGTTCCCGTGAGTTGACGCCATAGAAGGCCGAGGGCTGGTGCAATCGGACAAAGGGGTAGGCATCATTCCAGTGCCCGCCAGGTCGACCGTGCCGATCCACCATCACGATACGTGCATTCGTTTCCTTGAGTAGCGTATCGACGAAGGCCATGGCCGTCGCGCCAGCCCCGATGATCAGATAGTCGGTTTCGATCGGATTTGCGTCCATATGGTTGCACCTTCCTGACGGTTGCCCCCCTCAACCTCCGTAGATTAGCCACCCATGCCGCGCGCAATAGAACGAATGCTCCTCACCCACATAACCAATGGAATTAATGGCTGCAGCGTGAATGTCCATACTCAAGTCGGCATGCGCGAAGAAAAACTACACGGCCTGGATTTCAGTTAACCGGTGGTCATGACATTGCCGAACAGATGGCAACTGGCGTAATCAGGCAAGGTCGGATCGCCGCACGCTACCGTGCTGGCGCTATTCGTCCATGCTGACGCCCGATCCCCCTAATTCGCTGGGGACATCCTTCAGCTTGGGCAACCCGTCTTTGATGTGCAGCCTGGCCTCTTGATAGTGCACGTGAACTCCTGGCGAATACGCGAGATCCGGGATGACAGCGGCATACACGTCGATGAGCCCCATCCCCGGATGTTCGGTGAAGAGGTGTCCGCCGCAACTCTTGCACCATTTGCGATAACTCTGCGGTGTCTTGTTGTAAGTGCCAATGTTGTCAGCCCCCCGAGTTACTTGCACCGCCTCGGGTTTCCACAGCGTGAAGGCATTGACCGGCGCTGCTGACCAATGTCGACACGACTCGCAATGGCAATAGCCCATTGCGGCCGGCTCACCGCTGACGGTGAACTCGACTGCGCCGCAAAAACAACTGCCTTTGTAAGACCTTTGAATGCTCATGGAATGACTCCTTCATCAGTTATTACACATACCGTCGAAGTTGGGATGGATTGCCTGAGCGTTGGTTAGCGTCACTCGTCGATGAAGCGCACCGCTGTCGCCGGCGTGCGTCGCACCTGCAGTTCGAAAATGTCAGGGCGCGCATAGTGCCCGGTGACGTCGAGCGTCCGTCGCGCTGGCGCCACGAGTGAGGTGTCGATGTCCGCATACAGAATGCCTGCCTCACGGTGTAATGGACCGGCTGTGATCCGGCCTTGAGGGTTGACCACCACCGAGTCGCCATCGTTGATCCACTCTTGCGGATCGGGAAACAGTTGCATGCGAGCCGGAAAGTCATCGGGGATGTCGCTGCCGCGCAGCAAAGTGCCGCTGCCGAGCACCCAACAGCGGCCTTCGAGTGCAATGTGACGCATCGTGCTGATCCAGCCATCGCCACTGTCATACGTGGGTGCGATGTAGATCTCTACCCCCTGGGCATACAGTGAATAGCGTGCCAGCGGCATGTAGCTTTCCCAGCAGATGAGTGTTCCAACACGGCCGACCGGTGTATCGACCGTACGTAACCCTGACGCATCACCGAAACCATGGACCATGCGCTCGGGGTTCGTTGGCATCAGCTTGCGATGCCGGTTGAGCACTTCGCCGTTCGTACCGATAACGACTACGCTGTTGTAGAGCGTGCCGCCGCCATGGCGCCGGTCGCATTCATTGATGCCGCACACGATCGTCACGACATGAGCGCTGGCGGCCTCGCACAATTCGTTCAGGTCACCGTTCGCGATATCAACGGCGTTGGCCAGCAGACGCGTGTGTAACTGGCCCATTAAAGCCCCGTCTTTTCCCGCCGCCAGCCGCCAGATCCATGACGGGTAACCTGGAATGAACTGTTCGGGCAAAACGATCAGCGAGGCTCCCGCCACCGCCGCCTCAGCGACCGATTGCACGGCTCGGGCGATCGTCGCGCTGCGATCGAGCAGCACTGGCGGCCGCTGAATGATGGCTATCTTGGTCATGGCGTTCTCCTGAGACGGTGGCTTTCGCAGGTTTCAGCGTGCACGTGGCGAAACCGCGAGGCTAGTTCAGAATCTGAAGCGTTGTATGTGCGGAGTACAGGCGATGGATGAAAGCTACGGTCAGTTCTGTACGGTCGCGCGCGGTGCTGAAGCACTGTGCGAGCGCTGGACGCCTTTGGTCGTGCGCGAACTGCTGTGCGGCAGTAAGCGCTTCAATGAACTGCACCGCGGCGTACCACGGATGTCCACCAGCTTGCTGGCACAGCGGTTGCGCCACCTGGAAGATATCGGTGTCGTACATCGCACGGCCACGGGCAAAGTCTGGGAGTACAGCCTAACCGAGGCAGGCGAGGAACTGCGCCCCATCATCATGGCGCTAGGGCATTGGGGCGCGCGTTGGATAGGTAGTCGCCTTCGCGATAACGAACTCGACGCGGGCCTGCTCATGTGGGACGTGCGCCGGTTCGCGCGCATCGAGATGTTCCCGTCCCGGGCGGTGGTCATTCACTTCAGGTTCCGCGACGCGCGGTCCGGCGAGCAAGAGTGGTGGCTCGTAGTCGAACATGGTGTGGCAGATCTGTGCCGCGACGACCCCGGACGCGAACTCACGCTCGTCGTGGACTCCAGCGTGCGTGCGTTGACCGAGGTGTGGACTGGCGACCGCACACCAAGGGAGGTTCTTCAGTCGCGAGAGCTGCGTGTGGACGGCGCTGTGCAGGATGCGGAAAACCTGTGGCGCTGGCTTGGCACGAGTGCATTCGCCGGTACCCGGAGCGCTGCAATCCAGCCTTTGCAATAGCCATCTCGAAATTGCGATAGAGCATCAGCAGCTTGTCCGCCTCCGGATGGCCCGGCGCCAGGGGATGAGCTTCCAGTTCGCCGAATGGCGCGGCGAAGTGCTGTTGCTGCAGGGGGCTCGCAGGCTGCAGTGCTCAGGCAGTCTGCATCAGGCTGCGCAATTGGAGAATCGCCTGCGCAATCGGGGAGGTTGGCAGGCAGGGCAATCGCTAGCTTAGGGCCCATCCAACAACAAGACCTCGCTTAAGGAAGGCTTATGCAATTCAGGCTTGCCATCTCCCATCGTGTGCTCTGCGCCTTTGAGTCGACTAAGGGAAACCTTTAGCCGGGTTGAAGTTTTCCCCCCAACGGATGCTGTTCATCTCGATATCGGCGCGGCGCCTACTCACTTACCTTGGGTAGACAAGAGGCGTGTCGTCTTGGCTGGCTGTTCCACTGAGCCCGCCTGGCGCTTTACCCCATAACAACAATAGGTCTGACAATGCTCGAACCCATCGTTCTTTATATCCCTGATGCAATCCGCCTTCCTGTGCAAGAAGGCTCGGTGTTCGGCTGCCGGCATTTTTAGTTTTTAGTTCGAATCTGCTCCTATAAATACAGTGCCCAGCACATACAGATGTGGAGAAGTTAGATGTATCAGGTAAAGCAATGTTGCCGTGGGCTCGGTATTGCCGGCGTGTTGGGAATTATCTGTTCGCCATTGACAGCCTATGCCGATGTTGTTGATGACAGTCACTTGAAAGTGGATACGCGAAACTTCTACTTGCATCGTAACTACACCAATACCAATGCGCCGGTTTCTGAAGTGCATAGTTGGTCCCAGGGTTTCGATGCGCAGTTTACCTCCGGTTACACCGACACGGCCCTGGCAATCGGCCTTGATGTGGATGCGCAGTACGCCGTGCGCCTGGATTCGTCGGGCAATGACGGTTCGCTGCCGTACAGCGTCCGCGACCAGCAGACGGCCGATGACTACAGTCGCGCCGGTGCAACTTTCAAGATGCGCTACAGCAAGACCGAGTTGAAGGTCGGTGACCTTCGTCCACAACTGCCGGTGGCGTCCGATGACCCCAGTCGGCAACTGGATACGATCTATCAAGGGGCCGTGGTCGAGTCCAGGGAAGTCGATGGGTTGACGATGACCGGTGGCCGGTTCTGGTCCGCCGTGACACGGGAATCTTCCAACCACGAGAAGCTATACAAGTTTGGTTCCACCGATAATCTCGACAGTGACGGCCTGGACTTCGGCGGCGCAACTTACGACATTACCAAAAACTTGCAAGCCAGTTATTTCTACGGCGTGTTGCACGATATTTATCAGCAACACTATTTCGGCCTGATGCATATGGCTGACCTGGGTAGTGGCTACAAACTTAAAACCGACTTGCGCTACTTCAATAACAATGAAGATGGCAATGCGTTGAACGGTGAGATCGACAACCGTTCCTACGGTGCCTTGTTCACCTTGCTCAAAGGCGCCCACATGTTTGGCCTCAGTTACCAGCGCATGCTCGGTGACAGCGTGTTCCCAACGATGAACGGTTTTATCCCGCAACCTTACCTGGTGCACTGGTCGTCCCTGGGGTTTGTCCGCCCGGATGAAAAGTCCTGGGGGGCGCGCTACAGCTATGACTTTGCCGGAATGGGCGTGCCGGGGCTGAAGCTCTACACCCGCTATATCAAGGGTACCAACTGGGACCGTGGCAACAACCTGAGCGACAACCAGGAAAGCGAACGCTTTCTGGGGCTCAGCTACGTGGTCCAGAGCGGGGCGCTGCAAGGCCTGGGGCTGGACCTGCGCAACATCGACGTGAAACAGAAGTACGGCTACGACTACAACGAATTCCGTGTCGCCACGACCTACACCTGGAAGTTCTGGTAAGCCGCGTCCACCCGGGATTTGCCCCCATAACAATAAGAGGCCTGACCATGTTCGAACCCTTTGTCCTTTGCATCTGCCCCGCAACTTTCCAGTCGTTGTTCTGCGCACCGCTGCGCGCATGAGCGGATTCCAAGAGGAGCAAACACTAGTGAATATCCAGGTCGATAACGCGGTCCTGCAGAAGAAGAAAACCTACATTTACGAGTGGTATGTGGTCGGCCTGTGCATGATCGCCTACATCTTTTCATTTGTGGATCGGCAGATCCTGGCGCTGATGATCGAGCCGATCAAAGCCGACCTGCAGATCAGCGACACCCAGTTCAGCCTGCTGCACGGGCTGGCCTTTTCGTTGTTCTACGCGTTCATGGGCATGCCCATCGCCTATCTGGCCGACCGCTTCTCGCGACCGAAGATCATCGCCGTCGGCGTGGTGTTCTGGAGCCTGGCGACGGCGGCCTGCGGTCTGAGCAAGAACTTCCTGCACATGTTCCTCGCCCGCATTGGCGTCGGTGTCGGCGAGGCAGCCCTGTCGCCCTCGGCCTACTCGATGTTCAGCGACATGTTCCCCAAGGAGAAACTCGGCCGCGCGGTGGGCATCTACTCGATCGGCTCGTTCGTCGGTGGTGGTCTGGCCTTCCTGGTGGGCGGCTATGTGATCGCGATGCTCAAGGACATGAACACCATCGAGGTCGCCTTTCTCGGTGCGATGAAGGCCTGGCAGCTGGCGTTCTTCATTGTCGGCCTGCCCGGCATCGTGGTCGGCCTGTTGATCTGGCTTACCGTGCGCGATCCGGCGCGCAAAGGCCTGCAGGTGGATGCGCAGGGTCGGGCCAGGAAGGTCGGGATGGGTGATGGCTTGCGCTTCCTCGGCCGCCATCGCGCCACCTTCACCTGTCATTACCTGGGCTTTTCATTTTACGCCATGGCCCTGTTCTGCTTGATGAGCTGGAGCCCGGCGCTGTACATCCGCAAGTTCGGCCTGTCGCCGATGGAGGCGGGCTACATGCTTGGCACCGTGCTGTTGGTGGCCAACACAGGCGGGGTGCTGTTCGGTGGATGGCTCACCGATTATCTGGCCAAGAAAGGTCATCAGGACGCTGCCATGCGCACTGGCGTCATCGGTGCCCTCGGCATGGCGGTGCCGGCCGTGCTGTTCTCTCAAGTCGATCAACTGTGGCTGTCGGTGACCCTGTTGGTGCCAGCGATGTTCTTCGCCTCGTTCCCGATGCCGGCGTCCACGGCGGCGATGCAGATCCTCGCACCGAACCAGGTGCGCGCACAGGTCTCGGCCGTGTTCCTGCTGATCAGCAATCTGCTGGGGTTGGGCCTGGGCACCACGCTGGTGGCGCTGTTGACCGACCGCTATTTCGGATCGCCCGCGGCGGTAGGGTCGTCGATGTCGCTGGTGATCGCCGGTGCATCGGCGTTGACCGTGCTGCTGCTCTGGCGTGGTTGCCGTCGTTTTCGCGAAAGTTATGCCCGGGAGTATCCGACCCGGGCTTGATTGGTCATAGTCCACGATCGGCGCCCCGGCCTCGCTCCTGTCAAAGGGAGCGGGGCCGAGACGCTCCACGTCAGGAGAACCCTTGATGTTGAATGACGTACACCTGCTGGAACGGCATAGCCTGCTCAGTTCGGCCGACTACCGCGAGATCAAGGACAAGGTCAGCCAATACCTGTGCCCCCACAGTTTCAATGTGCTGCGTGACGAGCCGATCTACACCCGGCTCAATGGCGTATTCTTCGGCGATTCGGCGCTGCTCGACCTGCGTTATGGCGCGCCGGTGGAGATCACCATCGGCGACATCGCCGATCAGTACCTGTTTCGCATCACCTTGCAGGGACATTGCGAAGTGGCCCACGGGCGGCGCAGCGCGGCGATGCAGTCGGGCTACCTGAGCGTTTCCTCGCCGTTCGCGCAAAGCCGCATCGTCACCGATGGCGAGTGCCGCAACCTGATCCTGCGTGTCGACCGTGATGCCCTGGAGACGCAGCTGCAACGCCTGCTCGGCCGCAGCCTGCGCCAGTCGGTGATCTTTGATGTCAGCGTCGACCACCTGGGCGCCGGCGTCGTCAGCCTCTATCACACCCTGGACTACATCTGCCGGCTCTACGGCAGCGGCGTTGACGGTTCGCGCCTCGCCAGCGGCCTGTCCGAATACCTGATGCAGTTGCTGCTCACGCAGCTGCCGCATAACTACTCCGCGGATCTGTTGATCGATTCGCGCGTGCCGCTGCCACACCACGTGAAAAAGGCCCGTGACTACATCGAGGAACACCTCGACGAACCGATCAGCCTGACGACCCTGAGCGAACTGTGTGGTGTCTCGGTGCGCACCTTGCAGAACGGTTTCAACCAGTTCCTCCGGCAGGCGCCGGTCGAGTACATCCGCGACCGTCGCCTGGCGGTCATCCACGAGTCGCTCAAGCAGGGCAGGGCCGGCGAAACCGTCACCGATATCCTGTTGCGTCATGGCATCAACAGCTTCGGGCATTTCTCCAGCGCTTATCGGCAACGCTATGATTGCCTGCCGTCGGACACCCTGCGGCGGCGGAAGCATTGAGACACCTGCGCAATCGGTCATTCGGCTGCGCAATCGGAGGAGTCTGTGGCGGTGCGGCTCGATAGGATCGAGTCTCTGACAAAAAGGAGTATCTGCATGAATATTACCGTGCTGGGTGGTGGTCACGGCTGTTACGCCGCTGCTGTCGAAATGGCTGAAAAGGGGCACCAGACCCGCCTGTGGCGTCGAGATTCCACAGCGCTCAAAGAGCTGCTGGCCATCGGCAGGCTGACCATCAAGGACTACCGGGGCACTCGCCAGTTGTCAGTCGGCCAGAAGGGCGACAAGTTGTCGTTCACCGACGACCTGGCCGAAGCCCTGGGCGACGCGCAACTGGTGATCATCCCGCTGCCGTCGACCTCCCACGAAGACCTGGCCAGACATGTTGCGCCGCACCTGCACGACGGTCAGGTGGTGTTCCTGCCGCCGGGCACCTTTGGCAGTTTCGTGTTTGCCAAGGCCATGGCCGATGCGGGCAACCGGAGCAAGGTCGCCTTCGCTGAAACCGGTACGCTGCCGTACCTGGTACGCAAACATGGCGCCAGCGACCTGGTGATCAGCGGCTATGCCACCCGCCTGCCGACCGGTGTATTCCCCAGCAACCTGTCCGAGCATGCTTTTGCGGTGCTGCGTGAAGCCTACCCGAGCGTCGAACCGATTGAAGACGCCCTGAGCGGTGCGTTGATGAACGCAGGCCCTATCATCCACCCGCCGCTGATCATGATGAACGCCGGGCCGCTGGAGCATTTCGAGGCCTGGGACATTCACAACGAAGGCACCCAACCGTCGATTCGTCGCGTGACCAACCAGCTTGATGCCGAGCGCATGGCCGTGCGTGAAGCGCTGACCTACGGCGCGCCGCACTTTCCTCTCGCCGACCACTACAACACCACCGAAGGTGATGAGTGGATGTACGGTCGCGGTGCCCATGGCAAGTTGACCGACAGCGGTGACTGGCGCGAGGACATCGACCTGCAGAAGCATCGCTACATGCTCGAAGACACCCGCCTGGGCCTGTCCTTCCTGGTGTCCGTCGGCCGCTGGGCCGGTGTGCCGACGCCGGTCGCGCAGGGCCTGCTGAGCATTGCCTCGGTCGTCGCTGCACGGGATCTCTACGCCGAAGGCCGCACCCTGGAAAACCTCGGTCTGGCCACGCTGAGTCGGGTGCAGATGACCGAACTGCTGACCAGGGGCTACAACTGATGAACGCCGCGCTGCCCCAAGTCAGCGTGGTCGGCGCCGGCCGGATGGGTGAGGGCATTGCCCTGGCGTTCATTCATGCGGGCCTGCCGGTCACCCTGATCGATATCAAGGATCGCGCCGAGGATGAGCGGTACGGCTACTTCGAACGTGTGCGCAACAACATCCGCAGCGAATTGCAGATGCTGGTACGCCTCGGCATGCTCCGGCTGGAACAGGCCGACATCGCGATAGCCCGGTTGACGCTGCAATCCAGATCCCAGGCCACAGAGGTATTGCGCAGGTGCGACCTGGTGTTCGAGGCGGTGCCGGAAGTCATCGCGGTCAAGCAAGAGACCTTCGCCTGGGTCAGCGAGCATGTGCCGGTGTCGACCATCATCGCGTCGACCACCTCGACTTTCCTGGTCACCGAACTGAGCGAAATGGTCAGCACGCCTGCGCGCTTCGTGAACGCGCACTGGCTCAATCCCGCGTACCTGATGCCGCTGGTGGAAGTCAGTCGCAGCGAAGCGACCTGCCCGCAGGTGGTCGAACGGCTGCTGCAACTGCTCAAGCGCATCGGCAAGGTGCCTGTGGTGTGCAACCCGGTGGCTGGCTACATCGTGCCGCGCATTCAGGCATTGGTGATGAACGAAGCGGCACGGATGGTGGAAGAGGGCGTGGCCAGCGCAGAAGATATCGACACGGCGGTACGCGTCGGCTTTGGTTTGCGCTTCTCGGTGCTGGGCCTGCTTGAGTTCATCGACTGGGGCGGCGGCGACATTTTGTACTACGCCTCGCGTTACCTGAGTGGAGCGCTGTCACCGCGTTTCGAGTCACCACAAGTGATCGCCGACAACATGCAAAACGGCCGCAATGGCTTGCGCGATGGCCAGGGTTTCTACGACTACCGTGGCATGGACGTGGACGCCTACAAGCAGCAGCGTCTGGGCGACTTTGTCCGCAAGCTGGAGTTGTCGGGGCTGACGCCTGCGTTCGATGGCGCCTTGAAGCAGGCCTGAGCATCAGGGCCCGGATGCCGGGCCCTGACACGCTTGACGATTTTCCGGTCCTACAGGCAGTACTGGCTGGTGGGCAGCACGTCGATCTTGTCGAAATCGATGAAGCGGCTGCAGCTGTCCATCATCGCCGCCAGGTTGCGCTGGAATTTCGCTTCGTCGCCCGCCGCATCGAAAAAGGCCATGGGATCGGTCATGGCCGCTGGCGGAAAACATTCTTCGACGATGGCATCGATCCGTGGCGCGCCGTGGGTCAGTGCCGACAACACCAGGTTTTGCACGTACTGGAAGTTGGCTTGGGTGTCCACGGCCACCGTCGTGTGATGGTTGCGCCAGATGTCCAGCCAGGCCTCGGGAGTCAGGCGTGGAGGGCGGGTCAGCAGGGCCAGTTGGGCAAACCCGTGGGTACGCTCACCGGGTGTTGCAGGGAAGCGGATATTGGCGATGGCGACCGACTCACAGACCAGGTAGGCGGCCATGCGCGCCGTTGCCGCGCTGATCAGGTTATCGAAAGGGCGACGAGCTGGCCCGTTGGCACTGTCCAGCCACAGCGACAGGCTGCCATCGGGCAATGGTCGGTTGTTTTCCTGGCGCAGGCCGGCGGCGGGTTGCACATCGGCATCGGCCAGGTTCAATTGCACACCACGGGCACCGAGTGCCTGCAATTGCCCGGCGACCTCACTGCGCAAGCGATGGGCGAAGGTATCAGGACTGACTTGGGTATCACGCCACAGCAGATAGATGACTTTTTCCATAGCTATCAAGCTCCTCGTTGCGGTTGATGGATGGAGCGGCGGTCGTGCTGCCTGGTCCATCCGGATGACCGAAAATCCCTGGCGTCATAGTCAATCAAGGTCAGCTTTGGGTAATACCTCAAACAGACTACTGACCCACGCTATGAGGGCAACGGCTGACGCTTCTGGTTCGGGCTCGGCGCCGGGCAGGTCCGCAGAACAGCAGCTAAGCTCTCTTGCGCTGGGGCGGCGCTGGAAGTGTTGCCTCGGGATGTCCATTTCCGGCAAGGGAGCCATCCGCCATGAGTGCCGAACAGAGTCATTACAGTCCGCCGACCCTGCTGGTGGTCGATGACACGCCCGACAACCTGATGCTGATGACGGATCTGCTCAAGGATCGCTACCGGGTCAAGGCTGCCAATAGCGGTGAAAAGGCTTTGCGCGTACTACAGGGCGACGCACTCCCTGACCTGATCCTGCTGGACGTGATGATGCCCGGGCTGTCCGGCCATGAAGTGGCGCAGCAGCTCAAGCGCGACCCGCGTACCCGTGACATTCCCATCATCTTTCTGACGGCCATGGCCGACACCGAAGACGAGATCCATGGCCTGGAACTGGGGGCTGTCGACTACATCACCAAACCAATCAGAGCGGCGCTGGTCCTGGCGCGGGTGGATACCCAGCTCAAGCTCAAGGCGGCTGCAGACTTCCTGCGCGATCACAACGACTATCTGGAGAAGGAAGTGGCGCGTCGGACCCGCGAGGTGATTGCGATCCAGGATGTGGCCATCCAGGCCATGGCTTCACTGGCCGAGACTCGCGATAACGAAACGGGCAACCATATCCGGCGGACCCAGCATTACATCAAGGTGCTGGCCGAGCATCTGCGTGCTCATCCGCGCTTCAGTCACTTTCTCACCGAGGACACCATCGAGTTATTGTTCAAGTCGGCGCCGCTGCACGACATCGGCAAGATCGGCATCCCCGACCATATTCTCCTCAAGCCGGGACGCTATACCGAGGAAGAATTCGAGATCATGAAGACTCATACGACGCTGGGGCGTGACGCCATCCAGCATGCCGAGGATCAGCTCGGCATTCGCGCCGAGTTCCTCAGCCTGGCCAAGGAGATTGCCTACAGTCACCAGGAAAAATGGGACGGAAGTGGGTATCCGCAAGGGCTGGCGGGTGACGACATCCCCGTCAGCGCCCGGTTGATGGCAGTGGCGGACGTCTATGACGCATTGATCAGTCGTCGGGTCTATAAAGCGGGGATGCCCCACGCGCAGGCCGTCGAGATTATTCGTCAGGGGCGAGGCACGCACTTCGACCCCGATATCTGCGATGCCTTCCTCGATTGCCTCGAACAGTTCCAGACCATCGCCGAGCGCTTCGCCGATACCGACCAGGATATGGCCGGCAAGCGGGCTGCCCTGGAGCGTATCGGCCAGGCTCCGTGAACCCGCAATTGCCCCTTCGTCAGTGTTTTCATCAGGTCCACGAGGATAGTCATGGCCGGATTGCGTACCCTGCTTGAGCGCCTCGCGCTGCTTCACAAACTGATCCTGGGGTTCTCGGCGCTGCTGCTGTTGGTGCTGGTGCTCGGCGTGCAAAGCCTGCGCACCCAGCAATCGCTGAAGCAGGACATGCAGAACCTCTATCTGCAGGAACTGGTCGGCATGGAGCACTTGCAGGAAGCCCGTGTGCAATTGCCCCATATGATGCAAGCACTGCAGCGTGCGGTGGGCACCGACAGCGCGCAGATTCGCGTCGAATCCCTGCAGCAACTGCATGATATCCGCGAAGGCCTGCAGCAGGCCGTGGCCCGCGCCAAAGTGACCTTAAGGCGCGCGGACAATCTGGCGCGCCTCGCCGAGCTCGACCTGCTGCTGCAACAGTTGCAGCGTCATAGCGACCAGGCCTTTCTATCGATCGACCAGGGCCAGCAGAACAAGGCGTTGGTGCTGCTCAATAGCAGTGAATTCCAGCAACTTGCCCGGCAGGCCGACGGCCTTTTGTACGCGATCGTCCAGATCAAGGAAGCCTCGATTCGCGACACGGCCAAGGACATTGCCGAGTTTGCCGAACACAGCACCAGGCTGACCTACGTACTGTTGTTCGGTGGTTTGTCGCTGGCGTTGCTGTTGTCCTGGGTCGTCAGCCAGTCGATCCGCAATCCACTGAACCGGGTGCGGGTGGCGGTAGACCAATTGGCCGCGGGGCAGCTCGATCAACCGATTCCCCACACCGACCTGAACAACGAAACCGGCGATCTGGCGCGGGCCATCGCCAAACTGCAGACCGAATCCCAACAACTTGAGCGTCAGCGCTGGATCAAGGCGCATACCGCCCAATTGCAGGTCGATCTGCAGCAGGCAGAAACCCCGGCCGAACTGGCGCAGGTGTTCCTGCAATGCATGGCCAGCCTGCACGGAATCTGCCAGGGGGTGCTGTACAGCGCGCAGGAGGATTCCGGCACGCTGCTGTTGATGGGGCGTTATGCCACCGATTCCGAGCGTCCACCCGAGGCGCAAGTCATGTTCGGCGATGGCCTGTTGGGGCAGTGCGCGGTGGATCGCGTGCCGCGTCAGTTTCAGGCGATGCCGGAGCAATACTGGCGTTTGCGCTCGCCCCTTGGCGAGGTCCCGGCCCGTTGCCTGCTGCTGCAACCCATTGTCCGTGGCGAGCGGTTGCTGGGGGTGCTCGAACTGGCCGGGCTGGAGCCCCTGGGCGAGCGTGAACTGCTGCTGTTGCAGGAAGCCACCCCACGTTTGGCCGCAGCCATGGCGATTCTGGAGCGCAATCAGGCGGTCAAGACCCTGTTGGCGGAAACCCGTCGCCAGGCCAATGAAATGGCGGAACAGGCGCTGCAACTGGAGCAGCAGGCGCAGGCACTGGAAACCCAGCAATCGGCGTTGCGCGCCACCGAGGCCTGGTATCGCGGGATTATCGAAGCGGCGCCGGACGGCATGCTGGTGGTCGATGCCCAAGGACAGATCCTGCGCACCAATCGCCAACTGGATCAGCTGTTCGGCTATAGCGCCGGTGAGCTGCTCGGCGAGTCCATCGATCGTTTGGTGCCGTTGGCCAGCAGAGGGCGCCACGAGGCGCTGCGCAAGGGCTTCATGGCCCACGGCGCCACTCGCCAGATGGGGGCCAACCTGGACGATCTGCAAGGCGTGCGCAAAGACGGAAGTCTGTTCTCGGCAGAGATCAGCCTGTCGCATCTGCCGAGCCTGGAAGGTGACGGCGTATGCGTGTGCGCTTCGGTGCGCGACGTGAGCGAACGGCGTCAGCTGCAGGCGGCACTCAAGACCAGCGAGGCACAGTTGCGCGCAGTACTCGACAGCAGCCCGGTGGCCATGGTGATCAGGGACGTCGATGGCCGTCCAACCTACTGCAATCCGCAGTTCGACAGTCTGTTCGGGACTCGTCTGGCTGAACTCGAAGGTGCGGATCCGGCGCAGTTCTGGGTCGACCCGCAGGCACACCAGCGCTTTCTCGAAGCGGCGGCGCAAGGTGCGGTGCTGAACTTCGAGACCACCCTGCAGCGCGCTGGAGGCGAGCGCTTCGACGTACTGGTTTCGGCCGTCACGATGACGCTGGGGGAGCGGGGCATGGGGGCCAACTGGTACTTTGACATCACCGACCGCAAGACCGCCGAGGCCGAGGTGCAGCGTGCACGGGAGGCCGCAGAAGAGGCGACCCGGGCCAAGAGCAACTTCCTGGCCACCATGAGCCACGAGATCCGCACACCGATGAACGCCATCATCGGCATGAGCTACCTGGCATTGCGAACCGAGCTCGACCACCGCCAGCGCAATTACATCGAAAAGGTCCACCGCTCGGCGGAATACCTGTTGGTGATCATCAACGACATCCTCGACTTCTCCAGGATCGAGGCCGGGAAAATGCACCTGGAGAACATTCCCTTCCACCTCGAGGCCGTGCTCGACGGCTTTGCCAGCATGATCGGCCTCAAAGCCGAGGACAAAGGCCTGGAATTGCTGTTCAACACCGATGCCGAGCTGCCGACCGCCTTGATCGGCGACCCGTTGCGCCTTGGCCAGGTGCTGATCAACCTGGGCAACAATGCGACGAAGTTCACCGAGCAGGGCGAGATCGTGCTCGGCGTAGAGCACCGGGGCGCGGCAGGAGAGCAGGCGCAGCTGCATTTCTGGGTGCGCGACACCGGGATCGGCATGAACGCCGAGCAATGCTCGCGCCTGTTTCAGCCCTTCAGCCAGGCCGATAGCACCACCACCCGCAAATACGGTGGCACCGGGTTGGGCCTGGCCATCTCTCGGCATCTGGTGGAATTGATGGGCGGGCGCATTTGGGTAGAGAGCGAGCCGGGCCTTGGTTCCACTTTCCATTTCGAGGTGAGCCTGGGGGTGCAGCGCGACAGCCATTTACGGCGCATGGTGACCGCCGACGAATTGCTGGGCAACCGTGTGTTGGTGGTCGATGACAACGCCAGCGCGCGCGAGATCCTGTCCAGCATGGCGCGCAGTTTTGGCGTGGAGGTGGACGTCGCGCAAAGCGGCCGGGCCGCACTGGCCATGCTGGTGGACGCCGAAGCGAAGGTGCTGCCCTATGATCTGGTGCTGATGGATTGGCGTATGCCTGGCATGGACGGTGTGGAAACGGTGCGGCAGATGCAGGCCGCCAAACTGGCGCAAACGCCGTCGGTGATCATGGTCACGGCGTTCGGTCGCGAGGAAGCCCGCGAAGAGGCCAGTCGGTATGGCATTCATTTGCCGGTGGTACTGACCAAACCGGTGACGCCGTCCACTTTGCTTGAGGCGCTGGGCACGGTGCTCGGCAAGATCCCCCAGGCCAATACCCGGGCCAGCTCGCGACTCGGCCAGAGTGCCAGCGCCATGGCCAGCCTGCGTGGCGCGCGACTGCTGTTGGTCGAAGACAATGAGCTGAACCGCGAGCTGGCCTGTGAACTGCTGGAGAGCGCCGGGATCGAGCTGTGCCTGGCCGTTCACGGCGCAGAAGCGCTCGACCAACTGGAGCGTGACGCAGACTTCGATGGTGTGTTGATGGACTGCCAGATGCCGGTGATGGACGGTTACACCGCGACCCGCAAGATACGTGAGCAGCCACGCTGGGCGAATCTGCCGGTGATCGCCATGACTGCCGACGCCATGGCGGGGGACCGCGAGCGGGCGCTGGCCTGCGGCATGAACGACCACATCTCCAAACCCTTGAACGTCGACGACATGTTTGCCACGTTGGCCAAGTGGATACATCCGCGAGCTGACCGAGGCGCGATGTCGGCCGACGTTTCGCCGGTCACCACGGAGTCAGCGGCGAGCCTGCCAGCCAGCCTTCCCGGCATTGATTTGAAAGCGGGCCTGGGCACCTGCATGGGCAAGGTCGAGCTCTATCTGCGGCTGCTGCGCAAGTTTCGCTCCAGCCACCAGGCTTTTTGCGCCGAGTTCCTGGCTGCCCGAGGCCAGGACGATACTTCGGCGACTATCAGGCTGGCCCATACCCTGCGCGGAACGGCGGGCAACATTGGTGCCGTTGAAGTGGCGAATGCAGCCGCCGCACTGGAACAGGCGTGTCTGAACGATGGGACGAGCGATGGGGCGGAGCAGGACCTGGCTGACCGGCTGGTGGAGGTCGAGCGTTGCCTGACAACGGTGCTGGAAGGCTTATCGGTGCTCGGCGAGCCGACATCGTCCGCAGACCCATCAAGCGTGCCACCGGGCAGCGAATGGCATGCGCAATTGGCCCACGTCCGATCTTTGCTGGCCGAGAGCGACACCCAGGCGCTGACGGCCTTGCTCAAACTGCAGGGGCTGGCTTCAGACCCGCGGATGACCGAGCAATTGCTTCGGGTTGTGCGGCAAGCGGAGTGCTTCGATTTTGATCAGGCGCTGGAGCTGCTTGAAAACCTGTCCTGAGGAATCAACGCAACTTCAGCGGATCGACCATCTGCGCCGCGATGGCCATGCCCACCAGGTCCGGCAGCGTGTTGGCCTGCATGCGTTTCATGACGCGCGCGCGATACAGATCAACGGTTTTTGCACTTACGCCCAGTTGCTCCGCGATTTCGCGGGTGGTGTAACCCTGCACCAGTGGCAACAGGATATCGCGCTCGCGCGGGGTCAGGGTCAACAAGCGCGCCTGCAAGGCTTCGTGGCCCTGGTTGCCCGAACGGTTGGCGGCACAGTTGCTGAGCGCCTGTTGCACGCTGTCCAGCAACAGCTGTTCGTTGTAGGGCTTCTCGATAAAGTCATGGGCACCGGCCTTGAACGCGCGCACCACGATCGGCACATCCGCATGCCCGCTGACGAAGATGATGGGCAGGTTCAGTTGGCGCACACGCATTTCTTCCTGCACGTTCAACCCGCCCATACCGGGCATGCGAACGTCCAGCAGCACACAAGCATCGAGGCTTGCATCGCAGGCATCGAGGAACGCGACGCCACTGGTAAACGGCAAGGCCTTGAGCCCGACCGACTCCAGTAACCAGACCGTCGATTCGAGCATGCCCTGGTCATCATCGACCACGTACACAACGTGCTCCGTTACACCTGCCATTACCTGATTCCTATTGTTGTTTTGTTGGGCCGGCAAGCGGCAAGCGGCAACACATCAGCAGCCCGACAGGCTGGCGCCGGGCATTCAATTCGCCACCGAAACCTTCGATGATGCTGCGGCTCATGGACAGACCGAGCCCCAGGCCATCGGCCTTGCTGGTGTAAAACGGGGTAAATATCTGTTCCAGTTCCGGCTCGCTGACGCCCGGCCCCTGGTCTCGCACACTGATTTCCACGCAGGCGCCACTGCCATGCTCCACGGCCATCACGATCACAGAGGGTTGCCCGGGATGTTGCTCACGGTTGGCATCGATGGCATTGCGCAACAAATTGAGCAGCACCTGTTCCAGCAACACGCGGTCGGCATAAACGGGTGGCAGATTATCCGGCAGTCGATCCTCGATTGTCACTTGGCAATTACTCGCCTCCCAGGCACACAAACGCACGGCTTCGCGAGCGACGTCGGTCAAGTTCAGCGCCTGCATGCGACGCTGTCCCTTGCGCAAAAAGGAGCGTAACCGTCGGATCACTTCGGAGGCGTGGGTGGCGTGATGGGTAATGCGTTCCAGGCCCTGGGTCACTCTGGCAGCGGCCTGGGGATTGGAATCCAGCGTTTGCAGATAGCGCTGGCTTGCATTCGCATAGTTGACCACGGCAGCCAGCGGCTGGTTGATTTCGTGGGCGATCCCCGAGGCCAGTTCACCGAGAGTGACCAGCCGTGCGGTGTGTGCCAGTTCGTCCTGATGACGGCGCTGTTGCACTTCCCGCAGCTCGCGCTCGGTCATGTCGCGCGCGACCAATGAGTAATAACGCTCACCGCCGGCGGAACGGTGCGCCAGCAGTACCAGCGACACCGGCACCGATGTGCCCCCGCCCGGTGGTTGCAAACGCGCATCGGTGCTCCAGACACCGTCGCGCTCGGCGCGCCTCCAGCCATCGCGTTGCAGGCGCGCAAGGTCGCCGCTTGCGAACAACGTGGCCAGGGCCGGCATGGGTTGTTGCTCATCAATCCCGAGGATGCGTCGCGCGGCTGGATTGAGGTAAGTGACCTGGCCCTCGGGAGCGATGAACAACACCGGGTCAATGTTGGCCTCGACCACTTCGGCCAGGCGTCGCTTGTTCTCCTCGGCCTGCACCCGGGCCGTGATGTCCCGGGATATGCTGACGATTTCGACCACCGCCCCGGTGTAGGTTTCGCGGATCGCCCGGCTGGCGGTTTCGAACCACAGGTAGTGGCCGTCGCGATGGCGAATGCGATAGGTCATGGTGTGATAGCCATCCTGCTCCAGCGCATCGCGCGCGCGCTGCACCAGAGCGGCCAGGTCCTGGCTATGAAACAGGCCCTGGGCCATTTGCCCGCGCAACTCTTCGGGCCAGTAACCGAGCAGGGTCCAGGACGCCGGTGATGCATCGATAACGCGACCTTCGGGAGTGTGACGGGATATCAGGTCAGTCGTGTTTTCGATGATCAGCCGGTACAGCCGTCGTGCGGTGGCCGCTTCACGCTCCGCCAGCACTTGCGCCGTGGCGTCGCGGCAACGGGCGAGCACTCGGTTGTCCTGGGGATCGGGAATGAACGTCCAGATCAGGATCTGCGTTTCAAACTGAGCCTCGACACCTTCGACGGCGCGTTGCTGGTCCAGGCAGGCACGCACCAGCACCCGATGATTGACCGGTAAAAAGCCCAATACATCGGTCAGTGACTTCTCGGCGAGCAGCGCCATCAGTGCCGCGTTGAACTCCAGCGGTCGACCTTGCGCATCGAGCAACAGGCTCGGTTGCGGATCGTGACCCAACAGTGGCGAACCACGCAGCAGGCCGTTGACGCTGCTCAGCAGCGTCGTCAGCAAATCCTGCACCCAGCCCAGCCAATCGAGACTCACGCCCTCGCGCACTTCCACCAGCAACAAGCCCGGCTGCCCCGGCTGCAAGGCCAGATCAAATACCTGGCCATGGCTGATCGCGGCCCGGCGCAACCGGCCGGACAACCAGCAATCGAGTTGACGGACTTGAGCCAGGTCCAGGCGGCCTGCCTCGAGCAGATGCTCGAAGAGCAACTGGTCGCTGGCCAGCGCCGGGTCGCCAAGTCCCGGCGGTAAATGCTGGGCGGCGCCCTCATGGCTGTAGATCCGTGCATTGGGCTGCCAGCTCAGGTAAACCGCCCGCTGCACCTCAGGGCAATCCTGCAGCGCCCGACACAACGCATCGGCCCGGGTGGCCAGAGACACACCCTCGCGCTGCAGGCGCAACCAACTGTGCAATCGAACGGGCGTCAGGGTCATTGCGGGTCCACTTTCTCAGGGAAACCAAGCATATACCAGCCTTGGAGCGTTGGCGGCATTGATTCGGACTTAATAGAAATATGTATAGTACAAATACTATACGACGTAGGTTCTACTTCCATATCAATGACGCAGTGTTATATAAAATCATCCGGACTTTGAAGGTGACTGCGGCGACTACGCTGCAAGGTCAACCATAGAGCTAACAATCAGCCATCGAGTACCCGCACATGTCTATCTATGACCAAGGCCTAGGCCCTTCGGCTGTCAACCACATTGCCTTGTCTCCGCTGAGTTTCATCGAGCGCACTGCCAGCACTTATCCCGATCACCTCGCCGTCATCCACGGTTCGATTCGCCGCACCTGGGCGCAGACCTACACCCGTTGCCGACGCCTGGCCTCGGCGCTGGCCGGTCGCGGTATCGGCAAGGACGACACGGTGGCGGTGATGCTGCCCAACATTCCCGAGATGCTTGAAGTGCATTTCGGTGTGCCGATGATCGGCGCCGTGCTCAACCCGCTCAACGTGCGCCTCGATGCCGAGGCGATCGCATTCATGCTGCAGCATGGCGAAGCCAAGGTGTTGATTACCGACCGCGAGTTCCATGATGTGATCCAGGCAGCGCTTGGCATGCTGGATCACCCGCCTTTGGTGATCGACGTCAATGACCCGGAATACGGTGAAGGTCAGGCCGCGAGCGACCTTGACTACGAAGCGCTGTTGGCCGAAGGCGACCCGGCATTCGACTGGCAATGGCCGGGCGACGAGTGGCAGGCCATTTCGCTGAATTACACTTCAGGCACCACCGGCAACCCCAAGGGCGTGGTCTACCACCATCGCGGCGCTTACCTGAGCGCATTGGGCAACCAGATGACCTGGGCCATAGGCAACCATCCGGTGTACCTCTGGACCCTGCCGATGTTCCATTGCAATGGCTGGTGCTATCCATGGACCATCACCGCCCTGGCGGGTGTGCACGTTTTCCTGCGCCGGGTCGATCCACAAAAAATCCTCACGCTGATCCGCGAGCATCAGGTCACTCACCTGTGCGGTGCGCCGATCGTGCTCAATGCACTGGTGAACATGCCCGAATCAGCGAAAGCGGCCATCGATCACCCGGTCAATGCCTTGGTCGCGGGCGCTGCGCCACCGGCCAAAGTCATCGGTGCCGTCGAAGAGATGGGCATCAAGGTCACCCATGTGTTTGGCCTGACCGAAACCTATGGCCCGGTGACGGTCTGCGCCTGGCACGCCGAATGGGATGAGTTTTCCCTGGAGGAGAGGGCGCAGATCAAGTCGCGACAGGGCGTGCGCTACCCGACGCTGGAAGGCTTGATGGTCGGCGATAGCACAACGCTGGAGCCAACCCCGCGTGACGGCCAGACGATCGGTGAGATCTTCATACGCGGTAACACCGTCATGAAGGGCTACCTGAAGAACCCGAGCGCCACTGCCGAAGCGTTCGAAGGCGGCTGGTTCCACACCGGTGACCTGGCCGTCTGGCATCCTGACGGTTACGTCGAAATCAAGGACCGGCTCAAGGACATCATCATCTCGGGCGGCGAGAACATTTCCACCATCGAGCTTGAAGGGGTGCTCTATCGCCACCCGGGTGTGATGGAAGCAGCCGTGGTCGCCCGTCCCGATGAGAAATGGGGCGAAACGCCCTGCGCCTTCGTCACCTTGAAGGCTGATCACCAGGACGTTCGCGAGGCTGACATCATCAGTTTCTGTCGTGAGCATCTGGCCGGATTCAAAGTACCGCGCACAGTGGTCTTCACGCTCTTGCCAAAGACTTCCACAGGCAAGATCCAGAAGTATGTGTTGCGCGAGCGGGCCAAGGCGCTCTGACCCGATCTGACATTGCATCCATCTGGCAGCAGGTGTTTGACCTGCTGCTGCGGGTTCGTGCAGGCCGAATTCGGCTGTGCCCTGCCCATGACACAACCGTGCCAACGAGGTTTACGTTATGCCCGAATTCAAAGTCCCGCTGCGCGACATGCGCTTTGTGCTGCACGAAGTGTTCGATGCTCCGGCCATGTGGGCGCGTCTGCCGGCCTTGACCGACAGCATCGACACCGATACGGCAGACGCCATTCTTGAGGAGGCGGCAAAAGTCACCTCGCACCTGATTGCGCCCCTCAATCGCAGTGGCGACGAAGAAGGCGCGCAGTGGCATGAGGGCCGGGTCACCACCCCCATCGGTTTCAAACAGGCTTACGCAACCTACATCGAAGGCGGTTGGGTGGGACTGTCCGGCAACCCCGGGTTTGGTGGCATGGGCATGCCGAAAATGCTGGCCGTGCAGTTCGAAGAGATGCTCTACGGCGCCAACTCAAGTTTTGCGCTGTATTCCGCATTGAGTTCCGGTGCCTGCCTGGCGCTGGACGCCCATGCCAGCGACGCCCTGAAAAACCTCTATCTGCCGCCGATGTATGAAGGCCGCTGGGCCGGCTCCATGTGCCTCACCGAGGCCCATGCCGGTACCGACCTGGGGCTGATCCGCACCCGCGCCGAATCTCAGACTGACGGCAGCTACAGGATCACCGGCAGCAAGATTTTCATCACCGGGGGCGATCAGGACCTGACTGAAAACATCGTTCATCTGGTACTGGCCAAACTGCCGAACGCGCCTGCTGGCCCGAAAGGCATTTCGCTGTTTGTCGTACCTAAAGTCCTGGTCCATGCCGACGGTTCCCTCGGCGCGGCCAACGCCGTGAGTTGCGGTTCGATCGAACACAAGATGGGCATCAAGGCCTCGGCCACCTGCGTGATGAACTTCGACGGCGCCAGTGGCTGGCTGGTCGGTGAAGAGAACAAAGGCTTGGCGGCGATGTTCACCATGATGAATTACGAACGCCTGTCGATTGGCATTCAGGGCATCGGCTGCGCCGAGGCGTCCTACCAGAGCGCCGTCACCTATGCTCGCGAACGCGTTCAAGGTCGGGCGCCCACCGGTGTCTTGGCCCCGGACAAACCGGCCGACCCGATCATCGCTCACCCGGATGTGCGGCGCATGCTGCTGGGCATGAAAGCCATGACCGAAGGCGGTCGCGCATTCGCCTGCTATGTCGGGCAACAACTGGATCTGTCGAAGTTTTCCGACGATGCCAGCGAGCGCGATTGCGCGCAGATCCTGGTTGCGCTGCTGACGCCAGTGGCCAAGGCGTTTTTTACCGACACCGGCCTGGAAAGCTGCATCAACGGCCAGCAGGTCTTTGGCGGCCATGGCTACATCCGCGAATGGGGTCAGGAACAATTGGTCCGTGATGTGCGCATTGCACAGATCTACGAAGGCACCAATGGCATCCAGGCATTGGACCTGCTCGGACGCAAAGTGCTGGCCAACGATGGCGTCGCGCTACGCCTGTTCGCTCGGGAAGTGCGCCACTTCGCGCTGCACCACGAAAGCGCGTATGGCAGCGAACTGCTGAAGGCCCTGGAGCGTCTGGAGGGCCTCAGCAACTGGCTGCTGGAGCGGGCCAAAGCCAACGGCAACGAAGTCGGCGCAGCCTCCGTGGAGTACCTGCACCTGTTCGGCTATGTCGCCTACGCCTACATGTGGTCGCGCATGGCCGCCGTGGCCCGGTCCAGACTTGACCGGGACCCGCCGTTCTACGCTGCCAAACTGGCCACCGCCGAGTTCTACTTCGCCCGCCTGCTGCCACGGACGCTGAGCCTGGAAGCCAGCATCCGCGCCGGCAGTGCGCCCCTGTACGGCCTTGCAGACGAACAGTTCTGACGATTGAGCGTTGCGCGGCGCCTTGCCACTCCCCAGGCCCGCGCTTTTTATTCACTGGCCCTCTCAAAGTACGGCAGGAAAGCCTGATGAATATGCAAACAAGTACAACGCAAGGTCACTTGAACTGGGACGACATGCGCTTCTTTCTCGAGGTCGCTCGTGCCCGCACCGCCAGCGGTGCAGCCCGCCGCCTGGGGGTGGACTACACCACGGTAGCGCGACGCATCCGCGCCCTGGAGCAGAGCCTGGGCGCCATGTTGTTCGAGAAATCGCGAACCGCAGGCTTCGTGCTGACCGTGGAGGGGCAGCGCCTGGTCTGCCACGCCGAAACCCTGGAAAGTACACTGCTGGTAGCCTGCGAACAGGTTTTCGGCACCACCGGAGGGCTTGCCGGGCACCTGCGCATCGGCTGTACCGAAGCCTTCGGGTCCTGTTTCATCGCAGCGCAGATGAGCCACTTCCTCGAGCACTATCCGAATATCTCGGCGGATATTTTGCCGGTCCCGCACTTCGTCAACCTGTCACGGCGCGAGGCGGACATCGCCATCACCCTGGAACGGCCCGAGCGCGGTCCGTACGTGTGCTCGCGGCTGTGCGATTACCGCCTGCGTGTGTATGCGACGCCGGAGTACCTGGCCAGTCATCCGCCGATTGGCTGCCGCGAGGATCTGGCCGGTCACCCGTTCGTGACCTACGTCGATGATCTGGCCTTCAGCTTCAAGCTGCTCTACCTGAACGACCTGATGCTCGGCGCGCGCAGCCGCCTGCGCAGCACCAGCGTGGTCGCCCAGTACCATGCGGCTCTGGAAGGGCGCGCGCTGGCGATCCTGCCTTGCTTCCTCGCCGGTCCCGACCCGCGCCTGTGCGAGGTGCTGCCGGATCAGGTGGAGGTCACGCGACAGTTCTGGATGTACTACTGTGAGGACCTGCGCAACCTCAAGAGGATTACCCTGGTGGCCGACTACCTGCGCACTTGCGCGAAGCTCAATCGTCCGCTGCTGATGGGCGAGTCACACCAGATGGTCTACCCGCCGTTGCTCTGAGTTGCAGGTCTGGGCATCGATTGGACCCTAAAAAAATAAAAATCAGGTGTCTTTATGCTTCTCGAACATGCGTTGTTAACCGATGCCAGCGGCAAGCCGATTCACCAGCATCACAAAAGTTTTTCAACCGAGTGGGATGAAATCAGCGACTGGTCGGATCGCATGTATATGCCCTACCGTGTGGCACCCAAAGGGCAGGCCATCAAGCCGCACGCCACCATGCATTCGTCCAGGATTGGCGAGTTGACGCTGACTCGTTTTGCCTATGGCGTGCCGGTGAGCGTCGATGAATTTTCGCCCGAAGCGGGGAATGCGCTACTGCTCACCACTATTCGCGGCAATGCCCGGCACTGGACCCGGCGTTCCGTCACCGAGGATACGGCAATGGGTGAATCATTCGTTGCCGATTGCAGTCGTGTCGAGTACCGGATCGACCTCGACCCTGATCACCTGCAACTGAATCTGACCATTCCTCATGCCGTTTTGGAGCGGATGGCGCTGCAGTGGTTTGGGTTCGTGCCCGATGATCAGTTCTGGAGACACAAGTGCGTCATCGGCGGAGTCGGGTCGAGCTGGCTGAGTTTGCTGGAGTACACGGTTCGTTGTATTGCCGAAGCTCCCGCACACATGGCTGAAGGGCGTATGGGTACTCACCTGGAGCAAAGTCTTTGCGTTCATATGCTGCAAGAATGGGCTGGCCGCGCCGGGCAGGCAGGGCTTGATTTGAATAGTCCACTGAACCGGATTGCACCCCGTTATGTCAGGGCTGCCGAAGAGTTCATGAGTGCCAATGCTGCGAGCCTGCCGACGATGGGTGAGATTGCCAGTGCGGTAGGGACCAGTGTGCGGACATTGAGTGGTGCCTTCGCGCGTTTTCGCGGCATGACGCCCGGTGCGTTCCTGCGTGAGCAGCGATTGCAAGGGGCGCACCGCGATTTGCTGGCGGCGGACCCGCAATCGGGAACCACCGTTTCGGCCATCGCCTTTCGCTGGGGTTATCTGAACCTGGGTGAATTTGCGGGGATCTATCGCAAGCGTTTCAGTGAATTACCCTCCCAGACCTTGCAGCGCCGGCTGCGCTAGCGATTCGAGGCGGTACGAGGGCACCGAGAGCGGTGTCCAGCCCGCTCTCGGTGCCATTCACTGTGGGTCAGAACACCCACAACAGCCTTAGGTTAACCCGCTGGTTTTCCTTGAAACCGTTGTCGACCGAGACGTCCTGGCCGTAGTTGAGCAGGGCCTGGAAGGAGGGGGTTATCCAGTATGACGAGCCGACACGGTATTTGCTGGTGTCGGGTTCATCGTTCTGATCCTGACCGTCAATGCGCGTCTCACCACCCCAGAGTCGAGACGCACCGACATGCACCGAAAGCTTTGGTGTCACGGCGTACCTCAGGTAGGTCTGGGCTTGCCACTGCGGCTTCTGGCGCAACGTCAGGTCTTGACTCGTGAGGTCGTCATTTTTGCCAAAGAAGGTCACATCCGCGGTGAGGTCCAGGGAAAGTTTTTCAGTGAGACCGGTCACATAGCCTGTCTGCAATGTCATCTTCCAACGGTTTTCGCCAAGGTTGAGTGCATCGTTGCGGTCATAGTTACCGGTCGGCACGTACAGGTAGGGTGCAATACCCCAGTAACGATTTTTCGCCGGGTCATTCACGAGCCATAGAGTGGACGCCAGAATCAGATCGCCCATGCCACTGGTTTGTCCCAGCGAGTCGTTATCGCGTGTTCCTTCCAGGCGGCCGAAGGGCAACAGGAACTGTGTATTGATCGTGTAGTCGCCCAACTGCTGGTAATGCGCGGCGCGCAGTATGCCGATATCCGAGTCGAGCCCCGCTTTGATCGCAACCTTGTGACCATCACTGTAAAGCGACCGCCGCTGCGCATGCTGCAGGTAAAGCAAGCCGATATTGCTGCCGGCTGGAAGCGCAGCGGTGTATTCGCCGGCGTCCACATCGATGGCCTGGGCGTTGCCCGCCAGAATCGCCAGCACGAGGCCGGCACCGATCGTTGAAGTGTCAAGTGCGCGCACCAAGGGCCGAACGCGCGCAGGGGTACGTGTGGAGATCTCCATGAATCACCTGTTTTGTTTTTGTTGGTTTTTGGAGAGGAATTTTTTTCGTGCAGCATCGCCTGGAGCCCCGGGGGGCTCTCATGCGATCTGCATCGAATCAGTGCCGGGTCAGCGGGTCAGATAGCGGTAGGCCGCCGTTTCGAAATCCAGATAGGCATTGACCGAAACGGAATCGGCGAACGGCAATATCTGAGTGGCCCAAAAACCGCCGATGCCGTTCTTGCGGTCGATCCAATAGAAAAGATTGGCCAATCCGGCCCACGCCAAAGAACCAGCAGGGCGACCGGTGGGGGCGTCTTGATCGTTGATCATGAAACTCATCGCCCACGACTTGGGCATGCCCGGGAAGAACTCTGCGGTATTGGTGAGACTGGGGATAACGCCGGGGAGGGCTTTTACTTTCAGGTTTTCGAGACCATTTTTTTCAGCGAAACGAATCGTTTCCGGTTTGAGAATCCGTCCGTGATCCCCCTGTCCATCGTTAAGCCAGGCACGGATAAACTGACAGTAATCCTTCACGGTCGAATACAGGCCATGGCCTCCCATGTGCACTTCGGGAGCCTGTGGCAGGATGAAATCCTCAAGTGCGCAAAGCGATCCATCCTCTGCGCGTTGGTGCAGGCTGGCTCGCCGCTGGAGCATCGACGGGGTCATGGTAAAGGCGGTATCGGTCATGCCCAGCGGCTCGAAAATACGCTGCTGCATGACTTCACCCAGACGCTTGCCGGTGATGGCCTCGACCACCAGGCCGGCCCAATCCATGTTGGAGCCGTATTCCCACTGTTCACCAGGCTCAAACAGCAAGGGTGTTTGAAGCGCCGCCAACGACCCGCTGATGATGCTGGGTTGTCCTTGTTCCTGGGCTAGTCGGTTGTAGTTTTCGTTGAAGAACTCATAACCCAGACCTGCCGTATGAAGCAGAAGCATTCGAGTGGTGATGTGTTTTCTGGGGGCGCGAAGGCGAGGCGTTCCGTCGCTATCAAACCCCTCGAGCACCTTCAGTTCGCCGATCATCGGCACATAGTTCCTGGCAGGCGCATCGAGATCCAGTCGGCCCTCTTCGAACAACTGCAGCACCGCCGTGGCGGTTATCGCTTTGGTCGTGGAAAACATGGCGAAAACGCTGTCGGTCGTCATGGCAGGGGCTTGACCGAGCGTCCGTTGACCTGATGCACCCTCATAGACCAGACCGTCACGCCCGACTATTGCCGCGACTACGCCTGGGACGCGCTGCGATCCAGCCGTGGCAGCATCGAGCAAGTGGTTGAGTGATGATGTAAAACCTGGATTCATTATTTTTATTCTCCTTACACCCGACCCATAGCCCGCTGGGCTGGAGCTTATGGTGGGGTGTGCAGTGGCAGGACTGATTGGCCCGACGTGATGCGATGAACATCGGGGCCAGTGGAGAGTAAGAAAATAAAATCCGAGGGTTTGTCGGCTGCCGGCAGAGGGTGTCGGAATCAGGTACTTATTTAAGTGCTTGGGAGGAGGGCGATGCGTGAATGACGGCCGCCTCAGTTGCCCGCAATGCACCCTGCAGGGTACTCATCACCATCTCATGCAGCAGCTTGCGGCGTGCTCCAATGCCGGCCTTGGGCTGCCCAACCCAGGCCGGTAGTTGATTGAGCAAGGACACGATGCCGCTTACGGTCGCGCGTCGGGTGACGCTAGCCGGTTTACCGGTGAGTTGGTCTATGGTCTCCACCAGATGCTGCTCGTAGCGTCGGCGCAGGGTCAGAATCGAGGCTTGCTGTTCGCAGCTCAAACAATGGAGGTCGTACTCAGCCAGGCGGAAATGCGCGGCCATACGCTCGTGGAGCCGCAGGTGCGCCTCAAGCAGGCCGTGCAGTCGTACAGTGGGGGCGGATTTGCGACGGGTCACCAGGCTGGCGCCGTCAAGCAACGCTTCGTAGAGCTCCTCGATCAACTCAAACAGCAGTTCCTCTTTGCTATCGATGTGGTTGTAGAGGGAGCCAGCGGTGATCCCCAGGCAAGTGGCCAGGTCGCGCATGCTGACTCGGCTGAAACCATGCCTGGCGAACAGTTCGACAGCCTTGTGCCGGGTTTCCAGGTAACGCGTGTTGCGTTCTTCGTCGACAGGCACGGCAAAAAGGGTTTTGGAGGGCTGCATGTGACTCATCGACCTCATACGCGAAACTGTCCCAATAGCCGATTGAGCTGACCCGCAAGTTGGCCCAGTTCCTGGCTCGCCTCGTTGGACCGGTCTGCTGCCTGGGCACTTTCGTGGGCCAGGGAGGCTGCGCGGGTCACGTTCTGGTTGATGTCCTCGACCACGTGTGACTGCTCCAGGGTGGCGCTGGCGATCGAGGCGTTCAGTTCAGTGACATTGCGCAGTGCACCGAGTACCTGGTGCAGGCTTTCAGCCGTTTGGTGGGCCTGTTCCACGGTTTGTCGAGCGGCTTGGCTGCTGGCATTGATGACATCTACTGCAGCTTGCGAGTTGCCGTGCAGGCGTTCGATCATGTCCTGGATTTGCGCGGTGGACTGCTGGGTGCGCTGGGCCAGCAGGCGCACTTCGTCTGCTACCACAGCGAAGCCACGACCCTGTTCGCCAGCGCGCGCCGCCTCGATGGCGCGGATCACTTCCAGCACGCTGCCGATCTGGGTGCTTTCCCGGGCCAGGCTCTGGATCACCTCGACGGCCTGGCCGATGGTATCGGACAACTGGTCGATCTGGAGCAGGCTGATGTCGATGTTGTGCTGGCCCCGACGTGCCTGTTCTTCGGCCTGGCGAACTTCGTTGGCAGCGTGCTCGGCGTTCTTCGCCACTTCCTGCACGGCGTAGGAGACCTCGTGGATGGCGGCGGCCACCAGTTCCATCTGCTGCGATTGCTGCTGGCTGTGGTTCTGGCTATCGGCGGCGATTTCGCCGAGCGACTTCGAAGCCTGGTCCAGGCTGTCAGCGGACTGTATGGACTGACCGATCACGCCACGCAGCTTGTTGGTGAACACGTTGAAATGGCCGCTCAAGTCTGTCAGTTCATCGCGCCAGCGGTTATCCAGATTGCGGGTCAGGTCGGCTTCGCCGCTGGCGATGTTCTCCATCGCATCGACCACCCGCGCCAGTGGCGAGGCGATACTGCGGGCAATCAGCAGGATCAGCGCACTGAGCAGCAGGGCGATCGTCAGCAATATGACGCAGGCCTGAATCAGCTGGCGGCGGAACTCGACTTGCACGTCGTCTATGTAGATCCCCGAGCCGACAATCCAACCCCAGGGCTTGAACAATTCGACGTAGGAAACCTTTTCCACCGGCGCGTCGGAACCCGGTTTGGGCCAGCGGTAGTGCACCAGGCCGGCGCCATCGCGTTTGGCCGTGGCGACCATTTCGTCGAACAGCGCCTTGCCGTCCGGATCGAGTGTACCGGCCATGCGCTTGCCCTCGAGCCCGGCATTGGGGTGCATGACCATTCGCGTGTCGAGGTCTTCGAGCCAGAAGTAATCCTCGCGGTCGTAGCGCAAGTCGCGCATGACCGCGATGGCCTGCTGCTGCGCCTGCTCACGACTGAGGCCCTGGCCTTCCAGGCTTTGGAAGTGACGCAGGATGCCGCTGGCGGTCTCGACCACGTGGCGGGTTTTCAGCGCCTTGGCGGTATAAAGGTCGTTATAGCTCTGCTTGAGCATCAGGCCGGCGAGTATCAGCAGCATCAGGATGGATGTCAGCAAAATCAGCCACAGACGGCGGCTAATGGAAATATTGCGCAAGCCGGGCATGGGCAGCTCCACAAGGGGCAAGACAGGGAATAACCGGACGCGGCAGTCGCGTCCGGCTGGAGGAGGTCAGAGCGCGTAGTGGCTCAGTTCGCGGGCGATCAGCAGGCGCTGGACTTCGCTGGTGCCTTCGTAGATCTGGGTGATGCGCGCGTCGCGGTAGTAGCGCTCTACCGGGTAGTCTTCCAGGTAACCGTAGCCGCCATGGATCTGCATGGCGCTGGAGCACACGCGTTCGGCCATTTCCGAAGCGAACAGCTTGGCCTGGGAGGCTTCGGACAGGCACGGTTGCCCGGCGCTTTTCAGGCGCGCCGCATGCAGGATCAGCAGGCGGGTGGCGTTGAGCCGGGTGTGCATGTCGGCGAGCAGGTTGGACACGCTCTGGTGCTCGATGATCGGCTTGCCGAACTGGACGCGTTCGCGGGCATAGCCCAGGGCTGCCTCGAAGGCGGCGCGGGCGATGCCCAAGGCCTGGGCGGCGATGCCGATGCGGCCGCCTTCCAGGTTGGACAGGGCAATGGCCAGGCCCTTGCCGCGTTCACCCAGCAGGTTGGCCTCGGGGATGGTGCAGTTGTTCAGGGTCACCGCGCAGGTATCGGAGGCCTTGATGCCCATCTTGTGTTCGCTGCGGTCGACCACGAAGCCGGGGTTGTCGGTCGGTACCAGGAAGGCCGACAGCCCCTTCTTGCCCAGTTGCGCATCGGTCACGGCGAAGACGATGGCCAGCCTGGCGCGCTTGCCGTTGCTGACGAACTGCTTGGCGCCATTGAGTACCCATTGACCGTCGCGCAGTTCGGCACGAGTGCGCAGGTTGTGCGCCTCGGAGCCAGCCTGTGGCTCGGTCAGGCAGAAGCAGCCGATCGCTTGACCACTGACCAGCAGCGGCAGCCAACTGTCCTGCTGCGCGGGGGTGCCGTATTTCAGCAGGGGGCCGCAGCCTACCGAGTTGTGGATGCTCATCAGCGCGCCGAGGGCACCGTCGCCGGCCGAGATTTCTTCCACCGCCAGGGCGTAGGCCACATAGTCGGTGTAGCTGCCGCCCCAGGTGTCCGGCACGACCATGCCCAGCAGGCCCAACTCGCCCATCTGCGCCACCACGGCGTCATCGATCCAGCCGGCCTTCTCCCAGGCCTGGGCATGCGGCGCGACTTCGCTGCGGGCGAAGTCGCGCGCCATGTCGCGGATCATGCGTTGTTCTTCGGTCAATTCGATATCGTGCATTGCAAAGTCTCCTGCCGATCAGGCGGTGCGTACGGGCTTGCCGCAGGCGCGTTGAAACTCGTTGAAGAAGGCCTGCACCCGGGCAGGTTCCAGCTCTGCCAGGGTTGGCGGGTTCCAGCGTGGGCGCTTGTCCTTGTCGATGATCAGGGCGCGTACACCCTCCATCAGGTCGCCCTTGTCGAACCACTGGTAGTCCAGGTGCAACTCCAGAGCGAAGCACTCGGCCAGGCTCAGGTAACGACCACGGCGCAACAACTCAAGCGTCGTGGCCATCGCCAGTGGCGAGCGGCTGTCGAGCAGTTTCACCGTCTGTTCGGCCCAGTCTTGCAGCTCGGGGCGTTGTTCTCGCTGCAGCGCGGTACGAATGGCCGGGACATCGGGCAAGGCGAAGTACTCGTCGATCGCCTGGCGACAGGCCTTGAGCTCGGACCCGGCAAGACGCTCTGTAGCCATGTCGGCAAGCAGGTCCTGCAAGTCTTCGTCGGGCGCAGCGGTCCAGTTCAGGTGGTCGAGACAGGCATCCAGCTCGGCCAGCCGTTCGCTGGGCAGGTAGTAGTCGGCAAGGTTCGCATAGAGGGCATCGGCGGCACGCACCTGGCAGCCGGTGATGCCCAGATAGGTTCCCAGTTCCCCCGGCAGTCGCGGCAGGAAATAGCTGCCACCGACATCGGGGAAAAAGCCGATGCCGACTTCCGGCATGCCCATCCGCGTGCGCTCGGTGATCACCCGCAGCGAGGCGGCCTGGGCCAGGCCCATGCCGCCGCCGAGGACGAAACCATCGAGCAGCGCCAGCACGGGCTTGGTGTAACCATGCAGGTATTCGTCGAGGGCATACTCTTCCTCGAGGAACAGCTCGTGCTGGTTGTCGCCGGCCTTGTAGCTGTCGTACAGCATGCGGATATCGCCACCGGCGCAGAAGGCCTTTTCACCGGCGCCGCGAATGGTCACGGCGACGATCTGCGGGTCCTGTTCCCAAGCCCACAGGTGCCGGCATAGCAGGCGCACCATGGGCAGGTCCAGGGTGTTCAACGCGCTTGGCCGATTCAGTGTCAGGTGGCCGACGCGGTTGCGTACGCTGGCCAGCACCGGGGCTTGCTGCTCGCTCATGCTCAGGCTTCCCCGCGGAACAGTTGGATGATGGCGGAGAAGTCCAGGCCGCCATTACCTTGCAGGCTGAAGGTCTGGTACAGCTGCTGGGCTACAGCACCGAGCGCGACCGGTTGACGCGCGTGCCTGGCCGCTTCTGTGGCCAGGCCCAGATCCTTGAGCATCAGGTCGCTGCCAAAGCCGCCGCTGTAGCCGCGTGAGGCCGGCGCGTTTTCCAGTACACCCGGGAACGGATTGTTGACCTCCGAGCTCCAGCAGCGACCGCTGGAGGTATTGATGATCCCGGCCAGCACCTTGGCTTCCATGCCCAGGGCCACACCCAGGGCCATGGCTTCGGCGACGCCGACCATGGAGATGCCGAGCAGCATGTTGTTGGCGATCTTGGCCACTTGGCCGTTGCCGGCTGCGCCGCAGTGCACGATGTTCTTGCCCATGGCCGAGAGGATCGGCAGGGCCTGGTCGAACACACTGTCCGGGCCACCGACCATAAACGTCAGGGTGCCTGCCGCCGCGCCGCCGGTGCCGCCGGATACCGGCGCGTCGAGCATCGGGTTGCCTTGGGCAAGGGCATATTTGGCCACTTCGCGGGTGCTCAGCGGGTCGATGGTCGAACTGTCGATAAGCAACACGCCTGGGCCGATATTGGCCAGCAGGCCGTCCTTGCCGCGATAGACCTGCTTCACGTGTTCGGCGGTCGGCAGCATGGTGATGATTACCTCGACCCTGGCCTTGGCCACGGCGGCGGGCGAGTCGGCGGCGCTGGCGCCGGCCTCCACCAGGGCGGCGACCGCCTGGGGGAAGGGATCAAAGACGGTCAGGCTGTGGCCAGCCTTGAGCAGGTTACGGGCCATTGGGCCGCCCATGTTGCCGAGGCCGAGAAATCCGATATGCATGTTGGCTACCTTTTACGATAGGGGGCAGTGGCGCAGGAAATCCTGCGCGCGCTTGTCGTCGGCCGACGCAAGGCGCCGGCCGGCAAAGGTCATTTCAGGGTGATGGTGGTGTTCACCGCGCCGCCGGTGTCGTCCTCGTCGAACCAGCGCTGGGTGATCGTCTTGGTCTGGGTGTAGAAGGTCACCACTTGCTTGCCGTAGGGGCCCAGGTCGCCCAGCTTGGAGGCGCGCGAACCGGAGAAGGAGAACAGCGGGACCGGTACCGGGATTGGCACGTTGATGCCGACCTGGCCGACGTCGATCTCTTCCTGGAAGTGACGCGCGGCAGCGCCGGAACGGGTGAACAGGGCAGTGCCGTTGCCGTTCGGGTTGGCGTTGATGACCTCGATTGCCTCATCCAGGTTGGCGGCGTGCATGACGCACAGTACCGGGCCGAAGATCTCTTCGCGGTACACGGACATTTGCGCCGTGACGCCGGAGAAAATGGTCGGGCCAACGAAGTTGCCGTCCTGGTAGCCCGGCACGCTCGGGTTGCGCCCATCCAGTTCAAGCTTTGCACCTTCTTCGATGCCACTGGCGATCAGGCCGTTGACGCGGTCCAGGGCGGCGCAGGAAATCACCGGGCCGATGTCGGTGCCTGGCTCGGTGCCACCGTTGATCTTGAGGGTCTTGGTTCGCTCAATCAGGTCCGGTAGCCAAGCCTGCGCTTCACCGACCAGGATCACCACGGGCAGAGCCATGCAGCGCTGGCCGGCGGCGCCGAAGGAGGCGCCCAGCAGGTTGTTCAGGGTCTGCTGCCGGTTGGCATCGGGAAGGACGATGGCATGGTTTTTCGCGCCCATCATGCATTGCGCGCGCTTGCCGTTCTGGGTGGCGCGGTTGTAGACGTGGGTGCCGACCTTGGTCGAACCGACGAAGGACACGGCCTTGATATCCGGGTGGTCGCAGATCAGGTTCACCGCGTCGACGCCGCCGTGGATGACGTTGAGTACACCCTTGGGTACACCGGCCTCCAGCGCCAGTTCCACCAGGCGCATGGTCACCAGCGGGTCCTGCTCGGAAGGCTTGAGGACGAAGGTGTTGCCGGTGGCAATGGCCATCGGGAACATCCATAGCGGGATCATCGCCGGGAAGTTGAACGGGGTGATGCCGGCGCACACGCCCAGCGGTTGCAGCAGGGTGTAGGTGTCGACGCCGTTGGCCACGTTGTTGGCCAACTCGCCCATCTGCAGGTTGCCGATGCTGGCGGCGTGCTCGACCACTTCCAGGCCGCGGAACACGTCACCTTCGGCATCCGGCAGGGTCTTGCCTTGCTCGGCGGTCAGCAGGGCGGCCAGTTCCTTTATGTTCTCGCGGATCAGTTGCTGGTACTTGAGGAAGACACGGGAACGGGTACCGATCGGGGTCTTGCGCCAGGTCTTGAAGGCTTGCTTGGCGCTGGCGACGGCGGCGTTCATTTCCTCGGCGGTGGCGAAGGGGACGCGGGCCAGGACTTCCTGGGTGGCCGGGTTGACCACGTCACGCCACTGGGTTGTGCGCGATTCGACGAATTCGCCGTTGATGAGAAGCTTGACGCTTGGAATGCTGGAAGAGGTCATTTTCAGTTCTGCCTACTTTCTTTGGGTCGAGTTAAGCCACTCGGCCTGGATGGCCGAGCGGTCGGATTTGGATTCAGAAGGGCCGGCGTACCAGCCTGGGTTCAGCCCTTGAGTTGCGGGAAGTCTTCTTCGAAGTATTCCTGCGGGCCACGTGCGTCGCCCTGGCGGCGCTGCGTTTCCATTTGCCGCAGTTCCACCCGGCGGATCTTCCCGGAGATGGTCTTGGGCAGCTCGCTGACAAATTCGATGCGCCGTACCCGCTTGTAGGGCGCCAGGTGCTCGCGGGCGAACGCGAAGATGCTGCCGGCCAGTTCGTGGCTGCCCTGGGCTTCATGGGCCAGGATCAGATAGGCCTTGGGCACTGCCAGGCGCACCGGGTCGGGGCTTGGCACCACGGCCACTTCCATCACCGCCGGGTGCTCGATCAGCGCGCTTTCCAGCTCGAAGGGGCTGATGCGGTAGTCGGAAGCCTTGAACACGTCGTCGGCGCGGCCGACGAAGGTGATGTAGCCCTCTTCGTCGATCTGCGCGGTGTCGCCGGTGCGGTAGTAGCCGTCGCGCATCACTTCGGCGGTCTTTTCCGGGCTGTCCTCGTAGCACAGCATCAGGCCGAGCGGGCGCACATCCAACGGCAGGGCCACTTCGCCTTCGTTACCCGGCACGCCATCAGGGTCGAGCATGGTCACCCGGTAGCCCGGCAGCGGACGGCCCATGGACCCCGGCTTGAGCCGCTGGCCAGGCGTGTTGCCGACCAGGGCGGTGGTTTCCGACTGGCCGAAACCGTCGCGCAGCAACAGGCCCCAGGCGTGCTGGATCTGCTCGATGATCTCCGGGTTGAGCGGCTCACCGGCGCCCACCAGTTCACGCAGGCGCAGGCGTGTCTTGTAGCTGGCCAGGTCTTCCTGGATCAGCATGCGCCACACGGTAGGCGGCGCACACAGGCTGGTGACGCCGTAGCGTTCCAGCACGCCGAGCAGGGCTTGCGCGCTGAAGCGTGCGGTGTTGTGGATAAAGATGCAGGCACCGGCATTCCATGGTGCGAAGAGGCAACTCCAGGCGTGCTTGGCCCAGCCCGGTGACGATATGTTCAAGTGCAGGTCGCCCGGCTGCAGGCCGATCCAGTACATGGTCGATAGGTGGCCGACCGGGTAACTCTGGTGACTGTGCAGCACCATCTTCGGCTTGGAGGTGGTGCCGGAGGTGAAGTACAGCAGCATCGGGTCGGTGGCGAGCGTTTGGCCCTCGACTTCGAACTGTTCGGAATATTCGCTGGCAGCGCTGTGCGGGGTCCAGCCGGCGGGGGACGGACCAACGCAGATGCGGCTGCAGTCTTCACCCAGCCCGACGAACTTGTCGACATGGGCGCTACCGACTACCAGGTGGCGAACCTGGCCACGCTCGATGCGGTCGCGCAGGTCATCGGGGGTCAGTAGGGCGGTGGCGGGAATGACCACGGCGCCGAGTTTGAAGGCGGCCAGCATGGTTTCCCACAGGGCGACGTCGTTACCGAGCATCAGCAGGATGCGTTCGCCACGGCGCACGCCGAGGGCACGCAGGTGATTGGCCACCTGGTTGGAACGCGCGGCCAGTTGCTGGAAGCTGTAGCGTTGTTCGCTGCCGTCCTCTTCGACGATCCACAGGGCATTGGCCTGATTGCCCTCGGCCATGGCGTCAAAGTAATCCAGCGCCCAGTTGAATTCGCTCAGCTGCGGCCAGCGGAAGTCACGCACGGCGGTGGCGTAGTCGGTACGGTGGGCCAGCAGGAAGTCACGAGCGGCCAGGAAGGGTTGGCAGTTGTTGTTCATTGGAGTCTCCCGAGACGCGCGCGGGTACCTGAAAGTGGGGAGACGACGGCAAGCAAGAATGGCTTCACGGTGGGTGCCCTGTTTATTTTTATTGGGACTGACCTGGTTCATGACCAAGCGGTTGAATCGAGTATAGGCAGGCATAAATCAAATAAGAATGCTCAAAAAGTCTCGTGCGTTGTGCAAAAAAACACAGGCTGGCGGCATCCCCGATGCGCCAGAAATGCACAAGGCGGGTGCTGCCCGCACCGTCAAGCGATGTGAGCGGCACCCGCCTTGTGCGGGGCCTTACCAGAGCGCCAGGGTATAGCTGAGGATCAGGCGGTTCTCGTCGAGATCGTTGCCGAAGTGGGCGGTGCGCACCGTAGCGTTGCGCCACTTCAGACCGAGGTTTTTCAGCGGGCCGCTCTGCACCACGTAGCCGATGTCGGTGTCGCGCTCCCATTCGCGACCCTCAGGCCTGCGGGCGCCCAGATCGATGCTGTCGCCAGCCAGGTAGCGGGTCATGAAGGTCAGGCCGGGAATGCCGAGCGCCGCGAAGTTGTAGTCGTAGCGCGCCTGCCAGGAACGCTCGTCCTTGTTGGCGAAGTCGTTGATCTGCACGAAGTTGACCAGGTAGGCGTCGCTGCCATTGACGTAGGCAAAGCCGGTGTCGCCACTCATGCGTTGGTAGCCCAGACCGAAGGCATGGCCGCCGAGGGCATAGGTGAACATGGCGCCGAAGGCGTTGTTGTCGATGTTGCTGTTACCGTCGTCGGTGGAGCGGGCGTAGCGCAGGTCGCTCTTGAGCGTCTGGCCTGCGCCCAGCGGCAGCACGTGGACCAGACTGAACTGGTGTTGGTGGTAGAAGTCTTCCAGGCCGCCGTAGTTGTAGCCCGTGTTCAGCCGGTCGTTCCACTGGTAGGCAAGGCCGGCGAAATTGAAGGCGTCACTGCGGGCCTGGCCACTGACAATGCCCTTGGCGCCGGTGGTGGTGATCGCCATTTTCTCGTAGTCCGAGGAGTCGCGCTGGTTGACCCGATCCACGCGCCCGGCATCAACGCTCAGGCCTTTGATCTCCTGGACGTTCAACTGCCCACCGCGAAATGTTTGCGGCAACAGGCGCGAGTCATTGGCCAACAGCACCGGCAACTTCGGGGTCAGGGTGCCAAGCTTGAGCACGCTGTTGGACGCTTTGAACTTGGCCGTCAGGCCCAGTTCGCCATACTCGTCCTTGGCGCGTTTGGGCGGCTCGTTATCGCGCTTGAGCAGGCCAGAGCCGGAGCGATCGGGACTGGAATCGAGCTTGACGCCGAGCTGGCCAAGAGCGTCGATACCGACGCCAATCATGCCGTCGGTATAGCCGGATTCGTAGCGCAGAAGGAAACCCTGGGCCCATTCTTCTTGCTTGGACTGGGCGGCATTGGCCTGGCGGAAGTCGCGGTTGAAATAGAAGTTGCGCGTTTCCAGCCTGGCCGTGCTGTCTGCGAAGAAATCGGCGTGAGCCTGTGCGGCGAGGCCGGTGCCGGCCAGGAACAGAGTGAGGGTGGTGGGTTTCATTGGTTGCCTTTTGTTGTTTTTGTTGTCGACGAGCCGCTCCCGCGCCGCTTGGCGTTGGCGAGGGAGGGGCGCCTCTGGGGTGTCCTGCGCCGAGCGGCGCAGGTCGGGCGTAAAAAAGCGCGAAGCAAAGGAGCGGACTCGCGCTCGGGGCGTCAACCCCGGAAAAAGCAGCGTCAGTGACTGCTGGCCATGGCAGCTCCAAGGCCGGTCTGGGCACGAACGAACTGGTCGGCATAGGCGGCGCGCTCGCGGTCGGCGCGTTCGCTGCGGTCAAGCCTGGAAGCGACCACTATGACCAGGAAGGCCAGTGGCATGGAGAACAGCGCCGGCTGGTCGTAAGGGAAGAGCGCCTGGGCATGCCCCAGTACGCCGACCCACACCGACGGCGAGCCGATCACCAGGGCCAGCGCGCTGACCAGGCCGGTCAGGCCGCCATAGAGGGCGCCGCGGGTGGTCAGGCCGCCCCAGTACATGGCCATGATCAGTACCGGGAAATTCGCCGAAGCGGCGATGCCGAACGTCAGGCCGACCAGGAAGGCGATGTTCTGCCCCTCGAACAGAATGCCGAGGGCGATCGCAACGATGCCCAGGCAGATGGTGGCGATACGCGACACGCGCATTTCCTGTTTCTCGTCGGCGCAGCCCTTCTTCAATACCGAAGCGTAAAGGTCATGGGAGATGGCCGAGGCACCGGCCAGGGCCAGGCCAGCCACCACTGCGAGAATGGTGGCGAAAGCCACGGCGGAGAGGAAACCGAGAAACAGGTTGCCACCCACTGCCTTTGCCAGGTGCATGGCTACCATATTGCTGCCGCCAATCATGGCCCCTCCGAGCTTGCCATCGACGTAGTACTGAGGATCGGTGCCGACGATGACGATGGCGGTATAGCCCAGGACGCAGACCACCAGGAAGAAGAAACCGATAAACACCGTGGCGAACAGTACGGATTTACGCGCTTCCTTGGCATTGGGCACCGTGAAGAAGCGCATCAGGATGTGCGGCAGGCCGGCAATGCCGAAGACCAGCCCAAGGGATAAGGACACCGCGTTGATCGGGTCGGCCAGCAAGGTGCCCGGGCCCATGATCTGCACGCCGCTGGCATGCACGGCCACAGCCTGGGCGGCCAGCGTCTCGAAGCTGAAATCGAAGCGACTCAGGGCCATCAGCACCAGGGTCGTGCCGCCCGCCAGGAGCAGGACCGCCTTGGTGATCTGTACCCATGTGGTGGCGAGCATGCCGCCGAAGATGACATAGACCAGCATCAGCAGTCCGACTACCACCACCGCCGTGCGGTAATCGAGACCGAACAGCAGTTTGATCAGTTGACCGGCACCGACCATCTGCACCACCAGATAGCAGCACACCACGGTCAGCGATCCGAGGGCGGCGAAGCTGCGCACGCGGGTTTGATCGAGGCGGTAGGAGACGATGTCGGCGAAAGTGTAGCGCCCCAGGTTGCGCAAGCGTTCGGCCATCAGGAAGGTGACGATGGGCCAGCCGACGAAGAAGCCGATGATGTAGACGAAGCCGTCGTAGCCCTTGGCGAAGACCAGGCTCGACAGGCCCAGCAGAGTTGCCGCCGACATGTAGTCACCGGCGATTGCCAGGCCATTCTGGAAGCCGGTGATGCCGCCACCGGCGCTGTAGAAGTCGGCGGCGGAGCGGGTGCGTCGTGCCGCCCACCAGGTGATCAGCAGGGTGGCGAGGACGAAGACGAAAAACATGCCGATGGCGTGCAGGTTGAGCGGTTGCTTCTGCGCAATGATGGGCTCGGCATGGGCCAGCACAGGGCTGAGGGCGAGAAGGGCGAACAGGCGTTTCATGCGCGGGACTCCTGCAGGATCTGCGAGCTGAGTACGTCGAAGCGGGTGTTGGCGCTGTGCACGTACCAGGCGGTGAGTAGCCAGGACAACAGGATGATCGTCACGCCGATTGGCATGCCGAGGCTGAGGTGGCTGCCGTCGTAGAGCGGCAGGTGCAGCCAGGCAGGGGCGAAAGCCACCACCATGATGAAGCTGTAATAGATAGCCAGGACCGCGCCGCTCAGCGTCCAGGCCAGCAGTGCACGCTGGCGCGCGAGGCGGTGGAACTTGGGGTTGGCCCTGACCAGTGCACAGGTCTGGACGTGGTTCGGATGGTCGGTCGTCATGGTGCGGCTCCGCATTTCTAGTTGTTTTTGTTGTTCGGCCTTTTGAGGGGCGTACGGGTACCCGGGCAGCGACCCCATGCGGGACGCCACCTGAATGCTGATGTGCTGGAGTTATTGCCGCCCGGATGACCTTGCGGTGGAGAGAGGGCGGTGCAGGAGGGCGAGCCCGATCCTCTGCGCGGCGAGCAGCGGATCGGGCCAACGGCAGACGAGAACCGTGGCCGCGATTGCGCTGTTGCGCAGCTGTTTGAGTCCGGCGTGCATGCCGGTGTTTATCCATGCGCTCATGCTGTCAGCCCTCGGTATTTATTATTGGGGTGGGGGGCTTTCCTGGCCTGAAAACGACGCTGGCCAAGTTGGGTGAGATGCGAGTATATAAGTGCATATTTCCCATATGTATTGGCAGAAAAGCCCGATGGATATGCAAAAAAGCACAACGCAGAACCCACTGAACTGGGACGACATGCGTTTCTTCCTCGAGGTCGCCCGTGCCCGCACCGCCAGCGGTGCAGCTCGCCGCCTGGGGGTGGACTACACCACGGTGTCGCGGCGCATCCGCGCCCTGGAGCAGTGCCTGGGTGCTCTGCTGTTCGAGAAGTCGCGAACCGCAGGTTTTGTCCTGACCGTGGAGGGGCAGCGCCTGGTCAGCCATGCCGAATCCCTGGAAAGTACGCTGCTGGTAGCCTGCGAGCAGGTTTTCGGCACCACCGGGGGGCTCGCCGGGCACCTGCGCATCGGCTGTACCGAAGCCTTCGGGACCTGTTTCATCACTGCGCAGATGAGCCACTTCCTTGAGCACTACCCGCATATCTCGGCGGACATTTTGCCGGTCCCGCATTTCATCAACCTGTCACGGCGCGAGGCGGACATCGCCATCACCCTGGAACGGCCCGAGCGCGGTCCCTATGTGTGCTCGCGATTGTGCGACTACCGCCTGCGTCTGTATGCGACGCCGGAGTACCTGGCCAGTCATCCGACGATCGGCTGTCGCGAGGACCTGGCCGTTCACCCGTTCGTGACCTACGTCGAGGATCTGGCCTTCAGCTTCAAGCTGCTCTACCTGAACGACCTGATGCCCGGCGCCAACAGTCGCCTGCGCAGCACCAGCGTGGTGGCTCATTACCACGCAGCCCTGGAGGGGCGGGCGCTGGCGATCCTGCCTTGCTTCCTCGCCGGCCCCGATCCCCGCCTGTGCGAAGTGCTGCCCGGTGAAGTGGAGATCACGCGGCAGTTCTGGATGTATTACAGCGAGGACCTGCGCAAGCTGAAGCGGGTCACTCTGGTGGCCGAGTACTTGCGTGCTTGTGCGGAACTGAATCGCCCGCTGCTGATGGGCGAGTCACGTGTGATGGGCTATCTACCGTCACCCTGAGGGTGGAGTTGTGCAGCCAGAAGTAAAGCGAAGTAGTTGGTCAGATGTGTTTTCGAAATCAGAGGCTACTCACACCACCGCAGTCAGCTATGAACACTCAATCGTCATGGTTTTACTGCGTGATCACTGTCAATGTGGGGAGCGTCCGCCGGTTTCTTCTGCGGAACGATAAAACTCACTGTCGTACTGGTGAGGATTTTGTGAGTCGGGTCGGCCACTTCAAGAAGAACCTTGTGAGTGCCGGGCGGCAGTCCAACCAGGATGATCGGGTCTTCGCTGGTGTGCGCCCATGTGCCTTTCCAGTCGTCGACGGTCACGTGGAGGTGACCGAGACGTGGTGATACTTCAACAGCTGCCTTGCCAAATACCGGCATGATCCTGGCGTGTTCTGTTCGATACTGGATAATGACAACACCGCGGGCGAGTGGCTCGGCAAGCGGCGGGTAGGCAATGAGTTTTGGCGCAGTCTCGGATGCCAATGGAAGTATTGCCGGTGGGGAATCGGTGTCTGCTACCCCTTGTCCGTACACGGCTGTGCAAAAGAAGACACCCAAAGCCAGGGCCAATAGATTTCCGGGGGCGAGGGACATGGTTTTTTTCCCGCGTGATTTCATTCAAGCCTAGATCAACCCGAGTATCTCCCAGTGTTTATTTGAAACTGGAACCACTCACGTATCTCATCCGTGCCATCCAGGCATGTTGACCATGGACGACTCAGCGCTTGTAACGCAGCGCGTCCACCACTACGCCGAACGCTGACGAATGCTCACGGCGATTGGGGTAGTAAAGGTGGTAACCGGCAAAAGGCTGGCACCAGTCTTCGAGTACCCGCACAAGGCTTCCGTCGGCAAGCTCCCTGGCTACCATATCTTCTGGCAGGAACCCCAGCCCGCATCCGGCGACAGCAGCGCGCAGGATCGGCACGCTGCTGTTGAACGTCCATTGTCCTTCGACACGTGCCTTGAGTTCGTGACCGTCCTTCTCAAAATCCCATTGCATCAGGTTCCCGTGGGTGGGCAGGCGCAAATTGATGCAATTATGTGCGGCCAAATCCCTTGGCTCTTTCGGATACGGCCGCTGTTTGAAGTAGTCGGCAGACCCCACTACGGCGATGCGCAACGGGGGGCCGATCGGGACGGCGATCATGTCCTTGGCCACCTGATCGCCCAGACGCACGCCCGCGTCGTAGCGCTGCGCGACGATGTCGCAGAGGGCGTAGTCGACGGTGATTTCGACCTTGATGTCCGGGTAGTCGGGAAGCACCTTCAACAGCTTGGGCCAAAGGATGTTGTTCGCCGCATGTTCGGAGGCTGAAATCCGCACGTTGCCTGCCGGGGTATCGCGAAACTCGCTGACCGCAGCCAGTTCAAGTTCAATTTCGTCGAAGCGCGGCGCCATGGACTGATACAGCCGCTGGCCAGCCTCTGTGGGGGATACGCTGCGCGTGGTTCGGGTCAGCAGGCGAACGCCGAGCCTGGTTTCGAGAGCGCGCATGGTGTGGCTCAGCGCGGACTGCGAGACGCCCAGCTGTGCGGCGGCGCGAGTGAAGCTGCCTTCGCGGGTAATGACCACGAAGGCTTGCAGATCGTTGAGATTGGCGCGGGACATTGATGAGAGCCTCTCATGCGGAGCGCGGGATTATTCCATGTAATCAGGTTCCGCATGGATGCGCGACCCCAACGAGCCAGTCACAAGGTTCTTGCGTAGAACGGCGTCAACTTGTCAAGTGCAGCGTCCACATACTTGGGAACCCAGTAGGTTTCGATGTGCGTTGCGCCGTCGATGATGAACAACTCTTTGTCTTTCGTACCGGTGGCCTTGGGGAACGCATCCTGGGTCATGTACAGGCTGTCGGCCTTGCTACCGGCGATCATCAGCAATGGCTGATTGATCAGTTCGATCTGGTTGGTGGCGTCGAAGCGCATCAGGTCCAGCAAGCTGCTCGTGGTGTACTTGAAGGTCGAGTCTGGGTGGGCATGGGTCTTCCAGTAGTACTCATAACCCTGGCGATACAGCTCGAACGGCAGTTTGGCGATCTGCTCATCGGTGAGGTTGGCATCGCCCGAATAGAGCACTTCACCTCCGGCCGCTTCCTGGGCGCGGGCAGCGGAAGCCTGTTGCAGGCGTTGCTCGATGGTGCCCAGTTGCGAGTCGTTGTAGCCATTGCGACGCACCCGGCCAGAGTTGAACATGCTCACGGTCGCCACCGACTTGAATCGCTTGTCGGTTTGCGCGGCGGCCAACGAGTAGCCACCGCCACCGCAGATGCCGAGCAGGCCCAGACGCTTGCCGTCGACGCCAGCATACTGGGTGATGAAGTCCGCCATGCCGTGGATATCCTCGATGCGGTACGCGGGCTTGTCGATGCTGCGCGGTTGTCCGCCACTTGCGCCCTGATACGCGGCATCGGCGGTAATCGTGATGTAGCCTTGTTCAGCCAGTCGCTGGGCATACAAACCGGCGACTTGCTCTTTCACGCCGCCATTGGGGTGCGCCACCACCACCGTCGGATAAGCCTTCTTCGCATCGTAGTTGGCAGGGGTGTAGACGTTGGCAGCGATGTCCAGGCCATTGAGCTTGTAGCTGACCGGATGGATGTTGACCTTGCCGGGTTCATTTTTGGTAATTGCACCGTCGTAAGCCAAGGTGAACGGGTTCTTTTTGTAGTCGGCGGCGCCGGCTTCGCCAGCAGAAATACCGACCATGGCGGCCATCAGCGAGGCTTTCAAAATTGTATTTCTCATAAGTGTCTCCGAAGCATTAAAAGGCGCGTTAAAAAATGTGCTGAAGCCGTCAATCCAGATGCTTTTCTGTCAGAAACCCGGACACCAGGTCCGCGATCTGCACGTTGTTCAGATCCGACATGGGGAAGTGGGTATTGCCCTTGATGCCAATCTCCGGCAAGTGGATCAGCCTCACGTCACCGCCGTGTTTGTTGACGGCATCGCGCCAAAGCCGGGCCATCGTGAGGCGGGCGCGCCAGCTGTCCTGGGCGGGCAGGTCGACGGCTTGCTCCGGGATGTTGTCGCCGTAGAGGATCAGGATCGGAATGCGCGTGAGCGCCATGAACTGATCCATCGGAACCGCTGCGCCTTGTACCGTGTCGAACGCGCTGGGAATCGGCGCGGGTACTTCACCCTGCGGGAAGACGAAGCTGCTGCCCGGCTCGAAAGCCACGATGGCCTTGACCTTGTTGTTCTTGATCGCCGTCAACCAACCAGGCCCGCCACCCTGAGAGTGCGTGAACAGGATGCCGGGGCCGATTTTGTCGAAGACCGCCGACACGCCATCGGAGACCACGCCCATGTCGAATGGACCAGTGTTTGGCGTCATCGCGCGGAAGAACTGGTCGCGCGTTTGCGCATCCCGGGCAACCTGCACACCCTCGAAATAGTTGGGCCACAAGCCGATGCGGAACTGGTTGAACCAGAGCTGCTCGTCCGGGACAGGCTTGACCGTTGCTTCGACCATGCTGCGGCCGGCATCGCCACGGCGCGGCTGGTCGATCAGATACACGCCGAACTGGCGCCGCAGAAAAATATTCTGGAAGCCTTCGCGGCCATCCGCGGTGGTTTCCCAGGTCTTGGAAAACTGGCCTGCGCCGTGCCACATGACGATGGGCAGTTTTCGCGCATCGACCGGGATTTGGTAGAAGGTGTAGGCATGGTCGCCGTGGTAAGTCTGGCCGTCTGGCGTCATGGGTTTGCGCGGGTTGAACGTACCCGGTGCGGTGATCATCGTCCCGCCGGCGGCGAAGCTGCCTTGCTCCTGAATCATCAAGGGGGCGGCGGCATTGGCATGGCTTGCACAGGCGGCAAGCACGCTCAGCAGGGTGATGTTCAGCAGGTTTTTTCCAGTCTTCATGTTCAACCTCCCGAGGCAGCAAGTGCCTGTGTCAGGGCTGTGCTTGCACGTTTGGCGGATTGTTCATCGCCGTGCTCGGCCAGTACCTCGATGACTTGGCGCAATTGCTCCACGCTCAACCCAACCCGCAGGCTCGCCCGCATGTGCGAGCGCAACTGCGACTCCACACCCGGCGTTGCGGCCAGAGCGCCGACGGTCGCCAGCTCGCGGCTTTGCCAGTCGAGGTTGTCGCGCTCGAAGATGTCGCCGAACAGATGGGTTTGCAGAAACCGGTTGATGACCGGGGCGAAATCGAACACCGGCCCCTTGACCGGGCCACCGGAAATTCGGGTTTGATTGGCCGTTCCTGCTGCGAGCAATGCCTCACCGGTTGCAATGGCACGGCTGGGTTCGCGTCCAGGCGCATCCTGGATGCCGCGTTGTTGGCGCGCTTGCACCACCGTCATCAGTTCATTCAACGCATTGAGGCTGCGGGGGAAGCCGACATAGGCGTAGAGCTGCACCAGGATTTCCTTGGCTTCGCTGACCGTCAGGCCGGCGTCCAGGCCTTGGTTCAAGGCAGCATTGAGCCTGGGCATGTCACTGGTCGCCATGAACGCTGCGATCATTGGAATGGCCTGTTGCCTGGCCGACAGCGTTTGTGCCGCAGGTTGTGTGCTGGTCATGGGTTGCGATGCCTCGGCGTTCTGAGTGGCCACACCCGACATCAAGCCAAGGCCCAGACACAGGGCTATCAGCGCGGGGAGGGCACCGGTCTTGCGATGTGCAATCGGTGTGTCAGTGGTCATCGTGAAAGCTCCATCCATTGCTCATCACTGCCTGGCAGGCGGTGCTCGAGTGAGGTTGATTTACAACAAACAGCTACAAGCCCTGCGCGGGCGATTGACCTTCGTACTGCGCATCCGAGACTTTTTCCGCCCAAGTGACAGCCTTGCCGTCCTCGGCTTCGGCGATGGCGATGTGAGTCATTCCGTGGGTGGCCGTCGCGCCATGCCAGTGACGTGTTTGCGGCGGGATCCAGACAATGTCGCCCGGACGGATTTCCTGACGTGGGCCGCCCTCTTGCTGCACGTAGCCGACTCCGGCGGTGACGATCAGCGTTTGCCCCAGCGGATGGGTATGCCAGGCCGTGCGGGCGGCGGGTTCGAAGGTCACCGTGCCACCGCCGATGCGGGCAGGGGAGTCCCCCTTGAACAGGCCATCAACCCGAACCGTGCCGGTGAAGTTTTCCGCAGCGCCCTTGACGGAGGGCTGGGAGCCGGCGTGGGTGATGCGGATCCCGTTGGAGGACTGGGCGCAGGCTTCCCCAGCCATGAGCGATAAGGCAACCAATGGGGCGATCAAGGGATTCATCAATGTTGCTCCTAAAGGCGGGTCAGCCAACTGCGAGGCAGCCGTCGTGGGTGTTGAAGGGGATGATGGTTTTCCCTCTCAGGTCGTGGGCCGTCAGGAACGAGCGCACAACGGGCGGGATGGTTTCACCCCAAATTCCCGCTTTTGATGGTCAGGCTGCACGTCAGTGGTATCGGCTGGGTGCAGGACCGCTGGGGAAACAGTAAGCGAGCTAACGGATGAGCACTAGACGGGTAAATCGGCAAGGGTTCATGAGGCTTATTCATCAATCCGGGCAAGTGCGCCATGTCACTCAACATCGCCGGAGAGCGTTTGTTTAACGGTGTTCAAGGTTACTTCATGCAAGCTACAAGACCTTGCGCCGTTGCCTACGGATACGCCAGAATCCGCCGGCTTGTGCGCCTCGCAGGCCGTCGGTAACTTGATTCGTGTCACTGCCCATCAGTGATCGGGTTTAGTCGCCCGTTGGTAATTGAAGTCGCACAAGTGTCCGTCAGACAGGTATTTACACCTGTATTTGATGGTGGCTGTGCGCAGGGCACCTTCGGGTGCGCCGGCTTCTTCAATTCCCCGGTCGACTAACCTGCGTACAGCTGCCACCCCTTCGTTTAGTCGCGAAGTGGTGACCGCATCACTCAGGAATTGAAGATCATGTTCAAGGTAACGCCAAACCCACCGGAGGCCGATCCGGTCTCCCCACCTGAACCCGACTCAAGCAGGCTCAACGAAGCCGCCCCCGATTTTCACATCCCCTCGATAGCCGATATCAAAGCCACACCGCGTGCCCCCTGTACCCTGTTCACCGTGGACCCGCAGGCGAGTCCCGAAACCTTGATGGTTTATCTGGTCGAAACCCTCGCGTCGGTCGATGTGATGGTCCATCAGTTGGTGGATCACCTGGACGGTGGGTCGCGCAATGCGCTGCTGGGCATTTCCAACAGCGTGATGCTGGCGGAGATCACGGCGAATCGGGTGCTGGATCAAATCGACCCGTAGGAGCGAGCTTGCTCGCGATGGAGGGTAACGATGACGCGGGAAACCAGACTTACCGCGGCGTCCTTGGGTTTTTCGCGAGCAGGCTCGCTCCTACAGGGGGCGGCATGTGATTTGGAAGTGAAAGCAATGGACCCGCCAGGGTGGCGGGTCCGAAGGGGGGATCAAAGCTTCGGCAATTGCCCGATGCGGCCCATCATTTCGGTCACGATCTGCAAGTCCAGCAGGAACTGCTCGGTGGTCTTGAACTCGTTATCGTTGTGACCGGTGTATTTGACGTCCGGCATGGCCAGGCCGAATTGCACACCGTTGGGCAGCTCATGCACGGAGGTGGCGCCGGCGGAGGTGCCGAACTTGTGTTCCATGCCGAGGTTTTCGCTGGTCACAGCGAGCAAGGCCTTGACCCATTCACCCTCGGGGTTGCGGTACATCGGTTCGGCGATCGACAGGTCGAAGGTTGGTTCGATGCTGGTCTTCTTGCTCCAGGCGTCCAGCTTTGCGGCGATTTCGGACTTGAGCACATCCGGCGTCTTGCCCTTCGGCACGCGTAGGTTGACCGCGAGTTTGAAGGCTTTGTCATCCATCCCGACATAGGTCAGGGAGGTGGTCAGCGGGCCCATGAACTCATCGGAAAAACCGACTCCCAACTTGCCACCCAGGTAATCCAGCCCCCAGTTATCGGCAGCGTAGCGCGCGGCGTCGGTGATCTGGTTGTGCTTGAGCGCGACCTTGCCGTCGAGACCATTGATGAAGTCGAGCATCCTGGCCACCGGGTTGACGCCGGACTCGGGCTCGGAGGAGTGGGCGGACACACCGGTGACCGTCAGTTTGACGTCCTTGCCGTCGACCTTGGCGGCGACCTCGAAGTTGCCGCCATTGCGCTTGGCATACTCGGTGCCGGCCTTTTGCAGGCTGGCGGCCAGTTCGGCGGGCTTGTCGGTCACCAAGGTCGCAACCGATGTCGATGGAATCTGGTTGGTGGCCAGGCCGCCGGTCATCGAGGTGATCTCTGCGCCCTTGCCTTGCGCGGTGCGCTTGGCGAAGCTGGCCATGACCGTGCCGTAGCCTTTCTCGGCGATCACCACCGGGTAGCCGCCATCCAGCGCCAGGTTGTAGTTGGGTGTGGGGTTGCGTTCGAAGTAGTAGGGGATGGCGTCGCCCGTGGTCTCTTCGGTGGTATCCACCAGCAGCTTGAAGTTGCGGGCCAGCGGCAGCTTCTCCTCCTTGATGATCTTCATGGCGTAGAGCGCCACCACGATGCCGTTCTTGTCATCCTCGGTACCGCGGCCATACATGCGATCGCCGATCAGGGTGACCTTGAACGGATCAAGGCGGGTGCCGTCCTGCAGCACCCAGTTTTCCGGCGTCACCGGCACCACATCGGCATGGGCGTGAATGCCCACGACTTCATCGCCGCTGCCTTCCAGGGAGATCTCGTAGACGCGGTTGTCGATGTTGCGAAAGTTCAGGTTGAACGCCTGGGCCAGGCCCTTGATCTTCTCGGCAATCTTGAGGAATTCGGGGTTGTCGTGCTGGTCGACACCGTCCACGCGCACGGTCGGAATGGCCACCAGCTCCTTCAGGGTTTCGGTGGCCACGCTGCCGTATTTCACCCGGGCATAGAGGCCGAGCAAACGATGGATTTCGTTTTGCTGCCCGGCGGTAAGCGTCTTGTTGTCGAGGAAGGCACGGATGGCCGGGCCGAGGTCGTCGGTCTTGGCGATATCGCTCTTGGCCAGGCTTCCCAGGAACTGCCTGAAATCCTTGACCGATGCATCACTGAAGGTCTTGAGGATGATCGCGTTCTGTTGCGGGGTGATGTTGGCGTGGGCAGCGGTGGTGAACGACGAAAGGCTGGCGAGCATGAGGGTGGTCGCAGCCAGGTGCTTGAGGGAGAAATCCATTGCTGGGGGCATTCCTTTGCAGGCGGTTCGTAGGAAATATCTGATCGACTGATCAGAAACATCTCAAAGCTAACACCGCGAGCGTGTGAAACGGGAGCCCCTGAAGTGGGATCTGTCGCACAGAAATGCAAAAGCGGCGCAGAAATGAAAAACCGCTCTATCAATGCTTACATTCCGCCATCACCACTTTGCAGGTACTTGGCGTACCGCCGGATCGGCCGGAATAGCGTATGCAATTACTCAGGGATTTCTGGCGAGCCATGTCCAGGGTGTCGCCCCAGGCGAGGCCTCCTTCGCCGACAGTGGGGAGGGCTTTTGCATAGCAGGTCGAGCCGACGCTGGGGGCAGAATGCTGAGCCGTGCTGGCTTTGCCTGAACAGCCGGCTATCAGCGCCAGATCGACGGCGAGCAGGGATAGCAGGATCCATGACGAGCATTGACGCACAGTGTGTCCCGTCATCCCGGTTCCCCTGTAGCAAGAGGCGCATTTGAGATCGTACCTGGCCGGATCAGGGCTCGGGCACTCTCTTACTCTGAGCCTATCCTTGCGGCATCGATCCTGCTGCTCCTTTCGTCCGCTTTCCCAAGTTCGGTGTGTCCGGCCGTCCGAGAGCCGGGCCGAGGTCGCTACAGACCACTGAACATGCTGATGATCACGGCATTGACCAGGTCAATGAAAAAACCACACACCAGCGGCACGATCAGGAAGGCCTGGTGCGCCGCGCCGTACTTTTGCGTCACGGTCGACATGTTGACGATGGCCGTTGCCGTGGAGCCGAGGGCAATCCCGCCGAATCCGGAAGCGATCACGCTGGCTTCGTAATTGCGCCCCATAAAGCGGAAGACCACAAAATACGTATAGGCGACCGTCAGCAGGATTTGCAGGGTCAATGCGCAAAGAATGAACATCAACGCGCCGCTGAGTTGCCATAGCTGAAGCCCCATCAGGGCCATGGTCAAAAACATGCCCAGACAGATATCGGAGATCAGCGACAGGCCCAGGCTGGCACCGCTCCAGGTTTTCAGACGCTGGTCACCGACAAAGGCCAGAACGAGGTGGTGAATGACGATGCCCGCGAACAGGCAGCTGACAAACTTGGGCAGGGTGATGCCGGCATCGACCAGCAGCAGGTTGAGTCCATAGCCGAGCATCAGGGTCAGGTTGAGCCACATCCAGGCCCAGAGCACGTCGTAGTAGTCCAGCGCCTTGCTCGGTTGTTGTTCGAGAATGCCGACTTCCAACTCCGCATCCCTGGACGGCGTCAGTTGATAACGGCGTATCAGCTGGTTGGCGATAGGGCCGCCGATGACGCAAGCGGCAATCAGGCCGACGGTGTTGCTGGCGATGCCCAGTTCGTGGGCGTTGCTGATGCCCAGTTTTTCGACGAAGAGCGGTGCCCAGGCCAGGGTCGTGCCCACCCCACCCGTGAGGGAAATGGAGCCCACCATCAAGCCCGCCTTGGGATCAAGCCCAAAAGCCTCGGCCACGCCCATGCCCAGCGAGTTCTGCAGCAGAATGAACACAGCGGCGAGTAACAGCAGGATCAGCAGCGGGCGCCCGCCCTTGAGCAGTTGGCGCATGTCCGACTTCAAGCCGATGCCGGCAAAGAAATAGAGCAGCAGGGTGTCGCGAATTTGCAGATCGAATTCGATCTGGATATTCAGGCCAAAGTAAAGCAAGGACGTAACCGCCGCACAGACGAAGCCGCCGACGACCGATTCGGGGATACAGTATTGACGGAGAAAGGCGTTGTGCTGGACGAGGGTTTTGCCAAGGAAAAGCAGGAGGATGGCAAGGGTAAAACTCACGAGGCCGTGAACCTGGAAGAGCTGTGAAGTCATTTAAGGCCTACCTAAAACTGAAAAGTCATTATCAGGATTCGGTCATTCAATGTTTAGACCTGGATCAATGAACGGTCGAAACAGCCTTGCTCGTCCAGATGGCTTCCCAATCATCAGGTGCGTCTGTACGCCAGGAGTGAGGACAGCCTAGCCTAAAGGGGAACCCCCATCCGGGTTGGCATAGGCCGCCATCACGCTCCCGATGACCAGTCAGACGGTGACTTCAGCGCTTGATCAGAGAAATCTTCGTTCCCTCGATACTGACCCCCGCCATTAACCCTTGCTGGTCGAAGATAAACGCGTAGGCGTCGTCTTTGAGCGTCGAGCTGGACAGGTTCTTCGCAACCCCTTCATCCACAAACACAACTGTTGGCCCTACACCGATTTCCCAACCCTTGGTTTTGGCTACATAGTCCACGGCTTTATCGGTCATCAGGAAAACCACATAGCCGTACGACTGGGCGCCGGCCTGCAGCCCCCATGAACCGCTGACGGAGTTGTAGTAGTTCTCGACTTTCGTGCCCTTCATTAAAACGCCTTCGCCATAACTGCCGCCGAATACAAGTCCTGCCTTGATGATGTTCGGGAAGACCAGCACAGCCTTGGCTTGGTGCGAGATGGTTTCGGAGAATGGATTGGTCTTGTAGAGCGCCTGCAACGCTTGCCGAGCGTCGGCATTCAGATCCTCGGCGGTGGCCGCTGCGGCATTGTTCAGGAAACCGGCCGATGCCAATGTTGCAATCGCGAGGAAGAACGACAGGAAGAACCGCATTGATTGAGTCATTTGCGTACTCCGCTGAGGGAGCAGGGGGATGAGAGCAGCGGCAAGTGCCTGCGTCATGCAGGAACCGAATCCACTGAGGTTATCCGGCGCGCCCTGAAATGTGTGAATTGCAGGCCTCGCTCGTGAATGAAGCCGGCCCGGGGGGCACTGATCATTTGCGCTGCCATCAGCTGTTATGACCGTTGAGTATCGGCCGGGTTCGCTGTCAGTTCTGCTTCTGGCTGCCAGTTTCACTTTATGAAGCGGTTGAATCCCGGTTGAAATCGATTCATCACGCGCTCAATGCAGGCAGCAAAAGGCCCGCGCAATGGCGGGCCTTCTGTTTGGGGTCAAATCCTTTTGTGCTTCCAATCTGCGCTCCATTCTGTGAGCGTTTCGTGAAAAGCATGTCGTCGTAGCAATGAAAAAGCCCGGCGTCGGCCAAGCTCTCTGTAGATGGGCCAAATCCATTTGGCTGATCCCATTGTGATTGGTGGATGTGACGGCGACATGACAGGGCTGACAGGAAAAGCAGATCGAGGCTTCAGTGCTGACAAGCTGTGGAATCGAACGGTCCATGCACTTTTATAAAGCGCCATGCCTAACAACGTGCACCAGTCGGAAGCGCCGCAAAGCGCTATCGCCTGCGGTAGCTCCAGCGTCGTGACAATCCCCTCAGGCTCAAAAGTCAGTGTTTCCAGATAGTTGAAGTCTCTGTGTCGCTGGCTGGCACAAAGGCTGCAAGGCTGACTTCAGGTCCACCTGGAACGCATTCGTGTGGACAGCCCCCTCGGTCAACGACGATCGATTGGCCGAACAGGTCGTGGGCAGCATCGGTGGATCAGGCATAGATGCCTGGTTTGAACACCGCAAAAGAACAGGCAAAGACGCCTGGAACCGAAAGGTTTCAGGCGTTTTTTTTTGCTTTTAAAACCGTGATTGGCTCGGGCTGGGTGCTTTCTATGAATTCCAATGTTGCCACGTTGAACAAGATGCAAACGCTGATCGTGATCGGTAATGGCATGGTCGGACATCATTGTGTCGAACAGCTGATCGAGCGGGGAGCGCTTGACCATTACCGGCTGCACGTCTTCAGTGAGGAGCCGATGCGCGCCTATGACCGTGTGCATCTTTCCGAGTACTTCTCCGGTCGTGATGCCGAGTCGCTGGCGCTGTCCGATGCGTCGCTTTACCAGACGCCCGGCGTTACGCTGCATTTGGGTGTGCCGGTATTGGAAATCGACCGCGTCCGTCGCCAGGTGGTCACCTCGCAAGGTTGCGTCTCGTATGACAAATTGGTTCTGGCCACCGGTTCTTATCCGTTCGTTCCGCCAATCGAAGGCGCCGAAGGTGAATCGCGCCTGGTCTATCGCACCCTGGAAGACCTCGATGCCATTCGGGCTGCGGCGGCCAATGCCCGGCGCGGCGTGGTGGTCGGCGGTGGCTTGCTGGGGCTGGAAGCCGCGAACGCATTGAAGAGCCTGGGCCTTGAAGCCCACGTGGTGGAATTCGCGCCGCGCTTGATGCCGGTACAGCTGGATGACCTCGGTGGCCAGGCGCTCAAGGCGCAGATCGAACGATTGGGCGTCGGTGTACACCTGTCCCGCGCCACGCAATCGATCAGTGCGGGCGAGCAGTACCGCTATCGCATGAATTTCGCCAATGATGAGTTCCTCGAAACCGACCTGATCGTGTTTTCCGCCGGTATCCGCGCTCAAGACGCGCTGGCTCGTCGATGCGCGCTGGAGATCGGTCCGCGCGGTGGTGTGGTGATCGACGACACGTGCCTAAGTTGCGACCCGAACATCTACGCCATCGGTGAATGCGCTTCATGGAACGGCAGCCTGTTCGGCCTGGTCGCACCGGGCTACCAGATGGCGCGCAGCGTCGCGGCCCGTCTGTGCAACGAAGTCGCCGAGCCGTTCACCGGTGCTGACATGTCGACCAAGCTCAAGCTGCTGGGGGTGGATGTCGGCTCCATCGGCGACGCCCACGGCAACACCCCGGGCGCGCGCAGCTATCAATTCATCGACGAAACCAGCGCCAGCTATCGCCGCCTGGTGGTGGATGCGAGTGGCAAACACGTCCTCGGTGCAGTGCTGGTCGGTGACAACAGCTATTACGACACCCTGCTGCAATACATGCAGAACGCCATCGCCTTGCCGTCGGAACCGGCCAGCCTGATTCTGCCGTCCTCCGAAGGCGCGCCGACCCTGGGCCCGGGTGCGCTGCCCGAGTCGGCCACGGTGTGCTCATGTCATAACGTCACCAAGGGCTCCATTTGTTCGGCCATCGACGGCGGCTGTACGGACCTGGGCCACCTCAAGTCGCAGACCAAGGCTTGCACCGGCTGCGGCGGTTGCGCCGGCCTGCTCAAGCAAGTGTTCGAGCATGAGCTGATTGCCCGCGGCGTCAGTGTCGACAAGAGCCTGTGCGAACACTTCGCCTATACCCGTCAGGAGCTTTATGCGCTGGTACGGGTAGAGGGAGTGATCACCTTCGAAGAACTGTTGGCCAAACATGGCCGTGGCCACACCGGTTGCGACGTCTGCAAACCGGCGGTGGGCTCGATCCTCGCCTCGTGCTGGAACCAGCCGATCATGGACACGTCGCTGGTGCCGTTGCAGGACACCAACGACACCTTCATGGCCAACATGCAGAAAAACGGCACCTATTCGGTGGTGCCACGAATCGCCGGGGGGGAGATCACGGCCGACAAGCTGATCGCGATTGGCGTGGTGGCGAAGAAATACGACCTCTACACCAAAATCACCGGCGGGCAGCGCATCGACCTGTTCGGCGCTCAGTTGCATCAGTTGCCGGACATCTGGGCCGAGCTGATTGAAGCGGGTTTTGAGACCGGGCACGCCTATGGCAAATCGACCCGGACGGTGAAGTCCTGTGTCGGCAGTACCTGGTGCCGTTATGGCGTACAGGACAGCGTACAAATGGCCCTGACCATCGAAGACCGCTACAAGGGCCTGCGCTCGCCGCACAAGCTCAAGTTCGCCGTCTCCGGATGCACCCGTGAATGCGCCGAGGCGCAGAGCAAGGACGTGGGCGTAATCGCCACCGAGAAAGGCTGGAACCTCTACGTGGCCGGTAACGGCGGCATGCGCCCGCGCCACGCCGAGCTGTTTGCCACCGACCTCGATGACGCGACCCTGATTCGTTACATCGACCGCTTCCTGATGTTCTACATCCGCACCGCCGACAAGTTGCAGCGTACCTCGGTCTGGCGCGAGAGCCTGGAAGGCGGCCTCGACTACCTCAAGGACGTGATCATCAACGACAGCCTCGGGCTGGGTGAGGAGCTCGAGTCGCAGATGCAGCTGGTGGTCAACCGCTACGAGTGCGAATGGGCCAATGCCCTTAAAGACCCGGAAAAGCTCAAGCGCTTCCGCACCTTCGTCAACGATCAACGCCCGGACCCGGACATCCATTTTGTCCAGGAACGCGGTCAGCGCCGGCCGATCATGGCCGCTGAACTCCACCTTATCCCTGTCATTGAGGAGATTGTCTGATGAGCCAGTCCGATACCCAGCGAGCCTATTCCAGTTCCTCCCTGGTCCATCCCGATGTCTGGCAAGCGGTGTGCAGCCAGGATGATCTGGTGAGTAACTCCGGCGTCGTCGTCTGGCTGGACGGTGCACAAGTGGCGCTGTTCTACCTGCCGGCTGCCGAAGGCAAGACCCTCTATGCCATCGATAATCATGACCCGCAATCCGGGGCGAATGTCATCGGTCGCGGGCTGATCGGCAGCATCAAGGGCGATCTGGTAATTGCCTCGCCACTCTACAAACAGCATTTCCGCCTTGAGGACGGCAGTTGTCTGGAGTACCCGCAGCAGCGCTTGCGGGTCTGGCCTGTGCGCCTCAACGGAGGCCAGGTGGAGGTCGCGGTGGCCTGACCACATGGATTTCGACGCGGTCTGAACGCTCACTCAATTAATGATTCATGCCTGGCTCCGGCGGAGTCGATGATCAATGACAAACAGTATCGGAGGCTCGTATGAAAACAGCCGCACAACTGCTCAAGCTCAAGGCCGTGCAGAACCGACGGGTGCATAGCATCGCGCCAGACCAGACGGTGCTTGAAGCGTTGAAGATGATGGCCGAAAAAAATGTCGGTGCGTTACCTGTCATGGAGCAGGGGCAGGTGGTCGGCGTTATCAGCGAACGCGACTATGCGCGCAAGGTCGTTCTGCAGGGGCGCTCTTCGGTCGGTACGCCGGTCCGGGCCATCATGAGCGCGCCCGTGGTGACAGCAGACAGTCAGCAGAGTATTGAGCGTTGCATGGCGGTCATGACCGACAGTCACCTGCGCCATCTACCGGTGGTGGAGGGCGACCAACTGATTGGCCTGTTGTCGATTGGTGATCTGGTTAAAGAAGCCATCGTCGAGCAGGCCGAACTGATCCGGCAACTGGAACACTATATTCGCGGACATTAAAGCGACCGGGGCAGGGTGAATCGAAGGCTTGTGAGTACATGCTGTTTTCAGATGTGCCGGGGGTCGGGCGGGAATTAATCAGGGAGCATATGACATGGCCAGGTTGAGCACGGCACAACGTATCGTCATCGGCTTTGCAATTGCGCCGTTGGTACTGACAGGTTTGGTGTTGTATGCGTTGCACGATCTGGCAACGCTAAAGGAACAGGCCATGCTGATCGTCAAACGGGACTGGCCGAAAATCGATCCGATCATGGTCATTGCCACAGGTGTACGGGACAACGCCAGGAACACCCGGGACTTGCTGATCGACAAAGACAATCAGCAAGTGCAAGAGGCCATCGATGCCACCAAAAAGCGTATCAGCCTGGCACTGAAAACCCTCGAGCCGCTGTTCGATCTGCCGGAAGGCAAGACCGCCTATGCTGCCCTGAAAAAGAATCGCGAGGCTTACGTCGACGCATTCACCCAGGTGCAGGTGTTGATCCGGCAAGGCGCTTTTGATGCCGCGATGGCGCAGTTGAAACAGCACGTCGTTCCCGCCGAACAGCAGGTTTATAAAAGTCTGGACGCCTTGATGGCGCTGCAGGGGCAGATCTTCGCCGATCGTGAAAGATCGGCGCAGGCCCTGTACGAAGAAGCGTATCTGAACATGTTGGGGCTGCTTGTATTCTGCCTGGCCTCGGTCATCGCCGCGGCGGTCATCGTGACGCGCAGTGTCACCCGGCCCTTGGGTGGCGAGCCCGATGATGCCGCGCGGGTCTTGAGTCAAATCGCGCAGGGCGACCTGACGATTCAAGTGCCAGTGAATGCAAATGCCGACGGTAGCGTGATGATGAACATGCACCGGATGCAGCAAAGCTTGAACGCGATGGTCAAGCACATCGCCGTGTCGGTCGATCAGGTGGCCAGTTCGTCCGAAGAGCTGAGCACGGTCAGCAGTCAGACCAGCAGCAGTTTGCAACTTCAGGGCCTGGAGATCGAACAGGCTGCGGCGGCGGTCAATCAGATGACGGCGGCCGTCGACGAGGTCGCACGCAATGCCGTCAGCACCAGCGAGGCGTCCCGGGTTTCCGAGCAGACCGCACAACGCGGCCGTGAGCAAGTTCAGGAAACGGTGGCCTCGATAGGTGCGCTGGCGGACGGCATGATGGATACCTCCGAACGTGTTCAGCAATTGGCCGGACGTGTACAAGACATTAGCGCGGTACTGGACGTGATTCGCAGCATTGCCGAGCAAACCAATTTGCTGGCCCTCAATGCAGCGATTGAAGCGGCTCGTGCCGGTGATGCCGGGCGTGGTTTTGCGGTAGTCGCCGATGAGGTGCGGGCGCTGGCTCATCGCACTCATGTGTCGACCCAGGAAATCGAGCAGATGATTGGCAATATTCGGCTCGATACCGGGCATGCGGTGACCGCAATGCAAAGCAGCGGTCACCTGGTGCAGACGACCCTGGAAGTCGCGCAACGCTCCGGCGAGGCACTGGAGGAGATCACCCGGTCGATTTCGCAGATCAATGAACGCAACCTGCTGATCGCCAGTGCCACGGAGGAGCAGGCCCTGGTGGCGCGTGAGGTGGACCGCAACCTGGTGGGCATTCGTGACTTGTCCGAGCAGATCGTACTGGGTGCCCGACATACCCACGCAGCCGGCCAGGAGCTGGCGCAGATGGCTGGAGCGCTGCACCAGACGGTGGCGCGCTTTAAAATCTAGGCAGATTCGTTTTGCTTGTAGCAAGAGGGCCTCAAGGAGGCCCTCATCGCTAAAGCCAGGTTGTACTCAGTTCGCCTTTATCGGCACCGTCACGGTTTTGCCGAAGGCCGATTTGATGGTCGCCGTCGGGCTAGGCGAGGGGCCACTGCCGGCGGTGGTCACCGCTATGTTCCAGCGCGCGCCTGTCGGTGTCTGCGTCAGGACGGCGGCGCCAAGGTTCACCGTACCGGTCGTGGTCGTGGCCGTTGCCGTGATGGTATTGCCCGTGCCACGGGAGGTGGTGCCGGACAGGACCCAATACCAGCGGCTGTTGCTGCGGGCGGTGACGGTCGCGCTGGTGACGATCAGGTTCTCGTTGATCGCTGCCGAGACCGCCACGGACACCATCGCCGGTTCCGACTCCGCGTTCCTGGCATCGCTGGCGCTATAGGAAAAGGTCGCGGTGAACGGCGCGGGGACCGTGGCCGGTGGTGTATAGGTCACACGCAGGCCATCGGTGCTGACCACGCCCTTGCCGGAGTCCGGTTGCTCCAGACCTACCACTTTAAGTGGCACGTTACCGTCAGGGTCGCTGTCGTTGGCCAGCACGTTGATGATCACCGGTTGGCCGGTGTTACTGATGGCGCTGTCGGGGTTGGCAATCGGTTTTTGGTTATCGCCGTCCTCTTCACGTCTATCGCCAGTGCGGAAGGTCGGCAGCGCGGCGGAATTGACGTAGGTGACGCCGTCCCAGCCGGGCAGGGGGGTTGGCATCAACTGGAACTGGCCGGGGTGCTCGACATCCCAGCGCAGCAGCATGGAGGTATCCTCGTGCTGGGTGTTGTGGCAATGCTCCAGGTAGGTCCCGGCAAACTCGCGGAAGCGGATCGCCATTTCCACGTCCTGCGAGCTGTCGATGCCTTCGCCGATGTTATAGACGTCTTTGCGTGCCCATTTTTCCCATTCCGGCGGCGCCTTGCCGTCACGGTTGAGGACGATGCCTTCTTCGAAATGCACGTGCACCGGGTGGCTCCAGCCGTTGCCGCCGTTCCTGATTTTCCACACTTCCAGGGTGCCGTCGCCGGAGAACCCGGCAGGGGTCGGGCCGGTGGCCAGTTGCGGAGCGGCGCTGATGATTCGAGGGTCCATCTGGAAGCCGAAACCGCCGTCGGTCTTGATGGTCCAGGGTTCTTCGTCGGTGCCGTCGGAGCGGCCGAAGATGAACTCGCGATGCCGCGCCGCGTTGAGCTTGGCCTGCACCGCCGGGTCGTCACGGTTGAGGGGCAGCGTGATCATGCTTTTACCCACCGGCTTGCCCGGCTTGGCGGGTTCGAAGTCGGCGGGGTTCATGCTCACGTCCTGGCCGGCATAAGGCTGGACCACCATCTGCATGAACTTGCCGACCACCGGATCGCCGGCGTCCCACTCCAGCCCTTTGCTGCCCAGCTTGAGCACCGCCTTGTACCTGCCGGACAGGACATCGGCCAGACTCAGCGGTAAAGCCTCCGGCCCCTTGCCGTCGTGGTGCTCCATCAGGTTGACGAAGTACAGCTTGTCGCCGGTGCTGATCCCGTGTTTCGAGAAATTGATGATGATGTCGAAACGCTCGGCGATGCCCATGCTGGGCAGGATGGCGTTGTGGTCCTGCACATCGCCGTCGGCGTCCAGGTCCATGCTGCCGTCGAATGGCACGGCGTGTTCCATGAGGTTGCCGTCGTTGGCGATCAAGTGGAACGGCACGCGGGTGTAGGACAGGCCGGAGCCTGTCGGGCCGGGGAATTCGCCACCGGTGCCGACGATTTCACGCACCAGCGCGATCCTGAAGAAGCGCGACACCGAGCCGTTGAGGATGCGGAAACGATAGCTGCGCGCCCGCACCTTCAGGCGCGGCTGGTACTGCCAGTTGACCAGGAGCTGGTCGCCGAGAAAACCATCGGTGTTGAACGGGTTGAACCACAGCTGGCCATTGGCGTCCCAGGCCTTGTCAGCCAGTAGCAGGTTGACGTCATAGTCGCGGTTGCCCCAAGGCAACGCCGAACCGCTGGGCAGGCGCAGGTTGACGCCGTCTACAAACGCTTCGTTACCGCGATCCAGGGCGCTGTAGTAGTTCATCATCACCGCGTTGCCCTT
>NZ_JBNDIV010000004.1:0-742296 GCF_050434585.1 Pseudomonas sp. 2725 | reverse complement strand
ACGCCGGCCCGATCACCCCCGGTACCTTCACCGGCACCTACGGCACCCTGGTGCTGAATGCCAACGGCACTTACACCTACACCCTCAACACCAGCGATGCGGATTTCAAAGCCCTGCACGGCGGTGGTGACGGCACCGAAACCTTCACCTACACAATCACCGATTCGGACGGCGACAGCAGCACCGCCAACCTGGTACTGCAGATCCACAACAACGATGACCCGATCACGATTGGCGGTTTGAATACTGAGGGCGGCGAGTTGACCGTCTTCGAGAAAAACCTCAGCGACGGCAGTGCACCGGATGCCACTGCCCTGACCCAGAACGGCACCTTCACCGTCGCCGCCCTCGACGGCGTGACGACCCTGACTGTCGGCGGTATCGCCGTGGTCACCGCTGGCGTGGCCGCCGGCTTCCCGCAATCGATCACTACGCCGCTGGGCAGCACCCTGACCATCACCGGGTTCAACGCGGCGACCGGCGTGGTGAGCTACAGCTACACCCTGAACGATAACGAAGCGCACCCAACCGCCAACGGTGCCAACACCCTGCCTGAGCAGTTCGCGGTGACCGTGGTCGACGACAACGGCACCACTGCCACCGGTTCTCTCGACGTGAACATCGTCGACGACCTGCCGAAAGGCGTGTACGACAGCAATGCATCAACGGCTTCGGAAACCCAGCTGACCCTCAACGGCAACGTGCTGACCAACGACGTGCAAGGCGCCGATCGGGTAACGGTTGGGGAGAGTAGCGGCCCGATCACCCCCGGCACCTTCACCGGCACCTACGGCACCTTGGTACTGAATGCCAACGGCACTTACACCTACACCCTCAACACCAGCGATGCGGATTTCAAAGCCCTGCACGGTGGTGGCGACGGCACCGAAACCTTCACCTACACAATCACCGATTCGGACGGCGACAGCAGCACCGCCAACCTGGTGCTCAACGTCTACAACAACGACGATCCGGTGACCCTCAACGGCCTCAACGTGTATGGCGGTGAGCTGACGGTCTACGAAAAAAATCTCGGCGACGGCAGTAACCCCAACGCGTCGGCCCTGACCCAGAGCGGGGCGTTTACCGTCACCGCCCTCGATGGCTTGCAAACCCTGACCGTCGGCGGCATCGCCGTGGTCACCGCTGGCGTGGCCGCCGGCTTCCCGCAAACCGCCGTCACGCCGTTGGGCAGCACCCTGACCATTACCGGGTTCAACGCCGCCACTGGCGTGGTGAGTTACAGCTACACCCTGAACGACAATGAAGCGCACCCGACCGCCATCGGCGCCAACAGCCTGACCGAGAACTTCAACGTCGTCGCTACCGACAGCGATGGCGACAGTGCAACCGGGCAGATCAACGTCAACATCGTCGATGACTTGCCGAAGGGCGTGGACGACAGCAATGCATCAACGGCTTCGGAAACCCTGCTGACCCTCAACGGCAACGTGCTGACCAACGACGTGCAAGGCGCCGACCGCGTGACGATCGGCGAAAACGCCGGACCCATCACCCCCGGTACCTTCACCGGCACCTACGGCACCTTGGTGCTGAATGCCAATGGCACTTACACCTACACCCTCAACACCAGCGATGCGGACTTCAAGGCATTGCACGGCGGTGGCGACGGCAGCGAAACCTTCACCTACACAATCACCGATTCGGACGGCGACAGCCGTACCGCCTACCTGGTGCTCAACGTCTCCAACAACGACAATCCGGTGACCCTCGACGGCCTCAACGTGTATGGCGGTGAGCTGACGGTCTACGAAAAAAATCTCGGCGACGGCAGCAACCCCAACGCGTCGGCCCTGATCCAGAGCGGTACTTTCACCGTCACTGCACTCGACGGTGTAACGACCCTGACTGTCGGCGGTATCGCCGTGGTCACCGCTGGCGTGGCTGCCGGCTTCCCGCAATCAATCACCACCCCGCTGGGCAGCACCCTGACCATAACCGGGTTCAACGCGGCGAGCGGCGTGGTGAGTTACAGCTACACCCTCAACGACAATGAAGCGCACCCGACCGCTAACGGCGCCAACACCCTGCCTGAGCAGTTCGCCGTGACCGTGGTCGATGATAACGGCACGACCGCCACGGGCAGCCTCGACGTGAACATCGTCGATGACCTGCCGAAAGGCGTGTACGACAGCAATGCATCAACGGCTTCGGAAACCCTGCTGACCCTCAACGGCAACGTGCTGAGCAACGACGTGCAAGGTGCTGACCGGGTGACGCTTGGCGAAAACGCCGGCCCGATCACCCCCGGTACCTTCACCGGCACCTACGGCACCCTGGTGCTGAATGCCAACGGCACTTACACCTACACCCTCAACACCAGCGATGCCGACTTCAAAGCCCTGCACGGTGGTGGCGACGGCACCGAAACCTTCACCTACACAATCACCGATTCGGACGGCGACAGCCGTACTGCCTACCTGGTGCTCAACGTCTCCAACAACGACAATCCGGTGACCCTCGACGGCCTCAACGTGTATGGCGGTGAGCTGACGGTCTACGAAAAAAATCTCGGCGACGGCAGCAACCCCAACGCGTCGGCCCTGACCCAGAGCGGCACCTTCACCGTCACTGCACTCGACGGTGTAACGACCCTGACTGTCGGCGGCATCGCCGTGGTCACCGCTGGCGTGGCCGCCGGCTTCCCGCAATCGATCACCACCCCACTGGGCAGCACCCTGACCATTACCGGGTTCAACGCGGCGAGCGGGGTGGTCAGTTACAGCTACACCCTCAACGACAATGAAGCGCACCCGACCGCCAACGGTGCCAACACCCTGCCTGAGCAGTTCGCCGTGACCGTGGTCGATGACAACGGCACGACCGCCACGGGCAGCCTCGATGTGAACATCGTCGACGACCTGCCGAAAGGCGTGTACGACAGCAATGCATCAACGGCTTCGGAAACCCTGCTGACCCTCAACGGCAACGTGCTGAGCAACGACGTGCAAGGTGCTGACCGGGTAACGATCGGCGAAAACGCCGGCCCTATCACCCCCGGCACCTTCACCGGCACCTACGGCACTCTGGTGCTGAATGCCAACGGCACTTACACCTACACCCTGAACACCAGCGATGCCGACTTCCAGGCATTGCACGGCGGTGGCGACGGCACCGAAACCTTCACCTACACAATCACCGATTCGGACGGCGACAGCAGCACCGCCAACCTGGTGCTCAACGTCTACAACAACGACGATCCGGTGACCCTCGACGGCCTCAACGTGTATGGCGGTGAGCTGACGGTCTACGAAAAAAATCTCAGCGACGGCAGCAACCCCAACGCATCGGCCCTGACCCAGAGCGGCACCTTCACCGTCACCGCACTGGACGGCGTGACGACCCTGACCGTGGGCGGCATCACTGTCGTCAGCGGAGGTGTGGCCGTCGGCTTCCCGCAAACGGCCGTTACGCTACTGGGCAGCACCCTGACCATCACCGATTACAACCCGGCGACCGGGGTAATCAGCTACAGCTACACCCTCAACGATAACGAAGCCCATCCAACCGCCAACGGCACCAACAGCCTGACCGAGAACTTCAACGTCGTCGCTACCGACAGCAATGGCGACACGGCGACCGGGCAGATCAACGTCAACATCATCGATGACTTGCCGAACGCCAAACCTGACTCGTCGTCGGTAGTGGAGGGCGGCACCGTCAACATCAGTGTGCTGGGCAATGACGCCAGCGGCGCCGATGGTCCGGCGACGGTGGTCGGCGTGCGTGCCGGCGGCAACACCTCGACCTCGGCCATCGGCGGACTGGGTAACCAGATCAACGGCACCTATGGCTACCTGACCCTCGATGCCAACGGCAACGCGGTGTATCACAGCAACCAGGATTCCGTCGGCGATCCGGGCGCCACTGACACGTTCACCTACACCGTGCGTGATGCCGATGGCGATGAAAGCACCACCACCATCACCATCGACGTCGCCAGCAGCACGATCAAGGCCAACCCCGATAGCGACGTGACGGTCTACGAAAAAGCCCTCGACCTGAGCAAGGACGGGCTGGACCTGGTCGCCGGTACGGTCACCGGCAGCGACCCGGGCAACACTGGCGAAACCGCGTCCGGGACCCTGGTCGGTTCGGTCTCGGGTGCCAGCGGCGCGCTCACCTACACCCTGGTCGGCAGCGCGACAGGCACCTACGGAAAGATCCTGATCAACCCCGACGGCAGCTATACCTACACGCTGACCTCGGCTCCGAAAACCTTGCCGAATGCCAACGACGGGCCGAACAGCCTGAGTGAAAGCTTCACCTACAAAGCGACCGATGCGCTGGGCAACAGCAGCACCAGCACCATCGTGGTCAACATTGTCGATGACGTGCCCAAGGCGGTGGCAACGGATCGCTCGGTGGCGGCGGTGGAGATCGATTCCAACTTGCTGATCGTGCTCGACGTCTCCGGCAGCATGGCCGACCCATCCGGCGTGTCGGGCCTGTCGCGTCTGGCCCTGGCCAAGCAGGCCATCAGTGCCTTGCTGGATAAATACGATGACCTCGGCGATGTGAAAGTGCAGCTCGTCACCTTCAGCAGCAGCGCTACCGACATGACCTCTGTGTGGGTCGATGTCGCGACCGCCAAGACACTGCTGGCCGGCCTCACCGCGAACGGCGGGACCAACTACGACGCGGCCGTGGTGACCATGCAGGCCGCGTTCAACACCTCGGGCAAACTGACCGGTGCGCAAAACGTCGGCTACTTCTTCTCCGACGGCAAGCCCACCACCGGCCAGGAAATCGGCACCGCCGACGAAACCGCGCTGAAAGCCTTCCTCGATGCCAACAACATCAAGAACTACGCGATCGGCCTGGGCAGTGGCGTGAGCAACGCCAACCTCGATCCGCTGGCCTACGACGGCATCAGCCACACCAACACCAATGCGGTGGTGGTCACTGACCTCAACCAACTCAACTCGGTGCTGTCCGGCACCGTGGTCGGCTCACCGGTCACCGGTTCGTTGCTGGGTGAGGGCGGCACGTTCGGCGCTGATGGCGGTTTCATCAAATCCATCGTGGTCGACGGCACTACCTACACTTACGATCCAAACGCCCTCAGCGGCCAGGGTTCGTTGACGTCAAGCGGCGGCACCAACCACGGCACCTTCAACACCGTGAACAACACGGTGAGCATCGCCACCAACAACAGCGGCACGTTGGTGATCAACCTCGACACTGGCGATTACAACTACACCTCGCAGAAAACCACTGCGGTGGTGATCACCGAGAACATCGGTTTCACCGCCAGCGACAACGATGGCGACCTCGCCAGCTCGACGCTGACCGTGAAAGTGATCCCCAACGCGCCTCCGGTGGCGGTGGACGACCACGTCATCACCAACGTGCTCTCGGGCACCATCGTGGTGCCGGGCGAACTGTTGCTGGCCAACGACACCGACCCCAATGGCGACCAACTTTCGGCGACACCGACCTCGTTCAACACCGGCTGGGTCGTGAAAGGCGCGGACTTCACCGGCACCGGCGCGATCAGCTTCGCCGGCGAAAACAACAACCCCGGCAACCAGAATCTGGCCAACGTGCGCAACGCCTTTGCGGCCAACGCGGCGACCATGACGGCGCTGCTGGTGGTCAGTGGCTATCTTGGCGCAGCGAACAACTCCAATGGCAACAATGAAGACTTCATCACGGTCAAGCTGAATCAAGGTGAGACACTCAACCTCAATCACAACCTGGATGCCGGGCACATCACGATGGAGTATTCGCTCAACGGTGGGGCGTTCGTAAGCATCGCCGATGGTGACACCATCACCGCAGGCGCCGATGGCACTTACCAGATCCACGTGACCAACATCGCCAACTCCAGTGGCGGCAATAAGAATGGGGCAGAAAACTACGAACTGACCATGACCGTCAACTACGCCGGAGCACACGAAGTCACTACGGACTACCACGGCACCTACACCGCCAACGACAACCACGGCGGCAGCGACTCGGCCAACCTGACCATCAGCTATCAGGACGGCCATACCCTCACCGGCACCAGTGGGGATGACGTACTGGTCGCAGGTGCGGGCAACAACATCATCAATGCCGGCGACGGCAACGATGTGCTCACTGCCGGCTCCGGCAACAACGAGCTGCATGGTGGCGCCGGCAATGATCTGCTCTTCAGCGGCCAGGGCAATGACATCCTTGATGGCGGCACGGGTATCGACACGGCCAGTTACGCCCACGCCACGGCTGGGGTGACGGTCGGTCTCAGCCTGCCAGGTGGGCAAAACACTCTCGGTGCCGGCACTGACACCCTGAGCGGTATCGAAAACCTCATCGGCTCGAACTTCAACGACACCCTGACCGGCGACAACACTAACAACACGATCAATGGCGGCCTTGGCAACGACATCCTCAGCGGCGGGAGCGGCGATGACTTGCTGATTGGTGGCCTGGGCAATAACACCCTGACCGGGGGGGCGGGGGGCGATACCTTCCAGTGGTTCAAGGGCAACAGTGGCCATGACGTGATCACTGACTTCACGCCCGGCACCGACAAACTCGACCTGTCGCAACTGCTGCAAGGGGAAAGCGGCACCACGGCTTCGCTGGATGATTACCTGCACTTCACCGTCACCGGCAGCGGGCCGTCGACAGTGACCAGCATCGACGTCAGCGCCATGGCCGGTGCCGCGCCGAACCAGACCATCGACCTGGCCGGCGTCGACCTCGCCAGTCAATACGGTGTAACGCCAGGCGCGGGTGGGGTGATCGCGGGTGGGCATGACACGGGGACCATTATCAACGGCATGCTCAACGATCATTCGTTGAAGGTGGATACCGTGTGAGCTGAAACCCGCTAAAGAACCCGCCATCCCTGTGAAGGGGAGGCGGGTTTTTTGTTGCCCGGGACAATGGTCGATGCCCGGTCAGTGGTTAGAAAACCTGGGCGCCCCGATCAATCGACCCATGGCCCCGAATATCCCCAACTCACTGATGACCTCCAGTTCCCCACGCGTCTCGACCATTTCCGCAATCAGCGGCAAATCTATGCTGTGGGTCGCGCGAAAGATCGCGTCGATGAACAGCCGTTTGTCAGGCTGCTCGTCGATGTTGCGAATGTAGGCTCCATCGATTTTCAGGTACGCCAAGCCCAATTGGGTCAGGTTGCCGATCTGGCTGAAGCGCCCGCCAAAGTGTTGCAGGCCGACTCGATAACCGGTCTTGAGCAATGTGCTGCAAAGGTTCTGCAGCACTTCGGGGGAGGGCAACTGGCGCTCGTCGATTTCCAGGGTCAACAGCGGCGCCAGTTCGGGAAGGGATTCGAGCAGGTCGAGAATTGTTCGCCATTGCACCGGGTCGCGCAGGGTGCTCCCGGACAGGCTCAATGCCAAGGGGCTGCGGTTGACCACCAGCTCGTCCAGCGTGGCTTCGAGCATCGCCAGGTCGAACCGTCCCGACCAGCCGAGACGCTCGATCCACGGCAGGAAATGCCCTGCGGCAATCGCTTCGCCCTGCGGGTCGAGCAGGCGTGCGAGTACTTTGTGATGCAGCATCTGGCGGGTGTCGGCGCATTGCACGACGGGCTGAAAGTACAGCTGCACTTTGCCATGGGTCAGGGCGTCGTCGATCCAGGTGCGCCAGTCGTGCTGGGAGTGATTGGGTGCCGTGTCACGATGGCTCAAATGAACCCAGGGGCGTTCGGGATGCTGCCGGGACTCCGTCAGCGCCTGATCAAGGCGCAGGAGAACGGTGCTGATCGGCTCACCGGGGCGGTAGGCGACAACGCCCAGATGGGCGACCGGCATGCAATCGCTGGCGCCGGTCAGGCGCAGGTTCTCCAGGCTGACGCTGACATCGGCGGCCAGGCGCGCGGCACTTTCAGCATCCAGACCCGGTGTCAGCAGGCTGAATTCGCCGCCACGGTTGCGCGCCGCCAGCCAGGTTCGACGCTCCGGCAATTGAGTCAGGCGCTTGAGCAATTCGCCGACGGCAGTGATCAGCGCATCAGTCCGTTGGCCACCCAGGCGCTGGTTGAGGCCGTTCAGGTCGTTGATTCGCAACATCAGCAAATGGCCGTCACGGCTCTGTTCGCACACGCGTAAATGGTCGGCCAGTTGCTCGTCGAGCAGGCGTCGGTTGGCCAGGCCGGTGAGGCTGTCCAGATAGGATTCGGCCCGCAGTTTTTCGCTGCGTGCAGCCTCCTCGACGAACAGCGCCTTGAGCTTTTCGACCATCTGGTTCATCGCCAGCACGACCCGTTTCAATTCCGGTGTGCGCGGCAGTTTGGGCAGACTGAGAAATTCGCGTTTGCTGATGGCCTCGGCTTGTCGGACCATGCTGTCGAGTGGGCGAAATTGCCGGCGCAGCATCCATCCTCCAATCACGGCGCTGAACAGCCCGCACAGTAGCAGCCAGATCAGGCTGCCAAGGGTGCTTTCCCAGAGCTTGGCCAGGGCGAATTGCGGATTGCTCAGCACTTCGACCCGTGCCAGTTGTTCCCAGCCGCGCATGATCAGGGCATCGCCGCCTTCCGGGCGCAGGTCGACCAGGTTGACGAACCAGTCAGGCACGCCGTCGATTTTTGTCGGTGCGGTGCGTTCCACCAGGGTTTGCTGATCCTTGAGCCTGATGACGCGGATGCTGCTGAAATAGCCGCTGTCGAAAATCGAGCTGACCATCAGTTCCATCATTGCCGGGTCATCGACCTGTGCCGTCAGCGACAGCCCCAGCGCGGTGGCCGCGTCCTGGGCGTGGGCGCGCAGTTGGCTGAGCGTTTGTTCGCGGGAGCTTTCCAGGCTGGCAAAAAAACTGCCGCTGAACGCCACCAGCAGGAACAGGCAGATTGCCAGGAACAACTGTTTTCGCAGTGTCATGCTTCGCTCCTTGCCAAGGCGGTTAGCCGTCGCCGATGTCGAACCCTTCGGCCTGCATCTTTTTCAACACGTCCTGCCAGCGCGACAGCTTTTTCGAGTCGCTGCTGCGCTGGCCGCCGTTTTTGCCCGGCAGGTACAGGCCTTCGGCATTGAAGGCGTACACCGGCAGCAAGTCTTTGCGTTGGGAGGCGGGGCGGATATCGCCGATCAGGTTGTCCAGCACCAGTGGTTCGCTCGTGGGGGTGCTGTAGAACGTCAACACCATGTGCGCCTGGTTCTGGCTCAAGGCCTTGACGTAGGTGATGCGCAGTTTTTCGCTGGGAATACCAAGCCGGCGCAGGCTGAAATACTTCGCCAGAGCATAGTCCTCGCAATCGGCGGCGCCCTTGATCAGGGCTTCGACGGGCGTGGCCCAGTAATCGGTCTGTTGCCAGATGCGCGTGTCGTCCTGGAAGTTCAGCTGTTGATCGAAGAAGCGGTTCACCGCGTTGAGCTGCTCGCGTTCGGGGGCGCCGCGTGCACTTTGCAGCATTTGACTCCAGGCCTCGATCCGGCCTCGCGCCGGTCCAAGGGGGCCGTAGCGTTTTTCAACGGTTTGCAGGATCTGCGCAAAATCCCAGTCGGCCCGGACCCCGTTGCATACAGTCAGTACCAAACCAGCCAGCAGCAACCAGCCGCCGAGCCGAAGTCGGAGCGTTGGCCATCCTGGACTACGCAGACTGCGGGCCATGTCTGGCTGCTCGAGTGTAGGTTTGTGAAGTTTAGGTGGAGTTTTGGGCGCGGTAGGTCAGGTCGTCGGCCGAAGGACGCTCGCTGAGTTTTTTGTGGCGAGGGGGCTTGTCGGAACGCCGCACCGCCCCGTTCGGTGGCGAAGCCGCCGTGAACCTGTGAGCGCGATCTATCTGGTGATCTGCGGTGAATGGCTTTAGGGCTGCTGCGCAACCCAACGGGGGCAAGCCCCCTCGCCACAATGGTCGCGGGAAATTTCAGGATTTGCGCAGGGTTTTCTGCTTGAGGATGTAAATCGTCACCAGCACCGCGCTAGTCAGCATGAAACACCGTGCCCAGTACAGCGGCACCAGGTAGCAGGAGAACAGGATACTCGGCCACATCAGGCCAATGGCGTAGACCTTGCCCTTGAGCGGAATGCCGTTGCCGTTGAGGTAATCGCGAATCCACGGGCCAAGCCGTGGATGCTCGACCAGCCATTGATAAAAGCGCGGCGAACTGCGGGCGAAGCAGGCGGCCGCCAGCAGCAGGAAAGGGGTGGTGGGCAATACCGGCAGGAAAATCCCGATCACCCCCAGCGCCACGCTCAGCCAGCCGATGGCCAGCAGCACGTAGCGCAACATCAGGGGGCGGTTGCCTATGGGGTTGTCCATAGGCAGAACCTTAGTGGTGGCGGGGCTTGAGAATCGCCGGTTTTTCGTCTGGCGCGTTGCAGAGCAGGTACAGCGCGGTCAGGGCTTCCGGGATCTGTACGATCATGTCGTCCATCAGGTTGGCATCTTTGGCGATGTCTTCGAACTCCGGCTGCTCGTCGAACAGGCCCGAACCGACCATGATCGGCAGCAGCATTTCGCTGACTTCGTCTTCGGCGCTTTCGAACCAGGCCGCTTCGCGCAGGAATACGCCTTCCATGAAGCCGATGCACCAGCCGCGCAGGTCGGAATCGTCCGGCTCGTCGCCCAGGTCCAGGTCGCATGGCAGTTCGAATTCTTCATCGGAGGCCAGCTGGCGAGCGATGTGGGCCTTGAGGCCGATCAGGGTGGCTTCGATCTCTTCGCGCTGGGCTTCGCTGCTGTAATGCGGCTCCTCGGCGAAAAGTGCATCGATCCACTCACGATCAGGAACGACTTCGGAACAGATCGACAGCGCGGTGAGGTAGCCGTGGGCGGCCACGTAGTCCAGCGCCTCGTCATGCAGTTCATCAGCGTCGAGGAAGACTTGCAGGCGGGTTAGTTGCTCAGCGAAGGACATTAAAGGACTACCTTGGGGAATGTTCGATGCGGGAATTCTAGGCCTTCTTGAGCACTTGGGCCAGCCGCACGGCATATTTGCCCGTTTGTGGGAGCTGCTCCCCTTACAGTTCGGTCAAGCGCTACCCCTGTGGGAGCGAGCTTGCTCGCGATAGCGGTGGTTCAGGCGAAATCAATGTTGACTGTGATGGCCTCATCGCGAGCAAGCTCGCTCCCACAGTTTTTTATGCACATCGGGTTTGCCGGTGTCTTCTCAGCGGTGCCCTTTGCCGGACGGGGCTCGGGTATACTCGCGCGTTTTGTGATGCCCTGCTGGCGTCACGGCTGAAATGTGAAGCGTCATGCAATGCGCACTTACGATTTATCGGTGCAGCGTCGCGGGTTCTGAACCAGCCTTGCAGGGATGTTTCGGTGATTTTTGGAGTTTTTATGCTCGAACAGGCTCAACGCGTCCTCAAGGACATCTTCGGCTACGACAGTTTCCGTGGCCGCCAGGGTGCAATCATTGAGCGCGTGGCCAGCGGCGGCGATGCCCTGGTCCTGATGCCTACCGGCGGCGGCAAGTCCCTGTGCTTCCAGGTTCCGGCGCTGTTGCGCGAAGGCCTGGCCGTGGTGGTCTCGCCGCTGATCGCACTGATGGACGATCAAGTCGCTACCCTCGAAGAACTGGGCGTGGCCGCCGCCGCGTTGAACTCCACCCTCAGTGCCGAGCAGCAACGCGACCTCGCCGCCCGTATCCGCCGCGGTGAAGTGAAAATGCTCTATCTGGCGCCGGAACGCCTGGTCCAGCCGCGTATGTTGTCCTTCCTGCAGGGCCTGGACATCTCTCTGTTCGCCATCGACGAAGCGCACTGCGTGTCGCAATGGGGCCACGATTTCCGCCCGGAATACCTGCAACTGGGCCAGTTGGCGGAAATGTTCCCCGACGTGCCGCGCATCGCCCTGACCGCCACGGCCGACAAGCGCACCCGGGAAGAAATCGTCACCCGGCTGCACCTGCAAGACGCCGAGCGCTTCCTGTCGAGCTTCGACCGGCCGAACATCTTTTATCGCATCGTGCCCAAGGAACAGCCGCGCAAGCAGTTGCTGGCGTTCCTCGCCGAGCGCCGTAGCGATGCGGGCATCGTGTATTGCCTGTCGCGCAAGAAAGTCGAGGAAGTCGCCGCGTTCCTCAGCGAGCAAGGCTTCCCGGCGCTGCCGTACCACGCCGGGCTACCCAATGATCTGCGGGCCTACCATCAGAAGCGCTTCCTCAATGAGGAAGGCCTGATCATGGTCGCGACGGTGGCGTTCGGCATGGGCATCGACAAGCCCAACGTGCGTTTTGTCGCGCACCTCGATTTGCCGAAATCCCTTGAGGCCTATTACCAGGAAACCGGTCGTGGTGGCCGTGACGGTCTGCCGGCGGATGCCTGGATGGCCTACGGCCTGCAAGACGTGGTGATGCTCAAGCAGATGCTGCAGAACTCCGAAGGCGACGAACGCCACAAACGTCTGGAGCAGCACAAGCTCGACGCCATGCTCTCGCTCTGTGAAGAAACCCGCTGCCGTCGGCAAACGCTGCTGGCCTACTTCGACGAAGACATGCCCGAGCCCTGCGGTCATTGCGACAACTGCGTCGACGGCGTGCAGACCTGGGATGCCACGGAGCCGGCGCGTCAGGCGCTGTCGGCGATCTACCGCACCGGTCAGCGCTACGGCGTCGGGCACCTGGTGGATGTATTGCTGGGCAAGGACAACGAGAAGGTCCGCAGCTTCGGCCATCAGCACCTGTCGGTGTATGGTGTTGGCAAGACGATGGCGGAGGGCGAATGGCGCTCGTTGTTCCGCCAACTGGTGGCCCGTGGTCTGGCGGACATCGACCTCGAAGGCTACGGTGGCCTGCGCCTGAGCGACAGCTGCCGGCCGCTGCTCAAGGGTGAAGTGACCCTGGAACTGCGTCGCGATCTCAAGGCGCAAACCGTGGCGAAAAGCAGCAAGAGCCAGGCGAGCCAGCTGGTCCGTGGCGAGGAGCGCGAGCAATGGGAAGCCTTGCGCGCCCTGCGTCGCAAGCTCGCCGAAGAACATGGCGTGCCGCCGTATGTCATCTTCCCCGACTCGACCTTGCTGGAGATGCTGCGCAGCCAGCCGACCTCGCTGGCGGAAATGGCCACGGTCAGCGGCGTCGGCGCGCGCAAGCTGGAGCGTTACGGCGAGGCCTTCCTCGAAGTGCTCGGCGGCCAGGTCGAGGCGCCGAAACCGGTGGCCGACGTACGTCACGAACTGATCACGCTGGCGCGGGCCGGGATGACGCCGGTGCAGATCGCCGGTCAGTTGCAGTGCTCGGAAAAGAACGTCTACACCATGCTGGCCGAAGCGATCGGCAAGCAGCAGTTGTCGTTGGAGCAGGCGCTGGATCTGCCTGAAGACCTGATGGGTGAAGTCCAGGACGCCTTCCTCGACGGCGAAGGCGAGTTGCCGCCGGTTTCCGAGATCGCCGCGCTGTTCGCGGGCCGGGTGCCGGAAGGGGTGTTGTACTGCGTTCGCGCTGCCTTGCAGTCGGAGTTCGAGATTTGAGACATCCGTAGTGCTGATGTAACGATTCACTACAGATCAAGCCTTGCCTCAAGTCGAGGCTCATGCTTAGCTGACTAATAATTAGTTTTTATTTATTTCAGTCTAATCATGAGTGTTTTATGCCGTTAACCGATCAACACCGCTTTGGCATGCAATTGGCCCAGATGTCCCGTGGCTGGCGTGCCGAACTGGACCGCCGACTGGCGGGCATGGGCTTGTCCCAGGCACGCTGGCTGGTGCTGCTGCACCTGGCCCGTTTCGAAGAAGCACCGACCCAGCGTGAGCTGGCACAAAGCGTCGGCGTCGAAGGTCCGACCCTGGCCCGTTTACTCGACAGCCTGGAAAGCCAGGGCCTGGTGCAACGCCAGGCAGTGCTGGAAGACCGTCGGGCGAAGAAAATCGTGCTCTGCGCGCCAGCGCGTCCCCTGATCGAACAAATTGAAACCATTGCCACGCAACTGCGTCACGAACTGTTCGAAGGCGTCGATGAGGCGGATTTGAAGGTGTGCATGCGGGTTCACGGGCACATCCTGGGCAACCTTGAAAAGTCTTGAGGCATAACCGAACGCCAGGTTTTTGAGAGACCGCATTGGACAGACTATAAGAACTACTCGGCAATATCGTGTTCGTAACGGATGTACGAACCCGTGCGGATGGTTTCTGTAGATCTCAAGGATGCTCATGCTCAAGTGTTGGCGATTGGTTTTACGCGGTGGTTCTCTGTGGTTGCTGGCCGGGGCCGCGGTCACTTATTCGGCATGGGCACCTGCGCTGGGCCTGGGTGAAATCACCCTGCATTCGGCGCTGAATCAACCGCTGCGTGCCGATATCGCACTGGTGGATGCTGCTGGCGTGGAGGAAAACCAGCTGTCAGTGAGCCTGGCAACGGCAGACGAGTTCAGCCGTGCCGGGGTCGACCGGGCGTTTTTCCTCAGCAACCTGAAGTTCACCCCGGTGTTGCGCGGTAATCGCAGCGTGATCCAGGTGACCTCCAACAAACCGGTGAGTGAGCCGTTCCTGAATTTCCTCGTGCAGCTCAATCAGCCTAATGGGCGATTGCTGCGTGAGTACACGTTACTGATCGATCCGCCGGGTGCGCCTGGGGTTGTTCCCGCCGCTGATGAAGCGGCATCCGGTTCCCCGGTGTCCGCATTCCCCCGTGTTAAACCGGTCGTGGCGCCGTCACCCGTGGCCAGGACGACGCCAGAAACGGACGTCGCATTGGTTGATCCCGCTGTCGAACAACTGGCCGCCAGCGCCCTGCAAAACCACCAGTTGCAAACCACTGTCGATGAGCTCAACGCGAAGCTTCAAGGCCAGGATGAGCTGATCGCCGGCCAGAAAAAACATTTGGCCGAGCTGCAAACCCAACTCGCGGAGCTCCAGAAGGTAAAGGCCCAACCGGTTGCTTCCGACGTGGCGACGCCAGCCCCTGTTGTTGCTGAAACCCCCGGGATTGGCTGGCTGCCGATTGCCGGTTTGTCGGCGCTGATAGCGTTGCTGGCGCTGGGCTGGTTTGTTCGCCGCCAGCAGCATCAAGCCACAGCGTCAGAGGCGCTGCCGTCGCAGCATGAACCGCTGGCTGAGCTCTTTACCGAGCCAGTGATGTGGCCCTCCGTCATGCAACCATCCACTGTGCATCGCGACGGGGTGCCGGCCAACGAAGAGCTTGAGCGGGTCGATAGCCATCATTCCGTCCCGGTTGCTGTTGCCATGGCGGTGGTTCCGGGTTTGGCGGTATCCGGCGAATCCGCTACTGACGATGAGTACCGGCTCAACCTGGAGGAGCTGTCCATGGCTTCGAGTTGGGACGTGATCAGCCTGACCGGGAACCCGCAGCCGGCGGCTCTGGCCATGATCGAGCCTGAGTTCGAGTTGGAGATGCAACCCGTTGCGCCGTCTCGACAGCCTCCGGTCGGGCTATCATAGCGGCGTCGTCAAACTCTGGAGTCAGGTCCCACCATGACCGTCAACAAACCGGAAATCATCATCACCTACTGCACGCAATGCCAATGGCTGTTGCGTGCGGCCTGGCTGGCCCAGGAACTGCTCAGCACCTTTGGTGATGACCTGGGCAAAGTCTCCCTGGTGCCAGGCACCGGCGGGGTCTTTCATATCTACTGTGACGCCGTGCAGATCTGGGAGCGCAAGGCGGACGGTGGCTTCCCCGAGGCCAAAGTGCTCAAGCAGCGGGTCCGCGACCAGATCGACCCGGACCGCGACCTGGGGCACAACGACCGCACTCAGTGAGACGCGGCCTCGGCTGCAATGGCTTTCTTGCTTGTGCCACTTGAGAACCGGCTGGAGACCACAATCGCCACAATGATCAGCGCACCCCCCAGCAACATGCGCAGGGTCGGGTTTTCGTTGAACAGCAGCCAGGCGACGGTGATGCCGTAGACCGGCTCCAGGGCGAACACCACGGCGGCAGTGCGGGCCTTGATCACCGCGAGGCTGGCGACGAACAGGCTGTGGGCGACACCGGTACAGAACACACCGAGCAGACCGATCCACAGCCAGTCGATGGCGCGCACTTCGCTCAATTGAGGCGCCGCCACCGGCAGCAGGCACAGGGCAACCACCACGTTCTGGCACAGTGCCGCCTGTACCGGCGGAACTCGCCCGGAGCTGGCACGGTTGGTCAGTGACAGCAGGGCGAACAGCAATCCGGAACCCACGGCCCACAGCAGGCCGGTGGTGGCGCCGCTGGCGAGGTCAAAATCGGGCGTGACCAGCACCAGGCCGACACTCACCAGCAGCACCAACACGATCTCATTGGCGCGAATGCGCTCGCGAAAGATCAACCCTTCGAGGATCACGGTAAAGGCCGGGAAACTGGCGAAACCGAGCGTCGCAATCGCCACGCCTGCGACTTTTACCGCAATGAAGAAGCTCACCCAGTGTCCGGCCAGCAACAAGCCGCTGAGCAACAACCGACGCCAGTCCATGGCCTCGAGTTTCTGCCAGCGCGTCTGGCTGGCGAACCGTGCAAAAAACGCCAGCGCGAGCACGGCGAAAGCGGCACGGCCGAAAACGATGATCGCCGGGGACGCAGCGGCCAGTTTGCCGAACACACCGGTCAGGCCGAACATCAATGCGCCTATATGCAAGGCGCCAAGGGCGGTACGGGGAGTCATTGCAATCCTTAACGACAAACGAACAGAGGCCTCATTGAAGCGCGTAATGGCCCATCAAGTCTGTCGGCAAACTCGCGTTATTTGTCGCCAGCCTCGCGCCGCAGTTTTCCGGGGGATGCCCCGAACTCGCGCAGCACCGCCGCCGCAAAGGCACTCTGGGAGCTGTAGCCGACGCGGCTGGCAATCTCGCCGATGGGCAACGCCGAATTGCGCAGCAAGCCCACCGCGATGTGCAGGCGTCGGCTGCGGATGTAGTCCATCGGCGTCTGCCCGCATTCGGCCACGAACCGCGCATGCAAACGGGCACTGGAAAGGCCGGCGACCCGGGCCAGGTCGGCCACTTGCAACGGGTACGCCGCGTACTGATCGATGTGTGCGTTCAGCGCCGCATAGGGCAGGCGCCGACCGCCGACGGCCTCGGGCCTGGCGTTGTTGAGACTGGCCAGCAAAAGCACCGCGCCTTGTTGAGCGATCAGCGGATCATCGACCGGACTGTTCGCCAGCCAACTGACCAATTGGCTTTGCCCGGCGTCCAGAGGCAGGCGCCCGGCGTTGTCGAGCAGGCGTCGGCTGGAGTCGGCGTGATCGCCCAACGACTGGGCAACCCATTGTTCGCTGGGGACATCCAGCACCAGGCAACGGCTGCCATTGGTGCTGCCACACGCGTGATGCGCTCCGGAGGGCACCACCACGAAACTCTGCTGGACCACCTGGCTGCCACGGCCGTCGACCTCGAAATCCAGGGCGCCCGAGAGCCCGAACACCAGTTGCGCGTGTTCGTGGCTATGGACGATCAGGTCGTGGCTGTATTGGCGAAGCGTGAGGATCGGTCTCATCGCGGGTCTCCCGGTTCAGGGTGTCAGTCTACACCGAGCGGGCCGACAAGCGCTGTCACAGGACTGACTTGACGCTGTCATGGACCATTAACCGGGCCGGGGCAGACTTGGCAAAACTTGTCAGAGGGTTGCCCATGACCAGCGCCGAGCTCGCCAAACCCACCCGTAAGCAACGCGTACGGACTTTATGGATTTCCGACGTGCATTTGGGCACCCGGGATTGCCAGGCTGAACACCTGTCGCAGTTTCTCAAGAGCTACCACGCAGACAAGATCTACCTGGTCGGCGACATCATCGACGGTTGGAAACTGCGCGGCGGCATGTACTGGCCGCAAGCACACACCAACGTCATCCGTCGCCTGCTGACCATGAGCAAGCGTGGTACCGAGGTGATCTACGTCACCGGCAACCACGACGAATTCCTGCGCCGCTATTCGAAGCTGATCCTGGGCAACATCCAGTTGGTCGACGAAGCCGTGCACATCACCGCCGACGGCCGACACCTGCTGGTGATACACGGCGACCAGTTCGATGTGATCACCCGTTACCATCGCTGGCTGGCGTTTCTCGGTGACTCGGCCTACGAATTCACCCTGACCCTCAACCGCTGGCTCAATCATTGGCGCGCGCGATATGGCTACGGCTACTGGTCGCTGTCGGCCTACCTCAAGCACAAGGTGAAAACCGCGGTCAGCTTCATCAGCGACTTCGAAGAAGCCATCGCCCATGAATGCGTCAAGCGCGAGCTGCACGGAGTGGTGTGCGGGCACATTCACCATGCCGAGATTCGCAAGGTCGGCGAGGTGGACTACCTCAATTGCGGCGACTGGGTGGAATCGTGCACCGCGCTGATCGAGCACTGGGATGGCTCGATCGAGTTGTATCGCCTGGCGGATGCCCAGGCGCGCGAGGCACAGATGAAGGCGGGCAGGGTTGCGGAGTTGGCCTGATAATCATTCGGTGTTCGTACTGGCCTCTTCGCGGGCAAGCCCGCTCCCACAGGGTTAACTGGCGGTCACAAGTGCTGCGTTCACCTTCGCCCATTGTGGGAGCGGGCTTGCCCGCGAATGGAGCGCGAAGCGGTCCCGCTGGATCTGTCAGGCTGGCGAATGTTCTTCCATCGCCGCCTTGTAGATCGAATTCCTGGGGTGCGCAAACAGGCGCTCCATCATCGGCTCGAAAAAGCTCAACGGCAGCGTGTCGTACGCCGGATCAAACGCCGCCGCATCGTATTTGGCGCAGAACTCGACGGTCGCCTGGTACTGCGGATGGTCCTTGAATTGCTCGCGCAAGTGCCGATCCATACCCAAGTGATGGAAGAAATAGTAGCCCTGGAAAATCCCGTGCTTTTCCACCATCCACAAGTTCTCGGCGCTGACGAACGGCTTGAGGATCGCCGCCGCGATGTCCGGGTGATTGTAGGTGCCCAGGGTGTCGCCGATATCGTGGAGCAGGGCGCAGACCACGTACTCCTCGTCGCGACCATCGCGCCAGGCGCGGGTGGCGGTTTGCAGGGAGTGGGTCAGGCGATCCACCGGGAAGCCGCCAAAATCCCCCTCCAGAAACTTCAGGTGCGCCACGATCCTTGTCGGCAATTGTCGCGCATAGGCACTGAAGTCCGCGGCGATGATCGCCCAGTCTTCCTGTGTGCCGTCCTTCATGTGGGTGAAGCGGGCATTGGCATTCATCGGTAACTCTCTTGTGACGCAAGTCAGCTAGAACGGAACGCGCCCCAGGACCATGTCCCGGTACATGACAAAATCGCCGAGCAGGCTATAGAAGGGGTGTTGGAACGTTGCCGGGCGGTTCTTCTCGAAGAAGAAATGCCCGACCCAGGCAAAGCTGTAGCCTGCCAGTGGCAGGGTCCACAACAGAATCCATGCTCCGCGACCAATGGTCAGCGTCAGAATCAAGATAACCAGGGTCGTGCCGATAAAGTGTAAACGGCGGCAGGTACTGTTGCTGTGCTCACTGAGGTAGTAAGGATAGAACTCAGCGAAGCTGTTGAATCGTTTGACGTTTTCCACGACAGCGATCTCTGTGGTTATTGTTCTTGCTGCAAGTTGTTCTGCGGGTAGCTTATTTGAGTCTAGAGTGATCAATGGCATCAGCCACTGACAATAGGCGCCACTTTAGTATCCTTCGGTCAATAGCCGTAGCATGCGGCCACCATGTAAGAAAACGCCATGAGCGAACGAACGACTTCTGCAAGCTGGGCGATGGGGATTGTCAAAGCGCTGGAGATGGACGGCCTGGATTGCCGGGCTCTGTTCAAGCAGTTGGGGCTCGACTACGCGGCACTGGATGATCCGGACGCACGCTTCCCCCAAGATTCCATGACCCGGTTGTGGCAACGCGCGGTCGAGCTGTCCGGGAACCCGGCCATCGGCCTGAACATGGGCAAGGTGCTGCGACCGGCGCAGTTTCATGTGGCCGGTTACGCCTTGATGTCCAGCCGGACCCTGGCCGAAGGCTTTCAGCGTCTGGTGCGCTATCAGCGGATCATCGCCGAAAGTGCCGACCTGAGTTTCCAGCTGCTGGAAGAAGGCTACGGGCTGATTCTGACGGTGCATGGCGATCATCTGCCGCCGATCCGGCAAAGCGCCGAAGCTTCAATGGCCTGTGCCTTGGCGCTGTGTGGCTGGTTGACCGGGCGTACGTTGCAACCGCGCAAAGTGTTGTTGCAAGGTACCGAACCGGTCAATCTGGAACCCTATAAACAAGCTTTCCATGCACCGCTGGTGTTCAACGCACCTTACGATGCGCTGATTTTCGAACCCGCCGATATGGAAGCGCCGCTGCCGACGGCCAACGAGGCCATGGCGTTGCTGCATGACCGCTTTGCCGGCGAGTACCTGGCGCGTTTTTCCGAAAGCCGCGTGACCCACAAGGCGCGGCAGGTGTTGTGCCGCCTGTTGCCCCAAGGCGAACCCAAGCGCGATACCGTGGCGCAGACGCTGCATCTGTCCCAGCGCACCTTGCAGCGGCGCTTGCAGGAAGAGGGTACGAGTTTTCAGGCGCTGCTGGACGATACCCGGCGCGAACTGGCCGAACAGTACCTGGCACGACCGAACATGACCTTGCTGGAAATTGCCTACTTGCTGGGGTTTGCCGATCCGAGCAACTTCTTCCGTGCTTTCCGGCGCTGGTTCGATGCCACACCCGGCGAGTACCGGATGCGGCTGATGCAAGCACCTGATGCAGTCAATGACGCCAAAATGCCGGAATACACAGCACAAACACCGTAATGATCTCCAGTCGGCCCAGCAGCATGCCGAACGAGAGAATCCACTTGGCGGCATCCGGCAGGGTGGCGAAGTTGCCCGCCGGGCCGATGGTTTCGCCGAGCCCCGGGCCGACGCCGGACACGGTACTGGCCGCGCCGGTGAGGGCGGTCATCCAGTCCACGCCGAGCAGCGACAGCAGCAGCGCGATCACACAGATGGTGATTGCAAAGAAGAACGAAAAGGTCAGGATCGACCGTACGATTTCTTCGTCGAGGCGGTGACCGTTGTACTTCTGCTTGATCACCGCCCGCGGGTGAATCAGCTGGTTAAGGTTGGCCTTGAGCAGGATATAGGCCACCTGGAAGCGGAAAATCTTGATCCCGCCCGCGGTCGAGCCGGAACAACCGCCGATAAACCCCAGGTAGAAAAACAGCATCAGCGAGAAATTGCCCCAGAGGCTGTAGTCCCCCAGCGCGAAACCGGTCGTCGTCACCACCGATGTCACGTTCAGCGCCACATGCCGCAACGCCTCCAGCCAATGCAGCTGGGTAGTCCACCAATACCAGGTGCCGAGCACCAGCCAGGTCACCAGCAGCATGCCGAGCAGGCCTTGAACCTGTTCGTCCTTGATCAGTGCCCGACGGTTTCCACGCAACGTGGCCACATACAGGGTGAACGGCAGGGCACCGAGAATCATGATGACGATCGCTACCCAATGCACCGCCGGTTGCGGCCACTTGGCCAAAGACTGGTCGGAGGTCGAGAAGCCGCCGGTGGAAATGGCCGACATCGCATGGTTGATGGCGTCGAACGGGCTCATCCCGGCCCACCAGAACGCCAGGCTGCCGACAATGGTAATGCCGACGTAGGCCGCCACGATCAGCCGCGCCACCATGTGTGAGCGGGGCATGACCTTTTCCGAGCGGTCCGACGATTCGGTCTGGAACAGCCGCATGCCACCGATGCGCAACAGCGGCAGGATCGCCACCGCCATGCCGATGAAGCCGATGCCGCCGATCCAGTGCAGCAACGAGCGCCACATCAGGATGCCGGGGGACATGTTGTCCAGGCCGTTGAGCACGGTTGCGCCAGTGGCGGTGATGCCGGACATGCTTTCGAAGAATGAGTCGGTGTAGCTGATGTGCTGGGTCAGCAGGAATGGCAGCGCGGCGAAGATGCACACCACCAGCCAACTGCTGACGGTCAGCAGGTACATGTCCCGGGGGCGCAGGTGAACATGTTCGGGGCGCCCTGGAATCACCAGCGCCAAACCGGCGACAAAGGTGATCATGCTGGCCCAGAGGAACGACGGCAGATCGCTGGTGCGCTCGAAAATGACCAGCGTGGCCATGGGCACGACCATGGAGATCGCCAGCGTGATCAGGAAGATGCCGATGATGAAACCAATGATCCGTAAGGTCGGCAACGCCATGAGGTCCGCTCGGCTGATAGTGGAAAGGGCGCCATTCTACCTGCGGGGCAGGGCATGTAAACCGGCACTGCTGCGACAGTTACAGCTAGAATAGCCGCACAAATTTTTCAGGAGGTGGCCGATGCAGGCTCTCGACGCTTTGCTCAACCGTGTTTCCGTTCCACGACTGATTGACCCTGCACCCACTGCCGAGCAGCGCGAGGTGCTGTTTGGCGCCGCCATGCGCGCTCCGGATCACGGTCACTTGCAGCCTTGGCGTTTCCTGACGGTGGAAGGCGCGGCGCGTGAGCAGATGGGCGAGTTGCTGGCCGAGGCGGCGAAACTGCAAGACAGCGAAGTCGGCGAAGCGGCCATCGACAAGGCGCGCAATAATCCACTGCGTGCACCACTGGTGGTGGTGGTGATTGCGCGGTTGCAGGATCACGTCAAATATCCGAAGTCCGAGCAATTGCTGGCGGCAGGCTGTGCGGCCCACGGGATTTTGCTCGCGGCGTATGCGCAGGGCATTGGCGCGGTGTGGCGTACCGGTGACCTGGCTTACTCGCCCCATGTGGCCAAGGGTTTGGGCCTGGCGGAAGGGGAAGAGGTGATTGCTTTCCTGTACCTCGGTACGCCGCAGAAAGAACCGCGTGTGGCCGAGAAAGTCGACCTGGCCGAATTCGTCAGCGCCTGGCCGGGCAAAGTCTGACACCGCAAAACCTGTGGGAGCGAGCTTGCTCGCGATAGCGGCCGGTCAGTCAATTTGATTGTTGAGAGTGCCTGCGTCATCGCGAGCAAGCTCGCTCCCACAGTAGATCCAGGTAGCTCACATCAAAGGGTGTTCGTTTCAGGGCTGTACGACAGCCCCCGGCACCAACGGCAATTCCAGGCTGGCAATGAACCCGCCTTCCGGGTGATTGGCCAGCACCAGGCTGCCGCCATGTCGCTCCGCCGCGCGCCGGGCGATGGCCAGGCCCAGGCCGTGTCCGGCCGCAGTCTGCCCCGGCGCCCGATAGAACGGCTCACCGAGCTGGCTCATGTATTCGGCACTGACACCGGGCCCATGATCGCGCACAGTCACGACGATCCGCTCACCCTGACGCAGCGCCTGCATTTCGATCGGTAGGCCACCCACCGGATTGAAACGCTGTGCATTGCGCAGCAGATTGTCGACGGCCCGTTCGATCATGGTCGGCCAGCCCTTCAGATTCAGTTGCGATTCGGCTTCGAGGTGGACCAGTTGCTCGGGTGAACCGAGTTGCGCATCCTTTTGCAGGGTATAGAGCAAGGCGTTCAGGTCCACCTCTTCCGCACTGGCGTTATCGGAGTCGACCCGCGCCAGTACCAGGATTTCGCTGATCAGCGCTTCCAGTCGGTCGCACTCGCGGGTCAGGCGCGGCCACAGCTGTTCCCGTTCTTGCGGGGTGGCCCGTTCGGCCAGTGCCAGCGCGATACGCAGGCGGGCGAGGGGCGAGCGCAGTTCATGGGACACATCCCGCAGCAGTTGCCGCTGACTGCCAATCAGGCTTTGCAGGCGCGCGCCCATGCGGTTGAAGTCATTGGCCAGGACGCCGAACTCATCGCGACGGTTGGCCAGCTTGACCAGGCTGTTCTGTTGATACGTGGTTTGTCCCAGGTCATGCACCGCGCCGCGCAGACGGCTGAGCGGGCGAGTGATGGAGAAGGTCACAAGCAGGCTGAACAGGGTCAGCACCACCAGGGCGATTCCCAGCGCACTGAGCGGCCAGAGCAGGCTCTCGCGGTGCCAGGCGTCCAGTTCCGGGTGCGCGATGCGGTAGATGAACAGGTAGGTGTCGCCGGTTTTTTCGCTGGTGAACTCATCGGTCAGACGCCGCCACGGCAGGCGCCGGTCCTCATTGTTCTGGCGCGCCTCAAAGGCCGCCGCACGTTTGGGGAAAGTGCCGCGCACCAGCGGATCGCCGCTTTCGTTAAGCACCTGAACGTCGATGTGATACTGGCGTTTGCGTTGCTGGAGAATGTCCTGGGCGGCGTCTTCACCCTGGCTTTCGTAGGTTTGCGTCCACTCTTCGGCCAGCGTGTTGAGGCCCGGGTGGCGGCTGAGAATCCATGCGTCCTGGTTGAGCATGTGCCCGAGCAGGATGGAAAGCCCTGCAACCAGGGCGATGGCCAGCCAGAAGCTGGCCAGGATACGCCAGAACAATGAACGCACAGGAAATCCTCAAACGATCACAAATCCATGTGGGAGCGAGCTTGCTCGCGATGGCGGTCTTTCAGTCACGTTGATGTTGAACGTGCTGACGCTATCGCGAGCAAGCTCGCTCCCACAGTGAATTGTGTGGTGTCAGACCCAACGGTGTTCAGCCGTCGGGTCCGGGGTCAGCGCATTATTGCGCCTTTTGCGGTTGTTGCGCTTTCCAGGCCTTGAACTCGGCCCACTCGGCGCGACGTTCAGCCTGTTTTTTCTGGATCTCGTCGAATTTCTTCTGTTGATCCGGTTTCAGCAAGGCGCGCACATCCGCTTCCGCTTTCTTGTGGTTGGCGGCCATCTCGTCCTTCATGGCTTTCTGGTCGGCTGGCGAGAGTTTCTCCAGGTACTTATCGACCAGTTGCTTACGCTCGTGCATCTGCTCGCCCATGATCTTGCGGATCTGCTCGCGCTGTTCGCGGCTCAGGTCCAGTTCACTGTACGGGCCTTTGCCGTGCATGCCGTGCATCTGACCGCCGTGGCGCGAGCCGTCCATCGACCCACCCATGGGGCCCGTGCCTTCAGGCATGGCCATGGCAACGGTCGGCAGGGCAGCAGCGAACATCAGAGCGATAAGAGTCTTGCGCATGGTGTATCTCCTTGTCTCGTTCCCGGTACGTTCCGGATGAGTACAGATTACGCAGATCAAAGTCAGCGGCGGTCAGCGGTACGTAAAGCTTGGGTAAAGATGATTTTGCGCCGACCTGACAAAACGTCCAGGTGCCTTGCTGTAGGAGCGAGCTCGCTCGCGATGGAGTTGAACGATTACGCGTGCTGTCTGGAAAAGCGCGTTGACTGTGAGACCATCGCGAGCAATCGAGCGTCGACCGGCTGCTCCTACAGGCTGTAGTAGTAACCGCGGCTGCGCAGGGCCACGATGCGGGGTCGACCATCGGGGTGTGGGCCGATCTTCTTGCGCAGGTTGCTGACGTGCATGTCCAGGCTGCGGTCGTACAGGGTCAGCTTGCGGCCGAGGGCGATCTGCGCCAGTTCCTGTTTGTCCAGGGGCTCGCCCGGTTGCTTGAGCAAGGCTTCCAGCAGGCGGCTTTCGGAGACGGTGAGGGTGAATTCCTGTTCGTCGATGCTGACCACGCCGCGCACCGGGCTGAAACACAGGTCGCCCAGTTCCATCTGGCTGGACACCGCCGCCGGGTGGCTACGGCGCAGGACTGCGCGCAGGCGGGCGGTCAGTTCCCGTGGGTCGCAGGGCTTGGCCAGGTAATCGTCGGCGCCGAGTTCCAGGCCGAGGATACGGTCCAGCGGTTCGCCCCGGGCCGAGAGCATCAGTACGGGCAAATCCGGGTGATCGCTGCGCAACTGCTTGAGCAGTTCCAGGCCGCTGCCATCGGGCAACATCACATCCAGCACCACGGCCGCCGGGGCGGTTTCAGCCAGCGCGCGGCGTGCGCTCTGGCCGTCGTGACAGGCCCGAACCTGAAACCCTTCCTGGCTCAGCCAACTGCTCAGGAGCTCACACAGCTCCTGGTCATCATCAATAAGTAACAGCTCGCTCATGACTCACTCAATTTAGCCATTGTCGACGTTTTCGACTTGCTCCACTGGCGAAGATACCGCAGAGCAGAGCCAATAGCGCTACCCCGGCGCCAATGACGAACCATTGTTGCTGGTCGGTCAGCAGGCGCGGCAGCGGACTGCTGGCCTGGGCTTCCTTGAGTTGCAGCTTCAAACGCTGGTTCTCCTGGCGCAACCGGGCCAGGAGCGGGCTTTCGCGTTCGCCATCGGCAGTTTGCAATTGTTTGTTCAGTTCTTCCCGTTGCCGTTCGCTTTCTTTCAAGCGTTGCTGCAGCTCGGTGATCTGGCTTCCGGCGCTCAAGGAAAGCGGCGTCGAGTTGCCCCCCTCGGCGTTTTCTTCACCGTGGGCGGGCGCCACGATCGACAACGTGACCAACATCAGGCACAACGGACCCTTGCGCATGGCGACTCCTGGTTCCAATACGAGTATTGGGAAAGTTGTCGGCCGGCAAACGAGAATAATGAGCGATTGAGAGCGCGATGAACCGATATGGTTCACCGCGTGGGGGCATTGCGAGAAGAAAGTTACGGCAGAACTTGCTTGAACGGCTTCACCAGAACGTTGGCGTAGACGCCTGCGGCGATGTACGGATCAGCGTCGGCCCAGGCCTGGGCGGCGCTCAGGGAATCGAATTCGGCGACGATCAGGCTGCCGGTGAAACCCGCCGCGCCCGGATCATTGCTGTCGATCGCCGGATGTGGGCCGGCCAGTACGATGCGACCTTCGCCCTTGAGTACTTGCAGGCGCTCGAGGTGTGCAGGCCGAGCGGCCAGGCGGGCTTCCAGGGAGTTGGCGACGTCTGTGGCAATGATTGCGTAAAGCATGTCAGTCCTCGGTTTTTGGCGTTGTGGTGTCGGCATCGTGCAGATGACGGGACAGGTAGATGCCCTGGCCGATCAGGAACAGCAAAGTCATGCCCAGGCTGCCGAAGACCTTGAAGTCGACCCAGTAGCTCTGGAAGGTGAACGCGACAAAGAGGTTGGCGGCACCGCAAAACAGGAAGAAGGCGATCCAGGCGATGTTCAGGCGCGTCCAGACCGGCTCCGGCAAGCTCAGCGCATGGCCCATGATGCGTTTGATCAGCAGGCTGTCACCGACGAAGTGGCTGCCGATGAACGCAAGGGCGAACAGCCAGTTGACCACCGGGGCTTTCCACTTAAGGAACGTCTCGCTGTGGAACGCGAGCGTCAGGCTGCCGAAGACCAGGCAGGCGATCAGGGTCAGCCACTGGCTCTTCTCCAGCTTGCGCTGCTTGATGAACAGTGTGCCGTAGACCACCAGGGAACTGACGATCAGCATCGCGGTGGCGCTGTAAATACCGCCTACAGTGATCTCATGACCGGCGATGTCGACAACCTGTGGGTCGATTTTGAAGACGATGAAAAACAGCAGTAGCGGGATGAAATCGATGAATTGTTTCACAGTGGCAGCCAGAAGCAGGATGTGGCGGCATAATAACAAACATATGGGCGCGCGATAGCGCCAGCTTATTTGAGGTTACAAAGCCCTGTGAATGTTGATTTGCACTGCCATAGCACGGCCTCCGATGGCGCCCTGGCGCCTGCGGTTCTGGTGGCGCGGGCGTTCGAGAAAGGCGTGCGAGTCCTGGCCTTGACCGATCACGACACCCTCGAGGGCCTCGACGAGGCCCGGCACGCGGCTGCCGCGCTGGGGATGCAACTGGTCAACGGCGTCGAATTGTCCTGCACCTGGGGCGGCGCGACCATTCATATCCTGGGCTACGGTTTTGACGTGAACGCCGCGCCGTTGGTCGAGGCCATTGCCAGATTGCATGATGGCCGCTGGCTACGCTCCGAGGAAATCAGCCGCAAACTGGCGCTCAAAGGCATGCCGGGGGCGCTTGAAGGCGCCCGGGAGATCCAGCAGGAGCTGGGCGACAGCGGTAACGCGCCGGCCCGCCCGCATTTCGCCGACTGGATGGTGCGTGAAGGTTTCGTCAAGGATCGCGCCGAGGCGTTCCGCAAATGGCTGGGCGCCGGCAAGCTGGGCGACGTCAAGCAACACTGGCCGACCCTGGAGGAAACCGTCGAAACCCTGCGCGCGGCCAAGGCCTGGGTCAGTCTGGCACACCCATGGCACTATGATTTCACGCGCAGCAAGCGACGTCGCCTGATTGCCGACTATATTCAAGCAGGGGGCCACGCCATCGAAGTGGTCAATGGTTACCAGCCTGCCGAGCAAGTGGGCAGCCTGGCCATTCTGGCCCGCGAGTTCGGTCTGCTGGTCAGTGCCGGCAGTGATTTTCATGGCCCCGGAGGCTGGTCGGAGATAGGTGAATACCGGCCACTCCCGGAGGATCTGCCACCGCTATGGTGTCGATTCAAACATGACCCAATTATTGCCGCCGTCTGAACAGGTAGAGAATGTGAGTCAATTTTTCCAGATTCATCCGGAAAACCCGCAAGCGCGCCTGATCAAACAGGCAGTCGAGATCATCCGCAAGGGCGGGGTGGTGATTTATCCCACGGACTCTTCCTACGCCATAGGTTGCCAAATCGGCGACAAGGTAGCCGTGGAGCGCGTTCGGCGTCTGCGGCAGCTGGATGAAAAGCACAACTTCGCGCTGATTTGCAGCGACCTGTCGCAACTGGGGCTGTTCGCCAAGATCGACACCGGCACTTTCCGCATTCTCAAGGCCCATCTGCCGGGGCCGTATACCTTCATTCTCAATGCCACCCGCGAAGTGCCGCGGCTGTTGTTGCACCCGAAGAAGCGCACCATCGGACTGCGTGTGCCTAGCCACCCGATTGCCCTGGCGCTGCTGGCTGAACTGGGCGAGCCGTTGATGAGCGTAACCCTGATCATGCCAGGCGATGAAGATCCGTTGAGCGATCCCCACGAAATGCGCCAGTTGCTCGAACATCAGGTCGATCTGATCATCGACGGCGGTTTCGGCGGGATCAAGGCGTCCACCGTGATCAGCCTCGCCGACGGCGAGCCGGAAGTCATTCGCGTTGGTTGCGGCGACCCTGCGCCGTTCATGGTCGAGGCCTAGATGTCCGCAGTAGAACCCGTCGACAGTCAGGCCGGAGCCCAGCAGGAACTGCCCTTCGCCATGGTCTATGGCCAGGCGGTCATGGAAATGCCGCTGGACCTGTACATCCCGCCGGATGCCCTCGAAGTCTTTCTCGAGGCGTTCGAAGGCCCGCTCGACCTGCTGCTGTACCTGATCCGCAAACAGAACATCAACATCCTCGACATCCCGGTGGCGGAAATCACTCGCCAGTACATGGGCTACGTCGAGTTGATGCAGTCGGTGCGCCTGGAACTGGCCGCCGAATACCTGGTGATGGCCGCGATGCTGGCCGAGATCAAGTCGCGGATGCTGTTGCCACGGGCCGAAACCGTCGAAGACGAAGAGGAAGACCCGCGCGCCGAACTGATCCGCCGCTTGCAGGAATACGAGCGTTTCAAGGCTGCCGCCGAAGGCATCGACGGCCTGAGTCGCGTCGGTCGCGATGTGGTGGTGCCCAAGCTTGACGCCCCGGAGGCCCGGGCACGCAAGCTGTTGCCGGATGTGCGCTTGTCAGAGCTGCTGTTGTCCATGGCCGAGGTGTTGCGCCGTGGCGACATGTTCGAAAGCCATCAGGTCAGCCGCGAAGCGCTGTCGACCCGCGAACGCATGAGCGATGTGCTGGAGCGCCTCAAGGGCGGCGGTTTCGTACCGTTTGTCGAGCTGTTCACCGCTGAAGAAGGGCGCCTGGGGGTGGTGGTGACTTTTATGGCGATCCTTGAATTGGTCAAGGAATCCCTGGTCGAGCTGGTGCAGAATGAGCCATTTGCCGCGATCCACGTGCGAGCCCGAGCCGAGTAACGAGTCGAAACATGAACCTGACTGAACCCCGTGATCTGGCACCCTTGCTTGAAGCCTTTCTGTTGGCCTCGGGAAAGCCGCAATCTTTGGAAGGCCTGTTCGAACTCTTCGAAGAAGGCGAACGCCCGGAACCACCGGTCTTCAAGAAGGCCCTGACGATTCTCGCCAAGTCCTGCGATGGCCGCGCGTTTGAACTCAAGGAAGTGGCCTCGGGATATCGCCTGCAAATTCGCGAGAAATTTGCGCCTTGGGTCGGGCGTCTGTGGGAAGAGCGCCCGCAGCGTTACTCTCGGGCCATGTTGGAAACCATGGCGCTGATTGCCTATCGCCAGCCGATCACCCGCGGTGAAATCGAAGACGTGCGGGGCGTGGCGGTCAACAGCAATATCGTCAAGACCTTGATGGAGCGCGAGTGGATCCGCATCGTCGGCTACCGCGATGTGCCCGGCAAGCCGGCGATGTTCGCCACCACCAAGGCGTTCCTCGATCACTTCAACCTGAAGAACCTCGACGACCTGCCACCGCTGGCGGAACTGCGCGAGCTGGAACCGGATCCGGTGCTCGACTTCGATGATGCCCCGGTACCGGCAGCCCTGCAGGAACTGGCCGACGCCAGTGCCGAACCGGAAGAACCCAAGGAAGAAACCAGTTTCCACACGCTGCTGCTGGAGCTGGACAGCATGGAGGAGGGGATCAAGACCGATTTCGACGATTTGCTGCGTGATGGGGCGTCGCCTGAATTCGATCCGGAACAGTCGGTCATCGAGCCAGAAGTCGAAGCGGCACAGCCCGAGCCTGAACCGGAAATTGAACCGGAGCAAGAAGACGACATCCTCGGTGTCGCCGAAGCCCGGGAAAAGCTCCTGGCCGCCGTTGCCGCTCTCGAACAACCGAAACCCGAGCCCGAACTGTCGGACGAAGAAGCCGAAGCCCAGGCCCTGGCCGAAGCCATCGAGGCCGAACGGCGCCAGTTCGAAGATTGATACGATTCTCATGAGCAATGGAGATTCACTGTGGGAGCGAGCTTGCTCGCGATGGCGACAGGTCAGTCGCTTCGATGTCGGATGTGCCACCGTCATCGCGAGCAAGCTCGCTCCCACAGGGTTTTGTGTTCGCAAGCAAGTTGCGTGTCACCGGTCGGCGGAAAAACAAATAACCTTGCCTTGATCAGCTAGTCTCTGATGCGCAAACGCCCTCATGCGCGTATGATTTGCGACCCTTCGGCGATCCCTTCGCCCAAGTACCCAGTTTTCAGACCACACCGGGAGGTGCCCAGATGAGTATCAAAGACCAGCAAGACGACCAGCCAATCGGCCCAGCAGGCGAAAAACTGCAGAAAGTCCTCGCCCGTATTGGCGTCGGCTCGCGCCGTGACGTGGAAGCCTGGATCAGCCACGGCCGCATCAAGGTCAACGGCAAAGACGCCACCCTTGGCCAGCGCGTCGACATGCACGACGCCATCACCATCGATGGCAAGGTGATCAAGCGCGAAGAGGCTGCCGAGTCGGTCCGCCGCGTGATCATGTACAACAAGCCCGACGGCGAGATCTGCACCCGCGTTGACCCGGAAGGCCGTCCGACCGTGTTCGACAAGATGCCGCGCCCGAAAGAAGGCCGCTGGATCAACATCGGTCGCCTGGACATCAACACCACCGGTCTGCTGATGTTCACCACCGACGGTGAGCTGGCAAACCGCCTGATGCACCCTTCCTACGAAATGGACCGTGAATATGCGGTACGTGTGCGTGGTGAAGTCGATGACGAGATGATCGAGCGTCTGAAGGCTGGTGTTGTCCTTGAAGACGGCCCGGCCAAGTTCACCGACATCAAGCAGGCGCCAGGCGGTGAAGGTTTCAACCATTGGTATCACTGCGTGGTGATGGAAGGTCGTAACCGCGAAGTTCGTCGCCTGTGGGAATCCCAGGGCCTGGTGGTCAGCCGTCTGAAGCGCGTGCGTTTCGGCCCGGTGTTCCTCAACTCCGACCTGCCGATGGGCCGCTGGCGCGAAATGAGCCAGTACGAAGTCGACATCCTGAGTGCCGAGGTCGGCCTGACGCCGGTCGCGATGCCGCAGATGAACGCCAAGAGCAAGGACAAGCTTGACCGGATGCAGCGCAAGTCGTCGCGTCCGATGGCCAAGACCGAACGCGTTCGTACCCTGCGTCCAGCCACTGGTGCAGCCGCCGCACCTGCCGCGCCTCGTGCCAGCCGCGAGCCGCAGATCGAAGGCGAGCGTCCAGGGCGCAAGCCTGCTGCCCGTCAGGACGGCGAACGCGGTCCACGTACGCCACGTCCGGCCAACGGCCGTACCGAGCGTGGCGAAGGTCGTGGTACGCCGGTAGCCGATCGCCCGGCCGACACCAAGCGCCCGGCCAAGCCCGCGCCGAAGCGTCCGGGGATCAAACTGGTCGACGGTGACACGCCATCGGGCAAGCGCCGTGGCGCACCGGCCGGTTCCGGCCAGCGTCCAGGCTTCGGTCGTCGCAAGCCGGAGTGAGGCAGCGGTAAGCTGTTAGCGACAAGTGAAAAACGCCAACCTTCGGGTTGGCGTTTTTTTTGTCTGGCTTTATGTCCGTATTGTTTTTGAGGGCGCCATCGCGAGCAAGCTCGCTCCCACAGGGTGATGAGTTTGCTCGGAGAATCGCGATTAAAATGTGGGAGCGAGCTTGCTCGCGATGGCGTCAGTCGTCGCGCTGAGACCTCCAATATGGAAATCATGGTTTACGCCATGTAAAGAAATCCTGACAAAAACCACGGATTAACCCCGTGGAATCGCCATCCCCTGGATACCGTAAGAAAACGCTTACGCTTCAGCGTCCTCCTTCCTCCTTCCGACCCTCTGGCCCGCTTGTTTCACCGCTCCATGCAGGGTGTTATGCGCGCCATGCCTGTCGTGCAGGTGCATAACAAAAAGGAGGCGCAATGAACGCCGCAATCCGTTTTCATCTCTCCGCGAGTGGCGTGTTTGGCGCCGTCTGCGTCGATGATCCGCAAGGATCTGACCCATTTTTTGCAGCCGCCCGAGCCTCTCGGGGCGGACACAGGCAATCCCGGCCATAGACACGCTTGTCCAGCGGGTCTGGCAGCAGGGGGTTACAGGTGTACAATGCGCCGCGTTTTACCTGTGACCTCCTGCGCATCTGCGCAAACCTCAAGGCTATCCGCCTTGTTCACTCCGTCGCGTCACGAGCGTGTCGGGTTCGATTTCGTCACAGATAAAAACAAACAGGTGACGCATGACCGTTGTAATTACGCTGAACTCCTGGTGCCTGCGCTGGGGTTTGATCGGTGCCGCTTAACGCCTTTCTTGAGCAGCAACGTCTACTGAACATCATCAAACCTTGCGTGAGACCCTTTTCATGAGTGGACAAAACCCGCAATCAGGCGAGCTGAAACGCGGCCTGAAAAATCGCCACATTCAATTGATCGCCCTCGGTGGCGCGATCGGTACCGGCTTGTTCCTCGGCTCGGCCGGGGTGCTGAAATCCGCCGGCCCGTCGATGATCCTCGGCTACGCCATCTGCGGCTTCATCGCCTTCATGATCATGCGCCAACTGGGTGAAATGATCGTCGAAGATCCGGTGGCCGGCTCCTTCAGCCACTTCGCGCACAAGTACTGGGGCGGCTTTGCCGGCTTCCTGTCGGGCTGGAACTGCTGGATCCTGTACATTCTGGTGGGTATGTCCGAGCTGACCGCGGTTGGCAAGTACATCCACTACTGGGCGCCGGACATCCCGACCTGGGCCTCCGCAGCTGCCTTCTTCGTGCTGATCAACGCCATCAACCTGGCCAACGTCAAAGTCTTTGGCGAGGCCGAGTTCTGGTTTGCGATCATCAAGGTCGTGGCGATCGTCGGCATGATTGCTCTGGGCAGCTACCTGCTGGTCAGTGGCAATGGCGGCCCGCAAGCTGCGGTCAGCAACCTGTGGTCCCACGGTGGCTTCTTCCCGAACGGTGTCACGGGTCTGGTGATGGCCATGGCTTTCATCATGTTTTCCTTCGGTGGCCTGGAAATGCTCGGTTTCACCGCTGCCGAAGCCGACAAACCGAAAACCGTGATTCCGAAAGCGATCAACCAGGTGATCTACCGGATCCTGATTTTCTACATCGGTGCATTGGTGATCCTGCTGTCGTTGACGCCGTGGGACAGCTTGCTGACCACCCTGAACGCTTCCGGTGATTCCTATAGCGGCAGCCCGTTCGTGCAAGTGTTCTCGATGCTGGGCAGCAATACCGCCGCGCACATTCTCAACTTCGTGGTCCTGACCGCTGCGCTGTCGGTGTACAACAGCGGCACCTACTGCAACAGCCGCATGCTGCTGGGCATGGCCGAGCAAGGCGATGCGCCAAAGGCATTGGCGAAGATCGACAAGCGCGGTGTGCCGGTGCGCTCGATCCTGGCCTCGGCCGCCGTGACTCTGATCGCGGTACTGCTGAACTACCTGATTCCGCACAGCGCGCTGGAACTGCTGATGTCGCTGGTGGTGGCCACCCTGGTGATCAACTGGGCGATGATCAGCTACTCGCACTTCAAGTTCCGCCAGCACATGAACAAGACAAAACAGACGCCGCTGTTCAAGGCCTTGTGGTATCCGTACGGCAACTACATCTGCCTGGCGTTCGTGTTGTTCATCCTTGGCGTGATGTTGTTGATTCCGGGGATCCAGACATCGGTGTACGCGATTCCAGTGTGGCTCGTGTTCATGTGGGTCTGCTACGGCATCAAGAACAAGCGCAGTGCGCAACATGCACTGCAGGTTGCCGGCTCTGCGGCGAAGTAAACGCAGAACGCAGAAACAACGAACCCGGCCATGTGCCGGGTTTGTTTTTTTTCGGGGTTCACATAAATCCCTTTGTGGGAGCAAGCCCGCTCCCACATTGGTTCTGCTGCGTTCCTGACACTCATTCGCGGTATCCTGCACGTTCTGAATACGGACGCTTTTCCATGCTGGTGATTTCCAACAACGTGCAACTGCCGGATGCCGAGATCGAGTTGACGGCCATTCGAGCCCAGGGCGCGGGTGGGCAGAACGTCAACAAGGTTTCCAGCGCCGTGCACCTGCGCTTCGACATTCCGGCGTCGTCCTTGCCCGAGTTCTACAAGGAGCGGCTGCTGGCGCTGCGCGACAGTCGCATCACCAGCGACGGTGTGTTGATCATCAAGGCCCAGCAGTACCGGACGCAGGAGCAGAACCGCGCCGATGCGCTGTTGCGGCTGACCGAGTTGATCCTCAGTGCCACCAAGGTCGAGAAAAAGCGCCGTCCGACCAAGCCGACCCTCGGCTCGAAGACCCGTCGCCTCGAATCCAAGAGCAAGCGCGGCAACATCAAGGCCGGGCGCGGCAAGGTCGACTTCTAACGGGCGTCCCGCGCTTCGCGTTGCTTCGGCGCCTGCCGGTAAAGGTATAGGCTCAGCATCAAACCGCTGAGCGCGGCGAGGGCGGCGAACAGGAAGATCGAAGCGAACCCGAACCCGGCGGCAATCGCCCCGGCCAGCGGCCCGGTGATCCCCAGCGACAAGTCGATGAACAGCGAGTAGGCGCCGACCGCTGCACCACGGCTGGAGGCCGGGACCAGGTTGACCGCCTCCACGCCCAGTGCCGGAAACACCAGTGAAAAGCCGAAGCCGCTCAGCGCCGCACCCGCCAGTGCCCAATGGGCATCCGGTGCCAGCCACAGCAAGAGCAATCCCAGGGTTTCCACTGACAGGCAGGCAATGGCCACGCGAAAGCCGCCGAGGCGGTTGATCAGGTTGCCGAACAGCAAGCGCGCGCCGATGAAGCTGGCGCCGAACAGGCTTAGGCACAGCACCGCGTTGTCCCAGTGTTGCGTGGCGTAATACAAGGTGATGAAGGTGGCGATGGTGCCGAAGCCGATGGAGCCCAGGGCCAGGCCGCAACCGTGGGGGAAGACTCGCCCCAGCACATGCATGAACGGCAGGCGCTCACCGGCAACAATCGGTGCGGCGGTTTTCGGCCAGGCCAGCAGCAGACCGAGCACGGCCAGCAACACAATACTGACGCCCATGCTCCACAAGCCCAGTTGATGGACGATCAACACGCCCAGGGGCGCGCCGACAGCCAGTGCGCCATAGCTGGCGATACCGTTCCAGGAGATGACCTTGGCGGTGTTCGCCGCACCGACCCGGCCGATACCCCAGCCAATCGAGCCCGAGCCCACCAGGCTTTCCGCGCTGCCGAGAACCAGACGGCCGATCAACAGGCTGATCAGGCTCAAGGTCGGCAGGCTCTGGGTCCAGGCCGAGACCAGCATGAACACACCGCTCAAGCCGCAACCGGCCAGGCCATACATCACAGCCAGTTTGCTGCCCTTGTTGTCGATGATCTTCCCTGCATAGGGGCGGCTGAGCAGGGTGGCCAGGTATTGCACGCTGATCACCAGACCCGCGATCACCGCACCGAAGCCCAGGTCGCTGTGGACGTAACCGGGCAATACGGCCAGGGGGATGCCGATGTTCAGGTAGCCAATGAAGGTGAAAAGGACGATGGAAACGACTTGCAGCGTGACCGCCAGGGGGCGCTGGTTTTCAGGCATGGGTAAAGGTCCACGGTAAAGCAGGATAGATAGGCTGCTTATGATAGCGGTGTGGACGGTCGGCGGTTGTGAAAAAGTAAAACTATTTACCGGGCGGTGTCATTCAGCTTTGACGGGAGCGACCAGTTGCGTGGTGACCAGGGCGGCCAGCGCATTTTCCTGGGTGCCGAAGCGGGCGAGCAAAGCGGCTTGTTTCTCGGGAGAGAGGCGATTCCAGATCTCGATCATTTTCTCGGCGGTGCCGATCAGGACGCTGGCCTGCGCTTCGCTGAATTCATCGGTCATGGAAAGTTCTCGTTTCAGGCAGTGTGGAAAGCGCATGGTAGCGCTTTCCACACGGTCTGTACGGCGGGTGTTTCAGTCTTCTCTGTCAGCCTGGCGGCTGTCAGTGGCTTCTTTCGGCTCGGGCTGTTGGGCTCCGGCTTGCTGCGTGGTCGTCTGCTCAGGTACGTGCAGGCTTGGGAAGGGGAGATTAGGAATCTCGTGCATGGTTGCGCTCCTCGCTAAGTCTGTTGATAGATCTGGTAGATCCGCGCTTTAAAAAAGCCTGGGCAGGATACAGCACTGAAAATGACAAACGGACTTTTATATCCATTTGTTTCGACGGATGGGGTTGTATAGACAGATAAGTAACAATTACGCAGAAGCAAATGTGGGAGCGAGCTTGCTCGCGATTGCGGAGTGTCATTCAACGATGATGTTGACTGATAGACCGCTATCGCGAGCAAGCTCGCTCCCACAGGGGGATTGCAGTGCCCGAGGGTTACTTGCAGACGTTGGCAATCGCCTCGGCCAGCAAATCCAGGCGCGTGGCATCAATGCCGGCCACGTTGGCCCGGCCCGAGCTGACCATGTACACGCTGTGATGATCGCGCAGGTTCTTCACTTGCTCAGGCGACAGGCCGGTGTAGGAGAACATTCCGCGTTGCACGCCAATATGGGCAAAGCGCTCGCGCAAACCGTGAGGCTCCAGCGCTTCCACCAAACCGCTGCGCAGTTGGGCGATACGCAGGCGCATCGCTTCAACTTCGTCGGCCCACAGGCGTTTCAGCTCTGGATCACCGAGGATGGTCGCTACAACGGCAGCGCCATGATCCGGCGGCGTCGACCACAGGTTGCGGGCGATGTTGGCCAGTTGGCTGCGGATATCCACCAGCTTGTCGGGGGTTTTCGCGCAGACAATCAGCGCGCCGGTGCGGTCGCGGTAGAGGCCGAAGTTCTTTGAGCAGGAACTGGTGATCAGCAGTTCCGGCAACTCGGCGGCGAACAGCCGGGTCGACCAGGCATCCTGTTCCAGGCCATCGCCGAATCCTTGGTAGGCGAAGTCGATCAGCGGCAGCAGTTCGCGACGGCGCACCACGTCCAGCACCCGTTGCCAGTCATCCTGGGACAGGTCGAAACCGGTCGGGTTGTGGCAGCAGGCGTGCAGCAAGACCACGTCACCCTTGGGCGCTTCATTGAGCGCCGCCAGCATGCCGTCGATGTCGAGACGGTTGTCGCTGCCCACGTACGGGTAGTGGCTGACCTTGACCTTGGCTGCGGCAAAAATCGTTTCGTGGATCGGCCAGGTCGGGTTGCTCAACCACACGCCACGCCCTGGCAGGCACTGGGCGATGAAGTCCGCGCTCAGGCGCAAAGCCCCGGTGCCGCCCGGAGTCTGGGTGGCGCCGGCGCGTTGTGCGCTGATCAGCTTCGAGTCGGCACCCAGCACCAGCTCGTTGATCGCTTTGCCGAACGCCGGTTCGCCGTGACCACCGATGTAGGTCTTGGTGGACTGGTGATCCACCAGGCGCTGCTCGGCAAGCTTCACCGACTCGAGAATCGGCGTCAGGCCCTGGGCGTCCTTGTAGACACCCACGCCCAAATCGAATTTGCGCGGGTTCGGGTCCTGCGCGTAGGCCTCCATCAGGCCCAGAATCGGGTCGCCAGGCACTCGACCGATGGCGTCGAAATGCATTACTTGCGCCCCTCAGCGTCCTTCGCCACTTCGTCGGTGCGCGCGGCCATGATGAAATCGTTGCGGTGCAGGCCCTTGATCGAGTGGCTCCACCAAGTCACGGTCACTTTGCCCCACTCGGTCAGCAGGCCCGGGTGATGGCCTTCGGCCTCGGAGATTTCGCCGACGGCGTTGGTGAACGCCAGGGCGTGCTTGAAGTTCTTGAACAGGAAGACCTTTTCCAGTTGCATGACGCTGTCACGTACTTCGATGTTCCAGTCCGGGATCTGCTTGATCAGGATCGGCAGTTCTTCGTCGCTGACTTGTGGGGCGTCGGCGCGGCAGGCTTCGCAATGGGCTTGGTTCAAAGTGGACATGGTGTGTTTCCTGTAATCGAGTGTTTTTATATCGGTCGACAGTGCCGTCACGCTAAACCAAAGCGACGGTGACTGACAGACTCACTTGTCAGCAAAAGTCGCGGTTCACGCGGCCTTTGGCGGAAATTTCGGCGTGTGCAGACCCATCTGCATCGCTTGCTTGACCATGCCCATGATGTCTTCGTGGGCCAGGTCGAACAGGCGCTTGAGGTTCGGCAGAACGAAATACAGGGGTTGCAGGATGTCGATGCGGTAAGGCGTGCGCATGCATTCCAGCGGGTCGAAGGCTTGGTGTTCAGGCTCGTTCGACAGGCTGTAGACGGTCTCTTTCGGCGAGGACAGGATGCCACCGCCGTAGATGCGCTGGCCTTGCGGGGTGTCGAGCAGGCCGAACTCGATGGTCATCCAGTACAGGCGCGCCAGGTACACGCGTTCTTCCTTGGACGCCTTGAGGCCGAGCTTGCCGTAGGTGTGGGTGAATTCGGCGAACCACGGGTTGGTCAGCAGCGGGCAGTGACCGAAGATCTCGTGGAAAATGTCTGGCTCCTGCAGGTAGTCCAGTTCTTCGCGGGTACGAATGAAGGTCGCCACCGGGAACTGCTTGCTGGCCAGCAATTCGAAAAAGGTCTGGAAGGGAATCAGTGCCGGAACCCGGGCAACCTGCCAGCCGGTGGTTTCACCGAGGACCTTGTTGATTTCGCCGAGTTGAGGAATGCGGTCGTGGGGCAGACCGAGTTTTTCGATACCGTCCAGGTATTCCTGGCACGCACGCCCTTCGATCACTTTCAGTTGACGAGTGATCAGCGTGTTCCACACCGCGTGTTCTTCGGCGGGGTAGTCGATAAAACCTTGCGCATCGGGCTCGCGAGCCACGTATTGCGTCTGCTTCATGCTGCTCTCCTGCTAGGGGGATTCGTTCTTGTTATGTGCTGCTATAGACCTAGAAATACCCCATGAATTGCACTGTTGCAGCAGGTGCTCAGCGTCGCGCGCAGGAAAATCCCTCGATATTCGTAAAGTTTTCGTGACGAATTGCTCGAGGTCGCGCAACTATTGAGATTTCCTGGTTTGAAAAACGCTTTGCCTGTCACATAATCTTGACGACTATCTGGGTGCCTCGAAAGAAAAATGCGATCGCAATACCCCTGTGGGAGCGGGCTTGCTCGCGAAAGCGGTCTGTCTGATACATCAATGTTGGCTATGCCGACGCTTTCGCGAGCAAGCCCGCTCCCACAGGACCTCAACCTCACTCACTGCATTTTCGGGTCTTTTTATGCGTATCAAAGTCCACTGCCAGAACCGCATCGGCATCCTGCGCGACATTCTCAACCTGTTGGTGGAGTACGGGATCAACGTGGCCCGCGGTGAGGTGGGCGGTGAGCATGGCAATGCCATCTACCTGCATTGCCCGAACCTGATCAACATTCAGTTCCAGGCCTTGCGTCCGAAATTCGAAGCGATTGCCGGGGTCTTTGGCGTCAAGCGTGTAGGGCTGATGCCCAGCGAGCGTCGACACATGGAACTCAATGCACTGCTCGGTGCGCTGGAGTTTCCGGTGCTGTCGATCGACATGGGCGGTTCCATTGTCGCGGCCAACCGTGCGGCGGCGCAGTTGCTCGGGGTGCGCGTCGACGAGGTGCCGGGGATTCCCCTGTCGCGGTACGCCGAGGATTTCGATTTGCCGGAACTGGTGCGCGCCAACAAGTCGCGGATCAACGGGCTGCGGGTCAAGGTCAAGGGGGATGTGTTCCTGGCCGACATCGCGCCGCTGCAATCGGAGCATGACGACAGCGAGGCCATGGCCGGTGCGGTGCTGACATTGCACCGCGCCGACCGGGTGGGCGAGCGCATCTACAACGTGCGCAAGCAGGAGTTGCGCGGCTTCGACAGCATCTTCCAAAGCTCGAAAGTCATGGCCGCCGTGGTGCGCGAAGCGCGACGCATGGCGCCATTGGATGCACCGCTGTTGATCGAAGGGGAAACCGGCACCGGCAAAGAGTTGCTGGCGCGGGCCTGCCACTTGGCCAGTCCTCGAGGGCAGTCGCCGTTGATGGCGCTCAATTGCGCCGGTCTGCCGGAGTCCATGGCCGAGACGGAACTGTTCGGTTACGGCCCGGGCGCCTTTGAAGGGGCGCGGGCCGAAGGCAAGCTCGGGCTGCTGGAGCTGACGGCGGGCGGCACGCTGTTTCTCGATGGCGTCGGGGAAATGAGCCCGCGCTTGCAGGTGAAATTGCTGCGTTTTTTGCAGGACGGTTGCTTCCGTCGTGTGGGCAGTGATGAAGAGGTCTACCTCGACGTGCGAGTGATCTGCGCGACTCAGGTCGACCTGTCCGAATTGTGCGCTCGCGGTGAGTTCCGCCAGGACCTCTACCACCGCTTGAATGTGTTGTCGCTGCACATCCCGCCGTTGCGCGAATGCCTCGACGGTTTGACGCCGCTGGTGGAGCACTTCCTCGATCAGGCCAGCCGGCAGATTGGCTGTCCGCTGCCCAAACTCGCCCCGGCGGCCATGGAGCGGCTCAGCCATTACCATTGGCCGGGTAACGTGCGGCAACTGGAGAATGTGCTATTCCAGGCGGTTTCCCTATGCGACGGCGGCACGGTCAAGGCCGAGCATATTCGTCTGCCGGATTATGGCGTGCGTCAGCCCCTTGGCGATTTTTCGCTGGAGGGTGGGTTGGACGAGATCGTCGGGCGTTTCGAGAAGGCGGTACTGGAACGGCTTTATTCGGAACATGCCAGCAGCCGATTGCTCGGCAAGCGACTGGGTGTTTCCCACACAACGATTGCCAACAAGTTGCGTGAATATGAAATAGGCAAACTGGAGCGTTAAAAACTCACTCAAATAATAACTCTTCTCGAGTGTCAATATTTGTCCAGTGCTGTCAGTTCGCATTTAAAGCGCTAAAGCTTCTGCTATTGATCTGAATCATGGAACTTATAGAGGAAGCCATCTAGGCTCCTCTCAAAGTTTGGCAGGAGTGCTGACCATGCCATCAATGGATGACTCTACCCAGCGAGTTCGCAAAGAAACACGCCTCTTCTATTTCCTGATCATTGTTCTGTTTCCACTGTTATCGGTGGCGATAGTCGGTGGTTACGGTTTTTTTGTCTGGTTCCTGCAAATGCTCCTCGGTCCGCCAGGCCCCCCCAACTGATCGCCATCTATCTCTAATTCAGCAGGGAGTACGGGACATGGGAAAGACGCTGCACATTGCCAGTCTGGTAGTACATGCCCGTCCGGCCCTGTTCGAGGCGGTGAAAGCCAACTTGCGTTTGCTCACGGGCGTTGAACTTCATCAGGAAAGCCCTGCCGGCAAACTGGTGGTTGTGTTGGAAACCGATCACGAAAGCCAGATTCTTCAGCGAATCGATCAGATCAATCGCTTGCCAGGCGTGCTCAATGCCGCCCTGGTTTATCACGAGATTCTCGATGTAACGGGAGAAAGCACATGCCTATGACGCGGCGAGAGTTTGTCAAAGCCCAGGCTGCCGGGATCGCGGCAGCGGCTGCGGGCCTCCCGGTGTTTACCTCTGCCAGCAACCTGATTACCGAACAAGACATGGTCGCCCTGGACTGGAACAAGGCGCCCTGTCGTTTTTGCGGCACCGGTTGCAGCGTCATGGTGGCGACCAAGGACAACAGGGTTGTTGCAACCCACGGCGACGTAAAAGCCGAGGTCAATCGCGGGTTGAACTGCGTCAAAGGCTACTTTTTGTCCAAGATCATGTACGGCGTTGATCGGCTGACTCAGCCGCTGTTGCGCATGACCAATGGGCAATATGACAAACAAGGCGAGTTTCACCCGGTGTCCTGGAAACAGGCGTTCGATGTGATGGAGTTGAAGTACAAGGAGGCGCTGAAGAACAAGGGCGGGGAGTCTATCGCCATGTTCGGTTCCGGACAGTGGACGATCTGGGAAGGGTACGCGGCCAACAAATTGATGAAGGCGGGGTTTCGCTCGAACAACATCGATCCCAATGCACGCCATTGCATGGCCTCGGCGGTCATGGGCTTTATGCGCACGTTCGGTATCGATGAGCCAATGGGCTGTTATGACGATATCGAAGTCACCGATGCATTCGTCTTGTGGGGTTCGAACATGGCGGAAATGCATCCGATTCTGTGGAGTCGGGTCACCGATCGCCGTCTAAGCCAGCCGAATGTGAAAGTGGCCGTGCTCTCTACTTTCGAACATCGCAGTTTTGAACTGGCCGACATTCCGATGGTGTTCAAGCCGCAGACTGACCTGCTCATTCTCAACTACATCGCCAATCACATCATTGAAAGCGGTTCGGTCAACAAAGACTTCGTCAGCAAACACACCAAGTTCGCCAAAGGCACGGATGACATCGGCTACGGTTTGCGTGCCGATAATCCGCTGGAGATGAAAGCCAAAAATGCCGACAAGGCGAACACCTGGACCGACATCGACTTCGAGCAATTCGCCGCTTTTGTAAAACCCTACACCCTTGAGCGCACGGCGAAAGAAACCGGTGTGCCAGCCGAACGCCTCAAGGCATTGGCCGAACTGTACGCCGACCCCAAGCGCAAGGTGGTTTCGTTCTGGACCATGGGCTTCAACCAGCACACCCGGGGTGTGTGGGCCAACAACCTGATCTACAACATTCACCTGCTGACCGGGAAAATCAGCGAGCCGGGCAACAGTCCTTTCTCCCTGACGGGGCAGCCTTCGGCCTGCGGGACGGCACGTGAAGTGGGCACGTTCTCCCATCGTTTGCCGGCCGACCTGGTGGTCACCAATCCGGCGCACCGCGCCACCGCGGAAAAAATCTGGAAGCTCCCGGCGGGCACCATCAAGGAAAAGGTCGGGTTCCATGCCGTGCAGCAGAGTCGCATGCTCAAGGACGGCGTGCTCAATGTGTATTGGACGATGGCCAGCAACAACATGCAGGCCGGGCCCAACATCATGCAGGAAGTACTGCCGGGGTGGCGTAACCCCGAGAACTTCGTGGTGGTGTCGGATGTGTACCCCACCGTCTCGGCACAGGCGGCCGATCTGATTTTGCCGACGGCGATGTGGGTCGAGAAAGAGGGCGCTTACGGCAACGCGGAGCGGCGCACGCAGTTCTGGCATCAACTGGTCTCGGCGCCGGGTGACGCGAAATCGGACCTTTGGCAATTGGTCGAGTTTTCCAAGCGCTTTAAAACCGACGAGGTCTGGCCGCAGGAACTGTTGGCCGGCTCACCGCAATACAAGGGCAAGACCCTGTATGAGGTGCTGTTCAAGAATGGCCAGGTCGATCAGTTCCCTGTTGAACAAATGGCGGCGGGCTATCAGAACGACGAAGCCCGGGATTTCGGTTTCTACCTGCAAAAAGGCCTGTTCGAAGAATATGCCCAGTTCGGCCGTGGACATGGTCATGACTTGGCGCCCTTTGATCGTTATCACTCCGAGCGCGGGTTGCGCTGGCCTGTCGTCGAAGGCAAGGAAACGCTTTGGCGCTTCCGCGAAGGTTACGATCCGTATGTCGAGAAGGGCAGTGGCGTGCAGTTCTACGGCTACCCCGATAAGAAGGCAATCATCTTCGCGCTGCCTTACGAGCCTCCAGCGGAAGCCCCGGACGCGGACTTCCCGTTCTGGTTGAGCACCGGTCGGGTGCTTGAGCATTGGCACACCGGGACTATGACCCAGCGTGTCGAAGAACTTTATAAAGCGGTCCCCGATGCGCTGGTCTACATGCACCCGGCCGATGCCAAGGCCTTGAATGCCCGGCGTGGCAGCGAAGTAAAGCTGATCAGTCGGCGCGGCGAGATGCGTGCACGGATTGAAACCCGGGGGCGCAACAAGCCGCCCCAGGGCCTGGTGTTCGTGCCGTTTTTCGATGCCAACAAGCTGATCAACAAAGTCACGCTTGATGCGACGGACCCGATCTCCAAACAGACCGATTACAAGAAATGCGCGATCAGGATTGAGTTGATCAAGACGGCATAAGGAGAGCTTTCATGAATTATCGTTCGCTGTCCTTGCTTGTCATGCTGCTGATGTGGCTGCCCGCGACATTTGCGGCAGAACCCGGTTACCCACTGGATGCGCCGGCACCGGATGGGCGGCGAGTCGGCGGGACCCTGACCCAGGAGCTGCCGGCACCGCCCATTGCCGAAGACGAGAACAAGGACCTCAAGCGTGAGCGCAATTACCCCGATCAACCGCCCACCATACCCCACAGCATTCGCGGGTATGCCATCGACATGAACAGCAACAAGTGCCTGACCTGCCACAGTCGCGCCAACAGTGCGCGTACCCAGGCGCCGATGATCAGCATCACTCACTACATGGACCGTGACGGCCAGGCATTGGCGGCGGTGTCGCCGCGCCGATACTTCTGCAACCAGTGTCACGTGCCGCAAAAGGATGTGAAGCCACTGGTGAGCAACAGCTTCAAGAACATCGACCAGGTCTTGCAAGACGAAATCAACCACCAGCCGAAACCTTGAGGAAAGGCCATGAAATCTTTGCTTGCCTTGCTCAAGGATTATTGGGGTGTGCTGCGTCGGCCCAGTGTGCATTACAGCCTGGGTTTCCTGACCCTCGGCGGGTTTATCGCCGGGGTGATTTTCTGGGGTGGGTTCAACACCGCGCTGGAAGCGACCAACACCGAGAAGTTCTGCACGTCCTGCCATGAAATGCGCGACAACGTTTTTGTCGAGTTGCAGGAAACCATTCACTACACCAACCGTTCGGGCGTGCGCGCCACGTGCCCGGACTGTCACGTCCCCCACGAGTGGACGCACAAGATCGCCCGCAAGATGCAGGCTTCCAAGGAGGTCTGGGGCAAGCTGTTCGGCACGATCAGTACCCGGGACAAGTTTCTGGGCATGCGCCGGGAGCTGGCAGAGCACGAGTGGGCACGGCTCAAGGCCAACGATTCCCGGGAGTGTCGCAACTGCCATAACTTCGAGTTCATGGACTTCACACGCCAGGGTAAACGCGCTGCCAACATGCACTCCACCTCATTGGCCAGCGGCCAGGCGACCTGTATCGATTGCCATAAAGGCATTGCCCACAAATTGCCCGACATGAGCGGCGTGAAAGGTTGGTAGCCGACATTTCACGGCATTGCCGCCAAGCGGCATAACCGCGCCGGTTTTTCGTCTTCGATACATCGTTCGATTCCCTTCTGATTAGCCTCCAGCCCCTGTTTAAAGGGGGTTGGAGCCGCTGCGCGCAAGTTGGTCTGCAAATTGCTACAGCCTGCGCAACACAGCAGTGGGCGGCAAACGTCCGGCAGGCAGAGGAAAGAGTGTGGACAAGTACCTTTATGTGGCAATGACCGGCGCCAGCCAGAATGCACTGGCGCAAAAGGCTCATGCCAACAACCTCGCGAACATCTCCACCAACGGCTTCCAGAAAGACCTGGAGCAGGCCCGTTCGATGCCGGTGTTCGGTGACAGCTTTCCGGCGCGTGCGTTTGCCATGTCCGAACGCCCGGCCACGGATTTCTCCCCTGGCTCACTGGTGGAAACCGGCCGCGACCTCGACGTTGCCGTGCAAGGCAACGGCTGGATTGCCGTACAGAATCCCGATGGCGGTGAAAGCTACGTGCGCACCGGCAGCCTGAACGTTGACGCCCTGGGTGTGCTGCGCGCCGGCAACGGCATGCCGGTCATGGGCAATGGCGGGCCAATTGCCGTGCCGCCGGAGCAGCAGATCGAAGTCGGCGAGGACGGCACCATCAGCATCCGCGCGATGGGTGAAGGTCCCCGGGTGATGGCGGAAGTCGATCGCATCAAGCTGGTCAACCCGGACTTCAAGAACATGACCAAGGGCCTGGATGGTTCGATCCACACCAAAGACGGCGCGCCTGCGCAGGCCGATGCCAACGTCAAGCTGGTGTCCGGGTTCCTCGAATCGAGCAACGTCAATGCCGTGGAGGAGATGACCTCCGTTCTGGCCCTGGCCAAGCAGTTCGAGCTGCACATCAAGATGATGAACACCGCCAAAGACGATGACCAGGCCATGGCTCGGGTCTTGCAGATCAGCTAATTACCAGAACGTCGCGCCGTAAAACAGGCGCACGAGGAGAATCGAATGCTTCCGGCTCTATGGGTTGCCAAGACAGGTCTGTCCGCCCAGGACACCAACCTGACCACCATTTCCAACAACCTGGCCAACGTGTCGACCACGGGTTTCAAACGTGACCGCGCCGAGTTCCAGGACCTGCTCTACCAGATCAAGCGCCAGCCAGGCGCCCAGTCGACCCAGGACAGCGAACTGCCGTCGGGTCTGCAACTGGGCACCGGTGTGCGCATCGTTGGCACCCAGAAAAACTTCACCGCCGGCAGCCTGCAAACTACCGAGCAGCCGCTGGACATGGCCATCGACGGCCGTGGTTTCTTCCAGATCCTGCAACCGGACGGCACCACGTCCTACACCCGTGACGGTACGTTCCACCTGGACTCCAACGGCCAGATCGTCAACGCCAGCGGCTTTGCCCTGGAGCCGGCCATTGTCATTCCGAACGACGCGCAGACCTTCACGGTCGGCCGCGACGGCACCGTGTCCATCACCGTTGCCGGCAACCCGGCAGCCCAGGTGATCGGCAACCTGCAAACCGCTGACTTCATCAACCCGGCCGGCCTGCAGGCGGTGGGCAACAACCTGTTCCTGGAAACCGCCGCCAGTGGTGCGCCGCAAGTCGGCACTCCGGGCCTGAACGGTTTCGGCTCCACGCTGCAGAACACCCTGGAAACGTCCAACGTCAGCACCGTTGAGGAGATGGTCAACATGATCACCACCCAGCGCGCCTACGAGATGAACTCCAAGGTGATCTCCACCGCCGACCAGATGCTCTCGTTCGTAACGCAGAATCTGTAATCAAGTCTATGTGGCGGCCATTGGGTCGCCTGCAACACCGTGAGGTAGGGTCATGAATCGCTATGTATCTGTTCTGGCACTGAGTGGGATCACCGCGCTCGCAGGTTGCGTGCCTGCGACGCCCAAGCCCAATGACCCTTACTACGCTCCGGTGTTGCCGCGCACGCCGTTGCCGGCGGCCGCGAACAATGGCTCGATCTATCAGGCCGGTTTCGAACAGAACCTCTACAGCGACCGCAAGGCGTTCCGGGTCGGTGACATCATCACCATCACCCTGAACGAAAGGACCCAGGCCAGCAAAAACGCCAACTCGCAAATTGGCAAGAACAGCAAGGCCAACATCGGCCTGAGTTCGCTGTTCGGCAGCAGCGCCACCACCAACAACCCGTTCAGCGATGGCGACCTGAGCCTGAGTGCCAGCTACGAAGGTGACCGCGCGACCAAGGGGGACAGCAAGGCGGCTCAGGGCAACACCCTGACCGGTTCGATCACTGTCACCGTCGCCGATGTGTTGCCCAACGGCATTATCGCGGTACGCGGCGAGAAGTGGATGACCCTCAACACCGGCGACGAGCTGGTGCGGATTGCCGGCTTGGTTCGCGCCGATGACATCGCCACCGACAACACCGTGCCGTCGACCCGTGTCGCCGATGCGCGCATCACCTACTCGGGCACCGGTTCGTTTGCCGATGCGAGTCAGCCAGGCTGGTTCGACCGTTTCTTCCTCAGCCCGCTGTTCCCTTTCTAGGTGGCTACGTTGAATTTCAGAAGTCTCATGATGGCTGCGTTCCTGATGTCCGCAGCGTTCAACGTTCAAGCCGAGCGCCTGAAGGACATCGCCAGCATTTCCGGCGTGCGTTCCAACCAATTGATCGGCTACGGCCTGGTGGTCGGGCTGAACGGCACCGGCGACCAGACGACGCAGACCCCGTTCACCCTGCAGACCTTCAACAACATGCTCTCGCAGTTCGGCATCAAGGTGCCGCCGGGTTCGGGCAACGTGCAGTTGAAGAACGTCGCGGCGGTGTCGATCAGTGCCGATTTGCCGGCGTTCGCCAAGCCGGGTCAGCAGGTCGATATCACCGTTTCGTCCATCGGTAACTCCAAGAGCCTGCGTGGCGGCACCTTGCTGCTGACGCCACTCAAGGGTATCGATGGCAACGTCTATGCGGTGGCCCAGGGCAACCTGGTGGTCGGCGGTTTCGACGCGGAAGGGCGAGACGGCTCGAAGATCACCGTCAACGTTCCGTCGGCCGGTCGCATCCCCGGTGGTGCGTCGGTGGAACGTGCGGTGCCGAGCGGTTTCAACCAGGGCAACAGCCTGACGCTGAACCTCAACCGTTCCGACTTCACCACCGCCAAGCGCATCGTCGACAAGATCAACAACATGCTCGGTCCTGGCGTGGCCCAGGCCATCGACGGCGGGTCGATTCGCGTCACCGCGCCGCTCGATCCGAGCCAGCGCGTCGACTACCTGTCGATCCTGGAAAACCTCGAAGTCGATCCGGGCCAGGCAGTCGCGAAAGTCATCATCAACTCCCGTACCGGCACCATCGTGATCGGCCAGAACGTCAAGGTTTCTCCGGCCGCCGTGACCCACGGCAGCCTGACCGTGACCATTACCGAAGACCCGATCGTCAGCCAGCCCGGCCCTCTGTCCAATGGCACGACGGCGGTGGTACCGCGTTCGAAGGTCAACGCCCAGCAGGAAGCCAAGCCGATGTTCAAGTTCGGCCCTGGTACCACCCTCGACGAGATCGTGCGGGCGGTGAACCAGGTCGGCGCGGCACCGGGTGACTTGATGGCCATCCTCGAAGCGCTGAAGCAGGCCGGCGCCCTGCAAGCCGATCTGATCGTGATCTGAGGACGGCCATCGTGGATATGCGCAAGAGCGGTCTGGTCAGCAGCAGCGATTCGGGCTCCTATTCGGACCTCAATCGTCTGAATCAGCTCAAGGTCGGCGACAAGAACAGTGACGGCAACATGCGCAAGGTGGCGCAGGAGTTCGAATCGCTGTTCCTCGGTGAGATGCTCAAGTCCATGCGCTCGGCAACCGAAGCGCTGGGGCAGGACAATCCGATGAACACGCCGGCGGCCAAGCAGTACCAGGAAATGTACGACCAGCAACTGGCCGTTTCCATGTCCCGCGAGGGCGGTGGTATCGGCCTGGCGGACGTGCTGATGCGCCAGATGTCGAAGAACAAGCCATTGGCGCCGGGCGAGGCCGCTGCTGCATCGCTGGCCAAGCAAGAGGCTGCCAAGGCCGCCGTGCAAACGCCGGTGGCGGCGGGCACGGTTGCGGTCAATGGGCCGCTGTCGCGGGTCAATGGCCAGCGTCCATTGTGGGCTTCGCGATCGGTCCAGGCGCCGCAAGAGGCGGGCGAGGGTGGTCACCGCAATGACATGGCTCTGATCAATCAGCGACGCCTGGCGTTGCCGCCGAAGCTGGCTGATCGTCTGTTGGCCGGGCTGGTGCCTTCGGCGACGGCCGCAGCCACGACGATCAACAAGACACCGTTGCCTGAGCGCGCGACAAGCACTGGCACCGGTCCTTTGTATAACGGCGACTGGTTGACCAGCGCGCAGCAAACTTCCAGTGGCGGCATGCAGATCTACGGTCGCGCCATGGCGCAGATTCCGCTGGCGCCGGCGAAGAAAGCCTTCGGTTCCGCCGACCAGTTCGTCAACACCATGTTGCCGATGGCCAAGGAAGCGGCGGCCCGCATTGGTGTCGATCCGCGTTACCTGGTGGCGCAGGCGGCCCTGGAAACCGGCTGGGGCAAGTCGGTCATGCGTGCTCAGGACGGCAGCAGCAGCCACAACCTGTTCGGCATCAAGGCCGGCAATAGTTGGCAGGGCAATTCGGCGCGGGCGATCACCAGCGAATTCAGGAACGGGCAGATGGTCAAGGAGACGGCGCAGTTCCGCTCCTACGACTCCTACGAGGACAGTTTCCACGACCTTGTAACTTTGCTGCAGACCAACAATCGCTATCAAGATGTCGTGAAGTCGGCCGATAACCCAGAACAGTTTGTACGCGAGTTGCAGAAGGCCGGTTACGCAACCGATCCGAACTACGCGAGCAAGATTTCGCAGATAGCCAAGCAGATGACGAGTTACCAGAACTACGCTGCGGCGGGCGTTTCAACTACGCCTTTATAGGCACAAGGTATAAGGTCTGAACCATGAGTTTGCTCAATATCGGGATGTCGGGGCTGAGTGCTGGCCATAACTCGTTGGTGACGACCGGCAACAACATTGCCAACGTCGACACCGCCGGGTACTCGCGCCAGCAATCTGTGCAGAGCACCAAAGGCTCGATTCAGTACGGCAATGTGTTCATCGGCACCGGCACAACGCTGGCCGATGTGCGTCGCGTGTACAACGCCTACCTCGATTCGCAGTTGCGTACCGCCACCTCGCTCAACAGCGAAGCGGCGTCGTACAACGCTCAGGCCACTCCGCTGGACGCCACGCTTTCCGATACCAACACCGGGCTGACCGGCGTGCTGCAAAAGTTCTTCACCTCGATGCAGGGCGTTTCGACCTCGGCCACCGACGACACGTCCCGCCAGTCGGTGCTGACCGGTGCCCAGGCCCTGTCCGCCCGCTTCAATTCGATTGCCAAGCAGTTGAACGACCAGAACACCAACCTGAACGGCAGCCTGGGCGACATGGCGGATCAGGTGAACAAGCTGTCTACCACTATTGCCACGCTCAACCAGAAGATTTCCGAGCTCTCCACCGGCACCAATCAGCCAAACGACCTGCTGGACTCACGCAACGAAGCCGTGCGGCAACTGTCCGAGCTGGTCGGTACCCAAGTGGTCGAGCGTGGCAGCAGCTACGACATCTACATCGGCAGCGGCCAGCCCCTGGTGGTCGGCAACACCACCAATTCACTGCAAACCGTGCCGAGCCAGAGCGATCCATCGCGCATGGCGTTGCAGCTGAACCGTGGCTCCAGCACCATCGACGTGACCTCGGTGATCAGCGGTGGTGAAATCGGTGGTCTGCTGACTTACCGCAAGGAAGTGCTCGACCCTTCGCTCAATGAGCTGGGGCGCGTGGCGCTGGTGGTGGCCGACCAGATCAACAGCCAGCAGGCGCAAGGCATCGACAAGAACGGTGACTTCGGCGCGGCGATCTTCAACAACATCAACAGTGCCGCCCTGATTAGTCAGCGCAGCATTGCGGCAGCGGGCAACAGTGCCGGCTCCGGCAATCTGGATGTCACCATCAAGGACACCGGCAAGCTGACCGCCAGCGACTATCAGGTGACGTTCACCAGCGCGACCAACTACACCGTCAAGCGCTCGGACGGCACCGACATGGGCTCGTTCAGCACCACGACGACGCCGGCTCCGGTGATCGACGGCTTCAGCCTGAACCTGAACGGCGGTGCGTTGAGCGCTGGCGACTCGTTCAAGGTGACACCGACCCGTGGCGCGGCGGCCGGTATCCAGACCGTGCTCACCGACCCGAAAAAAATCGCCGCGGCCGCACCCTTGACCGGCGTGACCAGCGCCAACAACACCGGCACCTACACCCAGCCGACGCTGACCAGCACCATCGATATCTACAACCCGGCGGCCCAGGCAGAAATGCAGACCGCGCTCAAGAACTCGACGCCGGTCAAACTGGTGTTCGGGGCGGCCAGCGGCGGTAGCCAGACCTACAACATGGTCGATGCCAAGGGCAACTCGATCGGCACCGGCACCATCGTTCCCGGCCAGAGCAACACCCTGAACCTGAAAGTGGGCATGGTCGATGCCAGCGGTGCGCCGGTGATGGACAACAGCGTCACGCCAGCCGTGCAGAAGACCTTCACTGTGCAGACCACGGTCGGCGCCACGCCAGCGAGCGGCGAAAGCTTCACCATCAACCTGACCGGCGCGGCGTCTTCGGACAACCGCAATGCTCAAGCGCTGGTGGGTTTGCAAACCAAGCAGACCGTAGACACCGGCACCGCGAGCAAGGGCATCAGCCTGACCGATGCCTACAACAAGCTGGTGACCAACGTCGGCGCCAAGGCTGCCCAGGGCAAGTCCGACAGCGACGCCACCACGGCAATCCTGGCCAATGCCAAGGGGGCGCGGGATTCGAACTCCGGGGTCGACCTTGATGAGGAAACCGGCAACCTGGTCAAGTACCAGCAGTACTACACCGCGTCTTCGCAGATCATCAAGGCTGCGCAGGAAATTTTCACCACGCTGATCAATAGCCTTTAAGGAGTCGTAATTCATGCGCATTTCCACCGCCCAGTATTACGAAATCACCGCTGCCAACTACCAGCGCAACTTCAACAAGGCCATCGCGACCAGCAACGAAGCCAGCAGCCTGGTCCGCATCAATACCGCCGCCGATGATCCGATCGGCGCCGGTCGTTTGCTGCAACTGGGTCAGCAGAGCGCGATGCTTGAGCAGTACAAAACCAACATCGGCAGCACCAAGAATGCGTTGAGCCTGCAGGAAACCACGCTCGACTCCATCGGTACCGCTTTGCAGCGCGTCAAGGAACTGGCCCTCGCTGCCAGCAACGGCATTGCCACCGACGCGGACCGCAAGGCTTATGCGTCGGAACTGGGCCAGATCCAGCAACAAGTGCTGGGCCTGATGAACTCCAAGGACGCGAGCGGCAACTACCTGTTCTCCGGTTCGAAAACCGACACTGCGCCTTACTCGCAGAACGCCGACGGCACCTACAGCTACAACGGTGACCAGACCACCATCGACCTTGGTATTGGCGATGGCATGACGGTCGGGACCAACACCACTGGCTGGGATGCGTTCCAGCAGACCATCAATACCAGTCGCACCCAGACCACCATGACTGCTCCGGCGGTGGATGACGGTCGCGTGGTGCTGTCCAACGGTACGGTTGGCACCAGCTCCACCTACAACGCGAAGTTCACTGGCGGCCAGCCCTACACCGTCAGTTTCCTCAGCAGCACCCAGTTGAAGATCACCGACTCGCTGGGCAACGACGTGACCGCCGAAGCCAGCCAGAACGGTCTGATCAGCAATGCCAACGGCGCCAACCAGACGGTCAGTTTCCGTGGCGTCGACCTCAAGCTGAACATCAACCTCAAATCCGGTGATACCAACCCGGATGCGGTGATCGCCGGCCACAGTTTCAATCTGTCTTCCACGTCGGATACCTTCAACACCTCGCGCAGCGCCGGTAACCCGTCGACGGCGGTCATCACCGGTTCCAGCGTGACCGACCCGACGGCTTACACCAACGCCTTCCCGGCGGGCGGGGCGATCCTCAAGTTCACCAGCGCCACCAATTTCGACCTGTATGCAGCCCCGGTCACCGCTGACAGCAAGCCGGTCTCGTCGGGCACGGTTTCGGGCGGCAACGCCACCGCGGCGGGCGTGACCTTTGCCCTGGGCGGAGGCACTCCAGCGTCCGGCGACCAGTTCGTGATCCAGAACAACAACCATCAGACCCAGAACGTGCTCGACACCCTGGGCCAGATGATCACCGCGCTGAACACGCCAGTCGACGGCGACGCAGTGGCCAAGCAGAAGTTTCTGGGGGCCATGGAGTCGGGAATGGGCAACATCGACAGTGCGGCCAACCAGATCGGCTCGGCCATCACCACGATCGGTGCCCGCGGTCAGGCGCTGGATAACCAGACCGCGACCAACGAGAGCCTGACCCTTGCGAACAGCGAGAGCCAGAAGTCAATTCGCGATTCGGACCCGGCCGAAGTCATGACTCGCCTGACCTTGCAGCAAACCATGTTGCAGGCTGCGCAGCTGGCCTTCAGCAAGATTTCCCAGCTGGGCCTGTTCAACAAGATCTGACGGTGGTTGGGCGCGCAGGCGCCCGATGGCCTTGTCCCTTCAGTATTTATCGTCTTTTTTTGCGGTAACAAAGGGCTCGCTTTTCAGGGCGGGCTCGCGCCGCCTGTGAGCCCGCCGTGAATTCACTCCCGCTTGTCAGCCTGGTCATTCCCGCCTTCAATCCGCGCTTTTTCGGTCGTGCCTTGCACACGGCGGTGAGCCAGAGCTACGGCAATCTGGAGATCATCGTTTGCGATGACAGTCGCGGCCAGGAAATCGAAGACATCGTGGCTTCGCTGGTTGAGGAGGGGGCGAGCGTACGTTATGTGCGTAACCCGCGAACCCTGGGGCTGGTGGGTAACCTGCAGGCTTGCCTGGAGCAGGCGCGGGGCGAGTACATCAAATTTCTTTGTGATGACGACCAGTTGTTCTCGGCCTGCATCGAGCGTCAGGCGCAGATGCTCATCGATTGTGCCGACGTCAACCTGGTCGTCGCCCAGCGACTGCTTTGGGATGCCGACGACATGCCTCTGCCTTCACGCCTGGAAAATACCCCGCTGTCCCCTGTGGGCGGGGTGTTCAAGGGGGAGGACCTGCTGGCGATCTTCGAAAATTTCCCGGTCAACATCCTCGGTGGTTTCAGCAACGCGATGTTCCGTCGGGCTGACGTGCTCGAACTGTTCCCGGCACTGACTCAGCCAGGCCATTGCTTCGTCGCGACCCTCGACTTCGCCTTGTATGTCTGCCTGATGCGGCGCGGCAACCTGGCGGTGTCCAATCACGTGCTCGGCGTCGAACGCCTGTACCCCGAACGATTGAGCGGCCAACAGTCGATGAAGGACGCAGCCGAAATCGAGCGGCAGTGGCTGTCGCAGATGCTCAAAGCACGTAGCGGCGAATCAGCGCCGGCCCAGGGCTGGGTGCGCTATCTGCCATTGACCCGGGTGGACGAGTCGCCGCGGGTTTGGGAGGAGTTGCCGCTGAGCCGGACCCTGGGCACCAAGCAGACCACCCAGGACTGGCATGTCGGCATTGCCAGTGTCAGTTTCGCGCAACTGTATGCCCAGTGGCTGGCGTGCCGCCGTCTCACCGACGGTCAGCGCGAGCTGTTGGCGGACACGTTGGAAGCGTGGCCAACAAAGCCCAAAATCGTTCCGATCATCATCGATGAGCACGGCAGCCGTTCGGCGTTGGAGCTCACCCTGCAATCGCTGGCGGATCAGGATTACGCCCCTGAACTGACGCTGGTGCTGTCGGCATCGTGCACAGAAGCCGTGCTCGACGAGCGCGTGTTCCGTTTGCCGTTGCAGGACGACTGGCAGCAGCAGATCAACGCCTTGTTACCGCAACTGGAAGGCACTGGCTGGTTCTATCTGCTGCGTGCCGGTGATCGGCTGGTGGCGCCGGCCTTGCTGGTCATGGCTGAACGCATTGCGCTGTCGCGCGCGATTACCTGTCTGTACAGCGACGAAGGTGGGTTGCATCAGGGGGAGTCGGCCGAGCCTGCCTTCAAGCCGGACTTCAACCTGGACCTGATGCGCAGTTATCCCTACGTGGGGCGAGCGCTGGCATTCGAGCGCGAGCAGTTCCTGGCGCTGGGCGGTTTCGATTCGGTGTACGGCGAACTGGCGCCACACGATGTGTTGTGGCGAATGGTCGAGAGCGGCGGTACGCAGGTGGTCGGACACGTTTCGGAGGTTCTGCTGGAGTCGGCGTTCGACCTGACCAAATGGCTGTCGCTGCCGCAAGTGGTGGACACCAATCCGCGGTTACTCGAGGCGCACTTGCAGCGCCTGGGTGTCGCCCACGGCATTCGCCAGGGCAGTTCGGCACTGCTCAATCGGGTCGACTATCACCATGAAGATCGGCCGCTGGTGTCGATCGTTATCGTCAGCAAGGACCAGACCCTGGCGTTGCAACGCTGTGTCGAGAGCTTGTTGGAGAAAACCGCGTACGGTGAATACGAGTTGCTGTTGGTGGACAATGGCAGCGAGAGCGCCGAGGCGCTTGACTGGTTCGCCGGCATGGCGCAACTGGGCAGCGACCGGGTCCGGGTGTTGCGTTACGAGTTGCAGGGCAATGCAGCGGCGGTGCGCAACTTCGCCGTGCAGCAGGCTGCTGGCGAGTATGTCCTGATGCTCAACCCCTACACGGTGATCACCCAGGCGCAATGGCTGGGTGAACTGCTCAATCATGCGCAACGTCCGGAAGTCGGTGTGGTGGGGGCCAAGCTGTTCAACCCCGATGGCCGCGTGCTGCATGCCGGCCTGATTCTCGGGCTGCAAGGGCCCGCCGGCGTGCCGTTCCATGGCGAGATGCTGCACGCGGCAGGCTACATGTACCGCTTGCAGGTCGCCCACAATTTCAGTGCCGTCGGCGGCGACTGCCTGATGGTGCGCAAGGCGGTCTTCGATGCGGTCGGCGGCCTGGATGAGCAGGGCCTGGCGCACTCCCTCAACGAGGTGGACTTGTGCCTGCGGGTCGGCCAGGAAGGTTATCTGGTGGTGTGGACGCCCCACGCGCAACTGGCCTTGGGCGCGCAACCGGCGGTAGTTGCGCAAGAGGGTGACCAGGCCCGGAGCGAACAGGAGCAGGAGGTTTTCTATAAGCGCTGGCTGCCGATCGTGGCCCGTGATCCGGCCTACAACTCCAACCTGGCGTTGCAGGGGGTGGGCGGGGCAAGCTTCAGTCTCGAGCCCGGCTTGCGATCCGGTTGGAGTCCGTTTTCCAAGGCGCAATTGCCGAAGATTCTCGCGTTGCCGGTCAACGCATCCGCCATTGGCCATTATCGGGTCACGCAACCGCTGATCGAACTGGAGGCCGCCGGCAGGGCGCATGGGCGCATTCATTACAACCTGCCGACCATCATCGAAGTCGAGCGCCATTCGCCTGACGTGATCATCTTGCAGGGGCGCTATTCCGAAGGTCCGATCAACGAAATCCCGAGCCTGCAAAAATATTCCAGCGCGCGACGTATCTATGAGCTGGATGACTTTGTGATCAACGTCCCGCACCGTAATGCGCATATTCGCAATATGCCGGGCAAGGATGAAATGGAGGCGCTGGTCCGGCGCGCCATCGGCATGTGCGATCGCGTGGTGGTCTCCACCGAACCGCTGGGTAACGCGCTGTCGGACATGCATCACGACATCCGCGTGGTACCCAACATGTTGGCGTCGCACTTGTGGACCGATCTGCGCAGTCAGCGCCGCACTTCGAAAAAGCCTCGGGTCGGCTGGGGTGGCGGCACCAGCCACCACGGTGACCTGGCGGTCATCGCCGATGTGGTCCGCGAATTGGCCAATGAGGTCGACTGGGTCTTCTTCGGCATGTGCCCGGACGATTTGCGCCCGTACATGCATGAGTTTCATGGGGTGATCGGGCTGGATGTGTACCCGGCCAAGCTGGCCAGCCTGAACCTGGATCTGGCATTGGCGCCGTTGGAGTTCCACATCTTCAACGACTGCAAGAGCAACCTGCGGCTGCTGGAGTATGGCGCGTGCGGTTACCCGGTGATCTGCACCGACACCGAAGCCTATCGCGGCTACTTGCCGTGCACCCGGATCAAGACCAACTCCACGGATGAATGGCTGCAGGCGATCCGCATGCACCTGGCCGATCCGGACGCCAGCTATCGCATGGGCGATGAGTTGCGCGAGATCGTGCTGCGTGACTACGTGCTGCGCGGCGACAATTTGCGCTACTGGGAAAATGGCTGGCTGGCGGACTGACCGTTCGCACATCCATCCCGTCCAGGCAGGCGAAGTTGAGTCGCCTGCCTTTTTTTGCCGCCAGGTTTCCAATCAGCGTTGAAGATGCCCGTCAGGCATTGCCCGGTAGCGGATTGAAAGAGCTGGCGCGTTTCCTGCAAGTCCCCCTTATATCGCCATAAAACGAGCACTTCCGGGGAGTCCGGACGTGTCCTGAACGGCGGCAGGTTTAACCCAGATGGCCCCGCAAAAGCTTGATACAGCTTGGCTGAGCCCTGTGACGAACAAGAGGGAAGGGGATGAAGGCAGTTATTTTGGCGGGTGGCCTGGGTACGCGGATCAGCGAGGAGTCGCACCTCAAGCCCAAGCCGATGATCGAGGTCGGCGGCAAGCCAATTCTCTGGCACATCATGAAGCAGTACTCCGCTCACGGAATCCACGATTTCGTGATCTGTCTTGGCTACAAGGGCTATGCGATCAAGGACTTCTTCGCCAACTACTTCCTGCACACCTCCGACGTCACGTTCGACATGCGCAACAACCGCATGGATGTTCACCAGAACTACAGCGAGCCATGGCGCGTCACGCTGATCGACACCGGCGAAGAGACCATGACCGGTGGCCGTTTGCGCCGCGCCCGACGCTACCTCGAAGACGAAAAGGCCTTCTGTTTTACCTATGGCGACGGCGTGTCGGACCTCAATATCGGTGCGTTGGTGGATTTCCATCTCAAGCACGGAAAGCTGGCGACCGTCACCGCGGTACAGCCACCAGGTCGCTACGGTGCCCTCAATCGCGATGGCGACAAGGTCTTGGGCTTCACTGAAAAACCTCGCGGCGACGGTGGCTGGATCAATGGCGGGTTCTTTGTCCTGTCGCCCAAAGTGCTGCCGTTGATCGACGGCGATGAAACCTCGTGGGAGTCCGGCCCGCTGGACGGCCTGGCCGAGCGCGGCGAACTCATGGCGTTCCAGCACGACGGTTTCTGGCAACCGATGGATACCCTGCGCGACAAGAATCACCTCGAAGCGCTGTGGCAGAGCGGGGAGGCCCCATGGAAGCAATGGGATTGAGCCCGCAATTCTGGCGCGGCAAGCGCGTGCTGGTCACCGGCCACACCGGGTTCAAGGGCAGTTGGCTGACGTTGTGGCTGCAAAGCCTGGGTGCCGAGGTCAGCGGGTTTTCCCTCGACCCGTCCACCGAGCCGAGCCTGTTCGAACTGGCCCGGGTTCACGAAGGCATCAATGATCAGCGCGGTGACCTGCGTGATCTGGGGGCCTTGCTGGAACTGATCGCCGAAACCCAGCCGCAGATCGTTCTGCACCTGGCGGCCCAGCCGCTGGTGCGCGAAGGTTATCGCGACCCGTTGGGCACGTACTCCAGTAACGTCATGGGCACGCTCAACCTGCTCGAGGCGATCCGTCAGGTGGGCGGCGTGCGCGCCTGCGTGCTGGTGACCACCGACAAGGTCTACGCCAATCAGGAATGGCTGTGGCCGTACCGCGAAAACGAAGCGTTGGGCGGTCATGATCCCTACAGCAGCAGCAAGGCGTGCTGCGAATTGCTGGCGCAATCCTATGCCGCCTCGTTCTTTGCGCCGCAAAAGCATGCCGAGCATGGTCTGGCGTTGGCCACGGCCCGCGCCGGCAATGTGCTCGGTGGTGGCGATTTTGCCCCGGAGCGGCTGATTCCCGACGTGCTGCGGGCGTGGTCGGCGGATGAGCCCGTGACCTTGCGCTATCCCCAGGCGGTGCGCCCATGGCAGCACGCGCTGGAACCGCTGGCCGGCTATCTGCAACTGGCGGCCGGCCTGTTTGAGCAGGGCCCGCAATTCGCCGGGGCGTGGAACTTCGGCCCCGGTGAAGCGGACATGCGCAGCGTCGGTGAAGTGGTCGAACTGCTCGCCAGCCGCTGGCCGCAAGCACGCGGGCTACGCATCGAACCGAGCGATATGCATGAGGCCGGCCTGTTGCGCCTGGACAGCAGCCGCGCCCGTCAATTGCTGGGCTGGCAACCGCGCTGGTCGTTGCAGCAGTGCCTGACCCAGACCCTGGATTGGCATTTGGCGTGGCAGAACGGCGATGACATGCGCGCCGTCAGTCTGGCGCAATTGAACCTGTACCGAGGCACGCTGTGAGTGAATTTCTGCTGAAGGCGTTGCCGCTGAACGGATTGTTCAGCGTGCAGCACAAACGTTTCGAGGACGAGCGCGGGCACTTTTCCCGGTTGTTTTGCGAAGGCAGCCTCGGTGCGTTTGGCCAGGCGTTTCATATCCGCCAGATCAATCACTCCTGCACCCGCGAACGCGGCAGCGTGCGTGGCCTGCATTACCAGAGTGCCCGTGCACCGGAAGCCAAATTGATCACCTGCCTGCGTGGTGAAGTCTGGGATGTCGCGGTGGATCTGCGTCCCGACTCCGAGACTTTCCTGCACTGGCACGCCGAACACCTGCGTGCCGGCGATGGCCGCAGCCTGTTGATTCCTGCCGGGTTCGCTCATGGCTTCCAGACCCTGAGTGCCGATGCCGAGCTGCTTTACCTGCACAGCAACGACTACACGCCGGAACATGAAGGCGGGTTGTCGGTGCTCGATCCACGGCTGGCGATTGCCTGGCCGTTGCCTGTCAATAATCTGTCGGTGCGCGATGCGAGCCATCCGGCGCTCGATGAACACTTTGCCGGAGTGCGTCTATGAACTGCCGTGGTTGCGCCGCTGCGCTGGCCCTGCCGCTGATTGACCTGGGCACCTCGCCGCCGTCCAACGCTTACGTGCGTGCCGATCAGCTGGAGCAGGCCGAACAATGGGTGCCGTTGAAGGTTGCCGTGTGCCAGCAGTGCTGGCTGGTGCAAACCGAGGATTACACCAGCGCCGACAGCCTGTTTGATGCCGAGTACGCCTATTTCAGTTCGTTCTCCAGCACCTGGTTGGCCCATGCCGAGCGTTATGTGGCCGAGATGGTCGAACGCTTCGGCCTGAGCGTCGACAGCCGTGTGGTGGAAGTCGCGGCCAACGACGGTTACCTGTTGCAGTACGTGGCCGGGCGCGGCATCCCTTGCCTGGGCGTCGAGCCGACCCGTAGCACCGCGCAAGCGGCGCGGGAAAAAGGCTTGGAGATTCGTGAGCTGTTTTTCGGTCGCGACACCGCCGCGCAATTGAAAAGCGAAGGCTGGGGCGCCGACCTGATGGCCGCCAACAACGTGTTGGCCCACGTCCCGGATATCAACGATTTCCTCGGCGGCTTTGCGACCTTGCTCAAGCCGGCGGGTGTGGCGACTTTCGAATTCCCGCAGTTGCTGACCCTGATGGCCGGCCAGCAGTTCGACACGCTGTACCATGAGCATTATTCCTACCTGTCGCTGACCGCTGTGCAGACCTTGTGCGAGCGCAATGGCCTGCAAGTGTTCGACGTCAGTCAGCTCCCGACCCATGGCGGCTCGCTGCGGGTCTTCGTCCAGCGGCTGGACGGCGAGCGTCGCGAAGTGCAACCGACGGTTCGGCAACAGCTGCAGGCTGAACTCGCCGCCGGGGTGAAAACCCCTGAGTACTACGCGACCCTGGCGCCCGCCGCCGAGCGCATCAAGCATGACCTGCTGCGCTTCCTGTTGCAGGCCAAGGCCGATGGCAAGCGCGTGGTCGGCTACGGCGCCGCCGCCAAGGGCAACACCTTGCTCAACTACGCCGGGGTCAAGCCGGACCTGCTGGCCTGGGTGGCCGATGCCAACCCGCACAAGCAAGGCAAGTACCTGCCCGGTAGCCGCATTCCGATCGTGTCGCCGGCACAGATCGACATCGAAAAACCGGACTACGTGCTGGTGCTGCCGTGGAACCTGCTGGATGAGATCACCCAGGCCTTTGCCGGCATTCGTGCATGGGACGGTCGTTTTGTCATTGCCATTCCCGAGTTGATCATTCGATGAGCCGAATTCATTACACCAAGCCCAGTGTCGGTGAGCTGGAAGCTGACTACGTACTCGATGCCGTCCGCCATGGTTGGGGAGAGCGCTGCTACGAGTACCTGACCCGCTTCGAAAAGTCCTTTGCCGAGCACGTGGGTGCGACCTACGCGATTGCAACGTCCAGTTGCACCGGCGCGCTGCACATGGGCATGGCGGCGCTGGGCATCGGTGCCGGCGATGAGGTGATCCTCGCCGATACCAACTGGATCGCCTCGGCTGCGCCCATCACCTATCTGGGTGCGACACCGGTGTTCGTCGACGTGCTGGCCGACAGTTGGTGCCTTGACCCGCAGCAGGTTCGCCGGGCGATTACCCCACGGACCAAGGCGATTCTGGCGGTGCACCTCTACGGCAATCTCTGCGACATGGATGCGCTGCTGGCCATCGGTCGCGAGTTTGGCCTGCCGGTCATCGAAGACGCCGCCGAGGCGATCGGCTCGCAGTGGCGCGGTCAGGCGGCGGGTTCACTGGGCGCGTTCGGTGCGTTTTCCTTTCACGGCACCAAGACCATGACCACCGGCGAAGGCGGGATCTTCGTGACGTCGGACAAGGCCCTGTATGACCGGGTATTGACCCTGTCCAACCATGGCCGGGTAGCGGGCAGCAGCAAACAGTTCTGGCCGGATTTCCTGGGCTTCAAATACAAAATGAGCAACCTGCAAGCGGCCGTCGGTTGCGCGCAGGTTGAACGGATCGACGAGCTGATCGAACGCAAGCGCGCGATCTTCGCCAACTATGCCCAGGCGCTGGTGCTGCTGCCGGGCTTGTCCATGAACCCTGAGCCCGAACACGCACGCAACGGTTACTGGATGCCCACCGTCGTCTTTGACCGCGAGCTGGAGATCACGCGGGACATGTTGATTGCAGCCTTCCAGGCCGCCGATATCGATGCGCGGGTGTTCTTCTGGCCGCTGTCGTCCTTGCCGATGTTCAGCGAACTGACGGCTGACTCGCCCGTGGCGCATGCGCTGCCGGAGCGCGCGATCAATCTGCCGAGTTATCACGACATGACCGATGACGATCAGCAACGGGTCATCGAGGTGCTGCGCGCGCTGGTACTCAAAAGGACGCGGCTATGAAGGTTTACCTGCTGGGGGCGGCCAATCCTGAAGCGGTACGGATGATCCTCACCCTGCAACGCAGCCAGCCGGACGTGCAGTTCGCCTTTCTCGATAACGATCCGGCGAAGCAAGGCACGCTGTTTTATGGCGTGCCGGTGGTGGGTGGTACCGACAAGGTGGCCGAGCTGAAAGGCCCCGATACACGCTTTGTCAATCTGATCACTGGCACCACGGCGCTGCGTTACCGGACCACCTGCGAAATCGTCGAGGCCGGCGGCACCCTGGGCAACTTCATCCACCCGGGCATCGATCTGACGATGATCACCATGGGCGTCGGCACCTATCTGCAAGAGGGCGTGATCATGCAGGCGCAAGTCAGTCTCGGTGATAACACCAGCATCAGCGCCGGCAGCGTCGTCGGGCATGAGGGACAGATCGGCCATTCGGTATTCATGGCGCCGGGTGTCTGCATTGCCGGTTGCGTCGAGATCGGCGACGGCACCTTCATCGGCACCAACGCCACGATCCTGCCGCGATTGCGCATCGGTCGTTGGGTCACCATCGGTGCAGGCGCCGTGGTGACCAAAGACGTTCCAGACTATGCGGTTGTGGTGGGCAGTCCCGCCAGGACCATCAAGACCAATCCAGCTTCCTTTCAAGACGGTCGGGTTTTCAATTAACCACCGCACCAATTTCCGGAGAGTCTGTAATGAATCCTCATGAGCAGTTTCGTGAAGAAGTAAAAGAGAACATCGAAGGCCTGCAACAGGACAAAGCGTTGCAAGCCACGTCGCTGGACTGGGTTGGCACGACCGCCAAGCATAAATACACCTACAACTTCAGCTGGATGGGCCGCCCGATCATTCAGTTTCCCCAGGACATGGTCGCCATGCAGGAGATCATCTGGGCGCTGCGGCCGGACATCATTGTCGAGACCGGTATTGCCCACGGCGGCTCGCTGGTGTTTTACGCCTCGATGCTCGAACTGATCGGCCATGGCGAAGTGCTGGGCGTCGACATCGATATCCGCCAGCACAACCGTGAGGCAATCGAAGCGCACCCGATGAGCAAGCGGATCCAGATGATCCAGGGTTCGAGCATTGATCCGGCAATCGTCGAGCAGGTCCGTCAGCGCGTCGAAGGCAAGAAAGTGCTGGTGGTGCTGGACTCCAACCACACCCACGAGCACGTCCTGGAAGAGCTGCGGGCCTATGCGCCGATGACCTCGGTGGGCAGCTACTGCGTGGTGATGGATACCGTGGTTGAAGACATGCCCGAAGACGCGTTCCCGGACCGTCCGTGGGGCAAGGGCGACAACCCGAAGACCGCGGTATGGGCTTACCTGGAAGAAAACGACGGTTTTGAAATCGATCAGGCCATTCACAGCAAGCTGCTGATCACCGTCGCGCCGGATGGCTATCTGCGTCGCGTGCGGTAATCGACAAGACATCGTTGGGTTTTTTCGGCGATTCGCCGTTGTGGGGAAATGTATGCAAGGCAAGAACAATTCTGGACACGGGTTGGCACTCAACGAACAGTTGACCGTGGTGCTGATGTCTCACGAGCGGCCGGCATTTTTGCGCCGGGCCGCACGTTTCTACAGCGGCTTGCCTTGCAGGATTCTGGTGCTGGATTCTTCGACTGAAGGTCAGCCAAGCCTGGCCGGGCAGTTTGAAAATGTGGATTACCAGCATGTTCCGCAGTTTGGCTACTGGGGAGTCCGTGCCAAGCTGGCCTTTGGCGTGGAACAAGTGACCACGCCGTTCATGGTGTTCGCCGCCGACGATGACTTCCATGTGCACGACGCCCTGCGCGCAGCCGTGGCATTCATGCAGGCCAATCCCGATTACGGCCTGTGCCACGGCTACAGCATGATGTACCTTTCGCAACCCAACAGCGTCAGCTACTTCCGGCGGGACAAGAAGGTCTGCGAAGACTATTCGTCCGAGCACGCCGAGGAGCGTGTGCTCGATTACATGCACCAGTACCTGCCACCTTTCTATGCCGTACAGCGCACCGACCTGGTACGTGACTGGTATCAGGTGATGCCTCAGGATACGTCCTTCCAATGGCAGGAAATCGGTCACACCTATTACATGCTGGCGCGGGGCAAGGCGCGGATTCTGCCGATCCCGTATGTCGTGCGTGAAATGAACTACGGGTACTCGGATCACAACACTGAAATCTTCCACACGCTGGCTCATACGGATGCCAGGACGGTCGCCGAGCGTGAAGCCTTTGCCGCTTTCCTCTTCGGCTTGCCGACCCAAGTTCAAAGCGAGGACCCGGAGCAAGGCCGGCAGTTCGCGCTGCAAAGCTTTGAGGCCTTGGCCGATAGCTTGCGCACCGGTCGCGCACTGACCACCGAGCTGATTATCGAGTCCGCCTGGACGAGCGTCGAGAAAGGCCCTGTGCGCCGTTTCGGCCCCAAGCAATACGTCGAAATGCCGTTCTACAACCAGGCGTTTTTCGATCAGTTGACCCAGTTCGAGTTCCTGTTGCACGCCATGCCGGCCGGTCGCGTTCAATTGGCAGGCCTGGAGGGTATCTGGACCCGTCAGCAGAGCCTGATGCTGGCGCGCAACAATGACACGCCGGAAAGTGTGGTCGACCGTTTGTGGCAAGCCCACGACAGCAACATCTTCAACCGCGCGGTGGTCAAGCGTCTGGTGGCCCAGCTGGAACTGCTGGGTGAAGACGAAGAAGCGCAGACCCTGGGCGATTGGGCTGCACGTCTGGAGGCGGTGTCGGTTGAGGGTAATCGTGCGACGTTCGACAAGATGCTCTCCGGTCGACTGCTCAAATGGCTCTCCCCCCGCCAGCCTGATGAACAAGAGGCTGAGTCGATCGCCCGACACCTTGCGGCCAACGACGGTGGTCCTCAGTTCGGGATTTTCCTGCTCGACCTGGATAACGATATCGACAAGCTGCAAGTCTCTCTCGACAGCCTGCTCGAAGGTCACAGCAAGGCGTTCAGGATTGTGGTCTTCACTACCGGTGAAGCACCGGCCGCGACCACGGCGCAGAACACTCTGCACTTTGTCCGGGTTACCCAAAGCAACTACGTCGACAAGCTGAACCAGGGTGCTCGTCAGTCGCCTTGCGACTGGTTGATGCTGGCCGAAGCCGGCGACGAGTTCACTGCCGGCGGGCTGTTGCGCGCCAGCCTGGAACTGTTGTCTGCCGCGGATTGCCGCGCCGTCGCCACCGACGAAATCCAGCGCACCAGCGAAGGCGCACTGGTGGACGTATTCCGTCCTGGCTTCAATCTTGATCTGCTGCAAAGCCTGCCGGCCTTGATGGCGCGTCACTGGCTGATCCGTCGGGAAGTGTTCCTTGAAGTCGGTGGCTACCAGCCTGATTTCAGCAAGGCCCTTGAGTTCGACCTGCTGCTGCGCATCATCGAGAATGGTGGCCTCAACGGGCTGGCCCACCTGGATGAGCCACTGGTGATTGCCCGGGCGCCGGTACTGGAAGAAAACGCCGATGAGCGCCTGGCGTTGTTGCGCCACCTGGGCAATCGCGGCTACAAGGCCAAGATCACTTCGACGGTACCTGGCACCTGGCAGATCGATTACCGCCACACTGAACGCCCGCTGGTGTCGATCATCGTGCCGGCCGGGGACAATCTTTCGGCCCTGCAGCAGTGCCTGCAAGCGGTCTTGCTGCGAACCCGCTACATCCAGTACGAAGTGTTGGTTGCGATCAACCAGTATCAGTCGGCCGAGGTCAATGACTGGCTCGGTACTTATCAGCATCCGAAAGTCAGCGTCCTGCGCACCGATCAGCGTATGAGCGATGCGGCGTTGTACAACGCGGCCAGCCAGCAGGCGCAGGGCGAGTACCTGATACTGTTGGCCGCCGACAGTGAAGTGGTCAACCCGAACTGGCTTGAGTCGCTGCTCAATCACGCCCAGCGTCCGGAAGTCGGCGTGGTCGGTCCCAAGTTGATCGACCGCGACGGCAAGGTCACTCAGGCCGGTCTGATTCTCGGCATGAACGGTGGTGTGGGTTCAGCCTTTGTTGGTGAAAAACACGACGCCGAAGGTTACCTGCACCGGTTGGCGCTGGAGCAGAACTACTCGGCGGTGTCGATGGTGTGTCTGATGGTGCGTAAAGCGTTGTTCGACGAGCTGGACGGTCTGGACAGCGTGACCTTCGCCGACGGCTTGAGCGACGTCGACCTGTGCCTGCGGGCCGGTCAGGCCGGTTACCTCACCGTGTGGACGCCGCTGGTACAGGTGATTCATTCGGGTGAAGTACCAAAAGCGCCGCAAGCCCTCGATGCACTGCGTGACAAGTGGGCCCCAGCCTTTGCTCAGGACCAGGCCTATAACGCCAATCTGGCCTTGAGCGGCAAAGGCTTTGCCCTGGGCGAAAGTGCTTCGGTGAGCTGGGCGCAGATGCTCGGCTAGGCCTGGCGAACAGGTATAAGGATTCAAGGCATGTTCAACGGAAAATCGATTTTCATCGCAGGCGGGACCGGTTCGTTCGGGTGTCGGATCATTCGGGACGCGCTGGTGCGTGTCTGGTTGCCAGCATGATTCCTTACGCTAGGCAAAGCCTTGATCAGGCGGACATCGATGCCGTGGTCGGTGTATTGCAGTCTGACTGGCTGACCCAGGGGCCGACCATCGAGCGCTTTGAGCGGGCGATGGCCGAACGCTGCGAGGCAGGTTTTGCCGTGGCGGTGTGCAATGCCACGGCGGCCCTGCACATCGCTTGCCTGGCGGCAGGGCTCGGCCCGGGCGATTGGCTGTGGACGACACCGAACACCTTTCTCGCCTCGGCCAACTGTGCTCGCTACTGCGGTGCCGAGGTGGATTTTGTCGACATCGACCCGCTGACCTGGAATCTCGATGCCGCTGCGCTGGCCGTCAAGCTGGAGCGGGCCGAGCGTGAAGGCCGGCTGCCGAAAGTGTTGGTGGCGGTGGCGTTCTCCGGGCAGAGCTGCGACATGCGCAGGATTGCCGCACTGGCCAGGCGATATGGCGTTACTGTGATCGAAGACGCGGCCCATGCCGCTGGTGCGTCCTACGCCGGGCGGCCGGTGGGTTGTGGCGAGTTTGCCGCGATGACCGTGTTCAGTTTTCATCCGGTGAAGATCATCACCAGCGCCGAAGGTGGCATGGTGATGACCAACAGCCCGGAACTGGCCGAGCGTCTGCAACGCTTGCGCAGCCACGGCATGACCCGGGATCCGCAGCAGATGACCGGGCCCAGCCACGGCCCTTGGTACTACGAACAGGTGGAGCTGGGCTTCAATTACCGCATTACCGACCTGCAAGCGGCCCTTGGTTTGTCGCAGTTGAACAAACTGGATGAGTTCATCGAGCGCCGGCGTGAACTGGCGGCTCGTTATGACCGCTTGCTGGCGTATTTGCCGCTGACCTTGCCTGGTGCGCAACCCGAGGCCGAGTCGTCATGGCATCTGTATGTGGTGCGGCTGCAACTCGATCAGATCGGTCTCACTCATCGTGAGGTGTTCGAGGGGTTGCGAGAGGCCGGGGTCGGTGTGAACCTGCACTACATTCCCGTGCATTTGCAGCCTTACTATCGTGATCTCGGGTTCGTCGAAGGTGATTTTCCGCAGGCAGAACGTTACTACGCCGAAGCCATCAGCCTGCCGTTGTATCCCTTGCTCAGTGATGAACAACAGGACTACGTGGTCGAGCAGATGCGGCAGCTGATCGAAATAATCCAGCCATTGCGGCGGGTGGGAAATGTGTGATGCATGAACTGACCGAGCAGGAAACCTTCTGGCAGGGTGAATTCGGCAACCAGTACGTTGAGCGCAATGTCGGGCAGCCGCTGGTGGCGGCCAACCTGGCGTTGTTCGCCAAGGCACTGACACGGGTCGGGCACATCGACAGCCTGGTAGAGCTGGGCACCAATGCCGGCAACAACCTGCAGGCACTGCACCAGCTGTTGCCGCGCTGCGAGTTGTTCGGCGTGGAAATCAATGCCAGCGCTTGTGCCGCGGCCCGGGCGTTGGGTATCGCACACATCTGGCAGGGTTCGCTGTTCGACTTCCCACGGGAACGCACCTTCGACCTGACCCTGAGCAAAGGCGTTCTGATTCACCTGGCGCCGGAGTTGCTGCCGGCCGCGTACGCGCAACTGTATGAGCTGAGCCAGCGCTACATACTGATCGCCGAGTACTACAACCCGGTGCCGGTCGAGGTCCCGTATCGCGGCAACAGCGGCAAGTTGTTCAAACGCGATTTCGCCGGTGAAATGCTCGATCGCTATGACGACCTGCAACTGGTTGATTACGGTTTTGGTTACCACCGCGATCGGCAATTCCCGGTGGATGACATCACCTGGTTTGTCCTGGAAAAATGCCGTTGAACAACGTCGCCATTATTCCGGCCCGCGGTGGCAGCAAACGCATACCCCGCAAGAATCTCAAGCCGTTTGCCGGTGTGCCGATGATTGCCCGATCGATTCAGGTCGCTTTGGAATCCGGGTTGTTTTCCCGGGTGGTGGTCAGCACCGACGACGAGGAAATTGCCGGGCTGGCGCGGGACTGCGGCGCCCAGGTGCCCTTCATGCGCCCGGCGGCACTAGCCGACGACTTCACGGGCACTGCGGCGGTGATCGCCCATGCCCTGCAAGCCTTGCGCGAACAAGGGGGCGAGTTTGATCGCGCCTGTTGTATCTACGCGACCGCGCCTTTGTTGCAATCGCGATTTCTTGTCCAGGGGCTGAGCCTGCTGGAACAGCATCCCGACAAGTCATTCGCCTTCTCGGTGTGCGACTTCGGGTTCCCGGTCCAGCGAGCCCTGACCCTTGATGATCAGGGGGCATTAACGGCGCTGTATCCGCAGTATCGTGATACCCGCTCCCAGGATTTGTCGATCGCCTATCAGGATGCCGGACAGTTCTACTGGGGCCGCAGCGATGCCTGGCTGCGTGGCGAGGTGTTGTATTCGCCGTACAGCCTGCCGGTCATCCTGCCGCGTCATCTGGTGCAGGACATCGACACACCGCAGGACTGGAAACGCGCCGAATACCTGTATGCCGCGCTGAAGGCCGGGGGTGAGCTGCAATGAGAGTGCTGATTCGCTCTGACGCCTCGCCAACCATCGGCAGCGGCCACATCGCGCGCTGCCTGTGCCTGGCCCGAGTGTTGCGCCGGCAGGGCAGTCATGTGGCGTTCGCCTGTCGCCTGTTACCGGGGCATCGGCTGGAGGCACTGCGGGCCGAAGGTTTCGAAACCTTCGCGCTGCCCGAGCGCTACAGCGATGAAGACCCGCAGCAAGCCATCGAGTCCATGCTGCCATGGCAGACGGACATCGCCGCGCTCGAGCCGCTGCTGGAGCACCAGCCGGCGTTTGACTGGATCATTGTCGACCACTACGGCCTCGATCATCGCTGGCAGACGGCCGCCCGGCGCTTTGCGCCACGGATCGCCGTGGTCGATGACCTCGCCACGCGGACCTACAGCGCCGACTTGCTGCTGAACCAGAATCTCTCGGGAACGCCAGAGGCTTATGCGTCGCTGCTGGCGCCAGGCTGCCGGACCTTGTTCGGCCCAAGGTTTGCCATGCTGCGCGACGAGTTCCGTTGCCCGGCCATCGAAATCAAGCCTCAGGCCCGGCGTGTGCTGGTAAATTTCGGCGGTTTCGACGCGGCAATGCAGACCCATCATGCGATGCTGGCGCTGGCAGACTTTGCTGAGCTGGAAGTCGATTTTGTCGCCGGAGCAGATAATCCGGCCTGGGCGCAGATGCAGGCGTTGGCGGTGAGTCGCCCGCATTGGCGCCTGCACAGTTTTGTCAGTGACTTTTATCGATTGATGACCGAGGCCGACCTGTTTGTCGGGGCGGGTGGCGGCACCAGTTGGGAGCGGGCGGCCATGGGGCTGCCGACGATTTGCATTGCCGTATCGAACAACCAGCAGGTCAACGGCGAGGTCATGGCGGTCGCGGGCGCCCATGTGTTCATGGGGGCGCGCGAGCAGGTCAGTGTCGAGCAATTGCGCCTGGCCATCGGCTTTGTCGCGGGTAACCAGGGTCTGCGCCAGAGCCTGGCGCGGCAATCGCGACAACTGGTCGATGGCCGGGGGGCGCAGCGAGTGGCGGCTGCGCTGGCCGGCGCGGTGCTGAGGGTGCGTCCGGCGAACCTGGGTGATGCGCAGCTGTTGTTCGACGGGCGCAACACCGAGGCCGTGCGCCACTGGTCGCTGGAGACCGGTGTGATCGAGTGGCCCGCGCATCAAAACTGGCTGACGGCGACCCTGAGCAATCCCCGGCGGCTGCTGCTGATAGCCGAGGCCGATGACGGTCCGGTCGGTGTGCTGCGTTATGACGTGCGTGGCTTTACCGCCGAAGTGTCGATTTATCTGTTCGAAGGCCGGTTCGGCCTGGGCTGGGGCAGGGCGCTGCTGGACCGTGGAGAAGCCTTTGTGAAGGCCCGCTGGCCAGAACTTGAGTCGCTCACCGCCCAGGTATTGCCCGCTAACCAGCCGTCGCTGCATGTCTTTCGCGAAGCCGGTTTTACCCAGAGTGCCTGCGCGTTCACGCGCGTATTGAAGGATCACGCAGATGACTAGCTTCAAGATTGGCGAGCGCCTGATCGGTGCCGATGCGCCGCCATTGATCATTGCCGAGATGAGCGGCAACCATAACCAGTCCCTGGACGTGGCGCTGCAAATCGTCGAGGCCGCGGCCAAGGCCGGTGCCCATGCGTTGAAACTGCAGACCTACACCGCCGACACCATGACCCTGGACCTGGCCGAGGGTGAGTTTTTCATCAAGGACCCCAACAGCCTGTGGGCCGGTAGTTCGTTGTACGCGCTGTACGAGAAGGCATACACGCCCTGGGAATGGCATGCGCCGATTTTCGCTCGCGCCAGGGAGCTGGGCCTGCTGGCGTTCTCCACGCCATTCGATGAGAGCGCCGTGGACTTCCTCGAAAGCCTCGACGTGCCGGCCTACAAGATCGCCAGTTTCGAAAACACCGACCTGCCGCTGATACGCCGGGTGGCCGCGACGGGCAAGCCGCTGATCATTTCCACCGGCATGGCCAGCATCGCCGAGCTCGATGAAACCGTGCGCGCCGCCCGCGAGGCCGGGTGCAAGGATCTGGTGCTGCTCAAATGCACCAGCACCTATCCGGCATCACCCGCGAACAGCAACCTGCGCACGATCGCGCATTTGCGCGAGTTGTTCGATTGCCAGGTGGGGCTGTCCGATCACTCCATGGGGGTCGGTGTGTCCGTGGCGGCGGTGGCATTGGGGGCAACGGTGGTGGAAAAGCATTTCACCCTCGACCGTGCGGCCGGTGGCGTCGACGCCAGTTTCTCGCTGGAGCCTTCCGAACTGGCCAGCCTGGTGATTGAAACCGAGCGCGCCTGGCAAGCCATGGGGCAGGTGCATTACGGTGTCACCGAGGCTGAGCGCCAATCCCTGGTATACCGTAGATCGTTGTATGTAACCCGGGATATGGCGGCCGGCGAGCCCTTCGACGGGACAAATCTGAGAGCCATCCGTCCGGGTCTCGGGCTGGCGCCCAAACACGCGCAAAGTCTCCTGGGACGCCGTGCCCGTCAGGCCATCAAGCGTGGAACAGCACTGGACTGGTCGTTGGTCGAATGACCCGTTGCCGTGCTGATTCGGCAAAATAGCGTGACCTGCGAGTCATAACGGGCATCTTCACTGTATTGTATTGACCGGGAAGATGGCGCCTGACCCTTTATCGGGTTCAGTGATGGCCCTCTACGCTTCCCGGCCGTCGCCTTGGGGCGACGCAAATCCAGGTTTGTCGGCGCCCCTCGATTCCTGCGAGTGGTGGTATTGGGCTGTTTATTATTGGGAAGCCGTAATGATTGGCATAAAGAGCATTGCGAGCTACGTTCCTGTAGCCGGCGTGGACAATTACGCACAAGGTGCAAAATTCGAGAAGGATGAAGAATTCATCCTGGGCAAGATCGGTTCGGCTTTCCTGCCGCGCAAGGGCGTTGATCAGGAAACTTCCGATCTGTGCGTTGAAGCGGCCAATGCGCTGTTTGCCAGCAACCCCGATTTGAAACGCGAGTCCATAGATGCGTTGATCGTTGTCACCCAGAACGGTGACGAAGAAGGCCTGCCGCATACCGCGGCCATCGTGCAGGACAAACTCGGCCTGCCGACCAACGTCGCTGCGTTCGATATTTCCCTGGGTTGTTCCGGTTACGTCTACGGCATTTATGCGATCAAGGGCTTCATGGAGGCCGCTGGCCTGAAGAACGGCCTGCTGATCACTGCCGACCCGTATTCGAAGATCGTCGACCCGGAAGACCGCAACACCACCATGCTGTTCGGCGATGCGGCCACGGCTACCTGGATGGGTGAGAACCCGACCTGGGCACTGGGCAAGGCCAAGTTCGGCACCGATGGTTCCGGCGCCCCACATTTGAAAGTCACCGACGGCGTGTTCTTCATGAACGGTCGCCAGGTGTTCAATTTCGCACTGCTCAAGGTGCCGGCGCATTTGCATGAGTTGCTGGGCGAATCGCAATTGAGCGCTGACGACATCGATGCGTTCTGCATTCACCAAGGCAGCGCGGCGATTGTCGACGCAGTTGCGCGGCGCTTCGAAGAGTGCCCGCAGAAGTTCATCAAGGACATGGTCGAGACCGGTAACACGGTGTCGTCGAGCATTCCATTGCTGCTGGAAAAGCATATTCTCGATTCCGAATGGAAGCGCGTTGCGCTCAGCGGTTTCGGAGTGGGGCTGTCATGGGGTTCGGCGATTATCTATCGTCCTTGAGTGAACGTCTTTTAATAAAAAGGCCGGTACAAAAAAGCGCTCAAGGGTTAACCTTGAGCGCTTTTTTGCTTGTAAGGAATGCGAGGTAGCATGAGCGAATGCTTTGAAGACAATGCTCAGGTTATCCAGCGTCGCTGGCCGTCGCTGTATGCGCGATTGAAAACGGAAGACCGCCTGGCCGTCGAGGTCGACCTGATCGAGGGGCGGGACTCGACGCTGTGTGTGGGTGGCATCCAGCTCACCAGCCGTCATGGTCGTCTGCGCGAGGCCCGCCTGCAGGCCGCCAGTCTCCCGCTCGACAAGCCACAGCTGCACGTTTACGGCACCGGCTTCGGCGATTTGCCTGCGGTTTTGCTGGAACGCGCCGGGCTTGAAAAACTCTATGTCCACATTCTCAACGGCGCGCTTTTCCTGTTGGTGCTGGAGCTGATCGATCAACGCCAATGGCTGGGCGATCCGCGCGTGCAATTGCTCTACGCCGGCGATCTGTCCGACATCTTCACGCCGTTTTTTGCCTTGCCCGCCGAAATGCTGCTGGCCGATGACCACAGTGCGAAGATTCGTGATCGGCTGGTCAGCGAAGTGCACTTGAGTTTCAACAATCGTGATTTCGACCCGCAGTCGCCGGTCATTCTGCAGCGCTTGCAGGACACCCTTGGACTACTGCTTGCCGATGACGATGTGGCTCGGCTCTTTGGCACTTGTCCCGGGCGCGAGGTTTATGTGATTGCCACCGGGCCGAGCCTGGAAGGGAATTTCGAGCGCTTGGCAGCGGTGCGCAACCAATCCCCGCGACCCCTGTTCATCTGTGTGGACACGGCCTACAAGCCCCTTCGCGAGCACGGAATCAAGCCTGACCTGGTCGTGAGCATCGACCAGCGCATCAGCGTGCTGCACTTGCCCGGTGACGCGTCCGAGGATATTGCGCTGGTGTACTTGCCATTGAGCGATCCACAAATGCTCAATGCCTGGAAAGGCAAGCGTTACGGTGGTTACTCCGCAAGCCCGATCTACGCCACGTTGCGCGAACAGCATCCCCGTGCGCTGCTGAACGTGGGCGGCAGCGTGATTCACCCGGCCGTGGATCTGGCGGTGAAGATGGGCGCGCAGCGCATCACGCTTTTCGGTGCCGACTTTGCCTTTCCAATGAACCGGACCCACACCGGCTGGAACGATGGTGACCTGGGGCCGCCGGTGAGTCAGGCCAGATACTGGGTGCACGATGGCCATGGCCAGAAGGTCAAGACGCAGTTGAATTTTCGCGGCTATCTGTGCGAGCTGGAGCGTTACATTGCCAGGCATCCCCAGGTCCTTTTCCTCAACAGCAGTCGGGCGGGGGCAATGATTGCCGGGACGCAGTTCAATCAGGATTTCGTGCGATGAAGCATCAGGCGATAGGTATCGAGGAATACCGGCAATGCGCCGGTTTGTTTCGCTTGGGGCGTGATGTCGAAGCGGCGTTGAACATGGTCGATCTGTTCGATGAGGCGCAGCGCCTGTTTTTGCAGGCGCCTCAGGACGTGCAACAGGCGTGGGCATCGTTGCTCAGGCAAATGCTCGCCTGCCAGGAGCGCCAGGATTGGCTGGGGCTCGCCGATTTCATGGAATATGAGTTGATCGAATTGCTCGAAAACATGCCGGCCTGAGGGCAACAACAGCTTTGGCACGGGCGTTTTCGGGCTGGACAGTTTTATGGCGTCATTTTTTCGCGGTTGAGGGGCGCTAAGCCCTTGTTTTCTCGGGGGTGGCAGGGTGATGGCATTTTTTTTAAAAAAAGCCCTCAAGCAACCTGCCAACCCGACGATAACTAATACGAAGGTTCTCTAGGCCATACCCGGCGGTTGCCAGGGCCGGAAGCCGCAGTACCCAACCAACGAGGAATTCGTCATGGCTTTAACAGTAAACACCAACACCACGTCGCTGAACGTTCAGAAAAACCTGAACCGTGCTACCGACGCTCTGTCGACTTCGATGGCTCGCCTGTCTTCCGGCCTGAAAATCAACAGCGCTAAAGACGACGCCGCTGGCCTGCAGATCGCAACTCGCATGGCTGCACAGATTCGTGGTGGCAATCAGGCAGTGCAGAACGCCAACGACGGTATCTCCGTTGCCCAGACCGCTGAAGGCGCGCTGCAAGCTTCGACCGACATTCTGCAGCGTATGCGTGAACTGGCTGTTAAAGCACGTAACGGCACCAACAGCACTGCTGACCAGACCGCTACCAACTCCGAATTCGCTCAGATGTCTGACGAGATCACTCGTATCTCTGCTTCCACCAATCTGAACGGCAAAAACCTGCTGGACGGTACCGCTGGTACCATGCAACTGCAAGTTGGCGCCAACACTGGTTCGGCTAACCGCATCGACCTGGTACTGAGCTCCAAGTTCGACGCCGTATCCCTGTCCGTAGGCAGCGGTACTGTTGTTCTGACTGGTGCAACTTCCGCTACCCTGTCTGCCAACATCGACAACGCGATCACCGCGATCGACGCTGCTCTGGCATCGATCAACGCCACCCGCGCAAACCTGGGTGCTTCGCAGAACCGTCTGACCAGCACCATCTCCAACCTGCAGAACATCGTGGAAAACACCACTGCTGCACAAGGCCGTGTACAAGACACCGACTTCGCCGCAGAAACCGCGAACCTGACCAAGCAGCAAACCCTGCAACAGGCTTCTACCTCGGTTCTGGCTCAAGCCAACCAACTGCCTTCCGCTGTACTGAAGCTGCTTCAGTAATTTCGGCAAGAGTTTGGGCGGGGGAGTGTGCTTGTCACGCTCTCTCGCTTTTTACGTTAAGAGGTGATGGGCATGGAGATGAGCGTAAAGCTTGGCGTGTCTTATCCGGCTCCCCAGCCAGCGAGCACCGTTTCGGATAAAGCGCCGGAAAAGCCTAAAGTCGCCAGCGAGACTCCCGTGGCGGAAAAGAAGCTGGATACGGATGACACTCACTTGAAGCAGGCGGTGCAGCAGATCGAAAAATTTGTACAGTCGATCAAGCGCAATCTGGAGTTCTCGATAGACGAGCAGTCCGGAAAGGTCGTCGTCAAAGTGATTGCAAGCGAAACGGGCGAAGTCGTGCGACAGATCCCCTCCGCCGAGGCCCTCAAACTGGCGGAAAGCCTGAGCAATGCGAGCCATGTATTGTTCGATGCCAAAGTTTGATGGCTGGCATGAATAGTGTTTGTACGTTCTTTGGGCGCTGGTAAAGGTCAAAAGAGTGGCAGCAACCTGAAGGGAGACGAAAAATGGCAAGTCCAATTTTACCGGGTACGGGCCTGGGCTCTGGCCTGGATATCGGTGCGATCGTTACTGCGCTGGTCAATGCCGACAAATCGGCGAAACAGACGCAGATCGATACCCAGACCAAAACCAACACGCTGAAGATCTCCGGTGTCGGTTCCTTGAAAAGCGCACTGACGGCCTTTCAGACGGCGCTGACCAATCTCGGTAGCAAGACCAATCCTGCGTTTGCGGGCTATACCGCAACTTCGGGTACCCCGTCGATCCTGGGTGCAACTTCCGACAATACCGCCGTTGCCGGTACTTACAGCGTTGTTGTGAATAACCTGGCCACCAGCTCGAAAGTAGCCAGTGCTTCTTTTGCCGGCGGTGCCGCCAGTGCCATTCCGAGTGGTACTTTGAAAATCAGTCAGAATGGCACTGATTACGATGTCACGATTCCAGCCAATGCGACCTTGCAGAGCACCCGGGACGCCATCAACTCTGCACAGGCGAGTAATGGTATTTCTGCCAACATCGTGACCGACAGCACGGGTGCGTCGCGTCTGGTGATCAGCTCCACCAAGACCGGCGCGGGTTCCGACCTGACGGTCAGCGGTATCGCCGGCCTTGAAATCGACGGCACCCAACCGATGGGCACCAACCCTTCGGCCTCCAGTTCAGGAGCTGTCAACGGGGTTGCGGTGGATGCATCGCTGACCATCGATGGACTGGCAGTGACCAGCAAGAGCAATACGGTTACCGGCGCGGTCAGTGGCCTGACCCTGAACCTGACATCTGTGAGCCCGGGTACGCCGCCGGCTGCGGCGACCGTCACCGTTGCGAACAACACCACCGGTTTGCAGACGTCGATCCAGTCGTTCGTTGATTCCTACAACACCCTGATGAACACCATCAACTCCCTGTCCAAGGCGACAGCGGATGCCGATGGCAACCTGACTGTTCAGGCGGCGTTTACCGGTGATTCGATGTCGCGCACACTGATCTCCGATATTCGCAGCGTGCTGACCGCTCCCGGGGCGGGCGGTCCATTGGCCGTGCTGTCGCAGATCGGCGTGCTGACGAATGAGAAAACTGGCAACCTGGCGTTCGATACAACGGCGTTCAACAAGACGATGGCCATCAACGGCATGAGCGGCCAGGTGCAGCAGTTGTTCAACGGTAGCAATGCTACCAACGGCCTGCTGGCGCGCATGGGCACTGTAATCAAGCCTTATGTGCAGACGGGCGGGTTGCTTGACCAGCGCAATACCAGCCTGCAGACCGTGAGCAAGAACCTTTCAAATCAGCAGACTGCGCTGGACTTGCGTGTCGCCAACATGACCAAGACGTTGACCGCCAAGTACAACGCAATGGACCTTTTGGTCGGGCAGATGAAAGCGACGGCGAGTAACATCACCTCGTTCTTCACTTCCTTGAACGCCCAGAAGTCCAACAGCTAGTCGTGAACTGACGATAAAAACCCGGCTACGCATTTTCGCGTGTGCCGGGTTTTTGTCTTTTGATCTAAAGTTCTCTGGCTCGCGGACGATACACTGGTCATACGAGTCTTTGTGGTAATGAGGTAGAACATGAATCCAATGTTAGCCCTTCGGCAGTATCAGAAAGTGGGTGCGCACGCCCAGACGTCCGAAGCAAGTCCGCATCGTTTGGTGCAGATGCTCATGGGGGGTGGCCTGGACCGTATTGCCCAGGCCAAAGGCGCCCTGGAGCGCAAGGACATTCCCGGCAAGTGTGTGTCGATCAGCAAGGCGATCGGCATCATCGGTGGTTTGCGTGAAGGCCTGGACCTTGAAAACTGCGCCGATGCCGTGGGTGAACTCGACAGCCTTTACCTCTACATGATGAAGCGCCTGGCCGAGGCGAACATCAGCAGCGATCCGGAGATTCTCGATGAGGTCGCGAGCTTGTTGCGCACGGTGAAAGAAGGCTGGGACGGCATTGCTGAGCCAGGTCCGCAGTTCTAAGGGAGATCGCCATGAGTCTTGTATTGCAGCGGATAGAGCAAACTCGTGAAGCGCTGGTCGGTGCTTTGGCCGAGCGTGACTGGGAGGCCATCGGTCAATTGGACCTGGATTGCCGTTCCTGCATGGAAGATGTCATGAGCGAGGCTTCGCTGGATGAAGAGGTTTTGCGCAGCAATCTTGAGGAGCTGCTGTATGTCTACAAGCAGCTGCTTGAGGTCGCGATGGGTGAAAGGCAGGCGATAGTCGATGAAATGTCTCAGATCCAGCAAGCGCGGAACGCGGCAAAGGTTTACCATCTGTTTGGATAATAAAACCCGGTTAATCCAAACAAGTGCGCCATAAATTTGACTGTGCACGGATTTTTGACTTAACTAGTGGCTGGTTCCAGATTTCAGTCGTCTTCAGGCATACAAGGCCTGCAAGCGTTTAGCTTGCCCCAGCATTTTGGGCATTGAGTTGACTAGGGAAGTTGCTATTGCATGTGGCGTGAAACCAAAATTCTGCTGATTGATGACGATAGCGTCCGCCGCCGCGACCTGGCGGTGATTTTGAATTTTCTCGGCGAAGAAAATTTACCCTGCGGTAGCCATGACTGGCAGCAGGCTGTCGGCTCTTTGTCGTCAAGTCGTGAAGTGATCTGTGTCCTCATCGGGACGGTCAATGCTCCTGGTGCACTTCTGGGCTTGCTTAAGACACTCTCGACATGGGATGAGTTCCTTCCGGTTTTGTTAATGGGCGATAATTCTTCCATTGACTTGCCGGAAGACCAGCGTCGGCGAGTGCTTTCGACCCTCGAAATGCCGCCCAGCTACAGCAAATTGCTCGATTCGCTGCACCGTGCCCAGGTCTATCGCGAGATGTACGACCAGGCCCGCGAGCGCGGTCGTCATCGCGAGCCCAATCTTTTCCGCAGCCTTGTCGGCACCAGCCGGGCGATTCAACACGTCCGCCAGATGATGCAGCAGGTCGCCGACACCGATGCCAGCGTGCTGATCCTCGGTGAGTCCGGCACCGGCAAGGAAGTGGTTGCGCGCAACCTGCATTACCATTCCAAGCGCCGCGAAGCGCCGTTCGTGCCGGTCAACTGCGGGGCGATTCCGGCCGAGTTGCTGGAAAGCGAATTGTTCGGCCATGAGAAGGGCGCCTTCACCGGGGCGATCACCAGCCGCGCCGGTCGATTCGAGCTGGCCAACGGCGGCACCCTGTTCCTCGATGAAATCGGCGACATGCCGCTGCCGATGCAGGTCAAGTTGCTGCGCGTGTTGCAGGAGCGCACCTTCGAGCGCGTGGGCAGCAACAAGACCCAAAGCGTCGACGTGCGCATCATTGCGGCGACCCACAAGAATCTCGAAAGCATGATCGAGATCGGCACCTTCCGCGAAGATTTGTACTACCGCCTGAATGTGTTCCCGATCGAGATGGCGCCGCTGCGTGAGCGCGTCGAAGACATTCCCCTGCTGATGAACGAGCTGATCTCGCGCATGGAGCACGAGAAGCGCGGTTCGATCCGTTTCAACTCGGCGGCCATCATGTCGCTGTGTCGTCATGGCTGGCCGGGCAACGTCCGCGAATTGGCCAACCTGGTGGAGCGCATGGCGATCATGCACCCATACGGCGTGATCGGCGTGGTCGAGTTGCCGAAGAAATTCCGCTACGTCGACGATGAAGACGAGCAAATGGTCGACAGCCTGCGCAGCGATCTGGAAGAGCGCGTGGCTATCAACGGCCATACCCAGGACTTTACCGCCAATGCCATGTTGCCTCCGGAAGGTCTGGACCTGAAGGACTACCTCGGTGGTCTGGAGCAGGGGCTGATCCAGCAGGCGCTGGATGATGCCAACGGCATTGTGGCGCGCGCGGCCGAGCGCCTGCGTATTCGTCGCACCACGCTGGTGGAAAAGATGCGCAAGTACGGCATGAGCCGTCGTGATGGAGACGAGCAGGCGGATGATTGACGCCTGTTTTTCAACTCATTCATTTATAAGAAGTTTTTTTTAGGCACGGGTATTGCTACGTCCCTCGCAACGTTCCGTTTCACTGACGGTCAGCCAAGCGAGAGAGCACGATGCCCCAAGCCGCCCAGATGTCTCCTGTCCTTGATGCTTCGGGGCAACCGTCGTCCGTAGAGCTGGCGAGCCGGCTTGGCCTTGAGCAGGCATTTGCGCTGTTCAACCAGATGTCCAGTCAGTTGACCGATTCCTACAGCATGCTTGAAGCCCGGGTAACCGAGCTCAAGGGTGAATTGGCAGTGGTCAGTGCCCAGCGCATGCAGGAGCTGGCGGAAAAAGAACGCCTGGCCAATCGCCTGCAAAACCTCCTTGATCTCTTGCCCGGCGGAGTCATCGTCATTGACGCCCAGGGCATCGTGCGCGAAGCCAATCCGGCGGCGTGCGAGTTGCTGGGGTTGCCGCTGGAAGGTGAATTGTGGCGCCACGTCATTGCCCGCTGTTTTGCGCCGCGCGAAGACGATGGTCATGAAGTCTCCCTCAAGGATGGTCGTCGCCTGTCGATCGCCACGCGCTCGCTGGACGCCGAGCCTGGCCAGTTGGTGTTGCTCAACGACCTGACTGAAACCCGTCACCTGCAGGATCAACTGGCCCGTCATGAGCGGCTGTCGTCGTTGGGGCGCATGGTCGCTTCGTTGGCTCATCAGATACGCACGCCGTTGTCCGCCGCGTTGCTGTATGCCAGTCATTTGACCGAGCAAGAGCTGCCGGTCGCTACCCAGCAGCGCTTTGCCGGGCGCCTCAAGGAGCGCCTGCACGAGCTGGAGCACCAGGTGCGCGACATGCTGGTTTTCGCCCGGGGCGAGTTGCCGCTGACCGATCGCGTGACGCCCGCTCAGTTGATGCAATCGTTGCAAGCGGCGGCACTGACCCACGTACAGGATCTGCCGATCCGCTGGCAGTGCGACAGTCATTCGGGGGAGTTGCTGTGCAATCGCGACACCCTGGTCGGTGCGATCCTCAATCTGATCGAGAACGCCATTCAGTCCAGTGCCGGTCCATTGCGCCTCAAGATTCACCTCTATACCCGCGGCAATTACCTGCACCTGTGCGTCAGCGACAGTGGCTCCGGTATCGATGCCGCCGTTCTGGCGCGATTGGGCGAACCCTTTTTTACCACCAAGGCCACTGGCACAGGTCTTGGCCTGACCGTGGTCAAGGCAGTGGCGCGTGCTCATCAGGGACAATTGCAGTTGCGCTCGCGACTCGGTCGCGGCACTTGCGCGCAGGTTATTCTGCCGTTGTTCAGCAGCGCTCAAGGAGCGGAGTGACACAGATGGGTATCAAGGTTCTGCTGGTCGAGGACGACCGCGCGTTGCGCGAGGCGCTGGCCGATACGCTATTGCTCGCGGGGCACGATTACAAGGCGGTGGGTTCGGCAGAGGAGGCGTTGCTTGCCGTCGGCGGCGAGGCCTTCAGCCTGGTGATCAGCGACGTCAACATGCCGGGTATGGACGGCCACCAGTTGCTGGGCCTGTTGCGAGCGCGGCAGCCGCAATTGCCGGTGTTGCTGATGACGGCTCACGGCGCGGTCGAGCGTGCGGTCGATGCGATGCGCCAAGGTGCGGTGGACTATCTGGTCAAACCATTCGAGCCCAAGGCGTTGCTCGATCTGGTGGGGCGTCATGCCCTGGGCAGTCTCGGTCTGGCTGAGGGTGAAGGGCCGATAGCATTCGAGCCGGCGAGCGCGCAGTTGCTCGAATTGGCAGCGCGGGTCGCACGCAGCGATTCCACGGTGTTGATCTCGGGTGAGTCGGGCACGGGCAAGGAAGTGCTGGCGCGCTACATCCATCAGCATTCTCATCGCGCCAATCAGCCATTCATTGCGATCAACTGTGCGGCGATCCCGGACAACATGCTCGAAGCGACCTTGTTCGGGCACGAGAAGGGCTCCTTCACCGGTGCCATTGCCGCGCAAGCCGGCAAGTTCGAGCAGGCTGACGGCGGCACCATTCTGCTCGACGAAATTTCCGAAATGCCCCTGGGGCTCCAGGCCAAATTGCTGCGCGTACTGCAAGAACGTGAGGTCGAAAGGGTTGGGGCGCGCAAGCCGATCACGCTGGACATTCGCGTGGTTGCCACCACCAATCGCGACCTGGCGGGTGAAGTGGCGGCGGGGCGCTTCCGTGAAGATCTTTACTATCGCCTGTCGGTGTTTCCCCTGGCCTGGCGTCCGTTGCGCGAGCGTACCGCCGACATCCTGCCGCTGGCCGAGCGTCTGCTGGCCAGGCACGTCAATAAAATGAAGCATTCACCGGCCAGATTGTCCCCCGAGGCCCAGGCGTGTCTGATCGCTTATCCGTGGCCGGGTAACGTGCGTGAGCTGGACAACGCGATTCAGCGAGCGTTGATTCTGCAGCAGGGTGGCTTGATCCAGCCGCAGGATTTCTGCCTGGCCGGGCCGGTGGCTTGCGCTCCATTGCCTGCGTTGGCGCAGGCGCCGGTGCGTCCAGTGGAAGTCGAGGCCGAGTCGGCCGGTGCGCTGGGCGATGATCTGCGTCGCCGAGAATTCCAGATGATCATCGATACCCTGCGCGCCGAGCGCGGTCGTCGCAAAGAGGCGGCCGAGCGCCTGGGTATCAGCCCGCGGACCCTGCGCTACAAGCTGGCGCAAATGCGCGATGCCGGTATGGATGTGGAAGCCTATCTGTTCGCCACCTGATCCTGTTCCTGTAGGAGCGAGCTCTGCTCGCGATGGTCGTTAACGATAATGCGGGGCGTCAGGATAAACGCGGCGTTCTTCAGTTCATCGCGAGCAAGCTCGCTCCTACAGCGGCTAGCGGCGATGAGAAGGGCTTTTGTGAAACAAGGCCATGGAGCTGGCACCCTTGTTGCTAACACCTCATGACCCGCCGAGTGAGTGTCAAAAAATTGCGGGTCGTCAAAGAGAGAAACCATGAGCCAAGGTATTGAATTCAATCGGTTGATGCTGGATATGCGCGCCATGCAAATGGATGCCATGTCTGCGCCGAAATCGACTGCCGTTCCTGAAGTGTCGGGCAGCAGCTTTTCCGACATGCTCGGTCAGGCCGTCAATAAAGTGAACGACACCCAACAGGCTTCCACGCAGTTGGCCAGTGCGTTCGAAATCGGCAAAAGCGGCGTCGATCTTACAGACGTGATGATCTCATCGCAGAAAGCCAGCGTGTCCTTCCAGGCATTGACCCAGGTGCGCAACAAACTGGTTCAGGCCTACCAAGACATCATGCAGATGCCGGTTTAAAGGACGAGATTGAGTCATGGCAGAAGCAGTCGCCGATAACGTTCCGGCCAAGGCCACTCCAATAGACGGCAAACCGCCGCTGTTCGGGTTGTCCTTCCTGGAAAACCTCTCCGAGATGACCATGTTGCGTCAGGTGGGCCTGTTGGTCGGCCTGGCGGCGAGCGTGGCGATTGGTTTTGCCGTGGTGTTGTGGTCCCAGCAACCGGACTACCGGCCTCTGTACGGCAGCCTTGCCGGCATGGACGCCAAGCAGGTCATGGATACCCTGGCCTCCGCCGATATCCCGTACACCGTCGAACCCAATTCCGGTGCCTTGCTGGTCAAGGCCGATGACCTGTCCCGAGCGCGGCTCAAGCTCGCGGCCGCTGGTGTCACTCCCAGCGACGGCAACATCGGTTTTGAAATCCTCGACAAGGAGCAGGGGCTTGGCACCAGCCAGTTCATGGAAGCGACCCGCTACCGTCGCGGCCTCGAAGGCGAACTGGCCCGCACCATTTCCAGCCTGAACAACGTCAAGGGCGCCCGCGTACACCTGGCGATCCCGAAAAGTTCGGTGTTCGTGCGCGACGAGCGCAAGCCGAGCGCTTCGGTTCTGGTTGAACTCTATTCCGGTCGCTCCCTCGAGCCAGGCCAGGTCGTTGCCATCATCAATCTGGTAGCGACCAGCGTTCCCGAACTCAGCAAATCGCAGATCACCGTGGTCGACCAGAAGGGCAACCTGCTCTCCGATCAGGCGGAAAACTCCGAACTGACCATGGCTGGCAAGCAGTTCGACTACAGTCGTCGCATGGAAAGCATGCTCACTCAGCGCGTGCACAACATCCTGCAGCCGGTGCTGGGCAACGACCGTTACAAGGCCGAAGTCTCGGCCGACGTGGATTTCAGTGCGGTCGAATCGACTTCCGAGCAATTCAACCCGGATCAACCGGCGTTGCGCAGCGAGCAGTCGGTCAACGAACAACGTACCGCCAGCAATGGCCCGCAAGGCGTGCCGGGTGCCTTGAGCAACCAGCCTCCAGCGCCGGCCTCCGCGCCGCAAACCACCGGCGGCCCTCCGGGGGCAGCCGGCATGGTGCAGCCGGGCCAACCGCTGGTTGATGCCAATGGCCAGCAAATCATGGACCCGGCCACCGGTCAGCCGATGCTCGCTCCGTACCCGGCGGACAAGCGTCAACAATCGACCAAGAACTTCGAACTCGACCGATCCATCAGCCACACCAAGCAGCAGCAGGGCCGGTTGAATCGCCTGTCGGTGTCGGTGGTGGTCGATGATCAGGTCAAGATCAATCCGGCCAACGGCGAAACCACCCGTGCGCCATGGAGCGCCGATGAATTGGCGCGCTTCACTCGCCTGGTTCAGGACGCAGTCGGCTTCGATGCCAGCCGTGGTGACAGCGTCAGCGTGATCAACATGCCGTTCTCCGCCGAGCGCGGTGAAGCGATTGCCGAAATTCCGTTCTACTCCCAGCCGTGGTTCTGGGACATCGTCAAGCAAGTGCTGGGTGTGCTGTTCATTCTGGTGCTGGTATTCGGTGTGCTGCGTCCGGTGCTCAACAATATTACCGGTGGTGGCAAGGGCAAGCAGTTGGCCGGTATCGGCAGCGACGTCGAGTTGGGTGGCATGGGCGGTCTGGATGGCGAACTGGCCAACGACCGTGTCAGCCTCGGTGGCCCGACCAGCATCCTGTTGCCGAGCCCGAGCGAAGGCTATGACGCTCAGTTGAACGCAATCAAGAGTCTGGTGGCAGAAGACCCGGGTCGTGTGGCCCAGGTCGTGAAAGAGTGGATTAACGCAGATGAGTGATAACCGAGCCGTTGCCGCCAAACTGTCCAAGGTCGACAAAGCCGCAATCCTGTTGCTGTCCCTGGGGTCCACCGACGCTGCCCAGGTGCTGCGTCACATGGGCCCCAAAGAGGTTCAGCGCGTGGGTGTGGCCATGGCCCAGATGGGTAATGTGCACCGCGAGCAGGTCGAACAGGTGATGAGCGAGTTCGTCGATATCGTCGGCGACCAGACCAGCCTGGGCGTCGGCTCCGACGACTATGTGCGCAAGATGCTCACCCAGGCTCTTGGCGAAGACAAGGCCAACGGCCTGATCGACCGCATCCTGCTCGGTGGCAACACCAGCGGCCTCGACAGCCTGAAGTGGATGGAGCCGCGCGCCGTCGCCGACGTGATCCGTTATGAACACCCGCAGATCCAGGCGATCGTGGTGGCGTATCTCGATCCGGACCAGGCCGGTGAAGTGCTCGGCAACTTCGACCACAAGGTGCGGCTCGACATCATCCTGCGGGTCTCTTCGCTGAACACCGTACAGCCAGCGGCCCTGAAAGAGCTCAACCAGATTCTCGAGAAGCAGTTCTCCGGCAACTCGAATGCCTCGCGCACCACCCTGGGTGGCATCAAACGCGCGGCGGACATCATGAACTTCCTCGACAGCTCGATCGAAGGCCAGCTCATGGACTCGATCCGCGAAGTCGACGAAGACCTGTCCGGTCAGATCGAAGACCTCATGTTCGTGTTCAACAACCTGGCCGATGTCGACGACCGCGGGATTCAGGCGCTGCTGCGCGAGGTGTCCTCCGATGTGCTGGTGCTGGCCCTCAAGGGGTCGGACGAAGGCGTCAAGGAGAAGATCTTCAAGAACATGTCCAAGCGTGCCGCCGAACTGTTGCGCGACGACCTGGAAGCCAAGGGCCCGGTGCGCGTCAGCGACGTGGAAACCGCGCAGAAGGAAATCCTCACCATCGCCCGCCGTATGGCCGAAGCCGGGGAAATCGTTCTCGGCGGCAAGGGCGGCGAGGAAATGATCTAACACCATGGTCAAGAATGATGATGCACCCACTGACCTGATCCGGGCCAGGGATGTCAGTGGTTTCGATACCTGGGCACTGCCCAGTTTCGACCCGCCGGAACCCGAGCCGGAACCTGAGCCTGAACCCGAACCGCCGGAAATGGAGGAAGTGCCGCTGGAGGAAGTCCAGCCACTGACCCTTGAAGAGCTCGAAAGCATTCGCCAGGAAGCCTATAACGAAGGCTTCGCGGTGGGTGAGAAGGAAGGTTTCCACAGCACCACGCTCAAGGTCCGTCAGGAAGCCGAGGTGGCCCTGACCGCCAAGATTGCGGCGTTGGAGCAACTGATGACGCACCTGTTCGAGCCCATTGCCGAACAGGACACCGAGATTGAAAAGTCCCTGGTCGACCTCGTGCAGCACATCACCAGACAGGTGATTCAGCGCGAACTGGCCATCGACTCGACGCAGATCGAACACGTCATGCGCGAGGCGCTCAAGCTCTTGCCGCTGGGCGTGGGCAATGTGCGGCTGTACATCAATCCGCAGGATTTCGAACAGGTCAAAGCCCTGCGCGAACGTCATGAAGAAACCTGGCGCATCGTCGAGGACGAAGCGTTGTTGCCTGGCGGTTGCCGGGTCGAGACAGAACACAGCCGCATCGACGCCACGGTCGAAACCCGTGTCGCGCGGGTGATGGACAAGCTGTTCGATCAGTTGCACGAGCAGGCCTTGCACCCGGCCGCGCCGGACCTGAGCCTGGAACTGCCGATCGAAAGTAAGCCTGTGGTCGCACCGGCTCAGGATGTTCCCGATGCGCCTTGAACGCACCAGTTTCGCCAAGCGCCTGGGCAGCTATGCCGAGGCCACGGGACTGGAGGGCGCACCGATCCTCGAAGGCCGCTTGCTGCGCATGGTCGGCCTGACCCTTGAAGCCGAAGGTCTGCGCGCCGCTATGGGCAGCCGCTGCATGGTCATCAACGACGACAGCTATCACCCGATGCAGGTCGAAGCCGAGGTGATGGGCTTCTCCGGCAGTAAAGTCTTCCTGATGCCAGTCGGCAGTGTCGCCGGCATCGCGCCCGGTGCCCGAGTGGTGCCCTTGGCCGATACCGGTCGCCTGCCCATGGGCATGAGCATGCTCGGGCGGGTGCTGGATGGCGCCGGTCGTGCGCTGGACGGCAAGGGCGGGATGAAGGCCGAAGACTGGGTGCCAATGGACGGCCCGACCATCAACCCGCTCAAGCGCGAACCGATCAGCGAACCGCTGGACGTGGGCATCCGTTGCATCAATGGCATGTTGACGGTCGGCCGCGGCCAGCGGCTCGGCCTGTTCGCCGGTACCGGTGTCGGTAAGTCCGTGTTGTTGGGGATGATGACGCGCTTTACCGAGGCCGACATTATCGTCGTCGGGCTGATCGGTGAGCGGGGACGTGAAGTTAAAGAATTCATCGAGCACATCCTCGGTGAAGAAGGGCTCAAACGTTCGGTAGTGGTGGCGTCCCCGGCGGACGATGCGCCGCTGATGCGACTGCGCGCCGCCATGTACTGCACGCGCATCGCCGAATATTTCCGCGACAAGGGCAAGAACGTCCTGTTGCTGATGGATTCGCTGACCCGTTTCGCCCAGGCCCAGCGGGAAATCGCCTTGGCCATCGGCGAGCCGCCGGCGACCAAAGGTTATCCGCCGTCGGTATTCGCCAAGCTGCCGAAACTGGTGGAGCGGGCCGGTAATGCCGAGAAGGGTGGTGGTTCGATCACCGCGTTCTACACCGTGCTGTCCGAAGGCGATGACCAGCAGGACCCGATTGCCGACTCGGCGCGGGGCGTGCTCGACGGGCACATCGTGCTGTCCCGGCGACTGGCCGAGGAAGGGCATTACCCGGCCATTGATATCGAGGCATCCATCAGCCGGGTGATGCCGGCGGTGGTGTCGCCGGAGCACATGATGCGAGCGCAGTATTTCAAGCAATTGTGGTCGCGCTATCAGCAGAGTCGCGACCTGATCAGCGTCGGCGCCTACGTCGCTGGCGGCGACCGCGAGACCGACCTGGCGATTTCCTTGCAACCGCAGCTGGTCAAATACCTGCGGCAGGGGCTCAACGACAGCATCAGCCTGGGCGAAAGCGAAGCTTACCTCGCGTCGATCTTCGCGCCCGCGGCGGGCGGCTAACCGGCCATGGCCCAGACTCGGGCAGGGCGCCTGGCCCCCGTGGTGGAAATGGCCGAAAAGGCCGAGAAAACCGCAGTCCAGCGCCTGGGGCACTTTCAGGGGCAAGTGCGTTTGGCCGAAAGCAAACTCGCCGACCTCGAAGCCTTCCGTCTCGACTATCAGGAACAATGGATCGTGCGCGGCAGCGGCGGCGTCTCGGGCCAATGGTTGCTGGGCTATCAGGGCTTTCTCGCGCAACTGGGCACGGCCATCGACCAGCAGCGGCAAAGCCTGGCCTGGCATCAGAACAACCTCAACAAAGCCCGGGAAACCTGGCAGCAGGCGTTTGCCCGGGTCGAAGGCTTGCGCAAGCTGGTTCAGCGCTATGCCGATGAGGCGCGGGCGCTTGAAGACCGGCGCGAACAGAAACTGTTGGATGAATTGTCCCAGCGCCTGCCACGGCAGGATCACCTGTAGGAGCGAACTCGCTCGCGATGAACCTGTGAGCGCACGGGGATGTCAGGTTTACAGCGATAACGATCCGACAGTCACCACAACCTACCGCCTTGCTCCAACCTCTACCAAATGCTAAACCTTGTGCAAGCGGGTTTACCAATGACAAGGAAGCCATGAAATGTCAGTCGTTACAGAAGTCTCTCCGGATGGGCAAAAACTGACGATATCGGTCAAGGGACGATTCGATTTCGCCAAGCATCAGGAATTTCGTCAGTCCTACGAAAATAAAGAGATATCGGCGGTTGTGGTCGACCTGAAAGACGCCACTTACCTCGATAGCTCGGCGCTGGGCATGCTGCTTTTGCTGCGTGATCACGCCGGTGGCGACGAATCCGATATCCGCGTCGTCAACAGCAGTACCGACGTGCGCAAGATCCTCGCCATCTCCAACTTCGACAAGCTGTTCGACATCAGTTGATTGCCATGCAGCCACTGGAGCCGCTGACGATCCTGATCGCCGAGGATAGCGCCGCCGATCGCCTGCTGTTGTCGAGCATTCTGCGCCGCCAGGGGCACGAAGTGCTGACGGCGGCCAACGGTGCCGAAGCGGTCGAGGTGTTTCGCCAGCAATCACCGCACCTGGTGTTGATGGATGCGCTGATGCCGGTGATGGACGGTTTCGAGGCGGCCCGGCAGATCAAGGCTCTGGCCGGGGAAACCCTGGTGCCGATTATCTTCCTCACGTCGTTGTCCGAAAGCGAAGCCCTGGCCCGTTGCCTGGAAGTCGGCGGTGACGACTTTCTGGCCAAGCCCTACAACCAGGTGATTCTCGCTGCCAAGATCAAGGCGATGGATCGCTTGCGGCGCTTGCAGGACACCGTGCTGCAACAGCGTGACCAGATCGCCCGGCACCACGACTACCTGCTCAACGAGCAGCGTGTGGCCAAGGCCGTTTTCGACAAGGTGGCGCACTCCGGCTGCCTGAATGCCGCTCCGAATATCCGTTATCTGCAATCGCCCTATGCGCTGTTCAACGGCGACCTGTTGCTGGCCGCGTTCACCCCGGCCGGAGACATGCACGTGCTGCTGGGCGATTTCACCGGCCACGGTTTGCCAGCGGCAGTGGGTGCGATGCCCTTGGCCGAAGTCTTCTATGGCATGACCGCCAAGGGCTATGGCCTGGCGGAAACCCTGCGCGAGATGAATGCCAAGCTCAAGCGCATCCTGCCGGTGGACATGTTCTGCTGTGCCACGTTGCTGTGCCTGAGTTTTCAGCGTCGTTCGGTGGAAGTCTGGAATGGCGGCATGCCGGACGGTTACCTGCATCGCGTTGCCAGTGGCGAGCGAACGCCTCTGCCGGCGCGGAACCTGCCTTTGGGTGTGCTGAGCCCGGAATCCTTCGATGAGCGTACCGACGTGTATCCCATGGCCCTCGGGGATCGAGTGTTTCTGCTGTCCGATGGGGTGATCGATACCTGCGACGCCAATGATCAACTGTTTGGCGCGCAGCGATTGCAGCAAGTGTTTGCCGCCAATCGGCATCCGAATGCGCTGTTCGAAGAGATCGAGCAGGCGCTGCGTCATTTCGGCGGTGAAGCGCGTGACGATGTCAGTATGGTCGAAGTCAGCCTGCTGGAGTCGACGCAAATCACTCCGCCGGCGTTGGTCTACTCCGACAGCGGCCAGTCCTGCCCGCTGGACTGGTCGGTAAGTTTCGAGTTTCGCGCCGCCACGCTCAAGCGCTTCAATCCGTTACCCTATCTGTTGCAGTTGTTGCTTGAGGTCCATGGTCTTCGGGCTCAGAGCGGTGCGCTCTACAGCGTGCTGGCGGAGCTCTACTCCAATGCGCTGGAGCATGGCGTGCTGGGGCTGGATTCGAGTCTCAAGCGCGATGCCTCGGGTTTTGCGCGATATTATCAAGAGCGCAATACCCGGCTGGACGAGCTGCTGGATGGTTATGTACGGTTGCATTTGCAGGTGACGCCAACGGACGATGGCGGTTGCCTGACCATTCACATCGAAGACAGCGGCAAGGGTTTCGATGTCGAGCGGGTGATCGCAAGACCTTTGGAAGACGTCCGCCTGTCGGGGCGTGGGGTCAGTCTGATCCGCCAGTTGGGGCGTAATGCCCGCTGGACCGACAATGGTCGAAGTGCACGCGTGGAGTTTATCTGGGAGGCTCTGGCATAATCCGCGCATTCTTGATCAAGGAGTGAGCAAGTGGACGACACACATGTGGATCGCGACGTGCTGAGCGCATTGCAGGAAGTGATGGAAGAGGGCTATCCGGATCTGCTGGTTGTCTTTCTTGCAGACTCCGAAGAGCGCCTGAAAGTCTTGAGAACAGCTGACAGTGCCGCACGGCTCGTTGAAACCGCCCATAGCTTCAAGGGCAGCAGCAGCAATATGGGCGCCTTCCGGCTGACAGAGCTCTGCCGTCAACTTGAACAGCAGGCCAAAGATTTGCCATGGGCCGCCGTTCAGGAGTTGGTCGGCGAAATCGACCGCGAATTTGCCGATATCCGGCCTCTGTACGAAGCTGAACGACAGCGTTGCCCGGCGAAAATCTGAGCACACGCTGCATTTGGTCCTCTTCGAGTGAAACTGGCTCGACCTTTGCAGTCAACTCATCCAACTGTACTTACGAGCCCCGTGCAGCGGAGACCGTTTCATGCCCGTTACCCCCGATATTCTGTTTCAGGCCTCCAGGCAGGCCAAGACTCAAGCTGGCTCCGCCAATCCTCCGGCGCAGACCTCTGAGCCCGGGGGCAAGGCCGCAAGCTTCGCTGATGTCTACGCCGATCAGGCGCAAGGCAAACCCACTGCGTTGGCGGATGCCTCGCTCAAGCCGGGTCGCGACAAAACCAGCGATGTTGCCGGAACCAAAGACGCAGGTGACGACAAGTCTGCCGCCGAGGAACCGGTGGTTGCCGATGGCGGCAAATCCTTGCCTGCCGAGAGTTCGGTGCAGGCTGGCGACAAGGTCGCTGGCGATGATGCGTCAGATGCCGACCCGGCTCCGGTCGTTGACGCCGCACTGCTGGATCCGGCGCTTGATCCTACATTGCAATCCATCGTATCGGCACCGGTAGCCCCCGCCGTGGTCGACACCGTGCAACCTGTCGTTGATGCGCCGGTTGCCGCTACGGCTACGGCTGTACTCGCTCCAGCGCTGGCCACTGCCGAGGGCGATTTCGATCCCTCGACCGATCCGCTCGACGCATTGCCGGCGGTGCGCCTGGCGATGGAGCAGGGCGGTCACGTATCGGCTTCCAGCCAGGCACAACCCAAGACTGCACCGACACAGGCGCAAGCCCAGGCTGACGCAGAGCTGACGCCAGAGCAAAATTTTGCCGCCGGCATGGCGACCCTGTTGGATGTTAAGGGTGACAAGAGCGACACCAGCCCGGGTGAAGACAAGGCTTTCAGCGGCTTGATCGATGACGGCCTGAAGGATCTCAAGTCCGCCAGCAGCGACACCCGTGTCGATGATTTCGCCAACCGTCTGGCAGCGCTGACCCAGGCAGCCACACCGAAGACAGCCAATGCCTTGCCGGTGAACCAGCCGATCGCCATGCACCAGAGCGGGTGGACCGAAGAGGTGGTGAACCGGGTCATGTACCTGTCCAGCGCCAATCTCAAGGCGGCGGACATCCAGTTGCAGCCCGCTGAGCTCGGGCGTCTGGACATTCGGGTGAACATGGTTCCCGATCAACAGACCCAGGTCACGTTCATGAGTGCGCATCCGGGCGTCCGTGAGGCGCTGGATGGGCAGGTCCATCGCTTGCGCGACATGTTCGCGCAGCAGGGCATGGGGCAGGTCGATGTCAACGTTTCGGACCAGTCCCGTGGTTCGCAGCAGGGGCAGGAACAAGCCCGGCAAGGTCAGAGCGGGCGGACCAGTGCCAGCGGCGGTCGCCTCGATTCAATGGATGATGACATCACCCCAGGCGTCGCTGAAGCGGCGGTCAATACCACCAGCGTGATCGGCTCCAGCGCGGTCGATTACTACGCCTGACCAAACGAACACCTAACCCTGTGGGAGCGAGCTTGCTCGCGATAGCGGTGTAACAGTCGATGAAAATGTTGACTGTTAAAATGCCATCGCGAGCAAGCTCGCTCCCACAGTGGCTTCGTGGTGATCTTCCGATCGAAGCCGGTCCGCCCAGCTCTTCCCGATACTTCTGGCATAACACTTGCTCTTGCCTTGCCGTGCGACTGTGAAAACCCGAATAGTGACGGATTATTGGCATGGCGAAGAGCGACGCAGCAGTAAAAGACCCCGCAACGAAAGGCAAACTCAAGCTGATTATCGTGATCGTGCTGGCCCTGCTGCTGGCGATCGGTGTGTCCGTGGGGGCGACCTGGTACTTCATGCACAGCGCTCAGAGCAAGCCTGCCGCCGCAGTGGAACAAACCGCTCCTGTCGGCAAGCAGCCAGCGATTTTCGAGGCGATGGCGCCAGCTTTCGTGGCCAACTTCAACCAGAGCGGTCGCCAGCGCTACATGCAAGTGAGCATCACCATGCTCGCGCGCAACCAGGCGGATCTGGAGGCGCTCAAGGTCCACATGCCGGTGATCCGCAATAACCTGGTGATGCTGTTCTCCGGGCAGGACTTCGCGACCCTCGCCTCGCCGGTCGGCCAGGAAATGCTGCGGCAGAAAGCTACCGCCAGTGTCCAGGAAGTGGCGCAGAAAGAGCTCGGTAAAGTGGTGATCGAACAGTTGCTTTTCACTAATTTCGTACTGCAGTAGGAACACGACATGGCCGTGCAGGACCTGCTGTCCCAGGATGAGATCGACGCGCTGTTGCATGGCGTCGACGATGGTCTGGTACAGACCGAAAACGCTGCCGAACCCGGCAGCGTCAAAAGCTATGACCTGACCAGCCAGGATCGCATCGTCCGTGGACGCATGCCGACCCTGGAAATGATCAACGAGCGTTTCGCCCGCTACACACGCATCAGCATGTTCAACATGCTGCGTCGCTCGGCGGACGTGGCGGTCGGCGGCGTGCAGGTGATGAAGTTCGGCGAATACGTGCACTCGCTGTACGTGCCGACCAGTCTCAACCTGGTCAAGATCAAACCCCTGCGCGGCACCGCGCTGTTCATCCTCGACGCCAAACTGGTGTTCAAGCTGGTGGACAACTTCTTCGGCGGCGACGGCCGCCACGCCAAGATCGAAGGGCGTGAATTCACGCCGACCGAACTGCGTGTGGTACGCATGGTGCTGGAGCAGGCGTTCGTCGATTTGAAGGAAGCCTGGCAGGCGATCATGGAAGTCAACTTCGAGTACATCAACTCGGAAGTGAACCCGGCCATGGCCAACATCGTCGGCCCCAGCGAGGCCATTGTGGTGTCGACCTTCCACATCGAACTCGATGGCGGTGGCGGCGACCTGCACGTGACCATGCCGTACTCGATGATCGAGCCAGTGCGCGAAATGCTCGACGCCGGCTTCCAGTCGGACCTCGACGATCAGGACGAGCGCTGGGTCAACGCCCTGCGCCAGGACGTGCTGGACGTCGACGTGCCGATCGGTGCGACGGTGGCTCGTCGTCAGTTGCGCCTGCGCGACATCCTGCACATGCAGCCGGGGGATGTGATCCCGGTCGACATGCCGGAAGAAATGATCATGCGCGCCAACGGCGTGCCGGCCTTCAAGGTCAAGATGGGCTCGCACAAGGGCAACCTGGCGTTGCAAGTGATCGAGCCGATCGAGCGCCGTTGACCGGCGCTCGTACCCATTCGCGATTAAACGAATTCTGAATTTTTGCTCGCCGAGGACACTGACAAATGAACACGCAAGACGACCAGGCTCTGGCCGATGAGTGGGCGGCAGCCCTGGAAGAAACCGGTGATGCCGGGCAGGCCGATATCGATGCCTTGCTGGCCGCCGACTCCGGCAGTTCCGCGTCCAACCGCCTGCCCATGGAAGAGTTCGGCAGCGTGCCGAAAAACAACGATCCGGTGAGCCTCGAAGGCCCGAACCTGGACGTGATCCTCGATATCCCGGTGTCGATTTCCATGGAAGTGGGCAGCACCGACATCAACATCCGCAACCTGCTGCAACTGAACCAGGGTTCGGTGATCGAGCTTGATCGCCTGGCCGGCGAGCCGCTGGACGTGCTGGTCAATGGCACGCTCATCGCCCACGGCGAAGTGGTGGTGGTCAACGAGAAGTTCGGCATCCGCCTGACGGACGTGATCAGCCCGAGCGAACGCATCAAGAAGCTGCGCTGAGTGAAAAGGGTTCTCGGGTTTGTATTGGCGATGCCGTTCAGCGTGCTGGCGGCTGAGCCTGTCGCTACGGCGACCACGGCTGCCGCGCCGGCAGTGAGCAGCGGTGTGGCTGGGCAACTGACGCAGCTGGTGTTCGGCTTGCTGCTGGTGCTGGGGTTGATCTTCCTCCTCGCCTGGTTGCTGCGTCGGGTCCAGCAGGCCGGTCCGGCTGGCAAGGGGCAGGTGATCGAGATTGTCGGTTCCCGCGCGCTGGGGCCTCGCGACCGCCTGATGCTGGTGCAGGTCGGCAACGAGCAGATCCTGTTGGGCCTGAGCCCCGGCAACATCACTGCATTGCATGTGCTCAAGGAGCCGGTGCAAGTGCCGAGTACCGAGAAGCCGACGCCGGAATTTGCCCAGCGCCTGTTGGAGATGCTGGGTAAAGATCAGAAGGATAAGAAGTAATGGGTGCGCTGCGCATCGCCTTGATGCTGACCCTGATGCTGGCCGCGCCGCTGGCATTCGCCGCCGATCCGTTGTCGATCCCGGCCATCACCCTGGGCACCAATGCGCAGGGTGCGCAGGAATACTCGGTCAGCCTGCAAATCCTGCTGATCATGACCGCGCTGAGTTTTATCCCGGCGTTTGTCATGCTGATGACCAGTTTCACCCGGATCATCATTGTCTTCTCGATCCTGCGCCAGGCCCTGGGCCTGCAGCAGACACCGTCGAACCAGATCCTCACCGGCATGGCGCTGTTCCTGACCCTGTTCATCATGGCGCCGGTGTTCGACCGGGTGAACCAGGACGCCTTGCAGCCGTATCTGGCGGAAAAACTGACGGCCCAGGATGCGGTCGCCAAGGCCCAGGTGCCGATCAAGAACTTCATGCTCGCCCAGACCCGCACCAGCGATCTGGAACTGTTCATGCGCCTGTCCAAGCGCACTGACATCGCGACGCCGGATCAGGCGCCATTGACCATCCTGGTGCCGGCCTTCGTGACCTCCGAGCTGAAAACGGCATTCCAGATCGGCTTCATGATCTTCATTCCGTTCCTGATCATCGACCTGGTCGTGGCCAGTGTGTTGATGGCCATGGGTATGATGATGCTGTCGCCGCTGATCATTTCCCTGCCGTTCAAGATCATGTTGTTCGTGCTGGTGGATGGCTGGGCGCTGATCATCGGCACGCTGGCCAGCAGCTTTGGCGGTGTCTCGCCATGACCCCGGAAGTTGCGGTCGACATCTTTCGCGAAGCGCTGTGGCTGACCACCATGATGGTCGCCGTGCTGGTGATTCCGAGTTTGCTGGTGGGCCTGTTGGTGGCGATGTTTCAGGCCGCCACGCAGATCAACGAACAGACCCTGAGCTTTTTGCCGCGCCTGTTGGTGATGCTGGTGACGCTGATCGTTGGCGGTCCATGGCTGGTGCAGACTTTCATGGAGTACATCCTGCAGTTGTACGGCAGTATTCCGCAGGTCATCGGCTAAGCCATGTCACTGCTTGCACTGACCGATACTCAGATCAGCACCTGGGTGGCGACGTTCATGTTGCCGCTGTTTCGCGTCGGCGCCTTGCTGATGGTCATGCCGGTGTTTGGCACGACCTTGCTGCCCCGGCGCATCCGCCTGTATTTCGCGTTGGCTATCACTGTGGTCATCGCGCCGGGCCTGCCACCGATGCCCCCGGTCAATCCCCTGGACCTTAGCGGGTTGCTGCTGATCGCCGAGCAGATTCTCATCGGTGCGGTGATGGGTTTTTCCTTGCAGCTGTTCTTCCAGGCCTTTGTGGTGGCCGGGCAAATCGTCGCCATCCAGATGGGCATGGGCTTCGCCTCCATGATCGACCCGGCCAACGGCGTATCGACGGCGGTGATCGGGCAGTTCTTCACCATGCTGGTGACGCTGTTGTTCCTGTCCATGAACGGTCATCTGGTGGTGTTCGAGATCCTTACCGAGAGTTTCACCACGTTGCCGGTGGGGGGCGGCCTGATGGTCAACCACTACTGGGAACTGGCCGGCAAGCTCGGCTGGGTGCTCGGTGCGGCGCTGTTGCTGGTACTGCCGGCGATCACCGCGTTGCTGGTGGTCAACATCGCGTTTGGCGTCATGACCCGGGCGGCGCCGCAACTCAATATTTTCTCTGTCGGCTTCCCGCTGATCCTGGTGCTTGGGCTGTTCATTGTCTGGGTCGGGCTGGCGGACATTCTCAATCAGTATCAACCGCTGGTCTCCGAGGCCTTGCAGTTGTTACGCGAAATGGCACGGGCGAGCTGAGTCATGGCCGAGAGCGAAAGCGGTCAGGATAAAACAGAAGACCCCACGGAGAAGCGCAAGCAGGACTCCCGTGAAAAGGGTGAGATTGCGCGGTCCAAGGAGCTCAACACCCTGGCGATCATGCTGGTCGGTGCCTCGGCGCTGCTGATTTTTGGCGGCGCCATGGCGCAGGACATGATGGAGCTGATGCGCATCAACTTCTCGCTGCCGCGGGAGGTGATTCTGGATCAGCGCTCCATGGCCACCTACCTGATGCGCTCGGGGCAGATTGCCCTGTGGTCGATCCAGCCAGTGATGATCACGTTGGTGCTGGCCGCCATCATCGGTCCGATTTCCCTGGGTGGCTGGCTGTTCGCGGCAAGTTCCATGGCGCCCAAATTCAGCCGCTTGAACCCCGGTCCCGGCCTCAAGCGCATGTTCTCGACCAAGTCGCTGGTCGAACTGCTCAAGGCTCTGGCCAAGTTCATCATCATCCTGTTCGTGGCGCTGGCGGTGCTGTCGTCGGACATCGACGACCTGCTGCGCATCGCCCATGAGCCCTTGGACATGGCCATTATTCACAGCCTGCAAGTCGTGGGCTGGAGCACCCTGTGGATGGCGTGCGGGCTGATTCTGATCGCGGCGGTGGATGTGCCGGTGCAGCTTTGGGAAAGCCACAAGAAGCTGCTGATGACCAAGCAGGAAGTGCGCGATGAACACAAGGACCAGGAAGGGCGACCGGAGGTCAAACAACGGATCCGTCAGTTGCAGCGCGAAATGTCCCAGCGACGGATGATGGCCGCCATTCCCGAGGCCGACGTGGTCATCACCAACCCGACCCACTACGCCGTGGCCCTCAAGTACGACCCCGAAAAGGGTAATGCGCCGGTATTGCTGGCCAAGGGGAGCGACTTCCTGGCCCTGAAGATCCGTGAGATCGCTGCGGCCAACGAGATTCTGTTGCTGGAGTCTCCGGCGCTGGCGCGGTCGATCTACTACTCCACGGAACTGGAGCAGGAGATTCCCGGCGGTCTCTACCTGGCGGTCGCGCAGGTGCTGGCTTACGTTTATCAGATTCGACAGTACCGGGCGGGCAAGGGCAAGCGGCCTGATCCGCTTAAGGATGATTTGCCGATTCCGCCGGATTTGCGGCGGGATGCGTGACTGCAATTTCGAGATGTAGCTGTCCTTCTCATATTTGTTGGTTTAATGCTTGCCTGCGAATAAACATTGGGTTATTTACTAACTCTTCAATAATGGAGTGGGGGAAGTGGGGGGTGCTTATTTGCATGTGCGCTCTTTCGATATCTATCTTCAAAGGTTTTGGGAGAACGGCGCGTCCATGCCGGTGGAGTTCCTTGTTTCCAATGATGGTTTTTATACTCAGTGCTTTCAGGGTTGCAGGTTGATAAGAATTCGCAATAGGGATGGGGCTCTCGCGCGTGCTAAATGCTGAACTCTCTATTCTGTTAGCGGCATCAGACATCTTAGTGGGTACAGGGGCATAGGTTTTCTCGAGTCTCCCTGAAAATCTCGTCGACTGATTAATATTTTCGAGATCAACTTTGGGTGATTGAGTGCTACCGAGCTTTCTAGCAAATTTAATGCTATTCATGTCTTGAACTTTGCTTGCTATAGTCTGGAATTTTAGATTGGGAAGTACGGGCGTGTGTCCTGTATTGTCAGTGTGGTTAATGGGATCCCCCTTGCAATATGCATAGGGGTTTAACCCGCCTTCGCCAAATGGGCTAACACTATCCGGGCTGATAAATCGCATCAAAACTGGATTAAACGCCCGATACCCATTCCCTAATATGTAATGTCCAGTTACTGGATCCTGACGTTCGCCGTTAAACCCCAATAAACTGGTCAATCCACTTTCGGCAGTGCGGTGACCATAAGGGGAATAGGCGATAGGTTGTCGTTGATTGTTTGTCTTGAGCGAATTCAACACCGAGCGTTGCAAGTCGGTGGCCAATAATGAGGTTTCACGTGCATCTCCCTGGCTTTTTTGTTGCGCCAGCAATAGGTCTTCGTGTTGAGCGATGCTGTAGCCGACGGCTCCTTGTATTTCAGTGGTCAGGCGGTTTTTGCAATAAAAGCTCTGGTGGATAGGGGTGTCCGGCTCAAATTGGCTGATCAGGCGATCCAGAGGGTCATAGCTGTAGCGGCAACGCAGGATGGGTTGTGTGGATTCCATAGGGGCTGCTCCAGATTCTCAAAGGGAGGGCGATTGAGTATCGGTCGATCAGTCGCAGGTGGGTACTAGCAGAACTGATAGGTTCGGCAGTCTGCGCGACTTATGGCTAACCATGAACACTGAAAATACCGTGGGAGCGAGCCTGCTCGCGAAAGCGGAGGGTCGGTCAACATGGATATTTGCTGTGCTGACGCCATCGCGAGCAGGCTCGCTCCCACAGGGATCCGTGTCAGTCACAGAGGCCCGTGCCATGCGCTCAATTCCTTTCCCGGCAAAAAGTTGGAAAGCTTCTTGCAGTAGCCGCTCTGCGCTCGCTTCAGGCGTCAAAAGTTTGCTTTAAAGGAACGGGGAAAACCGGTGGATCGCTCTCAGTTATTCAACACTGCTCGCACAAACGTTGCCGATTTGAGTCGCGGCAATCTGGGCGTGCCGCTGTTGCTGCTGGTCATGCTGGCGATGATGATGTTGCCGGTGCCGCCGTTCCTGCTGGACGTGTTCTTCACCTTCAACATTGCCCTGTCCATCGTCGTTCTGCTGGTGTGCGTCTACGCCCTGCGACCGCTGGATTTCGCGGTGTTTCCGACCATTCTGCTGGTGGCAACGTTACTTCGCCTGGCGTTGAACGTGGCCTCCACGCGGGTGGTGATGCTCCACGGCCAGGACGGTCATGCGGCGGCCGGCAAGGTGATCCAGGCCTTCGGCGAGGTGGTGATCGGCGGTAACTACGTGGTCGGTATCGTGGTCTTTGCGATTTTGATGATCATCAACTTCGTCGTGGTGACCAAGGGCGCGGGGCGGATTTCCGAGGTGAGCGCGCGTTTCACCCTCGATGCGATGCCCGGCAAGCAAATGGCGATCGACGCCGACCTCAACGCCGGCCTGATCGATCAGGCCCAGGCCAAGGCCCGTCGTTCGGAAGTGGCCCAGGAAGCCGAGTTCTACGGTTCCATGGACGGTGCCAGCAAATTCGTCCGCGGTGACGCCATCGCCGGTCTGTTGATCCTGTTCATCAACCTGATCGGCGGCATGGCGGTCGGTATCTTCCAGCACGGCATGACCTTCGGCGACGCCGGCAAGGTGTATGCGCTGCTGACCATCGGTGACGGTTTGGTGGCGCAATTGCCATCACTGTTGTTATCGACAGCAGCGGCAATCATGGTGACCCGTGCGTCCGGTTCGGAAGACATGGGCAAGCAAATCAATCGCCAGATGTTCGCTTCGCCCAAGGCGCTGGCGGTGGCAGCCGGTTTGATGGCGGTCATGGGCCTGGTGCCCGGCATGCCGCACTTCTCGTTCCTGAGCATGGCGGCCCTGGCGGCCGGTGGCGCTTACCTGTTCTGGAAAAAGCAGAACGTCGCCAAGGTTCACGCCCTGCAAGAGGTCAAGCGCCAGCAGGAGTTGCTGCCGTCGCCGGCCCGCGCACAGGAAACCAAGGAGCTTGGCTGGGATGACGTGACACCGATCGACATGATCGGCCTGGAGGTGGGTTATCGGCTGATTCCGCTGGTGGACCGCAACCAGGGCGGCCAGTTGCTGGCGCGAATCAAGGGCGTGCGCAAGAAGCTGTCCCAGGATCTGGGCTTCCTGATGCCCACGGTGCATATCCGCGACAACCTCGACCTGGCGCCGAGTGCCTATCGCCTGACCCTCATGGGAGTGATCCTGGCCGAAGCGGAGATTTACCCGGATCGCGAGCTTGCGATCAACCCGGGGCAGGTCTACGGCACGCTCAACGGCATTACCGCCAAAGATCCGGCTTTCGGCCTGGAGGCGGTCTGGATCGAAATCAGCCAGCGCGCCCAGGCGCAATCCCTCGGTTATACGGTGGTTGATGCCAGTACAGTAGTGGCTACTCACTTGAACCAGATACTCTACAAGCATTCCAGTGAGCTGATCGGTCACGAAGAAGTGCAGCAACTCATGCAATTGCTGGCCAAAAGCTCGCCGAAACTGGCCGAGGAGCTGGTGCCGGGCGTGGTTTCGCTGTCGCAGTTGCTCAAGGTGCTGCAAGCGCTGTTGGCCGAACAGGTGCCTGTTCGCGATATCCGCAGTATTGCCGAGGCGATCGCCAACAATGCCGCCAAGAGTCAAGATACCGCCGCGCTGGTGGCTGCCGTGCGGGTTGGCGTATCCCGCGCAATCGTCCAAAGCATTGTAGGTACTGAGTCGGAGCTGCCAGTTATCACGCTGGAGCCAAGGTTGGAACAGATATTGCTCAATAGTCTGCAAAAGGCAGGACAAGGCTCTGAAGAGGGCGTTCTGCTGGAGCCAAGCATGGCTGAGAAGCTGCAACGTTCGTTGATCGACGCGGCGCAGCGTCAGGAGATGCAAGGTCAGCCGGTGATTCTGCTGGTGGCCGGTCCGGTTCGCGCGATGCTCTCGCGATTTGGCCGGCTCGCAGTCCCGGGTTTGCATGTGTTGGCTTACCAGGAAATCCCTGACAACAAGCAAGTGACCATCGTTGCGACAGTAGGGCCCAACGGCTGAGGTAGTGGTTTATGCAAGTTAAGCGTTTTTTCGCCGCCGATATGCGTCAGGCCATGAAGCTGGTTCGCGATGAGCTGGGCGCTGATGCCGCCATCATTGGCAACCGCCGGATCGCCGGGGGGGTCGAACTGACAGCTGCGTTGGATTACAAGTTGTCGGCGCTGGCGCCGCGGGTTCCGAACATGGAACTCGAAGACGAATTGCGCAAGACTCAGTCGCGGATCGTCACCGCCCAGGCCGAATTGAGCCTGCGTGGCGATGGCGAGAGCGACAATGCAACCAATCGCCAACTGTTCGCCGGATTGCCGTTGACTGCCGCCGAGCCGCTGATCGAGCCGACCTACGCCGAACCCCGTCGCCCCGCGCCAGCCGCTGCGACAGCGTCCGGTGGCGTGGACCCGCGCGCGTTCGACTCGATGCGTTTCGAGCTCAACAGCCTGCGCGAACTCATGGAAGTACAACTCGGCTCCCTGGCCTGGAATCAGCTGCAAGGCAGCCGTCCGGACCAGGCCAACCTCTGGCGTCGCCTGCAACGCATCGGCCTGTCTGGCCCGCTGTCGCGCGACCTGCTGGCAATGATCACCGAAATCGAAGAGCCTCGTCAGGCCTGGCGTATGTTGCTGGCGCACCTGGCGCGCATGATCGTTACTCCGGAAGTCGAGCCGCTGGAAGAGGGTGGAGTGATCGCCATGGTAGGCCCTGCCGGCATGGGCAAGACCACCACCCTGGCCAAGCTGGCCGCCCGTTACGTGCTCAAGTACGGCGCGCAGAACATTGCGTTGGTGAGCATGGACAGCTTCCGCATCGGCGCCCAGGAACAGCTCAAGACCCTGGGGCGCATTCTCAATGTGTCGGTGACCCACGTCGATCCCGGCCAGTCCCTGGTGCAGGCCCTGGAGCCGTTGCTGCGCAAACGCGTGGTGCTGATCGATACCGCGGGCCTGCAGGCCAGCGATCCGGCGCTGCGCATGCAGCTCGAAAGCCTGGCCGGTCGCGGCATCAAATCAAAAAATTATCTGGTCCTGGCAACCACCAGCCAGAAACAGGTTCTAACGGCCGCGTATCACAGTTACAAGCGCTGCGGGCTCTCCGGCTGCATTCTGACTAAACTGGATGAAACGGCTAGTCTGGGTGAGGTGTTGAGCCTTGCCATCAGCCATGAACTGCCGGTGGCTTACCTGACCGATGGCCCGCGGATCCCGGATGATTTGCATCTGCCGCGCCGTCATCAATTGGTCAGCCGCGCCGTGAGCGTGCAAATGCAGGAAGAACCCAGCGAAGAAGCCATGGCTGACATGTTCGCTGACATCTACCACAGCCCGACCAAGCAGGTTGGCTGAGGTAATAATGAACAGTTTTTGTACCTACATCGATGGTCTGCCATGCATTGTTCCGTTTGTGAACGCGCAGCCAGTAATGTGGCCTCCGTCTATGCAAGACAAGGTAAAGAAATAACATGGGCAGCATGCATCCCGTACAGGTGATCGCGGTGACCGGCGGCAAAGGTGGCGTCGGGAAAACTAATGTGTCAGTGAACTTGTCCCTGGCTTTGGCCGAACTTGGCCGGCGCGTCATGCTGTTGGACGCCGACCTGGGACTGGCGAACGTCGACGTTCTGCTGGGCCTGACACCCAAACGTACCCTGGCCGACGTGATCGAGGGCCGCTGCGAACTGCGCGATGTATTGCTGCAGGGACCCGGCGGCATCCGTATCGTTCCGGCCGCATCCGGCACTCAGAGCATGGTGCATCTGAGCCCCGCGCAACACGCCGGCCTGATCCAGGCCTTCAGTGATATCGGCGATAACCTCGACGTACTGGTGATCGACACCGCTGCGGGCATTGGTGACTCGGTAGTCAGTTTCGTCCGCGCAGCCCAGGAAGTGCTGCTGGTGGTGTGCGACGAGCCGACCTCGATCACCGATGCCTACGCCTTGATCAAGTTGCTCAATCGCGACTACGGCATGAACCGCTTCCGCGTCCTGGCCAACATGGCCCAGAGCCCGCAGGAAGGACGCAACCTGTTCGCCAAGTTGACCAAGGTCACGGATCGCTTCCTCGACGTCGCCCTGCAATACGTCGGTGCGGTGCCTTACGACGAAAGCGTGCGCAAGGCCGTGCAGAAGCAGCGCGCCGTCTACGAGGCCTTCCCGCGTTCCAAGTGCTCGCTGGCGTTCAAGGCCATCGCGCAGAAGGTTGATACCTGGCCGCTGCCTGCCAACCCGCGCGGGCACCTGGAGTTTTTCGTCGAGCGCCTCGTGCAGCAGACAGCAGGACCTGTTCTATGACAGCCAGCGGCTACAACCTCTACAAGAAGTCGGCACGTGATGCGCAGTACGAGCTGATCGAGCGTTACGCGCCGCTGGTTAAACGCATTGCCTACCACTTGCTGGCGCGTTTACCGGCCAGTGTCCAGGTCGAAGACCTGATCCAGGCCGGGATGATTGGCCTGCTTGAAGTGTCGACCAAATATGACGCCGGCAAAGGCGCCAGTTTCGAGACGTACGCGGGCATACGAATCCGCGGCGCCATGCTCGATGAAGTGCGCAAGGGGGACTGGGCGCCACGTTCGGTCCACCGCAATACGCGCATGGTCAGCGATGCCATTCGCTCGATTGAAGCTAAAACCGGCCGTGACGCTAAAGATCACGAAGTTGCGGCCGAACTCCAATTGAGTCTCGACGATTACTACGGGATTTTGAACGACACCCTGGGCAGCCGGCTGTTCAGTTTCGACGACCTGTTGCAGGACGGCGAACACGAAGGGCTGCACGAGGATGGCGCGAGTGCTCATGTCGAGCCGTCACGCGACCTGGAGGATGAACGCTTCCAGGCTGCGCTGGCGGATGCGATTGCCAATTTGCCGGAGCGTGAGCGACTGGTGTTGGCGCTGTACTACGACGAAGAGTTGAATCTCAAGGAAATCGGTGAGGTCCTGGGGGTCAGCGAATCTCGGGTCAGCCAGTTACACAGCCAGTGCGCGGCCCGTTTGCGGGGGCGTTTGGGGGAGTGGCGAGCGCGCTGAAGGCAGTGTGGGGGACACTGCGAACGAGGCTGGTGTGGTGTTGAACTGCGCCGGTCGCGATCTGTTGTGCTCCAGACAGTCATTGAGTGCTTTGCCGGATTGATTGAAATGGCGTGTCCAGGTGCTGGGCGCGTTTAAGACTGCTTGGAGGTCGAATTGGACAAGAACATGAAAATCCTCATCGTTGATGACTTCTCAACGATGCGGCGGATCATCAAGAACCTGCTGCGTGACCTTGGGTTCACCAACACCGTCGAGGCCGATGATGGCACTACCGCCATCCCGGTGCTCAACAGCGGAAGCATCGACTTTCTGGTAACGGACTGGAACATGCCTGGCATGACCGGTATCGATCTGCTGCGCCACGTGCGTGCCGATGAAAAGCTCAAGCACCTGCCGGTGCTGATGGTGACCGCTGAAGCCAAGCGCGAGCAGATCATCGAAGCGGCCCAGGCCGGCGTTAACGGCTATGTGGTCAAGCCCTTCACGGCCCAGGCGTTGAAAGAAAAAATCGAGAAGATTTTCGAACGCATCGGTTGATGAGTGCGCCACGGGGGAGCTATGGGCAATAACGAAACTTCATTGGGCGATTTTGAATCGACCCTGAAAAAACACGCCGTCGAATTGGTCGAGAGCCTTGAAAAAGGCAAGTTCGGCGACGCGGTGCAATTGATCCATGAGCTCAACCAGACCCGTGACCGCGGCCTGTATCAGGAAGTAGGCAAGCTCACCCGCGAACTGCATAGCGCGATCGTCAATTTCCAGATTGACCCGCACATGCCGCAGGCCGAAGAAGTGTCGCAGATCACCGACGCCACCGAGCGCCTGGGGTATGTGGTCAAGCTGACCGAGGCTGCGGCCAACCGCACCATGGATCTGGTGGAAAGTGCCACGCCGCTGGTCAATGGCCTGGCCGATGAGGCCAAGGTGTTGAGCGCGGACTGGGGGCGCTTCATGCGTCGCGAAGTCGGCGCCGAAGAGTTTCGTGAACTGGCCCGGCGGGTCGACGGGTTCCTGACGCGCAGCGGCACGGACAATCGCGCGGTGTCGGGCAACCTGAACGACATCCTGCTCGCCCAGGATTACCAGGACCTCACAGGCCAGGTGATCAAGCGTGTGACCCAGTTGGTCACCGAAGTTGAAAGCAACCTGCTCAAGCTCGTGCTGATGGCCAGTCAGGTGGACCGATTTGCGGGCATCGAACATGACCGTGAAGCGATGCTTGCTGAAAAAGATCCACAAAAACATCTCTCTCAGGGTGAAGGTCCGCAGATTCATGCCGATAAAAGAGAAGACGTTGTGTCCGGTCAGGACGATGTGGACGATTTGCTATCCAGCCTAGGGTTTTAGAATTTTAGGCATTTTAGGTTTTTAGACCTTTAGGAGCACCCCCTTAATGAGCTTCGGCGCCGATGAAGAGATCCTTCAGGATTTCCTGGTTGAGGCCGGCGAGATTCTAGAGCAACTGTCCGAGCAACTGGTCGAGCTGGAAAGCCGCCCGGATGATGCGGATTTGCTCAATGCAATTTTTCGCGGTTTTCACACTGTAAAAGGGGGCGCCGGCTTCCTCCAGCTCAACGAGCTGGTGGAGTGCTGCCACATCGCCGAGAACGTGTTCGACATCCTGCGCAAGGGTGAGCGTCGCGTCGACTCGGAACTGATGGACGTGGTTCTCGAAGCGCTGGACGCGGTGAACAGCATGTTCAGCGAAGTCCGCGAACGCAGCCCGATCACGGCCGCGACACCGGAACTGCTCGCGGCACTGGCCCGTCTGGCCGAGCCGCAATCGGCTGACGAGGCGGCTGCCGCACCTGTCGTCGCCGTGGTCGAAGCGCCTGTGGCTGAAAGCGAGTCGGGCGATATCACCGACAATGAATTCGAACAACTGCTGGACTCGCTGAACGCCGTCAAGGCCCAGGCCGAGGCCCCGGCGGCTGTTCCAGCGCCTGCCGGCAATGCCGCTGGCAGCGACGAAATCACCGATGCCGAGTTCGAGTCGTTGCTCGATCAACTGCACGGTAAAGGCCAGTTCGCCGTTGACGCGGTGGTCCAGGCACCGGCTGCGCCAGAAGCCCCGAAAGCGGCTGGCGACAGTTCCGATATTACTGACGACGAATTCGAAGCACTGCTCGACCAGCTGCACGGCAAGGGTAATTTTGCTGTCGAGGCGCTGGAGTCGGCCATTGCTTCTGTGCCTGCACCCGCGGCACCAAGCGCGGTGGCGGCCGGCAGCGATCTGATTTCCGATCACGAGTTCGAAGCGCTGCTCGACGAATTGCACGGCAAAGGCAAGTTCACTGAAGTGGGCGCGACGGTTGGAAAGGCAACCGGCGCCAACGCCTCGGTGGCGGCACCTGCCGCGAAGGCAGCCGCGCCGAAACCGGTGGCCAGGGCCCCCGAGCCAAAAGCCGAAGCGCCGGCCCCGGCAACTGCTGCACCGGCATCGTCCCGTGCCCCGGCCGCGCCACCGGCGGAAAAGCCGGCGAGCGAAGCCGAGACCACCGTACGTGTCGATACCGCGCGTCTGGACGAGATCATGAACATGGTCGGCGAGTTGGTGCTGGTGCGTAACCGCCTGGTCCGCCTGGGCCTCAACAGCGGCGACGAAGCCATGTCCAAGGCCGTGTCGAACCTCGACGTGGTCACCGCCGACTTGCAAACCGCGGTCATGAAGACCCGGATGCAACCGATCAAGAAAGTCTTCGGGCGCTTCCCGCGCCTGGTTCGCGACCTGGCCCGCCAGCTCAAGAAAGAGATCAACCTGGAGCTGGTCGGCGAAGAAACCGACCTCGACAAGAACCTCGTCGAGGCCCTGGCCGACCCGCTGGTCCACTTGGTGCGCAACGCGGTTGACCACGGCATCGAGTCACCGGAAGAGCGTGAAGCCTCGGGCAAGGCCCGGGGTGGCAAGGTGATCCTGGCGGCGGAGCAGGAAGGCGACCACATCCTGCTGTCGATCTCCGACGACGGCAAGGGCATGGACCCGAACGTGCTGCGTTCCATCGCGGTAAAACGCGGTGTTATGGACAAGGATGCCGCCGATCGCCTGAGCGACACCGAATGCTACAACCTGATCTTCGCCCCGGGTTTCTCGACCAAGACCGAGATTTCCGACGTATCGGGTCGTGGCGTGGGCATGGACGTGGTGAAAACCAAGATTTCCCAGCTCAACGGCTCGATCAACATCTACTCGGCCAAGGGCCAGGGTTCGAAGATCGTCATCAAGGTGCCGCTGACCCTGGCGATCATGCCGACGTTGATGGTCATGCTCGGTAACCAGGCGTTCGCGTTCCCGCTGGTGAACGTCAACGAGATCTTCCACCTCGACCTGTCGACCACCAACGTCGTGGACGGCCAGGAAGTGGTGATCGTGCGGGACAAGGCGCTGCCATTGTTCTATCTCAAACGCTGGCTGGTCAGCTCCGCCGCTCACGAAGAGCAGCGCGAGGGCCATGTGGTGATCCTTTCGGTGGGCACGCAGCGGATCGGCTTTGTCGTCGATCAACTGGTGGGCCAGGAAGAAGTGGTCATCAAGCCATTGGGCAAAATGCTCCAGGGAACCCCGGGCATGTCCGGCGCCACCATCACCGGTGACGGCCGCATCGCGCTGATTCTCGATGTTCCGAGCATGCTCAAGCGTTACGCCACACGGCGTATTTGATTCTGGTGGAGCGAGGCGCCTGGCCTCGCTCCATCTAATGGAGTGTTTATGGCAGTCAAAGTCCTGGTGGTGGACGATTCGGGGTTTTTCCGCCGCCGCGTCTCGGAAATTCTTTCAGCGGATTCCAATATCCAGGTCGTCGGCACGGCGACCAACGGCAAAGAGGCGATCGATCAGGCGCTGGCCCTCAAGCCGGATGTGATCACCATGGACTACGAGATGCCGATGATGGACGGCATCACCGCCGTGCGGCACATCATGCAACGCTGCCCGACCCCGGTCCTGATGTTCTCCTCGCTGACCCACGAAGGCGCCCGGGTCACCCTCGATGCGCTGGATGCCGGCGCGGTGGACTTCCTGCCGAAGAATTTCGAAGACATCTCGCGCAACCCCGAGAAGGTCAAACAACTGTTGTGCGAGAAGATCCTGAGCATCTCGCGCAGCAATCGTCGCGTCAGCACTTACAGCGCTCCGGCCCCTGTGGCCGCACCTGCTCCAACAACTGCGCCTTCGAGCGTCGGCAGTTACGGCAGCAGCGCGCCCGTGCGTCCGGCACCGATCCCTGCGCGTACGCATGCGGCCACTGCGTCGTCGCCCGCGCCGAAACGCAAAGCCTTCAAACTGGTGGCCATCGGTACGTCCACCGGCGGCCCGGTCGCCCTGCAGCGAGTGTTGACCCAATTGCCGGCCAACTTCCCGGCCCCGATCGTGCTGGTTCAACACATGCCGGCGGCCTTCACCAAGGCCTTCGCCGAGCGCCTGGACAAGCTCTGCCGCATCAGCGTCAAGGAAGCCGAGGATGGCGATATCCTGCGTCCGGGCCTGGCGTTACTGGCACCGGGTGGCAAACAGATGATGATCGACGGCCGCGGCGCGGTGAAAATCCTCCCGGGTGACGAGCGTCTCAATTACAAGCCGTGCGTGGACATCACCTTCGGTTCGGCAGCCAAGACCTACGGTGACAAAGTTCTGGCGGTAGTCCTGACCGGCATGGGCGCCGACGGCCGCGAAGGCGCGCGCCTGCTCAAGCAGGGCGGCAGTTCGATCTGGGCCCAGGACGAAGCCAGTTGCGTGATCTACGGCATGCCGATGGCCATCGTCAAAGCCGAGCTCGCCGACGCGGTGTACAGCCTGGACGACATTGGCAAGCACCTGGTCGAGGCCTGTATCTGATGGATGTCCTAAGCCTGATTGGCATCATCATGGCCTTTGTCGCGATCATCGGCGGCAACTACCTTGAAGGCGGTCACCTCGGCGCCCTGGCCAACGGCCCGGCAGCGCTGATCGTGCTCGGCGGCACCATTGGCGCCGCGCTACTGCAATCGCCGATGAGTGCCTTCAAGCGTGCCATGCAGATCCTCGCCTGGATCCTGTTCCCGCCCCGTGTCGATCTGGCCGGTGGCATCGACCGCGTGGTGAACTGGAGCCTGACCGCCCGCAAGGAAGGCCTGCTGGGACTTGAAGGCATCGCCGACGCCGAGCCCGACAACTACGCACGCAAAGGCCTGCAACTGCTGGTTGACGGCGCCGAGCCGGAAGCGATCCGCAGCATTCTGGAAGTGGACTTCTACACCCAGGAAAGCCGCGACATCGAAGCGGCCAAAGTCTTCGAAAGCATGGGCGGTTACGCGCCGACCATCGGCATCATCGGTGCGGTCATGGGCCTGATTCATGTCATGGGCAACCTCGCTGATCCATCGCAACTGGGCAGCGGTATTGCCGTGGCGTTCGTCGCCACTATCTACGGCGTGGCCAGTGCCAACCTGGTGCTGCTGCCGATTGCCGCCAAACTCAAATCCATTGCGTTGCGCCAGTCGCGTTATCGCGAAATGTTGCTGGAAGGGCTCCTGTCGATCGCCGAAGGTGAAAACCCACGCTCCATTGAGTTGAAGCTTCAGGGCTTCATGGATTAAGGGAATAAGCTCATGGCACGTCGTCGCCAGCATGAAGAGCATGTAAACCATGAACGTTGGCTGGTTTCCTATGCCGACTTCATCACCTTGCTGTTCGCCTTTTTCGTGGTGATGTACTCCATCTCGTCGATCAACGAAGGCAAGTACAAGGTCATTTCCGAGGCGCTGATCGGGGTCTTTACCGATTCCGATCGTTCGCTCAAGCCGATCCCGATCGGTGACGAGCGACCGAAGACCGTGACCCCGGCCAAGCCGCTGGTCAAGGACAGTGACCAGGTCGATGCCGGCGTCTCCGGCGCCAGCGATCCGCTCAAGAGCATCGCCGACGACATCAGTGCGGCGTTCGGTGACCTGATCAGCTCCAACCAGATGACGGTGCGCGGCAACGAGTTGTGGGTCGAGATCGAGCTCAATTCCAGCCTGCTGTTCGGCAGTGGCGACGCCATGCCCAGCGACATCGCGTTCAACATCATCGACAAGGTCGCGGCGATCCTGAAGCCGTTCGACAACCCGATCCATGTCGAAGGTTTCACTGACGATCAGCCGATCCGCACCGCGCAGTACCCGACCAACTGGGAGCTGTCCTCGGCCCGCTCGGCCAGCATCGTGCGCATGCTGGCGATGCAGGGGGTGAACCCCGGTCGCCTGGCTTCAGTGGGCTACGGCGAGTTTCAGCCGGTGGCCAACAACGCCACCGCCGAAGGCCGCGCCCGCAACCGTCGCGTGGTGCTGGTGGTGTCGCGCAACCTCGATGTTCGCCGCAGCCTGACTGGCACCGGAACCGCCCATGCGCAACCGGATGCCGCATTGAAGCGTGCTGGCACACAAACTGCACCGACCCCGGTCAAGTCGCCGGTACGAGAGAACGCCGTCAATTCTCCGTCACCCGCATTAACACGTTGAGCTATTTCTCGGTCGATCCGTTCGGCCGGGAGGAACAATCCGAATGAGAGTCTGGGCAGTCGCCAATCAAAAGGGTGGTGTCGGTAAAACCACTTCCTCCATCGCTTTAGCCGGTTTACTGGCGGAGGCGGGCAAGCGCGTGGTCGTGGTCGATCTCGACCCCCACGGCTCCATGACCAGCTACTTCGGCTACGATCCCGACGCCCTGGAGCACAGCAGCTACGATTTGTTCCTGCACAAAGGCAACGTGCCCCAAGGCCTGCCGGGTCAACTGCTGCTGTCGACCAGTGACGAGCGCATCTCCCTGCTGCCCTCCAGCACCGCACTGGCCACCCTTGAGCGCCAGTCGCCGGGGCAGAGCGGTTTGGGCCTGGTGATTGCCAAGAGCCTGGCGCAACTGTGGCAGGACTTCGATTACGCCGTGATCGACAGCCCGCCATTGCTCGGCGTGCTGATGGTCAATGCCTTGGCGGCGAGCCAGCAACTGGTGATCCCGGTGCAGACCGAGCATCTGGCGGTCAAAGGCCTTGAGCGCATGGTCAACACCCTGGCGATGATCAATCGCTCTCGCAAACAGGCGCTGCCCTTCACCATCGTGCCGACCCTGTTTGACCGCCGCACCCAGGCGTCCCTCGGAACGTTGCGCGTGCTGCGCGACAAATTCCCCGACGAAATCTGGCAAGGCTATATCCCGGTGGACACGCGCCTGCGCGATGCCAGCCGCGCCGGTCTGACGCCTTCACAATTCGACGGCAAGAGCCGTGGCGTTCTCGCTTACCGTGCGTTGCTCAAGCACTTGCTGGCGGCGCAACTTGTGCCGCAGGTGGCATGAGATGAAACCAATCCCTGTAGGAGCGAGCTTGCTCGCGATGGACGACAACGATTACGTGCGCTGTCTGGATGATCGCGTTTCCCGACAGTTTTTCGCGAGCAAGCTCGCTCCTGCAGGGGGGCAGCCATGAACCGGCCGTTTAAGACCACCTCGCGCCCGCAACTGGCGCTTCAGTCTTATCTGGACAGCTTGCTGCAGGACATCACCGAGGAATTTGCGCCACAAATCGAAGCGCCTCCCCGGGTGGTCGAGGTTGAAGCGGCGCTGGACGAATTCCAGGCGGCAGTGCTCGAAGAACAGGCCCGCGATGCGCAGAAAATTGTGGTTGCTCCCGCTCCTGTGGTCACGCCGGTAGCGAAGGCTCCAGTAGCTGTGGTCGAAGCACCGACACCCATGCTGGCGCCGGTATCGACCATCGCACCGTTGCTCCAGGCGTTGGTGTCGCCGGCCGTCGAGGTGCAGCCAGCACCGGAGCCAGCTGTTGTCGAAGTGCCTCAGGCACTGGTGCCGCCAGTCGTCGAAGTTCATCTGCCGCCGAGCAATACGCCGCCACCGGTGGAAACCGACGGTCGTCCGTCCTGGGCTGCCGAACCCTTCGAATGCCTGCTGTTCGATGTCGCCGGCTTGACCCTGGCGGTGCCGCTGGTGTGCCTGGGGTCGATTTATTCCCTGGCCGGCCACGAGTTGACCCCATTGTTCGGCCAGCCCGAATGGTTCCTGGGCATCCTGCCGAGCCAGGCCGGCAATCTCAAGGTGCTCGATACCGCGCGTTGGGTCATGCCCGACCGATACCGCGACGATTTCAAGCAAGGTCTGCAATACGTGATTTCGGTGCAAGGCTACGAGTGGGGGCTGGCGGTGCATCAGGTCAGCCGCTCGTTGCGTCTGAACCCGAATGAAATCAAATGGAGAAGTCACCGAGGTCAGCGGCCATGGCTCGCCGGCACGGTGATTGAACACATGTGCGCCTTGCTCGATGTCGCCTCACTGGCCGAGTTGATCGCCAGCGGCGGAGCCCGGCACATGTCCGGTGACAAGCCGGGCCACAAACCGACATCAGTCAAATAAACAAAACAGGCGACGTCACTCTGATGATGTTGCACAGAACACACACCGCCAGGGCGGTTTCTTGAGGGGTCAGGGTATGAATGACAAGGCAACGGCGGCAAAAGGTTCCGAAGATCCGATCCTGCAATGGGTCACCTTCAAGCTGGACAACGAGACCTACGGCATCAACGTGATGCGCGTCCAGGAAGTCCTGCGTTACACCGAAATCGCCCCGGTCCCGGGTGCCCCGAGCTACGTGCTGGGCATTATCAACCTGCGCGGCAACGTCGTGACCGTGATCGACACCCGCCAGCGCTTCGGCCTGATGAATGCCGAGATCAGCGACAACACCCGTATCGTCATCATCGAAGCCGACAAGCAGGTGGTCGGGATCATGGTCGACAGCGTGGCAGAAGTGGTTTACCTGCGTCAGTCGGAAATCGAAACCGCGCCGAACGTGGGTAACGAAGAGTCCGCCAAGTTCATTCAAGGCGTATGCAACAAGAACAACGAATTGCTCATTCTGGTCGAGCTCGACAAGATGATGAGCGAAGAAGAATGGTCGGAACTGGAGAGTATCTGATTGATTCTCGAGGTTGCGGTCATTGTCCTGTTCCTGTTTTGGGCAGGCACGCTGGCAATGTTCCTGGCGTACATTCGCGGTCAAAAGCAGATCGCCGCGCAACAGGCCCAGGGTGATGCGCTGCGCGATCAGCGCATCAAGGACCTGGCCAGACGCGTCGAGGATTACCAGAACGGCAATGTGCGCATGGGCGAGGACCTGCATGAACTGCGGGCGATCGTTGCGCCCTTGCCGGACAAACTCGCCCAGCTGGAACAACGCGACCCTTCAAGCCTGTCGTTCGCCCAGGCGGCGCGACTGGTCGGGATGGGCGCCAGCGTCAACGAACTGACCCAGTCCTGCGGCTTGACCCAGGCTGAGGCGGAGTTGATGAGCAAGTTGCACAAGAACTGACAGCCTGTAGGAGCGAGCTTGCTCGCGATGGTCGTTAACGATGACGCGGGCCTCCTGAAGAAACGCGGCGCTTACACCGCCATCGCGAGCAAGCTCGCTCCTACAAAGGTTCCATGTCGGACACAGAACATGTGTTCACCGCAGATCACCTGTGGGAGCGAGCTTGCTCGCGATGGACGTCAACGATGACGCGGACCTCCTGAAGAAACGCGGCGCTCATACCTCCATCGCGAGCAGGCTCGCTCCTACAATGGTTCTATGTCGAACACAGAACATGTGTTCACCGCAGATCATCTGTGGGGCGAGCTTGCTCGCGATGGTCGTTAACGATGACGCGGGCTTCCTGGAGAAACGCGGCGCTCATGCCTCCATCGCGAGCATGCTCGCTCCTACAATGGTTCTATGTCGAACACAGAACATGTGTTCACCGCAGATCATCTGTGGGAGCGAGCCTGCTCGCGAAGGCGCCCTCGAATCCTCAGTAGTCTTCCCCGCGCTCGGTAATATCCTTCTCGACCATCAGCCCATCCGCATCCTGCCCCGCCGGAAACTTCCCCTTCAAACTCCACGCAAACGCAATGATCTCGGCAATCGTTAGATAGAGTTCCTGCGGAATGCTGTCCCCCAGTTCCATGCGCGCCAGCAGTCTCACCAGTTCGGCGTTTTCGTAGATCGGCACTTCGCAGTCGCGGGCAATGCGCAGGATTTCTTCCGCCAGCTCTTCGTCGCCCTTGGCGGTGAGGGTGGGGGCGTGGGTGCCGTCGTATTTGAGAGCGATGGCCTGGCGTGGGGCGTTGGGGATTTTCATGCGGTTTCGTCGACCCAGCGTTGTTCGAGGCGGGTTTGCGGGCCTTGGGGCGGTGTGCCGAGGTGGCAGTCCAGGTTGCCGACGTTCAGGCCGGCGGACAGCAGGCGATCACGCAGCCCGGCTAAATTGCTTTCGATCAGGCTGGCGGTGTATGGCCGCTCGGCCCAGAGCTGGCCGCAGAGGCTGCCCTTGATCAGTTGCGCCTGGATTTGCAGCGGCCCCAAAGGCTCCATGGAGAAGGCCAGCTCCACACGCCACAGCTGTTGCTTGGGTTCGTGTTCTTCGCGACGTTCCTTTGGCTGTTGTTTTTCGGGGGCGTCTTCGCGCTGGAACTTGACCTGCAAGGGCACGATGTCCTGCATTGTGCGCATCGGGATTTCCAGCTGCCAGGTGCTCATCAGCCGTCCGTCGGCGGTTACGCCGGTCTGTTCCAGGCTCGACAGTTGATGGCTTTGCAGGCGTGAAACCGCGGCGGCGGCCAGGCGAAGCAGGTGTTCGAGGTCGTTTTCACCGTCGGCACCTTTTAACAGACGTTCGGGCAGCGGGAAACCGGTCGGCGACGGCTTGGCACTGACCTGACCGAGCATGCCCAGGGCATTGCGGACAAAATTCGGCATAGCCTGGGCCAGGGTATTGGCGGCGATGATCGCGCCGAGGCTGGTGTTGGCCGGCAAGCCCTGACTCAGCTGCGCAACCAGTTTGAGCAAATCGCCTTTCATGTCCGGCGCGAGCGTCGGGTTTTGCCCGGTCAGCAGTTTGCTTTCGAGAAACATGCCGCTGCTGGCCAGGGCCTGGGCCAGGCCCTTGGGGGTGCTCAACTGTTGAACATCCGGCAAGCCGGCGAGCAAACGGGCAGCAGCGCTGCGCAATTCAACGGATGTCTGGTCCGAGGGCGGAAGGTTCTGCAGGCGCTTGAGCAAGCTATCCAGCGAGCCCTGGCGGCTTTGCTGGTCGACCAGTTGTCGGGTCACCGCCAGTTGTTCCTGTCGGCTGCTCAGGGGCACGAACTTCACGGTCTGGGCGTCCTGCACCTGTGCGCTCAACAAGGTGCCGATGCGCAAGGGTTGCGGGCTGTCGATGCTCAGTGTGCTGCCGCTCAGTGCGGTGTTGAGCAGGCCCACCATCGAGCGAAACACCATGGGCTGGCCGGGCACCTGGGGCAGCACTTGCGAGGTCAGCACTTTGCCCTGCAGCAGGGTGCCAACGGGCAGTTGCGCGGTGTCGAGGCGGGTGAGGGTGGCGACGTTGGAAGCAATGGCCTGTTGCACCGTCACGGCCAGGCTGCCGGCCGAGGGTTGGGTGACGACCAGCGTGGTGCCCTGGGCCAGCGGTTGATTGCTGGTGGTCTGGACCGTGGTCTGACGACCGCTGTCGAGGGTGACCTTGAGCAGCAGCTGGAAAGTCTGGTCCGCCTGCTTGAGCGACAACACTTCGGCCTGGGCGGTTTGACCGATGCTGATCAGCCCCTCCACCGGCGTCAGCAACTTGAGCAACTCACCGCTGACCACCTGCGGGCGCGAAGTCGCCTGGAGGGTTTGCGGTAGCGGGAGGATGTTCATTTCGCCTGTCATACGCGGTCACAACCTGAGGAAAATGCACTCTTTAGAGTAAGGTATGGCATGTATAATGCCGCGCCGTTGTATCCAATAATGGCGAAAACTTTGCAATTGTTTGACGCAGCTCTCTAGAACAAGACGCCAATGCATCTATGCTGCATCTCTTTAACGGCCGCGCCAGAGCCGACTTGAACCGTATAAGGCCCGTGATCCCTTGACCAGTCCTGTCCTGCAAACCGTTGCCCTTGCCTGTGAGCGAGACCTTCGGCTGCTCTTCGAAAATCTCGATTTGAGACTGGCCAGTGGCGAAATGATGCAAATCAGCGGGCCCAACGGCAGCGGCAAGACCAGCCTGTTGCGCCTGCTCTCGGGGCTGATGCAGCCGACCGCCGGTCAAGTGCTGCTCAACGGCCAGCCGCTGAATGAACAACGCGGTGAGCTGGCGCGCAACCTGCTGTGGATCGGTCATGCGGCCGGGATCAAGGATCTGCTGACGCCGGAAGAGAACCTGAGCTGGCTGTGCGCCTTGCATCATCCGGCGACCCATGCGGCGATCTGGCAGGCGCTGGCCGCGGTCGGGCTGCGCGGATTCGAGGATGTTCCCTGTCATACGTTGTCCGCCGGACAACAGCGGCGCGTTGCCCTGGCGCGCCTGTATCTGGACAGTCCGCCGCTGTGGATCCTCGATGAACCCTTTACCGCCCTCGACAAGCAGGGCGTGGCTCAACTGGAGGAACACCTGGCCGGCCACTGCGAACGCGGCGGCATGGTGGTGTTGACCACCCACCACACGCTGAGCCGGATGCCGGCCGGTTATCGCGACATCGATCTGGGGAGCTGGGCCGTATGAGTGTTTTCGGCCTGCTGGTCGCCCGCGAGGCTCGTCTGCTGTTTCGCCGTCCGGCTGAACTGGCCAATCCGCTGGTGTTCTTCGCCATCGTCGTTTCCCTGTTCCCGTTGGCGGTCGGTCCTGAGTCTCAATTGTTGCAAACCTTGTCTCCGGGGCTGGTCTGGGTCGCGGCACTTTTATCGGTCCTGCTCTCGCTGGACGGGCTTTTCCGCAGTGATTTCGAGGATGGATCGCTCGAGCAGTGGGTCCTTTCGCCGCACCCCCTCGCTCTTCTGGTTTTGGCCAAGGTGCTGGCACACTGGGCTTTTTCCGGCCTGGCACTGGTTTTGCTCGCGCCTTTGCTGGCGCTGATGCTCGGTTTGCCTGCCGCCTGTCTGCCAGTGTTGCTGCTTTCGTTGCTGCTCGGTACACCGGTACTGAGCCTGCTCGGTGCGGTGGGCGCGGCGCTGACGGTGGGCTTGAAGCGCGGTGGCCTGTTGCTGGCCCTGCTGATTCTGCCGTTGTACATCCCGGTGTTGATCCTTGGCAGTGGCGCCTTGCAGGCGGCCTTGCAGGGGATGCCGGCGACCGGTTATCTGTTGTGGCTTGGTAGCCTGACCGCCCTGGCGATAACCCTGACACCTTTTGCAATAGCTGCTGGCCTGAAGATCAGCGTCGGCGAATAATAATGAGGCCTGATCATTTTTTGATCACTTCTTTTGAAGAAAGGCAGACCCTGGCTCTTCACAGTAAAGAGCAACCGTGATGGAAACAGTATGAACTGGACGTGGTTTCACAAGCTTGGCTCGCCCAAATGGTTTTACGGCATCAGCGGCAGAATGCTGCCCTGGCTGAGCATCGCGGCGTTGCTGCTGATCAGCGTTGGCGTGGTCTGGGGCCTGGCCTTCGCGCCGCCGGACTACCAGCAGGGCAACAGCTTCCGCATCATCTATATCCACGTTCCGGCCGCCATGCTGGCGCAGTCCATCTACGTGATGCTGGCCGTGTGCGGCATCGTCGGCCTTGTGTGGAAGATGAAACTGGCCGACGTCGCCCTGCAATGCGCGGCACCCATTGGCGCCTGGATGACCGCCGTGGCGCTGGTCACCGGGGCGATCTGGGGCAAGCCGACCTGGGGCTCGTGGTGGGTCTGGGATGCACGCCTTACGTCCATGCTTATCCTGCTGTTCCTGTACTTCGGTCTCATTGCATTGGGCAACGCCATCAGTAATCGTGACAGCGCGGCCAAGGCTTGTGCGGTGCTGGCGATCGTCGGCGTGATCAACATCCCGATCATCAAGTACTCGGTGGAGTGGTGGAACACCCTGCACCAGGGCGCGACCTTCACCCTCACCGAAAAACCGGCGATGCCAGCCGAGATGTGGCTGCCACTGCTGCTGACGGCGCTGGGTTTCTACTGTTTCTTCGGCGCGGTCCTGCTGCTGCGCATGCGTCTTGAAGTGCTCAAGCGCGAAGCCCGGGCCAGTTGGGTCAAAACCGAAGTCGAAAACAGCCTGGAGGTCGCTCGATGAGTTTTGCTTCATTCGGCGACTTCGTCGCCATGGGTCATCATGGCCTGTATGTATGGTCAGCCTATGGCATCTGCCTGGCGGTATTGGCCCTCAACGTGGCGGCGCCGATCCTGGCCCGCAAGCGGTATCTGCAACAAGAGGCGCGCCGTCTGCGCCGGGAGAACGGCAAGTGAATCCGCTGCGTAAAAAGCGTCTTATCATCATTCTCGCGATCCTGGTCGGGGTCGGCGCTGCCGTTGGCCTGGCCCTGAGTGCCCTGCAGCAGAACATCAACCTGTTTTACACACCGACCCAGATCGCCAACGGCGAAGCCCCGCAGGACACGCGTATCCGTGCCGGCGGCATGGTCGAAGCCGGTTCCTTGCAGCGCTCCGGCGACTCGCTGGACGTGAAGTTTGTCGTCACCGACTTCAACAAGTCCGTGACCATCACTTATCGCGGCATCCTGCCGGACCTGTTCCGCGAAGGGCAGGGCATCGTCGCCTTGGGCAAGCTCAATGCCGATGGTGTGGTGGTGGCCGATGAAGTGCTGGCCAAGCACGATGAAAAGTACATGCCGCCGGAAGTGACCAAGGCGTTGAAAGACAGCGGCCAGTCGGCACCCACTCCCGCGAAAGAGGGCTAACTGATGACAGCTGGAATCTTCATTCCCGAATTGGGCCACCTGGCCATGATCCTGGCGCTGTGTTTCGCGCTGGTTCAGGCCGTGGTGCCATTGGTCGGTGCCTGGCGCGGTGACCGCTTCTGGATGAGCCTGGCCCAGCCGGCCGCGTGGGGGCAGTTCGCGTTCTTGCTGTTCGCCTTCGGTTGCCTGACCTACGCCTTCATGGTCGACGATTTCTCCGTGGCCTATGTGGCCAACAACTCCAACAGTGCCTTGCCGTGGTACTACAAGTTCAGCGCCGTGTGGGGTGCCCACGAAGGTTCCCTGCTGTTGTGGGCCTTGATTCTCGGCGGCTGGACCTTTGCGGTATCGGTGTTTTCCCGGCAATTGCCGCAGGTCATGCTGGCCCGCGTGCTGGCGGTGATGGGCATGATCAGCACCGGTTTCCTGCTGTTCCTGATCATGACCTCCAACCCGTTCAAGCGCATCCTGCCGCAAATGCCCACCGACGGTGCCGACCTCAACCCGCTGCTGCAAGACATCGGCCTGATCGTTCACCCGCCGATGCTGTACATGGGCTACGTCGGCTTCTCGGTGGCCTTCGCCTTCGCCATCGCCGCGCTGATGGGCGGTCGCCTGGACGCCGCCTGGGCGCGCTGGTCGCGTCCGTGGACCATCGTGGCCTGGGCGTTCCTCGGCATCGGCATCACCCTCGGTTCGTGGTGGGCGTACTACGAACTCGGCTGGGGCGGCTGGTGGTTCTGGGACCCGGTGGAAAACGCCTCGTTCATGCCATGGCTGGTGGGCACCGCACTGATTCACTCGTTGGCGGTCACGGAAAAACGTGGCGTGTTCAAAAGCTGGACCGTGTTGCTGGCCATCGCCGCATTCTCCTTGAGCCTGCTGGGCACCTTCCTCGTGCGTTCCGGCGTGCTGACCTCGGTGCACGCCTTTGCGTCCGACCCGGAGCGCGGGGTGTTCATCCTGATTTTCCTACTGTTCGTGGTCGGTGGTTCGCTGACGCTGTTCGCCCTGCGCGCGCCGGTGGTCAAGAGCCAGGTGGGCTTCAACCTCTGGTCCCGGGAAACACTGCTGCTGGGTAACAACCTGGTGCTGGTGGTGGCCGCGTCGATGATTCTGCTCGGCACCTTGTATCCGCTGATTCTGGACGCCATGACCGGCGCCAAGCTGTCCGTCGGCCCGCCATACTTCAATGCGCTGTTCATTCCGTTGATGGCATTGCTGATGGTGGTGATGGCGGTCGGCGTGATCGTGCGCTGGAAAGACACTCCGGTGACATGGCTGGTAAGCATGCTCACCCCGGTCCTGCTCGGCAGTGCCGCGCTGGCCGTAGTGGCCGGCATCGCCTACGGCGATTTCAACTGGGCCGTGCTCGCGACCTTCATGCTCGCTGCCTGGGTGTTGCTGGCCGGCGTGCGTGACATCTTCGACAAGACTCGCCACAAGGGCCTGATCAAAGGACTGCCAACCCTGACCCGCAGCTACTGGGGCATGCAGATCGCGCACCTGGGCATCGCCGTGTGTGCGCTGGGTGTCGTGCTGTCGAGCCAGAACAGTGCCGAGCGCGACCTGCGCCTGGCGCCCGGTGAATCCATGGCCCTGGGCGGCTATCAGTTCGTCTTCGAAGGCGCCAAACACTTCGAAGGCCCGAACTTCACCTCCGACAAGGGCACCGTGCGGGTGATCCACAACGGCAAGGAAATCAGCGTGCTGCACCCGGAAAAACGCCTCTATACCGTGCAGAACTCGGTGATGACTGAAGCGGGTATCGACGCCGGTTTCACCCGCGACCTCTATGTCGCCCTCGGTGAACCACTGGGTAACGGCGCCTGGGCTGTGCGTGTGCACGTCAAGCCGTTCGTGCGCTGGATCTGGTTCGGCGGCTTGCTGACAGGTGCAGGCGGGTTGCTGGCGGCGCTGGATCGGCGTTATCGGGTCAAGGTCAAAAGCCGCGTGCGCGAAGCACTGGGCATGTCGGGAGCCACTGCATGAAGCGTTGGTTGATGTTGCTGCCACTGGCGATTTTTCTGGTGGTCGCGGTATTCCTTTACCGTGGGTTGTACCTGGATCCGGCCGAGCTGCCTTCGGCCATGATCAACAAGCCGTTCCCGGAGTTTTCCCTGCCGTCGGTGCAGGGCGACAAGACCCTGACCCGCGCTGACATTCTGGGCAAACCGGCGCTGGTCAACGTCTGGGGCACCTGGTGCATTTCCTGCCGGGTCGAGCACCCGGTGTTGAACAAACTGGCCCAGCAGGGCGTGGTGATCTACGGCATCAACTACAAGGACGTCAACGTTGATGCCTTGAAGTGGCTGAAGGACTTCCACAACCCGTATGCGCTGGACATTCGTGACGACGAAGGCTCGCTGGGCCTGAACCTCGGCGTGTATGGCGCACCGGAAACCTTCTTCATCGACGCCAAGGGCATCATCCGTGACAAGTTCGTCGGCGTGATCGACGAGCAGGTCTGGCGTGAAAAACTGGCGGGCAAGTACCAGGCGCTGGTCGACGAGGCCAAGCCATGAAGCGCTGGATCGCTGCCGTTGTCCTGGGCTTGAGCCTGGCGGGCGTGGCCCACGCGGCCATCGACACCTACGAGTTCGCCAAGGAAGAAGACCGCGAGCGTTTCCGCGAGTTGACCAAGGAGCTGCGTTGCCCCAAGTGCCAGAATCAGGACATCGCCGATTCCAACGCACCGATTGCCGCCGACCTGCGCAAAGAGATTTTCCGCATGCTCGGCGAGGGCAAGGACAACCAGCAGATCATCGACTTCATGGTCGATCGCTACGGTGATTTCGTCCGCTACAAGCCAGCGCTGAACGCCAAGACCGCCTTGCTCTGGTTCGGCCCCGCCGGCCTGCTGCTGGGCGGTGTCGTGATCATCGCGGTGATCGTCCGCCGTCGTCGCGTGCAACGTGCCGGCACCCCGGACTCGCTTTCTGCCGAGGAGCGCTCGCGCCTCGACCACCTGTTGGATAAAACCAAGAATGATTGATTTCTGGCTCGCTGCAGGTCTGCTGCTTCTGGTTGCCCTGAGTTTTCTGTTGATCCCGGTGCTGCGCAGCCGTCGCGCCCAGCGCGAAGAGGATCGTACCGCCCTGAACGTCGCGCTGTATCAGGAGCGCGTGGCTGAGTTGCAGACTCAGCAGGAAGAGGGCGTGCTCGATGCCGCGCAAATGGACGCCGGTCGCGCCGAAGCTGCCCGTGAGTTGCTGGCGGACACCGAAGGCGCTGAAGCGCCACGGGTGTCGCGTCTGGGCAAACCCTTGCCGTTGCTGGCGGCCATTCTGGTGCCGGTGCTGGGCCTGGGCCTGTATCTGCATTTCGGTGCCAGCGACAAGGTCGAACTGACCCGCGAATTCTCCCAGGCACCCCAGTCGATGGAAGAGATGACGCGGCGCCTGGAACGTGCGGTCGCCGCTCAACCGGATTCCGCTGAAGGCATGTATTTCCTCGGTCGCACCTACATGGCTCAGGATCGTCCGGCGGACGCGGCGAAAATGTTCGAACGCACCGTGAGCCTGGCCGGTCGCCAGCCCGAGTTGCTCGGTCAATGGGCCCAGGCCCAGTACTTCGCCGATGGCAAGAAGTGGTCGGACAAGGTCCAGGCCCTGACCGACGAAGCGCTCAAGGCCGATCCGAAAGAAGTCACCAGCCTTGGCCTGCTTGGCATTGCCGCGTTTGAAAGCGAGCGTTATCAGGACGCCATCGATTACTGGAATCGCTTGTTGGCGCAGCTGCCGCCGGAGGACAAGTCCCGCGAGGCGCTGCAAGGCGGAATTACCCGGGCCACGGAGAAGCTGGTGGCCAGTGGCGGCAAGGTTGCACAAGCACCGGCGGCCAAGGCCTCGGCGTTGCTCAAGGTCAGTGTCGATCTGGCCGCGGACCTCAAATCCAAGGTCCAGCCTGGCGACAGCGTGTTCATCTTCGCCCGTGCGATCTCCGGTCCTCCGGCCCCGCTGGCGGTCAAGCGCATGACCGTGGCCGACCTGCCGGTGACCGTCGAACTGGGCGACGCCGACGCAATGATGCCGCAATTGAAACTGTCGAACTTCCCTGAAGTCCAACTGGTTGCGCGCATTTCCCGTGCCGGCAAACCGACCGCCGGCGAATGGATTGGTCGCAGCCAGCCCCTGGCCAGCAGCACCACCGCGCCGCAGACACTGACCATCGACAGCCCGGATAAATAACAGGAAACGCCACCATGACCGCCATTGCTCGTATTGCCCTGCTCAGCGCTGTTTTGGGGTTAAGCGCTTGTGCGGTCCAGCAACCAACGGAACATCAGGCACCACCACCATTCCCGCCGTCGCAGCCTAGCCCCACGCCATCGACGTCGCCTGTACCGAGCAAGCCGACCATCCCGGCCAAACCCTCCAAGCCGTTGCCACGCACTTCTGCCAGCTTCGCGCCACCACCTGGGGGCAATAGCCATTGGGATCCGAAGCTTGGGGTGTATGTGCTTGATGACCAGCCCAATACCTTTTATCGCCAACGTACCTATTACCGCTGGGATAATGGTTGGAGTCGGTCGATTAGTCCGCAAGGGCCGTGGGAAGATACTGACATCCAGGGTGTACCGGGTGGCCTGGGGCGGAAATTCGGGCAGTAACGCAAAAAGGCGACCTTCGGGTCGCCTTTTTTGTGCCTGCCGGAATGTGATTGGTGGGTCACTGCTGAATTCTGTGGGAGCGAGCTTGCTCGCGATGGCGGCCTGAATGAGTCCATACATAAGGGCGGAACCCTAAATGGCCGTGACCGCAGAAACGGATATGTACACCGGTAAAAAACACTCCGCCATCGCAGGCAAGCCAAGCACCCACAGCCTCCAACGCCGGAATGACCTGCGCTGCGAGGACACCCTCAGCGTATACCGTGACCCGTTGGAAAACCCGCTGGTGCAACCTGTGTCGGTGATGGATCATACGCGGGGCCTGCGGGCTGATCTGGCGCAAGCGCAATCAGGATGGTCTGCCGTGGGGCCGGCAAACAGGTCGAAAAATGAAGAGGATGGTTTGATGGCGGGCAGGTTGATCTATCTCATCGGGCCTTCAGGTTCGGGCAAGGACAGCCTGCTGGATGCCGCGCGTACACGGTTGGCCGAACGAGGCTGCCGCGTCGTGCGGCGGGTCATCACGCGTTCGGCAGAAGCCGTTGGCGAAGCGGCGCTGGGCGTCAGTGAACAGCAGTTCTCCGAAATGGAGGCCCAGGGCGCGTTTGCCCTGAGCTGGCACGCCAACGGGTTGTCCTATGGCATCCCGCGGGAAATCGACGATTGGCTGGCCGCCGGGCAGGACGTGCTGATCAATGGCTCTCGAGGGCATTTGCAGAACACGCGCCAGCGCTATCCGAACGCGTTGGTGCTGTTGTTGACTGTGGATCAGGCAGTACTGCGCCAGCGCTTGCTGGAACGCGGGCGGGAATCGCCGATCGAGATCGATCAGCGGTTGGCACGCAATGCCCGATTCTGCGAGCAATTGCTGGCGGAGGACCCGGCCGTGCACTTGCTCGACAACTCAGGGCCGCTTGAGCAAACGGTCGAACGGTTGCTGGTCTGCATTGACGAGTAACTCCCGGCTGCCTGTCAGGCCTTCCAGGCCAACAACCCCTGCACATACTCCACGAACGCCCGAGCCTTGGCGCTGGCCATTCTCCCCGTAGGGAAAACCGCCCACAAATCCAGATTCGGCAGTGCCCAGTCCTTCATCAGTTCCCGGACCGAACCGTCGGCCAGTTCCGGCGCGAACATCCATTGCGAGGCCATGGTCAGCCCTTGATGGGCCAGCACGGCTTCACGCAGGCCTTCGGCGGCGTTGACGCGGATCCGGCCGCTGACGATGACCGATTGCTCCTCGCCGGCCTTGTTGAACGGCCGATCCACTGTGGGAGCGAGCCTGCTCCGGGCGGCGATCCGACCGGGTTTTGAGGCTTACGCCGTCGCCAGCGAAGCCTTCTGCGAAGCACTCAAGAGCCGCAACAACGCCAACAGCGGAAACGCGCTGCCGACGATCACGATCCACAACCAGCCACCGTGTTCGTACACCGCGCTGGCCACCGAAGAGCCGAAGGCGCCGCCGATGAAGATGCTGGTCATGTACAGCGCATTCAGGCGGCTGCGGCTTTTGCCGTCGAGGGCGTAGACGGCGCGCTGGCCGAGGACCATGTTCATCTGCACGCAGAAGTCGAGTACCACGCCGGTCACCGCCAGGCCGATGACACTGTAGACCGGATGGATAAACGCCGGCATGAAACTCAGGCTGGCAAACAGCAGGGCCAGTAATGACGCGATGCGGGTGTGACCGGCATCGGCCAGGCGACCGGCGATCGGGGCAGCAATGGCGCCGATGGCCCCGACCAGGGCGAAGATCGCGATCTCGCTTTGCGACAAACCGTGATTGCGCGCCAGTTCCAGCGGCACGGCGGTCCAGAACAGGCTGAAGGTGGCAAACATGCAGCCTTGGTAAAACGCACGCTGGCGCAGGACCGGTTGCTTGCGCAAAAGCGTCCACAGAGAGCCCAGCAACTGGCCATAGGAGGCGCTGTGATCAGGCTCACGCTTGGGAATGGTCACGGCCAGCACGATGCTGATGGCCGCCATCAACACCGCGGCAATCACAAACATCGCCCGCCAGCCGAAGTGGTCGGATACCACGCTGGACACCGGTCGGGCCAGCAGAATGCCGAGCAACAACCCACCCATGATCCCGCCCACCACACGACCACGGGTTTCTTCCGGTGCCAGGTGCGCGGCCAACGGAATCAGGATTTGCACCGAAACCGAACTGAACCCCACCAACAGCGAAATCAGCAAAAACACGTTCGGCTGATCGGTAAACGCCGCACCTAGCAGGCTGACAATTGCCACCAGCGTGGTGATGATCATCAACCGGCGGTTCTCCAGCAGATCCCCCAGCGGCACCAGGAAAAACAGTCCCAGCGCATAGCCGATCTGAGTCAAGGAAACGATCAGGCTGGCCATGGTGTTGGTCAGGCCAATGTCCGGCGCGATCAGGCCGATGATCGGCTGGGCGTAGTAGATATTGGCGACAATGGCGCCGCAGCAGAAGGCGAACAGCAGCACCATGCCTCGGGTCATTGTCGCGGTGCCGTGGGGCACCTGGGTCGCTGGGTTCATAACGGGTCTCGCTGTACGGAAAGGAATGCGCGCAGGCTAATGGGCTGACTGAAACGGCGGAAGTGGGATTGGAGTGATAGCAATCATTCCATTGCGGAATGACTGACGAACGTGTGTGTCTTGCGTCAGAACATCGAGGGTGAATGATACATTCACTTACATCTTGTTCGTGAAGATCGTGACCTTTGTGACGCAGGGCGCTGACGGCACGCTCACCGCCCAATCCATTTCGGCGGGCAAGGATGGCGTGACGCCGCCGATGTAGCGGGATGTCGCAGAACCTGTGGGAGCGAGCTTGCTCGCGATAGCGTAATGGCAGTCAACGACGATGCTGACTGTTCAATTGTCATCGCGAGCAAGCTCGCTCCCACAGAAGTTGCAGTGTTTCAGTCGATTACTTGCCGCTGTAGATCTGGTCGAAAACCCCGCCATCATTGAAGTGGGTCTTCTGCACGGTGCGCCAGTCGCCGAAGGTCTTCTCGACCGACAGGAAGTCTACTTTCGGGAAACGGTCGGTGTACTTGGCCAGCACGGCTGGGTCACGTGGGCGCAGGTAATTCGCCGCAGCAATCTCCTGGCCTTCCGGTGACCACAGGTATTTCAGGTATTCCTCGGCCGCTGCACGGGTGCCTTTCTTGTCGACGGTCTTGTCGACCACCGACACCGGTGGCTCGGCTTCGGCGGAAACGCTTGGGTAGATGACTTCGAACTGATCGCGGCCGAACTCGCGGGCGATCATTTCCGCTTCGTTTTCAAAGGTCACCAGCACGTCGCCGATCTGGTTGGTCATGAAAGTAGTCGTCGCGGCGCGGCCACCGGTATCCAGCACCGGCGCTTGCTTGAACAGTTTGCCAACGAAGTCTTTGGCCTTGTTCTCGTCGCCGCCGTTTTTCAGCACGTAGCCCCAGGCCGAGAGGTAGGTATAGCGACCGTTACCGGAGGTTTTCGGGTTTGGCACGATGACCTGAACGCCGTCCTTGAGCAGGTCCGGCCAGTCTTTCAGGGCTTTCGGGTTGCCCTTGCGCACGATGAACACGGTGGCCGAGGTGAACGGCGCGCTGTTGTTCGGCAGGCGCGTGACCCAGTTGTCCGGGACCAGTTTGCCATTGTCCGCCAGGGCGTTGATGTCGGTGGCCATGTTCATGGTGATCACGTCAGCGGGCAAGCCGTCGATGACCGAACGCGCCTGTTTGCTGGAGCCGCCGAAGGACATTTGCAGGGTGATGTTTTCGTTATGCTCGGCTTGCCAGTGTTTCTGAAACGCAGTGTTGTAGTCCTTGTAGAAATCGCGCATCACGTCGTAGGAAACGTTGAGCAGGGTCGGTGCAGCCTGGGCGATGTTGCCCAGGGCCAGGCCAGCGGCGATAAGCGAGGCGCCAAAGAGTTTTTTCACTGCGCATTCCTTGTTCTATTAAAAGTGGGGCAATTTGCCAGCGACTATAACTGGGCTCGTATAGTCCTTTAAAGATTAAAAAGCTCTTTGCTTATTCCCGTTTCCTGAACAGCGCATTACCGCAACGGGAACAGAACGACGCTTCCTGTTCGTGGCTGTTTTTCGCACACACCGGGCAGTCGTGCTGCAACTGGCCGCCACGCATGGCCGTGGCCAGTTCGGCGGTGAAGATCCCGGTGGGCACGGCGATGATCGAGTAACCGGTGATCATCACCATCGACGAGATGACCTGACCCAGTGCGGTCTTGGGCACGATGTCGCCGTAACCGACGGTGGTCAACGTCACGATAGCCCAGTAAATGCCCTTGGGAATGCTGGTGAAGCCATGTTGCGGGCCTTCGACCACATACATCAGGGTGCCGAACACCGTCACCAGGGTGCAGACGCTGAGCAGGAACACAAGGATCTTTTGCTTGCTGCCACGCAGGGCATCGAGCAGGTAATGAGCTTGCTTGAGGTACGGGCCGAGCTTGAGCACGCGGAAGATCCGCAGCATCCGGATCACCCGGATGATCAGCAGGTACTGGGCATCGCTGTAGTACAGCGCGAGGATGCCGGGCACGATGGCCAGCAGGTCCACCAGCCCATAGAAACTGAAGGCGTAGCGCAGGGGCTTGGGCGAGCAGTACAGGCGCAGGATGTACTCGCCGAGGAAGATCGCCGTGAAGCCCCACTCGATGTACGCCAGCAGGCTGGCGTAGTGCTGGTGAACGTCATCGATGCTGTCCAGAATCACGACTACCAGGCTGGCGAAGATGATCAGCAGCAGGGTGGAGTCGAAGCGTCGACCGGCGACGGTGTCGGTCTGGAAAATAATCACGTACAGGCGATTACGCCACGTGTCGTTGCTGATCATGCACATCGCCTTGGCTGCAAATCAGCGCAGCCTAGGTTGATTCTCCCCGGTAGCGCAAGGCGCGCTTTCGACCGTGGCTTTGCCGAGCATTTGCACGACGCTGCGAATCAGCCAGCCGGCAAGAATGAACGGCGCGGTCAGGGTGGGCAGACCGATGGCGGCAAACAGCGGCGTCAGCAGCAGCGCCAAGCCGATGCCAACCAGCGGCAGCCACGGTTGGCGACGCTGGGAGCTGAAGGCGAGGGCGGCCAGCACGGCGTTATAGCCACCGAGGCCGAGCAGTGCGGTATAGAAATCGTGGTTCAGCAGGCTCCAGCCCATGCCCGCGACTGAGGCCAGCAACGCCCAGCAGAATGCGCGGCGATCAGCGATCAGCAAACCGGCGGCAATCATCGCACCGGCCAGCGGATGACCGAGGAACATCACCTGGCCGAGGCCTTTGAGTGGCGCGGCGAGCATGTTCAGGGTGCTGACTTCGATCAAGTGCGGCTCTGTCGAGGGCGTGGCGAAGCACAGCAGCAACCAGCCCAGCCCAACGAAGGGCGCGGTGTAGGCCGGCAGGTATTGGCTGAACCGGACGCGCTTGAGCCACTGTTGGGTGACCATCGCGCTCAGGCCACCGGCGGCCAGGATCAGTGGCGGCATCATCGCCGACCAGGGGAAATACAGGCTCAGCAACAGTCCGAGCAGCACGCCGTTGTAGCTGAACAACCCGGCCTGACGATCAGCCTTGGCATAGTTGCGGCGTTGCGCGGTGAGCAGCCCGGCGACACCACCGAGCAAGGCGCCGCCGAGCAAGGCGGGCGCCGTGAACAAAATGGCCAAGACGCACAGCAGGCCGCACAGCGGATTGCGCTGAAGAAAGATCTGGCTGAAGCCGTTGAGCAAGGCTTCGGCCCAGTCGGGGCAGTGGGTGTTGAAATGGTTGGCAGGCATGGCAGGTCTGAAAGTCAGTGGGACCGGGTTGCCTGCATCGCGAGCAAGCTCGCTCACACACTGAATCTTTGTTCAGTCTTGGTTCCGTGAACGACACAAAACCACTGTGGGAGCGAGCTTGCTCGCGATAAGGCCGGTACAGGCGCTAGATCAATGTCTCGATACGCAGAGAGTTAGTCGACCCCGGCTGGCCAAAGGGCACACCTGCGGTGATCAGCAGTGTGTCGCCACGCTGCGCCATGCCCTGGGCCTGGGCAATTTCCAGTGCCGTCGAGCAGACTTCATCGACCTGACGCAGGCGGTCGTTGACCACCGAGTGCACACCCCACGCCACGCTCAGGCGACGGGCGGTCTGCAGGTTCGGTGTCAGGTTGAGGATCGGCACCGTCGGCCGCTCCCGCGCCGCACGCAGGCTCGACGCACCGGACTCGCTGTAGTTGACCAGCACCGCCACCGGCAGCACGTTGCTGATACGGCGAATGGCGCAGCTGATCGCATCGGAAACAGTCGCCTCGGCTTTCGGCCGGCTGACGTCCAGTTGAGTCTGATAGTCCGGACCGTTTTCCACCTGGCGGATGATCTTGCTCATCATCTGCACGGCTTCGAGTGGGTATTCGCCGGATGCGGTTTCCGCCGACAGCATCACCGCGTCCGCACCTTCGGCCACGGCGTTGGCCACATCGGTGACTTCGGCGCGGGTTGGCGCGGGTGAGAAGCGCATCGACTCCAGCATCTGAGTGGCGACCACCACCGGTTTGCCGAGCTGGCGGCAGGTGCTGATGATGTTCTTCTGGATCTGCGGCACGCTTTCGGCCGGCACTTCCACGCCCAGGTCACCCCGGGCGACCATGATCGCGTCGCTCAATTCGGCGATCTCGCGCAGTTGCTCGACGGCCGAGGGCTTCTCGATCTTGGCCATCAGGAACGCCTTGTCGCCGATCAGGGTACGGGCTTCGCGGATGTCATCGGGACGTTGCACGAACGATAGCGCCACCCAGTCCACACCCAACTCCAGCCCGAAGGCCAAGTCGCGGCGATCCTTGGCGGTCAGCGGGCTCAGGTCGAGCACCGCTTGCGGTACGTTCACGCCTTTGCGGTCCGACAGTTCGCCGCCATTGAGCACGGTGGTGTCGATGGCGTCGGCGTACTTGGTCACCACCCGCAGACGCAACTTGCCATCGTCCAGCAGCAGGTCCATGCCCGGCTCCAGCGCGGCGATGATTTCCGGGTGGGGCAGGTTGACCCGGCGCTCATCGCCCGGCGTGGTATCGAGGTCCAGGCGCAAGGCCTGGCCGCGAACCAGTTGCACCTTGCCTTCGGCGAACTTGCCGACCCGCAGTTTCGGGCCTTGCAGGTCCATCAGGATGCCCAATGGATAATTGAGCTGACGCTCGACTTCACGAATCCACTGGAAACGCTGGGCGTGGTCAGCATGATCGCCATGGCTGAAGTTCAGGCGGAAGATGTTGACCCCGGCCAGCACCAGTTCACGGATGGCATCGATGCCGTCGATGGCCGGGCCGAGCGTGGCGAGTATTTTGACCTTTTTATCAGGCGTCATGTTTAGTGCTCTCAAGGATCAGAATGGCGCGGAAGTCGTTGACGTTGGTACGGGTCGGCTCGGTGACGATCAGGGCGTCCAGCGCCTCGAAGTAGCCGTAACCGTTGTTGTTATCCAACTCGTCGCTGGCGCTCAGGCCCTTTGCCGCGGCGCGGGCGTAGCTGTCCGGGGTCATGATCGCGCCAGCGTTGTCTTCGGAACCGTCGATGCCGTCGGTGTCACCGGCCAGCGCATAGACGCCGGGCAGGCCCTTGAGGCTGTCGGTCAGGCTCAGCAGGAACTCGGCGTTGCGCCCGCCACGGCCATTGCCGCGCACGGTGACGGTGGTTTCACCGCCCGAGAGAATCACGCAGGGCGCCGCCAGCGGCTGACCGTGCAGGACGATCTGCCGTGCGATGCCGGCGTGGACTTTCGCCACCTCGCGGGATTCGCCTTCAAGGTCGCCGAGGATCAGCGGACTGAACCCGGCCTGACGGCATTTCACCGCCGCCGCTTCAAGGGATTGCTGCGGGCGGGCGATCAACTGGAAATGACTGCGTGCCAGACTTGGGTCGCCGGGTTTGACGGTTTCCGATTCGGGGCTTTGCAGCCAGGTGCGCACCGAAGCCGGAACCTCGATAGCGTAGCGTTTTAGGATCGCCAGCGCTTCGGCCGACGTGCTCGGGTCGGCCACGGTAGGGCCGGAGGCGATGACCGTGGCGAGGTCGCCCGGCACATCGGAAATCGCATAGGTATAAACCGTGGCAGGCCAGCAGGCTTTACCCAGTCGCCCACCCTTGATCGCCGAGAGGTGCTTGCGCACGCAGTTCATCTCGCCGATGGTGGCGCCGGACTTGAGCAGGGCTTTGTTGATCGACTGCTTGTCGGCCAGGGTGATGCCTTCGGCCGGCAGTGCCAGCAGGGCAGAGCCACCGCCGGAGAGCAGGAAGATCACGCGGTCGGATTCGTTCAGGTCACTGACCAGTTCCAGCACACGCTTGGCCACCGCCAGACCTGCAGCGTCCGGTACCGGATGTGCGGCTTCGACCACTTCGATTTTTTCGCAAGGTGCGCCGTGACCGTAGCGGGTCACCACCAGGCCGGACACTTCACCCTGCCAGCAGCGCTCGACCACTTGGGCCATGGCGGCTGCGGCTTTGCCGGCGCCAATGACGATCACGCGGCCGCTGCGGTCGGCAGGCAAATGGGCTTCGAGGACTTGTTGCGGATGCGCCGCATCGATGGCTGTGGCAAACAGCTCGCGCAGCAATTGTTGCGGATCGACCGACATGGCGGGCTCCCGGAATTCTTGTTATTTGAAGGGCAACTCGGTCCAGTGTGGGAGCGGGCCCTGTGGCGAGGGGGCTTGCCCCCGTTTGAGTGCGCAGCACTCACAAGATCTTTGGTGTACTAGAGATTTTGGGGCTGCTTCGCAGCCCAACGGGGGCAAGCCCCCTCGCCACAGGCCCGCTCCCACATGGGGATGGGACAGGACTTACTTCTTGTCGCGAATCGAGAAGTTCGCCATGTGTTCCAGGCCCTTGATCAGCGCCGAGTGGTCCCAGTTGCTGCCACCGATGGCCGCGCAGGTGCTGAACACTTGCTGGGTGTTGGCGGTGTTCGGCAGGTTGATGTTCAGCTCCTTGGCGCCTTGCAGGGCCAGGTTCAGGTCCTTCTGGTGCAGGCTGATGCGGAAGCCTGGATCGAAGGTGCCCTTGATCATGCGCTCGCCGTGCACTTCGAGGATCTTCGAGGACGCGAAACCGCCCATCAGTGCTTCACGCACCTTGGCCGGATCGGCACCGTTTTTCGAAGCGAACAGCAGGGCTTCGGCCACGGCCTGGATGTTCAGGGCCACGATGATCTGGTTGGCCACCTTGGCGGTTTGACCGTCGCCGTTGCCACCGACCAGGGTGATGTTCTTGCCCATGGCCTGGAACAGTGGCAGGGCGCGCTCGAAGGCGTCGGCATCGCCGCCGACCATGATGCTCAGGGTAGCGGCCTTGGCGCCGACTTCACCGCCAGAGACCGGGGCGTCGAGGTATTGCGCGCCTTTTTCGTTGATCTTTGCTGCGAAAGCCTTGGTGGCGGTCGGCGAGATCGAGCTCATGTCGATCACCACTTTGCCTTTGCCAACACCGGCGGCAACGCCATCAGCGCGGAACAGTACGTCATCGACCTGTGGGGTATCCGGCACCATGACGATGATGAATTCGGCTTCCTGGGCGACTTCCTTCGGGTTCGCCAGGGCAACGGCGCCAGCGGCGACCAGGTCGGCAGGCGCAGGGTCGTGGTGAGCCGACAGGAACAGGCTGTGACCGGCTTTCTGCAGGTTCAACGCCATTGGGTGGCCCATGATGCCGGTGCCGATAAATCCGATTTTAGCCATGAGAAAATCCTCTTGTTTTTGTCTTTTGTAGGAGCGAGCTTGCTCGCGAAAAACTCAACGAAAACGCGTACTGCCTGAGTAATCGCGGTGCCTGATCGTTCTTCGCGAGCAGGCTCGCTCCTACAGGGATATGTGTTAAATCGCGTTATGGGTTTTCAACCAGCCCAGGCCCGCTTCAGTGGTGGTCAGCGGCTTGTATTCGCAACCGACCCAGCCCTGGTAACCGATGCGGTCCAGGTGTTCGAACAGGAAGCGGTAGTTGATTTCACCGGTGCCTGGTTCGTTGCGCCCCGGGTTGTCCGCGAGCTGCACGTGGTTGATCTCGCCCAGGTGCGATTGCAGGGTGCGGGCCAGATCGCCTTCCATGATTTGCATGTGATAGATGTCGTATTGCAGGAACAGGTTGGCGCTGCCGACCTGCTCGCGAATCGACAGGGCTTGCGCCGTGTTGTTCAGGTAGAAACCTGGAATGTCACGGGTGTTGATCGCTTCCATCACCAGTTTGATGCCCGCCGCTTGCAGCTTGTCGGCCGCGTACTTGAGGTTGGCGACGAAGGTTTTCTCCACGGTGGCATCGTCAAAGCCCTGCGGACGAATACCGGCCAGGCAGTTGACCTGGGTGTTGCCCAGCACTTGCGCGTAAGCGATGGCCAGGTCGACACCGGCACGGAACTCTTCGACCCGGTCCGGCAGGCAGGCGATACCGCGCTCGCCCTTCGCCCAGTCGCCGGCTGGCAGATTGAACAGCACTTGGGTCAGACCGTTGGCGTCGAGCTGGGCCTTGATTTCGGCGGAGCTGAAGTCGTACGGGAACAGGTATTCGACACCACTGAAGCCGGCTTTGGCGGCCGCTTCGAAACGGGCAAGAAAGTCCTGTTCGGTGAACAGCATGGACAGGTTGGCTGCGAAACGCGGCATGGTGGTCTCCTGAATATGTATGGTGAGCGTTCCCGGATCCCTGTGGGAGCGAGCTTGCTCGCGATAGCGGTGTGTCAGTCGACATGGATGCTGAATGGCAGTACGCAATCGCGAGCAAGCTCGCTCCCACAGGATGTGGGAACGATCCTACAAGTTAATCAAGCAACGAAATCGCAGTCGGTGCGTCGTCGCCGACCAGCGCCAGGTCTTCGAATTCGTTGACGGCGTTGATCTCGGTACCCATGGAAATGTTGGTCACGCGCTCCAGGATGATCTCGACGATCACCGGAACCTTGAACTCTTCGATCAGCTCCTGGGCCTTGCGCAGGGCAGGCTGGATCTGAGCCGGTTCGAACACACGCAGTGCCTTGCAGCCCAGGCCTTCGGCAACTGCGACGTGGTCCACACCGTAGCCGTTGAGTTCCGGCGCGTTCAGGTTGTCGAACGACAGCTGTACGCAGTAATCCATGTCGAAACCGCGCTGCGCCTGACGGATCAGACCCAGGTACGAGTTGTTTACCACCACATGAATGTACGGCAGCTTGAACTGCGCGCCCACTGCCAATTCTTCGATCATGAACTGGAAGTCATAGTCCCCCGACAGGGCCACGACTTTACGGTTCGGATCAGCCTTGACCACGCCCAGTGCTGCCGGAATGGTCCAGCCCAGAGGGCCTGCCTGACCGCAGTTGATCCAGTGACGCGGCTTGTAGACGTGCAGGAACTGCGCGCCGGCAATCTGCGACAGACCGATGGTGCTGACGTAGCAGGTGTCTTTGCCGAACACCTGGTTCATTTCTTCGTAAACGCGTTGCGGCTTGACCGGCACGTTGTCGAAGTGAGTCTTGCGCTGCAGGCTGGCTTTACGCTGCTGGCAGTCTTGCAACCAGGCGCTGCGGTTCTTCAGCTTGCCGGCGGCTTGCCATTCGCGAGCGACTTCGATGAACACGGTCAGCGCGGCAGCAGCGTCGGAAACGATGCCCAGGTCCGGGGTGAACACGCGGCCGATCTGGGTCGGTTCGATATCAACGTGAATGAACTTGCGGCCTTCGGTGTACACGTCAACGGAACCGGTGTGACGGTTGGCCCAGCGGTTGCCTACGCCCAGAACCACGTCGGACTTGAGCATGGTGGCGTTGCCGTAGCGGTGCGACGTCTGCAAGCCAACCATGCCCACCATCAACGGGTGATCGTCCGGGATGGCGCCCCAGCCCATCAGGGTCGGGATCACTGGAATACCGGTCAGTTCGGCGAACTCCACCAGCAGATCGGCGGCATCGGCATTGATGATGCCGCCACCGGCCACCAGCAATGGACGCTCGGCCTGATCCAGCATGGCCAAGGCCTTTTCAACCTGGACGCGGGTAGCGCTCGGCTTGGCCAATGGCAGTGGCTGGTAGGCGTCGATGTCGAATTCGATTTCGGCCATCTGCACGTCGAACGGCAGGTCGATCAGCACCGGGCCTGGACGGCCTGAGCGCATTTCATAGAAAGCCTTCTGGAACGCATAAGGCACCTGGCCCGGTTCCATGACGGTGGTCGACCACTTGGTGACTGGCTTGACGATGGTGGTGATATCGACAGCCTGGAAGTCTTCCTTGTGCATACGGGCGCGGGGTGCCTGGCCTGTGATGCAGAGGATTGGAATCGAGTCGGCCGAGGCGCTGTAGAGCCCGGTGACCATGTCGGTACCGGCAGGGCCGGAAGTGCCGATGCAAACGCCGATGTTGCCGGCCTTGGTGCGGGTGTAGCCCTCGGCCATGTGCGAGGCGCCTTCAACGTGGCGAGCGAGTACGTGATCGATGCCGCCGACCTTTTGCAGGGCGGAGTACAGCGGGTTGATGGCGGCACCCGGGATGCCAAAAGCGGTATCGACCCCTTCACGGCGCATCACCAGAACGGCGGCTTCGATTGCTCTCATTTTGCTCATGGTTTTGTGCCTCTTTACGTTTTGTAATTGTATACAAGTGGCTTTGCGCAGAGTGTATTCACGGCGGACGGCGCAGGTCAATCCATTTTCTCAAGCGCTTGTTTCATTCGTCGGAAGCCGGTTCTGCTGTGGCTTTTCGTCGCATGTGGCGCCTTTCGATGATTATTGTATACAAAAAAATAATTCATTGTGTTCTATTTGTTGCATCGGGCTGCGGCACAACGGCGCAGTCCACCGACTTTCCGAAAAACAAAATGAGGACGGCACCATGAGCGCTTTAACCTTGAAAGTCGCAGTCAACCTGGTCGATCAGGCCATCACCGCGGGGCGGGCAATCTCTGCCGCGCCATTGACCGTTGCAGTACTGGATGCCGGCGGGCATCTGATCACCCTGCAACGCGAAGACGGCGCCAGCCTGCTGCGCCCGCACGTCGCCATCGGCAAAGCCTGGGGCGCCATCGCGCTGGGCAAGGGGTCGCGCCTGCTGGCGCTGGACGCCCAGCAACGCCCGGCGTTTATCGCCGCGTTGAACAGCCTGGGGCAGGGCAGCGTCGTGCCGGCACCGGGTGGTGTGCTGGTTCGCGATCAGGACGGGAACGTGCTGGGGGCGGTGGGGATCAGCGGCGATCTGTCGGATGTCGACGAGCAGTGCGCGATCAATGCCATCGAGGCGTTGGGGTTGGTGGCGGATGCGGGGGTGGCGGCTTGATCTTCGCTGACTGAACTACCGCTTTCGCGAGCAAGCCCGCTCCCACATTGGATTTTTTGCGTACACAAATTTTGTGAACGTCAGCGATCAAGTGTGGGAGCGGGCTTGCTCGCGAAGGCGATCTCCCAGACATATCCAGCTAAAGGTCTACCCCACTATCCTGTAGTCGCTGAACTAGCCTTTTCATGACTTCAACATGAGAGAGGGCAAGGAATGCCTGAGCTGTCAGCATCACACCGCCTACGCATCGGCCGCTATGCCGAGCAAAATCGCATCTATCTACTGACTGCCAACACACTAAAGCGAGAGCCCGTTTTCAGGGATTACACCTTGGGAAGGTTGGTTGTATATCAGTTCAGGCAAGCACAGAGTGAGGGATTTGCCGAGTCGTTGGCCTGGGTGGTCATGCCCGATCATTTTCATTGGTTGATTCAGTTGCAAAAGGGGACGCTGGCGCAATTGATGTGTCAGGCGAAATCCCTGAGTACTCGTGCAGTCAATTCGGCGCTCGGAAGAACAGGTAGCCTTTGGCAGCAAGGCTTTCATGATCATGCGCTGCGAAAAGAGGAAGACCTGGTAAAGCTGGCTCGATATGTTGTGGCTAACCCGTTGCGGGCAGGGCTGGTCGAGAAGCTTGGCGACTATCCATTGTGGGATGCGATCTGGGTTTGATTTAAAACCGAGTTGCCGCCATTCGCGAGCAAGCCCGCTCCCACATTGGATTGTCGGCGGATACAAAGTGTGTGAACACCACGGATCCCTTGTGGGAGCGGGCCTGCTGACGAAGGCCGCGCCGCAGTCTACCGCTCGGGCTCACACCCTTTGAGCACCAACCGGATAATCGTCTGCGCCGCCGCTTCATAGTCCACGTCATCCAGCTTGGTCTTGCCGGTGATGGCGGTGATTTGCCAGTCGAAGTCGGCGTAGGTCTGGGTCGCGGCCCAGATGCTGAACATCAGGTGGTTGGGATCGATGGGGGCGATTTGCCCGCGGTCGATCCAGGTCTGGATGCACTCGATGTTGTGTTTGGCCTGGCCATTGAGCTGCTCGACCAGATCGCTGCTCAGGTGGGGGGCGCCGTGCATGATTTCGCTGGCGAACACTTTGGAGGCGAAAGGCAGGTCGCGGGAGATGCGGATTTTCGAGCGAATGTAGCCGCTGAGCACTTCACCGGGCTCGCCGTCCGGATTGAACGGTGTCGAGGCCTGCAGGATGGGCTCGATGATGCTTTCCAGAACCTCGCGGTAGAGGTTTTCCTTGGACTTGAAGTAGTAGTAGACGTTGGGCTTTGGCAATCCCGCCTTGGCTGCGATGTCGCTGGTTTTGGTCGCAGCGAAGCCTTTGTCGGCGAATTCCTCACTGGCGGCACGCAGGATCAGTTGTTTGTTGCGCTCGCGGATAGTGCTCATAAACCGGGTGATTCCTTGCCTGTTCTGGCGGTTGCGCATGGTATCACCGGCCTCGCGCGGCGCTCAAGAATGCACCGTAGGCTCTTATGTCGCGCTATGCTGCTGCGCATTCATTGCAGAAGGAAACCTGATTCATGGCAGGAAGCAGTTTGCTGGTGCTGATCGACGACATCGCGACCGTGCTGGATGACGTGTCCTTGATGACCCAAATGGCCGCCAAGAAAACGGCCGGCGTACTCGGTGACGACCTGGCGCTCAACGCTCAGCAAGTCAGTGGCGTGCGTGCCGAACGGGAAATCCCGGTGGTCTGGGCGGTCGCCAAGGGTTCGTTCATCAATAAACTGATCCTGGTGCCGTCGGCGCTGGCGATCAGTGCGTTCATTCCGTGGCTGGTCACACCGCTGTTGATGGTCGGCGGTGCCTATCTGTGCTTTGAAGGGTTTGAGAAGCTCGCCCACAAGTTCCTGCACAGCAAGGCTGAAGATCAGGCTGAACATGCCGAATTGGTCGAAGCTGTGGCAGACCCGGCGGTGGATCTGGTGGCGTTTGAAAAGGACAAGATCAAGGGCGCGATCCGTACCGACTTCATTCTCTCGGCCGAAATCATCGCCATCACCCTCGGCGTCGTCGCCGAGTCGGCGCTGACCCAGCAAGTCGTCGTGCTGTCGGGGATCGCCATCGTCATGACTGTCGGTGTCTACGGGTTGGTAGCGGGTATCGTCAAACTCGATGATCTGGGGCTCTGGCTGACCCAGAAGCCTGGTCAGATGGCCAAGAGCATCGGTGGCGGGATTTTGCGTGCGGCTCCGTACATGATGAAAAGCCTGTCGGTGATCGGCACCGCGGCGATGTTCCTGGTCGGCGGCGGCATCCTGACCCACGGCGTGCCGGTGGTGCATCACTGGATCGAAAGTGTCAGCGCGGGGGCGGGTGGTGCCGGGTTTATCGTACCGACGTTGCTCAATGGGGTAGCGGGGATTGTGGCGGGGGCGGTGGTGTTGGTTGGGGTGATGGCTGCCGGCAAGATCTGGAAAGTCCTGAAAGGCTGAAGCGCGAATAGAGGATTTATCTGCAGTACATAACAACTGTGGGAGCGAGCTTGCTCGCGATGGCGGTGTAACAGTCAACATCAATGTTGAATGTAACGGCCTCATCGCGAGCAAGCTCGCTCCCACAGTGTTTTTTGGGGGGCTTGTTTACTCGGCAACCTGCAACTTGCGCGCTTCGGTGTACACGTAACGCACTTTCTCGTACTCGAATGGCGAGTTCATCTGACCATAGCGGAAGCCGGTCTGGTGGCGCTTGTCGATGCCGCGCAGGATCACGACTTCCGGATGGTTGGAGCTGACTTCGGCCACGTTGAGGAAGTTGATCGCATTCTCGGCCGAGTAATCCACCAGCAGGCCGCCGGTGTCACGCAGATTCGACGGACCGAGGATCGGCAGGACGAAGTAAGCGCCGCCCGGCACGCCGTAGAAGCCTAAAGTCTGGCCGAAGTCTTCGCTCTGACGCGGCAGGCCCATGGCGGTGGCCGGGTCCCACAGGCCGGCGATGCCGATGGTGGTGTTGAGCAGCAGTCGCCCGGTGGTTTCCAGCGAGCGCTGGCCCTTGAGTTGCAGCAGGCTGTTCATCAGGTTCGGCACATCGCCGAGGTTGTTGAAGAAGTTGCTGACACCGGTGCGCAGGAAGCTCGGGGTAACGTAGCGGTAACCATTGACCACCGGCAGGAACACCCATTGGTCGAAGCGGTAGTTGAAGTGATAGACGCGCCGGTTCCACTCTTCCAGCGGATCGTAGACGGCCAGCGCGTTGAGCGTCGAACGCTCGAACTCGCGCTGATCCAGGCCCGGGTTGAATTTGAGTTTGCTCAGCGGCTCCTTGAAGCCATCGCTGTCGACGACCACGGGGGCATTGGCTTTGCTGTTGTCGGCATTGGCGACGCCTGCACAGAGTAACGCTGCGAAAAGCAGGAGATATTTAGCCACGGAAAAACTCCAGCATGGCGTCGCTGTTGACGCGGTAGTTAATGTTGCCGCAGTGGCCGCCATACGGGTAAACGGTCAGGCGATCACCGAAGGTCTTGCGCAGGAAGCCTAGGTCGCCAGGACCGAGGATTACGTCATCGGCGTTGTGCATGACCGCGATTTTCGGGCTTTCGTGCAGGTAGTCCTTCAGTGCATACAGGCTCACCTGGTCAATCAGTTGCAGCAGGCTGCCGCCGTCGGTGCGGGCGCGCCACATCGGGATCACTTGTTCGGTGATGTAGCAGTCGAAGTCGCATTGCAGCGCACGCTTGAGGAATGGCGTGAGGCTGGTGCCCTCGGTGATCGGGAACTTCGGTGGGGTGATCAGGCCGCGACGGTTGACCAGGTCCGAAGTGAAGGCGATGTCGGCCGCCGAAAAGCGGAACGAGGTGCCGATCAACATGGCCATCTGCTCGTTGGTCAGGTGCTGCTTGGACTGCTGGAAGTCGTAGAGCAGGGCGTCATTGAGGTCGATGTAGCCCTTTTGCTGGAAGTAGCGGGTCAGCTTGTCCAGTACCAGTTCATAGAATGTGGTGCTGGTGTTGATGCCCTTGACCTCGGTCTGGACCAGTTTGTCGAGGTTGGTGATCGAGGTGTAGAGGTTGACCGGCGGGTTGAGCAGCAGGACTTTCTTGAAGTTGAAGCTGCGGCGGGTTTCGTCCAGGTGAGAGACGAAAGCTGCATCCAGTGCACCCAGGCTATACCCGGTCAGGTAGTAATCGGTGACCGGCACTTTCGGATTCTGTGCCCGTACGGCCTGCATCACCCGGTACAGATCTTCGGCGTCTTCCTTGGAAACACCCGGCGTGGCGAAGCGTGAGGCGGCACTCATGAAGTCATAGCTGGTGGGCGATGACAACTGCACCACGTGGTAGCCGGCTTTGTAATAGAGCTTTTTCAGGTATTCGTTCAGGGTGCTGTCATAGCGCGCGCCGGTGCCGGCGATCAGGAACATCAGCGGTGCGGCGTGATCCTGTGTGGCAATGCGGTAGTCGAGCGTCTTGACCGCCCAGAAGTTGTTCGGCAATTCGAACGCCCGTTCCGGACGCAAGGTGACACTGCGCACCGTCTGATCGATGTCTTCGTCCAGAGGTAACTCCGGACGCAGGTCCGGCGGTGTGGTCGCGATGGTCGCCTCGAACGGGTTGGTCAGGGGGTAGCCATAGCTGGCGGCGTCAATGTCGGCCGCCAGTGCGGACGCACTCAATATAAGGCCGCCAAACAGGGCAGCGAAGCGCAAGGAACGGAGCATGACTAAATCCCTTAGAGGAAGGTGCCGAATGAATTTCGCAGGCTATGACCACCAGATTTGCGCCAAAGTGCCAACCCTCGGCACCAAACAGGCTTAATTTCGAAGTAATAGTAGCTGGACGATACACTTTGCAGCGATTGAAAGACCAGTTAACAGTTGTTATCGCTTGCGAAACGCTTAAGGGCGATTAAGCTGGCCGCCGCTTTTCGCCAATTGGAGTGTTTCATGTCTCGCCGCTTGCCCGTGATTCTGCTGCTTGTTTTGCTGCCTTTATGGCTGGCCGCCAGTTATGGCGCGCGCTATGGCTTCATGGAGGATGCGCAGTGGGTCGGCATTTGTGTGGATGAAGCGAATCGTTGGGAATGCCTGGTACGTTCGAACCTGGGGCTGATGATCCATTTCGGGGTGTTGGGCTGGGCTGCGCTGGGTGCGGCGATCATCGGCTTTATCGTGCCGGGGCGGGCAGGCTGGTGGCTGGCGGTGCTGGCGCTGGTGTTCGGTTTTCCGGCACTGGCGTTGTACAACACCACGCTGGCGGTGTTTGCGGTGGTGATTGCGGGGTTGCGGTTGGTCAGGGCTTCTCGTAGCGCCTGATAAATAGCTATCGCGAGCAGGCTCGCTCCCACGATTGATCTTAGTCGCACACGGATTTCGTGTTCACTGAAGATCGCCTGTGGGCGAGCCTGCTCGCGAAGAGGCATTTACAGGCACGCAACTCAGGTCGGTTTCACTCCATACCTATCAGTTCTGATAGTAGACGGCCCTCCCGATAACTCCGAATCTATCCATCCGAAAACCGAATATGAAACGGATGCCGCCATGACCGTCCAGCAAGCTACATTACTGTGCCGCTATCACTACGACCCGCTGGATCGAGTTGCAAATTGTGCCCCGCTGAATCAGTCGGGCATTCAGCGTTTTTACCGAAAAAATCGTTTGGCCACTGAGATACAGGGGCAGGTGCAGCACTCGATGCTTGAGCGCGAGGAGCAGCCGTTGGCGCAGCAACAGCGTCAGGCGGGGAGGATTGACTCTGTGTTACTGGCCACGGATTTGCAACGTTCGGTTCTGTATTCACTATCACTCGGTCAACACCAGCGGCCGGTCTATTCCCCTTATGGTCACCGTTCGCCCGAAGGTGGTTTGATCAGCCTCCTGGGCTTCAATGGCGAGCGGCGAGATCCGGTGACCGGGCATTATTTGTTGGGGAATGGGTATCGTGCCTTTGACCCAGTGTTGATGAGGTTTAACAGTCCGGACAGTTTGAGTCCGTTTGGGAAGGGCGGGGTGAATGCGTATGCGTATTGCCTTGGGGATCCCGTTAACAAGGTGGATCCACTGGGGGAGTTTGCATTGTTTGCGCGAACTATTCATCGGCTTGTTTCAGTCTCTATTTCTGCCGGACAGCATGCTGGAAAAAGTTTAAGAGTTTGGAGTAAAGGCTCAATCAACGGCTTCTCAAAGACGCCGCCACGTCCTGGGCATGGACCATTATCACCAATTGAATCAGGTAGGGCGGGTGTGTCGAAGGCGGTTACCAGTAACCCTAGCAGCATCACTAAAGAAGCAGCGGCTCGAGCCGGTGAATTGAATTTATATGAAGCGGGAGCAGCGTTTAGACTCGCTAAAAATAAAGTTACTCCTCAACTATCGAGACAGATGAAAAATCAGAAATATCTCGAAACTAACAACCTTCCGGATCATATGCAGTACAAAATGCCGCAGGAACACTCTAAAAATCTAGACAGATTCCAATGGGCTGACCAGAATTTGAAAAAGGTTGTTACGGGGCAAACGTTGAAGTCCCCCGGAGAGTTAATGTCGACATATAGATTTGTAGAAATAATCAGACAGGCGTGATCGAATCCCTTTTTTACAACGGTTCGATCACGCGGTTATTGATACTCAGATCGTGGCTGGGTTCCCGCGAACCCGCAAACACCGCCACAACGAAGCCACCATCAACACACTCACCAGCGCCCAACCCCAGGCCTGCTGGTTCTGCAAACCTTCACGGTACAGCTGCGGTGCAATGCCGGCACCGATGATGAAGGTCAGCAACGCAATCTCGCGGCGCGGCACGTTCACCGGGCGACACAGATAGACCAGTGCCGGCACGATGAACGCGACACTCGGGAAGCTGCGATAACGCGGATCGAGCACCAGTTCCAGCATCATCACGGCTGCCGCGAAACCTGTCGTTGCAACCAGCCAGCCAGCCCGGCGCTCAAGCAGGTTGAAAGCCCGCCCGCGCCAACCGTTGCGAGGGCTCAATGTCAGCGCGGCATGAGCCAGCACCAGCAGATTCAGGGCGGTCAGCAATCCGACCCATAGCCATTCACTGGTAAAGCGCGTGGTCACCCGTGCCAGGTCGCCCCAGGCGCCAATCGAACACGCAGCCAAGGCACCGAGCAGGGGCAGCACCAGTGCCGACCGCGTCGTGCGGACCCGACCACCGAGCAGCAAGGTGCCGATGAAGATCAAGCCGCCCACCGCCAGCCACTGCGACCAGTACGGTACGTTTGTCACGGGCCCCGCCAGCACGCCCTTGTCCTGGCGATCGGCGTCGAACAAGCCCCAGTATCCACCGACCGCACCTTCACTGGCGCGTTTCCAGGGCTGGTCGAAGGCTTCGATCAGGTTGTAGTGCCAACCCTGTTGCTCGGCCATGGCGACAAAGCCGCGAATGAACTTGGCTTCGTTGACCCGACTCGGCAGGGCCGTTTCGCGCTGGCGACCTTCGCTTGGCCAGCCGGTTTCGCCGATCAGCACATCCTTGGGCGCGAATTTGTTGCCGAACACCTGGCGTACATCGGCCACATGCTGCAGGGCTGCGTCGATGTTCGACGGATCATCTTCCCAGTAGGGCAGCAAGTGAATGGTCAGGAAGTCCACGGCGGGGGCAATTTCCGGATGCTTGAGCCAGAACTCCCAGACGTCGGCGTAGGTGACAGGTTGTTTGACCTGGCTCTTGACCTTGTTGATCAGCTTCGCCAATTGCGCGCCAGTGACTTCCTTGCGCAGCAGGGTTTCGTTGCCGACGATCACTGCGCTCACCACATCCGGGTTGGCATTGGCCGAGGCGATCAGCAGGTCGACTTCTTTCTCGGTGTCCACCGGGTTGCTGTTGACCCAGGCACCGATCATCAGCTTCAAGCCATGCTTGCGCGCCAGGTCCGGCAGGGCTTCGAGGCCGGTCATGGAATAGGTGCGGATGCATTCGAAACGGGTCGCCAGCAGCGCGAGGTCGGCGTCCATGCGCTCCGGACGCAATTTGAATGGCTGGTCGAACGGCGATTGATCCTTGTCGAACGGCGTGTAGGAGGCGCATTGCAGCTTGTGCGTCGCGCTGGCGACGTCCGGTAAAGCCACCGGTTTGCCGAGGCCGTACCAGAAGCCACCGAGGGCAAACAGCCCCAGCAGGCAAGCGAATAGATAAGCAGCGAAAGGAAAGCGGGATGTCGCGGACATGGTCAGGCCGTGTGGGAGCAAAGCGGCGCATGTTACCTGCATTTACCGCGTGCTTGGTGGCCTGCATGATTTTGACATGCAAAGTTCGAGCGGATTGGCAGGGGGTCTGTTGCGCTGAGGATTAATGGCTTTCTGATGTCGTTTCTCGATGGCTTGAGGTCGCTGGCAGAGCAGGTCGCCATGAGCGTCAGGTTGATTATCGCAAGTGTCAGTACTCCGCTGATGTTCGAACGAGTTTGCGGTGGGCGTGATGGGGGCGCTGTGCACCATAACAATACGTTTAAGCGACTCGGCATCCGTCGAGCGCAGCACTTTCGGGGAAGTAACGATGAAGATGCGACGACTCTTGGGCGCAGGTGCGGCTTTGGTGCTGGCGATCAGTTCGGCCGTGGCGAGCGCCGCCGGCAAGGACGTGACGCTCGGTTATGTCGACGGTTGGTCGGACAGTGTCGCCACGACCAACGTGGCGGCTGAAGTGATCAGGCAGAAACTCGGTTATGACGTGAAGCTGCAAGCCGTCGCTACCGGGATCATGTGGCAGGGCGTGGCCACCGGCAAACTCGACGCCATGCTGTCGGCCTGGCTGCCGGTGACCCACGGTGAGTACTGGACGAAGAACAAGGATCAGGTCGTCGACTACGGCCCGAACTTCAAGGACGCGAAAATCGGCCTGATCGTGCCGGAGTACGTCAAGGCCAAGTCCATTGACGACCTCAAGACCGACGACACCTTCAAGAACCGCATCGTCGGCATCGACGCCGGTTCAGGTGTGATGCTCAAGACCGATCAGGCGATCAAGGACTACGACCTGACCGGTTATCAACTCAAGGCCAGTTCCGGCGCCGGCATGATCGCCGAGCTGACCCGTGCCGAGAAGAAGAACGAATCCATCGCGGTCACCGGCTGGGTACCGCACTGGATGTTCGCCAAGTGGAAACTGCGCTTCCTCGAAGACCCGAAAGGCGTGTACGGCGCGGCTGAAACCGTGAACAGCATCGGCAGCAAGGGCCTGGAAGCCAAGGCGCCGGAAGTGGCCAAGTTCCTGAAGAACTTCCAGTGGGAATCCAAGGATGAAATCGGCCAGGTGATGTTGGCGATTCAGGATGGTGCCAAACCTGAAGCCGCGGCGAAGGATTGGATCGCCAAACACCCTGAGCGTGTGGCTGACTGGACCAAGTAATAGCAAAGAGCACGCTTGCCCCTGTGGGAGCGAGCCTGCTCGCGAAGCGTTCTGCCAGTTGACTGATATGTCGACTGGCATGACGCCTTCGCGAGCAGGCTCGCTCCCACAGTTGTTTGGTGCATGCTGGAAGTTGGCGAATACGTCATGTGGTTCTAAGACTAAGGTCGTCTGGAACCTGCCCCGCAGCCGCATAGAGTGGATACCGTTCCAACTAAATCTGTGCTGCGAGGATAAAAACAATGAACGACAGCATTTACCTCTCGATTCAAAACAGCCCGCGCTTCAAGGAGCTGGTTAGCAAGAGGGAACGATTCGCCTGGATTCTTTCGGCGATCATGCTAGGGCTTTACTCCGGATTCATCCTTCTGATTGCCTACGGGCCGCAGGTTCTGGGGGCGAAAATCAGCCCTGAGTCCTCGATTACCTGGGGCATACCGATCGGTATCGGGCTGATCATTTCGGCTTTCATCCTGACCGGTATCTACGTACGACGCGCCAACGGCGAGTTCGACGACCTGAACAATGCGATTCTCAAGGAGGCTCAGCAATGATCCGCCGTCTAATGGCTCTTTTGAGCATCGCAGCTTTCGCACCTGGCGCCTGGGCGGCTGACGCCCTGACCGGTGCCGTGCAGAAGCAACCGCTTAACGTGTCCGCGATCGTGATGTTTGTCGCCTTCGTCGGTGCCACCCTGTGCATCACCTACTGGGCTTCCAAGCGTAATAATTCGGCAGCCGACTACTACGCCGCTGGCGGCAAGATCACCGGTTTCCAGAACGGCCTGGCGATTGCCGGTGACTACATGTCGGCTGCGTCCTTCCTGGGTATTTCCGCGCTGGTGTTCACCTCTGGCTACGACGGCCTGATCTACTCGATCGGCTTCCTGGTGGGCTGGCCGATCATTCTGTTCCTGATCGCCGAGCGTCTGCGGAACCTGGGCAAATACACCTTTGCCGACGTGGCGTCCTATCGCCTGGGGCAAACCCAGATCCGCTCGCTGTCCGCTTGCGGTTCGCTGGTGGTGGTGGCGTTTTACCTGATCGCGCAAATGGTCGGTGCCGGCAAGCTGATCCAACTGCTGTTCGGTCTCGATTACCACGTTGCGGTGATCCTGGTCGGTATTCTGATGTGCCTTTACGTGTTGTTCGGCGGCATGCTGGCGACCACCTGGGTGCAAATCATCAAGGCTGTCCTGCTGCTGTCCGGCGCTTCCTTCATGGCGCTGATGGTGATGAAGCACGTCAACTTCGACTTCAACATGCTGTTCTCCGAGGCGATCAAGGTCCACCCGAAAGCTGATGCGATCATGAGCCCGGGCGGCCTGGTGAAAGATCCGATCTCGGCGTTCTCCCTCGGTCTGGCGCTGATGTTCGGTACCGCTGGCCTGCCACACATCCTGATGCGCTTCTTCACCGTGAGTGACGCAAAGGAAGCTCGCAAGAGCGTGTTGTACGCAACCGGTTTCATTGGCTACTTCTACATCCTGACCTTCATCATCGGCTTCGGCGCGATCCTGCTGGTCAGCACCAACCCGGCTTTCAAAGACGCTGCTGGCGCCTTGCTGGGCGGTAACAACATGGCGGCGGTGCACCTGGCCAACGCGGTTGGCGGCAGTATCTTCCTGGGCTTCATCTCGGCAGTAGCGTTTGCGACCATTCTGGCAGTGGTTGCCGGTCTGACCCTGGCCGGTGCTTCGGCGGTGTCCCACGACCTGTATGCCAGCGTGATCAAGAAGGGCAAGGCCAACGAGAAGGACGAAATTCGCGTCTCGAAAATCACCACCATCGCGCTGGCGGTGTTGGCGATCGGTCTGGGTATTCTGTTCGAAAGCCAGAACATCGCGTTCATGGTGGGCCTGGCGTTCTCCATCGCGGCGAGCTGTAACTTCCCGGTACTGCTGCTTTCCATGTACTGGAAAAAGCTGACCACTCGCGGTGCGATGATCGGTGGCTGGATGGGGCTGGTCAGTGCCGTGGGCCTGATGGTGCTTGGTCCGACCATCTGGGTGCAGATCCTGCATCACGAGAAAGCTATCTTCCCGTATGAGTACCCGGCGCTGTTCTCGATGATGATTGCCTTTGTCGGGATCTGGTTCTTCTCGGTTACCGACAAGTCCGCTGCGGCTGACAATGAGCGGGCGCTGTTCTTCCCGCAGTTTGTTCGTTCGCAGACGGGGTTGGGGGCGAGTGGGGCGGTTTCGCACTAAGGCTGCGAGATTGTTTGTGTAAGTTGGGTTAAACAGAAATGCCCCGGTCGAGAGATCGGGGCATTTTTTTATGGGCGGTAATCGACCCGTTTTTTTGGATTTGCCCGTTTTACTGTAGGAGCGAGCCTGCTCGCGAAGACTTTGTGTCAGTTGGAGTGTTTTTTGAGGGGGTACATATCCATTCCTTCGGTAACGGCGACTTATGGTTTCGCCCTTACGGCGAGTCCCTTTTGTCAAACGACACAAAAGGAACCAAAAAGTCTCGCCCCGAACGTACGGCCCCTCGCCAGGGCTCGGGGTTCCTTCGCTCCGGCATTCATCCGGGGGCATCGCCCTCCGGTTGGCTTCGCTGGCACCTACATGCGATGAGTTCGACTGCGTCGAACGGCGCTGCGCGCCAATCCCCGGATAAACACCTCCGCTCAGCCTTCCGAGGGGGCGGGTGGATCAAGATCAAAAGCTGCAGGCGAGCTAACGCTCGGCCTGATGAGTGGTGAAGAGCGTGGGGGTACGCGGCCCTGCTTTTGCTCTGCTCTTCTGTGGGAGCGAGCTTGCTCGCGATGGCGACCTGTCGGCCGATCGAAATTCTGCAGCGAGCTCAACCAGCAACCAGGCCGGCCGGTAGGCCGCCTCGGGTGCTGTTGCGGTGTACGCCCCCTCGTGAGGCCGAGTGCAGGTTCTGCGCAGTGGGCAACCCGGCATGGATGCCGGGTTAGCCGCCCCCGGCCATGGATGGCCGATGGCGGCGGGCCCACGGAGCAGGACCGGAGCGAGGGAATGCCGAGCCTGGGCGAGGCACCGAATGTCAGGGGCAAAAGCGCTTGGTTACTTGGCGCTTTTCCAAGTGACCCGCCGTAAGGGCGGAACCAATAGCGGCCGTAACCGCAGAAACGGATATGTACACCATCAAAAAAAGCGCACAAACAAAAACGGCCTCCTGCTCTTTATATAAAAAGCAGAGGCCGTTCCCGGTACAACTCAACACGCTACAGCAAGACAGATCTTACTTGCGGTCTTCCAGCTTGGTGATGTCACGCGACTCGTAGCCGGTGTACAACTGGCGCGGACGGCCGATCTTGTACGGGCTGGAGAGCATCTCTTTCCAGTGGGAGATCCAGCCGACGGTCCGCGCCAGGGCGAAGATCACGGTGAACATGCTGGTTGGAATGCCGATCGCCTTGAGGATGATCCCCGAGTAGAAGTCGACGTTCGGGTACAGCGAGCGTTCGATGAAGTACGGGTCGGTCAGGGCGATCTCTTCCAGGCGCATGGCCAGTTCGAGTTGCGGATCGTTCTGGATGCCCAGTTCCTTCAATACTTCGTCGCAGGTCTGCTTCATGACCGTGGCGCGCGGGTCGCGGTTTTTGTAAACGCGGTGACCGAAGCCCATCAGTTTGAACGGATCGTTCTTGTCCTTGGCCTTGGCGATGAACTTGTCGATGTTCGAAACATCGCCGATTTCATCGAGCATGGTCAGTACGGCTTCGTTCGCACCGCCGTGGGCAGGGCCCCACAGTGCAGCGATACCGGCGGCGATACAGGCGAACGGGTTGGCGCCCGAAGAACCCGCCAGGCGCACGGTGGACGTCGAGGCGTTCTGCTCGTGGTCGGCATGGAGGATGAAGATCCGGTCCATGGCCTTGGCGAGTACCGGGCTGATCGGTTTGATCTCGCACGGGGTGTTGAACATCATGTGCAGGAAGTTTTCCGCGTACGACAGGTCGTTGCGCGGGTACATCATGGGTTGGCCCATGGAGTACTTGTAAACCATCGCGGCCAGGGTCGGCATCTTGGCAACCAGGCGGATCGCGGAGATTTCGCGATGCTGCGGGTTATTGATGTCCAGGGAGTCGTGGTAGAACGCCGAGAGGGCGCCGACTACGCCGCACATGACGGCCATCGGGTGGGCGTCGCGACGGAAGCCGTTGAAGAAGGTCTTCAGCTGCTCGTGAACCATGGTGTGGTTCTTCACGGTGCTGACGAACTGGGCCTTCTGTTCTGCGGTCGGCAGTTCGCCGTTGAGCAGCAGATAGCAGGTTTCCAGATAGTCCGACTTTTCAGCCAGCTGTTCGATCGGGTAGCCGCGGTGCAGCAGAATGCCGTTGTCGCCGTCGATATAGGTGATCTTCGACTCGCACGAGGCGGTCGACATGAAGCCTGGGTCAAAGGTGAAACGGCCCGTGGCCGTCAGGCCCCGAACATCGATAACATCGGGACCAACGGTGCCGGTTAAAATGGGCAGCTCGACGGGGGCTGCGCCCTCGATGATCAACTGCGCTTTTTTGTCAGCCATGTGGCCTCCTATTTATGCTTGAAATCATCAGACAGACCCCCCACGCAGGGCCCGCACCACTATAGTGAGATAAATTCGAATGTCAATTTGCCTAAAGTCTTGCTCCAGAAGGCTTTAACCGGACTTTTTTCTCGAAATTGGCTGCCATTTACGCCTTTTATGTCAGTTGCGCAATCAGCTGTTTGGGTTAGGTGTTTGCGTTGTCATTAGTAGCCTAACTGTCTATACTCGGCCACCGACCGCCAAGGGCTTTTGGGCTTGCTTTCATTGGGGGTCGCATCCCTGGGTGGTGGTTACCTGACCAGTGCACTCCCCAACAACTTTGCCCTGATTGTTAGGGGCTCTTCAGTGTGAAAAAAAAGCCGTGAAAAGCCAACGACCTGTAAACCTAGACCTAAGGACCATCAAACTCCCAGTCACTGCTTACACGTCCATCCTTCACCGAATCTCCGGTGTCATCCTCTTCGTGTGCCTTGCCATCATGCTTTACGCATTGGACAAGTCGCTGAGCTCCGAGGAAGGCTTCGGTCAGGTGAAAGCGTGTCTGACCAGTCCGCTAGCCAAGCTAGTGACATGGGGCATCCTGTCCGCTCTGCTTTATCACCTGGTAGCCGGTGTGCGCCATTTGATGATGGACATGGGCATCGGTGAGACGCTGGAAGGCGGCAAGCTGGGCTCGAAAATCGTTATCGCCGTTTCCGTGGTGGTAATCGTTCTGGCAGGAGTTTGGATATGGTAACTAACGTCACGAACCTGTCGCGTTCGGGCCTCTATGACTGGATGGCGCAACGTGTGTCTGCGGTCGTTCTCGCGGCTTACTTCATCTTCCTGATCGGATACATCGTGGCCAACCCTGGCCTCGAGTACGCCCAGTGGCATGAACTGTTCGCCCATAACGGAATGCGTATTTTCAGCCTCCTGGCCCTTGTTGCCCTCGGCGCTCACGCCTGGGTCGGCATGTGGACCATCGCGACCGACTACCTGACGCCAATGGCGTTCGGCAAGTCCGCGACCGCTATACGTTTCCTTTTCCAGGCAGTCTGCGGCGTTGCGATGTTCGCTTACTTCGTCTGGGGCGTGCAGATTCTCTGGGGTATCTGAGTCATGGCTAACATTCCAACGATTTCTTTCGACGCCATCATTATTGGTGGTGGCGGTGCCGGCATGCGCGCAGCGCTGCAACTGGCACAGGGCGGTCACAAGACTGCCGTGATCACCAAGGTTTTCCCGACCCGTTCGCACACTGTATCCGCCCAGGGCGGCATCACCTGCGCGATCGCGTCCGCTGACCCGAACGATGACTGGCGCTGGCACATGTACGATACCGTCAAGGGTTCCGACTACATCGGTGACCAGGACGCTATCGAATACATGTGTCAGGAAGGCCCGGCTGCCGTTTACGAGCTGGACCACATGGGTATGCCATTCTCGCGTACCGAGCAAGGTCGTATCTACCAGCGTCCATTCGGCGGTCAGTCCAAGGACTACGGTAAAGGCGGCCAGGCTGCGCGTACTTGCGCTGCGTCCGACCGTACCGGTCACGCTCTGCTGCACACCCTTTATCAGGGCAACCTGAAAGCCGGTACCGTGTTCCTGAACGAGTACTACGCTGTCGATCTGGTGAAGAACGGCGAAGGCGAGTTCGTCGGCGTGATCGCCATCTGCATCGAAACCGGCGAAACCACCTACATCCGCGCCAAGGCCACCGTACTGGCTACCGGCGGTGCAGGTCGTATCTACGCTTCGACCACCAACGCCCTGATCAACACCGGTGACGGCGTTGGCATGGCGCTGCGTGCTGGCGTACCGGTACAAGACATCGAAATGTGGCAGTTCCACCCGACCGGTATCGCCGGCGCTGGTGTACTGGTTACAGAAGGTTGCCGTGGTGAAGGTGGATACCTGATCAACAAGCACGGCGAGCGTTTCATGGAGCGTTATGCTCCGAACGCCAAAGACCTTGCCGGTCGTGACGTTGTTGCCCGTTCGATGGTTAAAGAGATCATCGCCGGCAACGGTTGCGGTCCGAACGGCGACCACGTGATGCTCAAGCTCGACCACCTGGGCGAAGAAGTGCTGCACAGCCGTCTGCCAGGCATCTGCGAGCTGTCGAAGACTTTTGCGCACGTTGACCCGGTTGTTGCTCCGGTTCCGGTTGTTCCGACCTGCCACTATATGATGGGCGGCGTTGCCACCAACATTCATGGCCAGGCAATCACCCAGAACGCCGAAGGCGTGGACGAGATCATCCCTGGTCTGTTCGCTGTAGGTGAAGTGGCTTGCGTATCGGTTCACGGTGCCAACCGTCTGGGCGGCAACTCGCTGCTCGACCTGGTGGTATTCGGCCGTGCTGCCGGCCTGCACCTGGAAAAGGCGCTGACCGACGGTATCGAATACGACGAAGCCACCGACGCCGACATCCAGGCTGCCCTGGCGCGCCTGTCCGCCCTGAACGAGCGTACCGAAGGCGAAGACGTGGCAACTCTGCGTCGCGAGCTGCAAAACTGCATGCAGAACTACTTCGGTGTATTCCGTACCGGCGAATACATGCAGAAGGGTATTGCCCAGCTGGCTGACCTGCGCAAGCGCATCGCCAACGTGAAGATCAACGATAAGTCGCAGGCGTTCAACACTGCACGTATCGAAGCTCTGGAACTGCAGAACCTGCTGGAAGTGGCCGAAGCCACCGCCATCGCTGCAGAAGTACGTAAAGAGTCCCGTGGTGCTCACGCCCGTGAAGACTTCGAAGATCGTGACGACGAAAACTGGCTGTGCCACACCCTTTACTTCCCGGGTGACAAGCGCGTGACCAAGCGTGCCGTGAACTTCTCGCCGAAGACTGTTCCGACTTTTGAACCTAAGATTCGGACTTATTAAGGGTGGCCGCCATGTTGCAAGTCAGCGTTTATCGTTACAACCCTGATCAGGACGCCGCGCCGTTCATGCAGGAATTCCAGGTTGATACCGGTGGTAAAGACCTGATGGTGCTGGACGTGCTGGCCCTGATCAAAGAGCAGGACGAGGGTTTCTCCTATCGTCGCTCTTGCCGTGAAGGTGTTTGCGGTTCCGACGGCATGAACATCAACGGCAAAAACGGCTTGGCGTGCGTCACGCCGCTGTCTGCTGTCGTAAAAGGTAACAAGTTGATCGTTCGTCCTCTGCCAGGTTTGCCGGTTATCCGTGACCTGGTCGTCGATATGAGCATCTTCTACAAGCAATACGAAAAGGTTAAGCCATACCTGCAGAACGACACGCCGGCTCCGGCCATCGAGCGCCTGCAGTCCCCTGAAGAACGTGAAAAGCTGGACGGTCTGTACGAGTGCATCCTGTGCGCTTGCTGCTCGACTTCCTGCCCGTCCTTCTGGTGGAACCCGGACAAGTTCCTGGGTCCAGCTGCCCTGCTGCAAGCGTACCGCTTCCTGGCAGACAGCCGTGACACCAAGACGTCCGAGCGCCTGGCTTCGCTGGATGACCCGTTCAGCGTATTCCGCTGCCGCGGGATCATGAACTGCGTCAACGTATGTCCGAAAGGCCTGAACCCGACTAAGGCCATCGGTCACATCCGTAACATGTTGCTCTCAAGCGGCGTGTGATTCAGCTGCTGTACCCGCTGTACCCGTAGATGCTACGGCGCAGGCTTCAACCGGCGCCGTAGTTTTAACCTGAGCAGCAGCTTAAAAGGCTGCGGCTCTTATTTTGAAGAAATGAGACAAGCAGGGGCATCCGGGCTGGTACCCGGACTATCAGTGTGATCCTAGTGGCTTGTTTTGGTCGCTGCATTCGGACTTCTGCAAGTTTGCTCGGTGTCGACATCGATGGTGTTCCCCTAACCGAGGGTGACCAAGCATGCAAGAAAGCGTGATGCAGCGCATGTGGAACAGCGCCTACCTATCCGGTAGTAACGCTGCCTATGTGGAAGAGCTTTACGAGCTCTACCTGCACGACCCTAACGCTGTGCCAGAAGAGTGGCGCACCTACTTCCAGAAGTTGCCTGCTGACGGCAACTCTGCCACCGATGTTTCGCACTCCACAATTCGCGATCATTTCGTCTTGCTGGCAAAGAACCAGCGCCGCGCCCAACCGGTTTCCGCCGGCAGCGTGAGCAGTGAGCACGAGAAGAAGCAAGTTGAAGTGCTGCGATTGATCCAGGCCTACCGTATGCGTGGCCACCAGGCAGCCCAGCTTGACCCGCTGGGGCTGTGGCAGCGTCCTGCACCTGCAGACCTGTCGATCAATCATTACGGCTTGACCAATGCCGATCTTGATACGACCTTCCGTGCCGGCGACCTGTTCATCGGCAAAGAGGAAGCGAGCCTACGCGAAATTCACGAAGCGTTGCAGCAGACATATTGCCGCACCATCGGCGCTGAATTCACGCACATCACCGATTCCGAGCAGCGCCAGTGGTTCCAGCAGCGTCTGGAAAGCGTGCGCGGTCGTCCGACGTACTCCGCCGACATCAAGAGCCACCTGCTCGAGCGCGTGACCGCCGGCGAAGGCCTGGAAAAATACCTGGGCACCAAATACCCGGGTACCAAGCGTTTCGGTCTGGAAGGCGGCGAAAGCCTGATTCCGATGCTCGACGAGCTGATCCAGCGTTCCGGTTCCTACGGTACCAAGGAAATCGTCATCGGCATGGCCCACCGTGGCCGTCTGAACGTGCTGGTCAACACCTTCGGCAAGAACCCGCGCGAGCTGTTCGACGAGTTCGAAGGCAAGAAGAAGGTCGAGCTGGGTTCCGGTGACGTGAAATACCACCAGGGCTTCTCGTCCAACGTGATGACCACCGGCGGTGAAGTTCACCTGGCCATGGCGTTCAACCCGTCCCACCTGGAAATCGTTTCCCCGGTGGTCGAGGGTTCGGTTCGCGCCCGTCAGGATCGTCGCAACGACCCGACCGGTGAGAAGGTTCTGCCGATCTCCATCCACGGTGACGCTGCATTCGCAGGTCAAGGCGTGGTCATGGAAACCTTCCAGATGTCGCAGACCCGCGGTTTCAAGACCGGCGGTACCGTGCACATCGTGATCAACAACCAGGTCGGTTTCACCATCAGCAACCCGCTGGACTCGCGTTCCACCGAGTACGCGACCGACGTTGCGAAAATGATCCAGGCGCCGATCCTCCATGTGAATGGTGATGATCCGGAAGCCGTATTGTTCGTGACCCAGCTGGCCATCGACTACCGCATGCAGTTCAAGCGTGACGTGGTGATCGACCTGGTCTGCTACCGTCGTCGCGGCCACAACGAGGCCGACGAACCAAGCGGCACCCAGCCTCTGATGTATCAGCAGATCACCAAGCAGCGCACCACCCGTGAGCTGTATGCCGATCGTCTGACCCAGGCCGGTGTGCTGGATGCTGAGCGTGTCAAGGCGAAAGTCGACGAGTACCGCAACGCGCTGGACAACGGTCTGCACGTGGTCAAAAGCCTGGTCAAAGAGCCGAACAAAGAGTTGTTCGTGGACTGGCGTCCGTATCTGGGCCACGCCTGGACCGCGCGTCACGACACTCGCTTCGACCTCAAGACCTTGCAGGAACTGTCCGCCAAGCTGCTGGAAATCCCGGAAGGCTTCGTGGTTCAGCGCCAGGTTGCCAAGATCTACGAAGACCGCCAGAAGATGCAAGCCGGCGGCCTGCCGATCAACTGGGGTTACGCCGAAACCATGGCGTACGCGACCCTGGCGTTCGAAGGTCACCCGATTCGCATGACTGGCCAGGACATCGGCCGCGGCACGTTCTCGCACCGCCATGCTGTCCTGCACAACCAGAAGGACGCGGGCACCTACATCCCGCTGCAGAACCTGTACGACGGTCAGCCACGCTTCGACCTGTACGACTCGTTCCTGTCCGAAGAAGCGGTATTGGCGTTCGAGTACGGTTACTCGACCACCACGCCGAATGCCCTGGTTATCTGGGAAGCCCAGTTCGGCGACTTCGCCAACGGCGCCCAGGTAGTTATCGACCAGTTCATCACCAGTGGCGAGCACAAGTGGGGCCGCCTGTGTGGTCTGACCATGCTGCTGCCGCACGGTTATGAAGGTCAGGGTCCGGAGCACTCCTCGGCTCGTCTGGAGCGTTACCTGCAGTTGTGCGCCGAGCACAACATTCAGGTGTGCATGCCGACGACGCCGGCTCAGATCTACCACTTGCTGCGCCGTCAGGTGATCCGCCCGCTGCGCAAGCCACTGGTAGTCCTGACTCCGAAGTCGCTGTTGCGCCACAAGCTGGCCATCTCGACGCTGGAAGATCTGGCCGAAGGTTCGTTCCAGACCGTTATCCCGGAAATCGATGCCCAAGACCCGAAAAAGGTCGAGCGCGTTGTTCTGTGTAGCGGCAAGGTCTACTACGACCTGCTGGAAAAACGCCGTGCCGAAGGTCGTGACGACATCGCTGTCGTGCGTATCGAGCAGCTGTACCCATTCCCTGAGGACGACTTGAAAGAAGTCCTGGCTCCTTATACCAACGTCAAGCATGCCGTCTGGTGTCAGGAAGAGCCGATGAACCAGGGTGCGTGGTACTGCAGCCAACACCACATGCGTCGCAGCATCAGCAACCTCAACAAGTCTCTCGTACTCGAGTACGCGGGCCGTGAGGCTTCTGCTGCACCTGCATGCGGTTACGCATCGATGCACGCCGAACAGCAGGAACAACTGCTGCAAGACGCCTTTACTGTTTAACGCCTTCGCGCACCTGAAACCGAATTTAAGGAACCACAGACAATGGCTATCGAGATCAAAGCCCCCACTTTCCCGGAATCGGTTGCCGATGGCACCGTTGCCACCTGGCACAAACAACCGGGCGACGCGGTCAAGCGCGACGAACTGATCGTCGACATCGAAACCGACAAAGTCGTGCTGGAAGTGCTGGCTACCGCTGACGGCGTGCTGGGCGCTATCGTCAAGAACGAAGGCGAAACCGTTCTGTCCGACGAAGTTCTGGGCTCCATCGTTGAAGGCGGCGCTGCTGCTGCCGCTCCGGCTGCCGCTGCTGCTCCGGCCGCTGCTGCCGCTGCTCCAGCTGCCGGCGCTGACGAAGACGCTATCGCGGCTCCAGCTGCTCGCAAGCTGGCCGAAGAAAACGGCATCAACCTGGCTTCCGTCAAAGGCACCGGCAAAGATGGTCGTGTAACCAAGGAAGACGTGGTTGCCGCTGTCGAAGCCAAGAAAGCCGCTCCGGCTGCCGCGCCTGCCAAGGCTGCTGCACCTGCCGCTGCTGCTCCGGTATTCGCTGCAGGCGATCGCATCGAGAAGCGCGTACCGATGACCCGCGTACGTGCCACTGTGGCCAAGCGTCTGGTTGAAGCTCAATCGAACATGGCGATGCTGACCACCTTCAACGAAGTCGACATGACCGAAGTCATGGCGCTGCGTTCGAAGTACAAGGACCTGTTCGAGAAGTCCCACAACGGCGTGCGCCTGGGCTTCATGTCGTTCTTCGTGAAAGCAGCCACCGAAGCGCTGAAACGCTTCCCGGCTGTCAACGCGTCGATCGACGGCGGCGACATCGTTTACCACGGCTACGCTGACGTCGGCGTTGCAGTTTCCAGCGATCGCGGCCTGGTTGTACCGGTTCTGCGTAACGCCGAACTGATGAGCCTGGCTGAAATCGAAGGCGGCATCGCCACCTTCGGCAAGAAAGCCCGCGACGGCAAACTGTCGATGGACGAAATGACCGGTGGTACTTTCACCATCACCAACGGTGGTACTTTCGGTTCGATGATGTCGACCCCGATCGTCAACCCGCCACAAGCAGCCATCCTGGGCATGCACAACATCATCCAGCGTCCGATGGCCATCAACGGCCAGGTCGTTATCCGTCCGATGATGTACCTGGCACTGTCCTACGATCACCGTCTGATCGATGGCAAAGAAGCTGTGACCTTCCTGGTGACCATCAAGAACCTGCTGGAAGATCCGGCTCGTCTGTTGCTGGATATCTGATAGAAGCAGCCATGAGCTGCAAGCCCGGGCTGTCGGAAAACCCGCAGCCTGGCTTGCCGCTCGCGGCTTGAAGCTTTTCGCTAAAGAGGATTTTTTGAATGTCGCAGAAATTTGACGTAGTAGTGATCGGCGCTGGCCCTGGCGGCTATGTGGCTGCCATCAAGGCCGCTCAGCTTGGTCTTTCGACTGCCTGCATCGAGAAGTACACCGACAAGGAAGGCAAACTGGCTCTGGGCGGTACCTGCCTGAACGTCGGCTGCATTCCATCCAAGGCCCTGCTGGACAGTTCGTGGAAATTCCACGAAGCCCAGGACGGTTTCGCGATCCACGGTATCAATCACGCTGGCGTGACCATGGACGTGCCAGCGATGGTCGGCCGTAAAGCCAACATCGTCAAAGGCCTGACCTCCGGCGTTGCGACCCTGTTCAAAGCCAACGGTGTGACCTCGATCCAGGGTCACGGCAAGCTGCTGGCCGGCAAGAAAGTTGAAGTCACCAAGCCTGATGGCTCGGTAGAAATCATCGAAGCCGAAAACGTCATCCTGGCTCCAGGTTCGCGTCCGATCGACATTCCGCCAGCTCCGGTTGACCAGAATGTGATCGTCGATTCGACTGGCGCTCTGGAATTCCAATCCGTACCTAAGCGTCTGGGCGTGATCGGCGCTGGCGTGATCGGTCTGGAACTGGGTTCGGTCTGGTCGCGTCTGGGTGCAGAAGTGACTGTCCTGGAAGCCCTGGACACCTTCCTGATGGCAGCGGACACCGCTGTTTCCAAGGAAGCGCTGAAAACCCTGACCAAACAGGGTCTGGACATCAAGCTGGGCGCTCGCGTCACCGGTTCCAAAGTGAACGGCGACGAAGTCGTGGTGAACTACACCGATGCCAAGGGCGAACAGAACATCACTTTCGACAAGCTGATCGTAGCCGTTGGTCGCCGTCCGGTGACCACTGATCTGTTGGCTGCCGACTGCGGCGTGACCCTGGACGAGCGCGGTTTCGTGCACGTTGACGATCACTGCGCCACCACCGTACCGGGCGTTTACGCCATCGGCGACGTGGTTCGCGGCATGATGCTGGCGCACAAGGCCTCGGAAGAGGGCATCATGGTTGTCGAGCGCATCAAGGGCCACAAGGCCCAGATGAACTATGATCTGATCCCTTCGGTTATTTATACTCACCCGGAAATCGCGTGGGTCGGTAAAACCGAGCAGGCCTTGAAAGCTGAAGGCGTTGAAGTTAACGTCGGCACCTTCCCGTTCGCAGCCTCTGGCCGTGCCATGGCTGCCAACGACACCGGTGGTTTCGTCAAGGTCATCGCAGATGCCAAGACAGACCGCGTATTGGGCGTCCACGTGATTGGCCCAAGCGCTGCAGAACTGGTTCAGCAGGGCGCGATCGGTATGGAATTCGGCACCAGCGCTGAAGACCTGGGCATGATGGTTTTCTCCCATCCGACCCTGTCTGAAGCCTTGCACGAAGCTGCTTTGGCTGTGAATGGCGGCGCCATCCACATCGCCAACCGCAAGAAGCGTTAAGACAATAAGAAACCACGGCGGAATGGCCCGTCGTGAGCCTTGCATGCAAGACTCACCGCGGAATATCCGCTGGACGCAGTCTTGCATAGCTGCACCGGGTATCCGGAAAGGCTATGCAAGCAGCAGTCACAGGTGGTGCGGCACTTGAATGAGTGCAGCACCGAATGCGCAGTACCTAACGAAGACGGTAATAAGCATGAATCTTCACGAGTATCAGGGTAAGCAGCTGTTCGCTGAGTACGGCCTGCCAGTTTCCACCGGTTACGCGGTAGACACCCCGGAAGCAGCAGCAGAAGCTTGCGACAAAATCGGCGGCAGCGAGTGGGTTGTCAAAGCCCAGGTCCACGCCGGTGGTCGCGGTAAAGCGGGCGGCGTAAAGCTGGTTCGCAGCAAAGAAGACGCCAAAGCCTTCGCACAGCAGTGGCTGGGCAAGCGTCTGGTGACTTACCAGACTGACGCCAATGGTCAGCCAGTCACCAAGATCCTGGTTGAATCGTGCACTGATATCGCTAAAGAGCTGTACCTGGGCGCTGTCGTTGACCGTTCGAGCCGTCGTATCGTGTTCATGGCTTCCACCGAAGGTGGCGTGGACATCGAGAAAATCGCTCACGACACTCCAGAAAAAATTCTGAAAGCCACTATCGATCCACTGGTTGGCGCTCAGCCATTCCAGGGGCGCGAGCTGGCATTCCAGTTGGGTCTGGAAGGCAAGCAAGTTGCCCAGTTCGCCAAGATCTTCGTAGGTCTGGCAAAACTGTTCAAGGATCACGACCTGGCCCTGCTGGAAGTGAACCCGCTGGTGATCAAGGCTGACGGCGATCTGCACTGCCTGGACGCCAAGATCAACATCGACGCCAACGCCATGTACCGTCAGCCTAAGCTGAAGACTTTCCACGATCCGTCGCAAGACGATCCGCGCGAAGCGCACGCTGCCAAGTTCGAACTGAACTACGTAGCGCTGGAAGGCAACATCGGTTGCATGGTCAACGGTGCTGGCCTGGCCATGGGTACCATGGACATCGTCAACCTGCATGGCGGCAAACCAGCCAACTTCCTCGACGTGGGCGGCGGTGCTACCAAGGAACGCGTTACCGAAGCGTTCAAGATCATTCTGTCCGACACCAACGTCGCTGCAGTACTGGTCAACATCTTCGGCGGCATCGTTCGCTGCGACATGATTGCCGAAGGCATCATCGGTGCAGTGAAAGAAGTCGGCGTGAAAATCCCGGTTGTTGTTCGCCTTGAAGGCAACAACGCTGAGCTGGGCGCTAAAGTACTGGCAGAAAGCGGTTTGAACATCATCGCTGCTACCAGCCTGACCGACGCTGCTCAACAAGTTGTCAAAGCTGCGGAGGGCAAATAATGAGCGTCCTGATCAATAAAGACACCAAAGTTATCTGCCAGGGTATTACCGGTTCGCAAGGTAGTTTCCACACCCAGCAAGCCATCGAGTACGGCACCAAGATGGTTGGTGGTGTAACTCCAGGCAAAGGCGGCACCGAGCACCTGGGTCTGCCAGTGTTCAACACCGTTAAAGACGCTGTAGCTGCCACTGGCGCCACCGCCAGCGTGATCTACGTTCCGGCTCCTTTCTGCAAAGATTCGATCCTGGAAGCTGCTTTCGGCGGCATCAAGCTGATCGTGTGCATCACCGAAGGCATTCCTACCCTGGACATGCTGGACGCTAAAGTTAAGTGCGACGAGCTGGGCGTAGTCCTGATCGGCCCTAACTGCCCAGGCGTGATCACCCCAGGCGAATGCAAGATCGGCATCATGCCAGGTCACATTCACTTGCCAGGCAAGGTCGGTATCGTTTCCCGTTCCGGCACCCTGACCTACGAAGCTGTGAAGCAGACTACTGACGCCGGTTTCGGTCAGTCGACTTGCGTCGGCATCGGTGGTGACCCGATCCCGGGTTCGAACTTCATCGACATCCTGAAGCTGTTCCAGGAAGACCCGAAGACCGAAGCGATCGTGATGATCGGTGAGATCGGCGGTTCGGCTGAAGAAGAAGCGGCTGCCTACATCAAGGCACACGTGACCAAGCCGGTTGTATCCTACATCGCTGGTGTGACTGCTCCTCCGGGCAAGCGCATGGGCCATGCTGGCGCAATCATCTCTGGCGGCAAAGGCACTGCAGACGAGAAATTCGCTGCTCTGCAAGACGCAGGCGTTAAAACCGTGCGTTCGCTGGCAGACATCGGCAAGGCCCTGGCCGAGCTGACTGGTTGGGCTGTCAAGTAAGCCTCGCGCTTAGCTGACGCTTCACCAAACAAAGGCCACCTTCGGGTGGCCTTTGTCGTTTCCGGGGTTTGCGTTGACAGTGCGGACGCCATCGCGAGCAAGCTCGCTCCCACATTGGAACGCGGTCAACTGTGGGAGCGAGCTTGCTCGCGATGGCGGACTTACAGGCGACATCTATCAACATGCAGAAACGCGACACAAAGATGTCGTATATCGGATAGTTCGCCCTCTAACAGTGCGTTTATCGGTCAAATTCGTTAGTCTATGCGCCATTTTTGCGTCTGCGGCCCACAAGGCGCGCAACGCGCTAAAAGGGTCGGTCTTATACGGACTGACAGCATTTCCCTCACCCATAGGGAAATCCCTCTCTAAATTCCGATTCAGTAGTGTGGTATTTCCTTAATGAAAGTGTTGAAAGGCCAGGACATCCTGGCACTTGGTTTTATGACGTTTGCCCTGTTCGTCGGGGCTGGCAACATCATCTTCCCACCTATCGTCGGTTTACAGTCCGGGCCCAATGTCTGGATGGCGGCGCTGGGTTTCCTGGTCACCGCAGTTGGTCTGCCGGTGATCACTGTTGTGGCGCTGGCCAAGGTCGGCGGAGCAATGGATGCCTTGAGCAGCCCGATCGGTAAAGTGGCCGGTGGCCTGCTGGCAGCGGCTTGCTACCTCGCTGTTGGCCCGCTGTTCGCGACGCCACGTACCGCGACGGTATCCTTCGAGGTGGGCCTGGCGCCCCTGACCGGCGAGAGCCCGCTGGCACTGTTCCTCTACAGCTCGGTTTACTTCCTGCTGGTGTTCTTCATTTCGCTGTATCCGGGCCGTTTGCTGGATACCGTAGGGCGCTTCCTCGCGCCGTTGAAGATCATCGCCCTGGCCGTGCTGGGCATTGCAGCATTCGCGTTGCCGGCCGGTGACATTGGCCATGCAACCCCTGAATACGTTGCAGCACCGTTTTCCCAAGGCTTCATCAATGGTTACCTGACCATGGATACCCTGGGCGCCCTGGTGTTCGGCATCGTCATCGTCAACGCCATCCGTTCCCGCGGCGTCGAGTCGCCAGCACTGATCACCCGTTATGCGATCATCGCCGGGCTCATCGCCGGTGTGGGTCTGGCGCTGGTGTATGTCAGCCTGTTCCGTCTCGGTTCGGGCAGCCATGAAGTGGCCGTTGGCGCTACCAATGGCGCGGCGGTATTGCACGCTTACGTGCAGCACACCTTCGGTTCGCTGGGCAGTGGTTTCCTTGCCGTGCTGATCTCCCTGGCGTGCCTGGTGACCGCGGTCGGCCTGACCTGTGCCTGCGCCGAGTACTTCAGCCGTGTGGTGCCGTTGTCTTACAAGACACTGGTGATCATCCTGGCGGCGTTCTCGCTGCTGGTGTCCAACCTGGGCCTGACCAAGCTGATTGCGTTCTCGATCCCGGTACTGACCGCGATCTACCCGCCGTGCATCGTTCTGGTGGCGTTGAGCTTCTGCAAGGACTTCTGGCATGAGCAGGGTCGTATCCTCGGCCCGGTGATGCTGGTGTCGTTCATCTTCGGCCTGATCGATGCCCTGAAGGGGGCCGGCCTGGCGGACTGGATGCCGACACAAATGGCCCACCTGCCGCTTAGCGAGCAGGGCCTGGCGTGGTTGGTGCCATCGGTGATGACGCTGGTTGTCGCCGTGGTCTGCGACCGTCTGCTGGGCAAGCGCGAAGAAGCGCTGGCTTAAGCTTTACCGGCCCGTCACAAACGGGCCTGTGAACAAAACAGAAATGCCCCGTATCAATCGATACGGGGCATTTTTAATGGCTAATGGGTGATTTATGTCTCTTGGTAGCGGACTACCGTTGCAGGATCTGTTTTGAACGTGCAATCGCCCGACACCAGGATTTTGTTGTTGGGCTGTACCAATACCGACAGCCACTCTTCGCGGTCGGAGCTGATATCCGTTACCCGATGTCCATTGTTGCCAAATGAGGGATCGGTCTCCCCGGATGTTTTATAGCGCGCGACCAGGCTGCTTTCGCTACCATGCTTGCCTGTTGAACCTACGACGACGAGTCGGTCTGGCAGAGAGTGATAGATGTCCTTCCACCGGCAGGATTGACCGGAAGGGAGTTCAGTGACGACTGGCTCGCCGCCGTTGAACACTAGATTGGGGCTACCATTGCTATTGAACGCAGCCAGCATTCCTCTTTCGGTAGCTCTGTCTGGAGTGAAAATGTCGGGGTCCGCAATTCCTGCAACAAAAATGCTGTCGTCATCACGTAACGCCATGCAATTGACAACCGTTCCGGCATCACGTCCTTTGAAAACGCTGAAAGCTAAGTAACCGTTATCTCCAAAAGTATTGTCTGGGGTGCCGTTTGCTTTGAAACGAGCAATTACCCCCTGGCGTTGACGATTGACACCGGCGACAGTAATTTTGCCGGTTGCCGATACTCCTACAGCGTTGATCGAGCGGAGCTGGGTATCAAAATGCATATCCTCTTTTCCGTCGCTGGTGTACCTGCGCACCCGTAATCCGCTTGCGGTGATGATTTCACCGTTTGGTCCTATTGCTGTTGGGAGGCTAAGGGCATTGCGGCTGCTCTGGCGAGTGGTTGGGGGGGCGCCTGAGGCGCTTGGGATCGGAGTAATGTAAACGCCCCCATCTCCAAACGTCTGGTCTAGTGAACCATCCGCTAGGAATCTGGCAAACGCCAATTGATTCAACGCGCCCCAGTACGTACCTATCAGCAGGATCTTGCCGTCCTTCAGCAGATTCGCTCCGTCTGTATATGCGTGATGATTTTCCTTAAAACCACCCACCACAAAACCGCTGGTTCCAAAATCAGGGTCCGGAGTCCCATCTTCAAGGAGTTGAACAAGCTGAAATTGAGACAGCGGCTTGCCTGCGACTTCCGGCAACGCAGACCCCGCGAGCAGGATTTTCCCGCCGGTGGTTCTTCCCAAAATTTTCATGGGTGAACTGCCTTGGGCAAATTCATAAAACATGCCACGATTCGCGAAATCAGGGTCAAAGCCCTGTTTGCTTGGATCAATTGTGCTGTGGGACATGATCAAGTCTCGCTGCGTAAAAGGAGTGAATTTCCGTCAGGCTGATTCCTGCGAAATGTTCTCTCAAATTACTGCCACACAAGCCGCATTAATAGCTGTCAAAAATGACAGCTATTAAGCTGTTCTAGTTCATAGTTTTTAAGTATCGAGGCAGCACAAGCACACGCTGCAGTCTTCGTTTCGCGCCTGCTTGAGCATGTGGCTGTCGATGGAATTATTGTGAATGGGCGGCGTGTCTTTTTTCTCCGAATCCCGTCGAAACTGCACTTGAGCACTGCGTGGAAGAATCGTTCGTTGAATTTGCGCAGCCACAGCTTTTTTCTTAAGTCCAAACACAAGGACCTGCATGTCGTTCATCCAAGCCAACCTGATCCACATTCTTGCCGCCGTCTGGTTCGTTATCTGCTGGGGCGGGTACACCCGCTATGCCACATGGAAAGGCCGTGACACCGCGTGCCTGGCCAGTGTGCTGCACCTGTATCGTGAAGACTGGATGCGCCGCATGCTGCTGCGCGACAACCGCATCGCCGATGCCAGCGTGATCGGCAATCTGGAGCGCAATGCGTCGTTCTTCGCCTCCAGTACATTGATTATCCTGGCCGGTATTCTCACGGTATTGGGGGCTTCGGAACGGGCGGTATCCTTGCTGGCGGATATTCCGATGGTGCAACAGGCGTCCCAGGGCATGTCGGAAATCAAGTTGCTGTGCCTGGCGCTGGTGTTTGTCTATGCGTTCTTTACGTTCAGCTGGTGCATGCGCCAGTACAACTTTGCGGCGGTACTGGTGGGTTCGGCGCCGATGGTCGGTGAGCGCCATGTATCGGAGCAAGAGCGCAAAGCATTCGCTTCACGCGCCGCCCGCGTCATCTCCATGGCCGCCAACCAGTTCAACTTCGGGCTGCGTTCCTACTACTTCGGCATGACCATGCTGGCCTGGTTTGTCAGCCCATGGCTGTTCATGTTGATGAGTGCCGGCGTCGTGTTTGTGTTGTACCGCCGCGAGTTTCATTCCGACGTTCTTGACGTGATGGTCTATACCCCTACAGAGGCGCCGTTGCCGGAGGTAATTAAAGAGGCAGCTTGATGAGTATTCCATTCTGGTGCGTGTTTATCAGTGCAGTATTGATTTATCTGGCGCGAATGCCCGTGACCAGGGCCATGAAAGAGCAGGGTGGTTACGATAACCACCTGCCGCGCCAGCAGCAGATGCAACTCACAGGTCTGGGAGCCCGGGCGGTGGCGGCGCATCAGAACAGTTTCGAAGCGTTCATATTGTTCGCGGTGGGTGTGTTGATGGCGCATACCACGCAGACTGCGGGCTGGCTGATCGACTGCCTGGCGATCATATTCGTGATCACGCGGGTTATTTACCTGGTGTGTTACTGGAAGGATCTGGCCTGGCAGCGCAGTCTGGTTTGGCTGGTGGGATTGATCTGTTCGCTGTTGTTGATGATTAGTCCGACTTTTCGAACGATTTTGCTCTAACCATTTTTTTCAAGGCAAAAGAAAACCCGCACTTGGCGGGTTTTCTTTTGCCACTCTAAAAACCGTATTAGTTCTTAGGTGCTTCTGGAGCGGCCGGAGCGGCCTCTTTTACCGCTTCTGCGTTCGATTCGGCCTGAGCTTTGGCAGCTTCGGCGTTTTCTTTCGCAGCGTCGTTCACTTTATCCTGAGCTTTGTTCATGTCCTGCTGAGCTTGCTCGGCATGTTTGGTCGCATCTTGAGCTTTGTCCTCGGATTTTTTATCGCAGGCAGCGAGACCGAGGGAAGCGGTCAACATCAAGGCAATAGCTAAAGTCTTACGCATGGGGTGTTTCTCCTGATGAAAAGCATCTACTGGCATTAAGAGCCCACGCATCAGGGTTAAGTTCCTTAATTTTTTCAGATATATAAGTTTGTTCTAGTGTGGAACTTTTACCCGGACCGCCACCGCACTGTACAGACATAAACAAGAGTTTTTATCAAATGACTGAAAACCCCGTTTTTGAGCGTGCAAAGCGCTTTCTGTCGGCGCTGCGACATTGCCAGGTACTTGGACTAAGCGTTCACAGCGCCAGCAACGAAGGGCTGACGATTGTGCTGCCGTACAGCCCGCAGATCGTCGGCAATCCCGAAACCGGCGTGATTCATGGCGGAGCGCTGACTTCGCTGATGGACACCGCCTGTGGCATGGCGACCCTCTGCGTGCTCCCGGAATTCGAAGTCTGCCCGACCCTGGACCTGCGCATCGACTACATGCACGCCGCCGAACCACATAAGGATGTCTACGGCTTTGCCCAGTGCTATCGGGTCACCACCGACGTGATTTTTGCCCGTGGCTTCGCCTATCAGGATGACCCCGGGCAACCCATTGCCCATGTGATGGGCACTTTCATGCGCATGGGAAAGAACATCAAAGGCACCAAGGGCTTTGGTGGCGCGGTTGCCGGAGGTGCGCAATGAGCGAGTCGCTGAAAGAGCAATTGCAAAAGGCCCATGAGCAGGGCGATTACGCCTCGCTGCTGGATTTGATTCCCTATGCCCGGCTGATCGGCGTCGAATGTTCCCGGGTGGGAGATGAGTTGCTGTTCAAGCTGCCAGCGAACCAGGACAACATCGGTAACCCCTTGTTGCCGGCGATTCATGGCGGTGTGATCGCCGGTTTCATGGAATTGGCCGCGGCGCTGCACCTGTTGGTGTTTACCGGAACGCCCGGGGTGCCGAAGATCATCGACTTCTCCCTGGATTACCTGCGAGCCGGACAGTTTCGCGATACCTGGGCCCGATGCCAGGTTTGGCGCCAGGGTCGCCGGGTCGCCAATGTGGCGATTACCGCCTGGCAAAGCACCGAAGCCGAGCCCATTGCCACGGCTCGTGCACATTTCAAACTCGAAGAGCCCTTGAAATCCTGAACTCAGCCCCAAACTCTGAGGACAACCCGCCGTCGATCCTCAAGGTCGCGGCTTATGCCATCTGATTGGAGTTTGATGACCATGAGTGTGGAAACTCAAAAGGAAACCCTGGGCTTCCAGACCGAGGTGAAGCAGCTGCTGCATCTCATGATCCATTCGCTGTATTCCAACAAGGAAATTTTCCTTCGCGAATTGATCTCGAACGCCTCTGACGCTGTCGACAAGTTACGTTTCGAAGCCCTGGCCAAGCCAGAGCTGCTGGAAGGTGGCGCCGAACTGAAAATCCGCGTGAGCTTCGACAAGGACGCTAAAACCGTCACCCTCGAAGACAACGGTATTGGCATGAGCCGCGAAGACGCGATCACCCACCTGGGTACCATCGCCAAGTCTGGCACCGCCGATTTCATGAAGCACCTGACCGGCGACCAGAAGAAAGACTCGCACCTGATCGGCCAGTTTGGCGTTGGTTTCTACTCCGCCTTCATCGTCGCCGACAAAGTCGATGTGTTCAGCCGTCGCGCCGGCAGCCCGGCCAGCGAAGGCGTGCATTGGTCGTCCAAAGGCGAAGGCGATTTCGAAGTCGCAACCGTCGACAAGGCTGAGCGCGGCACTCGCATCGTCCTGCACCTGAAGTCCGGTGAAGACGAGTTCGCCGATGGCTGGCGTCTGCGCAACATCATCAAGAAGTACTCCGACCACATCGCCTTGCCGATCGAGCTGCCGAAAGAAGTGGCCGCTGCCGAAGGTGAAGAGCAGCCGGCCGTTGAGTGGGAAACCGTCAACCGCGCCAGCGCCCTGTGGACCCGTCCGCGTACCGAGATCAAGGACGAGGAATACCAGGAGTTCTACAAGCACATCGCTCACGATTTCGAAAATCCGCTGAGCTGGAGCCACAACAAGGTCGAAGGCAAGCTCGAATACAGCTCATTGCTGTACGTGCCGACCCGTGCGCCGTTCGACCTGTACCAGCGTGAGGCGCCGAAAGGCCTGAAGCTGTACGTGCAGCGCGTGTTCGTCATGGATCAGGCCGAGTCCTTCCTGCCGCTGTACCTGCGCTTCATCAAGGGCGTGGTCGACTCCAACGACCTGTCGCTGAACGTGTCGCGGGAAATCCTGCAGAAAGACCCGATCATCGACTCGATGAAGTCGGCGCTGACCAAGCGCGTCCTGGACATGCTGGAAAAACTGGCGAAGAACGAGCCTGAGCAATACAAGGGCTTCTGGAAAAACTTCGGTCAGGTCATCAAAGAAGGCCCGGCAGAAGATTTCGCCAACAAGGAAAAAATCGCCGGTCTGCTGCGTTTCGCATCGACCCACGGCGACGATGGCGAGCAGGTTGTCGGCCTGGCCGAGTACCTGGCGCGCGCCAAGGAAGGTCAGGACAAGATCTACTACCTGACCGGCGAAACCTACGCCCAGGTCAAGAACAGCCCGCACCTGGAAGTCTTCCGCAAGAAAGGCATCGAAGTGCTGCTGCTGACCGACCGTATCGACGAGTGGCTGATGAGCTACCTCAGCGACTTCGACGGCAAGAGCTTTGTCGACGTAGCGCGCGGTGACCTGGACCTGGGCAACCTGGACTCGGAAGAGGACAAGAAGGCCGCGGAAGAAGTCGCCAAGGCCAAAGAAGGTCTGGTCGAGCGTCTGAAAACCGCATTGGGCGAGTCCGTTGCTGAAGTGCGGGTTTCCCATCGCCTGACCGACTCCCCGGCAATCCTGGCCATCGGTGAGCAGGACCTGGGCTTGCAGATGCGCCAGATCCTGGAAGCCAGCGGTCAGAAGGTTCCGGATTCGAAGCCGATCTTCGAATTCAACCCGGCTCACCCGCTGATCGAGAAGCTCGACAACGAGCAGAGCGACGAGCGCTTCGGCGACCTGTCGCACATCCTCTTCGATCAGGCGGCCCTGGCGGCCGGCGACAGCTTGAAAGACCCGGCGGCCTATGTGCGCCGTCTGAACAAGCTGTTGGTCGAGCTATCGGCCTGACGGTGTTGTAGAAAAACCCGCTTCGGCGGGTTTTTTCATTTCGGTGCTAAAACAACAGGAGTCAGAAATGAGCCAAATCACTGTACGTTCCGTTGCCTATCAGATTGACGGCCAGGCTTACGAAAGCCGTCTGGCCTTCGATGCCGACCATAAAGGCCCGCGCCCGGGCTTGTTGATGGCGCCGAACTGGATGGGCGTCAGCGCCGGTGCCGAGGAGATCGCCAAGTCGGTGGCTGCCAAGGGTTATGTGGTGTTGATCGCAGATCTTTACGGTCAATCGGTTCGACCGACGAACAATGACGAGGCCGGCGCGGCCATGATGCCGTTGAAGAATGATCGCCCATTGTTGTGCAAGCGCATGCAGGTGGCGTTCGAACAGCTGCAAAGCCAGGGTGAAGTGGCTGTCGATACTTCGAAACTGGCCACTTTCGGTTTCTGCTTCGGCGGTTGCTGCGCCCTGGAGTTTGCCCGTACCGGCGCGCCGGTGAAGGTCGCGGTGTCGTTCCACGGCACGCTGGACACACCGAATCCGGCTGATGCGAAAAACATCAAGGGTAAGGTCCTGGTGCTGCATGGCGCATCCGATCCATTGGTGCCGAAGGAGCAGTTGCCGGCGTTCGAAGACGAAATGAACGCGGCGGGTGTGGACTGGCAGTTGCTGAGCTACGGCGGTGCGTTCCACTCGTTCACCGACCCGCACGCCAATGTGCCGGGCATGATGATGTATGACGCCAAGGTGGCTGCCCGGGCGTTCACGTCGATGCACAATCTGCTGGATGAAGTGTTCAAGGGCTGATAGCTGTTTTCAGCCTGGGGTCGGCCGGTGTCTTCGCCGGCCTCATCGCGAGCAAGCTCGCTCCCACAGGGGAATGGTGTCGTACACAATTCTTGCGGCCGACACGGTCAACTGTGGGAGCGAGCTTGCTCGCGATGGCGGCATAACTGGCGCTGAAGTTTTCAGGGCAATTCGAACCTCTCACTCCCACAGGGGAAATGTGTCGTACACAATTCTTGCGGCCGGCACGGTCAACTGTGGGAGCGAGCTTGCTCGCGATGGCGGCATAACGGGTGCTGAAAGTTTCAGGGCAGTTCGATTCGCTCAATTTCCCCGGGCACCGTCGGCCAATCCCCGGCCGCCCAACGCCGGCGTGCTTCATCAATCGCCGCCGGATCGCTCGCGACAAAATTCCAGTTGATCCGCCGTGGCCCGTCCAGCGGAGCACCGCCGAACAACACGGCGTGACTGTCGCTTTCGGCAAACAGTGTCATCTCTTCCCCCGCAGGCAGTACCACCAGCGAGTACGGCTCTATTGGCTCGCCATCGAGTTGCACTTCGCCGCTCAACACATACAGCGCACGTTCTTCATGCTCGGTGGGAATCAGCAATGTCGTCGCCGTTTGCAGGTGCAGTTCCGCGTACAGCGTAGGAGAAAGCACTGGCACTGGCGATTCCAGGCAAAAGCCTGACCCGGCAATCATGCGAATCTTCACCCCCAGGTTTTCGCTGACTGGCAATGTGGACACTGGATGATGGCTGTAATGCCCCGGACCTTGTTCTTTATCCTTGGGTGAAGCCAGCCAGATCTGCAGGCCGTGCATCGTGAAGCCGCTTTCCTTCAGGGCCTCGGGCGTGCGTTCGACGTGGGCAATGGCGCTGCCGGCCGTCATCCAGCTGACGTCGCCAGTCCCGACCACTTGATCGGAACCGAGACTGTCCTTGTGCTGGATCTGCCCCTGGAACAAGTAGGTGAGGGTGGACAGGCCAATGTGTGGATGCTGGCGAATGTTCATGCCTTTGCCCGGTGGATAACGGGTTTCCAGCATGTGGTCGAAAAACACGAATGGCCCGACGCTGCGGCACTTGGCCGAAGGCAGCGGGCGGAGAATCGGCTGGCCCTCGACATCTTCGGTGCGGGGGCGGATCACGAGCGGAGTGTTCATGGTGCGTTCCAGGCTGAGCGGGTAATGCGTTCGAGCATAACCCGCTTGGGCAGCCCTTGCCGCTATTGGCTGAACGCGCCTTCGGACAAATGCGTTTCGATGCTGACTTCAGACGTGGTCATCAGCTTGTGGATCGGGCAGCGATCGGCCACACGGTGCAGTTCATCGCGCTGGGCGTCGGTGAGTACGCCCTTGAGGGTCAGTTTGACGTGCAGCGCGTACTGGCCTTTCTGTTCCAGGCTGTTGTCGCGCTTGACCTCGACGCCGACACCGGTCAGCGGGATGTCTTTCTTCCTGGCATACAGCTTCAGGGTCAGGGCTTTGCAGGCACCCAGCGCGGCATCGAAATAATCGTGTGGCTCCGGCGCCGAACCCTCTCCGCCAGCCGTGGCGGGCGCGTCGGCGAAGAGTTCGTGGTCATCGATCTGGACGCTGTGGCGCAAACCTTCGGCAGAAACGGTGTTGACGGTAACAGTCATGGCAAACCTCGCAGGCGACAGGAAAACTCATTCGATCAAAAAATGACCTTGAGGGTATAGAGCCATCGCGTTTGTCGGGTGTTCCAATCTGTAGGAGCGAGCTTGCTTGCGATGATCTCACTGGCACTGCGTGTATCCGCCAGGGCGAGTCATCGTTAAAGTCCATCGCGAGCAAGCTCGCTCCTACTGGTCTCGATCCGGATCAGCTGCCTTTGACTGGCTTGCCGTTGACCGTGCCGTCCAGGAGCATGATGTTGTATTCCTTGCCGTCGGTTTCGACCTGTTGCAGGCGGACCAGCAGGTAGTCCCAATCCTTGGCGAACCACAGCACGGTGATGCGCTTGCTTTGCGTCGGATCGCGTACGCGCTCGACCTTGATCGCATCGATCTGGCCAGCCTTGGTGTCGACTTTTTCCGAACCCAGCACACGGAAGTCATAGGTATCGACTTCGCCATCATCGACAACCTGATAGCTCATGCTCTTTTTGCCGGCAGCCACGTCATGTTGCAGCGCCAGTTGATAGGTGGATTTGTCGACCATGCCGCGGTTCAGCGGAATATCGACCGCGTCACCACGATCGGTGCCGGTGACCTTTTTCGCGGCCCAGTCGAAATCCAGGTCGGCTTTCTTGGCTTTGCCCAGGCCGCCACGCTCGAAGTGGTAGGACTGGGGCAGCAAGGTGTCCTTGTCCACGGTCAGGGTGCTTTCTTCGGACAGGCTGGCGATCATCATCGAAGCCTTGAAGCTGAGCTTCCAGACGCCGTTGGCTTCCTTGGTCAGGCTGCGCTCGGCAGTGCCACTCATGGGCAGCTGTTTCCAGTCGGCGGTGTAGCTGGCGGAGAAAGGTTGAAGGTCTGCCGCCTGGGCGAAGGGCAAGGCGAGCAGAGCGCAAGCGAAGAGCAGGGCGCGACGCATAAAATCTCCTAGTTTCGAATCAAGTGGCCGCTGGCCGCGAGTAACTGTCCATCCAGTAAAGCACCTTGCTCACCGAGGGCTAGACGACCTTCGGCAAACCAGCGTACGGCCATCGGGTAGATCAGGTGTTCCTGAACATGGACCCGCTGCGCCAGACTCTGCGGCGAATCCTGTAACTCTACCGGTATTACAGCTTGTACGACCAGTGGTCCGCCATCGAGTTCCTCGGTGACGAAGTGCACGGAGCAGCCGTGCTCGGTGTCGCCAGCCTCCAGCGCGCGCTCATGGGTGTGTAACCCTTTGTGTTTGGGTAGCAGCGAGGGATGGATATTGAGCAGGCGACCCTGATAGTGGCGTACGAAACCAGCGCTGAGAATGCGCATGAATCCGGCGAGTACCACGAGTTTGGGATTGAAGGCGTCGATCAGTTCGATCAGCGCGGCGTCGAAGGCCTCGCGACCTTCGAAAGCCTTGTGATCCAGGGCGCGGGTGTCGATACCCGCGTCCCTGGCGCGTTGCAGGCCGTAGGCGTCGGCGCGGTTGGAAATCACCGCAGCGATGCGGACCGGGCTGTCGCCGGTCCGCGTGCTGTCGATCAGGGCCTGCAAGTTACTGCCGGTGCCGGACAACAGCACCACGACATCACAGGTCTTAGGCATCAGTGAGCCTTGAGGTTCTTCAGTTCAACCTGAGCTGCGCCTTCGGCAGCGGTGGAGATCTGGCCGATGACCCAAGGCTGCTCGCCCGCTTCGCGCAGAACGTTCAGGGCGGTTTCAACGTGCTCCTGAGCCACGCAGATGACCATGCCCACGCCGCAGTTCAGCACGCGGTGCATTTCGTTCTCGTCAACGTTGCCTTTCTCTTGCAGCCAGTCGAACACTGCCGGGCGGTTCCAGCTTGCCACGTCAACCACGGCTTGAGCGCCTTTTGGCAGAACGCGCGGGATGTTGTCCAGCAGACCGCCGCCAGTGATGTGGGCCATGGCTTTGACAGCGCCGGTTTCCTTGATCAGCTTGAGCAGCGGCTTCACGTAGATACGGGTCGGGGCCATCAGCAGGTCGGTCAGCGGCTTGCCGTCGAGCTGGATGTTCTCGATGTCGGCGCCGGATACTTCGATGATCTTGCGGATCAGCGAGTAGCCGTTGGAGTGCGGGCCGGAAGACGGCAGGGCGAGCAGGGCATCGCCGGCAGCAACCTTGGAACCGTCGATGATTTCGGATTTTTCCACGACGCCGACGCAGAAACCGGCCAGGTCGTAGTCTTCACCTTCGTACATGCCCGGCATTTCAGCGGTTTCGCCGCCAACCAGCGAGCAGCCCGACAGTTCGCAGCCTGCGCCGATGCCGGTCACAACCTGGGCAGCGGTGTCGACGTTCAGTTTGCCGGTAGCGTAGTAGTCCAGGAAGAACAGCGGCTCGGCGCCGCACACCACCAGGTCGTTGACGCACATGGCAACCAGGTCGATGCCGATGCTGTCGTGCTTGTTCAGATTCAGTGCCAGGCGCAGCTTGGTGCCGACGCCGTCAGTACCGGAAACCAGCACAGGCTGCTTGTAGCCGGCCGGGATTTCGCAGAGGGCGCCGAAACCGCCCAGGCCGCCCATGACTTCCGGGCGCGCAGTGCGCTTGGCGACGCTCTTGATGCGTTCGACCAATGCTTCACCGGCGTCGATGTCTACACCGGCGTCCTTGTAGCTCAGGGAGGGTTGCTTGCTCATGATCCAGGCCTTTAGGGGGGGGATTTCTGGGTAACGACCGAGTCCATCGGGACCGCCGAAACAGGCGAAGGCGAGGGCCATGCACGAATTTCAGGGTGCCCGGCTGTTGCCGGTCTGCGAAGGCGCGCGATTTTATCAGGCTTGAGCCGCAGCGGCCATCCTCAGGCCGACAGCAGGGCCATATCCGTTCAAAAAAACCGTTAATGCGCGGTGTCGGTGGCATCCTGCATGGCTGTATAAGGTATCGCATTAACCGTCTATCGTTATGACAGTGCGAAAACTTACCCGGAACGTGTGAATGTTTTGCGTCGGGCAACGGTCACAGTCTTGCTCGATCGTCTTCATGCGGTCTGTTCCAGCCGCTCTTGTCGTCAGGAATCCTCCATGCGTTTTTGTAAATTCTTGCTTGTGAGTTGTTTGTCAGTGGTCAGCCTGGTCAGTCAAGCCGAAACCGTCAAAGGCCTTTACCTGGTGCGCGAGCCGGTGAATGGCCAGTCGCCCGAGGAGCGCGACCAGGCGACTCAGCGTGCGTTGGACACGTTGGTACTGCGCCTGACCGGCGACCCCAAGGCCGCTCAAAGTCCGGGGTTGGCAGCGATTCGCAAAGACCCGCAACAGATCATCAGCCAATACGGCTTTGAGGCCGGGCCCCCGGAAGTCCTGAAGGTCGATTTCGATCCGGGTACCACCGAGCAGGCCTTGCGCCGCGCCGGCCTGGCCATGTGGGGGGCCAATCGGCCGTCGATCCTCGGCTGGTGGTTGAATGATTCCACCGAGGGTTCGAGCCTGGTGGGCGACGGCCAGGCCAGCGCGGCGCCGCTGCGTCGGGCTGCTCAGCATCGGGGCTTGCCATTGCGCTTGCCATTGGCGGACCTGAACGAACAGATCGTCGCAACCGCGCCGAACCTGGAGGGCGCAGATCCCGCACCTTTGCATGCGGCATCGGAACGCTACAATGCCGACGCCCTGCTTGCCGTACACGCCAGGGAAGAGGGCGGGCAATGGCAAGCCAAGTGGCAATTGTGGCTGGGGGATAAAAAAGAGGCCGGCAGTGTGCAGGGCGCCGATCAGGCCGCCGTGGCCGATGCGGTGATGCTGGCCGTCAACGAGCGCCTGGCGCCGCGGTTTGTCGCCAGGCCGGGTGCTTCGAGCGAGCAATTGCTGGAAGTGCAAGGCATGAATCTTGAGCGCTACGCGTCGCTCGGACGATTGCTGGAACCGTTTGGCGGGCGTGTGCGCAGTGTCGACGGTGACCGGATTCTTTATCGGGTCAATGGCAGCGTCGATCAGTTGCGTGCGCAACTGTCGCTGGCCAGACTGCAGGAGGCGCCGGCGGGTCAGGCCCCGGCCCCGGTCGCGCCCGTTCAGCCAACCACCGGCAGCCCGGTGCCAGCCGCCGCACCGGCCCCGATCCCGCAGCTACGTTTTCGCTGGTAGTTTTTCTTTCTTTATATAGAAGCAATGGAGTGGTTCATGGCCGATACGCGGCGTTGGTTCTGGCTCGGCGGGGTGGTCCTGCTGTGTGTGTTTGTCTGGTTGTTGCATCCGATCCTGACGCCGTTCCTGGTGGCGCTGCTGCTGGCCTACCTGTTCGACCCGCTGGTGGATCGGCTGGAGAAGGCAGGCTTGTCCAGAACCTGGGGTGTCGTGGCGGTGTTTACCCTGTTTACATTGATCTTCACCGCGCTGCTGCTGGTGTTGGTGCCCTTGCTCGCCAGGCAGTTGTTTCGTTTGTATGAGCTGGCCCCGCAAATGCTCGACTGGCTGCAGCACACGGCGTTGCCCTGGGCGCAATCGAAGTTCGGCCTGTCGGACGGTTTCTGGAAGTTTGACAAGCTCAAGGCCGCCATCAGCGAGCATATGAGTCAGACCACTGATGTTGTCGGTGTGGTGCTGAGCCATGCAACGGCCTCGGGGCTGGCGTTGATCGGCTGGCTGGCGAACCTGGTGTTGATTCCGGTGGTGAGCTTCTACCTGTTGCGGGATTGGGACCTGATGATGGCCAAGGTCCGCAGCCTGCTGCCCCGTGATCGTGAAGCGCGCGCGGTGTCGCTGGCGGGTGAATGCCATGAAGTGCTCGGAGCGTTCGTGCGCGGACAGTTGCTGGTGATGGTGGCCTTGGGTGTGATCTACGCAGCAGGCCTGATGCTGGTCGGGTTGGAACTGGGTCTGCTGATTGGCCTGATTGCCGGTCTGGCGGCGATCGTGCCGTACATGGGGTTTATCATCGGCATTGGCGCGGCGCTGCTTGCGGGGCTGTTCCAGTTCGGTGGTGATCTTTATCCAATGCTCGGCATTGTCGCGGTGTTCATGGTCGGCCAGGCGCTTGAGGGTATGGTGCTGACGCCGTTGCTGGTCGGTGACCGGATTGGTCTGCACCCGGTGGCGGTGATTTTCTCGATCCTGGCCGGTGGTGAGCTGTTTGGCTTTACCGGTGTGCTGCTGGCGTTGCCAGTCGCCGCGGTGATCATGGTGCTGGTGCGCCATGTGCATGATTTGTATAAGGATTCTGATATCTACGGGAGGGCCGACGAGCCGCAGGTGTAAGGGCCGTCGATAGCTGATGGCGGGCTGCCCGGGTTCGTGCCGGATCAGCCTGCTGGCATCGCCCGGCTGTCACATGCACCGCCAAAGAATCTGTCACAAAACCAATGCATTAACGCAAACCTTTGATTTTGCTTGTGGTCTGTCGCATTGTGCGGTCCGCTTCACGGGTATAAACTTCGCAAACTTTACACAGAGGCCACTAACGGTTCCTTTGGAACTGTTCAGTAAGCATGAAACCGATTCAGCTGCCCCTAGGTGTGCGTCTGCGTGACGACGCCACCTTTATCAACTACTACCCAGGCGCCAATGCCGCTGCACTCGGCTATGTCGAGCGGCTGTGCGAAGCCGACGCCGGCTGGACCGAAAGCCTGATCTACCTTTGGGGCAAGGACGGGGTAGGGCGTACGCACCTGTTGCAGGCCGCCTGCCTGCGCTTCGAGCAATTGGGCGAGCCGGCGGTGTATCTGCCGTTGGCCGAGCTGCTCGATCGCGGCATTGAAATCCTCGACAACCTCGAACAGTACGAGCTGGTCTGCCTGGATGATTTGCAGGTGGTCGCCGGACGAGCAGATTGGGAAGAGGCGCTGTTTCATCTGTTCAATCGCTTGCGCGACAGCGGTCGGCGCTTGCTGATTGCCGCGTCGACATCCCCTCGGGAGCTGCCGGTGAAGCTGGCGGATCTCAAATCCCGCCTGACCCTGGCCTTGATCTTCCAGATGCGTCCGCTGTCCGATGAGGACAAACTGCGTGCCCTGCAATTGCGCGCATCCCGTCGCGGTCTGCATCTGACCGATGAGGTCGGGCATTTCATTCTGACTCGCGGTACCCGCAGCATGAGTGCGCTGTTCGAGTTGCTCGAGCGCCTCGACCAGGCCTCCCTCCAGGCTCAGCGCAAGCTGACAATCCCGTTTTTGAAAGAAACCCTCGGCTGGTAAACCCGCTGAAACCGGGGCTTTTAGCTGTTTCGGCATATTTCAGGCGCCAGAAATCCCGCTTTCCTGCAAGGTTGCAGGCCGCGTGTGTGTTTAAAATGGGCTTAAGCGCTTAGATGTAAACGAGAAACGGATAAGTCACAAAAAGATCGATTGAATTTGCAAATGAGGTTGATAGCGGGCATAGTCTCGGCTTCTTTACAACTTTTCAGCCACGGTCGTGCCCATGCTAAATCGCTTCGCACCCCTCGTGCCTCTCGCACTCGTTACCCTGTTGTTCGGTTGCGCTGCCCACACTCCAGTGGCCCAGCAGGCTCCGCAACAGCAGGTTCAAAACTCGGCTACCGCCCAGTCTTCCGCTCTCTTCCAGGAAGAACTGGCTACCGAAAAAGAACTCGCAGACTTCGCTGGCGGCAAGTCCTACCAGCTTCCGGTCCTGGCCGACAGCATCCTCGAACGTGGCATGTCCCTGATCGGTACCCGCTACCGTTTCGGCGGTACTTCTGAAGCCGGCTTCGATTGCAGTGGTTTCATCGGTTACCTGTTCCGCGAAGAAGCGGGCATGAACCTGCCACGCTCCACCCGCGAAATGATCAACGTGGACGCTCCGCTGGTCTCGCGCAGCAAGCTTGAACCGGGCGACCTGCTGTTCTTCGCAACCAACGGTCGTCGTGGTCGCGTCAGTCACGCCGGGATCTACCTGGGTGACAACCAGTTCATCCACTCCAGCAGCCGCCGCAGCGGCGGTGTGCGCATCGATAGCCTGGGCGACAGCTACTGGAGCAAGACCTTCATCGAAGCCAAGCGCGCCCTGGCAATGGCACCTAACGCGTCGCCAATCGTCACTGCACGCAAATAAGCGGACAAATTGTAAGGCGAACTTAAAGTCTTACTTGAAGTTTGTCGTGTAGCCGCTAGAATCTTGATCTACAAATGATGGCAAACCGCCTGCGTCCCACGCAGGCGGTTTTCTTTTCTGCGCTCCCCGCAGAAAAAGCCGCAGCCAGATCAGGATGTTCTGCTTATGACGACGTCGGCCCGCCTCGCAATCATGTTCTTCGCAGCGCTGCTCAGTGCCTGCGCCAGCCGCACACCGCCTCCTGCGCCGGTGGTTCGCGCTCCCATCGTATTTGGTTCCTCACAGGCTTTTTCGCCCGAAGCGGAAGACGTGCTGTTTCGCGCGCTCGGTCTGGTGGGCACGCCTTATCGCTGGGGTGGCAATACGCCGGATTCCGGATTTGATTGCAGCGGCCTGATCGCTTATGTGTACCGCGATGTCGCCGGTATTGCCTTGCCGCGTACCACGCGCGAGATGATCTCCATGCAAGCGGCGAATGTGGGCAAGGATGGCTTGCAGACCGGCGACCTGCTTTTCTTTGCCACCAATGGCGGTTCCCAGGTCAGTCATGCTGGCATCTATGTGGGAGAGGGGCGTTTCGTCCATGCGCCGGCCACCGGCGGCACCGTGAAGCTCGACAGCCTGTCCAAGGCGTATTGGCAAAAAGCTTACCTGAGCGCCAAGCGTGTTCTGCAGCCTGAACATTTGGCGCGCAATCCATAACCTCCGGAGCTGGTGGTCATGACTGCTCGCACGCTCAATCTCGACGACGCCCTGTACCAATACCTGCTCGATGTTTCCCTGCGCGAAACGCCTCTGCTCAAGCGCTTGCGCGATGAGACCCAGGCGCTGCCGATGGCACGCTGGCAGGTGGCGCCTGAGCAGGGGCAGTTTCTTGCTTTGCTGGTGAAACTGACGGGGGCCAGGCGTTTGCTCGAAGTCGGCACCTTTACCGGTTACAGCGCGCTGTGCATGGCGGCGGCATTGCCCGCTGGTGGCTCGCTGATTTGCTGTGACATTCCCGGTGACTACAACGCCACGGCCCTGCGTTACTGGCAGGAAGCCGGGCTGGCCGGACGCATCGATCTGCGTCTGGCACCTGCGCTGGAAACCCTCGACAAGCTGGACCAGCCAGGCCAGTTCGATCTGATTTTCATCGATGCCGACAAGGCCAACTACCCGGCTTATCTGGAGCACGCCCTGCGATTGCTGCGGGTCGGCGGGCTGGCGGTGTTCGATAACACGTTGTGGAGCGGGCGCGTGCTCGAGGCCAGTCCCGAGAGCGCGGACACCCGGGCGATCCAGGCGCTCAACCGGGCGTTGAAGGACGATGCGCGGGTGGATCTGTCGTTGTTGCCGTTGGGTGATGGGCTCACACTCTGTCGCAAACGCTAGACCCCTGAACCCTGTGGGAGCGGGCTTGCTCGCGAATGCGCAATGTCAGACGCCACATCTGTTGACTGATACACCGCCTTCGCGAGCAAGCCCGCTCCCACAGGGGAATATGTTGGCAGTTGGAATTTATTTTGCTGCCGACACCCGCCACACCTTGTTCCCCACATCATCGGCCACCAACAGGTCACCCTGTCGGTCGATCACCACGCCCACCGGGCGGCCCATGGCTTCTTCCTTGCCATTGAGAAACCCGCTGAGCACATCAACCGGATTCCCGACCGGCTTGCCGGCGCGGAAGGGCACGAAAATCACTTTGTAGCCGCTGTGCGGCCTGCGGTTCCAGGAGCCGTGCTGCCCGATGAATGCCCCTTGGGTGAAGGGCGGCGGCAGTTTGCTGTTTTCAGCAAACGTCAGGCCCAGTGATGCCGTGTGCGGGCCGACGGCGTAGTCCGGGGCGATAGCCTTGGCCACCAGGTCCGGGTTTTGCGGCTCGACGCGAATATCGACATGCTGGCCGTAGTAACTGTACGGCCAGCCATAGAATGCGCCGTCTTTCACCGAGGTGATGTAGTCCGGTACCAGGTCGCTGCCGATTTCATCCCGTTCGTTGACCGCAGTCCACAGCGCGCCACTGTGCGGTTCCCAGGCCATGCCGTTGGGGTTGCGCAGGCCGGACGCGAAGATCCGCTGCTGGCCGGTGGCGCGATCCACTTCCCAGATCGCCGCGCGACCTTCTTCCTTGTCCATGCCGTGTTCCGCAACGTTGCTGTTGGAACCCACGGTGACGTACAGCTTGCTGCCGTCCTTGCTGGCGATGACGTTTTTGGTCCAGTGGTGATTCAACAGGCCGCCCGGCAGGTCGACCACTTTTGCCGGCGGTGACTTGATCTGCGTATCGCCACTTTCATAGTGAAAGCGCAGCAGGCGATCAGTGTCGGCCACATACAGGTCATTGCCGACCAGGGTCATGCCGAAGGGCGAGTTGAGGTTTTGCAGAAACACCGTGCGGGTTTCCGCGACCCCATCGTGGTCCTTGTCGCGCAGCAAGGTGATGCGGTTGGCGCTGGGCACCCTGGCCCCGGCACGGCTCATGAATTTCTTCATGATCCAGCCGCGAATGCCTTTGCCGTCTTCGGGTTTGGGAGGGGCATTGGTTTCCGCCACCAGCACATCGCCATTGGGCAGTACATAAAGCCAGCGCGGGTGATCCAGGTCTTCGGCAAAAGCGGCCACTTGGGTGCCATTGGCGGCGATGGGCTTCGCACCCTGCGGCCAGCCGATGGCCGGGGCGATGTTCACGATCGGGATCAGGGTTTTGTCGGGTTCTGGCAGTTGAGGCGAAGGACCGGTGCCGTCGGAGACTTGCAGGCGGGCGGTCCCGCCACAAGCGGCGAGCCCTCCGCAGAACGCGATAACGAGAACGAGCGGGGGCGTGCGCATGCGGGTCTTCCCTATGAGTGCCTTGTTCTAATCATAGAGGCGCGTTGTCGTCCGATGGTTCAACCCTTAGCCACGTGCTTCCTTGAACAGCACTGCAATGCCGGGGTGATAGTTGCCGGCTTCGTTGCGCAACTTGCGGTAGGCATAGGGGAAATACCAGGCGACAGCGCAGGTGTGTTCCTTTTGCAGGTCGTCGACCATGTCCTGGAGTTCTTCCGGTGTGGCGCCCTGCTGGGCTTTTTGCGGGGCGACGAACAGGCAGCCGAGTTTCAGGTCGCTGGCGTGGCTCACGCGCTTCGCATCGCTGGCAACATCGAGCAGGGCCTGGGTCAGATTGAGGCTGTTGACCCGTGGCCAGCGCTGGCTGGTCTGGATGTAGGCGCGGGTTTCGGGTGAAGCCAGGAGCAGGTCGGCGCGGCTGTTGCGTTCGCCTTCTTCGGTCTGCTTGCGGGTTGGTGTCTGTTGCAGCGTGACCATCTCGGCCATCCAGGCGGCGGCAGACAGTAGTCCGAGATTGGCCTTTTCGTCGTGCCAGTACGGTGTGTCGCCATCACCGCGGACGGCGTTATAACGGTCGATGCATTCGAACCAGTGCTCGAGCACCGGGCGCAGGAATTCCAGCTTTGGATTGCTGATGATCATGCCTTGCATGGGCTCACCCTTGTTGTTGTGTTGTGAGGTTGTGGCTCTTTGATATCACTGCTGAGGGCGTGGCACAAGATTGACGTCAGTTTATTGATTGACGGCAGTTATTCGGTCGATGGCCTCCCGGCTTTAATTGACGCTCCACCCCCAACCCTCTAACCTTCGCGGCTTGTTTCAGGTGCTCTGTGGCTTGGGTCGACAGAGTGAAACAGGGAAGCCGGTGAGTGAGTCCTTCTGTTGGTCGAAGGCCTGCAATTCCGGCGCTGCCCCCGCAACGGTAAATGAGTGAAAACTGTGTGTGATGCCACTGTGTCGATTTGATGCGGGAAGGCGCACGGTCTGGCCCCGCGCCACTCATGAGCCCGGAGACCGGCCTGATTCATCCAGCGGCATCACGGTGGGCGATGCCAGGCTTTTTGCCTTCTATTCTTGTGCCTGCCCGCCGTTAATCCTGCCTCAACGGAGAGCTCCCCATGACTGACACCCCCGATCGTGACGAACGCCACCTGGCGCGCATGCAGCGCAAGAAAGCAGTGATCGACGAGCGCATCGCCAATTCCCCGAACGAGTGTGGCCTGCTGCTGGTGTTGACCGGCAACGGCAAGGGCAAGAGCAGTTCGGCCTTCGGCATGCTTGCCCGCGCCATGGGGCACGGCATGCAATGCGGCGTGGTGCAGTTCATCAAGGGCCGCAACAGCACGGGTGAAGAGTTGTTCTTCCGGCGCTTTCCCGAGCAGGTGCGTTTTCATGTGATGGGCGAAGGCTTTACCTGGGAAACCCAGGACCGCCAGCGCGACATCGCCGCCGCCGAAGCCGCCTGGGCGGTGTCGCAGCAACTGCTGCGCGATCCGTCCATCGGTCTGGTGGTGCTCGATGAGCTGAACATCGCCCTCAAGCACGGCTACCTCGATCTCGATCAGGTGCTCAGCGACTTGCAGGCCCGGCCGCCGATGCAACACGTGGTGGTCACCGGTCGTGCCGCCAAGCCGGAGATGATCGAGATGGCTGACACCGTCACCGAAATGGGCGTGATCAAGCACGCCTTTCAAGCCGGGATCAAAGCGCAGAAAGGCGTTGAATTGTGAGTCAGCCTCGGCACTGTCCGGCGGTACTGATTGCCGCGCCGGCCTCTGGCCAGGGCAAGACCACCGTCACCGCGGCGCTGGCCCGATTGCATCGCAATCAGGGGCGCAAGGTCCGAGTGTTCAAGTGCGGGCCCGACTTTCTCGATCCGATGATCCTCGAGCGCGCCAGCGGTGCGCCGGTGTATCAACTGGACATGTGGATGGTCGGCGAGCAGGAGAGTCGCCGGTTATTGTGGGAAGCCGCCGCTGAAGCCGACCTGATCCTGATCGAAGGCGTCATGGGGTTGTTCGACGGTACGCCGTCGAGCGCCGATCTGGCGCGGCATTTCGGTGTACCGGTGCTGGGGGTGATCGATGGCACCGCCATGGCCCAGACCTTTGGCGCATTGGCCCTGGGGCTGGCGCGTTATCAGCCGGACTTGCCGTTTGCCGGCGTGCTGGCCAATCGTGTCGGCACGCTGCGCCACGCGCAACTGCTCGAAGGCAGCCTGACTGAGGGTTTGCGCTGGTACGGCGCGCTGTCCCGGGAAACCGGGATCGAATTGCCGAGTCGGCACCTTGGGTTGGTGCAGGCCAGTGAGTTGAACGATCTCGACCTGCGCCTCGATGCGGCAGCCGATGCCCTGGCCAGCAGTTGCGAGGTCGCGCTGCCACCGGCAGTCGAATTCGCCGCCCCTGATGTCATCGCGGCCGAACCACTGCTGGCCGGTGTACGAATTGCCGTCGCCCGCGATGAAGCCTTTGCGTTTACCTACGGCGCGAGCCTGGATCTACTGCGGGCGATGGGCGCCGAGTTGTCATTCTTCTCGCCGATCCGCGACCGTGCGTTGCCGCAGGCGGACAGCCTGTATCTGCCAGGCGGTTACCCGGAACTGCACCATGTTGCGCTGGCGCAAAACACCGCGATGCTCGATGCGATCCGCGCCCACCACCAGGCAGGCAAACCGTTGCTCGCCGAGTGTGGCGGCATGCTGTATCTGCTCGACTCCCTGACCGATGTCGAGGGCACTCGCGCCGAACTGGTTGGCTTGCTGGCCGGTGATGCAGTCATGCAAAAGCGCCTGGCAGCGCTGGCTTTGCAAGCGGTGGAACTGCCGGAAGGCTCGCTGCGCGGGCACACCTATCATCATTCGCTGACCACCACTGAACTGGCGCCGATTGCCCGTGGCTTGAGCCCTAACGGCGGGCGCGGAGCGGAGGCGGTCTACCGTGAGGGGCGGATGACTGCCTCTTACGTGCACTTTTATTTTCCGTCGAACCCCTCGGCGATTGCCGCGCTGTTTGCGCCTGACCAAAACCCTGTGGGAGCGAGCCTGCTCGCGAAGAGGCCATGAGCGACAACGCATTCTCCGAAGCCGAGCGCGCGGCGGTGTACCGCGCCATCGCCGAGCGCCGCGACATGCGCCACTTCAGCGGCGGCACCGTCGAGCCCGAATTGCTCCGTCGCCTGCTCGAAGCCGCGCATCAGGCCCCCAGTGTCGGCCTGATGCAGCCCTGGCGCTTCATCCGCATCAGCGATCGCGCCTTGCGCGGGCAAATCCAGGCCCTGGTAGAAGAAGAACGCATCCGCACCGCCGAAGCCCTTGGCGAGCGCAGCGATGAGTTCATGAAGCTCAAGGTGGAAGGCATCAACGATTGCGCCGAGGTGCTGGTCGCCGCACTGATGGATGACCGCGAGCAGCATATCTTCGGCCGCCGCACGCTGCCGGAAATGGACATGGCTTCGTTGTCTTGCGCGATCCAGAACCTGTGGCTGGCGTCCCGTGCCGAAGGGCTGGGCATGGGGTGGGTGTCGCTGTTCGAACCACAGGCACTGGCGGACCTGTTGAGATTGCCGCCGGGTGCCAAGCCGTTGGCCGTGCTGTGCCTGGGGCCGGTCAAAGAGTTCTATCCGGCGCCGATGCTGGTGCTCGAAGGCTGGGCGCAGGCGCGTCCGCTACATGAATTGCTGTATGAAAATTATTGGGGAGTGAGTCAATGAGTGTGGCGTTGTTGAGTGTCGCCGCGGTTGCGCTGGATGCGCTGCTGGGTGAACCCAAACGCTGGCATCCGCTGGTGGCGTTCGGCCGTTTTGCCGAGCGCATCGAGCAACGTTTCAACGGCGGCGGTCGCGGCTGGCGCAGCCATGGCGTCACCGCGTGGGTGATTGCCGTGTTGCCACTGACGCTACTGGCCACGGCATTCTCCTGGGCGCCTTATGTCGGCTGGATCGTCGAGATTCTCGCGCTCTATTGCGCCCTCGGCATGCGCAGCCTCGGTGAGCACGTCACGCCTGTGGCCAAGGCCCTGCGCAGTAATGACCTGGAAGCGGCGCGCACTCGGGTGAGCTATCTGGTCAGCCGCCAGACCAGCGAACTGGATGAAACCGAAGTCGCCCGTGCCGCTACCGAGTCGGTGCTGGAAAACGGAAGCGATGCGGTGTTCGCAGCGTTGTTCTGGTTTGCCGTGGCGGGCGCGCCGGGCGTGGTGCTCTACCGCCTGAGCAATACGCTGGATGCGATGTGGGGTTATCGCAATGAGCGCTTCGAACGGTTCGGCTGGGCGGCGGCGAAGGTCGACGACGTACTCAATTACATTCCTGCGCGCCTGGTGGCACTGACATACGCGCTGCTGGGCAAAACCCGGCTGGCATTGAAATGCTGGCGCACCCAGGCCCCGACCTGGGATAGCCCGAACGCCGGCCCGGTGATGGCGGCAGGGGCGGGTGCCCTTGGTGTCGAATTGGGTGGGGCGGCGATTTATCACGGCGAACTGCATCAGCGTCCGCAGTTGGGTGAAGGTGTGCCGGCGGATGCCGACTCGATTGACCGGGGCTGGCAATTGGTCCAGCGCGGGGTATGGTTATGGCTGCTGATTCTCTGCCTGGGGGCCGAATTTTATGCTTGAGCACGGTGGGCGACTGCGCAAGGCGGCGCTCGAATACGGCATAGATGAAGCCGACTGGCTGGACCTGTCCACCGGCCTTGCGCCCTGGCCGTTTCCGGTGCCGGATATTCCGCTGCGGGCCTGGGCCCGTTTGCCGGAGACGGACGACGGTCTGGAGCAGGCCGCCTGTGATTACTACGGCACCTTGCAGGCATTGCCGGTGGCCGGCTCGCAAATGGCGATTCAACTGCTGCCGCGATTGCGTCGGGCGGGCAAGGTCGGCGTACTGTCGCCGTGTTATGCCGAGCACGCCGAAGCGTGGCGTCGCAACGGCTACATCGTGCGTGAAGTGCTGGAGCAGGAAGTCGACTTCTTTATCGACAGTTTCGACGTGCTGGTGGTAGTCAATCCGAATAACCCCACGGGCCTGAGCCTCACCCCCAGTCGGCTGCTCGACTGGCACACGCGACTGGCGCAGCGCGGTGGCTGGCTGGTGGTGGACGAAGCGTTCATGGATAACACGCCGCAACTGAGCCTGGCGCCGTTTGCCCATCAAGTCGGATTGATCGTCTTGCGTTCCTTTGGCAAATTTTTCGGCCTGGCCGGTGTGCGCCTGGGGTTTGTGCTGGCCGAGCGAAAGTTGCTCAAGTTGCTGGCAGAACAAGTGGGGCCGTGGGCCGTGAGCGGGGCAACCCGGGTAGTGGGTCAGGCCTGTCTGCGCGATACCGAGGGACAAACGCGGCAACGGGTGCGCACCGAAGAGGCCAGCGAGCGCCTTGCGTCGTTGTTGGAACAGCACGGCTTCGAGCCCCAGGGCGGTTGTGCGCTGTTCCAGTGGCTGATCACCGAGCGCGCCGAAGAGCTGCATGAATTCATGGCCCGGCGCGGCATTCTCCTGCGGTTGTTCACGCACAACAGCAGCCTGCGATTCGGCTTGCCCGGTGACGAAATCGCCTGGGTACGACTGGCGCGGGCGTTCGATGATTTCGCCAAGGAAAACCAATGACCACGCTGATGGTGCAGGGCACTACATCGGATGCCGGTAAAAGCACGCTGGTAACCGCGTTGTGCCGCTGGGTCACGCGTCAGGGCGTCAGGGTGGTGCCGTTCAAGCCACAGAACATGGCCCTCAACAGTGCGGTGACCGCCGACGGTGGCGAGATCGGCCGCGCCCAGGCGGTACAGGCCCAGGCCGCGCACCTCGAACCGCACACCGACATGAACCCGGTGTTGCTCAAGCCCAACAGTGACACCGGTGCCCAGGTGATCATCCATGGCCGCGCTGTCACGACCATGAATGCGGTCGCCTATCACGACTACAAAACCATCGCCATGCAAGCGGTGCTGGCCTCCCACGAGCGCTTGAGCGCGGCGTATCCGCTGGTGATGGTCGAGGGTGCGGGCTCGCCGGCGGAAATCAATCTGCGGGCCGGGGACATCGCCAACATGGGCTTCGCCGAAGCGGTGGATTGCCCGGTGCTGCTGATCGCCGATATCAATCGCGGCGGAGTTTTTGCCCATCTGGTAGGCACCCTCGAACTGCTGTCGCCGAGTGAGCAGGCGCGGGTCAAAGGCTTCATCATCAATCGTTTCCGTGGCGATATCGCGTTGCTGCAACCCGGTCTGGACTGGCTTGAAGAGCGCACCGGCAAACCGGTGATCGGCGTGCTGCCCTACGTGATGGATCTGCACCTGGAGGCCGAGGACGGCATCGATCAACGCCAGACCGATAAAGCCGAACAGGTGCTCAAGGTGGTGGTGCCGGTGCTGCCGCGCATCAGCAATCACACCGATTTCGATCCGCTGCGCCTGCATCCGCAAGTGGACCTGCAATTCATCGGCCCCGGCCAGGCGATTCCGCCCGCCGACCTGATTATCCTTCCCGGCTCGAAAAGTGTGCGCAGCGACCTCGCGTACCTGCGGGCCAACGGCTGGGACACCGCCATCGCCCGGCATCTGCGTTACGGCGGGAAACTGCTGGGGATCTGTGGCGGCCTGCAGATGCTCGGTGAGCAGGTACATGACCCGCTGGGCCTCGAAGGTGCGCCGGGTTCCAGTGCCGGTTTGGGGTTGCTGGCGTTCCAGACCCAGCTCGAACAAGAGAAGCAGTTGCGCAATGTGCGTGGTCGCCTGGTGCTGGAAGATGCGCCGGTGGCGGGCTATGAAATTCATGCCGGCGTGACCACCGGACCGGCCCTGGAACATGCCGCCGTGCATCTGGATGACGGCCGCTGTGATGGCGCGCAAAGTGCTGACGGGCAGATTTTCGGCACCTACCTGCACGGGCTTTTCGAATCGCCGGCGGCGTGCAGTGCTCTGCTGCGCTGGGCCGGGTTGCAGGATGTGCAGGCCGTGGATTACCACGCCTTGCGCGAGCGTGATATCGAGCGGCTGGCGGATCTGGTGGAGAAGCATCTGGATACCGGGCTGTTGCGGCAGCTCTGTGGATTTTGAGGTGAAAGCTCTGGCCTCTTCGCGAGCAAGCCCGCTCCCACAGTTGACCGCGTTCTAATGTGGGAGCGGGCTTGCTCGCGAAGACTGAAGTGGCCACACCGCCCATTTGAAAGGATGTAACCATGCTCCAACTGATCCTCGGCGGCGCCCGCTCCGGCAAGAGTCGCCTGGCTGAAAAACTCGCCATCGACAGCGCCCTGACCGTGACCTACATCGCCACCAGCCAGCCACTGGACGGAGAAATGAGCGAGCGGGTGGCCCATCACCGCGCCCGTCGTCCTGCCGAATGGGCCTTGATCGAAGAACCGGTGGAACTGGCCCGGGTGCTGCGTGAGTCCGCCCGTGTCGACCGTTGCCTGCTGGTGGATTGCCTGACCCTGTGGCTGACCAATCTGCTGATGCTCGACGATGCGCAGCGCTTGCACGCCGAGCGTGATGCCTTGCTGGACTGCCTGGCGTCGCTGCCGGGTGAAATCATTTTTGTCAGCAACGAGACCGGCATGGGTGTCGTGCCGCTGGGTGAGTTGACTCGTCGCTATGTCGATGAAGCCGGTTGGCTGCATCAAGCTCTGGCTGAGCGTTGCCAGCGTGTCGTCCTGACCGTCGCCGGCCTGCCCCTGACTCTGAAAGGAACTGCGTTATGACTCAATCCTGGTGGTTGAACCCGTGCAAGCCGGTCGATACCCAAGTGGTCGAACAGGCCCAGGCGCGGCAACAGCAACTGACCAAGCCGGCCGGCTCCCTCGGCCAGCTGGAAGCGCTGGCGGTGCAGTTGGCGGGATTGCAGGGGCGGGTCAAGCCGAGTCTGGAGCAGGTGTGGATCGCGATTTTTGCCGGCGACCATGGCGTCGTCGCCGAGGGCGTGTCGGCGTTTCCCCAGGAAGTCACCGGGCAGATGCTGCTCAACTTCGTCAGCGGTGGCGCGGCGATCAGCGTGCTGGCGCGGCAACTGGGCGCTTCCCTTGAGGTGGTGGATCTTGGCACGGTGACGCCGTCGCTAAACCTGCCGGGCGTGCGCCATCTGAATGTCGGCCCGGGCACGGCGAATTTTGTACAGGGACCGGCCATGACCCAGGCCCAGGGGCAACTCGCCTTGCAGGCCGGTCGTGACAGCGTGCAGCTGGCAATTGCCACCGGTGCGCAGTTGTTTATCGGTGGCGAAATGGGCATCGGTAACACCACCGCTGCCAGTGCATTGGCGTGTGCGCTACTCGATTGCCCGGTGGTGCATTTGACCGGACCTGGCACCGGGCTCAATGCCGAAGGTGTCAGCCACAAGGCCCAGGTCATCGAGCGCGCCCTGGCATTGCATGGCGCGCAGCGTGGCGATGCCTTGCAGACCCTGTTCAACCTCGGCGGCTTTGAGATCGCCGCGCTGGTCGGTGCCTATCTTACGTGTGCCCAGGAAGGTGTCGCGGTGCTGGTGGACGGCTTCATTTGCAGCGTCGCGGCACTGGTTGCGGTGCGCTTGAATCCAGAGTGTCGTCAGTGGCTGTTGTTCGGTCATCGCGGCGCCGAGCCGGGGCATCGTCATGTGCTGGAAACCCTGGATGCGCAACCCTTGCTCGATCTCGGCCTGCGGCTTGGCGAAGGCAGTGGTGCGGCGTTGGCTGTGCCGCTGCTGCGCCTGGCTTGCGACCTGCACGGGCAAATGGCGACCTTTGCCGAAGCCGCCGTGGCAGATCGTCCGGCATGACCTTGCGCGTGGATCTGTTGCGTCACGGTGAAACCGAACTCGGCGGCGGCCTGCGCGGCAGTATCGATGATACGTTGACCGACACGGGCTGGGCGCAGATGCGCGCCGCCGTGATCGGGCAAGGTCCGTGGGATCGGCTGGTCAGTTCGCCGTTGCAGCGTTGTGCGCGGTTTGCCGAGGAACTCGCTGCGCAACTGGGTGTTCCGGTGCAACTGGACAAAGACCTGCAAGAGTTGCATTTCGGCGCCTGGGAAGGACAGAGCGCGGCGGCGTTGATGGAAACCGACGCGCAGGCCCTGGGTTTGTTCTGGGTCGATCCCTATTCGTTCACGCCGCCTCAGGGTGAGCCGGTTGCAGACTTTTCGGCACGGGTGCTGGCAGCGCTGGAGCGTTTGCACGCGACCTGTGCCGGTGAGCGAATTCTGCTGATCAGCCATGGCGGTGTGATGCGTCTGTTGCTGGCACAGGCGCGCGGGTTGCCACGGGAGCAACTGCTCAACGTTGAGGTCGGGCATGGTGCACTGTTTTCGCTGACGGTGGAGCCTGCGGGCGTGTTGAAGGAAGTGCTCTGACCATGCTGCCATTCTGGATTGCCCTGCAATTTCTCAGCAGCCTGCCGATTCGCCTGCCCGGAATGCCTGAGCCCCGGGATCTGGGGCGGTCGTTGCTGTTTTATCCGCTGGTGGGATTGCTCTTTGGCGCGATTCTGTGGGCAGTCAACTGGCTGTTGCTGGGTACACCGACCTTGCTGCACGCGGCGCTGTTGCTGAGCCTTTGGGTGCTGCTCAGCGGCGGCTTGCATCTCGATGGCCTGGCGGACAGCGCCGATGCCTGGCTCGGTGGTTTTGGCGACCGTGAGCGCACGCTGACCATCATGAAAGACCCGCGCAGCGGGCCGATCGCCGTGGTGACGCTGGTGCTGGTGTTGTTGCTTAAATTCACCGCACTGCTGGCGTTGATCGAGCAGCCGCATTCGCTGGCCTTGATCATTGTGCCGTTGATCGGTCGCAGCGCATTGCTCGGCTTGTTCCTGACTACGCCCTATGTGCGTGCCGGTGGCCTGGGCCAGGCATTGGCCGATCATCTTCCGCGTTCGGCGGGCAAGCAGGTGTTGGCGGTCAGCGCGCTGGCCTGTGTGTTGATCGCCGGCGTCAGTGGTGTGCTGGCGCTGGTGTTGGCAGTGCTGGGGTTTGTCTGGTTGCGCCAGGTGATGCTGCGGCGCCTGGGTGGCACGACAGGGGACACGGCGGGCGCGATGCTGGAGTTGCTGGAAGTTGCAGTGCTGGTAGGCTTGGCGTTGGCCTGATCGGGTTGTGTTGAATGTTCCGGCCTCTTCGCGGGCAAGCCCGCTCCCACATTGGAATGCGATCAACTGTGGGAGCGAGCTTGCTCGCGATGGCGATCTACAGGACACCGCCCAATCACTGAACAAACCCCATGCCACTTGATTTAACCGACTCGCGGGTATATACACGCACCATGCTCGATTCCCAATGTTTATGCATCAACCTGCGTCGCGCCGCCCGTGGCGTCAGCAGGCACTACGACGGCGCTCTCGACGGCTTCGGGATCAACGTTGCGCAGTATTCTTTGCTGTGCAATCTGCAGCGTCTGGATCAGCCGAGCATCTCGACCCTGGCCGAGGCCATGGGCCTGGACCGCAGCACCCTGGGGCGCAATTTGCGTGTGCTGGAGGGTGATGGCCTGGTGACGCTGGTCGAGGGCGAGGACATGCGCAACCGCATCGTCCTGCTGACCGAGGCCGGGGCAGAGCGCCTCAAGGCTGCCTTGCCGGCCTGGGAAGCCGCGCAGCAGCGTTTGATCGATCGCCTGGGTGCCGAGAAGCGCGAAACCTTATTGAAGCTGCTGGACGAACTGGCATGATGCCGGTTTTTTCGATCTTAAGCGGGTATATACCCGCTATTGGAGAATAACAATGACATCGATGTGGCGTACTTGCGGCTGGGTTCTGTTGGGGAGTGCGCTGATCCTTGCGTTGTCGCTGGGGGTTCGCCATGGCTTCGGGCTGTTTCTGGCGCCGATGAGCGCCGAGTTTGGTTGGGGTCGTGAAGTCTTTGCCTTCGCCATCGCCCTGCAAAACCTGATCTGGGGCCTCGCCCAGCCATTCACCGGTGCCCTGGCCGACCGCTTCGGCGCAGCGAAAGTGGTGCTGATCGGTGGCGTCCTGTACGCGGCCGGGCTGATTTGCATGGGGCTCTCCGACTCGGCGATGACCCTGTCCCTGAGCGCCGGCCTGCTGATCGGCATCGGACTGTCGGGTACGTCGTTCTCGGTGATCCTGGGGGTGGTCGGCCGCGCGGTGCCACCGGAAAAACGCAGCATGGGCATGGGGATCGCCAGTGCGGCCGGTTCGTTCGGCCAGTTCGCGATGTTGCCCGGCACGCTCGGTTTGATCGGATGGCTTGGCTGGTCCGCGGCGCTGCTGGCGCTGGGCTTGCTGGTGGCGTTGATCGTGCCGCTGGTGGGCATGCTCAAGGACAAGCCGCTGCCCGTCCTGGGCCACGAACAGACCCTTGGCGAAGCGCTGCGCGAAGCCTGCTCCCATTCCGGCTTCTGGCTGCTGGCGTTCGGCTTTTTCGTGTGCGGATTCCAGGTGGTGTTCATCGGTGTGCACCTGCCGGCCTATCTGGTGGATCAACACCTTCCGGCGACGGTCGGCACCACGGTGCTGGCACTGATCGGCCTGTTCAACATCTTCGGCACCTATACCGCGGGATGGCTCGGCGGGCGCATGTCCAAGCCGCGTTTGCTCACCGGGTTGTACTTGCTGCGGGCGGTGGTCATTGCGTTGTTCCTGTGGGCACCGGTGACCACCACCACGGCTTATCTTTTTGGCATGGCCATGGGTTTCCTGTGGCTGTCGACGGTGCCATTGACCAACGGTACGGTGGCGACCTTGTTTGGTGTGCGAAACCTGTCCATGCTCGGCGGGATTGTTTTCCTGTTTCACCAACTCGGTTCGTTCCTGGGCGGCTGGTTGGGTGGCGTGGTGTATGACCGAACCGGGAGTTATGACTTGATCTGGCAAGTGGCGATTCTCTTGAGCCTGTTGGCCGCTGCCCTCAATTGGCCGGTGCGTGAGCGGCCGGTAGAGCGTCTGCAATCACAAATGAGTGCGATATGAACAACCTTTGGCCACGGATCGCTGTAGCCGCCGTCTGCGCCTTATTGCTGGCGTTGTCGTGGTGGGGCTGGCATCAGGGCGGGCTGGCGCTGATGCAGTTGGGCATGGGTGCTTGCTAGCGACTGGCGAGGGCGAGTAACGTCGCTTTTGACGAATTATCAAGGGTGCACCGACATGCTGATGCGCTGGATTGCAGTCCCCGCGTTGCTGGTGGCGTTTACCGGGCTGGCCTACGCGGCCGAGTGCCCGGAGCTGTTGCAAGGATCACTGCAAAAGCTGCGCGCCAAGGAATCCATCGATTTGTGCCAGCGCTTCGCCGGTAAACCGTTGGTGGTGGTCAATACCGCAAGCTTCTGTGGCTTTGCTCCGCAGTTCAAAGGCCTTGAGGCGCTGAACCAGCGCTTCAAGGGTCAAGGGCTGGAGGTAATTGGCGTTCCGTCCAATGACTTCAAGCAGGAGTCAAAGGATGGTGCCGAGACTGCCAAGGTCTGCTACGTCAACTATGGTGTGACCTTCACCATGACCGAGCCGCAAAGGGTTCGCGGCGACGATGCGACGCACTTGCTCAAGGTCCTCGCCAGTCAAAGCAGCGCGCCGAAGTGGAATTTCTACAAGTATGTGGTGGACCGCCAAGGCAAGGTGATCGCCAATTTCTCCAGCCTGACCAAGCCGGACGATCCCGAGTTCATTGCGGCGGTGGAAAAGGCGCTGGCTTCGCCACCACTTGTTTCGACCCCCTGACCTGTAGGAGCGATCTTGCTCGCGAAAATCTCAAGGCGCCTCGTTCATCCAGTAAACACACGTCATCGTTCGCGTCCATCGCGAGCAGGCTCGCTCCTACAAATGAAAAGCCCCGCCTCCGTGAGGAGAGCGGGGCTTTTTTGATTCAGCGGGCAAGCGGTTCAGGCTCGCCGGGAATCATCAGAAGCGGTAGGTCGCACCGAGACCGAAACCGTTCGCGTAGTTGTCATACTTGGCGTTGTAGGTCTGGCCATGGTCGTCGCCGTTGACCTTGACCGATTCCTCGCGCAGGTACGAGTACGCCAGGTCGATGGTCAGGTCGTCGGTCGGGCTCCAGCCGGCGCCCACGCTGAAAATCGTGCGATCGCCAGTCGGGATGCGTGGGGAACGGTCGACGTTGTTGGTCGGTGCCTGGTCAACGGACAAGCCGGTACGCAGTACCCATTGCTTGTTCAACTGGTAGGACGCGCCGATGGCGTGAGCCCAGGTGTCGTGCCAGTTCTGTTCTTCGGTGATGGTGCCGAACTGGCCGTTCAGAACAGCCGGAACACCTGTGTTTTCAACGGTGATTTCTTTCAGGCGGCTCCAACGGGTCCAGGTGCTGCCTGCGTAAAGAGTCCACTTGTCGTCGAGCTGGTGAGTGACCGAAAAGTCCACCGATTCAGGCGTGGTCACATCCAGCGAAGCGTCGTATTTCTGGCTCGGGTTCTGGCCGACCAGGCCCAGCAGGTTGTAGTTGACCTTGGTGTCGCCCTCGAGCTTGTACTTCACTTTCGAGTGGTAGGTCAGGCCGACACGGGTGCTGTCGGTGGCTTGGACCAGCACGCCGATGTTGTAGCCCAGGGCGGTGTCGTCACCCTTGATCTTGACATGACCATCGGGCAAGTTCGTTAAGGTCGGCAAGGCCGTTATGTTCGATTCCAGGCTGCCGTCGATGCGGTTGATGGTCGGGCCGAAACCGATGGAAACCTTGTCGTTGAAGGCGTAGCTGACAGTCGGTTGCACGGTGACGATCTTGACTTCGCTCTTGCTGCCGAAGTAACGACCCTCAAAGCCGTTTTCGTAGTCGGTTACCAGGCCGAACGGGGCGTATATGCCAATACCGAAGGCCCAATGGTCGTCGATTGGCTTGACGTAGTAACCCATGGGCACGGCGATGAACGGAACCATGTCGCCGTCATTGCTGCCACGGTTGTTCGGGGAGGAGCTTGCATGGCTGATGTCAGTGTGTGCGTCGATCATCGCAACACCGCCGGTAACTTGTTCGCGCTTGATGCGCGACATGCCGGCAGGGTTGCCAAAAATGGTGGATGCGTCGTCGGCAGAGGAAGATCGCCCGGCAAAACCTGACCCCATCCCGCTGATGCTTTGTTCGTTGAGGGCAAAGCCACTTGCAAAGATCTGGGTGGATGCCATGGCAACGGCGAGACTAATGGTGGTTTTGAGCATTACTTTTTTCATTATTAGAACTCCTGGTGATCACCGGGGCGAAAATTACCAACATTTTCGTTCCGGCGCCATAGGCTGTATGCCTTGATTTAGAGCGGTTTTGTAGGACAATCCGACCAGAATCGCGGCGTGTTACGCGATCTTTGGATCCAAGGGTGTCAGCAGGCTACCTGATTCAGGGGTGAAACACAGGTTTGCCAGGCGCAGGTGAAATCACGCAGACGTCCCTGGGGCTGAAATGTCTGGCGCCAGATTCTGGCCATACCCAGCAAATCATCAGGGGCGGGGAGGGGGGTGTTCTGTTCTTCCACCAGCAGCCAGGCGATGGCTGTGGCGTAACGCAGGTTGACGGTCAACTCGAGGTGCGGGCCACTCAGGAACGCATGCTGGCTGGCCAGGCCGCGGACCAGGCTCGCACGCTCCGGATCAAGGGCCAGGTAATGGTCCCAAAGGGCCTGGTGACGGGGCTCGGCGATGCGGTACAGGCCGTGCCCACGGCGGTCATGCAGGGCGGAACCAAGGGCGGACTGGCTGGCGGCAATGCCCAGCAGCAGGGATTCGGCCGTAGCGCTATGTTGTCCGAGATAGATCAATGTCGGACGAATCACATAACGGCACAGTTCGCTGGCAGCGATACCCATAAAACCCTCGAAACCTGAAATGGACGGCGACACCTGAGGGGGGCTTGGCAGCTGTGAATCGACTCAGGCTCGCCGCAAGCGGGTCAAGCCGCTTGAGTTGAAGTGTAGTGTCATATTCGCGCTGTAAAGGCCTGTTTTTAAAATATTTCCAGCGATCAGTTATAACCGTTATATCGGATCGTGCTTAGTCGTGATTCGAGGAAAGGGAAATATCGGGCAATAAAAAGCCCCGCTTTTCGGGCAGGGCTTTTGGGTTTTTCAGCCTTTCTGGCGTTTCAGGCAACCAGTGCCTGACGGGTACGCTCGATCACGGCCTGCAGCGGCTCGGCGCTGGAGTATTGATCGGGGTACAGGCGTTCGCTGTGACGAGCGATGCCGTGTTCGTTGACCAGGGTGAAGCTGAAGCAGCCTTTGCGAGCGGCCATGATCAGGCAGTTCATTGGTGCAAAAGCGTTGGTTAGGGTGCGAATGGCATCCTGAGTCTGGATTTGAGTAGACATTATTGGGTGTTCCTACAAATGACACGGATAAGAACCGTGCAACGTTAAAACGTTCCAGTAACGTCGATCACCATTGATCGAACGAAGAACCCGACTGGAACAAAGCAGCCAGTTTGAAGCGCTGATAAGTTGGCGCGCTTGGGCTGGCAGGTAGGTACTTAGGAGGGCAGGCAACACATCGAGGGCAAAGGTTCTGGGCCCGGGGTGAAGATCCTGATCAATTTGCAGGTTGGTTCGAGCAGAGTAGGCAGGCGGAGCAACATCCTTTGCTTTCGATTCAAAGGTTGTGTTGGCGCAAGATTTACCTGGAAACCATCGAGGTGGTCGATCCCGCTTGTTCGGTGGAGGCTTCCGTCGGGAAGGCTGACCGGGGGGATTTGTTCGACCAGAATTGACTTTCAGCTTGGTACTAACGTCGCGGATACTAACGGATTGAACTGGGCAAGGGAAGTGTGGTAGCGAAAAAAGTTTCCTGGCCGGTGCCTGATCGGGCTGTTTTGTCTTGTGGAGGCGCGCATAAAGCTGCAAGACCTGGGATTCATGCGCCCTGTTTCGGGACAAAATCCGACCATCGGTCATCGACGTTTGTAGCAGCGCAGCCGTCTGGACACCGGGTTTGCCAGGGCTTATCCCCAGGCATGACAAAAAAATGCGCCGAAAAAGTGCATGGATATAACCATCGTAAAGGCACTTGTGCACATTAGTTGCGCGGTCTGTCACCCCGCTGTCATCTCACGTTCAAGCGTAATGGCTGCCTGTAACCAAAATTTAAGTCAATGAAAAACATCGCTTTTTTTTACTGGTGAAAAAATCGTCAGTTTGACTGCGAGCCCCATTCCACAGGGCTTTGAGCGAGTTCAAGGGCGGTTGTCCACTGAGTTATCCACAGCTTCTGTGGATTGTCCCGAGCGCTTGCTCTAGGACGGGCGTGCCGGGATATTTTCAGCTTTACCTGTAAGAAAAAGAGAGTAAAGTTGCGCGCCTTCTGATCTGCCCCACAGTGCTTTATGAAGTTTCGCTCAGCCCCTGTTTCCTCTTCCTCCACACCGCCCTCTGTTGCCCCTACCAAGCGCTTTTCCATGCGCGTGGCGGAGTGGCTGTTGGACAGCCCGCATCTGGGCGAAAACCGTAACGTCAAACACATCGCCGGACGTTTGCTCAAGCAACCGGCCCGTGAAGGCGTGGTGGCTGCGCAAAGTCGCCTTGGCCAGTTGATGTGCCGCGAATGCGGGAATGCCCGGGACCGCCGGATCGGTCAGGACCTGCTGCGTCAGGCCGCTCGGGCAGGCGATCACCGCGCTCAACAGGAACTGGGGCTGATCGAAGACTGAGCTGTCCAAGACCGGACGCCTTGGTTAACCTTCAGGCTTTATCCGAATGGCAGGAGTGGCTATGGCAATGGACTTGACCAGCGTATTGCTGGGGCTGGCAGCGGCTGCGTTGCCGTTGCTGGTATTGGCCTGGCAACTTCAGCGTCGGGCCAGCACCACGCAAGCCGATGTCGCGCTGCTGCAAGAACGCCTGGCCATGGCGCAACTGGCGCAGGACGGATTGAATGCACAACTCGAATCCAGCCGCGATGAAGCGGCTGATCTGACCCAGGCCAACGCCGCCAAACAAGCTGATCTGGCTGCGCTGCGTCGTGAAGTCGAGTTGCTGCAGATCGAGCGCGACGACGCTCGGGACGCCGCCCATGCGTGGAATATCGAACGCGCCGGCAAAGAAGCCGAATTGCGCCGTCTGGATGCCCAAGCCGCGTCGCTCAATGCCGAATTGCGCGAGCAACAGGACAGCCATCAGCAACGCCTCAACGACCTGCAAGGTTCGCGGGACGAGTTGCGCGCGCAGTTTGCCGAGCTGGCGGGGAAAATTTTCGATGAGCGCGAGCAGCGTTTTGCCGAAACCAGCCAGCAGCGCTTGGGGCAGTTGCTCGATCCACTCAAGGAACGCATCCAGTCCTTCGAAAAACGTGTCGAGGAAAGCTATCAGAACGAGGCCCGTGAGCGTTTCTCCCTGGCCAAGGAGCTGGAGCGCTTGCAACAGCTGAATTTGCGCTTGAGCGATGAAGCCACCAACCTGACCCGGGCCTTGAAAGGGCAGAAGACCCAGGGCAATTGGGGCGAGCTGATTCTTGAGCGCGTGCTCGAGCATGCGGGGCTGGAGAAGGGCCGCGAGTACCAGACTCAGGTCAATCTCAAGGGGCCGGACGGCGAGCGCTTCCAGCCGGACGTGATCATTTATCTGCCGGGCGACAAGCAGGTGGTGGTCGACTCCAAGGTCAGCCTGACGGCCTATCAGCAATACGTCGCGGCTGAGGACGAGGCCATCGGCCAGATCGCCATCAAGCAGCACGTCCTGTCGTTGCGCAATCACGTCAAAGGCCTGGCCGGCAAGGATTACAAGCGCCTCGATGGCTTGCACAGCCTGGATTTCGTGTTGCTCTTCGTGCCGATCGAGGCGGCGTTTTCTGCCGCGTTGCAGGCTGAGCCGACGCTGTTTCAGGAGGCATTCGACCGCAATATCGTGATCGTCAGCCCCACCACGTTGCTGGCGACCCTGCGCGTCATCGACAGCCTTTGGAAGCAGGAGCGCCAGAGCCAGAATGCCCGGGAAATCGCCGAGCGGGCCGGGTGGCTGTACGACAAGTTCGTGCTGTTCATCCAGGATCTGGACGAGGTCGGCAATCGCTTGCAGCAACTGGACAAGGCCTACAGTTCGGCACGCAACAAGCTGACAGAGGGGCGCGGCAATCTGGTCAGTCGCAGTGAACAACTCAAGCTGCTGGGCGCGCGGGCGAGCAAGAGTCTGCCGGCGGACTTGCTGGAGCGGGCGATGACCGATGTGGATGGGCTGGTCGAGTTACCGGAGTAGCCCCGGGCGAGCGTGGACCTTGTGGCGAGGGGGCTTGCCCCCGTTCGGCTGCGCAGCAGTCGTCAGTCCGGCAACGCGTTTTATCTGAAGAGGCTCATTGAATGGTTTGGGGCCGCTGCGCAGCCCAACGGGGGCGAGCCCCCTCGCCACAGGAGGCTGTGTTGAACCTCGTTACAACGGTATGTACCGGCTCAACAACGCCCGCAACGCCGCCGGTTTCACCGGTTTGGCCAAGTAATCCAGCCCCGCGGCATGCACCAGGTCGACCGTCTCCGGCCGGCCATCGGCGCTGATCACCACGCCAGGGACCGGCTCGCCCATTTGCGTGCGCAACCAGGCCATCAAATCGGTTCCGGTCTCGCCATGATCGAGGTGGTAGTCCACCAGCGCCAATTGCGGGCGCATGCCTTCGCCAAGCAACGCGGCGCATTCCTCGCGATTGCGCGCGGTCCAGACCTGGCAACCCCAGCGGCTGAGCAGGCTGTTCATGCCGATCAGGATGCTGTCTTCATTGTCGATACACAGCACCTGCGCGCCATTGAGCAATTTGCCATTGAGCTCGGCGACCTTGACCGGCGCTGCGGTTTGCGCCCGGGCCAGCGGCACACTGACGCTGAATACGCTACCGCGTCCCGGCCAGGAACGTACGCGCAAGGTATGACCGAGCACGCGACATAGCCCGTCGGCAATCGCCAGCCCCAGGCCGAGGCCTTTTTCGGCCCGTGTCTGATGGCTGTCGAGGCGCTTGAACTCTTCGAAAATCACCTGCAGTTTATCTTCCGGAATACCTGGCCCGCGGTCCCAGACTTCCAGGCACAGTTGATCCTTGTGTCGGCGAACCCCCAGTAGTACCGGCCCTTTGCCGTAGCGGAAAGCGTTGGTCAGGAAGTTCTGCAAAATCCGTCGCAGCAACTTGATGTCGCTGTCGACCCGTAACGTGCTTGCGCGAACCCGGAACTCCAGTTTTTGCTCTCGCGCCAGCACCTTGAACTCTGTACCGAGGGTATCGAACAGATCGTTGAGGGCGAATGGCTGGCGATTCGGGTTGATCTTGCCGTTTTCCAGGCGGGAAATGTCCAGCAAGTCGCTGATCAAGTCCTCGGCCGAGCGCAGCGAGCTGTCCAGGTGTTCGACCAGTTTCTGCGCTTCGCCGGGCAAACCATCTTCCTGATGGGAGAGGGCGGCGGAGAACAGCCGCGCCGCATTCAACGGTTGCATCAAGTCATGGCTGACGGCCGCGAGGAAACGGGTCTTGGACTGGTTGGCCGCCTCGGCGGTGCCTTTGGCTTCGGTCAGGGCAACGTTGAGCTGCGACAATTCGTGGGTCCGTTCGGTGACCCGTTGCTCCAGGCCTTCGTTGGCTTCGGTCAGCGCCTGTTCGGCTTCGCGGAACGCGGTGATGTCGGTGAAACTCATGACGAAGCCGCCGCCGGGCATCGGGTTGCCGATCAGTTCGATCACCCGGCCATTGGGGAACATCCGTTCGGAAGTATGCGCGCGGCCCTGACGCATCCAGTGCAGACGGCGGGCAACGTGCACTTCGGCTTCGCCGGGGCCACACAATCCGCGCTCGGCGTTGTAGCGAATGATGTCGGCAATGGGGCGGCCGATACTGATCAAGCCGTCCGGGTAATTGAACAGCTCAAGATAGCGACGGTTCCAGGCCACCAGTTTCAGCGACTGGTCGACCACGCTGATGCCCTGTGTGATGTTCTCGATGGCGCCTTGCAGCAAGGCGCGGTTGAATTGCAGCACCTCCGAGGCTTCGTCGGCGATGCGCACGACGTCCTCCAGTTGCATCTCGCGGCCTTCAATGGCGGCTTTTACCACCGCGCGGGTCGAAGAGGCACCAAGCACACCGGCCAGCAAGCGTTCGGTGTGGGCGATCCATTCACTGTCGGCGTTCTGGTTCGGGTTGAAGCCCTTGCCTTGGCGATAGGCAAAACGGATGAAGCTTTGACGGGCGCGTTCTTCGCCGACGAAGCGCGCCGCCAGTTGCAGCAGGTCATTGATCTGCACTGCCAGCATCGAGCGTGCGCTGGGGCGTGCGCTGATTTCCTGGCCGATGAAGCGGCCTGCCTGCCAGTGCTCGGAAACCCGGGTGCGGGACAGCACCGAGACCCAGGCGAACAATGTGAAGTTGCCTGCCAGCGACAGCACCACGCCCTGGGTCAGCGGGGTGATCGGCAGGTTCAGTGGATTGCTGTGCAACCAGGCCAGCCCCGGGAACGTGTTCAAGGACAGGCCGAGGCTGAGGGCGGCAATCGGCAGGATCAAGGTGTAGAACCACAGGAAGGTGCCTGCGGCGAGGCCAGCGAAAACGCCGCGGCGGTTGGCCTGTTTCCAGTACAGGGCGCCGAGCATGGCGGGGGCCAGCTGGGTCACGGCAGCGAAGGCGATCTGGCCGATTGTCGCCAGGCTGGCGGTCGAGCCCAGCAGGCGATAACTGACGTAGGCCAGCAGCAGAATCACCACGATGCTGACGCGGCGCACCGACAGCATCCACTGGCGGAACACTTCGAACGGGCGCTCGGCGTTGTTACGACGCAGCAGCCAAGGCAGCAGCATGTCGTTGGACACCATGGTCGACAGCGCCACACTGGCCACGATCACCATGCCGGTGGCGGCCGATGCACCACCGATAAACGCCAGCAGGGCCAACGCCGGATGCGCCTGGGCCAAGGGCAGGCTGATGACGAACGAGTCTGGCAACACCGAGCTGGGCAGCATCATCTGGCCGGCCAGGGCGATCGGTACGACAAACAAGGCGGCGAGGGCGAGGTAGGCCGGGAATACCCACTTGGCCAGGCGCAGATCCTGGGGATCGATGTTCTCGACAACGGTCACGTGGAACTGCCGTGGCAGGCAAATGATTGCCATCATCGCCACACCGGTCTGCACCACCATCGATGGCCAGTTGATGGTTTCCTTCCAGTACTGTTCGAGGCGCGGCGCAAGCATGGCCTGGTCGAACAGGTCGTCGAAACCGTCGTACAGGCCATAGGTCACGAAGGCACCGACGGCGAGAAACGCGAACAGCTTCACCAATGATTCGAAGGCGATGGCCAGCACCATGCCGCGGTGGTGCTCGGTGGCGTCGAGGTTGCGGGTACCGAAGACGATGGTGAACAGCGCCAGCACCAGCGACACAATCAGAGCGGTGTCCTGGGCGCGGGTGCCCATGGCGTCGGCACCGGCGCCGATCAGCAGGTTCACGCCGAGCACGATGCCTTTGAGCTGCAGCGCAATGTAGGGCAACACACCGACCAGGCAAATCAGCGCCACCACCACCGCCAGCGACTGGGATTTGCCATAGCGTGCGGCGATGAAGTCGGCGATCGAGGTGATGTTCTCCTGTTTGCTGATCATCACCATTTTTTGCAGGACCCACGGCGCGCCGACCAGCAACAGGATCGGCCCGAGGTAGATCGGCAGGAACGACCAGAGCTGTTCGGCGGCCTGGCCCACGGCGCCGAAAAAGGTCCAGCTGGTGCAGTAGACCGCCAGCGACAGGCTATACACCCACGCTCGCACACGCGGCGGCAAGGGCGCGCTGCGACGGTCGCCATAGAAGGCGATGGCGAACAGGATGGCCATATAGGCCAGGGCGACGACGGCAATCAGCCCGGTGGACAGCGACATGGGGACTCCAGACAAAAGACATCCGGACCTCCCGCCCGGACAGACAGTCTCGCACGACCGCCAGCGTTAGTCAGTGTCGACCAAGGTCGTGGCGTGGCGGGGTGACGCAGGGGGATTTGCAGTGTCTGGACGGGCCCCATCGCGAGCAAGCTCGCTCCCACATTTGCCCTGTGTTCGCCCTCCCCTGTGGGAGCGAGCTTGCTCGCGATAGGGGACTTACTGGCTGAATGCGATCTCGATCAATCGATGCAACTCTTCGACCTCCAGCGGCGCCTCGGCAAACAGGATGCGAAACACCGTCGGCGCGGCGATCAGATTGATCAACCGATCGACACTGGGCCTGGGCTCATCCGGATAGCGATCCAGAATCGTCTGCAATTGCCCGCCAATGATGGTCGCGCAATAACTCGGCTTCAACGCCGCCTGCACGTCGCACAGCATGTTGCGGCCGGGTTCGGAGCTCATCTCGTCCAGGTACTGCTCCGCCCAGGCCCGCACGTCGCCGTGAAGGCTGCCGGTGTTGGCCGGTTCGTTGTCGGGCTGCATGCGGGCGAGGGCGACGTCTGCCAGCAGCGCCGACACATCGCCCCAGCGTCGATAGATGGTGGACGGTGTGACGCCCGCGCGCGCTGCAATTTGCGGCACCGTCACGCTGGCGCGGTCCTGCTCCTCAAGGAGTTGACGCACGGCCGAATGAATCGACTCTTGCACCCGGGCGCTGCGGCCGCCGGGGCGTAATGTGGGAGCTGTCATCTTGTGTTTCCTGAATTGCACCGGGTCTTGCGGCTGGCACCCGGTCCTGAAAGCCATGCATCGGACCTTAACACAAAGAATTTGCTTTAAGAGGGGGCCAGTAGCACACTCCGCAAAAGCAAAAAATTAGCTTTTGCGGAGTGTATCGATGCCCGGTTCTCATTCAAATCGTGCCAGCCTGTGGTTTCTGGCCGTTACCTTGCTCAGTTTCCTGGCGGCCTCCACTGCGCCGACCCCGCTGTATCACCTGTATCAGGAGCAGATGCAGTTTTCGGCCGCGACCCTGACCCTGATTTTCGGCGTGTACGCCCTCAGCCTGTTGGCGGCGTTGCTGACAGTCGGCTCGCTGTCGGATTACCTGGGGCGCAAACCGGTGATCTTTACGGCGGTGATGCTGAATATCCTGGCGATGTTGCTGTTTATCCATGCCGACAGCGTCGCCTGGCTGATCAGTGCCCGGGTGCTGCAGGGGTTCGCCACCGGCATGGCAACCGCGGTTCTGAGTGCAACGCTGCTCGACACCGACCGCGAGCAGGGGCCGCTGGTCAACAGCGTCGCGCCTTTACTCGGGATGGCTCTGGGGGCGCTGGGTTGTGGTGTGTTGGCCGAGTTTGCCCCCGCGCCGCTGCATTTGACCTTCTGGCTGCTGCTGGCCCTGTTCGCGATGCAGGCCGTGTATGTCTGGCGATTGCGGGAAAGCGTCTCGCGCCAGCCTGGTGTGTGGGCCTCATTGCGACCGACCCTGTATGTGCCGGCTCAGGCACGTTCCACTTTGTGGCGGGTGTTGCCGCTCAACACGGCGGTCTGGGCGCTCGGCGGTTTTTACGCATCGTTGGCACCTTCGCTGGTGCGCACGGCGACTGGCTCGACCTCGAATCTGATTGGCGGGGCGACCGTCGCCGCATTGACGGTGACCGGCGCCCTGATGATTTACACCCTGCGCAATCAGGCTGCGACCAAGGCGCTGCAAATGGGCGCCTGTTTGCTGCCGGCGGGAGTCGCCCTGATTCTACTGGGCGTGCACAGCGCCAGTCTGCCGCTGTTTTTCCTCGGCACGCTGGTCGCCGGTTGCGGTTTCGGTGCCGGTTTCCTCGGGGCGGTGCGCAGTCTGGTGCCGCAGGCCTTGCCCCATGAGCGCGCCGGGTTGATGTCGGCATATTATGCGCTGAGTTATCTGGCGTTCTGCCTCCCGGCGCTACTGGCCGGGAACCTGGAGCGGACGTTTGGTCTGGTGGCAACGACCGATGGTTATGGTGCGATGCTGATTGTGCTGGCTCTCAGCGCAATGGCGAGTCTACTGCGATCACGTTCGGCCAGGGGCTGCGAGGCCAATCGGTAGAATTGAGTTAGCCTTGGCACCCACTCAATTCACTCGAAGGATCGGACCATGAAGATCATCCGCAGCAAGTCGTTCACTGGCGAGCGTGCCTGGGCCGCGCTGGAAATCGCCAGCATGAACGGCATCACCACGCGGCTGCACTGGACCGATCAACCCTACAAGTGGCACGTCAACGATGGCGAGGAAGTGTTCGTGGTGCTCGATGGCCAGGTCCGGATGCGTTATCGCGAAGAGGGGGTGGAGCAGGAGGCTTTGCTGGAGGTCGGTGATATTTTTTATGCTTCGGTTGGCACTGAACATGTGGCGCATCCGGTAGGAGCGGCTCGGATATTGGTGATCGAATCGGAAGGGAGTGTCTGACGCTATATAAGTGATATCGATAAGATATAGAGATATTACCCGTTATATAGATATTCTATTCGGATCTAACATGGGCTCTACCTCACGAGAGGACAGGAGTTCGCCATGACATGCGCCAATAGCATCAAGCCCGGAATCAAACCTTTCAGTTACTTGCAGCATCCCCGCGAGGTGATCCGCCAGTTCACCCCCAACTGGTTCGCGGCCACCATGGGCACCGGCGTGCTGGCGTTGGCACTGGCGCAGTTGCCGGTTGCCACACCTGCCTTGCACGCCTTTGCCGAAGCCCTCTGGCTGTTCAATATCGCTCTGTTCCTGCTGTTTACGGCGCTATACACGGCGCGTTGGGTGCTGTTTTTCGACGAGGCGCGGCGGATTTTCGGCCATTCCACGGTTTCGATGTTTTTCGGCACCATCCCCATGGGGCTGGTGACCATCATCAATGGCTTCCTGGTGTTCGGCCTGCCGCGCTGGGGCGACGGTGTGATTCACCTCGCCGAGGTGCTGTGGTGGCTGGATGTGGCGATGTCGCTGGCCTGTGGCGTGCTGATTCCCTACATGATGTTTACCCGTCAGGAGCACAGCATCGACCAGATGACAGCGGTCTGGCTGTTACCGGTGGTCGCGGCAGAAGTGGCGGCCGCCAGCGGGGGGCTGTTGGCGCCGCATTTGGCAGACGCTCATTCGCAACTGGTGGTGCTGGTGACCAGCTATGTGCTCTGGGCGTTTTCCCTGCCGGTGGCCTTCAGCATCCTGACCATTTTGTTGCTGCGCATGGCCCTGCATAAACTGCCCCACGAAAACATGGCCGCCTCGAGCTGGCTGGCCCTTGGCCCGATCGGCACCGGTGCGCTGGGCATGCTGGTACTGGGCGGCGATGCACCGCTGATTTTCGCGGCCAACGGCATGCCGGGAATCGGTGAGATTGCCGCAGGATTGGGTCTGGTGGCCGGCATCACCCTGTGGGGCTTCGGCCTGTGGTGGATGCTGATGGCGTTGTTGATCACTGTGCGCTACCTGCGTGCCGGCATTCCCTTCAATCTTGGCTGGTGGGGCTTCACTTTCCCGCTGGGCGTCTATTCTCTGGCGACGTTGAAACTGGCCAGTACCTTGAACTTGATGTTCTTCAGTGTGTTTGGCTGCGTGCTGGTGGCGTTGCTGGCGGTGATGTGGCTGATCGTCGGCAAGCGCACGGTGCTGGGCGCCTGGCGTGGCGAGCTGTTTGTCTCGCCGTGCATTGCCGGATTGAAGAAATAACCGGCAAAGATTAGGTAAGGTGTGGCCTGGATCGACTTTTGATAATCCAATAAGAATCCAGGCCACTCGCTACCTAACATCAGGGACACATGGAAGATGAGTCACCCCTCACAGTTCACCTTGCTGCGCACCCGGCGCTTCCTGCCGTTCTTCATCACCCAGTCCCTCGGGGCGTTCAACGACAACGTGTTCAAGCAGTCGTTGATCCTGGCCATTTTGTACAAACTGACCATCGAAGGTGACCGCTCTGTCTGGGTCAATCTGTGTGCGCTGCTGTTTATCCTGCCGTTTTTCCTGTTCTCGGCCCTGGCCGGGCAATTCGGGGAAAAGTTCGCCAAGGACGCGTTGATCCGCCTGATCAAGCTTGGGGAAATCGCCATCATGGCGGTCGGCGCCGTCGGCTTCATGTTCGATCACCTGTCGTTGATGCTGCTGGCGCTGTTCGCCATGGGCACCCATTCGGCGCTGTTCGGGCCGGTGAAGTACTCGATCCTGCCGCAGGCCCTGCGGGAAGATGAACTGGTAGGCGGCAACGGCCTGGTGGAAATGGGCACCTTCCTGGCGATCCTGGCCGGCACCATTGGCGCCGGGGTCATGATGTCTTCGGCGCACTACGCGCCGGTGGTGTCCACGGCGATCATCGGCATTGCCGTGCTCGGCTACCTGGCCAGCCGCAGCATTCCCCGGGCGGCGGCGGCCACGCCGCAAATGCGCCTGAACTGGAACATTTTCAGCCAGTCCTGGGCTACGTTGAAGCTGGGCCTGGGGCAAACGCCGGCGGTGTCACGCTCGATTGTCGGCAACTCGTGGTTCTGGTTTGTCGGGGCGATTTACCTGACGCAGATCCCGGCCTATGCCAAGGAATGGATGCACGGCGACGAAACCGTGGTGACGCTGATTCTGACAGTGTTCTCGGTCGGCATCGCATTGGGTTCGATGCTGTGCGAGAAACTCTCCGGGCGCAAAGTCGAGATTGGTCTGGTGCCGTTCGGATCGTTCGGCCTGACCGTTTTCGGCCTGCTGCTGTGGTGGCATTCCGGCTCAATACCGGAAAGCGCCGCCGGCCATGGCTGGATCGAGATCCTCGGTTTTGGCCACGCCTGGCTGGTGTTGCTCGACATCCTCGGCCTGGGTGTCTTCGGCGGTTTCTATATCGTGCCGCTTTACGCGCTGATCCAGTCGCGTACCGCCGAGAACGAGCGGGCGCGGGTGATTGCCGCCAACAACATCCTCAATGCGTTGTTCATGGTGGTGTCGGCGATTGTCTCGATCGTCTTGCTGAGTGTGGCCAAGCTGTCGATCCCGCAGCTGTTCCTGGTGGTGTCGTTGCTGAACATCGGCGTCAACGCCTACATCTTCAAGATCGTCCCCGAGTTCACCATGCGTTTCATGATCTGGCTGCTCAGCCATTCCATGTACCGCGTCGAACATCGCAATCTGGATTTGATTCCCGATGAAGGCGCGGCGTTGCTGGTGTGCAATCACGTGTCATTCGTCGACGCCTTGCTGATTGGCGGCGCGGTACGTCGGCCGATTCGCTTTGTCATGTACTACAAGATCTACAACCTGCCGGTGTTGAACTTCATCTTCCGTACCGCGGGGACGATTCCGATTGCCGGGCGCCAGGAAGACATCCAGATATATGAGCAAGCCTTCACGCGCATTGCCCGGTATCTGAAGGACGGTGAACTGGTGTGCATTTTTCCCGAGGGTAAATTGACCGCCGATGGCGAGATCAACGAGTTCAAGGGCGGCTTGACGCGGATTCTCGAAGAGACCCCGGTGCCGGTGATTCCGTTGGCTTTGCAGGGGTTGTGGGGGAGTTTCTTCAGCCGCGATCCGGGTAAAGGACTGTTTCGCCGGTTGTGGTCGCGGGTGACGTTGGTGGCAGGGCCGGCGGTGGCGGTTGAGGTGGCGGAGCCGGTCAAGTTGCAGGCGTTGGTGGGGGATTTGCGTGGGGCCGTCAGATAGCGGTTGTTTGCGCGGGCCGCTTCGCGAGCAGGCTCGCTCCCACAAGGGATCCACGGTGTGTCGCAGATTGTCGCAACACCTTCGATTCCTGTGGGAGCGAGCTTGCTCGCGATGGCGGTCTGAAAGTTAAGCGCTGACCTTCAGGCCAACGAGCCCGGAAATGATCAACGCCACACTCGCCAACCGCACCAGCGCCATGGACTCGCCAAACAGAATGATCCCGGCGATCACCGTGCCTACGGCGCCGACACCGGTCCAGATCGCATAGGCCGTACCCAGCGGCAATTCCTTCATCGCAAGGCCGAGCAAACCAAGGCTGATAGCCATGGCCGCAACGGTCAACACAGTGGGAAGCGGGCGGGTGAAGCCGTCGGTGTACTTGAGGCCGACGGCCCAGCCCACTTCGAACAGGCCGGCGAAAAACAGAATGATCCAAGACATGAAGACCTCCATCGTCTGACGGGGTCGTCCCCTGATTAATGACTCGATCGAGCCGCGAGGTCGTCCCCGCGTTGCGCAATATAGTGCCCAGCATTAACCCGGGGATCAAGTTTTCAACTCAGTTACTGGCCTGTTGCGCCGCCATTTCCCGATCCTGTTTCTCGCTCATGCGGCGGAAATACGTCGAAAGCAATGCCCCGGAAATGTTGTGCCACACGCTGAACAAGGCGCTCGGCACCGCCGCCAGTGGCGAGAAGTGTGCACTCGCCAATGCGGCACCCAATCCGGAGTTCTGCATGCCGACTTCCAGGGCCAGGGACTTGCGCTGGGCCAGAGGCAGCTTGAATAGGCGTCCGGTGAAGTAACCCAGCAGGTAGCCGAAGCTGTTGTGCAGCATGACCACGGCCATGATCAACAGACCGGACTCTGCGATCTTCGCCTGGCTGGCGGCGACGACTGCGGTGACGATGATCACGATGCTGACCACCGACACCAGCGGCAACACGTCCACGGCATGGCGAACCTTGTCGCCGAGCACCCGTTGGGCAACCACGCCCAGCACGATCGGCAACAGCACCACTTGCAGGATCGACCAGAACAACTCCATGAACGACACCGGCAACCAGGCCGAGGCCAGCAGCCAGATCAGGGCTGGGGTCAGTAGCGGGGCGAGGAGGGTGGTGACGGCGGCGATGGCCACCGACAGCGCCAGGTCGCCACGGGCCAGCCAGGTCATCACGTTCGACGAGGTGCCGCTTGGGCAGCAGCCGACCAGAATCACGCCGACGGCGATTTCCGGCGGCAAGTGGAACACCTGGCAGAGCAACCACGCCACGCCCGGCATGATCACGAAATGGGCAACCACGCCCAGGGCCACGCGCCAAGGATGGCGAGCGACTTCGGCGAAGTCTTCGAGTTTGAGGGTCAGGCCCATGCCGAACATCACCAGCCCCAGCAAGGGCACGATGGCGCCTTTGAGGCCGATGAACCATGCCGGCTGCAGAAACGCCACGACAGCGAAAATCAGTACCCAGTAAGCGAAGGTGTTGCCGACAAAACGACTTAATGCAGCCAGTGCGCGCATGGCCTGATCCTTATTTTAAGTGACTCTACAACCCCCCCCTGTAGGAGCTCGCTCGCGATGGTGTGTCAGACAAAGAGGGGCTACTGACACTCCATCGCGAGCAAGCTCGCTCCTACATTAGAGATCAAAAGGCGTTAGATCCCCTGCGGAGTCTCTTCGCCACCCAGCGCTTCAACCAGCGCCGGCAGGAAGTCGCCGAAGGTCAGCATCATCAGGGTGAAGCTGGCGTCCAGTTGGCCCAGGGCTTCGTCGCCGCCGTCCTGTTCCGCCTGGTCTTGCAGCAGGTCTTCGAACTTCAGGCGCTTGACCACCATTTTGTCGTCGAGGACGAAGGACAGTTTGTCCTGCCAGGCCAGGGACAGTTGAGTGACCACTTTGCCGGTGCTCAGGTGCAGCTGGATTTCTTCGCTGGTCAGGTCCTGGCGCTTGCAACGCACGATGCCGCCGTCTTCGTGGGTGTCGCGCAGTTCGCACTCGTCCAGCACAAAGAAGTCGTCCGCGGCTTTCTGGGTGGTGACCCACTCGGTCATGGTCGCGGTCGGGGACATCTTCACGGTCAGCGGACGCACCGGCAGGGTGCCGATCACTTCACGCAGGGTCGACAGCAAGTCTTCGGCGCGTTTCGGGCTGGCCGAGTTGACCAGGATCAGGCCCTGTTTCGGCGCGATGGCGGCGAAGGTCGACGAGCGGCGGATAAAGGCGCGGGGCAGGAAGGCCTGGATGATTTCATCCTTGATCTGATCGCGCTCCTTCTTATAGACCTTGCGCATTTGCTCGGCTTCGATCTCTTCGACCTTTTCCTTGACGGCGTCACGCACGACGCTGCCTGGCAAAATACGTTCTTCCTTGCGCGCGGACACCAGCAGGAAGTCACCGCTGACGTGTACCAGTGGCGCATCTTCGCCTTTGCCGAATGGCGCGACGAAACCGTAGGTGGTCAACTCCTGGCTTGCACATGGGCGCGCCAGTTTGGTGGCCAGTGCAGTTTCCAACGCCTCGGCATCAACAGGCAGATCTTGGGTTAGGCGATAGATAAGCAGGTTTTTGAACCACATGGGGTGAGTCTCTCCTTTATACAAAGGGGGGCATTATTGTCTTCGCCGTGCCATAGGCCAACCTTTCTCTAAGCCTTTGGAAGGGCTGAGAAAATTATTTTAAAAAGTGCTTGCCAGAGGTTGGGTCGCTCCGTAGAATGCGCGCCACACCGAAGCGAAGGGTGATTAGCTCAGCTGGGAGAGCGTCTGCCTTACAAGCAGAATGTCGGCGGTTCGATCCCGTCATCACCCACCATTCGTTTTCAGTGTTACGCGCAGCGGTAGTTCAGTCGGTTAGAATACCGGCCTGTCACGCCGGGGGTCGCGGGTTCGAGTCCCGTCCGCTGCGCCATATTCGGTAACCTGGAACACTGAACGCCAGGTCACCACGGAAAAACCCGCTAACGCGGGTTTTTTTCTGTTCCAAGTTTGTATGTTGTTCCTGCAGGTTGCATCGTTTCACCGGTTTTTAGATTTTTTTGAAAAAACTTCAAATAAATCAACACTTTATAAAAACCTGTGGCATAATGTGCCCCGCAACGAAGGTAAAGGGTGATTAGCTCAGCTGGGAGAGCGTCTGCCTTACAAGCAGAATGTCGGCGGTTCGATCCCGTCATCACCCACCACTTTCAACGCTACGCGCAGCGGTAGTTCAGTCGGTTAGAATACCGGCCTGTCACGCCGGGGGTCGCGGGTTCGAGTCCCGTCCGCTGCGCCATATTCGGTAACCTGGAACACTGAACGCCAGGTCACCACAGAAAGCCCGCCTTGTGCGGGCTTTTTGCTGTCCGGGATTTGGCTTTTCTCGCTCCCGTAGGAGCGAGCTCGCTCGCGATGGTCGTTAACGATAACGCGTAGATTAGCCAGCGGCGCCCATGGGTTTTTCGCGAGCAAGCTCGCTCCTACAGTCCGGCGTTACGGCTGTGCCGGTAGTCGCTGACGGCTTCATACACGGCCTTGCGCAGGCGATTGATCCCGCCAATCGGTCGGTGCGCCTCGATGCCGAACCAGGGATTGAACGACTGGTTGTCGCATTGCAGGTTCAGCGCCGGTGTATCGAAGTCCTGCGCCGGAACCTTGATTCGCGCCACCGTCTCGAAGGGCGCATCGCTCTCGCGCCACTCAATGCTGGTGTCTTCAATCGGCATGTACTTGTTGGCGTCCTGTCGCTGGATTTGCAAGGCGAAACATGCAGGCACCCGGTCGGTCGACAGCTGTTGGTTCAGCGCATTGCGCAGAAAGTTTGGCAGCTTGCGATTCTGTTCCGGCAGGTTGTAGGCCGGGCAGCCATCGGGATCGGGCATGACCCGGAACTTCGCATTGGCTTCACCGAATTTGTAGGGTGAAACCGAAAAGTACGTCGTCTGGGTCGGGCTCGACGGGGCAGGGGCCAGTGTCGCCAGGGCAATGAACAGGTGGCGAACCTGCCAGGTGCGTGGGTCCCGGCCGGGGAAGAAGGCCATCATCTTTTTACCATCGGCCTGGGCGGCGACGTTCTGACGGTATTCGGCGACATTACTGACAAAGAAGTTCGGGTGGTTGAACATCACAAAGTCCTGTTCACCTCGGCCCTGCCGGTCGCTCAACAGTTGCTTGCCCGGCACATCGAACAGTTTGATCGCCATGCCCCGGGCGTCGCGGATGCTGTCGAACTGCGGGTAGGCATTGCCGTTGGACAGGCGCATTGTCGCTTGCCAGGTTTTACCCGGCTCGCTGAACACACCCTGGCGCAGTTCGCCTGGCAGTTCCGGCAGCACCTGAACCTCGGCCTTCACACAGCCATGGGCCTTGGCATGGGCGTCGCGCAGGTAGCGGGTGCTTTCACGGTGCTGATCGACGATGCGCACGGCGGTCTGGATGATGTCCTGGGTCATCGCCGCTTCGTCGTCCGCAATCAACTCCTGCGCCGAGACCGGCCCGCGATGCTGCCAGGCAAACCAGGCGCTGGCCAGGGCCCAGCCCAGCACGCCGAGGACCAGTGACCACAGCAACAGCCTGGCGAGGAAGGCGCCCAGGCGCAGCCAGAGCGTTATCAGCATGGGAACGTTCTCCTGACTGAGGCAGTGGTCATGGCAATTGCGCCTCCAGCGGGCCGCCCAGCACTTTCAGATACTCCAGCAATGCCCAGCGTTCTTGCGGTTGCAACCCGCGGCCGATCACGCCATTGCCAAGTTTGCCGGCACGGAATTCATGGCCACTGTTGTGGTTGCCGGTGATACGCGTGTCGAACAGGAAGCCATTGGCAAAGGCTTCGGTGCGGTAACCGAGGTGTCTCGGGTCGTATTCGAAAGTGCCTTTATAGAACGTGGTCGCACGCTCATCCTGAGGCGATAGCAGCTGATAAATACTCGGTACCGAACCGTTGTGCAGAAACGGCGGTGTCGCCCATACACCCGCCAATGGCCTGGCCTTGTACGAACGCAATTCGCGCACTCCGATTGGCAGACCGAAACCGTCCATTTCAGGGCGCTCGGCAGGGGTGACATTGGCGTCTTGATACGCGCGGCCCTGGACATAGGCGGTGACATAGGCCAGTCCCTTGGCCACGGACATCTTGCTCAGGTCCAGAGGCTCGTCGGGTTTTGGCTCGACATCGAGTTTTTCCAGTTCGGCCTGCTTCCATTGCAGCGCTGTCAGGTCGAAGCGGTGGTCGGCGATGTTGTTGGCCGCGCCGGGGTCTGTGCCGATGTAATCCACCGGGAGCATTTTCAGGTGCTGGACGTATCGTCCCTCGCCCTGGGTGGTGCGCGGTACATGGCAACCCGCGCAGTTTTCGGCGAACAAGGTGCGCCCCTGGGCTGCCAGAGGCTTGTCGACCGCGCCCAACAGGTCTTCCGGCCAGGCCGGAGGCGAGAGTCGTTGCAGGGTTTCTTCGATCAGGTGCAGATCGCGTACGCGGACACTGGACGGGTAGCGGGCATCGCCCATCAACGGCTGGCCGTTCTTGTCGAAGAAATTCAGCGTGGCGCCGACGCCCAACGCCTCGCCGATGTTGCGGGCCATGGGTTGTTTCGCCGAACCATTCCACTGCACCCATTCGAACGTCCACATGTCCCACAGCTGTGGATAATCGACCGGGGCATTGGCCACGCGGTAGTTTTCGGGGGAAATCGCATCACCGAAGCTGGCGTTGGCGATGCGCCCGAAGGCGTCTGTGCGCCCCGGGCCTTCCTCGGTCGGATAGAGCCCGCGATGGGTGTCGTTCCAGGCCACTTTGAGGAATGTATCCAGTGAAGATTTGAAATCTTTGCGCAACTGTTGGTGGCGCGTCTCGTAGTCCTGGCCAAGCACGTTGCGTGCGAAGCGCTCGAATTTCCACGGGTTGTAGTAAGTGGAGGCGAGGCTGGCCACCAGGGCCTGTCCGAAACTGCCGCCTTTGAGCGTAGGAACACTGGACGGCAGCACATGTTGCGCTGAGCCGCCGTCGATACGCAGGGCTTGACCCTTGAAACGCAGTTCACCGGTGTGGCAGGCCGCGCAGGTGATATCCAGAAACACATCCGGGCTCCCCGCGTTCTGGTGCCGGGTAAAGCCTGCCGGGAGGTTGCCGGGGTTGTTCGGTGTTGGTGCCTGGCCGGGGTCCACCAGGAAACCGAAGCGGGCGAGGTATTCGGGAGTGGCGAAGCGTTGTTGCGAGAAGGGCAGTTCGAGGGCAGTGAACCAGTCATAGCGCAAGCCTTTGACCTGAGTGCCCTGGGGCGTGAAGTAATAAGTATCTCGATCGGCGGCGCTCCATTGCTCCAGGTAATGCACCTGTTGTGCGGGCGACCAGGCCGGCAATTTCGGGTTGGCGACGTAATAAAGAACCACGGCGATGACCAGCCCGAGCAGTAGTGCGATGAGAATCAGCAAACGAAAGAAGAGGCGCAAAATAAACTTCCTTGTCGAATTATCCTGCCGTTATGCCCGAGCACTCAGGGTGGGGCAAGAGGCCATTACGCCAGATATTGTAGGTTCAGGAATCAGCCTGCGTCGGAACAAGATGAAAGAAGCTTCATCGACAGGAATTGTGAAATGCGTTTAAACACCTGAACTTATCAATTGTTTCCGGCTCTCATGCCGGTAGCCATTGGTCGTGGCGGCCTGATAAGCTCGCGGCTTTACTCGATTGCCCTTTAGGCGCATGAACAAGGAAATAGCATGAAACAGCATCGGTTGGCGGCGGCGGTAGCCCTGGTTGGCCTGGTACTCGCGGGTTGTGATTCGCAGACCAGCGTAGAGCTGAAAACTCCGGCGCAAAAAGCTTCCTACGGCATTGGCCTGAACATGGGCAAGAGCCTGGCTCAGGAAGGCATGGATGACCTGGATTCCAAGGCTGTAGCCCAGGGCATCGAAGACGCCGTCGGCAAGAAAGAGCAGAAGCTCAAAGACGAAGAACTGGTCGAGGCGTTCGCCGCACTGCAAAAGCGTGCCGAAGAGCGCATGGCCAAGATGAGCGAAGAGTCGGCGGCTGCCGGCAAGAAATTCCTCGAAGACAACGCCAAGAAAGCTGGCGTGACCACCACCGCTTCGGGCTTGCAGTACGAAGTCGTGCAGAAAGCCGATGGTCCTCAGCCAAAGCCGACTGACGTAGTGACCGTTCACTACACCGGCAAGCTGACCAATGGCACCGTATTCGACAGCTCCGTCGAGCGCGGCAGCCCGATTGATCTGCCGGTCAGCGGTGTGATCCCGGGTTGGGTCGAAGGCCTGCAACTGATGCACGTTGGCGAGAAGTACAAGCTGTACATCCCTGCTGACCTGGCTTACGGTGCTCAAAGCCCAAGCCCGGCGATTCCAGCCAACTCGGTGCTGGTATTCGACCTGGAACTGCTGGCCATCAAGGATCCGGCAAAAGAAGACGCCGCTGCCAAGTAACCAGCGCCTGCTTCGATAACAACGCCTCGCTCATGCGGGGCGTTGTTGCATCTGGCGTTCGGTACGGGTAAACAAAACGAACAGACGCTCTAGGCTGGAGTCTTAGGCATAGTAGTGTTGGCGGTAGACGCACAAGGCCGCCAAGTCAATGAAATTATGGGTTTTTTTTGATGAGTAAAAAACGCCCGATCTGAACGCGGGCCTTGTAAAACGGGGCTTACAGCGATGAAAAGCAGCTCTGTTCACAAGGTTATCCACAATTTGTGTGGATAACATTTCAACGGGAGGAATGATGAAAACGCCCTGGAGTTTCGCTCGTTTCCTGCCACTGGCCGGACGTCTGCTGGCACGCGGTCGATTGCCAACCCTGTTGTTCGCGGTCGCCAGTAAAGGCGCAAGCCAGGGTAATCGATTGGGCAAGATCAAGGACGACTTGAAGCTGTTGCAGGCACTCTGCCTGGCCTACTGGCGTGGTGAGTATCGCGCCATCAGCCCCAAGGCGCTGGTTTCGGTTGTCGCGGGCCTGATGTATTTCCTCAGTCCGGTGGATGCGATCCTGGATTTCATTCCAGTATTTGGCATGCTCGATGACATCGCGGTACTGGCATGGCTGATGAAAGTGCTCGACGACGAGCTCAATGCCTTCCGCGCCTGGCGCAAACGGCAGGTGCCGGAGAAGCTCGCGGTGGTTGAGCGTCTGCCTGATACCCCCGAGCAACTTCAACTTCAAGGCCCGAAAAAACACTGATTCGATTTTGACGAGTTCATAGATTGATGCCCCCCGCGACCTTGGCCGCTGTTAGGATTACACTTCTAGGGAAAAGTGCCGACTCGCTAAGTGTTGTTGTCCTACGGGGTAGTGATGGATATTCAGATAATTACACGCGAAGGCGAGCCCGAATATGCGGTTCTGCCATGGGCTCAGTATCAGGCGTTATTGAAAGCAGCGGGCATCAAAGAGCAAGAGTCGCCTCAAGCCACGAAGCCTCAGGCGGCGACACCAGACGCGATACTTCCGGGTCTGGATCAACTACGCAGTTTGCGCGAGGGGAAGGGCATCGCCATCGAGGCGTTGGCCCGCACGGTAGGCATCAGCCCGTCTTACCTGGCCATGATCGAAAGTGGCGAGCGTCTGCCCGACGCCGCGATTCGCCGTAGCCTGGCCTGGGAATTGACGGTGCCAGGGTGGAGGGATGAATCGTGAGCGTACGCATCAGTCGTCAACATTGGGACGGATTGCTCGGCGAACTGGATCAGGCGCGTCGTCAGCGCCATCTGTTGACGTATCGGGCATTGCTGGAACGTTTGCAGCTGCCGACCCCGGCCATGCAGACCCTGACGGCGGCCCTTGAGCATCTGGCGGCTTTGGACGCCAGGGCGGAGCAGCCATTGCGCAGTTCACTGGTGATCAGTCAGGGCGCCAGCCGCTTGCCGCGCACCGGATTCTTTGAATGTGTCGAGCGTCTCGGGCGTTTTTCCGGGCCGTCGGACGGCGTTGCCGCCGCATCCTGGCATGCTTCGGAAGTGGTGCGGGTATTCGAGTACGAATACCCGGAATCGGCCGAGGCCTGAGTGTTTTTACAACTCAAGGCGCGGGCTGGTTACTGGCTCGCGCGCCGATTGTTTCACTGGTCATGGTTTGTCCGTCAGCCACGTGGCTGGCGCTGGCTCGAAGGCCAGTTCGCACGCATGGCCAACCTGGGCGATGTCGGCGCCCAGAGCTTCTATGGGCACATCCTGGCGTTTCGCGGCGTCGGCCTCGGTGCTCGTGAGGAGGGCGTGCGTTTGTTGCGCCTGGCGGCGTTGGCGGGCGATGGCAAGGCGGCGTATCAGGTGGGCGTGATCACGCTGGCCGGGACGGCGAGCAAGGCTCCGGATCCGGTCGAAGCGGCGCGATTCTGGGAGATGGCGGCGAAGGCCGGGCATCCATTGGCGCCGATCAAGCTCGAAGAGCTGAAGTCTTCCTCGGCGCCTCGTTGATGGGAGTGAAGCCGGAAAGCGCCCTTATCGATGCCCGGAAACGAGCAGCTCTTCAACAGTCGAAACCACCCGGCTATCAATCACATGCACGCTATAGCCCTGCACATTTTTCGCATGGTGCTTGGCCTGTGATGCCATCTCGGCCAACTGGCTCGCATCGAGTTGTCCACAGGCCTGTGGATGCAAATGCACTACGCCGATCGACAGCGACAACAACGCAAACTCCTGGCGCTGCCCTTGGCGATTGGGTGCGATGAAGCAGCCGGCTTCCAGGTGCTCGCTGCGGTAGAAGCGCCGGCACTGGCTCTGGAAGTCGTCGAGCAACTGGTTCAAACGTTTGCGCCAGTCTTCCGGGCCTAGCACCAGCAGGAAATCATCGCCGCCGATGTGGCCGACGAAGTCGCGGGACGGGTCGACGCGATCGTTCAGGCATTGCGCCAGGCACAGCAGGACTTCGTCGCCGCGACCATAGCCGTAGATGTCGTTGAAAGGTTTGAAGCTATCAATGTCCACGTAGCAGATCACCGATTCCCTTCGCTGTTGCAGCAGTCGCGTCAGGCATTGCTGAATCGGCACGTTGCCCGGAAGCAAGGTCAACGGGTTGGCGTAGCGGGCCTGCTGGATCTTCAGTTCCGTGATCAGCTTGAGCACGTCGATCACCCGGCCCAACCCCAGGTAACCGCCGTTGAGGGTAATGATGAAATCTTCTTCGATGCGCTGGCGGGCACGGCTGGTGATCAGGCGGCTGACTTGTTGCAGTGACTGGCTCAGTTCGACGGCGAGGAAGTCGTCGTTCATCAGGCGGCTGATGGGCTTGCGGGCGAACAGGTCGGTGGCAAAGGGCTTGAGCAGGACGTCGGAGAGCGAATGACGATGGACAATGCCGCAGGGTTGACCCTGTTCATCCAGGACTGCCAGCGAGTTCAGGTTGGCCTGGCGGCGAAAGGCTTCGAGCACCGTGGCGGTCGGCGTGTCGCGGTTCACCGCGGGCAGCTCGTTGAGCAGGGCGCTGAGGTCGCTGCCGTCTTCGCTCAGTGCAACGGCGGTGCTGTCCTGTCGGGGCATCAATGTCCGGGCATCCCGTGGCGGGTGTTCCTGGGGGCGGCAGAGCAGATAGCCCTGCACCAGGTCCACGCCCATTTCGGTCAGCACCGTGAGTTCTTCGGGGAGCTCGATACCTTCGGCGATGACTTGCGCCCGCGAGGCCTTGGCGATTTGCAGGATCGAGCCGACGAACTCGCGCTTGAGCGCATCCTGATGAATGCCATCAATGAAATGCCGGTCGATTTTCACGTAATCCGGCCGTAGCTCGGACCACAAGCGCAAACTCGAATAGCCCGCCCCCAGGTCATCCAGCGCAATCGAAAACCCCATCGCCCGATAGTGATGCAGGGCGGTTTGCAGCAGCTGGAAATCATCCGTCGGCGTCTGTTCCGTGAGCTCGATGACCACCTGACTTGGCGCAATGCCGAAATCCTGCAGCAATTGCAGGGTGCGCCCCGGTTGATGGGCCGCTTCGAGCAGGGACTCCGGGGACACGTTAAGGAACAACAGGCCTGGCAGTTGTTGCTCATTGAAGCGTCGGCAAGCGCTTTTGCGGCAGGCAATTTCCAGCTCGCTCAGGCGTCCGGCCTGGCGGGCGACGGCGAACAGGGCGACAGGGGAGTGCAGAGGGCTGTTGGAGGGGCCACGACTGAGGGCTTCGTAACCGAGGATGCGTCGTTCAGAGAGGCTGATGATCGGTTGGAACAGACTGTGTAAACCGCTTTGACTCAGGATCGAGCTCAAGGCACTCAGCTGTTCGGTTGTGGTCATGGCGATCTCTGGCAATAAAAAAGGACTGGGCGTGTCCTTGGTAAAAAGGGCACGCCCGGTCCTTTATTTCACGACAGAATGATGACTGTTTGATGACGCTACCGGGGCGTCAGCATTAAATTGCCATCAGTTGTTTGTACAAACTCAGTGCTTGGCCACTGCCGTGTTGAGTTTCAGGTAGTCCAGCAGAATCCGCCCTGTTTCGCTGAGGTAGGCGTCGTCTTCCGGTTTGGTCTTGTCGTCCTCGGCCGCAAGGGCGTCCTCGTCTTCTTTCTTCAGCTCTTTGAGCGGTTCTTCGCCCTTGGCCTTGCGACGGATGTTTTCCATGGCCAGCTGTTTGGCTTCGATGTCGGCGTGCTGGGCACGGCGCTCGATTTCGTTGAGGCTGACGGTTTTTTCGGCCATCAGTTTCTGCGCCAGGGCCAGCTTGTCGCGGATGAACACGAACTCTGCATCTTTGGCCGTACGCACGTCATGCTCGGACTGGAGCTGCGAAATGTACGGCTTGAACGGGTCGAGCGCAGGCTTGATCGCCGCCTTGATGGTGTCCCACGGCATGGCTTCCGGCAGGGCGCTTTCACCGATTTCCTTGGTGTCGATGATCGACGGGTAATCGATGTCCGGCAAGACGCCCTGATGCTGGGTGCTCTGCCCGGAAACCCGGTAGAACTTGGCCAGGGTCAGTTTCAGTTCTCCATGGTTGAGCGGCTGAATGGTCTGCACGGTGCCTTTGCCGAAGGTCTGGCCGCCGATGATCAGCGCGCGGTGGTAGTCCTGCATGGCGCCGGCAAAAATCTCCGAAGCCGAGGCGGACAGGCGGTTGACGAGCAACGCCATGGGGCCTTTGTAGAACGCACCCGGATTTTCATCCTCCAGGACATCGACCCGGCCATCGGCGTTACGCACGAGCACGGTCGGGCCTTTGTCGATGAACAGGCTGGTCAGCTCGGTGGCCTCTTGCAAGGAACCGCCGCCGTTGTTGCGCAGGTCAATGACCACGCCGTCGACTTTCTCTTTCTGCAATTCGGTCAGCAGTTTCTTGACGTCGCGGGTGGTGCTCTTGTAATCCGGATCGCCGGCACGGAAGGCCTTGAAGTCCAGATAGAACGCCGGGATCTCGATGACGCCGAGCTTGTAGTCCTTGCCGTCCTGCTTCAGATTCAAGACCGACTTCTTCACGGCCTGATCTTCGAGTTTCACCGCTTCACGGGTGATCGGCACGATCTTGGTGGTCTGGTCGTTCGGCGCATTGCTGGCCGGGATAACTTCCAGGCGCACCACGGTGCCCTTCGGACCACGGATCAGCTTGACCACTTCGTCCAGGCGCCAGCCCACGACGTCGACCATTTCCTTGTTGCCCTGGGCAACGCCGATGATCTTGTCGGCCGGTGCAACCTGCTTGGTCTTGTCCGCGGGACCTGCCGGCACCAGGCGCACGACTTTCACCTGGTCGTTATCGCTTTGCAACACGGCACCGATGCCCTCGAGGGACAGGCTCATGTTGATGTCGAAGTTCTCCGCGTTATCCGGCGACAGATAGTTGGTGTGCGGGTCGTAGGACATGGCGAAGGTGTTGATGTACGCCTGGAAGATGTCTTCCGCGCGGGTCTGGTCCAGGCGCGCCAACTGGTTCTTGTAGCGCTTGGTCAGGGTTTCCTGGATCTGCTTGGAATCCTTGCCGGCGATCTTCTGACGCAGGACTTCGTCCTTGACTCGTTTGCGCCACAGGTCGTCGAGTTCTGCGGTGGATTTGAGCCAAGGGGCGTCCTTGCGGTCGATCAGCAAGGTTTCCTTGGTGGTGAAGTCGATCTTGTCGACGCCTTTGTTCAGCTCGGCAATAGCGAAGTCCAGACGCGCCTTGACGCGGTCCAGGTAGCGCTTGTAGATGGTGAACCCGGCGTTCAGGTCGCCGCTCTTGAGGAAATCGTCGAACTGCGTCTTCCACTTGTCGAATTCGGCAATATCGCTGGCCATGAAGTAGCTGCGCGACGGATCCAGCAGCTTGAGGTAGCTGTCGTAGATGATTACCGAGCGTGCGTCATCGAGCGGCGGCTTGCTGTAGTGGTGGCGCTTGAGCAACTCCACGACGTTCAGACTGGCGATCACTTCGTCACGATCGGGTTGAAGCTTGTCCCAGCTATTGGCTGCGAATGTATTGCTCGACATCGGCAGCAAGCCGATACCGATGAATAAAGCGAGGGCAGTGCTGGGGAACAGATGCTTCATGCTGATTCGACGCGGGGACAATTGATAACGCATATTAGGCCGTCTTTGAAGTCGCCGGTTCTTTGGGAGCCGGTCGCATAATGCAAAAAACCCGACGCTATAGCTTCGGGCTCAGTCCAGACTCACTATGGAGGCACTGTGAAAGCATTGCAAGGCGTTGACGGTCAAGTGGTATGGGTTGATGAGCCGAGTCCTGCATGCGATGTAGGACAAGTTCGTATACGAGTGGCGGCAGCGGGCCTCAATCGTGCCGATTTGTTGCAGAAGGCCGGCCTTTACCCGCCCCCGCCAGGGGCCAGTCAAGTGCTCGGTCTAGAGTGCTCGGGGGTCATCAGCGAGGTGGGCGCCGGGTCCTCCTGGCAGGTCGGCGATCGGGTTTGCGCCTTGCTGGCCGGGGGCGGGATGGCCGAAGAGGTGGTTGTCGACGGGCGGCATGTGCTGCCGGTTCCCGATGGAATGTCACTGTTCGAAGCGGCTGCATTGCCCGAAGTTTATGCAACAGTCTGGTTGAATTTGTTTCAACTGGCCGCGCTCAAACCGGGTCAGAAAGTTCTTCTGCATGCCGGGGCAAGTGGAATCGGTTCAGCTGCCATTCAGCTGTGCAAAGCCTTCGGTAACCCGTGCTGGGTCAGTGTCGGCTCCGCAGAGCGATTGGCGTACTGCGAAGCGCTGGGCGCCCAGGGCGGCGTGGTGCGTAATGGCGATCTGGAGAGCCTGCGGGATCTGGGGCCGTTCGATGTGATTCTCGATCCGGTGGGCGGCAATTACGCGGCCCTGAACCTCAAGCTGCTGGCGCAGGATGGCCGCTGGGTGTTGATCGGTCTGATGGGCGGCCGCGAGGCCAAGCTGGATCTGGCTCAGGTGCTGGCCAAGCGTGTGCAGTTGCTGGGTTCGACTTTGCGCAGTCGCGACGATCAGTTCAAGGCCGATCTGTTCAGTGATTTGGGCCAGCATGTGTGGCCGTTGTTTGCTGAAGGGCGCTTGAGCCCGCAACTGGCCAGGACATTCCCGATCAAGGATGCCGAGGCGGCGTTTGCCGAGTTGGCGAGTAATACCGTGGCGGGGAAGGTGGTGCTGGTGATTGACGAAAGCCTCACCTGACAACACAAAAAACTGTGGGAGCGAGCTTGCTCGCGATGGCGGTCTGTCTGTCGGCATTAACGTTGACTGACACACTGCTATCGCGAGCAGGCTCGCTCCCACAGGGGATCCGGGTTACTTCCAGATATGGATCGGCCAGCCAGCCTTTTCAGCCTGCTCGCGCAACACCGGATCCGGGTTGACCACGTGGGGGAAGTCCACCTTCAGCAACAGCGGCAGGTCATTGCGGGAGTCGGAATAGAAACTCGCACCCTCGAGGTTTTCCTCCTCTGCATCCAGCCACTCCAGCAAGCGGGTGATCTTGCCTTCGCGGTAGGTCAGGGTGCCAACGGTGTGGCCTGTGTAGACGCCATGGGCCACTTCCAGTTCGATGCCCAGAATCTCGTCGATGCCCAAGCGCTCGGCGATGGGACCGACCAGGTGCGTGCCCGAGGCCGAGATCACCAGGATCCGGTCGCCGGCCTTGCGGTGCGCGGCGATGGCTTTGGTGGCATCGCTGAAAATGATCGGCTCGATGAAGTCCTCTACCCACGGACCAACCAGGTGCGCGACTTCTTCAGGCGTACGACCAATCAATGGTTCCAGGCTGAAGGCCATGTAGTCCTCCATGGCCAGATGGCCCCTGCCGTAGGCATCCATCAATTCCTTGTCGCGACGCAGGAACGACTCGCCATCGACCCAGCCGAGGCGGACCATTTGCTCGCTCCACAGTGAGGCGCAGTCGCCGTGGATCAGGGTTTCGTCCAGATCAAAAATTGCCAGGGCCATCAGTGCAGTTCTCTCTTCAGCGTCAGCAAAGGCATCAGGCTACCTCACACAGGGCCGTCGGATCGATGGAAAGCGCCAGGCGCTGACCATCGGGATGCAGGTCGGCCGCCGAGCGGTTCAGCACATCCACCACCAATTCCACGCCCCGGGCTTCGACCCGGTAGCGAATCACGTTGCCCAGCAGGCTGTGGCTGCGTACTTGCGCGTCCAGTTCACCGTTGAGGCTCAGTTCGATGGCTTCCGGGCGAATGGCAATGCGCTTGTTGATCGGTCGCTGCAACAGCTTCGAGGCACTGTCGGCGTCAAGCAGGTTGTAGTTGCCGATGAACCCGGCGGCGAACACATCGACTGGCGCAGTGTAGAGGGTTTCGGCGTCGCCACTTTGTACGATCTTTCCCTGATTCATCAGGAAAATCCGGTCAGACATGGTCAGGGCTTCTTCCTGATCGTGTGTGACGAAAATCGTGGTCAAGCCCAGTTCGCGCTGGATCTGACGGATCTGTTCGCGCAGGTGTTTGCGAATCCGCGCGTCCAGGGCCGACAACGGTTCATCCAGCAACAACAGGCGTGGCCGGGTCACCAGGGAGCGGGCGAGGGCCACGCGCTGGCACTGACCGCCCGACAGTTGGTGCGGGTAACGCGCGGCAAAGTCATTGAGCTCCACCAGTTTGAGCACTTCTGCGACGCGTTTGCGGCTGTCATCGGCATTGACCTTTTGCATGCGCAGGCCGAAGGCGACGTTTTGCTCCACGGTCATGTTGGGGAACAGCGCATAGCTTTGGAACACCATGCCGATCCCGCGTTTCTGCGGGCTCACCGGCACGATATCGGCACCATCGAGCAGGATTTTGCCGCCATCCACCGAAGTCAGGCCGGCGATGCAGCGCAGCAGGGTGGATTTGCCGCAACCGGACGGACCGAGCAGGGTGACGAATTCACCTTTCTGGATTTCGCAATTGATGTCGCTGAACACCGTGGTGCCGGCGAAGCTTTTCTGAAGATGTTGGACGCTGACATAGCTCATTCGCTTTTGTCCCTGTTCAAGATATTGGCGATCCAGGTCAGAACCAGCACAAAGAAGAAGTAGGAAATCACCAGCGCACTGGTGAAATGACCGCTGCTGTTGCGCATGTTGTTGAGGTAGACCTGCAGGGTTTCGTAGCGGGTACCGACAAGGATGTTGGCAAACACGAACTCACCGAACAGGAACGAGAACGACAGCAGCAACGCCACCATCAGGCCCTTGCGCAAGTTCGGCAGCACCACCAGGAAGGCGGCTTGAAAGGTGCTGGCGCCGAGCAACTGGGCGGCATCCATCAGGTCGCGCAGGTTGATCGCTTGCAGGTTGTTGGTGATCGCCCGGTACATGAACGGCAGCGCCACGGTGAAGTAGCAACCGATCAGGATCCACGGCGTGCCGACCATGGCGAATGGTCCGGAACCATAAAGCTGCAACAGCCCCACCGACGACACCACCGGCGGCACGGCGAAGGGCAGCAGGATCAGGATGTTCATCAGTGCGTCGAGTTTCGGGAAGTGGTAATGCACCACGAACAGCAACGGCAGAATCAGCACTACCGAAAGAATCAGCGAACCGATGCAGACCAGCAGCGACTGCCCGAACGCATTCAGGAAGCGCGGATCGCTCCACAGCTGGATGTACCACTTGAGGGTGAAGCCACTGGGCAGAATGGTCGCCGACCAACTGCTGGAGATCGAATAGATCAGCGTGCCGAGCAGCGGCAACAGCAGGATGGCAAACAGCAGATACACCACGACGCGGTGGTAGACACCGGCGGGCCCCAGTTCAGCGCGAGACATGGTAGCTCCTCTTCAACAGCAACTGATGCACGATGGTCACCAGGGTCATCAAGGCCACAAGCACCACGGCCAGGGCGCTGGCCAGGTTCGGGTCCAGGGAAATGTCACCGGATACCATCGCCGCGATGCGGATCGGCAGCACGTTGAAGTTGCCGGTGGTCAGGGCGTACACCGTGGCGTAGGCACCGAGGGCGTTTGCCAGCAGGATCACGAAGGTGCCCAGCAGTGCCGGCGTCAAAACAGGCAAGCCGATGTGGCGCCAGTACTGCCAACCGTCGGCGCCGAGCAGCGCAGCGGACTCGCGCCAGTCTTCACGCAGGGCATCGAAGGCCGGATAGAGCAGCAGCACGCCAAGAGGAATCTGGAAATAGGTGTAGAGAAGGATCAGCCCGGTTTTCGAGTACAGGTTGAAGTCCTGAATGATCCCGGCCTGCTTGAGCAGGATGGTGAAGCTGCCGTTGAAGCCGAGCAGAATGATGAACGCGAAGGCCAGGGGCACACCGGCGAAGTTACTGGTCATGTTGGCGAAGGCGTTGACGAAGTTGCGCAGTTTCGAGTCCACCCGGCGCAGGGAATAGGCGCCGAGTACCGCGATGATGATGCCGAACAAGCTGGACCAGAAACTGATCTCGAGACTGTACTGGATCGCCTGCAAGTAGAACTTCGAATTGAAGATCTTGGTGAAGTTGGCCAGGCCCCAGCCGAACTCTTCCGATTGCAGGCTGTTGATCATCACCCAGGTCAGCGGTGCGATTTCGAACACGATGAAGAACAGCGCAAATGGCACCAGGCACAAGGCCGCGAGCCATTTGCCGCGAGTCATGGAATTCACTTCAGAAGCTCCCGGCACACCGGCTTGTCGTGAGGCACGCCCAGCAGTTCGCAGACGGTGCCGCAAATGTCAGTCTGTTCGGGCGCAGCGCCCGAATCGAAACTGAAAGCGTCGCCGAGGACGAACAGCGGTACTTCGCGTTCTTCGGCAAGCAGCCCGTTGTGGGAGCGGTCGTTGTTCATGCCGTGGTCGGCGGTGACCAGCACTTGGTAACCGGCATCGAGCCAGCCTTGCAGGTAGTCGGCCAGGATGATGTCGGCCGAGCGGGCACTGTTGCGGTACTGCGGGGTGTCGAGGCCGTGCTTGTGCCCGGCGTCGTCGATGTTCATCGGGTGGATCAGCAGAAAATTCGGTGCATGGCGCAGGCGCAGGTTTTCGGCGTCGGCGAACAGGTGCGAATCCGGGTAGTGATCGTTCCAGTAAAAATGCCCATGCTGGATCGGTAGTTGCGGGTCATCGGTGTGACGGTCCCGGGCCGCCACGAAGGGCGAGCGGTTGTACAGCTCGCTGACCCAGTGATAGGCCGCCGCCGCGGTGACAAGGCCTGCGTCAGTGGCGTAGTGATAGATGCTGCGCTGGTTGGACAGGCGCGAGACATTGTTGTGGACGATGCCGCTGTCGATCGGCGCGACGCCGGTCAGGATGCATTCGTACAGGGGGCGGGACAGGGCCGGCAACTCGCACTGCAGTTTGTAGAGTGCCGCGCGTCCTGCGCCGACGTAGGCCTGCAGGTGCCCCATGGCGTGGCGGGCGACCTCGTAGTTGAGGCCGTCGAGCACGACAAGGATGACGTTGTGCTTCATAGGGGCGATGACTCCGTGAAACAGATGATTCAAGTACGCAACCAATCCCTTGTGGGAGCGAGCTTGCTCGCGATGAGGGACTTCCATTCAACATCAATGCTGAATGTCAGGTCGCTATCGCGAGCAAGCTCGCTCCCACAGGGATCTCCATCAGGCCTCCCGTTGGTGGGCTACCCGCTTACTGCATATTGATGATGACTTCTTCCTGCCACTTCTGAGGAAGGGCCTTGGAGGTCTTTTCCCAGGCGTCCGCGTCTTTGATCGGCGTCACTTTCTTGTACTGCTCGTTAGGCAGCAGCTTGGCCTGCACTTCGGCTGGCAGGGTCAGGTGTTCGGCGCGGATCGGACGGGCGTTGCCCTTGGCCAGGTTGATCTGGCCGGCGTCACTGAAGATGTATTCGCGGGTCAGCTTGGCGGCATTCGGGTTTTTCGCGTACTTGTTGATGATGGTGGTGTAGCCGGAGATCACCGAGCCGTCGGACGGGATCAGCACCACGTAGTCATCCGGGTTGGCCATCTTGGCCTTGTAGCTCAGGCCGTTGAAGTCCCAGACCACGCCGACTTCGATTTCGCCTTTTTCCATGGTGGCAATCGTCGGGTTGGACATCGACAGGCGACCTTGCTTGGCGATGTCGGCGAACAGATCCAGGGCAGGCTTGAGGTTTTTCTCGTCGCCACCGTTGGCCAGTGCCGCGGCCAATACGCCGTTGGCTGCCTGGGCCGCGGTGCTCACGTCGCCGATAGAGACCTTGTATTTACCGCCCTTGAGGTCAGCCCACTTGGTTGGCGCCTCGGAGCCATGCAGCAACTTCTTGTTGACGATGAAAGCGATGGTGCCGGTGTAGGCCAGTGCCCAGTTGCCATCTTTGTCCTTGGCCCAGGCCGGAATCTGATCCCAGGTCGAAGGCTTGTAAGGCTGGACCACGCCTTGCTTGACCGCGATCGGGCCGAACGCTGCACCGACGTCGCCGATGTCGGCGCTGGCGTTGTCTTTCTCCGCGGCGAACTTGGCGATCTCCTGGGCCGAGCTCATGTCGGTGTCGATGTGCTTGAGGCCGTACTTGTCGCTCAGGTCTTTCCAGGTGCCGGCCCAGTTGGCCCAGTCATTGGGCATGCCAACGCTGTTGACGGCGCCTTCCGCTTTCGCAGCGGCTTCCAGGGTTTTCAGATCATCGGCCGCGATGGCGGCGGTGCACATTGCGATGGTCGAGCCTAACAGTGATGCCAGGAAAAGCTTTTTCATTCCGAAGCTCCTTGGGTCGTGTTCAACGCTGCGATTGCGGTTTGTTGGTCTAGGTCAGCAATACCTGAGCCAATTTAAGGGGGCTGGATGACACTTTGATGTCGTTCGTCGCCCGGAATGACTTTTTGTTCAGCGGTATCGCGACTGGCCTGCTAAGCGTAGACCATGGTCAAGACCCCGGGTGGCAAGGGACTTGGCCGATGAATTGCAAGTTGTTGGAGGCAGGGAATGGCGACCGTTGGGCGGCTTTGTCACATCTGGTTCATCTGCGCTGCCTACGCTTGCAGACTATTGAATGAGCCGGTTTACACTGCGGTTCTGCCCTGAAATGGTGCTGGTCTAGTCCAGAAAGGAAACGTTGATGCGTGAAGAGGCAACAAAAGCGGTAACAGCCATCGGCCAGGTGCTTCAGGAGCAGATCGACCATGGACTGTTGACCCCCGGCAGCAAATTGCCGGCCGAACGCAAGCTCAGTGAATTGTTTGGCACCACACGGATCACTTTGCGTGAAGCGTTGTTGCAGTTGGAGTCCCAGGGGCAGATTTATCGCGAGGAGCGTCGCGGCTGGTTCGTCTCGCCGCCACGCCTGGCCTACAACCTCATGCAGCGTAGCCACTTTCACGCGATGGTCAGCGCCCAGGGGCGGGTGCCGTCGACCGAGGTGATTTCGGCGCGATTGCAGCCGGCGTCGGCGGCGGTGTGTGCCTGGCTGCAATTGCCGGCGCTGTCGAGCGTGATTCAGATCTGCCGTTCACGGCGGATTGACGGGCGACTGGTGTTGTATGTGGAACACTATCTGAACCCACAGTATTTCCCGGGGATTCTTGAGTTCGATCTGAATCAGTCGATTACCGAGTTGTATGCGCGGCATTACGATTTGCACTACGGGCGGGTGCGCTTCGAGATTGTACCTACGGCGTTGTCGGTGGATGCGGCGGCGGCGTTGAAAGTGTCGGTGGGTAGCCCGGGCTTGCAGATTGCCCGGGTCAACTATGACCAGCATGAACGCTTGATCGACTGCGACCTGGAGTTCTGGCGGCATGATGCGATTCATGTCGGGGTGGATGTGGTCTAACGTCCGACCTTCCTGTAGGAGCGAGCTTGCTCGCGATGGTCGTTAACGATTACGCGTTTTTACTGGCTAAACGCGGCGTTCTTGAGTTCATCGTCGGAACGCCGCCCGGAGCAAGCTCGCTCCTACACGGACTGTTCTGGCGCACCACCCGCGGTAATCACCTGAATACTCATCCGCGGTGTCGCCAGATCCAGTCCGGCTTCATCCATGTGCCGCTTGAGCGACAGGTTGAACGCCCGCGAAACCTCCCACTGCTTGATCGGCGCCGTCTTGAACCGGGCGCGAAGGATCGCGTTGCCCGACTCGAAACTTTCCACCCCCTGGAACTCCAGCGGCGACCAGATATTGCGCCGCTGCAGCGGGTCGGTGCGCATTTTCTGGCCAACTTCGCGCATCAGTTTGATTGCGTTGTCGATGTCCATGTTGGCCGGCACCGCTACCCGGAAGATCGCGTAGCCGAATTCCCGGGAGTAGTTCTTGATGCTTTTGATTTCGCTGAACGGAATGGTGTGGACGATGCCGTCGATGTCCCGCAGACGCACGGTACGGATGGTCAGGCCTTCGACCGTGCCGAGGTGGCCGCCGACATCCACGTAGTCGTCAATGGCCAGGGAGTCTTCGATGATGATGAACAACCCGGTAATCAGGTCGGCTACCAGCGACTGCGCACCAAAACCGATGGCCAGACCGATCACACCGGCACCAGCCAGCAGGGGCGTGACGTTCATGCCCATGTTCGCCAGGGCAACGATCAGCGCGATGATGAAAATCGCTATGAACAACACATTGCGGATCAGCGGCATCATCGTCTGTGCGCGGGCATTGGCCAGGCCTTTGCGCGAGCGGGTCAGCGCGTGATGCACGGCGGTATCGCTGAGAATCCAGATCAGCCAGGCAAACAGCAGCGTGCCGGCGAGGCTGAACAGTTTGACGCTGACTTCATGGCCGTCACCTTCGGTAAAGCGGATTAACGACATGCCCCAGACCCGCAGGCCGAGTTCGATAAAGGCCAGCCACACCAACAGGTGGACGATGGTGTAGAAGAAGTTTTTCAGCCGTTCCGAATACACCGCGTAGCGCCGGATGCCGCGCTGCGGTTTGAGGGCGTGGCGGCGTACCAGGCCGTTGATGACCATGCACAACACCAGCAAAACGGTGCAGATCAGCGACTGGCGCAGGGCGGTGCTGGTGTCGCCGGCGGAAATGAACGTCGCGAACAGGGAAATGGCCACCAGCACCAACGCCGGCACGTACCAGAAGGTGCCGAGAATCGACAGGGTGTCGTTGAGGGCGCGGCGGGTCAGGCGCCGGGACAGCGGCTGGTTGCGGATCAGGTGGGCGATCGGCCGGCGGAAACGCAGGATGAAGCGCCCCGTGGAGAGCGCGGCCAGGACGTTGGCGGCAGTCGCGGCGGTATGGGCCAGATGGCTGCCGAGGCTGTTGACCAGTTGCGGATCGCTCAGCGCTTCGCCAAACGCGGCGAAGCTGCCGATCAGCCATAGCGGCCGAAACGCCTGGTGCCGCAGGATGTACAAGGCGCAGTGGCGGTGTGGGCCGTCGAGCAGGGAAAAGGCAATCACGCAGATGGCCGAGAAGCAGGTGCCGACCACCAGTGCATAGGCCAGCACCATCGCCAGGCTTTTGCCCAGGGACGAGGGCAGGGCGTAGCTCATGTAGACCGTGATCACCAGGGCGATCAGCCATGGCCCGAGTTTGCGCAGCGCAAAACGCAACATGTCCAGGGCCCTGGGATGCTGCGGCAGTTCTTCGGTCAGGCCGAAACGCATCCGCACGCGGTGGCTGATCCAGATCAGGGCGGCGGCCAGCAGGCTCCAGACCATCAGGATCATGGCAAAGGCGAACAGCATGGGCAGCCATTCATTGGCCGGCAGCGCCAACGCCACCAGTTCTTCCCTGGCCTGATCGAATTCACTGGACCAGAGCGTGAGCGGACTGTCGACGCCGGAAAATTTCTTCTCGAAATTGGCCAGGGTTCCGCCAATCAGACCCAGTACGCCTTCTTCGGTAATCGGCTGGGCCTGTTTGGTGGTGTCGCGGAGCTTTTTCAGGTCGGCCAGCAGCTTGGAGCGTTGCTGGTCGTTCTCCAGTGACTTGATCACTTCGTCCAGAGATTGCCCCAGCGGTTCCTGTGCTTCGGGCTGCGCCTTGGCCTGGTTGTTGAGCAGGCCCGGCAGGCCGGCCGCCTGGGCAGGCGCCACTGACAGCAGCGTCATCAGGCAGACAAGGACAATATACGAGAGGGAAAAAAGACGAGCGAACACTAGGCGGTCAACCTCGCAGGGAGCGGATCGACCGAGTGTACGAGCCCGTCAAAATCAATGCGAGCCAAGGGCGAGGAATTATTCGTTGAGTTTGGCGAGGATCTTGAGAACAACGGTCGCGAGAATGGTCAGCATGCCGATCCACATGGCAAACACACCGGCATTCTTATCGCGAAAGTTGAAGCCGACGGCCAGCAGGAGCATCCCGGCAAGAATCGGAATCAGCATGGCGTGAAAGGTAGACATCGAAATCATGGAGACGGCCTTGTCGAAGGGATACTGGAAGTCTAGGCGGCTTTTTTGCACCGTGTTGTCTGTAGGAGCGAGCTTGCTCGCGATGAACTTCAGGGCGCCGTGTTTATCCAGAAAACACGCGTAATCGTTCACGTCCATCGCGAGCAAGCTCGCTCCTACAGGGTATTGCGGGGTTTACGGCAATTCGCGGCAGGCGTAGAACGCGTTCAGCACCTTGACCAGGTGCGCCAGGTCATGGCTGCCGCACAGTTCGCGGATCGAGTGCATGGCGAACGTCGGCAAGCCGATATCCACGGTGCGCACGCCCAGGTGGCTGGCGGTGATCGGGCCGATGGTCGAACCACAGCCCATGTCGCTGCGCACTACGAAGCTTTGCACCGGCACTTCTTCAGCCATGCACAGGTGACGGAAGAACCCGGCGGTTTCGCTGTTGGTGGCGTAGCGCTGATTGCTGTTGACCTTGATCACCGGGCCGGCGTTGAGTTTCGGGCCGTGGTTGGCATCGTGCTTGTCGGCGTAGTTCGGATGCACGCCGTGGGCGTTGTCAGCCGAAACCAGCAGGGATTTCTGAATGGTGCGTACGAATTCATCACCTTCAGGCAGCAAGCGACGCAAGGTCTGCTCAAGCATCGGGCCGTCGGCACCGCAGGCCGAGCAGGAACCGACTTCTTCGTGGTCGTTGCAGACCAGCACGCAGGTTTCGTCGGTGTCGGCCGTCAACAGCGCTTGCAGGCCGGCGTAGCACGACAGCAGGTTGTCCAGGCGCGCGCCGGCGATGAAGTCGCCATGCAGGCCAATGACCGCAGCGCTTTGGGTGTCGTAGAAACTCAACTCGTAATCGAGCACCACGTCGGCATTCAGGCCGTGTTCGCGGGCGAGCTGGTCGGTGAGCACCGCGCGGAAGTCCACGCGCTCGTCACCGGCAAATTGCGCGAGGATCGGCGGCAGTTCGGTCTGGGCGTTGATTGCCCAACCCATGTTGGCTTCACGGTTGAGGTGAATCGCCAGGTTCGGAATGATCGCGACCGGTGCCTTGAAGTCGATCAACTGGCTCTCGACCTTGCCATCACGACGGAAGGTTACGCGGCCCGCCAGGGACAGGTCGCGGTCGAACCACGGCGCCAGCAGCGCGCCGCCATAGACTTCAACGCCCAGTTGCCAGAAGCCCTGGCGTTGCAGTTCCGGTTGCGGCTTGACGCGCAGGCACGGGCTGTCGGTGTGGGCGCCGACCAGGCGAATGCCGCCGTGCAGTGGTGAATGGCGGCCCATCTTGATCGCGACAATCGAAGAGTCGTTGCGGGTGACGTAGTAGCGACCGTTGGCTTCGGTATTCCACGGCTCGCGCTCGTCGAGGCGTTGGTAGCCCGCCGCTTCCAGGCGCTGAACAAGGCTGGCGGTGGCATGGAACGGGGTAGGGGAGGCCTTGAGGAAATCGATCAGGCCTTGGTTCAACTCTTCGCGCATAAAGTAGCTCCAGACAGCAGTGGCGCCAGTTTAACGTATTGGTCAGGGAATTGGCGGTGGGCTAAGGATGGAGAAGATCACCTGTGGGAGCGAGCTTGCTCGCGATAGCGGAGTGTCAGCCAACATCAATGCTGGATGTGCCGGCCTCATCGCGAGCAAGCTCGCTCCCACAGGGTTTGCGTAAAGCGCCTAAAACGGTGCCGGGCACTCGAAGCGCAGGCGTTCGCCACTTTGCGGATGGGTGAAGCTGAGCATGCTCGCGTGCAGACACAGGCGCGGCCAGGCCGCCAGCGCCTGCTCATGGGCATAGAGCCCGTCACCCAGCAGCGGATGACCAATCGAGAGCATGTGCACGCGCAACTGGTGGGAGCGGCCGGTGATCGGTGTCAGCTCAACGCGGCACCAGTCGCCGCAACGCTCCAGCACTCGCCAGAAGGTCAGCGCGTGTTTGCCGAATTCATGGTCGACCACGTGGCGCGGCTTGGTCGGCGGGTCGTAGCGCAAGGGCAGGTCGATGCTGCCGCTGTCCAGTTCCGGCTGACCCCAGCACAGGGCGGTGTAGGCCTTTTCGGTTTCGCGGTCGTGAAATTGTCGGGACAGTTCGCGATGGGTGTCCGGGTCACGGGCCAGCAGGATGATGCCGGAAGTCTCCCAGTCCAGCCGATGGACAATTCGCGCTTCCGGGTAGCCGTTTTCCTGCAGGCGGGTAATCAGGCAGTCCTTGTTGTCGTCGGCCCGGCCAGGGACAGAGAGCAACAGGGTCGGTTTGTTCACCACCAGTACGGCGGCATCCTGATGGATGATGTGGATGTTGGACAGCGGCATTAAAACAGCCTCGTAACAAACGCCAACGGCGGCTCAGGTCCCTTGCAGTCGCGCAAGGGGCCTGAGCCGCCGTGGCTCCAGCCGGATCGACTCAGCGATCTGGCAGGGTGATATTGAGTTCCAGAATCGAGCAGCTGCCCTGGCTTTCCAGTGCGACATGCACGTCATCGGACCCGATATTGACGTACTTGCGGATCACCTCCACCAGTTCCTTCTGCAAGGCTGGCAGGTAGTCCGGGGTACTGCGTTGGCCGCGTTCGTGCGCCACGATGATCTGTAGACGCTCTTTCGCTACCGACGCGGTGCTTTGCTTTTTGTTGGCACGAAAGAAGTCAAAAAGGTTCATTGCTTAGTTGCCTCCAAACAGGCGCTCGAAGAATCCCTTCTTCTGTACATCAAGGAATCGATGATCCACGGTCTTGCCCAGCAGGCGGTCAACGGTATCGCTGTAGGCCTGGCCGGCATCGCTCTGGTCGTCGAGAATCACCGGAACACCCTGGTTGGATGCCTTGAGCACCGCCTGGGATTCAGGGATCACGCCGAGCAGGGTCACCGAAAGGATGTCCTTGACGTCTTCTACGCCGAGCATTTCGCCTTTGCTCACACGTTCCGGGTGATAACGGGTAATCAGCAGGTGTTCCTTGATCGGGTCTTCGCCGCGTTCGGCACGACGGGACTTGCTGGCCAGCAGGCCGAGCATGCGGTCGGAGTCACGTACCGAGGAGACTTCCGGGTTGGTCACGACGATCGCTTCATCGGCGAAGTACATGGCCAGGTGGGCGCCTTTCTCGATGCCTGCCGGGGAGTCGCAGACCACGAACTCAAAGTCTTCCTTGAGTTGCATCAGGACTTTTTCCACGCCTTCGACGGTCAGCGCGTCTTTGTCGCGGGTCTGGCTGGCGGCCAGCACGTAGAGGTTTTCCAGGCGCTTGTCTTTGATCAGAGCCTGTTGCAGGTTGGCTTCGCCGTTGACCACGTTGACGAAGTCATACACCACGCGGCGCTCGCAACCCATGATCAGGTCGAGGTTGCGCAAGCCCACGTCGAAGTCGACGATCACTGTTTTGTGGCCGCGCAGAGCGAGGCCGGTACCGATAGCGGCGCTGGTGGTGGTCTTACCCACACCACCCTTGCCGGATGTAACCACGAGAATCTTGGCCAAGGTGTTTCACCCCTAAGGAAAAAGGACTTTTCAGTCCCTGAAAAACATCTCCTGAAAAACTACTGCAGTCGGACAGCCTTGGCTGGAATCCGGTTTTGAGCGGCGTTTACCCCCGGTAAACACTGCTTTCGGCCTTTTTCCTACTTCGTTTGAGCCGTTTTCGCTACGTTTTAGAGATGCTTGGAAAATGCGGCAGTATCCGTTAAAGCCGAATGATGTTCAACACGTCACCGGACAGGCTGACCTGCACACCCGAACCCCATAGAGGGTCGCGGCGCAGATCTTCGGAAACCTTGTAATGCCCGGCGATGGAAATCAGTTCAGCACTCATTTGCTGACAGAAAATCCGCGCCTTGGTGTCGCCCTTGACGCCAGCCAACACGCGACCACGCATCGGGCCGTATACATGGATGTTGCCATCGGCGAGAAGTTCCGCCCCCGGGCTTACCGAGGAGATCACCACCAGATCGCTGCCCTGGGCATAAATCTGCTGGCCACCGCGTACCGGCGAGGTGATGATTTTCGTCGGCTTGATGGTCGGCTCGGGCGGTTTTTCCGGTTTTTTCTTCGGTTCGCCTTCGGTCAGGTCCAGTGGACGCTCCCGGGCACCGGACGGTGGCAGCACCGGCAGGTCGACCGCGATGGCGGCGGCAATGTCTTCGATGCGACTGGCGCGGATCGCCAGGGTACGCAGGCCATGCTGGCGGCAAACGCGCATCAGCCCTGGCAGATCGACCGCGCCTCCGTTGGCCGGGAGTTTGTCCAGGGCCAGTACCAGTGGCGCGTTGCTGAAGAAGTTGGGCGCCTGGGCGACCTTGGCGGCCAGTTGCCGATCAAGGCTTTCGAGGTCGTTACGGGCCAGTTCCAGCACCGTAATGGCCAGCATGCTGCCCTTCAACTGGAACACGGGATCTTGGTCTAGCGGTTCGGTTTGGCTCATGGTCGGCATACAACGACTTGTCACTAAAAGTGCCGAGACTTATAACGAGAACGCCCGCGGGCCGCAAGCCGGGTCGAACGATGTAGAATGCGCGGCCATTGTCATTCCGGAAGCATTAATGGACCGCCCGCGTTTTCGAAAAGCATTTCTATCTCCACGTTTCTGGCCGCTGTGGTGTGGCCTGGGGCTGTTGTGGCTGATCGTCCAGCTGCCGTACCCGGCACTGCTGTGGATCGGTCGCGCACTGGGCGCATTGATGTATCGCGTGGCCGGCGACAGACGGCGCATTGCCAAGCGCAATCTGGAGCTGTGTTTTCCTGAAAAAACCGCCGCCGAACGCAAACGCCTGCTCAAGGAAAACTTCGCCTCCACCGGCATCGCATTCTTTGAGATGGCGATGAGCTGGTGGTGGTCGCGCAAGCGCCTGGCAAATCTTGCTCATATCGAAGGGCTGGAGCATTTGCAGCAGGCTCAGCGTGAGGGCAAGGGCGTGATCCTGATGGCCCTGCACTTCACGACGCTGGAAATCGGCGCGGCGTTGCTCGGTCAACAGCACACCATCGACGGCATGTACCGCGAGCACAAGAATCCGCTGTTCGACTACATCCAGCGCCAGGGCCGCGAGCGGCACAACCTCGATTCGCTGGCGGTGGAACGCGAAGACGTGCGCGGCATGCTCAAGTTGCTGCGCTCGGGCCGGGCGATCTGGTACGCACCGGATCAGGACTACGGCGCCAAGCAAAGCATTTTCGTGCCGCTGTTCGGCATTCAGGCCGCGACCGTTACCGCCACGAGCAAGTTTGCGCGGCTGGGCAAGGCGCTGGTGGTGCCGTTCACCCAGGAACGTCTGGCAGACGGCAGCGGATATCGCCTGGTGATCCATGCGCCGCTCGAAGGCTTCCCCGGCGAAACCGAGGAGGCCGACTGCCTGCGCATCAACCAATGGATCGAAAGCGTACTGCGCGAGCATCCCGAGCAATACCTGTGGGCCCATCGCCGCTTCAAGAGCCGTCCACCGGGCGAGCCCAAGCTGTACGCCAAGCGCGTGTAGGAGCGAGCACGCTCGCGATGGTGGCCAACGATAACGCGGGACACCTGACCCCCGCGGCGTTTTCACAACCATCGCGAGCAAGGGAACAGGTTGAAACAACGAAATCCCATCAAGCACCATGGAGAGTTGTGCATGAGTCCAGGCGAACCGGTTACAGGGTTGATTCTTTCCGGTGGCGGGGCTCGGGCGGCCTATCAGGTCGGGGTGCTGGCGGCGATTGCCGAATTGCTGCCGCCGGGGGCCCGCAATCCGTTTCCGGTGATCGTCGGCACCTCGGCGGGCGCGATCAACGCCGTCAGCCTCGCCAGCGGGGCGATGGACTTTCGTAACGCCATCGAGCGCCTGACGGCATTCTGGCAGGGCTTTCGCAGTCATCTGGTGTTGCGCAGCGACTGGCCCGGGGTGATCCGCCAGGCCAGCCGCTTTGTCAGCCACAGTTTGCTCGGCATCGGTGCCCAGGTTCCGGTGGCGCTGCTCAACAGTTCTCCGTTGCGGGATTTGCTCAACGACAAGCTGCATATGGGTGGCATCGCCGAAGCGATCGCACAGAAGCAATTGCATGCGGTGGCGGTTACCGCGTTCGGCTATGAGTCCGGCCAGGCCGTCACCTTCTATGAGGGCGGCGGCAAGATCGATGCCTGGTTGCGCCATCGGCGTATCGGTGTTCCCACCCGGTTATCCGTTGAACACCTGCTCGCCAGTTCGGCCATTCCGCTGCTGTTCGCCCCGGTGAAAATCGGCGAAGAGTATTTCGGGGATGGCGCGGTGCGTCAGTCGGCGCCGATCAGTCCGGCGTTGCATCTGGGTGCCAGTCGGGTGCTGGTGGTGGGCGTCAGTGGCAACCCCCGCGGGATTGACCCGCGACAACCCTTGTTGCGTAGCTACACCGGTCAGCAGCCGTCCCTGGCGCAGATCGGCGGGCACATGCTCAACAGTACGTTCATTGACAGCCTGGAAAGCGACATCGAGCTGTTGCAGCGCCTGAACCAGTTCAGTCACCTGATGCCCGACGGTACACCCACCCGCGCTTTGGGCGTGGCGCCGGTGGACGTGTTGGTGATTTCACCGAGCCAGCCGATCGATGAGATTGCCGCGCGTCATCGCCAGGAATTGCCGGCGGCATTGCGCCTGTTTCTGCGCGGGCCGGGGGCGACCAAGACCAGTGGGGCGGGGGTTTTGAGCTACCTGCTGTTCGAGGCGGGGTATTGCAGCGAGTTGATTGAACTGGGGCGGCGGGATGCGTTGGCCAAGCGCGGGGAGTTGTGCCGGTTTCTTGGAATTGGGGAGTCTTTGGTTTCGGCTTGAGATGTAGGAGCGAGCCCGCTCGCGATGGACGAAAGGACACCGCGGGGTATCAGGACCCCAGCGTTATCGTTCACGACGATAGCGAGCGGGCTCGCTCCTACAGGAGGTTTTCAGATCAGAAGTGAACCTTGACCAGGAAGCTGGTCACGCTCTGATCGGTCTTGAAGCCCTCGCTGTCTTCGATACCGTATTTGTTTTTCCAGTAGTCATACTCGACACCGACGTACAGCTGCTTGGCACCCAGATTCAACGCCTTGCCCAGGTCGTATTTGACCTGCGGGTTGAAGTGCAGGTTGGCGTGGTACTCGCCTTTGCTGTTGACGTCGTTGTCTACCACCCAGTCCATGAAGCCGTCGATCAGGACGTCCGAGCCACCCACCGGAATGGTGTAGGACCAGACCGGAGTGATCTGCCAGACATCGTCACCCGGACGGCCACCCTCGGTGTGACGATTATAGAAGTTCAACTGGAAGTAATCGAAACCAGGAATGGCCAGGTCGAAACCAGGACCGACCAGGTACGACTCGGTGTCGTCTTCGCCGAACTCATACGTCATGGCCAGCAGCACGTCCTTGATCGGGCCGAACTCCAGCTTCTGGTCAAAGATCTTGCCGAACGACAGGCGTGGCTGGAGTTCGCCGTAGTGAGTGTTTTCACCCGCGAAATGGTCTTCCTTGCCGTTGTAGAAGATTTTGTCGATGAAGAAGAAGTTGTCGCCGTACTTCCAGGCATCGGCGTGTTCGAAGGTCACCGTCTGCTGGATGCGCGGGTTGACCTGGAAGTCCTTGCCATACAGGTAGGTCAGGCTGTTGTTCTGCCACTGCAGCAAATCGCCGGCCATGGCCTGGCCCCCGGCCAGCATCGATCCCGCCAGCATCAGGCTAGTGCACGTACGTTTCATTCGGTTGCTCCCAAAAAGTAGGTGGTTCCACGTTATTTTTTTAAGGTCGGCGCTCTGGTGTGGCGCCTTTTTCTGTAGCGGTAAAAAATCATCCATTCGGTCAGCTTTAATGCTGTTAGCAAGAGCTGAGCCAAGGCTTTCAAAAAGCAAAAAAACTCCCGTTCGACGGCTCAAGAGCGGTCGATTGAGAGGGGTTTTGGAGTGCCTTGGTGCCTGCCAGAGCCGGGATAAGTTGGCTTTCTGGTCAGGTTTTACATCCGGGCTTTTTTTTAAACCGGATTCGGGCGGCCGCGGAGAATACTGACTCCTCGGCCAGGTCTCAAGTGCTCCGCAACGGCGCACCGACGGCAGGTTTTGGGCACGGTTGCGGAGCAGCATCAGAAGTGCACCTTTACCAGCAGGCTGGCGGTGTTTTCATTGGTGTTGAAACGGGAGCTGTCCTGGACGCCGTATTTGTCTTTCCAGTAGCTGTATTCGGTGCCGACATACACCTGTTTCTCGCGCCAGCCCAGGGCTTTGCCCAGGTCGTATTTGATCTGCGGGTTGAAGTGCAGGTTGGCGTGATAGGTGCCGCGGGAGTTCTGGTCGTTATCCACGACCCAGTCGATGTAGCCGTCGATCAACAGGTTCGAGTTGCCCAGTGGCAGGGTGTAGGACCAGGCCGGGCTGATTTGCCAGACATCATCGCCAGGGCGCGAGCCTTCGGTCTGGCGGTAATAGAAGTTCAGGGTAAAAAAGTTGAAACCCGGTACCGCCAGGTCGAAACCGGGACCGATCAGGTAGGCCTCGGTGTCGTCTTCGCCGTTCTCGTAGGTCATGGCCAGCAGCACGTCCTTGATCGGGCCGAATTCGAAACGGCGGTCGAGGATCTTGCCGAAGGAGAGGCGTGGGCTGAACTCGCCGTAATAGGCATGAACGCCTTTGTTTCGGTCTTTCTCGCCGTTGTAGTAGGTGCTGTCGATAAACATGAAGTTGTCGCCGTACTTCCAGCGGTCGGCGTGTTCGAAGGTTATCGTCTGCTGGATCGCCGGGTTGATCGCGAAGTTCTTGCCATACAGATAGCTCAGGCTGTTGGTCTGCCACAGCAGTAGATCGCCGGCCATGGCCTGACTCGCGGCCAGCAGGCCAGCACCCAACAGCAGGTTGGTTTGTGTCCGAATCATCTGTTGCTCCCTCTTGTTTTTATTTTAAGGCGCAGGAAACCCTTACCCTGTAGGAGCGAGCCTGCTCGCGATGGTCGTCAACGATTACGCGTGTTATCTGGATAAACGCGGTGTTCTCGGGTTCATCGCGAGCAGGCTCGCTCCTACAGGGGGCGTGTGTTTCCGGGTTAATGCGTGTGAGCGTGGCAGTCGTTGATGGCCGCGCGTTCGGCGCCACCAAGGATGTTGAACAGCAGATTCAGCGTCAGCGCGCTGAGGGTGGCCATGGCAATGCCGCTGTGGGTGATCGGGCTCATCCACACGGGCAGGTGGGCGAAAAACTCCGGGCGTACAACCGGGATCAGGCCCATGCCGATGCTCACCGCCACCAGTAACTGGTTGCGACGGTCACCGATGTCGGCCTCCTGGAGAATCTTGATTCCGGTGGCGGCGACCATGCCGAACATCGCAATCGCTGCACCGCCCAGTACTGCCGGAGGAATCGACGCCACCAAAAACGCGGCTTTGGGCAGCAGGCTCAAGACGATCAGCAACCCGCCGGCAACGATGGTCACCGAACGGCAACGCACGCCGGTCATCTGTACCAGGCCGATATTCTGGGCGAAGGAGGAGTGGGTGAAGGTGTTGAAGAAGCCGGCGAAGAACGAAGCGCCGGCATCGCACAACAAGCCTCGACGCAGCATCCGTGGACAGACTTCCTGGCCGGTGATCTTGCCCAGCGCCAGAAACATCCCCGTGGACTCGACGAAAATGATCACTACCACCAGGCACATCGACAGGATCGGCGCGAGTTCGAATTTGGGCATGCCGAAGTGCAGCGGAGTGACGAATTGCAACCATGGCGCCTGGGCCATGCCACTGAGGTCGACCATGCCGAGCAGGCCGCAGAGCACATAGCCCAGGCACATGCCGATCAGCACGGAAATATTGACCCAGAAACCGCGCATGAAGCGATGCACCAGCAAGATGGTGCCCAGTACCAGTGCGGCGATGGTCAGGTAAATCGGTGAACCGAATTGAGTGGCGCTGGCACCGCCGCCGGCCCAGTTCACAGCCACGGGGAACAGCGACAAACCGATCGAGGTGATGACTGTGCCGGTCACCAGCGGCGGGAAGAAGCGTACGACTTTGGACATGAACGGGGCGATGATCATGCCGAAGAACCCGGCGGCGATGGTCGCGCCGAAGATCCCTTGCAGGCCGATACCGGGCATGCCGGCCATGGCGACCATGCTGCCGACGGCGGCGAAACTGGCGCCCATCATCACCGGCATGCGAATGCCCATGGGGCCGATGCCGAGGGACTGGACGATGGTGGCGATACCCGCCACCAGCAGGTCGGCGTTGATCAGGAAGGCGATTTCTTCACGACTCAGGCCAGCGGCCTGTCCGATGATCAGCGGTACCGCGATGGCACCACCGTACATCAGCAGAACATGTTGCAAACCGACCAGGATCAGTTGCAAGAGGGGCAAACGCTGAATGGCGGGTGCGTCGGGGATGCGCGCTTCGGATAGCTCGGACATGCAACACCTCGGATCTTTTTATTCTTGTGATTTACAGCTGCAGTGCTGCTGGCAGCTGTATTCGAATCTGGTGGACCGCGTTGCGGCCAATCGCAGGCAAGCCAGCTCCCACACAGGCCATGCAAAACCTGTGGGAGCGAGCTTGCCCGCGATGCTTTAGCGATTAATTGGTCTGGGCTCCCTGCACAATCCAGGCACCGATCAGGTCACGTTCCTGCTGAGTCATCTGCGTGATGTTGCCCAGTGGCATGATCTGGCTGGTGACGGCTTGCGCCTGGATCCGCGGTGCGTTCTGGCGGATTTGCTCGGGAGTGTCCAGCATCACCCCGGCCGGGGCCGCGCTGAACAACGGGCTGGTTGGTTTGGCCGAGTGGCAGACCGTGCAACGCTCCTGGATCACGCTGTGCACCTTGTCGAAACCCGGGCCGGCATTGGATGCCTGAGCCGGAGCGGCAGCAGGTGCTTCTGCGGGTTTGGCTTCAGCAGGTTTCAAACCACCGCCCACTGCGGTTTCCGGCAGCGGCTGGTATTCGATTTTCGCTGGAGCGTTGGCCACTTCTGGGGCGCTGGACATCGGCTTCGGACCGGACACATAAGCCAGGCAGATCATGCCCACCGCTGCCACTGGCAGGGTCCAGGCAAACTTGTGGCTGTCGTGACGGGTGTTGAAGTAGTGACGCACCAACACCGCCAGTACCGCGATCCCGGCCAGGATCAACCAGTTGTACTGGCTGCCGTAGGTGCTCGGGAAGTGGTTGCTGATCATGATGAACAGCACCGGCAAGGTGAAGTAGTTGTTGTGACGCGAACGCAACAGGCCTTTGGCCGGCAGCGCCGGATCCGGCGTGCGGTTCTCGGCAATCGCCGCAACCAGTGCGCGCTGTGCCGGCATGATGATGCGGAACACGTTGCCGACCATGATGGTGCCGATGATCGCGCCGACGTGCAGGTACGCACCCCGACCGCTGAACACTTTGCTGAAGCCGTAGGCAGCGCCGATGATCAGGACGAACAGGATGAAACCCAACAGGGCAGGGCGTTTGCCCAGGGCCGAGTCGCACAGGAAGGAGTAGATGAACCAACCGATGAACAGCGAGCCGAGGCCGATGGCCACGCCTTCAGGACCGCTCAGGGTGCTGCCCGGAGCCAGCAGGTAGAGCGTCGGGTTGGAGTAGAACACCACGCACAGCAGCGCGATACCCGACATCCAGGTGAAGTAGGCTTCCCATTTGAACCAGTGCAGGTTGTCCGGCATGGTCGGTGGAGCCAGTTTGTATTTTTCCAGGTGATAGATACCGCCGCCGTGGATCGCCCACAAATCACCGGCCAGACCGCTTTTCGGATTGACCCGATTGAGGTTGTTTTCCAGCCAGACGAAGTAGAACGACGCACCGATCCAGGCCACGCCAGTAATCATGTGAACCCAGCGCACGCTCAGGTTCAGCCATTCCAACAGATGTGCTTCCACAGTCTTTACCTCTCGCCTGTCACTCTGTTGTCGAGTGATCAGACCTTCTCTTATTGGTGGGGGGCGAGGATCAAACGCTCATCCTCTTTAAAAAAATGCTCATCGCAGTTATTGCCTGTGCCACTGCGATCAACCACCAGGAAGTCATCCCGCTTTTCGATCGTCAGCACCGGGTGGTGCCAGACGCCGCGATGGTAATTAATGCCCTGCCTGCCGTTGGTGACGAAGGCGCGGACCAAGCCTGATACAGGTTCATCGCCAAGTGGCGCGACCACGATCAGAAAGGGGTTGCCGAGCAGCGGAATGAAAGCCTGGCTGCCCAGCGGATGGCGCTCCAGCATGCTGACGGTCAGCGGCATGTCCTGCGCATCGGCGCGGAAGATGCTGATGATCGCGTTGTCCTCTGGCGTGGCGGTTTCGACCACAGCCAGTTTGTGGAAGCGCATGGTCGAACCGTTGTTGATCATGAAGTGATCGCTGCCGTCGGTTTCGATCACGTCACCGAAAGGGGCGAAGGCTTCTTTGGTCAGCGGTTCAATCGTCAGTGTGCGCATGCTGTTCTTATCCGAATTCTGTGTTGTTAGTTCTATCGCCATCGCGAGCAAGCTCGCTCCCACAGTGGACTGTGGCGTTCACAATACCTGTGGGAGCGAGCTTGCTCGCGATTGGTCCCACCGCTTATTTAGCGACCTTGCCCAAAACGCGCAGGCGGCTCACACCACCATCCGGGAACACGTTCAGGCGGATGTGGGTGATCGGGCCCAGTGCCTTGATCTGCTCGGCGAAGGTGTGTTCGGCGTGCATTTCCAGCTTCTGGCTTGGCAGCAGTTCGCGCCAGAACAGCGACTGGGTTTCGATCTGGCTGTCGGTACCGCCCTTCACGAACGCGCCCTGGATCGAGCAGCTGTCCGGGTAGTTGCCTTTGAAGTGCAGGGTGTCGACGATGACTTTCTCGACTTCGCCGGCATGACCCAGCGCGACGATGACCCAGTCATTGCCCGGGGTACGACGACGCGCGGTTTCCCAGCCATCGCCCATGTTGATGCCACGGCCCGGGTTGAGGATGTTGCTCATGCGACCGAAGTGTTCATCGGAGCAGGCGAGGGCGCGACCACCGTTAAGGGCCGCAGCCAGGTCGACTTGCTCGTTGTCGCCGGTAGCCGACCAGTCACGGAACGGCACGCCGTACACGCGCAGACGGGCCACACCGCCATCCGGGTAGATGTTGAAGCGCAGGTGGCTGAAGGCCTGGTCGTTGTTGATTTCGTGGTAGTGGTGGCTGTTGCCTTGCAGCTCGACGGCCGACAGCACTTCAACCCACTGGGTGTTTTCGTTCGGCTCGCCTTCGGTCAGGAAGCAGGCTTCCAGGGACGCCGATGGCGGGAAGTTGCCGGTGAAGAATGAAGTGTCGATGTCGACGCCCTTGATCGAACCCGGTACGCCCAGGCGGATCACTGCGCTGTCGAAGCCTTCGAAGCGCTTGCGGCGCGATTCCCAGCCGTCCATCCACTTGCCGTTGTCATCGAACACGCCCTCCTTCCATACGGCCGGGGTCGGTTGGAACAGACGGTTGGCGTCTGCGAACCAGTCATCGGTGACCGAGATGATTTTGGTGCCCAGGCGGGCATCGGCCAGGTTGACGAACTTCTCGAAAGGTACGGCGTAAGCTTTCATTCTTCTTGTCTGCCTTTAAATAAGTGGCTTGGGATACTTGCCAGGCCCCCGGGCGGTTTCGGCGTTCTTGAATCCGCTGGGGCCAGGCTTGCTATAGGGTCAGTAATCGGAACAGGGCGATCTTGTTGATCTCCGCCAGCGCGCACTTGAACTCGGTGTCGACCGGGTTGTGGATGCGCGTTTCGAACGCTGCGAGGATCTGATGCCGGTTGCTGCCTTTTACCGCCATGATGAAGGGAAACTTGAACTTGGCTTTGTAGGCGTCGTTCAGCTCGGTGAAGCGAGAAAACTCTTCGGCCGTGCATTGGTGAATACCGGCGCCAGCCTGTTCATTGGTGCTGGCTTCGGTAAGTTGGCCCTGGACGGCGGCTTTGCCGGCCAGGTCCGGGTGAGCGTTGATCAATGCCAGCTGACTGGTGTGATCGGCGCTCAACAGGATGTCGCTCATGCGCTGGTGCAGGGTTTCGATCTCGTCGATCGAGGCATCCTGGCCCAGGTCGAAGGCCTTCTCGGCCACCCATGGCGAATGTTCGTAGATGTCGGCGAAAGCGGCGACGAAGGCGTCGCGGCTCAGGGCCGAAGGTTTGACGGTTTGAAAGGTGCTCATTTGGCAGCCCCTGTGTACGGGTGGGTTTCTTGCCAGTGACGCGCGATGTCGACGCGACGGCTGAACCACACCTGTTCATGACTTTTAGCGTATTCGATAAAGCGCTTGAGTGAAGCCAGACGCGCCGGACGGCCGATCAGGCGGCAGTGCAGGCCGATCGACAGCATCTTCGGAGCCTCGGCGCCTTCGGCGTAGAGCACGTCGAACGCATCTTTCAGGTATTCGAAGAAGTCGTCGCCCTTGTTGAAACCCTGGACCTGGGTGAAGCGCATGTCGTTGGTGTCCAGGGTATACGGGATCACCAGGTGCGGCTTGCCGGTCGGGTTGTTCGGTTCCCAGTAGGGCAGGTCGTCGTCGTAGGTGTCGCAGTCGTAGAGGAAACCACCTTCTTCCATCACCAGGCGACGGGTGTTCGGACCCGTGCGGCCGGTGTACCAGCCCAGCGGGCGAGTGCCTGTGATTTCGGTAAGGATGCGGATGGCTTCGAGCATGTGCTCGCGTTCCTGGGCTTCGTCCATGTACTGGTAGTCGATCCAGCGATAGCCATGGCTGCAGATCTCGTGGCCGGCATCGACCATGGCGCGGATCACGTCCGGGTGACGCTGGGCGGCCATGGCCACGGCGAAGATGGTCAGTGGAATATCGAATTCCTTGAACAGCTTCAGGATCCGCCACACGCCGGCACGGCTGCCATACTCGTAGAGGGATTCCATGCTCATGTTGCGCGCGCCTTGCAGCGGCTGGGCTGAAACCATTTCCGAGAGGAACGCTTCGGATTCTTTGTCGCCGTGCAGGATGTTGCGCTCGCCGCCTTCTTCGTAATTGAGTACGAACGACAGGGCAATGCGGGCATTGCCCGGCCAGTGGGGGTGAGGAGGGTTACTGCCGTAACCGACCAGGTCGCGTGGGTAGTCAGCGCTCACTGCAGGCTTCCTTCTTATTCGATGATGACGGTTGGTGTGACGCAGCTGAAAATGGGATGGCGGGCTTGCGTCACAGCGATGGGCTGATTGTATACAACTTTATATTCACTTTGTAAGCCTGATTTTTCGCATTTTTCACCGACTGTCATCTTTTACTGCTATTGGCGTGAGCCTGCAAGAAATCTGCCTGACTGGTCAATTATTGATTGAAGGGGTCATAGACGGTGCGGTTTAGCGGGAAATCGGCGGTAAATATGCAGATGGCGGACGTCGTACGAAAAATGTCGTTTTTATTGTGTACAATTTTTTTGAAAAGTGTCTTAATCAGTCGCTCGCCGCAGCTTTTCGTGCTCCGAATCGGTGCGGTCTCCTTTTCAACTGACTTCGGGAGGCGCGAAGTCTGACTGCTCCACGCAGGCAGGCGCGCAGAATCAATGGGACGTTTGACCACACACGTTTTGGACGCAGCACACGGTTGCCCGGGCAGCTCGATCAAGGTCGAGTTGTACCGCGTTGAAGGATCGCACCTGGAATTGGTCGCCAGCGCGATAACCAACAGCGATGGCCGTGTCGATGCACCGCTGCTGCAAGGCGATGACTACCGCACCGGGGTCTATCAGGTTCAGTTTCATGCCGGCGATTACTACCGCGCCCGTGGCGTTCAGCTGCCGGAGCCTGCATTCCTGGATGTCGTGGTGCTGCGTTTCGGCATCTCCGCCGAGCAGGATCACTACCATGTGCCGTTGTTGATTTCGCCTTACAGCTACTCCACCTACCGCGGCAGCTGATCCCCCAGGCAGCTGCTGCAACCTGGAAGCGACTGCGCATATAGCTTCTTTGGTCTTTCGCCCGCTCACACTGCGGGCTTTTTTTCGTCTTGATAAATGCTGCGCCTGGTCTGACGCCATCGCGAGCAGGCTCGCTCCCACATTGGATCTGCGGCGGTCACAAATCCCCTGTGGGAGCGAGCTTGCTCGCGAAGCATTTGATCCTAGCGGCTGAGCAGAGACGCAGCCCCCGCGCCACTGAACAACCCCGCACTCACCCGATTGAACCAGCTCTGTCCCTTGCCGCTGCGCAGATACCGTGCCGCACCATGGGCGCTGAGGCCGTAGGCCAATTTGCACAGCAGGTCGAGCACGGTCCAGGTCACGATCATCACCAGCAGTTGTGGCAGGAACGGCTGTTCGGCACTCAAGAACTGCGGCAGGAAAGCGGCGAAGAACAGGATGTCTTTCGGGTTGCTTGCGCCCAGCATGAACGCACGCCCGAACAGTGCGCGAAAGCGTGGCACCGGCGCGGCCTGTGGCACTTCAGCGCCATGGGAAGGCAGGCGCGATTGCTGCCAGCTCTGCCAGGCGAGGTAGAACAGGTAAAGGGCGCCAAGAATCTTCAGGGCACTGAACAGCTGTTCCGACGCCAGCAACAACGCCCCCAGGCCCAGCGCCGAAGCACTCAGCAGGCAGATCGATGCCGACACGCCGCCGAGAAAGGCCGGGTAAGAGCGGCGCAGGCCGTAATTCAGACTGTTGCTGATCATCAGCAACGACAGCGGCCCCGGGATCAGGATCACTATCAGCGCAGCGCCGCTGAACAGCAGCCAGGTTTCCAGACTCATCACTTTCCTCCATTTGCACAAAAGCCCCACCCGACGGGGTGAGGCTGTTTTCAAGCGTGTACCGCGTGTGGTTTACAAGAAGATGAACTTGGCGATGAAGATCGCGCAGAGCACCCACAGGCTCACCGAAATTTCCTTGTACTTGCCGGTACCGGCCTTCATCGCCACGTAGGTGATGAAGCCCAGTGCGATGCCGTCGGCGACCGAGAAAGTCAGCGGCATCATGATGGCGGTGACAATTGCCGGAATGCTGTCGGTGGCTTCGTCCCATTCGATGTGGGCCATGCCGCCCATCATCAGCATCGCTACATAAATCAGCGCGCCCGCGGTTGCATAGGCAGGAATCATCCCGGCCAGCGGTGCGAAGAACATGGCTGCAATAAATAGCACACCTACGGTCACTGCGGTAAGACCAGTCCGACCACCCGCTGCAACACCGGCAGCACTTTCCACGTAGCTGGTGACCGGTGGAACGCCGACTACCGCACCGAATACGCTGGAAGCACTGTCGGCTTTCATGGCGCGGGAGAGGTTTTCGATCCTGCCATCAGCGCCCACCAGGTTGGCACGCTGGGCAACGCCCATCAGGGTGCCTGCGGTGTCGAACATGTGCACGAAGAGGAAGGCCAGAACCACGCTGACCATGCTGATGTTGAATACACCCACAACGTTCATGGCCATCCAGGTCGGAGCCAGGCTCGGTGGGGCGGACATGATGCCCTCGTAGTGCACCAGTCCAAGGCCCCAACCGGCGAGGGTCACGGTGATGATGCTGATGAGGATCGCGCCGAACACCTTGTGATAGCTGAGGATGGCGATCATCAGGAAGCACACGGCGGCGAGCAGCGGACCGGGTTCGCGCAGGGAGCCGAGCTTGATCAGGGTCGCCGGGCTATCGACGACGATGCCTGCGGTTTTCAGGCCGATCAGCCCCAGGAACAGACCCACGCCGGCGCCCATGGCGAAGCGCAGGCTGACCGGGATGCTGTTGAGCAGCCATTCGCGGATCCGCGAGAAGGTCAGGATCATGAACAACACACCGGACACAAACACCGCGCCGAGGGCGGTTTCCCAGTTGTAGCCCATGGTACCGACCACGGTGTAGGTGAAGAAGGCGTTCAGCCCCATGCCTGGTGCCAGGCCGACCGGCCAGTTGGCGTACAGGCCCATCAACAGGCAGCCGAGTGCCGCGGCGATACAGGTGGCGACGAACGCCGCCCCGTGATCGATCCCGGCGTCGGCCATGATGTTGGGGTTGACGAAAATGATGTAAGCCATGGTGATGAAGGTTGTCAGACCGGCAATCAGCTCGGTCTTCACCGTGGTGCCGTGCAAGCTGAGTTTGAACAGACGTTCCAGCAAGCCATTGCGTAATGGCGGCGAGATTTCCAGCGTCGATGCTTCGGATTTGCGGCTTTCCACAGCGAGTACTCCTCAAGAGTTTTATTGTTATTTCCAGGGCCGGATCCGAGAGGGGTGGCAGCGGCCCTTTGAGGTACTTGCGAATTTGTTGACCGCTTGGTCAGGAACTCGCACGAAGTGGATTATGCTTTTGTATACAAAGAAAGCAAATAATGTTTTTGATTTTGTAGACGAAAAGTTTGGCAATAGGGATATATCGCCTGTTCTGGCCCCTTCGCGAGCAAGCCCGCTCCCACAGGGGAATGCGGTCACCTGTGGGAGCGGGCTTGCTCGCGAAGGCGTCGGTTCAGCCACTGCAAATCCAGCAGATTGAATACTCAGTCTGCCGACAACTGGCCTTTTCCCAACGCCAGGTTCACCGTCAACCACCCATTCACCGCTGTCTCCCCGGCCTCGGCAAACACCCGCTCCAGCAATTTCACCTGCTCACGGCGCAACGACTGTTCGAAACGAGCGCCGTCATCGGTCAGTTCCAGCAGACGCTTACGCTTGTCAGTCTCGGACGCGACGCTGTCCACCAGATGCATCTCGACCAACTGACGCAACGGCATGTTCAGCGCCTGCTTGCTCACACCGAGTAAAGCCAACAGTTCCTTGACACTCAGGTTCGGATAGCGGGCGATGAAAAACACGATGCGCTGATGCACCCGACTCAGGCCGCGACGTTCGAGCATTTCATCGGCCTTGGCGGTGAAGGCCTGGTAGCCGAAGAAAAACGCTTCCATGGCTTGCTGCTGGGAAAGCGGGTTTTTAAGGTCAAGCATATTGACGTATCCGTTCGTGGAGGCGTAATTTCGGTCAACAAGTTTGACTCATTTTTCACATGCCTCGCTACCGGTGATCCCCATGGCTTTTTCCGAACGTGTCTCACGCCTTAAAAGTTCCTTGATCCGTGAAATCCTCGCTGCGGCCCAACGTCCGCAGGTGATGTCGTTTGCCGGCGGCTTGCCGGCCGAAACCATGTTGCCGAAGGTCGAGTGGGCCGAGATGCCGGTTTCCATGGGCCAATACGGCATGAGCGAGGGCGAACCGGCGCTGCGCGAAGCGCTGGCCGCCGAGGCGCGAGCGTTGGGAGTGCCATGTGAGGCAAGCCAGGTACTGGTGGTCAGCGGCTCACAGCAGACCCTCGACCTGGCCGCCAAGCTGTACATCGACAAGGGCACCGAAATCCTGCTCGAAGCGCCGACTTATCTGGCGGCATTGCAGATTTTCCAGCTGTTCGGCGCCGACTGCCTGACCGTGCCGCTGGAGGCTGACGGACCGAACTTGACGGCGCTACGTGCTCGCCTGGAACAACACCGCCCGTCTTTCATCTACTTGATCCCGACATTCCAGAATCCATCGGCGGTGCGTTACAGCGAAGCCAAGCGCAACGCGGTGGCGGCATTGCTTGATGAGTTTGGCGTGACGCTGATTGAGGACGAGCCTTATCGCGAGCTGACCTTCGACGGTGGCAGCGCCACGCCGATTGTCAGTCGCTTGAAGAAGGCCAGCTGGATCTATACCGGGACCGTGTCGAAAACCCTGTTGCCGGGTTTGCGTGTCGGCTACTTGATCGCCAGCCCGGACCTGTTTCCACATCTGTTGAAACTCAAGCAATCGGCGGATTTGCACACCAATCGGGTCGGCCAGTGGCAGGCGCTGCAATGGATCGGCACCGAGAAATATCAGCAACACCGTAGTGAGTTGCGCGATTTTTATCGGGGGCGTCGGGATGCGTTTCAGGCTGCGCTGGAAACGCACTTCTCCGATCTGGCGGACTGGAACGTGCCGCAGGGCGGGCTGTTCTTCTGGTTGAAACTCAAGCAGCCGCAAGACACCCGCACCTTGCTGAATGCCGCGCTGGCCAACGACGTGGCGTTCATGCCGGGGGAGCCGTTCTTCCCCGAGCCGGACAACCATCCGGGGTATCTGCGATTGAACTTCAGCCACATTGATCCGGCGCGGCTGGATGAGGGGCTCAAGCGGTTGGCGGCGGTGGTGCGTGCTGCCCAGGCCGCAAAAGCAGCCTAGATACAAATAAACCGGCCAATGGGCCGGCTTATTTTTGTCTGAAATTTATGGTGCCTGTGCCGGCCTCATCGCGAGCCAGCTCGCTCCCACAGGTTTTGTGTACACCACAAGTCCACTGTGGGAGCGAGCTTGCTCGCGATGGGGGCATCAGCCCCGCCCAAATTTTTCAGGCTGCCGCAAAACGCTTGTCCAGATAATCAATGATCACCTTGGACTCGTACATCCAGGTGGTCTGGCCATTCTCTTCAATGCGCAGGCACGGCACCTTGATCTTGCCGCCTTGCTCCAGCAAGGTCTGGCGATCCTGTTCGTTGTTCTTCGCGTCGCGAAGGGCCACCGGCACATTCAGGCGGCGCAGGGTACGGCGAGTCTTCACGCAGAACGGGCAGGCGTGGAATTGATACAGCGTCAGGCCCTTGGCAGCCGAATTGACCTGTGCCTGAACTTCCGCCGGGCGCTGCTTCTTGCCTGGGCGGGTGATGAAGTCGATGAAGATGATCAGTTGGCCAAGGCCGACACGAAGCGCTTTTACGAACACGTTGAAAGCCTCACGGTGCAAATGAATAAGGGCGCGCAGCTTACCTGATTTTTCACAGGCGAAAAAAAACCGGCGATGAACGCCGGTTTTCTTCGTGCCGCGAATTACTTGATGAGGCTGAGGAATTCGCTGCGGGTGGCGGCGTTCTCGCGGAACTCACCAAGCATCACCGAGGTGATCATCGTCGAATTCTGCTTTTCCACACCGCGCATCATCATGCACATGTGCTTGGCCTCGATCACCACCGCAACGCCCAGGGCGCCGGTAACCTGCTGGACCGCATCGGCGATCTGGCGGCTGAGGTTTTCCTGGATCTGCAGGCGGCGGGCGTACATGTCGACGATCCGCGCCACTTTCGACAGGCCCAGGACCTTGCCGCTCGGGATGTAGGCGACGTGAGCCTTGCCGATGAACGGCAGCAAGTGGTGTTCGCACAACGAGTACAACTCGATGTCCTTGACCAGCACCATTTCGCTGTTGTCGGAGCTGAACAGGGCACCGTTGGTGACCTCTTCCAGTGTCTGTTCATAGCCGCGGCAGAGGTACTGCATGGCTTTGGCGGCACGTTTTGGCGTGTCGAGCAGGCCTTCGCGGGAAACGTCCTCGCCGAGCTGGCCGAGGATCGCCGTGTAATTCTGTTCCAGGGACATGAAACTACCTGTGGGATTTTACGCAAAGGGCAAGGGTACGGTGACGGACACGACGCTGCAAGCGTGACGCGTCAGCTTTACTCGTCACGACCTTCCATCATGGTGCGTTTGAGCATCACATAAACCGCGCCGGCACCACCATGTTTCGCCTGGCACGAGGTGAAGCCGAGTACCTGTGGATGCTGGCGCAGCCAGGTGTTGACGTGGCTTTTGATCATCGGCCGCTTGCCGTCCAGGCGAACAGCCTTGCCATGGGTGACGCGCACGCAGCGGATTTCGAATTTGGTAGCTTCAGCCAAAAATGCCCAGAGGGTTTCCCGGGCCTTTTCCACGCTCATGCCGTGCAGGTCGAGGCTGCCTTCGAAAGGAATCCGCCCGACCTTGAGCTTGCGCATCTGGCTTTCCTGCACGCCATCGCGGGCCCACATCAGCTCGTCTTCAGGGCCGACGTCGATGACGAACTGATCGGACAGCCCGTCGACGGTGGTGGATTCGGTGCGCACGGTGGCCGCTTGACGCAGCTTGGCAATCTGCGCGCGGTCAGCCTTGGGTTTGCCGGTTTCGGCGCGATCGTGCTTGATCGGCTTGACGCCTTGGATCGCGCTTTTGAACAGGGAAAAATCGTCGTCTTGCATGTCAGCCTCCGCGAAGGGCGGCCAGTTTACCCAACTCGAAGCGAATCGGGCGCGACAAAAACGCGCGCGATGCCAGGCTCAGTCGTGTTTTTTCATCAGGTGCGGGGACATGGCCAGCTCCCGCGACTGCCGTGAGCGACGACGGCAACGGCGCCATAGCCAGACACCGAGGTACAGCACGAACAGGCCGATGGCCAGGATCACGGCAGCACCGGTGCGGCTTGTGTTCAATTCACCCAGGGCGGGTGCGTGGCCGAGCAGGCTGGCGGCACCGGCCATGGCCAGCAACACGCCGCACATCGCCAGCAACGCCGCGAACGTCGCGCCGATTCGAAAACGCCAGTTGCTTTGGCCTTTGGGCCGCAAGCGGCGAGCGTCAAAACCATCGGATAACTTCATTCCGACCTTCCTCAATGGGTATCGGCCCTTCGACCGGGAGTTGACCGGGATGTTCCTGAGGCTAAGACAATTACGGCAAATGGGAGGCTTTTGCGGATGAGCGGCGTTCCAGGCCGCTCATTGAGCGTCGATCAGATCAGTTCACGGGTCAGCGCGAGGGTGGCGAAGTTGTCGCCCATGATCGCCATTTCCGTCTGATGGACGTGTGCGGCACTGAGCACGCCGCCCTTGTAAGGCAGGTCGCGGGTGGCGCAGGCGTCTTCCACCAGGGTGCAGCGGAAGCCCAGGTTCTTGGCGGCACGTACCGTGGTGCTGACGCTGGAGTGGCTCATGAAACCGCAGACGATCAGGTCAAGGGCGCCGAGGTCTTCCAGGCGTTGTGCCAGTTCGGTGCCGTGAAAAGCGCTTGGCAACAATTTGCCGATGACGGTTTCATCGCTCTGTGGCTCCAGGCCCGGAATGAACTCACCACCTACGCCCTGTGGGTTGAACAGCCCGCCGAGGGTGCCGAGGTGGCGGACATGCACGATCGGCCGGCCGGCGGCGCGGGCAGCGGCGAGCAGTTGCTTGATGTTCGCGACAGCTTCATCCATGCCGCTCAGGGCCAGGGGACCGCTGAGGTATTCTTTCTGGGCATCGATGATGACCAGGGTGGCATGGCTCAGATTGGCCGCTGCATAACCGCGGCCGCTGAGTTGAAACATCGTTTTTGGAACAGACATTCTGGGGCTCCTTGGAGTGGGGCTTTTGCGCCATTGTCCTCTGGCTGAGCGGTTCTGTGAATCGCTACGATCGTAGGTGCCGTCGTTGCTGGCCTGTAGCCTTGTCAATAGTCACGTTTTGTTCAATAGCCTAGCGAAAAAATGGATAACTCCTACATTTGAATCGGTACTTTCCCGCGTCGTCGTGAAGTCGTTTGACTGGTAGAATCCCCCGTCGATTTTTCTGGAGTTTGCCGTCGTGATCACTTCCCGCCTTCGTACCCTGCGTGACCATATCCGTTGGGCCGTCAGCCGCTTCCATGGGGAGGATCTTTTTTTCGGCCATGGCACTGATAACGCCTGGGACGAAGCCCGGCAATTGGTGTTGGGCGCGTTGCACCTGCCGTGGGAAATATCCGACAGCTACCTCGACTGCAATCTGGAAGAAGACGAAGTGGTTCACTTGCAGCTTTTGCTCAAGCGCCGCATCGAAGATCGGGTGCCTACCGCGTATCTGCTGGGCGAGGCCTGGTTCTGTGGCATGTCGTTCATCGTCGATGAGCGTGTGCTGATCCCGCGCTCCCCCATCGGCGAGTTGATCGAAAACCGTTTTACCCCGTGGCTGGCTACCGAGCCGGCGCGGATTCTCGACCTGTGCACCGGTTCCGGTTGCATCGGCATCGCCTGCGCCTACGAGTTCCAGCATGCCGAGGTGGTGTTGGGGGACCTGTCGTTCGAAGCGCTGGAAGTGGCCAATCAGAACATCGAGCGTCATGGTGTCGATGAGCGTGTGTACACGGTGCAGGGTGACGGTTTCGAGGGCTTGCCGGGTCAACGTTTCGACCTGATCGTGTCGAACCCGCCCTACGTCGATGCGGAAGATTTCGCCGATATGCCGGACGAATACCAGCACGAACCGGAACTGGGCCTGGCCTGCGGTGACGACGGTTTGAACCTGGTGCGGCGCATGCTTGCCGAGGCGGCGGATCACCTGACCGAGAAGGGCTTGCTGATTGTCGAAGTGGGCAACAGCCAGGTGCACGTCGAGGCGTTGTACCCGGAAGTCGACTTCGCCTGGCTGGAGTTCGAGCGTGGCGGCCATGGTGTGTTCATGCTCAGCGCGCAGCAGTGTCGTGAGCATCAGGCGTTGTTCGCTTCTCGCGTCTGACCGGGCATTTGTGGCGAGGGGGCTTGCCCCCGTTGGGCTGCGAAGCAGCCCTGAACCCTCACACCAGATTTATCCAGATATGTCTGTGGTAGCTGTTTTGCGACCGCTTCGCGCTCGAACGGGGGCAAGCCCCCTCGCCACAAGGTGCAGTAACTCAAGCCTTCAACGATGCGTGGCAATCCAGATCAACAACCCCGCCTGAAACACCGCAAATGCCACCAGGCAGGTGATGGTGAATCGCAACCCGGCGTCTTCGCGTTTGTACTTGCTGACCTTTTCTTCGTGTTTCTTGAGTTTGACTTCCTGCTCGGCCAGGTTCTGTTCGGCTTGCTGGAGCATCTGCGCCGCCTCGAGGATTTCCACGACCTGCAGTTTTTCGCTGTTCCAGTCGCCAGAGAGGTCGCCGACCTTGACCGGCTTGACACTGCCTTTCAAATGCTGGGCATCGGCATACACCACGTCGAAACCGTGCACGCGCAAAAAATGATCGCGGCGCAGGCGGGTGTCTTCGTTCAGTGCATCCTTGTTGTTCAGGTCAAAGCCGTCGACGGTGTAGGTCGGCCAGCGCTTTTTCGCCCAATTGATGCCCTGGGCCGCCAAGTAGCGACCAATGCCACGGTTCAGCGGTTCAATCTGCAGTCCGCTTTCCGGTCCGAAATGCACGCGTTTTTCAGCGTGATCGACCCACACGTCCAGATGATTCTGTTCCTTGCGTACGCGCTGGCCGGGCAGGGTGATGCTCATGCGCATCAGGCTGTGCGTCTTGTCATTGCGTTCGGCATAGCCTAACTCGACAAAGCGCAATGGGCGTCCGCCTGTGTTGCGGTCAGTCTGCAGCGGCGCCAGACGGAGCATCTTGTGGTGCTCGACGTGGAGGTCCGCCCAGGGCAGCTCGACCGCTGGCGGTGCGTCTTTTTCAGCGCTGGTGTCGGGTGAAGTCTGGGTGTCAGTCATAACGGCGAGATCCTGTCCAAGCTCAGCTTGTCGCCAACCAATGTGTTGGCGACAAAGGCTTATCGGCCGTTTTTTTCAAGACTGGAGGTTAACTGGCGCGAAGTCCGTCAATAAAACCGAGGATTCGCGTGCCCAGTTCCGCCGCCAGGGGCAGCTGCGGGTCCTTATAGGAGGCCAGTTGGCGTTTGACGTCGTTGGGCACGATGCGCATGACGTGGTTCATGCCCTCGATCAGCGCCAGTTCGGCGTCCGGTTTGGCAGCCTTGAGCAGCCTTGCGTCATTGACGCCGACCTGGATGTCGTTGCTGCCCTGAATGATCAGTGCTGGCATCTTCAACTTCGCAAATGCCGCGGCCGGGTCCTGGCGGAACAGGGAAATCAGGTAAGGCTGCACGCTCGGGCGGAAAATCACCTGCAAGGGTGGCGGCACATTGTCGTCGGTTTTCCCGGCCTTGAGGCTGTCGAGCAATTCATTGCTGCGCAGCATCAGCGGTTGAGGCAGGCGATTGCCCAGTTGCTCGCGAATGACCTGATCCACCGGTCTTGCGCTGCCGGAGACAGAAATCACCGCGTCGGCATCGATATCCGGCGCAGCGAGGCTGGCGATCAGGGCGCCTTCGCTGTGACCCAGCACGATCAACTGGCCAAAGCGCGGATCGGTCTTGAGTTTCCGGCCCCAGGCTTGGGCGTCGGCCACATAAGCTTCCACCGTCAGATTGCGTTCATCCGGGGTCGCCGCCAGGCTCGCGGCCACGCCACGCTTGTCGTAACGCACGCTGGCGATGTTGTGTTTGGCCAGCACCCAGGCCAGGCGCTTGAGGCTGTCATTGCGCCCGCCGTCGGCGTTGTTTCCGTCACGATCCGTAGGGCCGGAGCCTGAAATGATCAGGACAACCGGTACTCGATTGTCGGATTTTGGCAGCAACAGCGAGCCGAAAAGCTCGCCGGTGCCCGTATCCAATGTGATCGGTCGTTGCAGGACAGTCGCCTGGGCGAAGCCGGAAATCAGGGTAAGGCTCAAGGCTAGAACTCGCAGCATCATCGCGCCATTATCAAGAAGATGCCGGTTGGACTCACGGGCACCCATAAGGTTCGAGGATGAACTACTTGGGTAGCCTGCGTATACTGGCGCGCATTACGTATTCAGGTTCATTTCACGGAGCGTCCTGCATGTCCGGCAATACCTACGGCAAGCTGTTCACTGTCACCACCGCGGGCGAAAGCCATGGCCCGGCGTTGGTCGCCATTGTCGATGGCTGCCCGCCGGGGCTGGAGATATCCCTGGAGGATCTGCAGCGTGACCTGGACCGCCGCAAGCCCGGCACCAGCCGCCACACCACCCAGCGCCAGGAAGCCGACGAAGTCGAAATCCTCTCTGGCGTGTTCGAAGGCCGCACCACCGGTTGCGCCATCGGCCTGTTGATCCGCAACACCGACCAGAAGTCCAAGGACTACTCGGCGATCAAGGACCTGTTCCGCCCGGCCCACGCCGATTACACCTACCACCACAAATACGGCGAGCGCGATTATCGCGGCGGTGGTCGCAGCTCGGCCCGTGAAACCGCGATGCGCGTCGCGGCCGGTGCGATTGCAAAAAAATACCTGGCCAGCCAGGGCATCGTCATTCGCGGCTACATGAGCCAGTTGGGGCCGATTGAAATCCCGTTCAAGACCTGGGATTCGGTCGAGCAGAACGCCTTCTTCAGCCCGGACCCGGACAAAGTGCCTGAGCTGGAGGCCTATATGGACCAGTTGCGTCGCGACCAGGATTCGGTCGGTGCGAAAATCACCGTGGTCGCCGAAGGCGTGATGCCGGGCCTGGGCGAGCCGATCTTCGATCGCCTCGACGCGGAGCTGGCCCATGCGCTGATGAGCATCAACGCGGTCAAGGGCGTGGAAATCGGCGCCGGTTTTGCCAGCGTCGCCCAGCGTGGCACCGAGCATCGCGATGAAATGACCCCGGAAGGTTTCCTCAGCAACAACGCGGGCGGCATTCTCGGCGGTATTTCCTCCGGTCAGCCCATCGTTGCGCACCTGGCGCTGAAGCCGACGTCGAGCATCACAACGCCGGGCCGCTCCATCGACATCCATGGCAACCCGGTGGAAGTGATCACCAAGGGCCGTCACGACCCGTGCGTGGGCATCCGCGCCACGCCGATTGCCGAGGCGATGATGGCCATCGTGCTGATGGATCACCTGCTGCGCCATCGTGGGCAAAACGCCGACGTGCGTGTGAGCACGCCGGTGCTGGGTCAGCTGTAAATGGCTGACATCATGGTCGCAGCCGTCTGATGGCGACTGCGGCGCTCCCGTACTGGCGGCTCTCCAGTTTCTATCTGTTCTATTTCGCCTTGCTCGGTTCGACAGCGCCGTTTCTGGCGCTGTACTTCGATCACCTGGGGTTCAGCGCCGCGCGCATCGGCGAGCTGGTGGCGATCCCGATGCTGATGCGCTGTGTGGCGCCGAACATCTGGGGCTGGCTGGGCGACTACACCGGTCGGCGACTGGCCATCGTGCGCTTTGGCGCGGTGTGCACGCTGCTGACCTTTTCGCTGATTTTCGTCAGCAAGACCTACGCCTGGCTGGCGATGGTCATGGCCTTGCATGCGTTCTTCTGGCACGCGGTGTTGCCTCAGTTCGAAGTCATCACCTTGGCGCATTTGCAGAGCCAGACCTCGCGCTACAGCCAGATTCGCCTGTGGGGCTCGATCGGTTTCATCATCACCGTGGTCGCGCTGGGCCGTTTGTTTGAATGGCTGAGCCTGGACATCTATCCGGCGGCGCTGGTGCTGATCATGGTGGGCATCGTGCTCAGCAGTCTGTGGGTGCCCAATGCCCAACCGGCCCCGGGCAACCGGGTGGCGGGGGAGGGATTCCTCAAGCAACTGCGCAACCCCGGTGTTTTGGCGTTTTACGGCTGCGTGGCGCTGATGCAGATGAGCCACGGACCGTATTACACGTTCTTGACCTTGCACCTTGAGCGCCTGGGTTACAGCCGGGGTGTGATCGGCATGCTCTGGGCGGTCGGCGTGGTCGCCGAAGTCCTGATGTTTCTGGCCATGAGCCGGATCTTCGCGCGCTTTTCACTGCGCCGGGTGCTGATGGCCAGCTTTCTGCTGGCGGCGTTGCGTTGGCTGTTGCTGGGTTCGCTCGCAGAGTTTCTTTGGGTACTGCTGTTTGCCCAGATCCTGCACGCGGCGACGTTCGGCAGCTTTCACGCCGCTGCCATTTCATTCGTGCAACGTAGCTTCGGTGCGCGCCAGCAAGGCCAGGGCCAGGCGCTGTACGCCGCATTGGCCGGCACCGGCGGTGCGTTGGGCGCGTTGTATTCCGGCTACAGCTGGAATGCCCTCGGCGCGGCATGGACATTTAGTATTGCCAGTCTCGCAGCCGTCGCGGCTGCCGTTATCATTGCCACACGTATGCAAGAGGACAGGCCATGAGCCTTACCCGTGAACAACTCGCCCAGGAAATAATCGACGCCGGGTGTTTTCTGTATGGCCGCGGCTGGTCGCCGGCCACCAGCAGTAATTACTCGACGCGCCTGTCGCCGAGCGAAGCCTTGTTGACCGTGTCCGGCAAGCACAAGGGGCAACTGGGCATGGACGACGTGTTGGCCACCGACCTGTCCGGCAACAGCCTGGAACCGGGCAAGAAACCGTCCGCCGAAACCCTGTTGCACACCCAGCTCTACAGCTGGCGCCCGGAGATCGGTGCCGTGTTGCACACCCATTCCGTGAACGCCACCGTGCTGTCGCGCCTGACGCCGCAAGACTTCATCGAGTTCGAAGACTACGAACTGCAAAAGGCCTTCAGCGGTGTGACGACCCACGAATCCCGGGTGCGGGTGCCGATTTTCGACAACGACCAGGACATTGCGCGACTGGCCGCCAAGGTGCAGCCTTGGCTCGACGCCCATCCCGATTGCGTCGGCTACCTGATCCGTGGCCATGGCCTGTACACCTGGGGCGCGCGCATGAGCGATGCCCTGCGGCAGATCGAGGCCTTTGAATTTTTGTTCGAGTGCGAGTTGAAGATGCGCTCGCTCTTTAAAGCATGAACCGTTAAGGAGTTGCCCTGATGAGCAGCCTGTCCGTCTATCACGTCTCCAGCCCTGAAATCCCCAACAAGGTGCTGACCCATTTCGAGGACATAGCCTCGACCCTGGCCGAGCAGGGCGTACGCTTCGATCGCTGGCAAGCCGCGGCGAAGATCCAGCCGGGCGCCACTCAGGACGAAGTGATTGCCGCCTACCAGGAGCAAATCGACAAGCTGATGACCGAGCGCGGTTACGTCACTGTCGACGTGATCAGCCTCAACAGCGATCACCCGCAAAAAGCCGAACTGCGTGCCAAGTTCCTCGACGAACATCGCCACGGCGAAGATGAAGTACGATTTTTCGTTGCCGGCCGTGGCCTGTTTACCCTGCACATCGACGATTACGTCTACGCAGTGCTGTGCGAGAAAAACGACCTGATCTCGGTGCCGGCCGGAACCAAACACTGGTTCGACATGGGCGAGCATCCGCACTTCGTCGCGATCCGTCTGTTCAACAACCCGGAAGGTTGGGTGGCCAATTTCACCGGTGAAGACATCGCCAGCCAATTCCCGCGCCTGGAGGACTGAGTCGATGCCGATCAAAGCGATTCTCACCGACATCGAAGGCACCACCAGCGCGGTGAGTTTTGTGTTCGACGTGCTGTTCCCCTATGCCGCCAAACACTTGCCGGCGTTTGTCCGTCAGCATGCCGAACGCGCCGATGTGGCGGAGCAACTGGCTGCCGTGCGCCGCGACAGCAATGAACCGGACGCCGACGTCGAGCGGGTCGTCGAGATCCTGTTGGGCTGGATCGCTGAAGACCGCAAGGCCACGCCGCTGAAAGCGTTGCAGGGCATGGTCTGGGAGCAGGGCTATCAGGCCGGGCAGTTGAAGGGGCACGTGTACCCGGACGCCGTTGAAGCGCTCGAGCGCTGGCATCGGGACGGCTTTCAACTGTTTGTTTATTCGTCCGGTTCGATCCAGGCCCAGCGGTTGATCTTCGGCTGCTCAGAGGCGGGGGATCTGACGCCACTGTTCAGCGGCTATTTCGATACCACTTCAGGCCCCAAGCGCGAGGCGCAGTCCTACGCCAACATCACCCAGGCGATCAACCTTGAGGCGGGGCAGATTCTGTTTCTGTCGGACATCGTCGAAGAACTCGACGCGGCGTGCACGGCGGGGATGGCCACTTGCGGGCTGGCCCGCGAGGGTGGGGAACTGGCGGGGCATGTCACCGTGGACAGCTTTGCGCGGATAAATCCCGCCAATTTCTAAACGCCGCAAAACCTGTGGGAGCGAGCTTGCTCGCGATAGCGATATGTCATCCAACATTGATGTTGACTGACACTCCGCTATCGCGAGCAGGCTCGCTCCCACAGTGTTTTTCCGGCAATTTTATTTACAGCGAGTGATAGGTCGGCAGGGCAAACCGTTGCTGGCTCTGCAGCATGGAAATCTGCGGCAGTTCACTGGCTTGTTCGGCGAGGTCGCGGCGAATCGCACTGATGACCCACGTCAGTTGGTCGCCATTGTGCAATTGCTGATAGGAAATCGAGCGCTTGAACACCTTGCCTTCGCCGCCGCTCAGGGTCAGCAGGATCCCACCGTCAGGCCGGGCATGGGTGGTGACTTCGAAGTTGGAGAACAGGGACGAAAATTTTTCCTGAATCAGGTTCATTTCTTTCAGCTCCGTTGGCTCTTGAATGGCAAGCATACGGAGAGGGTTGCAGTGATTGTGCCAGTCTGGGTTGTTTGTAAATTATCTTATAAAACAACAAGTTAGTATCTGTGGTGATTTTTGCTTTCGTGCATTCTGCATGAACGGCCATCGTGCATCCTGCATTTTGCGAGGTCGCTCGGCGATTCGATGGAACCATTGCGTGTGCGGGGGTTCACGATTGGCCTTGTATCAATCGCGGATCAAGATCGCGGATCAAGATCGCAGATACAAAACATTTCAAAAACCGCGTGTACAGCTCAAGAACCGTTGACGTATTTTCGGACTCAGTCATCGCAGCCCGACAATAAAAAGATCGAACGGGAGCATCATGAGTCGCACGTCGAACGACACGATTACCTGGAGCATGATGCTCCGCAAGCTGCCTTCCATCGCCAAGGCCATCCCCCGGGTGGTGAGGGGCATGAAGGCAGCCAACGTCAAGGACCCGACCCAGGCGTGTGGTTTGGGCTGGAGTTTCGAGCAAGCCACGTTGCGCAACCCGGATGGCCCGGCGCTGTTGCAAGGCGACGTAACGCTCAGTTACTCCGAGGTCAACCAATGGGCCAATCGCATCGCTCATCACCTGATCGGCCAAGGCATCGGCAAGGGTGATGTGGTGGCGGTCTTCATCGAGAACCGCCCGGAATTGCTGGTGACGATTCTGGCGGTGGCCAAGGTCGGCGCGATCAGTGCGCTGCTCAATACCTCGCAGACCCGCGACACCCTGGTGCACAGTGTGAACCTGGTGGCGCCGGTGGCGATCATTGTCGGTGAGGAGTTGGTCCCGGCGTACCTGGCGGTGCGTGAGCGGGTGTCGATCAAGGCTGCGCGAACCTGGTTCGTTGCCGATCAGGACACCTCTCGCCAACCCGGTATCGCGCCTGAAGGTTTCATCAACCTGATGACCGTCAGCCTCGACGACGCCAGCGACAACCCGGCCAGCAGCCAGCAGATTTTCTTCGACGATCCCTGCTTTTATATCTACACCTCGGGCACCACGGGGCTGCCCAAGGCCGGCGTGTTCAAGCACGGTCGCTGGATGCGCAGCTCTGCGAGCTTCGGCATGATCGCCCTGGACATGCGCCCTGAGGATGTCGTCTATTGCACTTTGCCGCTGTACCACGCCACGGGCCTTTGCGTGTGCTGGGGTTCGGCCGTCAGTGGGGCCAGCGGGTTCGCCATCCGCCGCAAATTCAGCGCCAGTCAGTTCTGGAACGATGCGCGCAAGTACCGGGCGACCACCATCGGTTATGTCGGCGAACTGTGCCGCTACCTGGTCGATCAACCGCCCAGCTCCGAGGACAGCCGGCACGATGTGAAGAAAATGATCGGCAACGGCCTGCGCCCCGGCGCCTGGAGCGAGTTCAAGACCCGCTTTGCGGTGAATCACATCTGCGAGCTGTACGCTGCCAGCGACGGCAATATCGGTTTCACCAACATTCTCAATTTCGACAACACCATCGGCTTTTCCCTGATGTCCTGGGAGTTGGTCGCGTACGACCACGACAGCGGCGCGCCGATTCGACAGGCCAATGGCCTGATGCGCAAGGTCGCCAAGGGTGAGCAGGGGTTGTTGCTGGCAAAAATCGACGACAAGGCCCCCCTGGACGGTTACACCGATCCGCAGAAAACCGCCAAGGTCGTGCTTCAGGATGTGTTCGAAAAGGGAGACCGCTACTTCAACACCGGCGACCTGTTGCGCAGCATCGGCTTTGGGCATGCACAGTTTGTCGACCGCCTGGGCGACACCTACCGCTGGAAGGGCGAAAACGTTTCGACCACGGAGGTCGAAAACATCCTCCTGCAACACCCGCTTATTTCCGAAGCCGTGGCCTATGGCGTGGAAATCCGCAACACCAATGGCCGGGCCGGGATGGCGGCGATCACTCCCGCCGAATCCTTGGCAACTCTGGACTTCAGTGAGCTGCTGGCCTTCGCCCGCGAGCAGATGCCGGCCTATGCAGTGCCGTTGTTCCTGCGGGTGAAAGTGAAAATGGAAACCACCGGGACGTTCAAATATCAGAAGACCCGACTCAAGGACGAGGCCTTCGACCCGGGTAAAACCGGCGATGACCCGATCTATGCCTGGCTGCCGGGGACTCAGACTTATGTACAGGTCACGGAGCAGTTGTTGTCCGACATTCACGGCGGCAAGTACCGCTATTGAATCTGACTATGGCGGCCCATGAGAAAAAACAAGTGACAGTGCCGGGGGCGCTCGGGAAACTGTCGGCTTTTACGAATGACAGAAAAGGGAGTGCCCAATGTCAGACAAAAGCCGCCAGATGACCCCCGAAGAAGCCGCCGAATTTACCGAACAGGTATTCAACAAGGCACGGGAGGGCGATGCGGCGATGATGGCCGCGCTGCTGACCAAGGGTTTGCCGCCGAACCTGCGTAACCACAAGGGCGATACCTTGCTGATGCTGGCCGCGTATCACGGGCATGTGGACACGGTAAAAGTCCTGCTGGAGCACAAGGCCGACCCGGAGATCCGCAACGACAACGGCCAGAGCCCGATTGCCGGTGCCGCCTTCAAGGGTGACCTGGCGGTGATCAAGGCCTTGGTCGATGGCGGCGCCCAGGTTGAAGGCTCGTCCTTCGATGGCCGCACGGCGCTGATGATGGCGGCGATGTTCAACCGCGTCGAAGTGGTCGATTACCTGATCAGCAAGGGCGCCGACCCGAAAGCCAAGGACGCCAATGGCATCACCGCGCTGGAGGCTGCCAGGACCATGGGGGCTTCCGATACCGTTGCGCAACTGCAAAAGCTCTTGAGCTGACGCCGTACCCTGTGGCGAGGGGGCTTTTGTGGCGAGGGGGCTTGCCCCCGTTCGGCTGCGAAGCAGTCGTAGAATCAGCATATGCGGTCTTTCTGATGTACCCCAATTGAATGTTTTGGGGCTGCTTCGCGACCCAACGGGGGCAAGCCCCCTCGCCACAGGTCCGCATTTCCCTCATTAATGCGCTATCCTTCGCGCCCTCAAAATTCACCTCGCTACAGGATCCTCCCCATGAAAGCCGCACTCGTCGAACTCATCAGCAAAATCAGCTCCGGGTGCATGGGCGAAGACGAAATCCTCAAGATCGCGGACGAAGCAGCCCAGGCCTACGCCGATCCCGAGGCATTTCTGACGGCCAATCTGGACATCAACTACGACGAAACCTTCCCGATCCCGCTGGGTGAGTGGGTGGTGGTCGGCAGCCTGCCGGAAACGGTGCTGTTCCAGGCTGACACATACATGGACCTGTTCGCGCAGATCGTCGCCTCGTTCGGCCCGGGGGTGGAGTTCAATCTCAAGCCCAAGCAACTGGCCAGGACCGAAGCCCTGACCGCGCTCAACCGCATCCAGATACAGATGAGCAGCATGAACAAGGAAAACGGTGGCTACACGCTGATGAACTTCAGCCAGTTGCTCGATGACGAGTTGCAGGTGGTCCTGGTCTACGGCAACGACGTGCCACGGGTGCTGGAGTTGTGCACCGAAGTGGGTATTACAGCCGCGCCATCCCTGGAAGCCCTGAAAGTGGCGATCCACGTCTGATCCAGACACTGTCAATAAAAAGGGATCCTCGCGACGACCGTCTATCCTGAGGGTGCATATCACTTTTCGGGAGCGTCACCATGGGTTCTACGTTCAACAGCCTGGTTGCCTTGATCATTTTTGTCCTGGACATCTGGGCCATCATCAACGTCTTCAAAAGTAGTGTCGGGACCGGGATGAAAATCCTCTGGGTACTGCTGATTGCGCTGTTGCCGGTGCTGGGACTGATCATCTGGGCCATTGCCGGGCCGCGGGGCAACGTCAAACTCTGAACAGGCTCCCACAGGATTGTGGAATGCTGATCAACAGAGGTTCGACCTGTCATGTTGCGCGACGTAGAATGCGCGCCTTTCCCGGCCAATCGAGACGCTCGATTGGCCATCATGGGCGGGTAACCGTCCGTTGCCACCCGCATTCATCGGAGCACTTCCCATGAGCAACATCCCTGCCAGCGACTACCTGGAAACCCTCTACGAAGGCTACGGCCAGCGTTTTCGCATGGAAAAACTGCTGCACGAAGTGCGCACCGAGCACCAGCACCTGGTGATCTTCGAGAACCCGCGCATGGGCCGGGTGATGGCGCTGGACGGCGTGATCCAGACCACCGAAGCCGACGAATTCATCTACCACGAAATGCTCACCCACGTGCCGATCCTGGCGCACGGTGCCGCCAAGCGCGTGCTGATCATCGGCGGCGGTGACGGCGGCATGTTGCGTGAAGTGGCCAAGCACCGCAGCGTCGAGCACATCACCATGGTCGAGATCGACGGCACCGTGGTCGACATGTGCAAGGAATTCCTGCCGAATCACTCCAAGGGTGCATTCGATGATCCACGCCTGAACCTGGTGATCGACGACGGCATGCGTTTCGTCGCTACCACCACTGAAAAGTTCGACGTGATCATTTCTGACTCCACCGATCCGATCGGACCGGGCGAAGTGCTGTTCTCGGAAAACTTCTACCAGGCTTGCCACCGCTGCCTGAACGAAGGCGGCATCCTGGTGACCCAGAACGGCACGCCGTTCATGCAGATCGAAGAAGTGAAGACCACCGCCGGTCGCCTGCGCAGCCTGTTCCCGGACTGGCACTTCTATCAGGCCGCCGTACCGACCTACATCGGTGGCTCGATGACCTTCGCCTGGGGCGCCACCAATACCGCTTATCGCAAGTTGTCCCGCGAAACCCTGCAACAGCGCTTCGCGGGCAGCGGCATCATCACCCGCTACTACAATCCTGAAATCCACATCGGCGCCTTCGCCTTGCCGCAATACGTGTTGCAGGCAGTGAACAAGCCAAGTAACGACTGATGGATTGAAACGCAGACCTGTAGGAGCGAGCCTGCTCGCGATGGACGTGAACGATGACGCGGGATGTCTGATTTAACGCGGCGTTCTCAAGTTTTTCGCGAGCAGGCTCGCTCCTACAGAAATTTGCGATGGGTGCAGATCCACCGGAACAATTAGCCAGCTAACAAGGTCGAGATAGAGGTAAGCCCATCCATGGGTTTTATCGAGGAGGCACCAATGCAAAAGTGGAAGGTCACTTTCGTGGATGATCATGGCGAAACCATCAACGAAGTCTTTGAGTGCACCGAGCGCCCGGACTACGAGCGTGCTGCCAAGCTCATCAAGGCCCGGCTTCTTCCTGTCGCCGCCGAACTGGATCTGAACGATCTGGAAGGGCGGACCAGTGACGCGAGCGTCAAAGAGCTCAAGTCCCAGAACAGCATTCAAATCCTCGACATTACTCCAATCTGAACAACACCTGTCGCATTCACATCCAGGCCTTGGCACGGGCTCTGTCTTGAGGCTACTCTGCAAGCGAGATCAGCGAATGAATCGCTAAGGTCTGGTCTTGTAGCTCCATGCTTGTTTCCCGCCGGCACATCGGTTGCCGTCGCTCGCGCTGTTCGGTTGCGGGTGAGGGAGTACGGAAAGTCTATCCATCGTTTTGAGGAGGACGTTTCATGAGCACAGCCTATCAAGAAGACATCAGCAGCAGCGTGCTGCGCCGCATGAAAGAAGGCGGTTTTGACTTTTCACGGTTTCATCCCATCGAGTTCTACGCCATTTTCCCGGATGAGGAGCGGGCACGCAGGGCGGCAGGTCATTTCCACCGTGGTGAATCCCTGGATGCGCAAGTCAGTGTGCGCGACGACGGCGCCTGGGCGCTGGAGCTGTGCAAGGTCATGTATGCCACCTACGACGATATCGGCGACTTCGAACAGGGTTTCGAAGCAGTGGTCGAGCCTCTGGGCGGCATCATCGAAGGCTGGGGTGTGAAACAGGAGGTACGAGGGCGACTCGCATAACCTTATGAACAGTGACAATCAGCAATCACGGCTGACCTTCGGGTTGGCCGTTTTCATTTGTGGGCGTTGGACACCAAAAAAAAAGCCACCAGGGCAGGCGGCTAAAAGGGAAGTCCGGTGAGCTTTTCAGCGAATGCCTGGATTATCCGTACCCATTGCCGGGCAGTGAAATCAACTCTGACTATGCTGGTGATAGGCGACCACCACGCCTTGCAATGAAGCGGGGGCGATCAGGTTGGGGCATTTACCGCACAGGATTGGTGCGGTACGTGCGCGTTGATTATCCAACCGATTGAAATTTAAGCGTTTATGCCGATGGCACGGGCCTTGCGAAGGTCTGGACGTCCGAGTGACAAGGAGTACGGCATGATCCGCACCTATTTTGATGAGATGTACGATGCCGGCGGCCAGGTCCGCCCGCATTATCGGGAGTTTGCCCGTTGGCTGGCCGAGACGCCTGACGAGCTTCTGGCACAACGGCGACGCGAGGCCGATCTGTTGTTTCATCGCGCCGGGATTACCTTCACGCTCTACGGGGACGAGCAGGGCACAGAGCGCCTGATCCCCTTCGACACCATTCCACGCAGCATCCCCGCCAGCGAATGGCGGATTGTCGAACGCGGCTGCATCCAGCGGGTCAAGGCGTTGAACATGTTCCTCGCCGACCTCTACCACGAGCAGCGCATCATCAAGGCCGGCATCATTCCGGCCGAGCAGGTGCTGGCCAACGAGCAGTACCAGTTGGCGATGCAGGGCCTGGACCTGCACCGCGATATCTATTCGCACATCTCCGGCGTCGACCTGGTGCGCGACGGCGACGGCACCTACTACGTGCTCGAAGACAATCTGCGTACGCCGAGCGGCGTCAGCTACATGCTCGAAGATCGCAAGATGATGATGCGCCTGTTTCCCGAGCTGTTCGCGGCGCAACGCATTGCCCCCATCGACCACTACCCGAACTTGCTGCTCGACACCCTGAAAAGTTCAAGTCCCATCGATAACCCGAGCGTGGTGGTGCTGACGCCGGGGCGCTTCAACAGTGCGTTCTTCGAACATGCGTTCCTGGCGCGGGAAATGGGCGTGGAACTGGTGGAGGGCGCGGACCTGTTCGTGCGGGACGACAAGGTCTACATGCGCACCACCGACGGGCCGAAAGCGGTCGACGTGATTTATCGTCGCCTCGACGACGCCTTCCTCGATCCCCTGGCCTTCAACCCGGAATCGATGCTCGGTGTGCCGGGGCTGCTGTCGTCCTACCGTTCCGGCAACGTGGTGCTGGCCAATGCCATTGGCACGGGGGTAGCGGACGACAAATCGGTGTATCCGTTCGTTACCGACATGATCCGTTTCTACCTCGATGAAGAACCGATCCTGAAGAACGTGCCGACCTGGCAATGCCGTAATCCGTCTGAGCTTTCCCACGTGCTGGCCAATCTTCCAGAACTGGTGGTCAAGGAAACCCAAGGCTCCGGCGGGTACGGAATGCTGGTGGGGCCGGCGGCGACGGCGGCGGAAATCGAAGCCTTCCGTGCGCGGATCATCGCCAAGCCCCATGCGTATATCGCGCAACCGACGCTGTCGCTGTCGACCTGTCCGACCTTTGTCGAAAACGGCATTGCGCCACGCCACATCGACTTGCGGCCGTTTGTCCTGTCGGGTCGTGAAACCCGGGTCGTGCCCGGCGGCTTGACCCGTGTCGCCCTGCGCGAAGGCTCCCTGGTGGTCAATTCCTCCCAGGGTGGTGGAACCAAGGACACCTGGGTGGTCGAGGATTAAAGGAAGCCTGTCATGTTAAGTAGAACTGCCTCGGATTTGTATTGGATGTCGCGTTACCTGGAGCGGGCGGAAAACCTCGCCCGGATGCTCGACATCAGCTATTCGCTGTCGCTGATGCCGCAGGACGGTCGTGGCGACGGTTTGCACGAACTGGCCATGCCGCTGTTGATCACCGGCACCCTGGACGATTACCTGGAGCGCCATGGCGAACTGCATGCCGAACGGCTGCTGCATTTCTTCGCCCTGGATGCGGCCAACCCGGCGAGCATCTACAGTTGCCTCGGTGCGGCACGGGCCAGCGCCCATGCGGTGCGTGGGCGCATCACCGCCGACATGTGGGAAAACATCAACGCCACCTGGCTGGAAATTCGCGGCATCGCCGAACAGGGCCTCAGTCGCTACGGCATGAGCCGTTTCTGCGAGTGGATCAAGGAACGTTCCCACCTGTTCCGGGGTGCGTCCTACGGCACCATCATGCGTAACGATGCGTTTCGCTTCATTCGTCTGGGGACCTTTATCGAACGGGCGGACAACACCTTGCGTCTGCTCGATGCCCGCTACGAAATGGCCGGCGATCAGGCCGAAGCGGTCAGCGATGGCACCGCTCATGCGTATTACCAGTGGAGCGCGTTGTTGCGGGCATTGTCGTCGTTCGAGGCCTACACGGAAATCTACCGCGACGCCCCCGGCGCCAGGCATGTGGCGGAGTTGCTGTTGCTGCGCGCCGATGTGCCGCGATCCCTGCGCGCCTGCACCGAAGAAATCGACCAGATTCTCTCGCAATTGCCGGGGGCCAACGGTCGCCCGGCACAACGCCTGGCGGCAGAAATGGACGCACGCCTGCGCTACACCGGCATCCATGAAATTCTCGAAGAAGGCCTGCACGCCTGGCTGACCGAGTTCATCCCGCTGGTGCGCCAGTTGGGTAACGCGATACACAGTTCTTATCTGGAGGCCGCATGAGACTTTCCATTAGCCACGAAACCACCTATCACTACGAAGACAAGGTGCGTGCGAGCATCCAGTATCTGCGCCTGACCCCCCACGACAGCGAGCGCCAGCACGTGCTCAGCTGGCAGCTCGACCTGCCGCGTCCGGTGCGGGCGCAACTCGATCCGTTCGGCAACATCCTGCATGTGCTGACCATGGACGAGCCCCATGAGGCGATCATCATCGGTGCCCGTGGCCAGGTCGATATCGACGAATTGCGTGAGGCCGAACACGAGAGCCAGTCGGCACTGCCGTTTCTGCGCTTCACCCGTTTGACCGAAGCCGACGCCTCCCTGCGTGCGTTCGCCGAGAAGGAATGCAGGCAACGTCGCGATCGCACGGCGCTGATCGATCTGATGCACGGCCTCAACCAGCATATGACCTACACACCGGGCTCCACGGAAGTGGACACCAGCGCGGCCCAGGCCTTTGCCGGACGGTCCGGCGTGTGCCAAGACCACACCCACGCGTTTCTCGCCTGCACCCGCAGCCTGGGCATTCCAGCGCGTTATGTGTCGGGCTATCTGTACAGCGAAAACAGCGAACACCTGGCCAGCCACGCCTGGGCCGAAGCCTGGCTGGATGACGCCTGGTACAGCTTCGACGTGACCAATGAGCTGGCCCGGCCGGAACGCCATCTGAAACTGGCGGTGGGCCTGGATTACCTGGATGCCTGCCCGGTGCGCGGGATGCGCCGGGGCGGCGGGTGTGAGCAGATGCACGCCAAGGTGCTGGTGTCACCGACGCCAGCGCCGGTGATTTCAGTGCAGCAGCAGTAGGCGCGATACCAAGGAACCTTGTGGGAGCGAGCTTGCTCGCGATGGCGTCATTTCAGTCAATACTTTTGTGACTGATACACCGCTATCGCGAGCAAGCTCGCTCCCACAGGTACGATGTTGTTACGGCTTAACCTTGCGCCCGACCATATGCTGCAAATACCCCACCAGGCTCTGCAGATCCCCATCCGGCAACACCTCGGCCGAGAACCCGGGCATCTTCGCTTGCGGCCACTGGCGCAAACTCTGTGGATCGCGGATGTAGCGCTTGAGGAAGTCCGCACCGAAATACTCGGTCGGGTTGTACGGAATATTCAGGTCCGGCCCGAATTGCGCGTCCCCGGCGCCATTGAGTCGATGACACGCCAGGCAGTTCTTCTGGAACAACGCAAATCCCTTGTTCACCGGATCATCCGCCTTCAATGCCGGATCGGGCAGCAGTGCGGGAAAGCGCTCGGCCACGGGTGCCAGGCGTTTGATGCTCGCCACCTGGAATGGCCATTGTTCTGGGCTGATGTTGCCGGCCTGCGGATTGCTCCAGACCAGATAGAACGGCCCGGCGCCCGGCTTGCCTTCGGATAGCGGTGGCCAGGGCTTGCTCGGGTCTTCAATCGCCAGCCACGCCTGTGCACCCTGGGTATTGAGCAACGGCGCGGCGGTCATTTCGGCGGCAAAACCATCCAGCGCAACGGCTTGCAGGTGGTCTTCAGGCTTGATGCCGGTCAGCAGTGCGGACAGCGGCACGGCGCGGTAGCTCATGTCCCGCTTGTAGGAAACGTCGTTGCTGATGTCGATGGTTTGAACCTGAGGATGCTTGAGCAATTGCTCGGTCTGCCAGGTGCGACTGTTCGCGCCCAGCTCCAGGTTCAGCTGTGCGGCATACAGGGGCGAGCCAAACAGCGTGGCCCCGAGCAGAATGAGCATTTTCAAGTGATCGCCGTCCATGTCGTGCAAGTGCCGCAAAGATTGGCACAGCCACGCTGGCCCGGGTAGCGGGCCAGTCACATTTTGAGAGTGGCAATTCAAAAACTGTGACGCCGTAGCTTTATAGACGCGACTAGCCGATGACCTTGGTCAGGTTCGGCAATATCAACAACAGCGTGGTGGCGAAAAGGATGAGCCCGGCTTGACGTACTTTCGATTGTTTGAACATGGCTTGACCGCCTTTTTTGTTATTTCCTGATGCCTGCCCGCATAGCATCCATGATGGCAGCGCGTTGCACTTCCTGTAGTGACGAGTGCCTCGGCAAAACCCGACGACAACTTCGTACATGTTCACCTTAGAGCCCGCGATACGCTTGGCTTAGATCCATTTCGTATGGTGTTCTTCAAATTCGCGTTAAAAATGGCATGAGGCCTAGTGCCAGCTTCTTTGGCAGCCGTTGGCTAGACAGCTTGGTGTCCTGAACGGTAGCTGACTACCGTTCGTCTGAGCGTGAGGGTCAATGTCTGTGAGCGCTGCGGTCATTGAATCAAACGCGGCTCGGGCCAAGAGTGGGCACTCGGTATCTACCCACCTGCACTGCGGTTCGAGGACGTCATGACCCAAGCATTGATTTTCGACGCGTTACGCACGCCCCGTGGCAAAGGCAAGGCCGATGGCGCCTTGCACAGCGTCAAACCGGTGAACCTGGTGGCTGGTTTGCTCACCGCACTGCAACAGCGCACAGCGCTGGACACTAGCCAGGTCGATGATGTGGTGCTTGGCTGCGTAACCCCGATTGGTGATCAAGGTTCCGACATCGCCAAGACTGCCGCTCAGGTGGCCGATTGGGATGTCAGCGTGGCGGGAGTACAGATCAACCGGTTCTGTGCTTCGGGGCTGGAGGCCGTGAACCTCGGCGCGATGAAAGTGCGTTCCGGTTTCGAAGACCTGGTGGTGGTCGGTGGTGTCGAGTCGATGTCCCGGGTGCCGATGGGCAGCGATGGCGGGGCCTGGGCGCTGGACCCGGCGACCAACCTGCACAGTCACTTCACGCCACAGGGCGTGGGTGCCGACCTGATTGCCACCCTTGAAGGCTTCAGCCGTCAGGACGTCGATGCCTACGCCCTGCATTCCCAGCAAAAGGCTGCACGGGCGCGGGCCGATGGCTCGTTCAACAAATCGCTGGTGCCGGTGCAGGACCAGAACGGCATCATCCTGCTCGATCACGATGAGTTCATTCGCGCCGACTCGACCCTGGAAGGCCTGGGCAAGCTCAAGCCGAGTTTCGAGATGATGGGGCAGATGGGTTTCGATGCCACCGCGCTGCGGGTATACAGCCATGTCGAGCGGATCAACCATGTGCACACCCCCGGCAACAGCTCCGGGATTGTCGACGGCGCGGCGCTGATGCTCATCGGCTCCGAAGCCAAGGGCCGGGCGCTGGGCTTGCAGCCACGGGCGCGGATTGTCGCCACGGCGGTCACCAGCACCGATCCGACCATCATGCTCACCGGCCCCGCGCCGGCGACCCGCAAGGCGCTGGCCAAGGCCGGGCTGCGGGTCGAAGACATCGACCTGTTCGAGGTCAACGAGGCGTTCGCGTCGGTGGTGTTGAAATTCATCAAGGACATGGCCGTCGATCCGGACAAGGTCAATGTCAACGGCGGCTCAATCGCCATGGGCCACCCGCTGGGCGCCACTGGCTGCGCCATTCTCGGCACCCTGCTCGATGAGCTGGAAGCCCGGCGCCTGCGTTATGGCCTCGCGACCCTGTGTGTCGGCGGCGGCATGGGCATTGCCACCATCATCGAACGCCTCTGAGCCCGGACATCAAGGAACCCAGTTATGAGCGAAGCCATTCGTTACGAAAAAGACCAGGACCAGATCGTCGTCCTGACTATCGACATGCCGGGCCAGAGCGCCAACACCATGAACGCGGTGTACCGCGAAGCCATGGCGGACTGCGTTGCGCGCCTGGTGGCCGACAAGGACAGCATCGCCGGTGTGATCATCACCTCGGCCAAGAAGACATTTTTCGCTGGCGGCGATCTCAACGAGCTGATCAAGGTTGGCAAACCCCAGGCCAAGGCCTTCTACGACATGGTGCTGAGCCTCAAGGGCCAGTTGCGCGCCCTGGAAACCCTCGGCAAGCCTGTGGTCGCGGCGATCAATGGCGCCGCACTGGGCGGCGGCTGGGAAATCTGCCTGGCCTGCCATCACCGCGTGGCGCTGGACCACCCGTCGGTGCAACTCGGCCTGCCGGAAGTCACCCTTGGCCTGCTGCCGGGCGGCGGAGGCGTGGTGCGCATGGTGCGCATGCTCGGCCTGGAAAAAGCCCTGCCTTATTTGCTTGAAGGCAAGAAAGTGCGGCCACCACAGGCATTGCAGGCAGGATTGATCGACGCGTTGGCGACTGATCACGAAGACTTGTTGGCCAAGGCGCGGACGTGGATTCTGGCCAATCCAGCGGCGGTGCAGCGCTGGGACGTGAAGGGCTACCAGATTCCGGGCGGCACACCGTCAAACCCGAAAGTTGCGCAGATGCTGGCGATTGCGCCGTCGATCCTGCGCAGCAAAACCCAGGGCACGATGCCCGCGCCAGAGAAAATCCTCTGCGCAGCGGTCGAGGGCGCCCAAGTGGACTTCGACACGGCGCACTTGATCGAAACCCGCTACTTCACCGAACTGACCACCGGCCAGGTCTCGAAAAACCTGATTGGCACGTTCTGGTTCCAGCTCAACGAAATCAATGCCGGCGGCTCGCGGCCTCAAGGCTTTGCGCCTTATGTTACCCGCAAGGTCGGCGTGCTCGGCGCCGGGATGATGGGCGCCGGTATTGCGTTTGTCAGTGCGTCGGCGGGGATCGATGTGGTGCTCAAGGACATCAACCTCGCGGCGGCGCAGAAGGGCAAGGCGCATTCGGCGGCGCTGCTGGACAAGAAGGTTGCTCGCGGACAAATGAGCATCGAGCAACGCGACACCGTTCTGTCACGCATTCAAACCAGCGAAAGCGATGCCGACCTAGCCGGTTGCGACCTGATCATCGAGGCCGTGTTCGAGGATCGGGATTTGAAGGCCAAAGTCTCGTTGGCGGCGCAGAAGGTCGTCGGCGCGGACGCGGTGATCGCCTCCAACACCTCGACCTTGCCGATCAGCGGCCTGGCGTGTGCCGTGCCCGATCAGAGCAAGTTCATCGGCCTGCATTTTTTCAGCCCCGTGGAAAAAATGCCGCTGGTGGAAATCATCAAGGGCGCCAATACCAGCGATGAAACCCTGGCCCGCGGCTTCGATTACGTCCTGCAAATCAGGAAAACCCCGATTGTGGTCAATGACAGCCGCGGTTTCTTCACGTCGCGGGTGTTCGGCACCTACACCAATGAAGGCATTGCCATGCTGGGTGAGGGCGTGAGCGCGGCGATGATCGAGACTGAAGCGCGCAAGGCCGGCATGCCAGTAGGACCGCTGGCGATCTCTGACGAAGTTTCCCTCAGCCTGATGAACCATATCCGCCTGCAAACGGCCAAGGACCTGCAAGTAGAAGGCAAGCCGCTGACAGAACACCCGGCATTTACCGTGATTGACTTGTTGCTCAATGAGTTCAAACGTCCGGGCAAGGCTGGCGGTGGAGGTTTCTACGAGTATCCGGCGGGCGGCCAGAAACACCTGTGGCCTGAGTTGAAAACCCGCTTCGAGAAAGCCGACGGGCAGATTTCGCCCAAGGACGTGCGTGATCGCCTGCTGTTCGTGCAAGCCATCGAAACCGTGCGCTGTGTGGAGGAGGGGGTGTTGACCTCGACGGCGGATGCCAACATTGGCTCGATCTTCGGCATCGGTTTCGCCGCTTGGACCGGCGGTGCGCTGCAGTTCATCAACCAGTACGGCGTGCAGGACTTTGTGGCCCGAGCCCAGTATCTGGCCACACAGTATGGCGAGCGGTTCGCGCCTCCCGCCTTGCTGCTGGAGAAGGCCGCCAAAGGGGAGGCGTTCTAAGGGGGAGATGATGCATTTCGGGGCTTGCCTTGTCACAGCGTTTCAAGGCAGGCTCTGGGGTGTGCATTATTCCCATCACGTGTCAGGTATTTTTTATGTCGTTACGCATCTGCATTCTGGAAACCGACCACCTGCGTCCGGAATTGGTTGACCAATATCAGGGCTACGGGCAGATGTTCAAACACCTGTTTTCGCAGCAGCCGATTGCCGCCGAGTTCACGGTCTACAACGTGGTGCAGGGTGAGTACCCAAGCGACGACCTGACGTTCGACGCCTACCTGGTGACGGGCAGCAAGGCCGACTCTTTCGGCACCGACCCGTGGATCGAAACCCTCAAGAAATATCTGCTGACCCGCTACGAGCGCGGCGACAAGTTGCTGGGTGTCTGCTTCGGTCATCAGTTGCTGGCGTTGCTGCTCGGTGGCAAGAGCGAGCGTGCGACCCAGGGCTGGGGCGTCGGCACCCACAATTACAAATTGGCCGCCAAGGCGCCGTGGATGAACCCGGTGCGCGAGGAGCTGACGTTGCTGATCAGCCACCAGGATCAGGTCACGTCGCTGCCGGAGAACGCCACGGTCATCGCTTCCAGCGACTTCTGCCCGTTTGCCGCCTACCACATCAACGACCAGGTGCTGTGCTTCCAGGGGCATCCGGAATTCATCCACGACTACTCCCGTGCACTGCTGGATATTCGCCAACAGGCACTGGGCGAGCAGGTCTACTCCAAAGGTATCGCGAGCCTGGAACAGGAACACCACGGCACCACGGTTGCCGAGTGGATGATGCGGTTTGTCGCGCACAAGCCAACAGCTGTTTAAAACCTGTAGGAGCTAGCCCTGCTCGCGATGGTCGTGAACGATAACGCGCCAAACCTGACAGCCCGCGGTGCTCTCAGGTTTTTCGCGAGCAGGCTCGCTCCTACAGCCACCCCGATTTCTTGAAGCTCGCCCACAACCCCAGACAACCCACCGTAATAAACCCCAGCACCCCGAAATACCCGTAGTGCCAGCCCAACTCCGGCATGTTCTGGAAATTCATCCCGTAGATCCCCGCCACCGCCGTCGGGAAGGCCAGGATCGCCGCCCAGGCCGCAAACTTGCGTTGCACCACGCTCTGGCGTGAGGCCTCCAGCAGCACCCCGACCTCAATCGTCTGGCTGGCAATATCCGCCAGCGTCGTCAGGTCTTCCATCTGCCGCGTTACATGAATCTGCACATCGCGAAAGTACGGGCGCATGTTCTTGTCGATGAACGGGAAGCTCAGCCTCTGCAATTCCTCACCGATCTCAATCATCGGTGCCACATAACGACGCAAGCGCAAAACATCACGACGCAGGCCATGTAGCTTCTGGATGTCGTAGTCATTGAGCGAGCCGCACAACACGTTGCGCTCCAACTCATCGATTTCCCCGTGAATGGCTTCGCCCATCGGCTGGTAGTTTTCGATCACGAAATCGAGGATGGCATAGAGTACGAAATCTTCCCCGTGCTCAAGCAAAAGCGGACGCGCCTCACAGCGTTGGCGGACATGGGCGTAGGACGCGGAGTGACCGTTGCGCGCAGTAATGATGTAGCCATTGCCGGCAAAAATATGCGTCTCGATGAACTCGAGTTTGCCCTCATGGCGGATGGGCGAATACGTCACGATGAACAGCGCATCGCCGAAGGTTTCCAGCTTCGGTCGGCTGTGCTTTTCCAGGGCGTCTTCGATGGCCAGTTCGTGCAGGTTGAACTGGCGTTGCAGATTGTAGAGCTCCTCGGCGTTCGGCTCTTCGAGGCCGATCCAGACAAAGTGCCCGGGCTTTGCAGCCCAGGCTGCGCCTTCGTCAAGGCTGATATCAGTGACTCTCTTACCGGCGCTATAAACCGCAGCAGCAACAACTCTACCCATGATGGTGGTTCACTTCTTTTGGCAGCTTTCAATTGGCAACGAATGCATTGGCAGTGTGGCTCAGCTTAGCCTTGCAGTGTTTGAGAGTCAGTTAAATCTGCCGAGTTCTGGGCAAAGACGCACAGGCAAAAGAAAACCCGCACCAGGCGGGTTTCTTTTTCAGGCGGCTTGCAGTTGCCGGTCCATCGATTCGATGCATTCACGCATCTGCTCGCGGCACTGGGCGATCAGCAGGGGCATGTCGTCCAGGCTCAATCCGGCGGTGGGAATTGCCGGCAACGAGCGAATCAGGATTTTCCCGCTGCGCCAGCGGTTCAACCGCATGTGTTTGACGTAACTGCTGACGCACACCGGGACAATCGGCACCCCGGCGGCAATGGCCATCTGAAAGGCGCCTTTCTTGAAGGGCAGCAAGTCCTCACCCAGGTTGCGCGTGCCTTCCGGGAAAACCCAGATCGAGGTGTCTTTGTTTTGCAGGGTGTGGGTGGTGGTTAACATCGACTTGCGTGCCTTTTGCGCATTGCCACGGTCGATCAGCACATTGCCGGCCAGCCAGAACAACTGCCCGAACAGCGGCACCCACTTCAGGCTCTTTTTGCCGATGCACACGGTACGACGGGGCACCACGTTGCCAAACACAAACAGGTCATAATTGGACTGGTGATTGGCGATGATCACGCAGCTGTCAGGTTTATCCATCAACGGCCCGACTTCCGCCTTCACTCGCAAACGCAAAATGCACATGGCCGGCCATGCATACAGGCGTGCGCACAGGCGGCTGTTGTCCGGATTGAACGGCCGGCACAGGCCGAGCATCACCCCCAGCACACCCGCCACGATAAAGTGCAGGCCCATCAATGACATACGGCACAAAAACAGCATTTACAGGCCCCACCGGGACAAAAGGTGGCGCAGTGTACGGATGTGCACTGTTTTCGGCAATTGCTCCCAGGGAAGTGGGAGATGGAGGATGTTTGAGCTGATGTTTCCGACTGTTTGGTCAGATACGGTCTAGAGCGGTCACAGACGTTAAACACAGACATGTATGAAAAAGCCCGACACGACGGTCGGGCTTTTCGTTGCAGCAGATCCGGGCTTAGCCCAAATGCTCCTGATCCTGGATGATCGCGTTGTCCAGGGCCTCCAGCAGCGCTTTGCGCACTTTCAATTTGGTGTTCTTGTGCGCGGTCATGTTGATCTTCTTCAACTGACGAGCCGCCGCCAGTGCCGCGCCTTCCAGTTCTTCAGGCGAGACCACGACATCGAGGAAGCCGGCCGCCACGGCGCCTTGTGGATTGAACATCTCGCCGTTGACCACCGAACGCTGCAACGCCACTTTGTTCAGGCGGTCACGGGCAATCTCGATGCCCGCGTGGTGCATGGTCATGCCGATCTGCACTTCGTTCAGGCCAATGCTGAACGCACCTTCAACGCCGATGCGATAGTCAGCCGACAACAGCAGGAACGCGCCCTTGGCCACCGCGTGCCCCGGGCACGCCACGATCACCGGGAAGGGGTGCGACAGCAGGCGGCGGGCCAGGGTCGAGCCGGCGGTCACCAGCGCCACGGCTTCTCTAGGACCGGCCGTCATCACCTTCAGGTCATAACCGCCAGAGAGAATGCCCGGCTGGCCGGTAATGATCACCACCGCACGATCAGCCACTGCCCGATCCAGCGCAGCGTTGAACTCGGCAATCACATCCGGGGAGATGGCATTGACCTTGCCATTGCTCAGGGTCAGGGTCGCGATACCGTCTTCGAGATGGTAGGAAATCAACTCACTCATGACGCTATTCCTTTCGATAAAGTTGGGCAGACGTTACCCACCGCCGCAAGCCAGGTAAAGCGCCGTGACTGACCCGCCAGTCACCCTTTGCCCGCCCGTCAGGCGCAGCCCGCCGTGCCTGCTGCGCATTCCCCTCTATATAGAAGAGGGCACGAAGCCGGAGATTGGCCGGTTTGCCATGGCCGGGAACGACCGGAAACGCTGAATCGCGTTAACCGCATGAAAATTCTGAAAAAAATGTTTGCCATCGGAAAAGCTTTCGACTACATTAGCGCGCCTCGACAGACAGAACATGTTTGAAGAGATACGGTGAAGTGTCCGAGTGGCTTAAGGAGCACGCCTGGAAAGTGTGTATACAGGAAACTGTATCGAGAGTTCGAATCTCTCCTTCACCGCCACATTTAGTAAACACAAACCCCTGATTTTCCTAGAGAAAGTCGGGGGTTTGTGGTTTCTGGCGTCTGAAAAAGGGCGATATGGGAATGCTGCCGGATCATATTCCCGTTCGTATGCCCCATCTACTCCGCAATCCGGCCCCAAATACATCATCCTGCCGATAACCAAGCGAAAACGAAGCAAACGTAACGTCCTTCGCAACTCGCGGAGCTCTCCTACAGCCAGAGCGAGGGTGCCTCGATATGCTGCTTCCCATGCAAAACACAGTTTTTGAATAGGGTTTTCGCAAGAATGAGCATTGAAATAAAGAACATGATCAAGGCTGCCGTGTTGATTTTTGCGGTGTGGCTTGCGCAGTTTCTTGAGCATGAGACTCTGACCGCTTTAATTTTTACGGCTGTACTTTCATGTGGTGCGTACTTTGCTTTTCGCAACCGAAAGAACATCAGTGCTTTTGCAAAGAAATGGCCAAGCTCCCTGGCCTACACAGCAATCGTTTTTTACATTTGTAAAATCGTAGCGGAGAAAACCATCAACGCTACCACTGGAATTGAAGTCGAAAATATCAGGTACGCCTCGACAATCGGTGGTTTCATTTTATCTGTACCCATTTCACTGCTTTTGATCAGCATGTGCATGCTCGTCTGTTGGCAGATGAAAGAGTTGTTTGGTGTGCGGATTGGCGCGTCTGTCGAAGAACACGTTCCAGGGCTGAAGATCTTCTTCATCGGGACCCTGATGGGAGCCGGCATGCTCGCTTCCTCACAAGTTGATCCCTTAATTCGGTATGCGGTTCTCGCTGACGCGTCCAAGGTCTCGACCTGCGGGCCAGTGGAAAATGACGTTGTCTACATCCGAAAAAATCCGGATACCTGTTCCAGGATCCACGTGAATCTTTTTAAGGGCATCTATGACTTCAGCGATGTACCTGCGAAATCCAACTGAAAGTTAAATGGCAGGCGGGGCATTCATGGCGCGTGGGGTCCATGGGCAGCGCATTTATGTCGACCCGAAGGCCGAGATGGTCATCGTTCGCTACGCATCCCATCCGGTGGCCAGCAACTCGGCCAATGATCCCGTCACTTTGCCAGCGTTTGACGCGTTGGCTGACTATCTGAACAGGAAGGAACACCCATGATCATCACCACGACCCAGTCCATCGAAGGCCGGCAAATTACCGCCTACCTGGACATCGTCAGCGCCGATTCGGTGCAAGGGATCAACGTTGTCCGCGACGTGTTTGCCGGGATGCGCGACTTTTTCGGCGGGCGTTCCCAGACACTGGAGCGAGCGTTGAAGGAAGCACGCATTCAGGCCACCGATGAGATCAAGGAGCGGGCTCAGGCGCTTCAGGCGGACGCGGTGGTCGGGCTTGATTATGAGATCAGCATGCCGGCCGGAAAGGGAGGGATGGTCGTGGTGTTTGTGACCGGGACTGCGGTCAAGTTGAGGTAAAAGGTGAGAAGCCATTCGTCGGTCACGGGGAAATCCGAACGGCAGGTCCGTTGGTGACCGGCTAGTCTCAAAAACCTTGGCGATCGATATTCTTTCAGGCAAAGGGCTTGCCGATGTCGATCGCGCTTTTTGAAAGGGGTGGAGAGATGGCTGATCCGTATATCGAGGACGATGGCGCAGAATTTCCGATCAACAACTCCGTGCGGTGTGGTCAGACCCAATATGTGGCCAGTTTCGGCGAGGACCAGACTGAGGTCGACAAGATCAAGACCAGGGCGTGCCGGGTACTGAAGGGCAAATTTTTACCCAAGGTGACAGCGCCGGTCAGGAAGTAATCGAACGTCAGGCAGACCCCGTCATAGAGCGGGGTTTTTCATGCCTGAAAAATTTTATGACAATTTTTTTGAAGGGGCAGATCTTTCACAAACTTTTCACAACACCCTCCGTAATCTCGACTCATCCGTTAGAAAGCAACACCTGGCCCGTTTCCCCAGCGGGCTTTTTTTTGTCCGCGATAAAACCTTTTCGGTAAACGCTGTCCAACCCTCGCCAATCGCGAAGTTGGACCGGTGTGCTGGACTTTATCCGCGCAAAAGCATTCAATCTCGCCCCCTTTTGTGTACCCCCTATTTTTGAGGTTTTTGTCATGCGTTTAACACTGCCCGCTCTGGTTCTGGGGCTTCTGGTTGCTCAAGGTGCAATGGCTGGTGACGGCACTGCCGCGCTGGGCGGTGGCTTGGGCGGCGCATTGGGTAACGTCGTCGGCCAGAAGATGGGCGGCAGCACTGGCGCCGCGATTGGCGCGGGCGTCGCTGGCGCGGCAGGCAGCGCAGTTGCCGCCAAAAAAGGTCATCGCACCAGCGCTGCTATCGGTGGCGGTGTCGGCGCGGCCGGTGGTTCGGTGATCGGCAATAGCCTCGGCGGCAAGTCCGGTGCCACCATCGGTGCGGGCCTGGGCGGTGCATTGGGCGGCGGCGTGGGCAGCAACCTGGCCAATGGTCACAAGCGTCACTGATCCTGATCCAGATTTGAAAAGAGCCCGGCTTGATGCCGGGCTTTTTCATTTATGAACGTTTCACGCCGCAGCAGCTCAAATCTTCCATACCCTGGGAAGAATGCGAGGCGTGCCATGAACCCGAAAACCAACGACAAAAAAAACGGAAGCCTGAATGCTCGAATCTTGATGGTGCCTGCAATTGTTTTTGGATTGCTGGTCTCTCAGGTGGCGCTGGCGGGAGGTAATGGAGATGCCGCAGTGGGCGGTGGTCTTGGTGGGGTCCTGGGCAATGTTGTCGGTGGCCAGGTGGGTGGCAGCACGGGTGCGGCCGTTGGTGCCGGAGTCGGCGGCGCGGCCGGTAGTGCCATTGCCGCGCCAAAGCGCAGTCGCACCGAAGCGGCGGTAGGCGGTGGTTTGGGCGCGGCGGGTGGATCAGTGATCGGCAACAGTCTTGGCGGTTCGACCGGATCGGCCATCGGTGCCGGTCTTGGCGGTGCAGCCGGTGGTGCGGTCGGCAATGATCTGGGGAGTGATAGCGGCCACTCCCATTCCGGTGGCGGACATAAACATTCGAACAAGCACCACAATAAGCACCACAATAAGCATCACTAGTTGAGCGAGGCATCCCATGACTGCGAAAAGCGAAGACAAGGAAGAAAAGGGGCCGAGCGCACAGCCATCTATAAACGATCCCGGCAATGAAGATCCGGGATCGTTGATGGACGATGCGACGGTGCCGCTTAACGATGCTGATGATGCGGGCGATGTGGGGAATATCGAGTTTGAAGATGAGGAAGAGGACGAGGACTGATCGAATCGTGCTGTCGGATTGACCGGTTGTCTAGCTGATCGAACGCGTCCATCGCCCGATCCTCGCCAGGTCGTGGCCTGCACTTCAGGTCACACAAGAGGTGCGATATGAACACTGATCGGAAAGTCCCCGACGTTGATGAAACACCGGAGTATCCGCTGCCGTCGCCTACCGATTCCTTGAGCCGTGACCAACGACCACCGGACGATGATGATGCAGGTGTGGAGCAGGTTCCGAGCGACGACGATGATATAGAGGCCGATCCAGAAGACCGGGACGATGGCGCGGGTGAGCCTGCTATTACAAAGCGACAGTGAAGAACCCCGGGTCCCGATTGCTTCTTTAAAGCGTCGGTTCGAGGGGGGAATCCGGTTAGAAAATTCCCCGGGGCTCTAGTGAGTCTCCGCAATACCCGTATTTATTCGAAGGTTTTGGAGAGGGCGCATCAGGCTCTCCCTCATCAACCTTTGCCCTTCCTTGCCCATACGGCACCGAGCATCCCGGCTTGTTCTCCTGTGGGCAACTCCCGCCCAATCCCAATGGAGCCACCCACCCCGTCGGGTTCCGGGTGTACCGATACGGGTTCAACCCACCGGCCAGCATGACCGGATCCAGCGTCAGATAACGACCAATGTCGGGATGGTAGTAGCGATGACGGTTGTAGTGCAGGCCGCTCTCGGCGTCGAAGTATTGCCCCTGAAACCGTAGAGGCTGTTTGAGTCGTTCGCCGTCGCCCTGGCTCACTTCACGAAGTTTGCCGTGGGCGGTGTATTTGGCCGACCAGACGATAGCGCCGCCATAGTTGGTCAGTTCCTGCGGAGTACCGAGGTGGTCGAGTTGGTAGTAGAGAGGGCGGGCGTCTGCCCGGCCTTTTCCGTCAAGCAGCGCCAGCGGGCGGAAGCTGCCGGGTTCGTAAACGTAGCTGCGGTAGTGCTCGGGAGCGCTTTCGGCGATGAGCTGGTCGCCTTGCCAGAAGAATTGCGTGGTCTGGCTGTCGATGGTTTTGCGGATGCGCCGGCCGAAGGCGTCGTAGTGGTAGCCGACACTTTTACCGTCCGGGGTGCTGACGCTGATCAGGCGGTGCTGGCTGTCATAGGTGTATTTGGTGACTTGGGGCGGCATGCCGCGGCGTTCGCGGATCAGGTTGCCGAAGGCGTCGTAGTCGTAGTGGCTGTTGCAATGGCGGTGCAGACGGTTGCCCTGGAGCACGAACGGGCCTGGACGGCCACGGATCAGCAGATTGCCGGCCGGGTCATGGGTGAAGTTCTCCGCGAACGGATCGCGGTCGTGGCGTACGCCGGTCAGGCGGTCGAACGCATCGTATTGATAGTGGCGTTGGCCGTGACGGCTGTCCGCAATCTGCAGGAGATTGCCCTTGGCGCTGTAGGCATACTCGCGGCGATACAGCGCTCGTTGCTTTTGGCTGACGCAATGGAGCTGCAAGCGGCCTTGCTCGTCGTAGGCGTAGTCGCTGAGCAGCAGGCCCTGTTGGCGTTGCTGTTCGCGCCCGCCGACAAAACGGTGGCAGGTCAGGCGCGTGCCATTGAGATCGATGGCAGTGAGGGCGCCCCCCTTGGCATGGTGGTAGACAAGGACACTGTCGTCCGGAAGGTGCAGCCGCTTGAGCCGACCGCAGGCATCGTAGCCGTAACGCAGGGTGCCCCAGCCCTGATGTTCGGTGATCAGCCGGCCCTGGCGGTCGTATTCGAACGCCAGCGGATGGTCCTGAGCGTCATCGACACGAATCAGTCGCCCTGAGTTGTCGTAGTGGTACTCGACCTTGATCCCGTCGGGCAGGGTCTTGAGCAACAAACGCCCGGCGCTGTCGCGTTGGTATTGTGTGACGAGTTGCGAACCGTCGTCACCGAACTCGGTTTTTTTCAGCAACTGGCCATTACCGTCATACGCATAGGTGGTACGACGGCCATCAAAGCCGGTTTCCTGTCGGATCAATCCGCCAGGCGTGTAGTCCAGCCGATAGGTGTCGTCGACCTCGTTTTCGATCTCGGTGAGCAACAGTTGCGCATGATCGTAGCCGTACTTCAGCGTGCTGCCGTCGGGGTTGATCCGACGGCTGACCAAGTGCAGGTCGTCGGCGTATTCGTAACGGGTTACCCGTCCCAGTTCGTCGGTTTCGGCGGTGACCTGGCCGTAGGCGTTGTAGCGATAGGCACGGCAGGCACCGGTGGGCAGCGTGATCCTGGTCAGTCGACCCACGGCGTCCCACTCATAGCCGGTGACGGCATCGTGTTCGTCCTGCCGGGTAATCCGCCGGCCCAGCACATCGTAGGAAAAAGCACGCTGGGCACCGTCCGGCAAGGTCTCCTCCAACAGTTGCCCCAGGGCGTTCCAGACAAACCGGTGACCGCTCTGGTCGGGGAATCGGATTGTCAGCAAGCGCCCTTTGGGGTCGTAGAAATAGCGGGTGATCTGCCCGTCGGGATCGGAAACAGCAGTGATGTCGCCCTGGGCATTGCGCTGACAGGTCCAGGTCGCCTGACCACGGGTGAGGGTGCGCAGGAAACCGTGCCGATAGTTGCAGGTCATGGGCGCCTCATCGGGCGCACGCCGCGCGATCAACCGGCCGGCTTCGTCATAATGGTATTCGGTGACGGCGCCGAGGGCGTCCTGCTCGGCGATCAGGCGACCCTGATCGTCGTAGGCCTTGTGCAACTCACCGCCGTCGGGCCCGACCTGGCGTACCAGGCGTGCGCGGTTGTCATGAACGTAAACCTCTTCGCTACCGTCGGCGTTGTTCACTGTCACACAGCCTTTATCGTCCCAGGCGTAACGTGCCTCCATTTGCGAAAACGAGGCCCAATGATGGATGCAGCGGGCTGCCTTGCCAGAGCGTTCCCACGCCCAGAAGAAGCTCGCGCCGCCGGCCAGTTGCCGTTGCAGGATGACGTGCCGCTCGTCGTAGTCATAGCGCTCGCTTTCACCTGCGGCGTTGGTTGCCTCGATCAAGCGCTGGCGGGCGTCGTAGCGGTAACTGACCAGTGTCTGTTCGGTGCGCCAGGTGTTTGCCTCGCAGTCGCCGCGCTGAAACACCTGATAGTCGACGGCCACCAGGTGCTTGACGTCGTAACGCAGCAATAAGGCGCGGTCGGCGCCGTTGTCCAGGCGTTGGATCCGGTCACAGCGGTCCCGTTGCACCGTCAGGCGATTGCCGTAGGCATCGCTGATCGTGCTGAGCCGGCCGTCATGAAAGTGGTAGAACCGCGCGCGGTGGCCGGCCAGGGCGAGGATCAGTTCGTCCGGCTCTTTGCCGAGGTAAATCGCCGCCCGCGACAGGCTGTTGTGGATCACCGGGCGCGCCGCCGTCGGCCGTGGAAAGGGCGTGCGGCGGTTTTCGGGGTCGATCCACAGCACCCGCTCGCTGTGGAGTTCCAGGTGCTGGGACAGCGAATGGCTCCAGCCAAAACCGAGGCCACTGTCGATTTCGACGGCACTGGTGCGATAGAGGCGGGTGAAGTCGAAAGGCAGGATTCCGTCGAGGGTGCCATCGGTCAGGGTCAGCAGTTCTTCACCGGTAACCATCGACACCGGGCCGTTGTGGGTGGCGGTTCGCTCGGCGGTGTCGATACTGACACCATTGGGGTTTTTCGCCTGTCTGGAGGCGTCCTCGTGGCGTTCATGCCTGCCGGGGCAAAGTATCAGGGGACCGCTGGCGGGGCATGCCAATACCTCTTGGGGATCGAACATCTGCTATCTTTCGCTTGGCGGAATGTGGAGCGCGAAACTCTGCGGGGGATCGGCGAGGAAAGAAGTCGGGAAAGGGTGGCGCTTGCTGTAGGGCGATTCGCTAAATCGCGGAGGGCCATTCGGCGCCGATCGGGATTTCATCATTGCTCTAGACCGGCGGCGCTCGCTATGCTGCTGAATCCTTTAATCCATGGGGCATCGGCCGTACCTGAGCTGCCCGGGATACCTTAGAAAACGGATCAGATGCGATGAATGCACCACTGAAAGCATTCGGCCCGATCAAGGCCGTGATTTTCGATATGGACGGCTTGTTGCTAGACACAGAAGGCATCTACACCGAAGTCACCTCCATCATTGCCGCGCGTTACGGCCGGACGTTCGACTGGAGCATCAAACAGAACATCATTGGCCGGGGCGCGGGCGATCTGGCGCGCTATGTGGTTGAAGCGCTGGACTTGCCGATTACGGCACAAGAGTTTCTGGTGATCCGCGAGCCGCTGATGCGCGAGCGTTTTCCTACAGCGCAGGCAATGCCCGGAGCACAGGAACTGGTACGGCATCTGAAGGCCAACAATATTCCCATTGCCGTAGGCACCAGTTCTTCGAGCCAGTCGTTCGGCCAGAAAACCACCTTGCACCGCGACTGGTTCGCCTCGTTCGACATTATCGTCACCGCCGATGACGCCGAGGTGGGCGCGGCCAAACCAGCACCGGATATTTTCCTGACGGCGGCGCGGCGCCTGGGTGTTGCACCGCAAGACTGCCTGGTGTTCGAGGATTCGCCCTTCGGCGTCACTGCGGCGAAAGCGGCAGGGATGACGGCAATTGCGATTCCGGATGCGGCAATGGCAGATGCCAGGTACGCACACGCCGATGGCATTCTTCGTACGCTGAAGGCGTTTGTGCCGAGTGCTTTTGGTTTGCCGGCGCTGGAATGGACCTAGCTAAAAAGACGGGTCGACTCTGGCAAATGTGGGAACGGGCTTGCTCGCGAAGGCGGTGTACCAGGCAACATTGATGTCGTCTGATTCACCGCTTTCGCGAGCAAGCCCGCTCCCACATAGGGTTTGCGTTTAACGCATCAGGCGCCGAAACCACCGTCGATGGTCAGGCTGGCCCCCGTGATATAGCCCGCTTCAGGGCTGACAAGGTAGGCGACGAAGCTGGCGATCTCTTCGGCCTTACCGTAACGGCCCACGGCCATTAACGGGATCAGGCTATCCGCAAAGTCACCCTCGGCCGGATTCATGTCGGTGTCGACCGGGCCCGGTTGCACGTTATTGATGGTGATGCCTTGCGGGCCGAGATCACGGGCCAGGCCTTTGGTCAGGCCGACCAGCGCTGACTTGCTCATGGCGTACGGGCCACCACCGGCGAAGGGCATGCGGTCTGCGTTGGTGCTGCCGATATTGATGATGCGACCGCCTTCGGTCATGTGTCTGGCGGCGGCCTGGGTGGCGATGAACACGCTGCGCACGTTGATGGCCAGGGTCTGGTCGAAGTCTTCGAGTTTGAACTCGGCCAGCGGTGCGACCGCCAGTACCCCAGCATTGTTGACCAGGATATCCAGGCGACCGAAGGCTTCTACCGTGGCGGACACGGCACCGCGGATGGCGTCGGCGTCGGCGCTGTCGGCCTTGATGGCCAGGGCCTTGCCGCCCTTGGCGGTGATGCTGTGTTGCAGTTCTTCGGCTTTGGCCGTGGAGCTGACGTAGGTGAAGGCAACGGTGGCGCCTTCAGCAGCCAGGCGCTTGACGATGGCTGCGCCGATGCCGCGGGAACCACCTTGAATCAAGGCCACTTTGCCGCTGAGGTTCTGAGTAGTCATATCGATCTCCAAGTCCCGAGGCGAGATGTCCCGGTTGATGGAGGCTAGTATCGATTCAGGATTACGTGCTGTGTAGACCATAGTTACGATAGTCTGTGTAAACCAAAAGTTTATAGTGGCGCTTATGGAAACCTTCAGCAGTATCGAATGCTTTGTGCGCAGTGCCGAGGTCGGCAGCTTTGCTGAGGCGGCGCGGCGCTTGAGCCTGACACCGGCGGCGGTGGGCAAGAGCGTTGCCAAGCTCGAGGCGCGCCTGGGTGTCAGATTGTTCCAGCGCAGCACTCGCAGCCTTACCCTGACGGAAGCCGGTCAGTTGTTTCTCGGCGAAGTCAGCGGCAGCCTGCACACGATCCAGAATGCCGTGGCCAATCTCGCCAGCGCCGGAGGGCAGCCGGCGGGCACCTTGAAAGTCAGCATGGGGACAGTATTTGGCTGCCTGTACATTGTGCCGATGCTCGGCGAGTTTCTGCGGCGATTCCCGGCGATCAACCCGGACTGGCACTTCGACAACCGCCAGGTCGATCTGATCGGGCAGGGTTTCGACGCGGCCATCGGCGGCGGCTTCGAATTGCCCCAGGGCGTGGTGGCACGCCGGCTGAGTCCGGCGCATCGGGTGTTGGTGGCTACGAAGGACTACCTGGAGGCATATGCAGCGATCAGCGAGCCGGATGACCTCAAGCACCATGACGGGATTCTGATCCGCTCACCGCAGACCGGTCGGGTACGCTCCTGGCAGTTGACCCATCGCAATCAGCAACACAGCCCGTTGACGCTCAAGGCGCGGATGACCATGAGCGATTCCGAGGCCGCCTGCGCCACGGCCGCGCAGGGTCTGGGCATTGCGCTGGTGAGCATGCCGTTTGCCGCGGGCTATCTGGAGTCGGGCAGGCTGCAGCGGGTGTTGCCGGACTGGTACATCGATGACGGCTATACCTCCATCTATTACGCCGAACACAAACTGCTGCCGGGCAAGACCCGGGCGTTTGTCGAATTCGTCATTGAGCAGTTTGCCGAGCGGGGGTTGGGGCAGAGGTTCAGTGCGGTTTGAGCCTGGCTTAAGACCGAGGTGTTGCCATCGCGGGCAAGCCACGCTCCCACAGGTTTTGCGTCGAATACATTATTGAGGTGCAATGCAAAACCTGTGGGAGCGAGCTTGCTCGCGATTGGGGCACCGCGGTCTACCGGGCAAACCGCCCCGGCCAACCAATGATGTTTTTCGGCCGTGGCGTCGCATAAGTCCGCACCTTCGATGTCGACAGCCCCAGTCGCACCAATGATTCGGCAATGGTCACCGCCGCCGTCACCCCATCCACCACCGGTACCCCGGTACGTCGGCGAATCTGCTCGTCCAGCCCGGCCATGCCGCCGCAGCCCAGGCAAATCACTTCGGCCTTGTCCTGGGTCACCGCCAGTTCGGCCTGATGGACGATGGCCTCCAGTGCGCGCTGTGGTTCGTGCTCCAGTTCCAGTACTGCCAAACCACTGGCCCGTACCGAGGCGCAACGGTCCCAGAGGCCGGAGAGCTTAAGGCGATCTTCGATCAGCGGCACGGTGCGGTCGAGGGTGGTGACCACGGAATAGGCGTGACCGAGAAACATTGCTGTGCTGGCGGCGGCATCGGTGATGTCCACCACCGGCACATTGAGCAGTTCCTGCAAGCCTTCACGGCCGTGCTCGCCGTAGCCGGCCTGGATCACGGCGTCGAACGGCTGGTCGTAGGACATCACCCGGTCCATGACCGCGATGGCCGCCAGGTAACTCTCGAAATTGCCTTCGATGGAGTCGGCACCGAAGTGCGGGGTGAGGCCGACGATTTCCGTGCCGGGTGACGCGACGGCCTGCGCCGAGCGGGCGATGGCCTGGGTGATGGATTCGGTGGTGTTGACGTTGACCACGAGAATGCGCATGGGGAGTCCTTATTGCAGTTGGTTCTGCGGCCCGACAACACCGGGCCGCGACAGGATCAGTGGCTGACGTTGTCGACCGCGATGGCTTCGCCGCTAACATCGACGTAATGCGGTTGGCGCTTGGCGATGATCAGGTAGAGCATCCCGGCGATACCGGCACCAATCAGCCAGGAGAATGGCGATACGCTGTGGAAGCCCGGTACCAATGCCAGGACGATGGCGATCAACGCTGCAGGAATGAACGCCGCCACCGCGCGCAAATTGACACCGCGGCTGTAGTAATACGCGCCGTCAGGGTCTTCGCTGTACAACTGCGGCACGTTGATCCGGCCTTTGCGTACCAGCCAGTAGTCGACCATGATCACCCCGTACAACGGGCCGAGCAGGGCACCGAGGCCGGACAGGAAGTACACGATCACCAGCGGGCTGTTGTAGAGGTTCCACGGCAGGATCAGCACGGCGATGGTCGCGCTGATCAAGCCGGCGCGGCGGAAGGTCAGGTACTTGGGCGCCAGGTTGCTGAGTACGAACGCCGGGGCGACGAAGTTGGCCATGATGTTCACCGCCACGGTGACGATCAGGAACGCCAGGCAGCCGAGCACCAGGAAGAAGGTGTTGGGGATCGAGGCGATGATTTCGGTCGGGCTTTCGATGATCCGGCCATTGATCTGAAATTGCGCGCCGCACAGCAGGACGGTAATGCCGGCGAATACCAGGATGTTCACCGGCAAGCCCCAGAAATTTCCGACCTTGATGGTTTTTCGGCACGGCGAAGAACGGGCAAAGTCGCAGAAGTTGAGGATCAAGGTGCCGTAGATCGCCAGCCACAGTGCGCCACCGGCAAAGATGTTGCGCCACATCTCACCGCCAGTCAGCGGCTCACGGATAGACCAGGCGATGGTCGCATCGGCCTGGGTGTACATCCACGCGGCAAGGGCGGCGACGGTCAGCAGAATCACCGGGCCGGCAAATGCCTCGTAGCGCCGCACCATCTCCATGCCATAGGCCAGGATCGCCAGTTGCACGAACCAGATCGCGACGAAACACACCCAGCCCAGGGTCGACAGGCCGAGGATCGAGTCGTGGTCGTAGTCGGCGAACCCGGGATGGACCGCCGTTAACAGCACGCGAAAGACCACGGACGCAAGATACGTCTGGATACCGAACCAGGCGATGGCGATAACGGCGCGGATCAATGCAGGAATCTGCGCACCGTGAATGCCGAAACTGATCCGGCTGATGACCGGAAACGGCACCCCGGTTTTCTGGCCCATGTAGCCAGACAGGTTCATGAAGAAGTAAACCAGCGCGGCGCCGATTCCCAGGGACAGAAGAATCTGCCAGCCACCCAGACCCAAGGCGTACAGGCCTATGGCAAACGAGTAGTTGGCAATGTTGTGCACGTCGTTGGTCCACAGGGCAAAGATGCTGTAGCGGCCCCAGCGCCGACCTTCGGACTTGGTCGGTGCCAGGTCCTTGTTGTGCAATCGGGGGCTGAGCACCACGGGAGCGTGATGCGCCTGATTGTCGACGGTGTGGATGGAATGGGAGGAGGGTAGATCCAGCGCGATGTTGTTATTGGAGAGACTAGTACGCATTCCGGCAGGCTCCTGATGCTCGACATCGCGATGACTGTGCATGAGCGTTGGCTCGACAAATCTTCGTCGCGGATGGCGAATATCATTGGTTACGGGGCATCTGCAGCCTGTACGGGATAGGGCGCTTCAGGCTTGCGGATCTAAAGTGTGTGTATGCTTTGAAGTGATTGTATACAAAACATGTATGCACTTAAGCCAGATCCATGCCAGTCGGGAGATCTATGAAACGCGCTATTCATTTCGTTTTGTTATGTCGGTTCGCCAAGTTACTGAAAAATAGGCAATTAAAATTGACCGATTGAACAGGTTTTTATTTTACGAAGGGGATTCAGGAGGACATGGTGGTGTACGTCAGGCGAGGGGATGTAACTTTTGGGGGCGCAGAAACGAAAAGTGCACACATAAATGGCACCGATGGTGACATTTCTATGTACACATTTTTGTGGGAGCGAGCTTGCTCGCGATGGTCGTCAATGAAAACGCTGTACTCCTGACACCCCATGGCGCTCTTGGGTTTATCGCGAGCAAGCTCGCTCCTACAGGGGTATTTACGCTTTCGACTTGCTGATGATATTCCCCGCATGCAGCCCGCATTCCTTCTGCGTCGCTTCTTCCCACCACCAACGGCCTTCACGCTCATGCTGGTTCGGCAGTACCGGGCGGGTGCAGGGTTCGCAGCCGATGCTGATGAAACCGCGTTCGTGCAGGCTGTTGTACGGCAACTCCAGCATGCGGATGTAGCCCCAGATCTCTTCGCTGGTCATTTGTGCCAGCGGGTTGAACTTGTACAGGGTGCGTTCCGGGGTGGAGAACGCGGTGTCGATTTCCATCACCGCGACGGCGCTGCGGGTGCCGGGGCTCTGGTCCCGACGCTGGCCGGTCGCCCAGGCCGCCACGCCTGACAGCTTGCGGCGCAGCGGTTCGATCTTGCGGATGCCGCAGCATTCGCCATGGCCGTCCTTGTAGAAGCTGAACAGGCCTTTTTCCTTCACGAACGGCTCAAGTTTCGTGTAGTCCGGCGACACCAGTTCGATGTCGATCTTGTAGTGCTCGCGCACCTGATCGATGAAGCGGTAGGTCTCGGGGTGCAAGCGACCGGTGTCGAGGCTGAACACTTTGACGTTCTTGTTCAGCTTCCAGGCCATGTCCACCAGCACCACGTCTTCGGCGCCGCTGAAAGATATCCACAGGTCATCGCCGAACTCGGCAAACGCGAGTTTCAGAATGTCCTGGGCGGATTTGTTGGCATAGGTCGTGGCGAGTTCCACGACGTCGAACGTTGGGCTCATCAGGGCGGCTTCCTACAGGTCGGTGGCGCTGGGCGCTCTATATGGGGTCGATGGTAACAAAAAGCTGCACGGGCCGGGGCATCCTCTGCGTTGCGCAGGCAGGCCCGAGTCGCTAGAGTTCGGCAGTCTTTTTGCTCGCTCGACTCAATAATCAATACAAATGGGAGTGTCTTGTGGAAATTGCCTGTCTGGATCTTGAAGGTGTGCTGGTTCCGGAAATCTGGATCGCCTTCGCCGAAAAAACCGGGATCGAATCCCTCAGGGCCACTACCCGGGACATTCCCGACTACGACGTGCTGATGAAGCAGCGCCTGCGAATTCTCGACGAGCACGGCCTGAAGCTCTCCGACATTCAGGAAGTGATCGCCACGCTCAAGCCGCTCGATGGCGCCATCGAGTTCGTCGACTGGCTGCGCGAGCGCTTCCAGGTGGTGATCCTGTCGGACACCTTCTATGAGTTCTCCCAGCCGCTGATGCGTCAGCTGGGCTTCCCGACCTTGCTCTGCCATCGCCTGATTACTGACGACACTGGGCGTGTCACTGACTATCAACTGCGTCAGAAAGATCCCAAGCGTCAGTCGGTCCTGGCCTTCAAGAGCCTCTACTACCGGGTGATCGCGGCGGGGGATTCCTACAACGACACCACGATGCTGGGCGAGGCTGATGCCGGGATTCTGTTCCATGCGCCGGATAACGTGATTGCGCAGTTCCCGCAGTTCCCGGCGGTGCACACGTTTGAAGCGTTGAAGCAGGAGTTCATCAAGGCATCAAACCGGACCCTGAGCTTGTAACTCGATCCCCTGTGGTGAGGGGGCTTGCCCCCGTTGGGTCGCGAAGCGACCCCAAAACCTGACACTGCGCACCCTCAGATAGAGCGCGTGTAACGGTTTGCGACTGCTGCGCAGCCGAACGGGGGCAAGCCCCCTCGCCACAAAAGTACTGCGTTACAGACTTTGCAGCGTATCGAGCAGTACCTTCACCTTGGTAATCGACTCCTGATACTCAGCCTGCCACTGCGAGTCCGCGACAATCCCGCCACCGCCCCAGCAACACACCTGCCCGTCCTTGACCAGCAAACTACGGATGGCGATGGAGCTGTCCATTTCGCCGCGTACGTCCAGGTACAGCAACGAACCGCAATACAGGCCGCGCCGGGTCGGCTCCAGTTCGTCGATGATCTGCATGGCACGAATCTTTGGCGCGCCGGTAATCGAGCCGCCGGGGAAGCTGCCGGCGATCAGGTCCAGGGCATCGCGCTCATCCGCCAGTTCACCGGTAACGCTGCTCACCAGGTGGTGCACGTTCGGATAGCTTTCCAGGCTGAACAATTCCGGCACCCGTACTGAACCTGTGCGGCAGGTGCGACCGAGGTCATTGCGCAGCAGGTCGACAATCATCAGGTTTTCCGCGCGGTCTTTGGGGCTGGCCAGCAATTCGGCGGCGTTCGCGGCGTCCTGCTCGGGCGTCAGGCCCCGGGGGCGAGTGCCCTTGATCGGGCGGGTTTCCACATGGCCCTGGCTGACTTTGACGAAGCGTTCCGGCGACAGGCTGAGTACGGCATCGCCATCAGGCAAGTTCTGGAAGCCGGAAAAAGGCGTCGGGCAAGCAGCGCGTAGCGCACAGTAAGCGGCCCACGGATCACCCAGGCAGGGTGCGCGAAACCGTTGGGCGAAATTGACCTGATAGCAGTCGCCGGCCTGAATGTACTGTTGGATGCGCTCGATGGCCTGTTGATACTCGTCTGCGCTCAGATCGGCAGTCATCGGGGTGAGCAGTTTGAAGGGCGTGACCACTTCCGGTGCGGGCTGACTGAACAGTTCGATCAGGCGCTGACGCTCGCTGTCGGGCAGGGTCGGGTGGAACACCAATTGACTGGTCTGCGAAAGGTGATCGCTGATCAAGGCCCAGCCGTACAAGCCGAAACGCGCGTCGGGCAGATGCAGGTCATCACTGGCCTGGCTCGGCAGGCGTTCCAGATGTCGGCCGAAGTCGTAACTCAGGTAACCGATCAACCCACCGGCAAACGGCAACTCATAATCTGCCGGCAGAATGGCTTCGCCCAGGCGTGTCAGGTTGTCGCGCAGGCGTTGCAGGAAAGCATCGCCACTTTCGTCGGGCGACACCGTCAGTTGTTCCAGTGGCCAGGCGCTGAGCAGGTCATATCGACCGCGGTCGGCGCTGGGGCGGCCACTGTCGAGCAGGACGGCACCGGGTGCATGGCGAATCGCCGCGAAATATTCGGCGGGGTTGGCGCGATAGGGCAGCGGGTGTACGGAACAGGTCAACATGGGCGGGGGAAGTCAGCCATCGAGGCGGGGTGGCGATTGTAGTCCCCTCGGAGAATTGCTCCTAGAGGGGATTGATTGCTGTAGGAGCGGGCTCGCTCGCGATGGTCGTCAACGATAACGCTGTATGCCTGACCCCCCACAGTGTTTTCAGGTTCATCGCGAGCAAGCTCGCTCCTACAATCGATGGGCCTCAGTTCATCGCGAGCAAGAGAAGGGCCTCAGCCCTCGACCGCAGGAATATGCCCAAACATCTCCTGCACAAACGCCACGCGTTCTTCGACCGATTCACTCACGCCGCGCGCCTTCAGGTCTTCCAGCCGCGCCTCGACCGCATGAGTGCGCAACGTCAGGCCGCAGTCATTGGCAATCTGGATATTCAGCCCCGGCCGGGCGTTGAGCTCCAGAATCAGCGGGCCTTTTTCCTGGTCCAGGACCATGTCGACACCGATGTAGCCCAGGCCGCACAACTCATAGCAACCAGCGGCGAGTTTCATGAAGCCGTCCCAGTAGGGCAGTTGCACGCCATCCACTGCGTTGGTGGTGTCCGGGTGTTTGTTGATGATGTTGTTGAGCCAGGTGCCGCGCAGGGTCAGGCCGGTGGCCAGGTCCACACCGACGCCGATGGCGCCCTGGTGCAGGTTGGCCTTGCCGTTGGACTGGCGCGTCGGCAGGCGCAACATGGCCATCACCGGGTAGCCCATCAAAACAATGATGCGAATGTCCGGCACGCCTTCGTAACTGATGCTCTTGAAGATCTGGTCCGGAATCACGCGGTATTCGATCAGCGCCCGGTCGCGGTGACCGCCCAGGGAGTACAGGCCGGTCAGGATGCTGGAAACCTGGTGTTCGATTTCTTCATGGCTGATGATCCGGCCGGACACCGTGCGATAACGCCCTTCAAAGCGGTCGGCGATGACCAGGATGCCATCTCCGCCAGCGCCCTGGGCCGGTTTGATCACGAAGTCATTGCGTGCGCCGATGATCTCTTCGAGATTGTCGATTTCCTTCTCGGTGGAGATCACGCCATACAGTTCAGGCACATGGATGCCGGCGGCGATGGCGCGTTCCTTGGTGATGATCTTGTCATCGACGATCGGGTACAGGCTGCGCTTGTTGTATTTGAGCACGTAGTCTGCGTTGCGCCGATTGATCCCCATGATGCCCCGGGCTTCCAGGGCCTTCCAGGTCTTCCAGAGGCCGAACATCAGGCGTCAGCCTTTTTCAGGAAGGCCTTGAAGCGCACCAGTTCGGTCAGGCGGTAACCGCGATAACGACCCATAGCCAGCATGAAGCCCACCAGGATCAGCAGGATCGCCGGGAAAGTGAACACGAAGTACACCAGTTCCGGCACGCTCATGATCAGGTGCGCCAGGGACGCGGCGAACAGCGTGCCGACGGCCACTTTCATGGCATGGCCACCGCCGCGCTCTTCCCAAGTGATCGACAGGCGTTCGATGGTCATGGTCAGGATCACCATCGGGAACAGCGCCACCGACAAACCGCGTTCCAGGCCGAGTTTATGGCTGAGCAGGCTGATGGCCGCAATCAGCACCACCACGAACGTCAGCACCACCGACAGCCGCGGCAGCATTTGCAGTTTCAGGTGTTCGAGATAGGAGCGCAGCGACAAGCCCAGTGCCGTGATGATGGTAAACAGCACGATACCGAAGCCGAGCTGGGTTTCGCGGAAGGCCAGGGCGATCAGCACCGGGGTGAAGGTGCCCAGGGTCTGGATGCCGATCAGGTTGCGCAGGATCAGGATCACCAGCACGCCGATCGGGATCATCACCATGATCATGAAGGTCTGCTGGGTTTGCAGCGGCAGGCCGTACAGCGAGTACTCGAGGAAATTGGCGTCGGTGTTTTCGTCGGTCAGCTTGGCCAGGCGAATGGCGTTCATTTCGCTGTTGTTCAGGCTGAAGGTCACGTTGGCTTTCTTGCCACCATCGACGGTGATCAGGTTTTCGTCGCCGGTCCACCACAGCAGGCGGTCGGTCGGCAGGCCCTGTTCACCGGTTTCCGGGTTGAAGTACAGCCAGTCGGTGCCATTGAAACTGCGCAGCCACAGTTCCGGCATTTGCGGCTGGTCGGCCACCAGGCGGATGGTGTGGACCTTCTCGATCGGCACGTGGGCGATGGACAGCAGCAGCTCGACGATTTTTGCCTTGTGCGCCGCGGATGGATCACCGGCCAGCAGCAGCTTCACGTTGTCGTCGTTAAGGTTGTTGACCCGCTTGATAGCTTCGCCGACGAAAGTTTCGACATCGGCCGAGTGTTGGCGAATCGGTGCGAGCAGGGCTTCGGCGGCGATTTTTTCCGGGCCTTCGATGGTCATGCTGTCGCGAAAGGTCGGGCCTTTGATCTTGGCTTTCTCACCGGAATAACGCTTGGTCAGCACCAGGCGGTAATACAGCGTCTGATTGCCTTTGGCCCGGCGTGCCGACCAGGTGACCTTGCGGTTACCGTCGACCCGGTTCACGGCCACGCCGTAGTTGTTGGAGATGAAGCTCTCGTTGAGGCTCACGAAGTCGCGGCTCAGCGGAGGCACGAACATCTGGATCTTGACCGGATCCTTGGCACTGGCGACGAACTCGACCTTGGCGTCGATGTTCCACAGGTCGTCGGTGGCGTCTTCGGTCACCGGGATGCCCAGCACGAAGATCTGATAGGCCGTAACTGAAATGCCCAGCACCACCAGGATGGCGATCAGCAGTTTCAGGTGAAGGGTAAGAGAGCGCATTTGAATTACTCGGCGGTATGAGCGTCGGTGGTGCAGGCAGGTTTGCCGGCAGCATATTTAAGGCTGGGGTCAACCAGAGCATCGAAACGTTTGAGGGCTTCGGAGCCAATCAGTAGCGGGTATTGGAAAGCGCTGCGGTCGGTCAGGTTCACTTCGATGCTGCGCAGGGCCGAGCCCATGCAGATGTCCAGTTCGATCACCGGGCGGGCGGTGTACTTCTTGCCTTCTTCCGGATCGTAGTCGCCGGCCCGGCGCTTGATCTTGCTGACACGGGCCAGCGGGCGTTCGATCGGGTGCGAATGGGCGGCGTCGATGGCCAGGTAAAAGCGCACCCACGACTCGCCGTTGCGTTTGAAACGTTTGATATCCCGTGCACTCAGGGATGCGGTTTTCGCCCCGGTATCGAGTTTGGCCGCCACTTCCAGATCGATGCCATTGAGCGATGCGTACTCGTTAAGGCCATACACGGTCTTTTCCCCGGCCATTGCGAAGCCGGGCAGGCAAAGGAAAAAAAGGACGGTGGGGAAGGGCTTGAGTCTCATAAATCCTGATGCGCAGCGGTCCGACTTGATTCAAGGCCCTGGCATCGCTGCGCAAGCTCCCTCGTATGCCTGTCAGGTTTTTATGACAGGCAGTGCAGATGTGACAAACAAATGCGGGCGGCATTCTAGCACGGTGGTTTGATGGCGCCAGCGCTGGCCGGTGGCTATAAATAGGCCGGTTGCTTCGTAATGGTGCAACCGGTTATCAGAAGATTGTCGACAATATCGATTTATACTTTGACTGTGTCGCCACTATTCGATAGTTTTTGCGGCACTGGCTTACAAGGTGTCGACAATATGCTGGATCAACTCGATCCCCCGGTTTCTACGCAAGACGATACGGAGACGCTTTCCGAGAACGTCTTCCGACGCATTCAGGCGGCTATCGTCAAAGGCGATATCGCGCCGGGCAGCAAAATCTCCGAACCGGAACTGGCGCGCACCTACGGCATCAGCCGTGGCCCGTTGCGCGAGGCCATCCACCGTCTGGAAGGCCAGCGCCTGCTGGTTCGCGTGCCGCATGTCGGCGCACGGGTGGTGTCGCTCAATCACGCCGAACTGATTGAGCTATACGAAATCCGCGAATCCCTGGAAGGCATGGCCTGTCGCCTGGCCGCCGAGCGCATGAGCCTCGAAGAAATCGACGAGCTGCGTCGGGTCCTGGAAACCCACGAACGCGATGAGGCGTTTCAGGCCGGGAGAGGCTACTACCAGCAGGAAGGCGATTTCGACTTCCACTACCGAATCATCCAGGGCAGCGGCAACCGTACGCTGACCCAAATGCTCTGCGGCGAGCTGTATCAACTGGTGCGCATGTACCGCATCCAGTTTTCCACCACGCCCAATCGCCCGCACCAGGCGTTCGCCGAGCACCACCGAATTCTCGATGCCATCGCCGACCGTGACGGTGAACTGGCCGAGTTGTTGATGCGCCGTCACATCGGCGCCTCCAAACGCAACATCGCCCGTCATTACCAGGACGGCGCTAACCCGACAGCCAAACGAGGTGAGTCATGAGTTTGAACAAGAGCACTCCAGGCCAGCGTTTCCGCGATGCGGTCGCCAGCGAGCATCCATTGCAAGTGGTCGGCGCGATCAACGCCAACCATGCGTTGCTGGCCAAGCGCGCCGGTTTCAAGGCGATCTACCTGTCGGGTGGCGGGGTGGCTGCCGGCTCACTCGGCGTGCCGGACCTGGGCATCACCGGCCTGGATGACGTGCTGACCGACGTGCGCCGCATCACCGATGTTTGCGACCTGCCGCTGCTGGTGGACGTGGACACCGGTTTCGGTTCCTCGGCGTTCAACGTCGCCCGTACCGTGAAGTCGATGATCAAGTTCGGCGCGGCGGCGATTCACATCGAAGACCAGGTCGGCGCCAAGCGCTGCGGTCACCGTCCTAACAAGGAAATCGTGACCCAGCAGGAAATGGTCGACCGCATCAAGGCTGCAGTCGATGCCCGTACCGATGACAGCTTCGTGATCATGGCCCGTACCGACGCCCTGGCGGTGGAAGGTCTGGAGTCTGCCCTGGATCGCGCCGCCGCGTGCATCGAGGCCGGCGCTGACATGGTGTTCCCGGAAGCCATCACTGAACTGGAAATGTACAAGCTGTTCGCCAATCGCGTGAAAGCGCCGATCCTGGCCAACATCACCGAGTTCGGCGCGACGCCGCTGTACACCACCGAACAACTGGCCGCTGCCGATGTATCGCTGGTGCTGTACCCGCTGTCGGCGTTCCGTGCCATGAACAAGGCTGCAGAAAACGTCTACACCGCGATCCGTCGCGATGGCACGCAACAGAACGTCATCGACACCATGCAGACTCGCATGGAGCTTTACGATCGCATCGACTACCACACCTTCGAGCAGAAGCTCGATGCGTTGTTCGCCGCGAAAAAATAATGAACACCGTGTACCTGTAGGAGCGAGTTCGCTCGCGATGGTCGCCAACGATAACGCGGGAAATCTGATGCCCCGCGGCGATTTGATGTTTATCGCGAGCAAGCTCGCTCCTACAGGCCAGTTTCCCTAAAAAATTCAAGAATTGGAGACAGCAATGGCCGAAGCAAAAGTACTCAGTGGCGCCGGGCTCCGTGGCCAGGTAGCCGGGCAAACCGCACTGTCCACCGTGGGCCAGTCGGGTGCCGGTCTGACCTATCGTGGTTATGACGTACGTGAACTGGCGGCTGACGCACAGTTCGAAGAAGTTGCCTACCTGCTGCTGTACGGCGAACTGCCGAGCAAGGCGCAACTGGCAGCCTACATTGCCAAACTGAGCAAGCTGCGCGACCTGCCGCAAGCGCTCAAAGAAGTGCTGGAACGCATCCCCGCCGACGCCCACCCGATGGACGTGATGCGCACTGGCTGCTCGTTCCTGGGCAACCTGGAGCCGGAGAACAACTTCTCCGAGCAACACGACAAGACTGACCGCCTGCTGGCCGCGTTCCCGGCGATCATGACCTACTGGTATCGCTTCAGCCACGAAGGCAAGCGCATCGATTGCGTGAGCGACGAGCAGTCCATCGGCGGCCACTTCCTGCACCTGCTGCACGGCAAGAAGCCGAGCGAGCTGCACGTCAAGGTGATGAACGTTTCGCTGATCCTCTACGCGGAGCACGAGTTCAACGCGTCGACCTTCACCGCACGTGTTTGCGCCTCGACCCTGTCCGACCTGTATTCGTGCATCACCGCGGCCATCGGCTCGCTGCGCGGTCCGCTGCACGGCGGCGCCAACGAAGCGGCGATGGAAATGATCGAGCGTTTCTCGTCGCCGGAAGACGCGATCAAGGGCACCCTCGGCATGCTCGAGCGCAAGGACAAGATCATGGGCTTCGGCCACGCGATCTATAAGGACAACGATCCGCGTAACGAGGTGATCAAGGGCTGGTCGAAAAAGCTTGCTGACGAAGTGGGCGACAAGGTGTTGTTCCCGGTGTCCGAAGCCATCGACAAGACCATGTGGGAGCAGAAGAAACTGTTCCCGAACGCCGACTTCTACCATGCCTCGGCGTACCACTTCATGGGCATCCCGACCAAGTTGTTCACACCGATCTTCGTCTGCTCGCGCCTGACCGGCTGGGCCGCCCACGTGTACGAACAACGTGCCAACAACCGCATCATCCGTCCAAGCGCCGAATACACCGGCGTTGAGCAGCGCAAGTTCGTACCAATCGAACAACGCTGAATGGTGGCGGCCGGCACCGGGATCTGAATGCAACGCAGATCCCTGTAGGAGCGAGCTTGCTCGCGATGGAGTGTCATTCACATTGGTGTCGACTGACACACCATCGCGAGCAAGCTCGCTCCCACAGTGGATTGTGTTCACTTCAAGTCTGGTGCCAGGCCCCACCTTTTGTAACTACCGTGACCGAGTCCTGACGATGAACACACAATTTCGTAAACCGCTGCCCGGCAGCCACCTGGATTACTTCGATGTCCGCGCAGCGGTCGAGGCGATCCAGCCTGGCGCCTACGACACCCTGCCGTACACCTCCCGTGTACTGGCGGAAAACCTTGTGCGTCGCTGCGACCCGGCCACGCTCACCGAATCCCTGAAGCAATTCATCGAGCGCAAGCGCGACCTCGACTTCCCGTGGTTCCCGGCCCGCGTGGTGTGCCACGACATTCTCGGCCAGACCGCGCTGGTCGACCTCGCCGGCCTGCGTGACGCCATCGCCCTGCAGGGCGGTGATCCGGCGCAAGTGAACCCGGTGGTGCCGACCCAACTGATCGTCGACCACTCCCTGGCCGTCGAGCGCGGTGGCTTCGATCCGGAGGCGTTCGAGAAGAACCGCGCCATCGAAGACCGTCGCAACGAAGACCGCTTCCACTTCATCAACTGGACCAAGAAGGCGTTCAAGAACGTCGACGTGATCCCGCCGGGCAACGGCATCATGCACCAGATCAACCTGGAGAAAATGTCTCCGGTGATCCAGGTGCGTGACGGCGTGGCCTTCCCTGATACCTGCGTCGGCACCGACAGCCACACCCCGCACGTCGATGCGTTGGGCGTGATCGCCATCGGTGTTGGTGGTCTGGAAGCCGAAAGCGTAATGCTCGGTCGCGCATCGTGGATGCGTCTGCCGGAAAGCGTCGGCGTCGAGCTGACCGGCAAGCTGCAGCCGGGCATCACCGCCACCGACATGGTGCTGGCGCTGACCGAGTTCCTGCGCAAGCAAAAAGTGGTTGGCGCGTGGCTGGAATTCTTCGGTGAAGGTGCTGCGGCGCTGACCCTCGGCGACCGCGCGACCATCTCCAACATGGCCCCGGAATACGGCGCCACCGCGGCGATGTTCTACATCGACCAGCAGACTATCGACTACCTCAAGCTCACCGGACGTGAAGACGAGCAGGTGCAGTTGGTCGAGAACTACGCCAAGCAGGTCGGCCTGTGGGCTGACAGCCTCAAAGGCGCGCAGTACGAGCGCGGCCTGACCTTCGACCTGTCTTCTGTGGTGCGCAACATGGCTGGCCCGAGCAACCCGCACGCCCGTGTGGCGGTGTCGGATCTGGCTGCCAAAGGCATTTCCGGTCAGTGGGACGATGTGCCGGGGCAAATGCCGGACGGCGCGGTGATCATCGCCGCCATCACCAGCTGCACCAACACCAGCAACCCGCGCAACGTGATCGCCGCCGGCCTGCTGGCGCGCAACGCCAACAAGCTCGGCCTGACCCGCAAGCCGTGGGTCAAGTCGTCCCTGGCACCGGGTTCCAAAACCGTGGCGCTGTACCTCGATGAAGCCGGTTTGACCGATGAGTTGGAACAGCTCGGTTTCGGCGTCGTGGCCTTCGCCTGCACCACCTGCAACGGCATGTCCGGCGCACTGGACCCGGTGATCCAGCAAGAGATCATCGACCGTGACCTGTACGCCACTGCTGTGTTGTCCGGTAACCGTAACTTCGACGGCCGGATTCACCCGTACGCCAAGCAGGCGTTCCTCGCATCGCCGCCACTGGTGGTCGCTTACGCCATCGCCGGTACCATCCGTTTCGACATCGAAAAAGATGTGCTGGGCGTGGTGGATGGCAAGGAAATCCGCCTGAAGGACATCTGGCCGAGCGACGAAGAAATCGACGCAGTGGTGAAAGCCTCGGTCAAGCCTGAGCAGTTCCGTCAGGTCTACATCCCGATGTTCGCGATCCACGAAGACACAGGTCCCAAAGTCGCTCCGCTGTACGAGTGGCGCGAGATGAGCACCTACATCCGCCGTCCGCCGTACTGGGAAGGTGCGTTGGCCGGCGCCCGTCCGCTCAAGGGCATGCGCCCGCTGGCGGTGCTGCCGGACAACATCACCACCGATCACCTGTCGCCGTCCAACGCCATCATGCTCGACAGCGCCGCGGGCGAATACCTGGCGAAAATGGGCCTGCCGGAAGAGGACTTCAACTCCTACGCGACTCACCGTGGTGACCACCTGACCGCGCAGCGCGCAACCTTCGCCAACCCGAAACTGTTCAACGAAATGGTTCTGGAAAACGGCAAGGTCAAGCAGGGTTCGCTGGCCCGCGTCGAGCCGGAAGGCAAAGTGATGCGCATGTGGGAAGCCATCGAGACCTACATGGATCGCAAGCAGCCGCTGATCATCATCGCAGGTGCCGACTACGGTCAGGGTTCGTCCCGCGACTGGGCGGCCAAGGGTGTGCGCCTGGCGGGTGTGGAAGCGATTGCCGCCGAAGGTTTCGAGCGCATTCACCGCACCAACCTGGTGGGCATGGGCGTGTTGCCGCTGGAATTCAAGCCGGGCACCAACCGCCACACCCTGGCCATCGACGGCAGCGAAACCTACGACGTGATTGGCGACCGCACCCCGCGTGCCGAGCTGACCCTGGTGATCCATCGCAAGAATGGCGAGCGCGTCGATGTGTCGGTGACCTGCCGCCTCGACACTGCTGAAGAAGTGTCGATCTACGAAGCCGGTGGCGTGCTGCAACGCTTCGCCCAGGACTTCCTCGAAGAATCGGCGGTTGCCGTTTAACACACGCTTTGCAGACACGGGACTTTGAGTCCCGTGTCTGTTTTCAGATTAGGAGTAACGAGCACCATGGCTCATGCACCGCAGATCAAAATTCCAGCGACATACATGCGCGGCGGCACCAGCAAAGGCGTGTTTTTCAGCCTGAAGGATTTGCCTGAAACGGCACAGGTCCCGGGTCAGGCCCGCGACGCTTTGCTGCTGCGGGTGATCGGCAGCCCCGACCCGTACGACAAACAAATCGACGGCATGGGTGGCGCGACTTCCAGCACCAGCAAAACCGTGATCCTGTCGAAAAGCATCAAGGCCGATCACGATGTCGATTACCTGTTCGGTCAGGTGTCCATCGACAAGCCCTTCGTGGACTGGAGCGGCAACTGCGGCAACCTGTCGGCGGCGGTCGGTTCGTTCGCCGTCAGCAATGGCCTGGTGGACGCCAGCCGCATCCCGCACAACGGCGTGGCGGTGGTTCGCGTGTGGCAGGCCAACATTGGCAAGACCATCATCGCCCACGTGCCGATCACCAATGGTGAAGTACAGGAAACCGGCGATTTCGAACTCGACGGCGTGACCTTCCCGGCGGCCGAAGTGCAGATCGAGTTCCTCGATCCGGCGGCGGACGAAGAGGGCGGCGGCGGTTCGATGTTCCCTACCGGCAACCTGGTGGACGACCTGGAAGTGCCCGGCGTCGGCACCTTCAAGGCGACCATGATCAATGCCGGCATCCCGACGATTTTCGTCAATGCCGAAGACATCGGCTACAAGGGCACCGAGTTGCAGGGCGCGATCAACGGCGACCCGAAAGCCTTGCTGATGTTCGAAACCATCCGTGCTTACGGCGCATTGCGCATGGGCCTGATTTCGAACATTGACGAAGCTGCCAAGCGCCAGCACACGCCAAAAGTGGCCTTCGTCGCCAAACCGGCGGATTACGTATCGTCCAGTGGCAAAGCCATTGCGGCGGGTGATGTCGACCTGCTGGTGCGTGCGCTGTCCATGGGCAAGTTGCACCACGCGATGATGGGTACTGCTGCGGTGGCAATCGGCACGGCGGCAGCGATCACCGGTACGCTGGTTAACCTCGCGGCAGGCGGTATCGAACGCAACGCGGTGCGCTTCGGCCACCCGTCCGGTACCTTGCGCGTCGGCGCCGAGGCCAGCCAGGTCAATGGCGAGTGGACCGTGAACAAGGCGATCATGAGCCGCAGTGCACGGGTGTTGATGGAAGGGTTTGTCCGTGTGCCGGGTGATTCTTTCTAAGATCACATTAACCCCTGTGGGAGCGAGCTTGCTCGCGATGGGGCCAACACATTCAATACGTGTGCTGGCTGATGCACCGCCATCGCGAGCAAGCTCGCTCCCACAGTGGCCTGCATTTCAATCATAAGAATTTGTCATTGACTGAGATTGCCCTGAACCGAGGTCCCATCAACGAACACCGCAGAGTGAATCGAACATGAGTGCCAACGTCGACCTGAACAACCGCCCCGACTACGACAAGGTCCTGCAGGACATTGCCGATTACGTCCTCAACTACAAGATCGAGTCAAAAGAGGCGCTGGATACTGCGCGCAACTGTCTGATCGATACCTTGGGTTGCGGCCTGCTGGCCCTGCGTTTTCCCGAGTGCACCAAGCATTTGGGGCCAGTGGTAGAAGGCACTGTCGTGCCGTTCGGCGCCCGGGTGCCGGGGACCAGTTACCGACTCGATCCTGTGAAGGCGGCGTGGGACATCGGCTGCATCGTGCGCTGGCTCGACTACAACGACACCTGGCTCGCGGCGGAGTGGGGGCATCCGTCGGACAACCTCGGCGGTATTCTCGCGGTAGCCGACCATTTATCACAAAAGCACCTGGCTAATGGTGTGGCACCGCTGACCGTGCGTACAGTGCTTGAAGCGATGATCATGGCCCATGAGATTCAAGGCGTGATTGCCCTGGAAAACTCGTTCAACCGTGTCGGCCTCGATCACGTCATTCTGGTGAAAGTGGCCTCGACCGCAGTCACCGCCAAGCTGATGGGTGCCAATCGCGAGCAGTTGTTGTCGGCGTTGTCTCACGCCTTTGCTGACGGTCAGGCATTGCGCACGTATCGGCATGCGCCGAATGCCGGTTCGCGTAAATCCTGGGCGGCGGGGGATGCGTCCAGTCGTGGCGTGCGTTTGGCGGACATGGCGATGCGCGGCGAAATGGGTATTCCCGGTGTGTTGAGTGCCAGGCAGTGGGGGTTTTACGACGTATTGTTCAGCCACACCAACAACGATCTGGCGCTCAAGCCTGAAGACAGGCGTGCGTTCAGTTTCTCGCGACCGTACGGCAGTTATGTGATGGAAAACGTGTTGTTCAAAATCAGTTTTCCGGCCGAGTTCCATGCGCAAACGGCCTGTGAGGCGGCGGTGACCCTGCATCCGCAAGTGCGCAATCGTCTGCACGAAATCGACCGGATCGTCATCACCACTCACGAGTCGGCGATTCGCATCATTTCCAAGGTCGGCCCGCTGGCCAATGCCGCTGATCGCGATCACTGCATCCAGTACATGACTGCCGTGCCGCTGGCCTTTGGCAATCTGGTTGCCGAGTATTACGAAGATGATTTCCACAAGGCGCATCCGATCATCGATGTGCTGCGCGACAAGATGGTGATAGTTGAGGAGCCGCGTTTCACCCGTGAGTATCTGGAGTCCGACAAGCGCTCCATTGCCAACGCGGTGCAGGTGTTTTTCAAGGACGGGTCGAGTACTGAAAACGTGGTGGTGGAATACCCGATTGGGCATCGTCGACGTCGGGTCGAAGGCATTCCGTTGCTGGAGGACAAGTTCAGGGCGAACTTGCTGACACGATTCACCAGTCAGCGTAGCGAAGAGATTTTTGCGTTGTGCAAGGATCGGCAGAAACTTGAGGCGACACCGGTGAACCGGTTTGTGGATTTGTTTGTTATCTAGGAGACCGAGTTATCGTTCATCGCGAGCAAGCTCGCTCCCACAGGAGATCTGCGGTGAACACAAATCAACTGTGGGAGCGAGCTTGCTCGCGATGAGGGCCGAACAGGCAAAAAAGAACTACTTGAAACGCCGCTCCACACCTTTCTCCACGAGAATCTTCGCGGAGATTTCTTCTACGGAAAAGTGCGTGGAGTTGATGTTCGGAATGTTCTCGCGGCGGAACAGGTTTTCCACCTCGCGAACTTCGAACTCGCACTGGGCGTAGCTCGAATAGCGGCTGTTGGGCTTGCGCTCGTTGCGGATCGCGGTAAGGCGGTCCGGGTCGATGGTCAGGCCGAACAGCTTGTGCTGGTGGGCGCGTAGGGCGGACGGCAGTTGCAGGCGCTCCATGTCGTCTTCGGTCAGCGGGTAGTTGGCTGCACGGATACCGAACTGCATCGCCATGTACAGGCACGTCGGCGTCTTACCACATCGCGACACGCCCACTAGTATCAGGTCGGCCTTGTCGTAATAGTGCGTGCGGGCGCCGTCGTCGTTGTCGAGGGCGAAGTTAACGGCCTCGATACGCTCCATGTAGTTGGTGTTGGCGCCGATGGAGTGGGACTTGCCCACGGTATAGGAAGAATGCTCGGTCAGTTCCTGTTCAAGCGGTGCCAGGAACGTCGAGAAAATGTCGATCATGAAACCATTCGAGGTTGCGAGAATCTCACGAATGTCCTGATTGACGATGGTGTCGAAGATAATCGGACGGAAGCCGTCGGTTTCGGCGGCTTTGTTGATTTGTTGTACCATGGCCCGCGCTTTGTCCACGTTGTCGATGTACGGCCGCGTGACTTTGCTGAAGGTAATGTTTTCGAACTGCGCCAGAAGGCTTTGACCCAGGGTTTCGGCGGTAATGCCGGTACCATCGGAGATAAAGAAAGCAGATCGTTTCATTTGCACCTTGGGCCTTAAGCTAGTGACGAATCTTGGATATGATAGGCGCGATTTGCCGGCCGCCATTGGCCCGCATTCTCACTTATTTTCCAGGTCCAGGCCATATAACCGGCAAATGCTCACTTAAGCAGCCGGTTTCTGAGCTTTTCCAACACAGTTAGTGGAGAGATCACCTTGGTAGAGTACGTAGTTTCCCTCGATAAGCTCGGCAAACACGATGTTGAGCATGTGGGGGGCAAGAACGCATCCCTGGGCGAGATGATCAGCAACCTTGCAGGTGCCGGTGTATCGGTGCCCGGCGGCTTCGCCACGACCGCTCAGGCTTATCGTGATTTCCTGGAACTGAGCGGCCTGAATCAGCAGATTCACGATGCGCTCGATGCCCTGGACGTCGATGACGTGAATGCGCTGGCCAAGACCGGTGCCCAGATCCGCCAATGGATCATGGAAGCCGAGTTCCCTGAAAAACTGAATGCCGAAATTCGTACCGCGTTCGCCACGCTGTCCGCCGGCAACCCTGACATGGCCGTGGCCGTGCGTTCTTCCGCCACCGCCGAAGACTTGCCCGACGCATCCTTTGCCGGTCAGCAGGAAACCTTCCTGAACATCCGTGGTGTCGAAAACGTCATTCGCGCCGCCAAAGAGGTGTTCGCCTCGCTGTTCAACGACCGTGCCATTTCCTATCGCGTGCACCAGGGCTTCGACCACAAGCTGGTTGCCCTGTCTGCTGGCGTGCAGCGCATGGTCCGTTCCGAAACCGGCACCGCCGGCGTGATGTTCACCCTCGATACCGAGTCGGGCTTCCGTGACGTGGTGTTCATCACCGGCGCCTACGGCTTGGGTGAAACCGTCGTACAAGGCGCGGTGAACCCGGATGAGTTCTACGTTCACAAAGGTACGCTGGCCGCGGGTCGCCCGGCGATCCTGCGCCGCAACCTGGGCAGCAAAGCCATCAAGATGATCTACGGCGACGAGGCCAAGGCCGGTCGTTCGGTCAAGACCGTCGACGTGGACAAGGCTGAGCGCGCACGTTTCTGCCTGACCGACGCCGAAGTCAGCGAACTGGCCAAGCAGGCGATGATCATCGAGAAGCACTACCAGTGCCCGATGGACATCGAGTGGGCCAAGGACGGTGACGACGGCAAGCTGTACATCGTGCAGGCCCGTCCGGAAACCGTGAAGAGCCGCACCCAGGCCAACGTCATGGAACGTTACCTGTTGAAAGAAACCGGCACCGTGCTGGTGGAAGGTCGCGCCATCGGCCAGCGTATCGGCGCCGGCAAGGTCCGCATCATCAAGGACGTGTCCGAGATGGACAAGGTCCAGCCAGGCGACGTACTGGTTTCCGACATGACCGACCCGGACTGGGAGCCGGTCATGAAGCGCGCGAGCGCGATCGTCACCAACCGTGGCGGCCGTACTTGCCACGCGGCGATCATCGCCCGTGAGCTGGGTATTCCAGCGGTAGTAGGTTGCGGCAACGCCACCCAGCTGTTGAAAGATGGCCAGGGCGTGACCGTTTCCTGCGCTGAAGGCGACACCGGTTTCATCTTCGAAGGCGAACTGGGCTTCGACATCAAGAAGAACTCCGTGGACGCCATGCCTGAGCTGCCGTTCAAGATCATGATGAACGTCGGTAACCCGGACCGCGCCTTCGACTTCGCACAGCTGCCGAACGCCGGTGTGGGCCTGGCCCGCCTGGAGTTCATCATCAACCGCATGATCGGCGTGCACCCCAAGGCACTGCTGAACTACGACGGCCTGCCGCTGGACATCAAGGAAAGCGTCGACAAGCGCATCGCCGGTTACAACGATCCGGTCGGCTTCTACGTCGAGAAACTGGTCGAAGGCATCAGCACCCTGGCGGCTGCGTTCTGGCCGAAAAAGGTCATCGTGCGTCTGTCGGACTTCAAGTCCAACGAATACGCCAACCTGATCGGCGGCAAGCTGTACGAGCCGGAAGAAGAGAACCCGATGTTGGGCTTCCGCGGTGCCTCGCGTTACATCAGCGAATCGTTCCGCGACTGCTTCGAGCTCGAATGCCGCGCCCTCAAGCGCGTGCGCAACGAGATGGGCCTGACCAACGTCGAAATCATGGTGCCGTTCGTCCGTACCCTGGGCGAAGCGAGCCAGGTGGTGGATCTGCTGGCGGAAAATGGTCTGGCTCGTGGCCAGAACGGCCTGCGCGTGATCATGATGTGCGAACTGCCGTCCAACGCCATCCTGGCTGAAGAGTTCCTCGAGTTCTTCGACGGTTTCTCCATCGGCTCCAACGACCTGACCCAGCTGACCCTGGGCCTGGACCGTGACTCCGGCATCATCGCCCACCTGTTCGACGAGCGTAATCCGGCGGTCAAGAAGCTGCTGGCCAATGCGATTGCCGCGTGCAACAAGGCCGGCAAATACATCGGTATCTGCGGTCAGGGTCCTTCGGACCACCCGGACCTGGCCAAGTGGCTGATGGAGCAGGGCATTGAAAGCGTTTCGTTGAACCCTGACTCCGTACTGGAAACCTGGTTCTTCCTGGCGGAAGGTCAAGCTTCGGCCTGATCCGATGTAAACGGGCCGCCCCTTTCTGTGGGAGCGAGCTTGCTCGCGATGGACGTCAACGATAACGCGTTTATCCTGGATAAACGTGGTGTCCCGAGTTCTTCGCGAGCAGGGCTCGCTCCTGCAGGGAGCGGTCTTTATGAGATTCAAGCAGGGCGGGCTCCATCTGGATGCCGCCCTTTTTTGTGCAAGAGATTATGCAAAGCAGCAGCAACCTATTTCCTGTCGCCCTGATCAGTGCCGAACGGCGCGGTGATCTGAGCGAAGATGTGTATCGTTTGAAACCCGGTAACAGTCCCGACTTCACCGTCGAATTGGCTGTGACACGCCTTGGCATGGCCGATGAGTCGTCCTCCCGTGGCGTGCCGGTGATCCTGCTGCACGGCAGCTTTTCCAATCGCCGGTTCTGGTTTTCTCCCAAAGGCCTGGGGTTGGGCGCTTACCTGGCCCGTCTGGGGTTCGATGTCTGGATTCCGGAAATGCGCGGTCACGGCCTGTCCCAGCGTAACCACGACTACCGCAAGAACCGTGTTGCCGACTACGCACGCTATGACCTGCCGGCCATTGGCGCGTTCGTGCGCGAACAGAGCGGGCAGGTGCCACACTGGATCGGTCACTCACTGGGCGGTATTACACTGGCCGCAGCGCTGGGTGGCGAGTACATCGGTGAGCCGGTCGTGGCCTCGGCGGCGTTTTTCGGTACACAAGTCAGTCGCACCTACTGGCCATTGAAGATTCCGCCGGTAGAGTGGAGCGGTCGCTTCATTCTCAAGCGTTTTGCCCAGTTGTCCGGCTCAAGGCTCAAGCGCGGTCCGGAGGACGAGCCCATCGGCCTGGCCCTGGAAGGCATGCGCTGGTACGGTCTGTTCGGGCGCTTTGGCGATGCCGATAAAAACTGGTGGGCGGGTTTGACCGAGGTCAGGTTGCCGGTGCTTGCCGTGAGCGCTGCGGGTGATCATCAGGATCCTGCGTGGGCGTGTCGCAAGCTGTTCGAGCAGTTCGGTTCCGAGCACAAGCAATTCATCAACCTGGGGCGCGAGCAGGGCTTCGGCGACAATTTCGGTCACGTGGAAATGCTCGTCAGCAAGGCAGCCCAGGCTGAAGTCTGGCCTTTGGTGACGCGCTGGTTGGCCGATCAGCAGACACCTTTGCCGGGAGCGCAACAGGATTTGGTCGCGGCAATCTGAGCCTGACGCTCTGACAAGGGCATTTCGCTCCGGTCGGCTTGCGGCTAAGATATGACGCATTGAGCTGTTCTGGTCACTTTCCGACATCCTCGATTGTCTTCCTCTTACAGGAGTTTCTCGATGAACCATTACATCACGCCTGACCTGTGCGACGCCTATCCGGAGCTGGTGCAGGTGCTGGAACCGATGTTCAGCAATTTCGGCGGCCGTGATTCCTTCGGCGGCGAAATCGTGACCATCAAATGCTTTGAAGACAACTCGCGGGTCAAGGAGCAGGTCGAGCTCAAGGGGAATGGCAAAGTGCTGGTGGTAGACGGTGGCGGTTCCCTGCGTCATGCGTTGCTCGGTGACATGCTGGCCGAGAAAGCCGCGAAAAACGGTTGGGAAGGGCTGGTGATCTACGGTTGCATCCGCGACGTCGATATCATCGCGCAGACCGATCTGGGCGTTCAGGCCCTCGCCAGCCACCCGAGGAAATCCGACAGGCGCGGGCTCGGCGATCTCAACGTTGTGGTGACGTTTGCCGGTGTGACGTTCCGTCCAGGCGAATACATTTATGCGGACAACAACGGCGTGATCATCTCGCCCAGCCCGCTGAAAATGCCTGAATAAAGCGCTGGTTGACCAAAGGAGTGCGGATGTTCGAGGAAGAAAACGCGCAATGGGGGCTGGTGCATGCCCTGGTGCTGGACGGTAAAGGCGGCGCGCGTTCGATTGCCCGGACTGAACTCGATGACTTGCAGCTGCAGGCCCATGAAAGCCTGTGGCTGCACTGGGATCGCAGTCATCCGCAAACCCGGACCTGGTTGCGCAAATCCAGCGGTCTGAGCGAATTCAGCTGTGACCTGTTACTTGAAGAAAATACCCGTCCGCGACTTCTACAGCTTTCGGACAGCGAACTGCTGCTATTTTTGCGCGGGGTCAATCTGAACCCTGGCGCCGAACCGGAAGACATGGTGTCGGTGCGGATTTTCGGCTCTGCCCAGCGTGTCATTTCCCTGCGTTTGCGTCCGTTGCGTGCCACTGACGAGTTGCTGGTGCAACTGTCCGAGGGCAAGGGGCCGAAAACTGCCTCCGAACTCATTCTTTGCATGGCGCAGTACCTCACCAACAAGGTGCAGGATCTGGTCAGCTGTCTCTCGGAAGTGGTCGATGAGGAAGAAGAAAAGCTGGATACCGACGAACGGTATACTCCTGAGCACGGGGCGGTTTTGCAGATTCGTCGCCGGGCGGCTGCGTTGAAGCGCTTTCTGGCTCCGCAGCGGGACATTTTCGGGCAGTTGACGCGAATCAAGTTGCCCTGGTTCGTCGAGGATGACGGCGATTACTGGAACGAATTGAACAACAGCCTGACCCGCTACCTCGAAGAGCTGGAATTGACCCGGGAGCGGGTGGGGCTGGTCCTGGAGGCTGAAGACCGTCGCTTGAGCGTGCGCATGAACCGCACGATGTATCGCTTCGGGATCATCACCGGGATCTTTTTGCCGATGAGTTTTCTGGCCGGGCTTTTGGGGATCAACGTCGGTGGAATTCCATTCTCTGCCAGCCCTTACGGCTTTCTGATCGCTTGCCTGATGATGGTCTCGGTGGCGCTGGGGCAGTGGTGGTTGTTCCGACGTTTGCGCTGGGTCTGAGGGAAACCATGTGACCCGACCAAAACTGACCGCGTCTCCCACAGACATCACGAGAGGTGCGTATGCACGATCCGTTTGAACAGTCTTTACGCGACATGCTCAACGCCTCACCGTCCACCCGGGACGACGATGCGTGCCTGGGCCGTGTGCTGAAAACCGCCAACCGCCAGGTCGGCGCCGGTGATCTGTTCAGCCTGCTGGGGCGCTGGTTGCCCGCACTGATGATCGCCCTGAATAACGGATCGGCCCATGTCGCGCCGGTATCCCGTCTTCGTAAACCTACTGCTCGCACTGCTGATAAGGCTGATTGAATATGGAACTTGATCTCTGGACTCAGAGCCTCGTCACTGCAATGACTGCGTTGTGGACCAAGGTTGCGAACTTCATTCCGAACCTGTTCGGCGCACTGGTTGTGCTGCTGTTGGGTTTTGTCGTGGCCAAACTGCTGGACACCTTGCTCTCGAAGTTGCTCGCCAAACTGGGCCTTGATCGCTTGATGGGTGGCACCGGCCTGACCAAATTGCTGTCCCGTGCAGGGTTGCAAGTTCCTATTTCGACGCTGATCGGCAAAATCGTCTATTGGTTCGTTCTGCTGATTTTTCTGGTTTCTGCCGCAGAATCCCTTGGCCTTGAGCGAGTTTCAGCTACGCTGGACATGCTTGCGTTGTATTTGCCGAAGGTGTTCGGTGCGGCGCTGGTGTTGCTGGTCGGTGTCTTGCTGGCGCAACTGGCCAACGGGCTGGTGCGCGGAGCGGCAGAAGGCGTGGGGCTGGACTATGCTTCAGGGCTTGGACGGATTGCCCAGGGCCTGGTGATCATCATCAGTATTTCGGTTGCGATCAGCCAGTTGGAGGTCAAGACCGACCTGCTGAACCATGTGATCGTGATTGTGTTGATAACCGTTGGTCTGGCAGTAGCGCTGGCCATGGGGTTGGGAAGCCGGGAAATTGCCGGCCAGATTCTTGCGGGAATCTACGTGCGTGAGCTGTACCAGGTTGGGCAACAAGTGCGTGTTGGCGAGGTCGAAGGCCAGATCGAAGAGATCGGCACGGTTAAAACCACATTGCTGACCGATGAGGGTGAGCTAGTCTCTCTTTCCAATCGGATCCTCCTTGAGCAGCATGTGAGTAGCCGCTAACCCGGCAAACCCTGCTAATGTATGCCGCCGCAAAATGCCTGCTCACGCTGGCTGCGGCGGACATTGACCTGACTGTCGGCCCGACTTGTTTTGAATAAAGCCCAATCGTTATCCATGCGCTACGACCCCCGCGAGCTCTCTGATGAGGAGTTGGTCGCGCGCTCGCATACCGAGCTGTTTCACGTAACACGCGCCTATGAAGAACTGATGCGGCGTTACCAGCGAACATTATTTAACGTGTGCGCACGATATCTAGGGAACGATCGCGACGCAGACGATGTCTGTCAGGAGGTCATGTTGAAGGTGCTGTATGGCCTGAAGAACTTCGAAGGTAAATCGAAGTTCAAGACGTGGCTATATAGCATCACGTACAACGAGTGCATCACACAGTATCGGAAGGAACGGCGAAAGCGTCGCTTGATGGACGCTTTGAGTCTTGACCCCCTCGAGGAAGCGTCCGAAGAAAAGACGCCGAAACCTGAGGAAAAAGGCGGACTTGATCGCTGGTTGGTGTATGTGAACCCGATTGATCGTGAAATTCTGGTGCTACGATTTGTCGCAGAGCTGGAGTTTCAGGAAATCGCAGACATCATGCATATGGGTTTGAGCGCAACAAAAATGCGGTACAAACGCGCTCTAGATAAATTGCGTGAGAAATTTGCAGGCATTGCTGAAACTTAGTTCAGCGCAAATATCTCTTACGTGTAGGCAAGTTCTGTTAGACTTGCCGCCGAGTTGTCCCCCGGTTTGCGGGACTGCTTCACAATCACCAGATGGGGATTTAACGGATGAAACTGAAAAACACCTTGGGCTTGGCCATTGGTTCTCTTATTGCCGCCACTTCCATCGGCGCTCTGGCACAGGGCCAAGGCGCAGTTGAAATCGAAGGCTACGCAAAGAAGCAATATTTCGATAGCGACCGTAACTTCAAGAACGACGGCATCCTGCCGGGTGGTTCTATCGGTTACTTCCTGACAGACGACGTTGAACTGCGTCTGGCCTACGACGAAGTGCACAACGCCCGTGCAAACGACGGCAAGAACGTTAAGGGCGCGAACACCGCTCTGGACGCTCTGTACCACTTCAACAACCCAGGCGACATGCTGCGTCCTTACGTCTCGGGCGGTTTCTCCGACCAGAGCATCGACCAGAACGGCTCGAACGGTCGTAACCGTTCCACCTTCGCCAACGTTGGCGGCGGTGCCAAGCTGTACTTCACCGACAACTTCTACGCCCGTGCTGGCGTTGAAGCTCAGTACAACATCGACCAGGGCAACACCGAGTGGGCTCCTAGCGTCGGTATCGGTGTGAACTTCGGCGGCGGCAGCAAGCCAGCTGCTGCTCCAGTTCCAGCTCCGGAAGTTTGCTCTGACAGCGACAACGATGGCGTTTGCGACAACGTTGACAAGTGCCCAGACACCCCAGCCAACGTAACTGTTGACGCTGACGGCTGCCCGGCAGTTGCTGAAGTTGTTCGTGTTGAGCTGGACGTGAAGTTCGACTTCGACAAGTCGGTAGTCAAGCCAAACAGCTACGGCGACATCAAGAACCTGGCTGACTTCATGAAGCAGTACCCATCCACCAGCACTACTGTTGAAGGTCACACTGACTCCGTCGGTCCTGACGCTTACAACCAGAAACTGTCCGAGCGTCGTGCAAACGCCGTTAAACAAGTTCTGACCAACCAGTACGGTGTTGAATCGTCCCGCGTTCAGTCTGTTGGCTACGGCGAATCCCGCCCAGTTGCTGACAACAAAACTGACGCTGGTCGTGCAGTTAACCGTCGCGTAGAAGCGCAGGTTGAAGCTCAAGCTAAGTAATTAGCTCGCAGCTCTGAAAAGCCCGGCTCAGGCCGGGCTTTTCTTTGTCTGCAATTTGGTGAAATAGTTGAAACTACGCTGACTGATCTGCCGCCATCACAGGCAATTCACGCTCCCACAGCGATTGAGTTGCACTGGCTGCCACTGCACCGATCACCAGTATGGCAGGGCTTTTCAGTTGGAATCTGTAGGCCGCTTCATCCATGTTTGTGAGAGTGCTCCGACATTCCCGTTGATGGGGCAAGGAGGCATTTTCAATCATGGCCACGGGCGTATCCGTTGCCATGCCGCCGGCCAATAGCTGCTCACGGATTTCACCCAGCTTGGCCACTCCCATGTAAACCACCAACGTCGTTCCGCCTTGGGCCAGTGCCTGCCAGTTCAATTGGCTGTCGTCCTGGGTGTGTGCGGTGACCAGCGTGACACCACGGGCTACACCGCGCAAAGTCAGCGGAATATCGCATTGCGTTGCCCCCGCCAGTCCGGCAGTGATGCCGTTGACCAACTCGGCTTCGACCCCACGCTCACGCAGCCACTGCGCCTCTTCACCACCGCGGCCGAAAATGCATGGATCGCCGCCCTTGAGCCGCGCTACGCATTTACCCTGCCGGGCATAACGAAGCATCAGGCGATGGATGAACGCTTGTGGGGTAGAGCGGCAGCCGCCACGCTTGCCCACCGGAATGATCCGCGCCCCAGGGCAATGCTCGAGTACCGCGACATTGACCAGGTCATCGATCAGCACCACATCTGCCTCGCGCAAGGCACGTACCGCCTTCAACGTGAGCAACTCCGGATCACCCGGGCCCGCACCTACCAGCCAGACTTTTGCACTCATAGTGTTTTCCTCACGAGAAGACGGTGACTGGCTGCGCCGTGGCGGCCAGCAGGCGTTTGATTTCCGGAACGCAGGACCCGCATTGCGTGCCGCAACCCAGTTCTTGCTTGAGCCCCTGCAAGTCCAGGCCACGGCTGATGCCGGCGCAGATCGCGTTCTGGCCGACGTTCTTGCAATTGCACAGGATCTTGTTCGAGTTGAAGGACGTGTCGAGATTGCCCGGTGGTGCGCTCAGCGGCGCAAGCAGCCAGCGCCGCAGTTGCTGGTCCGCGCGACCTTCGAGCCACAGCCCCTGCAACCAGTGCTGGGCAAGGGTTTCACCGGCCAGTCGAATGGCAGTGATCCGGCCATTTTCGATCCGCACGCGCTTGCCTATGGCCCGTCGAGGGTCGTCGTAAGCCAGTACCGGGCCGTCATCGAGCGCCAGGTTTTTATCGATTTCGCTTAGCAACTCTGCCGAAGGTGCTGAAGTATTGGCAGCCCGCACAAGCAGGGCAGGGCGCTCACGGCCAACCAGACTGAGACTGACGTAGGAAAACGCCTCACAGAGCGGTCGTAGCGTTTCAAAATGCCGTTGAACATCGCCCTCGATCAGTGCGAATAGTTTCCAGGGCAAATCCACCGGATCCAGGCGAACGCCGCTGTGTTTAAGTTCGGGCTGTTTCGACAAAGGATCGAATGCGGGCAGAGTGAGACTGTTCACCCCGCCCTTGAGAAAACGATCGCCCCAATGCATCGGCAAAAAGGCCTGGCCCGGACGCACGCTGTCATCGCTGGCAACCGCGACGACGATTGCGCCGCGCCTGCTTTTCAGGCTGACCAGATCCCCCGGCTGCAGGCGATGGCGGCGCAGTTCGTCCGGGTGCAGGCTCAACTCCGCTTCGCTGACATGACCGAACAGCTGCGCAGCGGTGCCGGTGCGGCTCATGCCGTGCCATTGATCGCGCAGGCGACCGGTGATCAGGGTCAGCGGGAAGCGAGCATCGCGTTGCTCTTTGGCGGCACGGTATGGATCGGCCACGAACTGTGCGCGCCCATTGGCAGTGGCAAATACCCCGTCGACGTACAGCCGGGCCGTGCCTTCAACGGCACCCGCAGGGAAGGGCCACTGCTGCGGGCCGAGACGATCGAGCAGTGCATGGCTGATACCGGACAGATCCAGGTCGCGACCTTGAGTCAGTTGTTTGTATTCGTCAAAGACCTGAGCGGGATTATCAAATTCAAACAGGCTCGCTTGGCCGGGACGCAGGTGTTTTTCCAGGCGTTGTGCGAAATCTACGGTGATTGCCCAGTCAGGCCGCGCCTCACCCGGTGCGACGATTGCCTGGCGTACGTGGGAAATGCGCCGCTCTGAGTTGGTCACGCAACCTTCCTTTTCCCCCCAACTGGCAGCGGGCAGCAGAAGGTCGGCGAACTTCGCGGTTTCAGTGGTGCTGAAGGCTTCCTGTAACACCACGAACGGGCAGGCTTGCAGAGCTGCGCGCACGGCCGTCTGGTCCGGCATGGATTGCGCGGGGTTGGTGCAGGCGATCCACAACGCCTTGATCTTGCCGTTGCGCACTTGCTCGAACAATTCGATCGCAGTGAGCCCGGGGCTTTCCGGCAGTTGCTCGACGCCCCAGTAGGACGCCACTTGCGCACGGTGTTGTGCATTGGCGGCGTCACGGTGACCGGGCAGCAAGTTGGACAAACTGCCGGTTTCCCGTCCGCCCATGGCATTTGGCTGACCGGTGAGGGAGAAAGGTCCGGCGCCGGGACGACCGATCTGCCCGGTGGCCAGGTGCAGATTGATCAATGCACTGTTTTTCGCGCTGCCGGCGGTGGACTGGTTAAGCCCCATGCACCACAGCGACAGAAAGCTCGGTGATGTGCCGATCCACTCGGCACATTGCTGCAATTGCCCGAGGCTGATACCGCAGAGCTGCGAAACCATTTGCGGCGTGTAGTCACGCACCAGGTTTTTCAGCTCGGCCAGGCCTTCGGTGTGGTCCCTGATGAAGTCACGATCTATCCAGTCTTCCCACAGCAGCAGATGCAAAATCCCATGGAACAAGGCGACATCGGTGCCCGGCAAGATCGCCAGGTGCAGGTCAGCCAGATCGCAGGTATCTGTGCGACGTGGGTCAATGACGATGACCTTCATCTGCGGCCGGCGGGATTTGGCTGCTTCCAGGCGGCGAAACAGCACCGGGTGGGCGTAGGCCATGTTGCTGCCGGCGATCATCACGCAATCACTCAGCTCCAGGTCTTCGTAGCTGCAGGGCGGGGCGTCGGCACCCAGGCTGCGCTTGTAGCCGACCACCGCCGAAGACATGCACAGGCGCGAATTGCTGTCGATGTTGTTGGTGCCTACCAGGGCACGCGCCAGCTTGTTGAAGGCGTAGTAGTCCTCGGTCAACAGTTGCCCGGAAATGTAGAACGCCACGCTGTCCGGGCCATGTTCGGCAATAGTCGCGGCAAACACGCTGGTGGCGTGATCGAGGGCGGTATCCCAATCGGTGCGGTGGCGGGCCAGGCTTTTACCGAGGCGCAGTTCGGGGTATAACGCCCGCGCCGTCAAGTCGCCGGTCAGGTGCAGGGTCGAACCCTTGCTGCACAGTTTGCCGAAATTGGCCGGGTGCGCCGGGTCGCCGCTGACGCCGAGGATGTGCTCGCCGTCGTGCTCGATCAGCACCCCGCAGCCGACCCCGCAGTAACAGCAGGTGGACGCAGTGATCTGGCGGTCCATCAGCCTGCATCCCGCAGGGCCAGCATCACCCGGCCATTTTCCACCCGGGCGAGATGGTGATGGGCACAGCCGATGTCCGGGGCCAGGGCTTCGCCGCTTTCCAGATCGATTTGCCAGTTGTGCAGCGGGCAGGCCACACGCTTGCCGTAGACCAGACCTTGGGACAACGGGCCGCCCTTGTGCGGGCAGCGGTCGTCGAGGGCGAACACTTCGTCGTCGCTGGTACGGAAAATCGCGATGTCTCCCTTTGGCCCGGCGATGATCCGCGAGCCCAGGGCATTGATCTCTTCCAGTGCACAGATATCCAGCCAGTTCATGCCAGCACCTCCAGGTTTTTCACGGGGATGACGTCGAATTCTTTTTTCAGCTGGGGCTGTTCCAGGCGTTCCTTCCACGGGTCCTGTTCGAACGACAGGGAGAATTGCAGGCGATCGTTGAGCGCCTTGCGCCGCTCCGGATCTTCCAGTACGGCTTTCTTGATGTGTTCCATACCGACCCGTTGCAGGTAGTGCACGGTGCGCTCGAGGTAGAAGGCTTCTTCGCGATAGAGCTGCAGGAATGCACCGTTGTATTCGCGCACTTCTTCGGCGGTTTTCAGTTTGACGAAGAATTCCGCGACTTCGGTCTTGATCCCGCCGTTGCCGCCGATGTACATCTCCCAGCCGGAGTCCACACCGATAATTCCCACATCCTTGATACCGGCTTCCGAGCAGTTGCGCGGGCAACCGGAGACAGCCAGCTTCACCTTGTGTGGCGACCACATGTTGAACAGGTCATGTTCCAGTTCAATGCCAAGTTGTGTTGAATTCTGGGTGCCAAAGCGGCAGAACTCGCTGCCGACGCAGGTTTTCACCGTGCGGATGGATTTGCCATAGGCGTGGCCGGACGGCATGTCCAAGTCTTTCCATACCCCCGGCAGGTCTTGCTTGCGAATACCCAGCAAGTCGATGCGCTGGCCACCGGTGACCTTGACCATCGGCACGTTGTACTTGTCGGCGACGTCGGCAATGCGCCGCAGCTCTGAAGGATTGGTCACACCGCCCCACATCCGCGGGACTACAGAGTAGGTGCCGTCTTTCTGAATATTGGCGTGGGCGCGTTCATTGATCAGGCGCGATTGCGGATCATCCTTGGCTTCTCCTGGCCAGGTGGAGATCAGGTAGTAGTTGAGCGCCGGGCGGCAGGTGGCGCAGCCGTTGGGTGTGCGCCAGTTCAGGTAGCTCATGGTGCCGGCGATGGTCAGCAGGTGCTGCTCGCGGATGGCCTGGCGGATCTGCCCGTGGTTGAGATCGCTGCAGCCGCAGATGGCCTTTTCGCTTTTCGGCTTGACGTCGGCGGCGCCGCCCACGGTGTTGATCAGGATCTGTTCGACGAGGCCGGCGCAGGAACCGCAGGAGCTGGCAGCCTTGGTGTGTTTCTTGACGTCGTCGACACTGAACAGCCCGTGTTCCTGAATGGCCTTGACGATGGTGCCCTTGCACACACCGTTGCAGCCGCAGACTTCGGCGTTGTCGGCCATGCTCATGGCTTTGTCCTGGCCCTGATGTCCTACGTCGCCCAGTGCATTTTCACCAAACATCAAATGATCGCGGATCTCGCCGATGGCGTGATTCTCACGGATCTGCCTGAAATACCAGCCGCCGTCTGCCGTATCGCCGTACAGGCAGGCGCCGACCAGCACGTCATCCTTGATCACCAGTTTCTTGTAGACGCCGCCAATCGGGTCCGAGAGGGTAATGGTCTCGGTGCCTTCACCGCCCATGAAGTCGCCGGCGGAAAACAGGTCGATACCGGTAACCTTCAATTTGGTCGAGGTCACCGAACCCTTGTAGGTGGCAAAACCCAGTTGGGCCAGGTGATTGGCGCAGACTTTGGCCTGTTCGAACAGCGGCGCCACCAAACCATAGGCGATACCGCGGTGGCTGGCACACTCGCCGATGGCATAGATCCGTGGGTCGTAGGTTTGCATTGTGTCGTTGACCAGAATCCCGCGGCTGCACGGAATGCCGGATTTCTCCGCCAATTCGGTATTGGGGCGAATGCCGGCGGCCATCACTACGAGGTCAGCGGGAATGATGTCGCCGTTCTTGAATTGCACCGAACCGACCCGGCCGTTGCCAGCGTCGTGCAAGGCCTGGGTCTGCTCGCACAGGCGAAAGTGCAGGCCGCGAGATTCCAGCGCGGTTTGCAGCAACTGGCCGCTGGTCTTGTCCAGTTGCCGCTCCAGCAACCACTCGCCGATATGCACCACGGTGACGTGCATGCCCCGCAGCATCAGGCCGTTGGCGGCCTCCAGGCCGAGCAGGCCGCCGCCGATCACCACGGCGTGCCGGTGGGTTTTCGCGGTGTCGATCATGGCCTGGGTGTCGGCGATGTCGCGGTAGCCGATCACGCCGTCAAGGGTGTTGCCGGGAATGGGCAGGATGAAAGGCGTTGAGCCGGTGGCGATCAGCAGGCGATCGTATTCGGCTTCGCTGCCGTCTTCGGCGATGACCCGGCGCTTGACTCGGTCGATCTCCACCACCTTACGGTTGAGCAGCAGCTTGATGTTGTTTTCCAGGTACCAGTCCAGGTCGTTGAGCACGATTTCTTCGAAGGTCTGTTCGCCCGCCAGCACCGGCGACAGCAGGATGCGGTTGTAGTTGGTGTGCGGTTCGGCACCGAAGACCGTGATGTCGTACAGCTCCGTGCTCAGTTTGAGCAGCTCTTCCAGGGTCCGGACCCCGGCCATGCCGTTGCCGATCATCACCAGTTTTAGTTTTTTCATCAGGTTCTCCGGGGAGCTCGGGCCTGCCTCATCAGTGGCAGGCCATGCTCGACAAATTTTGCGCAAACAAAAAAAGGCGTCCCGCTAGTTGCCTAGCGAGGACGCCTTTGTCCTGGTCCCGTTCTCTCGGGAAGTGCAACCTTCGTCGTTGAAGCCTGCGCTGTATGTCTGTTGAAAGAGGTAATGCAGTGGTTATGCCAAGTCGCTCAAATCCCGTGTTTGTTGGCATTTTCCCCGTTCACAAGGGCAGAACCGTGAGGGAGTGCACCGATTCAAGGCGCTTTGCCCGCTAATGGAGCGCAACCATCAGCAGCACCAGATTGAGCAGCAACGATACCAGCGCCAATGTTCGCCAGACTTTCAGCGGTTCGCGCTCCAGCAAGGGCCGGGGGCGCACGCTCAAGCTGTGGCGCTCGCCCTGTTCGATCAGCAGCAGCCATTCTTCCGCTGTTTCGAAACGCTGGTCGGGGGTCGCCGCCACGGCGCGCTCCAGGCTATGGGCGATCCAGTCCGGCAGGTCGGGCCGGTAGCGGCTGGCGTTGACCGGGAGGCCAAACCTCGGGCGCTGGAAGGCTTCGATTTCGCCATAGGGGTAATGCCCGGTGAGCAGGAAATACAGGGTTACTCCGACGGCGTACAAGTCCTGCTGTGGCGTCGGTACTTCGCCGCGAAAGGCTTCGGGTGCGATGTAACTGGGTGTACCCGGCAGCGCCCAGGGCAGATCTTGCGAAAGCCCGGGGCAGTAGGCGAGGCCGAAATCCAGCAGGCGCAACTCACCATCGTCCCCCAGCAGCAGGTTTTCCGGTTTGATATCGCGATGCAGGATCTGCCGTCGATGCAACAGGCCGACCGCTCGCAGCAAGCGTTCGGCGATGTCTTGCCACTGGGGCAGCGGCAGCGGTCCGCCTTGCTCATGTCGTTGGGCCAGGGTAGCGCCCGAATATTCACGCATCACGTAGTACAAATGCTGACGCTGACTGGCGGAGTGGACTTCAGGAAAATGTCGACCGGCCACGCGTTTGAGAAACCATTCTTCCGACAGTAACGCTTGCCCGGCCTGGTGATCGTCGTGCAGGCGACCGGGCAGGGTTTTCAACAGCCAGGGTTGTTGCTGGCTGTCGCGAACGCGATAAAGCAGCGATTGCTGGCTCTGTGCGACGATCCCCTCGACCTGCCAGCCCTCGAACGCCTGACCCGGTTTCAGGGCAGGCGGCAGTGGCCATTGCTGTAAGTGCATCAACGCATCGCCAATGCTCGCTTCGCCGAGGGCATCGACCCGCACCAGCAGGGCGCTGGCGTTGTCCTGGCTGCCCGCCAGGTGCGCAGCATTGACCAGGGTGTTCGCAGCGCTGTGCAAATCCGGTTGATCGCGCAGGATCGCGGCAATGGCGGTATCGCCCAGGACGGCCCAGACGCCGTCGCTGAGCAGGACGAAGCTCTCATCGGGGCGCAACTCACCGTCGAGAAAATCCAGCACCAGGTGTTGATCGAGCCCCAGCGCCCGTTTCAGCACATGCTGCATGCCCGGCTGGTCCCAGACGTGATCCTCGCTGATTCGCTGCAATTGGTCGGCGTGCCAGCGATACACCCGACAATCGCCGACATGGGCCAAGGTAAAACGCCGACCACGCAGGACCAGCGCGCTGAGGGTGGTCAGCAGCGGTTGTCCGCCGCCATTGGCCTGCAACCAGCGGTTCTGCGCCAGCAGCAGACGATCGAGTGCCTGTGCGACGCTCCAGGTTTCCGGCGTGGCGTAGTAATCCAGCGCCAGGGCCTGCAGCGTCGAACGGGCAGCCAGACCGCCATCGACGCATTGGCTGACACCGTCGGCAATCGCGAACAGATAACCCTTGCTCGCGGCCAGCGCCGGAGCCGGTGTGACCAGGCGCAGGGCATCCTGGTTTTCCTCGCGAGGACCGATGGCGCTGGCTTCGGCGAAACTCAGTTGCAGGCTCATCGGGGCGTCAGACTCGCGCTGCCGTCACGGCGGCCGAACCCCAGGTGGTTCTCCAGCGACGTTTTACGCCGTGCAGACCGAACCAGGCCAGAACGCCGAGGCTGGCGAAAAACCACAGTGCCAGTTGATAGCTGCCGGTGCTTTGCTTGATCGCGCCCATGCCGGCCGCGAGGGCAAAGCCACCGATACCGCCGGCCATGCCGATCAGGCCGGTCATCACGCCGATTTCCCGGCGAAAACGCTGGGGCACCAATTGGAATACCGCGCCATTGCCTGCGCCCAGACCGAGCATGGTGCAGACGAAAAGTGCCAGTGCGGCGTAGGAACTCGGCAGATTGAAGCCGACCACGGCAATGCAGATCGCCGCGACGGTGTACATCGCCAGCAGAGTCCGAATGCCGCCGAACCGGTCAGCCAGCGCGCCACCCAAGGGGCGCATCAGACTGCCGCCGAACACGCAGGCTGCGGTGTAGTAGCCGGCGGTCACCGGGCTCAAGCCGTACTGGTCGTTGAAATAACCGGGCAGGGCACTGGCCAGACCGATGAAGCCGCCAAATGTCACGCTGTAGAAAAACATGAACCACCAGCTGTCACGATCGCCCAAGGCCTTGAAGTAGTCGGCCATGGATTTGGCTTTTGGCCGCTCGGGGGCATTGCGGGCCAGCCAGGCGAAGACGATCAGGGTCAGAATCAGCGGAATCAGGGCGAAACCGAACACGTTGCTCCAGCCAACCGCCGCCGCCAGCACCGGGGCGATCAATGCGGCGAGCACCGTGCCCGAGTTCCCCGCGCCGGCGATGCCCATGGCCTTGCCTTGATGCTGCGGCGGATACCACTGCGAGGCCAGGGGCAGGGCGACGGCGAACGAAGCGCCGGCCATGCCGAGGAACAGGCCCAGCAGCAACGCCTGCTCGTAGCTGTGGATTCCGAGTTTCCAGGCGCCGAACAGCGCGCAGATCACGATAACCTGACCGATCAGGCCGGCGGTTTTGGGCGACAGGCGATCAGCCAGCATCCCCATCACGAAGCGCAACACCGCCCCGGCCAGAATCGGCGTGGCGACCACCAGCCCCCGTTGCTGCGTCGTCAGGTGCAGGTCGGCGGCGATCTGTACCGCCAAAGGACCGAGCAGGTACCAGACCATGAAGCTCAGGTCGAAATAGAGGAAGGCTGCGAACAATGTGGGTGTATGGCCGGATTTCCAGAAGCTTGAATTCATTGCGCACCTCAGCTGTGAAGAGTCTCGAAAGGAGTCATGAGCTTGCAGGTGGGGCGCCGATACGGCCGCACCACCGGCCCCGTGCTGTGGGGCCAAAACGAAAAAACGCCGCTACCCGATCCGCCAAGGGCAAATGAGGTGAGCGACGTCTTTGTCGTAGGTGGGGCAACCGCCGTTGGTTACCTGTGGTGATTACTTAGCGAGATCTGTGCCAACACTCGAAATCGAGTTGCCGCCATTCGCGAGCAGGCTCGCTCCCACAAGGGAATGGCGTCGAACACAAACCACCTGTGGGAGCGAGCCTGCTCGCGATGGCGCCCTTACAAGCGCCACTGGACTTCAGCCGAGCAACTCGCTCATGGCAATAATCTGCTCCGCCACTTGAATCAGCTTCTGCTGGCGGCTCATCGCCTGGCGGCGCATCAGTGTGTAGGCCTCTTCCTCGTTGCAGTCCTTCATTTTCATCAGCAGTCCCTTGGCCAGTTCAATGCGCTTGCGCTCGGCCAATTGCTGGTCGCGGGCATGCAGTTGGGCACGCAAGGCCTGATCGCTTTCGAAACGTGCCATGGCCACATCGAGAATCGGCTGCAGGCGTTGTGCGTGAATGCCTTCGACGATGTAGGCGCTGACACCGGACTTGATCGCCTGTCGCATCACATCGGGGTCGTGTTCGTCCGTGAACATCACAATCGGTCGTGGCTGGTCGCGAGTCACCAGCACCACTTGTTCCATGACATCGCGGCCCGGTGACTCGGTATCGATCAGAATCACGTCCGGACGCACCGTTTCGACGCGTTCGGGCAGGTCGATGGTCAGGCCGGATTCATCGATCACTTCGAACCCGGCCTCGGTCAGGGCGGCCCTCAGGCGCCCGACTTTTTTAGCGGTGTCATTGATCAGCAGGATACGCAGCATGTTCATGGTCTCCTGTCAGCGGCTGGCGGATCGGTGCGAGCTGTCGCTCATGGCGTGCAGTTTGAAACTGCGGGCATAACCGGCCGGGTCCGAACCGTCCCAGGTCTTGCCGTCGATCAACTGACTGCTGCGCATCTCCTTGCCCCGTGCCGCGACACCTACAGCGCTGGCCGCTTCACGATACAAGTCTAGTTGCTGGACTTGACGGGCCACGGCGAGGTAATCCGGGTCGTCGCGCAACAAACCCCAGCGACGGAACTGGGTCATGAACCACATGCCATCGGACAGGTACGGCAGATTGACCTCGCCTTCACCGTGGAAGCGCAGGGCGTGTGGGTCTTGCCAGCGATTGCCCAGACCATCGACATAGTCGCCCAGCAGGCGCGGCTCGATGCACTCCAGCGGCGCATCGAGGTATTGCGCTGCACTGAGCAATTGCGCGGTGCTGCGACGATTTTCGCTGCTTTCTTCGATGAAGCGACTGGCCTCCAGAATCGCCATCACCAACGCGCGGGCAGTGTTGGGGTATTGCTCGACGAAGGCGCGGGTGCAGCCCAGGACCTTTTCCGGATGATCGGGCCAGATGGTCTGGGTCGTCGCCAAGGTGAAGCCGAGGTCCTGTTGCACGGCGCTGGCGGACCAGGGTTCGCCGACGCAGAGCCCGTCGATACGCCCGGCCCGCAGGTGCGCGACCATTTGCGGCGGCGGCACCACCACGCTGTCGACATCCAGCAGCGGGTGAATGCCCTGGCTGGCGAGCCAGTAATACAACCACATGGCGTGGGTGCCGGTTGGAAACGTCTGGGCGAAGGTGAATTTTGAGCGAGTTTGGTGCACGTGCCGTTCCAGTGCTTCAGGACTGGTCACTCCAAGCGCTTGCAAACCACGGGACAGGTTGATGCTCTGGCCGTTCTGATTCAGGCCCATCAGCACGGCCATGTCGGTCGCGGCCACGCCACCGATGCCCAGGTGAACGGCGTAAACCAGACCGTAGAGGCTGTGGGCGGCATCGAGTTCGCCGCTGACCAGTTTGTCCCGCAGGTTGGCCCAGGACGACTGACGCTTGAGGTTCAGGGTCAAGCCATGGGGTTGGGCGAAGCCCTGGGTGGCGGCGACAACCACCGAGGCGCAGTCGCTCAGAGCCATGAAGCCGAGATTGATTTCGGTTTTTTCCGGGGCATCGCTGCCATTGACCCAGGCCAGAGGGCCGGCTGATGGTTCGTTCATCGCGTGTTCACCTTGCAAAAAAAACGTCGTCCCGAGTTCTTGCATGAGCAGGCCGGGGACGACGCCATTGTCTTTGCACACATTCGGTCGTTGGCATGGGTGCTGGTGCCCAGAGTGGTGCAAGGCATATGCCATTATCCGTTGATTTGATCACGCGCCTCGCTTGCCACCCCGTGCCCGGCTATAATCGCCGCCTCAATTCGCCGCCAATCGAGTCAAATCCGCCCATGTACACCCTGGCCCGTCAGCTGTTGTTCAAACTCTCCCCGGAAACCTCCCACGATCTGTCCCTGGACCTGATCGGCGCGGGCGGGCGTCTTGGGCTCAACGGCTTGCTGTGCAAGGCCCCGGCGAAGACGCCGGTGAATGTCATGGGCCTGGACTTCCCGAATCCGGTGGGGCTGGCCGCCGGCCTGGACAAGAACGGCGCGGCCATCGATGGTTTCGCCCAACTGGGTTTCGGTTTTGTCGAAATCGGCACCATCACGCCGCGTCCGCAGCCGGGCAACCCGAAGCCACGCCTGTTCCGTCTGCCGGAAGCCGAGGCGATCATCAATCGCATGGGGTTCAACAACCTCGGCGTCGATCACCTGCTGGCCCGCGTGGCGGCGGCCAAATACAAGGGCGTGCTGGGCATCAACATCGGCAAGAACTTCGATACGCCGGTCGAACGTGCCGTGGACGATTACCTGATCTGCCTGGACAAGGTCTACGCCCACGCCAGCTATGTGACGGTCAACGTCAGCTCGCCGAACACGCCGGGCCTGCGCAGCCTGCAGTTCGGTGACTCGCTCAAGCAGTTGCTGGCCGATCTGGCCGAGCGCCGCGCGGAATTGGCATTGCGTCATGGCAAACATGTACCGCTGGCGATCAAGATCGCGCCGGACATGAGCGACGAAGAAACCGCACAAGTTGCGCAAGCGCTGATCGAAACCGGGATGGATGCGGTCATTGCGACTAACACCACCCTGAGTCGTGTAGGCGTCGAAGGCATGGAGCACGGCGAAGAAGCCGGTGGTCTGTCCGGCGCACCGGTTCGCGACAAGAGCACCCACACCGTGAAAGTGCTGGCATCGGAGCTGGGTGGTCGGCTGCCGATCATCGCTGCCGGCGGTATTACCGAAGGCAAGCACGCAGCGGAGAAAATCACCGCGGGCGCGAGCCTGGTGCAGATCTACTCGGGCTTCATCTACAAAGGCCCGGCGCTGATTCGTGAGTCCGTAGACGCAATCGCAGCCCTACGCTAGCGAGCTTTTGTGGCGAGGGGGCTTGCCCCCGTTCGGCTGCGAAGCAGCCGCAATTCCGGCCACTGTGTTTTACCTGTGTCACCGAGTCGATTGGTTTCGGGGCCGCTTCGCGACCCAACGGGGGCAAGCCCCCTCGCCACAAGGGTATCGTCGCTGAATGTGAAGCAGGCATAAAAAAGGGCCCCTTTAAAGGAGCCCCTGGGCCGGAGCCCGCCGTCCGGATGGGACGTGCATGGTTAATTCAGTACAAATCAGATTGTCGTGTCGGAGTGTTCTGCCCTGTAATTAGCCGACGGCGTGAAGTTCGTTGAGTCTGTGGATTCCCGCAGTGCCGGTCATACCGTCCCAGTTGTCGCCGCGTCCTTCTCGCCAGCCGTTAATCCAGGCTTGACGTACCGACGGTAGAGTAAATGGGCAAAGCTCACGGGATTTACCACCAACGCCATATTGATATCCGCGCAAAAATGCTCTTTCCAACGGATCACGCTTAAGTCTTCTCATAGGGTGTTGCCCTCACTTGTTGACTGTTTTTATCGCGTCGACCTCTATTGAGGTCTGGCAGAAAAACTCTGCCGTTGGGGGCTCGTTGCCGGCGTGACGAGCCAAGGTGTTGGCGTCATTGCGGCGCCAACCTGTATTGAGTTCTAACCAATGCGTCACATCGAGGGAATGATCGTTTTGTCATAAGGACGTAACCGTTCATGTGCTAACGCCATAAGTAACAGAGCGTTTGTAGCGTATTTATTGGCCAAACCCCGGTATGATCGGCTCTGCGCTGGATGATGGGCTTAATCCTTTAGTGAGAATGGCTCCCGTTGCCGGGAAGCACTATTCGACGAAGGGTCGACTTATGACATTTTGTTGCATCAACTTTTTTATCTGTCCTTGCATCTAAGCTCATTTAACCCGAGCAGCAGGGGTGGAACGGCACACCTTCGTGCCACGCGGGCGCTCTTCGAGAAAAGCGCCTGATTGAAAACCGGACCGGCAATGCGTTGCCCGGTCACTTAGCTAAAGGTTCTGGAATTCCCATGTCCGATCGTTTCGAACTCTTCCTCACTTGCCCGAAAGGCCTTGAAGGCCTGCTCATCGAGGAAGCCGTCGGGCTTGGCCTTGAGGAAGCGCGGGAGCACACCTCTGCCGTACGCGGCATGGCCACCATGGAAACCGCTTATCGCCTGTGCCTGTGGTCGCGCCTGGCCAACCGCGTGCTGCTGGTGCTCAAGCGTTTCCAAATGAAGGACGCCGAAGACCTGTACCACGGCGTGCTGGACATCGAGTGGCAAGACCACATGCTCAATGACGGCACCCTGGCCGTCGAATTCAGCGGCCATGGCTCAGGTATCGATAACACCCACTTCGGCGCGCTGAAGGTCAAGGATGCCATCGTCGACAAACTGCGCACCCCGCAAGGCGACCGTCCGTCCATCGACAAGCTCAACCCGGACCTGCGCATTCACCTGCGTCTGGATCGTGGCGAAGCCATTCTGTCCCTTGACCTGTCCGGTCACAGCCTGCACCAGCGCGGCTATCGCTTGCAGCAAGGTGCGGCGCCGCTCAAGGAAAACCTCGCGGCCGCCATCCTTATCCGTTCCGGCTGGCCCCGTATCGCGGCCGAAGGCGGCGCTCTGGCCGACCCGATGTGCGGCGTCGGCACGTTCCTGGTGGAAGCCGCCATGATCGCTGCCGACATGGCGCCGAACCTGCGTCGCGAGCAGTGGGGCTTCACCGCCTGGCTCGGTCACGTACCGGCGCTGTGGAAAAAACTCCACGAAGAAGCCACCGAACGCGCCGCGGCCGGCCTGGCCAAGCCGCCGCTGTGGATTCGCGGTTACGAAGCCGACCCGCGCCTGATTCAACCGGGCCGCAACAACGTCGAACGTGCTGGCCTCAGTGAGTGGATCAAGATCTACCAGGGCGAAGTCGCGACCTTCGAGCCGCGTCCGGACCAGAACCAGAAAGGCCTGGTGATCTGCAACCCACCATACGGCGAGCGTCTGGGCGACGAGGCGAGCCTGCTCTACCTCTACCAGAACCTTGGCGAACGCCTGCGTCAGGCTTGCCTCAACTGGGAAGCCGCGGTGTTCACCGGCGCCCCGGACCTGGGCAAGCGCATGGGCATCCGCAGCCACAAGCAGTATTCGTTCTGGAACGGCGCCTTGCCGTGCAAGCTGTTGCTGATCAAGGTGTTGCCGGATCAATTCGTCACCGGCGAGCGTCGTACTCCGGAGCAGCGCCAGGTCGAGCGCGAGCAAGCCGCCTACGATCAGGCGCCGAACGAACCGCAGGAACGCAAGTTCAACAAAAACGGCAACCCGATCAAACCGGCGCCGGCACCGGCTCCAGTGGTCGAGCAGCCGCGCCTGAGCGAAGGCGGGCAGATGTTCGCCAACCGCCTGCAAAAGAACCTCAAGGCCCTGGGCAAGTGGGTCAAGCGTGAAGGCATCGACTGCTACCGCGTGTACGATGCCGACATGCCAGAATACTCCATGGCCATCGACCTGTATCACGATTGGGTGCATGTCCAGGAGTACGTCGCGCCGAAATCAATCGATCCGGAAAAGGCTTCGGCCCGCATGTTCGATGCCCTGGCAGCCATCCCGCAGGCGTTGAACATCGACAAGAGCCGTGTGGTGGTCAAGCGCCGCGAGCGCCAGAGCGGCACCAAGCAGTACGAGCGCCAGGCGGCACAGGGCAAGTTCGTCGAGGTCAATGAGGGTGGCGTGAAGCTGCTGGTGAACCTCACCGACTACCTCGACACCGGTCTGTTCCTCGACCACCGGCCGATGCGCATGCGTATCCAGAAAGAGGCGGCCGGCAAGCGCTTCCTCAATCTGTTCTGCTACACCGCGACGGCCAGTGTGCATGCGGCCAAGGGCGGCGCGCGCAGCACCACCAGTGTCGACTTGTCGAAAACCTATCTGGACTGGGCGCGTCGCAACCTGTCGTTGAACGGTTTCTCCGACAAGAACCGCCTGGAGCAGGGTGATGTGATGGCGTGGCTCGAAGCCAGTCGTGACGAGTACGACATGATCTTCATCGACCCGCCGACGTTCTCCAACTCCAAGCGCATGGAAGGTGTCTTCGACGTGCAGCGCGACCAGGTGCAACTGATCGACCTGGCCATGGCGCGACTGGCGCCCGGCGGCGTGTTGTACTTCTCCAACAACTTCCGCAAGTTTGAACTGGAAGCCAACCTCGGCGAGCGTTATGCAGTCGAGGAGATCACCGCCCAGACCATCGACCCGGATTTTGCCCGCAACGCCAAGATCCATCGCGCCTGGAAAATCACGGCTCGTTGATAGCTGTGCTGATTCACTGTAGGAGCGAGCCTGCTCGCGATGAACCCGAAAGCGCCGCGTGTATTCAGAAAGCACGCGTTATCGTTATCGACCATCGCGAGCAAGCTCGCTCCTACAGGGTTTCAGTGCTGGTCAAATTAGTGGCTAATAGCTATAACTCAGTTCATGGCCAAAGGGCTTCTCCGCACCTGGCGTTTTGAGTTTGCGTTTTATGTCGTTGCACGCCGTGCGCCCCAGGATCCTGGGAATAATCAGCGAAGATGCCTCGGCCTGGTTGGTCGCGCTGCTGGTATTGCTGGTTGGCGGGGTGCTCACCGGGTTGCTGGCGTGGTCGACGCTGAATCTGTTTCACCATCAATTGCGGCAACGTTTCCAACTGCTGGCCAGTGAACGTTACAGCCGTATCGAAGAGCGTTTCGAAGATCAGGAGCAGCGCCTCGACGGCCTGCGCCGGTTTTTCGCCAATTCCGATTCGGTGTCCCGAGCGGAATTCGACGGCTACACCCAACCTTTGCTGCTGCGAACCCAAGCGTATTCCTATGCCCAGCGGGTCACTCGTGACGAGCGGGTGGCGTTCGAGCGTCGAGTGCGAGACGAGGGCTTGAACAGCTTCACCCTGAGAGAGCTCAACGCCGACGGCCAACTGCAACTGGCCGGCGAGCGAGATGAGTACGTGGCGGTGCTGTACAGCCAGACGCAAAGCAAACTCGGCGCTCCCCTCGGTTACGACTTGCTGGCCCAGCCACTGCGGCGTGCCACGCTCGCTCGGGCCGATCAGCGTGGGGGTATGGCGGTATCGCAACCGATGCATCTGGTAAGTATTGAACCAGCTTATGCCCGCGGCGTGCTGCTGGTCGCGCCGCTCATGCAGCGCAACAGTCAGGACCGCAAATCCACGAAGCCCTACGGTTATGTCATGGCCGTGATCAGCATGCGCCAGTTGTTGGCGGACGGACTGCCGGACGCCAGCCATGACTATCTCTCGGTGCGCATCCTCGATTTGTCGATCGATGACCAGCGCGAGGTACTGTTCGAGTCACCCAACCCGCCGGCCATCAGCGAGCTGTCGGCTACGCGCCTGTTGCGCATGGCCGACCATGACTATCAAGTCGATATCCAGCCCAGCGATGCGTTCGTGAAGGCCAATCATTCCTCCGTGACCAGTGTGGTGGTGTTGGGTGGAATGCTCAGCGTGATGCTCAGTGCCTTGCTGTATGTGTTGGTCAGTCAGCGGCAGCGGGCGTTGAAAATGGTCGAGCAACGTACCCAGGAGCTACGGGATCGAGAGCAGGAGCTGCGCGGCACCCATGGTCAGTTGCGGGGTGTGCTGAATGCCGCCACCCAGGTCGCGATCATCGCCACCGACCTGCGCGGTGTCATCAGTACCTTCAACGCCGGTGCTGAGCAGATGCTTGGCTATACCAGTGCCGAGGTGGTGGGGCATATGACCCTGGAGAGCCTGCACCTGCCCCGGGAGCTGGTCGCTCGCTCGGCAGAGTTGAGCGCACGCTATGGTAAACCGGTGCCGACCTGCCAGGCGATGCTGGTCGAAGGCGACGCGCAGGGCAGCCACGAGGCGCGGGAGTGGACGCTGGTACGTGGCGATGGCAGCCATTTGATAGTCAACATGCTCGCCACGCCAGTGCTCGACGAGCAAGGCCTGTGGGTCGGGCACCTGGCGGTGTGCATCGACATCACCGAACGCAAGCGGGTCCATGAGGCGCTCGCGGCGCGGGATCTGTTGTTGAAGAAACTCAGCGCCCACGTGCCCGGTGGCATCTACCAGTTCAAGATGGAGTTCGACGGGCGTTTCAGCGTGATCTACGCCAGCGACGGCATTCGCGAGATCTACGAGCTGGAACCTGACGTGCTGCTGCTCAATGCCGAAGCGATCTTCACCCGGATTCACCCCCAGGACAGCACCCGTGTCCGTGCCTCGATCCGCGCCTCGGCCGACACCCTCAGCCCCTGGCGCGAGGAATACCGCGTGCAATTGCCGCAACGGGGTCTGCGTTGGGTGCGTGGCGAGGCCACGCCAGAGGAACTGCCCGGTGGCGGTGTGCTGTGGCACGGCTACATCTCGGACATTTCCGATAGGAAGCGGGTGGAAGAAGAGTTGCGCGCGTTGTCGGTCACCGATTCCCTGACCGGTATCCACAACCGGCGTTATTTCCAGGAGCGCTTGACCATCGAAATGGCCCGGGTGGAGCGTGGCGGTGGGGATCTGTCGGTGATCATGCTCGATATCGACCATTTCAAGCGCATCAATGACCTGCATGGTCATGCCATCGGTGATCGGGTGTTGCAGGCCGTGTGCCAACGGATCGGCCACCGGCTGCGTCGCACCGATGTGTTCTGCCGCTTGGGCGGTGAGGAGTTCATGGTGCTGTGCCCGGATATCAGCGGCGAACAGGCCTATATGTTGGCCCAGCAATTGTGGCAAGGCCTGCGCAGTTCACCCATTGAAGGTGTCGGTACGGTCACTGCCAGTTTCGGGATTGCCAGTTGGCGGGTCGGGGAGGGCGCCGATGCCTTGCTGTTGCGTGCGGATTCGGGGGTTTACGCGGCGAAGCAGGCAGGAAGGGATCGGGTAGAGGGGGAGATGAGTTAACCCGGGTTGTACGCAGACCCTGTGGGAGCGAGCTTGCTCGTGATAGCGGTTTTACATTCAACATTGATGCTGACTGTCATGCCGCCATCGCGAGCAAGCTCGCTCCCACAGTAGATCTCTGGAGCTTTCTAGATTCGGTTACAACACCGACGCCGTTTGCGGCGTTTTCGGTTGGCGGTACAGATCCAGCAGCACCTGATCGAGCACCGACGAGGCGCCGAAAGGGGCCTTGTCGTTGAGGATTGCCACCACCGCCCAGGTGTTGCCGTTGACGTCGCGACTGAAACCGGCGATCGCCCGCACGGTGTTCAGGGTGCCGGTCTTGACGTGGGCTTCACCGCGCATCGCAGTGGTCTTCAGGCGTTTGCGCATGGTGCCGTCGGTGCCGGCGATCGGCATCGAACTGATGTATTCGGCGGAATACGGACTGTGCCAGGCAGCTTCCAGCATCGAGGCCATTTCTCGGGCGCTGACACGCTCGGCACGGGACAGGCCGGAGCCGTTCTCCATCACCAGGTGCGGCGCGGTGATGCCCTTTTTCGCCAGCCACTGGCGCACGACACGCTGGGCAGCCTTGGCGTCGTCACCATCGGCATCGGTGCGGAAGCGTTGGCCCAGGCTCAGGAACAACTGCTGGGCCATGGTGTTGTTGCTGTACTTGTTGATGTCGCGGATGATTTCCGCCAGGTCCGGCGAGAACGCCCGGGCCAGGACCTTGGCGTCTTTCGGTGTTGGCGCCAGCACATCCCTGCCCTGAATGCTGCCACCCAGCTCCTTCCAGATCGCGCGGACGGCGCCGGCGGTGTAGGTCGCGTGGTCGAGCAGCGACAGGTAAGTCTGCGAGCTGCAGCCTTCACCCAGTTGGCCGCCGACCGTCACGGTCACGCTGCCGTCGGCCTGAGTCACCGGGTTGTAGCGCACGCCACCGGTGCATTGCTTGGAGTTGAGGGCCTTGACCTGGTTGTCGATGCGGATGCTCGCAATCGGCGGCTCCACCGAGACCAGCACCTTGCCCGAGTCATTGCGCGCGACGAAGCGCAGCGCCTTGAGGTTGACCAGCAGCGAGTCGGGCTTGACCAGGAACGGCTTGTTATCGTCGTTGCCGTCGTCATTGAACTCCGGCAGTTGCGGTTGCACGAAGAAGGTTTTATCCAGCACCAGGTCGCCGGTGACCTGGGTCACGCCGTTGGCGCGCAGGTCGCGCATCAGCAGCCAGAGTTTTTCCATGTTCAGCTTCGGATCGCCGCCACCCTTGAGGTAGAGGTTGCCGTTGAGAATGCCGCCACTGAGGGTGCCGTCGGTGTAGAACTCGGTTTTCCACTGGTGGTTCGGGCCGAGCATTTCCAGCGCCGCGTAGGTGGTGACCAGTTTCATGGTCGATGCCGGGTTGACCGACACGTCAGCGTTGAACACCGTCGGGGTGCCGGGGCCTGTGAGCGGGATCATCACCAGCGACAGGGCGTTGTCCTGCAGCTTGCTGGCTTTCAGGGCTTTTTCAACGTTGGGCGACAACGCGGTATTGATTGGAGCGGCGGAAACGGGGAGGGCCAGGGGGAGAAGAAAACCGGCCAACAGCAAAGGACGCAAAGATTTGATCATCTGAAATAAAACCCTACAGCCGAGGGGGAAATATAAAGAGGGCATGGAGATAAATTCCCTCAATGGTCATGAAAGTGTCGGCATTATGCCCCAAGGTGTCACGGCTTGTGCCGTGCGCGAGCATCCTGATCGGCTATTTTTTTACCGACGGTAGGCGTGGTGGCCCAGAGAGTCAGGCAATCGGCGGCTTAAACTGCTAAAGTGCCGCCCGTTATTACTTAAGAGGATTGTTCCAATGGCGACTAACCGTTCCCAGCGTCTGCGCAAAAAACTGTGCGTCGATGAATTTCAAGAGCTGGGTTTCGAACTGAACCTGGATTTCAAAGAAGATTTGGCTGATGAAGCCATTGATGCTTTCCTCGACGCGTTCCTCAAAGAAGCCATGGAAGCCAACGGTCTGGGCTATGTTGGCGGCGATGACTACGGTCTGGTTTGCCTGCAGAAGCGTGGCTCGGTCAGCGCTGAACAGCGCGCTGCCGTTGAAGCCTGGCTCAAAGGCCGCACCGAGCTGACCAGCGTTGAAGTCAGCCCGCTGCTGGACGTCTGGTACCCGGAAAAGCCGATCAATCCGGTAGCTTGATGTTCTGAAAAAAACGGCGACCCGAGGGTCGCCGTTTTTTTTGCTTTTTTTGCAGGAGCGAGCTTGCTCGCGATGAACCTGAGAGTGCTGCAGGGTCTCAGGTTTCCAGCGTTATCGTTGACGACCATCGCGAGCAGGCTCGCTCCTCCAGTTCAGGATCAGCAGTGTCACCACCCCCGCGACAATCCCCCAGAACGCCGAACCGATGGAAAACAGCGTCAGCCCCGATGCCGTGACCATGAAGGTGATCAGCGCGGCTTCACGTTCCTTCACTTCGCTCATGGCGATGCTCAAGCCATTGATGATCGAGCCGAACAGCGCCAGCGCCGCAATCGACAGCACCAGTTCCTTGGGCAGCGCGGCAAACAATGCCGCGAGCGTCGCGCCGAACACGCCGGCAATCCCGTAGAAGATCCCGCACCAGACCGCCGCGGTGTAGCGCTTGTTACGGTCTTCATGGGCGTGCGGACCGGTGCAGATCGCTGCGCTGATCGCCGCCAGGTTGATCCCGTGGGAACCGAACGGTGCCAACAGTAAACTGGCGATGCCGGTGGTGGTGATAAGCGGCGAGGCGGGTACCGTGTAGCCATCGGCGCGCAATACGGCGATGCCGGGCATGTTTTGTGAGGTCATGGCGACGACAAACAGCGGGATGCCGATGCTGATGGTCGCGGCCAGGGAGAAATGCGGTGTGGTCCAGACCGGCGTGGCCACTTCCAGGTGGAAGCCGCTGAAGTCCAATAACCCCATGAAGCCTGACAATGCCGTGCCGATCAGCAATGCCGCCAACACCGCATAGCGCGGCGACAGGCGCTTGACCACCAGATAAGTGACGAACATCCCCAGTACCAGGGCAGTGCGGTGTTGCGCTGCGACGAAAATCTCGCTGCCGATCTTGAACAGGATCCCCGCCAGCAGGGCGGCGGCCAGGGATGCCGGAATCTTTTTCACCAGTCGTTCGAAGCTGCCGGTCAGCCCGCAAATCGTCACCAGCACCGCGCAGGTAATATAGGCACCAATGGCTTCGCCGTAGCTCACGCCGCCCAGGCTGGTGATCAGCAGCGCTGCGCCCGGGGTCGACCAGGCAATGGTGATCGGCGTGCGATAACGCAAGGACAGGCCGATGGAGCACACCGCCATGCCGATGGAAATCGCCCAGATCCACGAAGAAATCTGCCCGCTGCTCAGGCCCGCCGCTTGCCCGGCCTGGAACATCAGCACCAGGGAGCTGGTGTAGCCGGTCATCATGGCGATGAAGCCGGCGACGATGGCCGAGGGCGAGGTGTCGGCCAGCGGGCGGATTTGCGTGTGGGTGGCGTCGTTCATGACGGCGGTGTTCCTTTTACAGATGAAGATGTCCGCTGCAACACGAACTCTGTGGGAGCGAGCTTGCTCGCGATAACGGTGGATCAGCCAACAGAAGTGCTGAATGTGACGCCGCCATCGCGAGCAAGCTCGCTCCCACAGGGATCGCGTTACAAGGGCGGATTCTGTGAACAAGCCTAAACTCAAAAGTAACCAGACGTTGCGATACAGCCGAGGCAACATTCAGCCGTACAGTCGTGTTGCCACCCTCCATTGTGTACAATCGCAGTGTTTTTTACGCGATACTTGCCAGCGACCCACTGTGCCGTATTACAGTCACGGTCAATTCGCCGCAGTTCTTCCGACTCGAGTGCCCATGAACGAACAGTTGCAACCCCTAAAGAAACAACCGCGAGCAGGCAAAGCCGGCCGCAGCGGTACCCAGGACGATATTGTCTACGCGCATATCTTCGAGGCCATCCTCGAGCAGCGTCTGGCGCCCGGCACCAAGTTGAGCGAAGAAGCGCTGGGGGAAATTTTCGGGGTCAGCCGCACCATCATTCGCCGCGCCTTGTCGCGCCTGGCCCATGAAGGCGTGGTGCTGCTGCGTCCGAATCGCGGCGCCGTGGTCGCCAGCCCGAGCGTCGAAGAAGCCCGTCAGGTGTTCATGGCCCGCCGTCTGGTCGAGCGTGCGATCACCGAATTGGCGGTTCAGCACGCTACCGCCGAGCAGATTGCCGAGTTGCGCCAGATGGTCAACGATGAACGCGACAGCTTCTCGCGCGGTGATCGCGGTGCCGGTATCCGTCTGTCGGGCGAGTTTCACCTGAAACTGGCCGAAGCGGCGAAGAACGCCCCGTTGATCAGCTTCCAGCGCAGCCTGGTGTCCCAGACGTCGCTGATCATCGCCCAGTACGAAAGCGGCAACCGTTCCCATTGCTCCTACGACGAGCACACCCAGTTGATCGACGCCATCGAAAAGCGCGACGCTGAACTGGCGGTGAACCTGATGATGCATCACATGGATCACATCGACAGCAAACTCAACCTCGATGAGGAAAGTGCGTCGGATGATCTGCATGCAGTGTTCTCGCATTTGTTGCAGACCAAGAAGCCTGGGCGTTCGCCCGCGAAAATCTGATCTGTGTGAGCGAGCTTGCTCGCGATGGTCGTTAACGATTACGCGGGAAGCCTGACATCCCGTGGCGCCCTCAGGTTCATCGCGAGCAAGCTCGCTCCTACAGGGCATAAAAAATCCCCCGGAATCTGACGATTGCGGGGGATTTTTTATGCCCGAAGAAATTTACCGCTGATGCACCAGATTCCCCGCTGCATAGGTCTGCTGCACAGTCCGGTCATCCCCCAGGGTCATCAACACAAACAATGTCTCGGCGATGTTATTGGCCTGCTTCAGGCGATAGCTCAGCAGCGGCGTGGCGTTGTAGTCCAGCACCAGGAAGTCGGCGTCGGTGCCCGGTTGCAGGTTGCCGATCTTGTCTTCCAGGCGCAATGCGCGGGCGCCGCCGAGGGTGGCCAGGTACAGCGACTTGAACGGGCTCAGGCGTGCACCTTGCAGTTGCATGACCTTGTAGGCTTCGTTGAGGGTTTGCAGCAGCGAGAAACTGGTGCCACCACCCACATCGGTGCCGATACCGACATTGAGCTTGTGCTTCTCGGCCATCGGCAGGTTGAACAGGCCGCTGCCGAGGAAGAAGTTCGAGGTCGGGCAGAACGAGATGGCCGAACCTGTTTCTGCCAGTCGCGCGCACTCGTCATCGCACAGGTGCACACCGTGGGCGAACACTGAGCGCTCGCCGAGCAACTGGTAGTGATCGTAGACGTCCAGGTAACCCTTGCGCTCCGGGAAAAGCGCCTTGACCCACTCGATTTCCTTGAGGTTTTCGCTGATGTGGGTCTGCATGTACAGATCCGGGTATTCGGTCAGCAGCTGGCCGGCCAGGGTTAGCTGTTCCGGGGTGCTGGTCGGTGCGAAGCGTGGGGTGACCGCGTAGTGCAGACGACCCTTGCCGTGCCAGCGCTCGATCAGCGCCTTGCTTTCCACATAGCTGGATTCGGCGGTGTCGGTCAGGTAGTCCGGGGCGTTGCGGTCCATCATCACCTTGCCGGCGATCATCCGCAGGTCGAGCTGCTGGGCCGCTTCGAAGAACGAGTTCACCGATTGCGGGTGCACGCTGCCGAATACCAGCGCAGTGGTGGTGCCGTTGCGCAGCAGTTCCTTGATGAAAATGTCCGCGACCTGGTCGGCGTGGGCCTTGTCGGCGAACTGGCTTTCGCACGGGAAGGTGTAGGTGTTGAGCCAGTCCAGCAGTTGCTCGCCATAGGCGCCGACCATGCCGGTTTGCGGCAGGTGGATGTGGGTGTCGATGAAGCCGGGGGTGATCAGTGCATCCTGGTAGTGGGTGATTTCGACGTCAGCCGGCAGGGTCGGCAGCAGTTCGCTGGCGTGACCGAGGGCGCTGATCTGGCCGTTATCCACAACCAGCAAGCCGTCTTCGAAATACTCGTAGGAGGCTTCGATGCCAACGACGGCTGGGTCGGCGATGCTGTGCAGGATGGCGGCGCGGTAGGCTTTGCGAGTCAGAGGCATGAGAATTCTCAGTTGGAGGCTTGGCTGCGGCGTGAGGCAGGCAGCAGTTTGGCAATCGATCCGGCGCTGGAGGTTTGCTGGCCGAAGTTCGCGTTATAGGTGGCGATGATTTCGCCGGCGATGGAGATGGCGATTTCCACAGGCAGCTTGCCTTTGACTTCGCCGATGCCCATCGGGCAGCGCATGCGTTGCACGACGCTGTTGTCGAAACCGCGGTCGCGCAGGCGATGTTCGAACTTCACCCGTTTGGTCTTCGAACCGATCAGGCCGAAGTAGGCGAAGTCGTTGCGCTTGAGGATCGCAGCGGTCAGTTCGAGGTCGAGTTGATGGTTGTGGGTCATCACGATGTAGTAGCTGCCGGCCGGCAGATCATCGATTTCATCCACCGGTTCTTCGCTGACGATCTTGCGCACGCCATGGGGGATCTGCTCGGGGAATTCATCCTCCCGCGAATCGATCCAGCGCACCCGGCAGGGCAGGCTGGCCAGCAGTGGCACCAGGGCACGGCCGACGTGGCCGGCACCGAACACGGCGATCTGCGCCTGAACCTGGCCCATCGGTTCGAACAGCAATACGGTCGCGCCACCGCAGCACTGGCCGAGGCTGGCGCCGAGGCTGAAGCGCTCCAGATGGGTGTCCTGCTTGCCGCTGACGAGCATCTCGCGAGCGATCTTCATGGCCTTGTATTCCAGGTGCCCGCCACCGATGGTGTCGAAGCTCTGGTTCGCGCTGATGACCATCTTCGAGCCAGCGTTGCGCGGCGTCGAGCCGAGCTCTTCGATGATGGTAACCAGCACGCAGGGCTCACCCTGGTTTTGCAGGTCGGCGAGGGCGTCGATCCAGTTGTACATGTTCACCTCGACATCTGTGTGTCTGTTAGTCCGCCATCGCGAGCAAGCTCGCTCCCACATTGGATTTGTACAGGTCCATCAGTCAGCACATAACCCTGTGGGAGCGAGCTTGCTCGCGATAGCCGCACCTCGGTCCTAGAGCGAAGCCAACTCGGTCTCAGCCTCGACAGCCTTCGCCGCCTTCAACTGGCGCATCTGCTCACAGCCCCACAACACTCGCTCCGGCGTCGCCGGGGCGTCGATTTTCGGTTGATGCCGGTAATCGCCCAGGCTCGCCACGGCGTCCTTGATCGCACACCACGAGGCGATGCCGAGCATGAACGGCGGCTCGCCCACAGCCTTGGAATGGAACACCGTGTCTTCGGGGTTCTTGCGGTTTTCCACCAGCTTCACCCGCAGGTCCAGCGGCATGTCCGCCACGGCCGGGATCTTGTAGCTGGCCGGGCCGTTGGTCATCAGCTTGCCCTTGTTGTTCCACACCAGCTCTTCCATGGTCAGCCAGCCCATGCCCTGGATGAAACCGCCCTCGACCTGACCGATGTCGATGGCCGGGTTCAGCGAGGCGCCGACGTCGTGGAGGATGTCGGTGCGCAGCATCTTGTATTCGCCGGTCAGGGTGTCGACCAGCACTTCGCAGCACGCCGCGCCAAAGGCGAAGTAGTAGAACGGACGGCCGCGAGCCTGGCTGCGGTCGTAGTAGATTTTCGGGGTCTTGTAGAAGCCGGTGCTCGACAGCGACACCTGGGCGAAATACGCCTGCTGGATCAGCGCTTCGAAGGTCAGGATGTGATCGCGAACCCGCACGTGGCCGTTGTGGAATTCCACGTCCTCTTCGCTGACCTTGTACTGGCGAGCCGCGAATTCCACCAGGCGTTGCTTGATGGTTTCGGCGGCGTTCTGCGCGGCCTTGCCGTTCAGGTCGGCGCCACTGGACGCGGCGGTCGGCGAGGTGTTCGGTACTTTGTCGGTGTTGGTCGCGGTGATCTGCACGCGGTCCATTTCCACCTGGAACACTTCGGCCACGACTTGCGCGACCTTGGTGTTCAGGCCCTGGCCCATTTCGGTGCCACCGTGGTTCAGGTGGATGCTGCCGTCGGTGTAGACGTGCACCAGGGCACCGGCCTGGTTGAGGAAGCTGGCGGTGAAGGAAATACCGAATTTCACCGGGGTCAGTGCCAGGCCTTTTTTCAGGATCGGGCTGTTGGCGTTGTAGCGACGGATCGCTTCGCGGCGCTCGGCGTATTGGCTGCTTTCTTCCAGTTCCGCGGTCATTTCCTCGAGCATGTTGTGCTCGACGGTCTGGTAGTAGTGGGTGACGTTGCGCTCGGTCTTGCCGTAGTAGTTGGCCTTGCGCACGGCCAAAGGATCCAGGGCCAGATGGCGAGAGATGGCATCCATCACTTCTTCGATGGCGACCATGCCTTGCGGGCCGCCGAAACCACGGTAGGCGGTGTTCGACGCGGTGTTGGTCTTGCAGCGGTGACCGTTGATGGTCGCATCGCCCAGGTAGTACGAGTTGTCCGAGTGGAACATCGCGCGGTCGACGATCGACGCCGACAGGTCAGGGGAACAACCGCAGTTGCCGGCCAGTTCCAGGTTGATGCCGTGCAGGCGCCCGGTGCTGTCGAAGCCCACGTCGTACTCGACATAGAACGGGTGACGCTTGCCGGTCATCAGCATGTCTTCGACCCGTGGCAGACGCATTTTGGTCGGCTGGCCGGTGAGATGCGCGATCACCGCGCACAGGCATGCAGGGCTGGCCGCCTGGGTTTCCTTGCCGCCGAAACCACCGCCCATGCGACGCATGTCGACGACGATCTTGTTCATCGACACGTCCAGCACTTCGGCCACCAGCTTCTGCACTTCGGTGGGGTTTTGCGTGGAGCAGTAGACGATCATGCCGCCGTCTTCGGTCGGCATCACCGAAGAGATCTGGGTTTCCAGGTAGAAGTGTTCCTGGCCACCAATGTGCAGCGTGCCCTGGATGCGATGTTCGGCAGTGGCCAGCGCAGTGGCCGAATCGCCGCGTTTGTGGGTGTGGCTGTCGAGTACGAAGTGGCGCTTGCGCAGGGCTTCGACCACGTCCAGCACAGGCTCCAGGTCTTCGTATTCGATGATCGCGGCCATCGCCGCCTTGCGCGCGGTTTCCAGGTCTTTCGCCGCCACGGCGATCACCGGTTGACCAACGAATTGCACGGTATCGATCGCCAGCAGCGGATCGCCCGGCAGCAGCGGACCGATGTCCTTCAGGCCTGGCACGTCCTCGTGGGTGATGGCGATGCGCACGCCTTCAAAGGCGTAGCAGGGCGAAGTGTCGATGCTGATGATCCGGGCGTGGGCACGGTCCGACATGCGCGCATAAACGTGCAACTGGTTCGGAAACTCCAGGCGGTCGTCGATGTATTGCGCTTCACCGGCCACATGCTTGGCGGCGCTGTCGTGCTTGACGCTGCGGCCGACACCGGTGGTCAGGTCCTTGGCGAACAGTTCAGCCAATTCGGCTTGGGTCTTCTCTACGGCGTGATGATTAGACATAAGCGGTCACCCGAGTCTCGATGTGCGGTGTTTGCAGTTCGATGAAGTATTTGCGCAGCAGGTTCTGTGCGCTGAGCAGGCGATATTCCTTGCTGGCGCGGAAGTCCGAGAGCGGCGTGAAGTCTTCGGCCAAGGCAGCGCAGGCGCGTTCGACAGTGGCGTTGTTGAATGGCGAACCGAGCAATGCGGCTTCGCAGGCTGCGGCGCGTTTCGGGATGGCGGCCATGCCGCCGAAGGCGACGCGGGCTTCAGCGACGACGCCGTTTTCCAGGCGAATGTTGAAGGCGGCGCAGACTGCCGAGATGTCATCGTCTAGGCGCTTGGAAACCTTGTAGGCGCGGAACAGTTTTTCGACGCTGGCGCGGGGCACGATGATCTTCTCGATGAACTCGCTTTCCTGGCGTGCCGTGACGCGGTAATCGATGAAGTAATCTTCCAGCGCCAAGGTACGGCGGGTTTCGCCTTTGCACAGCACGATTTGCGCACCGAGGGCGATCAGCAGGGGCGGCGAGTCACCAATCGGCGAGGCGTTGCCGATGTTGCCACCCAGGGTGCCCTGGTTGCGGATCTGCAAGGACGCGAAGCGGTGCAGCAATTCACCGAAGTCCGGGTACTCGGCGTTCAAGGCCTCGTAGCAATCGGAAAGGGATGTGGCGGCGCCGATTTCCAGGCGATCGTCAAAGCGGTCGATGCGCTTCATCTCGGCGACGTTGCCGACGTAGATCATCACCGGCAGGGTGCGGTGGAACTGCGTGACTTCCAGCGCCAGGTCAGTACCGCCGGCCAGCAGGCGGGCCTGTGGATAAGCGTCGTAGAGATCGGCCAGGTCGGCCACGGTCAGCGGCACCAGGCAGCGCTTGTCGCCGCTATTGAGTTCGCCGATATCGGTCGGGGCAATGGCTTTCAGGCGTGCGATGGTGTCGGCCTCGCGGGCGTCGAACTGGTCCGGTTGCTTGGCGCAGCAGGACTGCTCGGCGGCTTCCAGGATCGGCCGGTAGCCGGTGCAACGGCAGAGGTTGCCGGCCAGTGCTTCGTGGGCCTTGGCATGATCCGGTGCATCGCTGTTCTTTTGCAGGGCAAACAGCGACATCACGAAACCGGGGGTGCAGAAGCCGCATTGCGAGCCGTGGCACTCGACCATGGCTTTCTGCACGCTGTGCAGTTCACCTTTGTGCTTGAGGTCTTCGACGCTGATCAGTTGCTTGCCGTGCAGGGACGACACGAAGGTCAGGCACGAGTTGAGGCTGCGATAGCGAATGTGTTCGCGGCCGTCATCATCGGTCTGCAATTCGCCGACCACCACGGTGCAGGCGCCGCAGTCACCGCTGGCGCAGCCTTCTTTGGTGCCGGGCTTGCCCACATGGTCGCGCAGATAATTGAGCACGGTCAGGTTCGGGTCCAGGGCGTGCTCGCTACGGAGTTCCTGGTTTAGTAAAAACTGGATCACGGAAGGCCTCGCAGACTCATTATTGTTGTTAACCGATAGGAACTGAATTTAGCAGGTCTGACTTTTCGGTCAATGATTTTCTGACTTAAAGGTCAGGAAATTGCAATTTGTCGATTAACCACCTGTTCCTTAATTATTGTCGCTGGTTCGATAGCCTGCTTTTTTGCTTGAATTTGCTTGAATCGTGCCAAAAACCTCCGGGCGGGCACTCCGCCCTGACGCAGCAATTGCGCTACACTGCGCCGCTTGTACAGATCAAAGAGTTTGAAGGACAACCATGACGTTCAAGGCGCCGGACAGCCTCGCCGAGCAAATCGCTCACCACCTCGCCGAACGCATCATTCGCGGCGAAATGAAGCCCGGAGAGCGCATCCAGGAACAGAAGGTCACGCTGGCCCTCAACGTCAGCCGTGGTTCGGTCCGCGAGGCCTTGCTGATCCTCGAGCGTCGGCACCTGATCGCGATCCTGCCGCGACGTGGCGCCCACGTCACCGAGCTCACACCGCACAAGGTGCAGAGCCTGTGCACGCTGATGAGCGAACTCTATATCCTGCTCGGTAACTCCGTGGCCAGCGGCTGGAAAACCCAGGCCGACATGGCGCCGTTCGTGCAGATCCAGCAACGCCTGACTGCCAGCTACGAGCGTCAGGACATCCGCACTTTCGTCGACGACAGCTTCAACGTGATGCGCGCCGCGTACCCGTTCGCCAACAACCCGTACTTGCAGGAGACAGTCGAGAATCTGCAGCCGGCCATGAGCCGGGCGTATTTTCTCGCGCTGGAGCAGCGCAAAGCGTCGATGAGCGAATTCCTCGAGCTGTTCGAGCGCTTGCTCGCTGCCGTGCTGGCCCGTGACTTCGTGCAGATTCGCGAAGTGCTGACGGCTTACGCCCAGCGCAGTTGCGATCTGGTGATATCCGCCTTGACGGACGCCTGAACTTGCGGCTCAAGTGCATCAAGCTGGCGGGGTTCAAATCCTTCGTCGACCCGACCACGGTGAACTTCCCCAGTAACATGGCGGCGGTGGTCGGGCCCAATGGCTGCGGCAAATCGAACATCATCGACGCCGTGCGCTGGGTGATGGGCGAGAGTTCGGCGAAGAACCTGCGCGGCGAATCGATGACCGACGTCATCTTCAACGGCTCCACCAGCCGCAAGCCGGTGAGCCAGGCGAGTATCGAACTGGTGTTCGACAACTCCGACGGCACCTTGCTCGGGGAGTACGCCGCTTATGCGGAAATCTCCATTCGCCGCAAAGTGACCCGCGACAGCCAGACTACCTATTACCTCAACGGCACCAAATGCCGGCGCCGCGACATCACCGACATCTTCCTCGGCACCGGCCTTGGCCCGCGCAGCTATTCGATCATCGAGCAGGGGATGATCTCCAAGCTGATCGAGTCCAAGCCCGAAGACCTGCGCAACTTCATCGAAGAAGCCGCCGGTATCTCCAAGTACAAGGAGCGCCGGCGCGAGACGGAAAACCGCATCCGCCGCACCCACGAGAACCTTGAGCGCCTGACCGACCTGCGCGAAGAGCTTGAGCGTCAGCTCGAACGCTTGCACCGCCAGGCCGAGGCCGCCAAGAAGTATCAGGAATTCAAGGGCGAGGAGCGTCAGCTCAAGGCCCAGCTGTCGGCCCTGCGCTGGCAGGCGCTGAACGATCAGGTCGGCCAGCGTGAAGCGATCATCGGCAACCAGGAAGTTTCTTTCGAAGCCTTGGTGGCCGAACAGCGCAATGCCGACGCAAGCATCGAGCGCCTGCGTGACGGGCACCACGACCTGTCGGAGCGCTTCAACCTGGTGCAGGGGCGCTTCTACTCGGTCGGCGGCGACATTGCCCGGGTCGAGCAGAGCATCCAGCACGGTCAGCAGCGTTTGCGCCAGTTGCAGGATGACCTGAAAGAGGCCGAGCGCGCGCGCCTGGAAACCGAATCGCACCTGGGCCACGACCGCACGTTGCTGCTGACCCTCGGCGAAGAGCTGGACATGCTCACCCCGGAGCAGGAAGTCACCAGCGCCGCCGCCGAAGAGGCCGCTGCCGCGCTGGAAGAATCCGAAATCACCATGCACGGCTGGCAAGAGCAGTGGGATACGTTCAACCTCACCGCCGCCGAGCCGCGCCGTCAGGCCGAAGTGCAGCAATCGCGGATTCAGCAGCTGGAAACCAGCCTGGAGCGCCTGGCCGATCGCCAGAAGCGTCTTGGCGAAGAACGCGCCTTGCTCTCGGCGGACCCGGAAGACGCGGCGATCATGGCGCTCAGCGAGCAGCTCGCCGAATCCGAAGCGACGCTCGAGGATTTGCAGACCAGCGAAGAAGCCCAGGTCGAAAAGCTTGAGCAGTTGCGTCAGGAATTGCAGCAAGCGCTGACCGCGCAGCAGCAGGCGCAAGGCGATTTGCAGCGCCTCAACGGTCGACTGGCTTCACTCGAAGCTTTGCAGCAAGCCGCGCTCGACCCGGGCACCGGTACCGCCGAATGGCTGCGCGAACAGAATCTTGCGAATCGCCCGCGCCTGGCAGAAGGCCTGAAGGTTGAGGCCGGTTGGGAACTGGCGGTGGAAACCGTGCTGGGTGCCGACCTGCAAGCGGTGCTGGTGGACGACTTCAACGATTTCGATCTGTCCGGGTTTGCCCAGGGCGACTTGCGCTTGCTCAGCCCGTCCAGCGATGGCGTACGGGTGCCGGGCAGCCTGCTGGACAAGGTCGAGGCGCAGCTCGATCTGTCGCCATGGCTGGGGCAGGTCAAGCCGGTGGACAGCCTCGAACAGGCCTTGGCCTTGCGCAGTCAATTGGCTGCCGGGCAGAGCCTGATCAGCCGCGACGGTTACTGGGTCGGTCGGCATTTTCTGCGGGTGCGTCGGGCCAGTGAAGCGGAAAGCGGCGTGCTCGCCCGGGGTCAGGAAATCCAGCAACTGGGCCTGGAGCGCGAAGAGCGCGAAGCCGCTGTCGAAACCCTGGAAACCCGACTGCAGAATCTTAGGGCACAGCAGCGTCAGCAGGAGAACGGTCGCGAACATCTGCGCCGTTTGCTGCAGGATGAAGCACGTCAGCAAGGTGAATTGAAGGCTCAATTGTCTGCCGGCAAGGCCAAGGCCGAACAATTGACCCTGCGCCGTACCCGCCTCGACGAAGAGCTCATCGAACTCGATGAGCAGCGAGCGCTGGAACACGAAAACATCGGCGAAGCGCGCCTGCAATTGCAGGAAGCCCTCGACAGCATGGCGCAGGACACCGAGCAGCGTGAGTTGCTGCTGGCCCAGCGCGACAGCCTGCGTGAGCGTCTGGACCGGGTGCGTCAGGAAGCGCGGCAGCACAAGGATCACGCCCATCAGCTGGCGGTGCGTCTGGGCTCGCTCAAGGCGCAGCATGATTCGACGCGCCAGGCGCTGGAGCGGCTGGAGATGCAGTCTGAGCGCCTGACTGAAAAACGCGAGCAACTGAGCCTCAATCTGGAGGAGGGCGAAGCGCCACTGGAAGAGCTGCGCCTGAAACTCGAGGAGTTGCTCGACAAGCGCATGACCGTCGACGAAGAACTCAAGACCGCGCAGATCGCCCTCGAAGATGCCGACCGCGAACTGCGTGACGCCGAGAAGCGCCGCAGCCAGGCCGAACAGCAATCCCAGTTGATTCGCAGCCAGCTCGAAACCCAGCGCATGGAATGGCAAGCCCTGACCGTACGCCGCAAGACTTTGCAGGACCAATTGCTGGAAGACGGCTACGATCTCCACGGCGTACTCGCGACACTGACTGCCGAGGCCAGCGAGAAGGAAGCCGAGGAAGAGCTCGAGCGCATCGCCGCCAGGATCCAGCGTCTGGGCGCGATCAACCTGGCGGCCATCGATGAGTACCAGCAACAATCGGAGCGTAAGCGTTATCTGGATGCGCAGAACGACGATCTGGTGGAAGCCCTTGAAACCCTTGAGAACGTGATTCGCAAGATCGACAAGGAAACCCGCAACCGTTTCAAGGATACCTTTGATCAGATCAATGGCGGTTTACAGGCGCTTTTCCCAAAAGTTTTCGGTGGAGGCCGCGCGTATTTGGAACTGACGGGCGAAGATCTACTCGATACAGGGGTAACAATCATGGCGCAGCCGCCAGGAAAGAAGAACAGCACCATCCATTTGCTCTCCGGCGGCGAAAAGGCCCTGACCGCATTGGCTCTGGTTTTTGCGATCTTCAAGTTGAACCCGGCGCCGTTCTGCATGCTCGATGAGGTTGACGCGCCACTGGATGACGCTAACGTTGGACGCTACGCGCGATTGGTAAAAGAGATGTCACAGACAGTGCAGTTCATCTATATCACCCACAACAAGATCGCCATGGAAATGGCCGAACAACTGATGGGTGTGACGATGCACGAACCCGGTTGTTCACGTCTGGTGGCGGTGGATGTCGAGGAGGCGATGGCGATGGTGGATGCCTGAGTCGTGGTTGTAGGAAGAGTGTTTGCGGTTTGTAGGACTCTTTTCCTGGCTTCGACTTGCTGGCCAATCGACATATTCGCGCTAGCCAACGTGGTAGACGGTGTAAAGTTGCCTTTGGTCGTGCTAGTTTAATGTCAATTTTTCGTATACGTGGGCAAAACGCCTGTCAGAACATAGAGTTGGCGCCACGTTTTAAAGCGGTTTGCAGGTTGTAAACCCCTTATTTTTCAGCATTTTTTATAGAGGCACGGGATTACATGGAAATCGGTCTGCGCGAGTGGCTGATCGTCATCGGCATTATTGTCATTGCCGGTATTCTTTTCGATGGCTGGCGCCGTATGCGCGGCGGCAAGGGAAAACTGAAGTTCCGTCTTGATCGAAGTCTGTCCAACCTGCCGGACGAGGACAGCAGCGCCGAGCTGCTGGGCCCGCCGCGCGTGCTGGACGCACATAAAGAGCCGCAACTGGACGAGCAGGATCTGCCGTCGGTGAGCATGCCGGCCCGGGAGCCTCGCGAGTCGGGCTCCAAACGCGGCAAGCGTGGCCACAGCGAGCCTTCCCAGGGCGACATGAACCTCAGCCTGGATCTGGACGGCGGCCCGAGCTTCAGCAGCCGCGACGACGATTTCCCGGACGACACCAAGTCCGCGCCAGCGGTCAACGACAAGGATCAGCCGCAAGCTGAAGAAGTGCTGGTGATCAGCGTGATCTGCCGCGACGCTGCCGGCTTCAAGGGCCCGGCGCTGTTGCAGAACATTCTGGAGAGCGGTTTGCGTTTCGGCGAGATGGATATTTTCCATCGCCACGAAAGCATGGCCGGCAACGGTGAAGTGCTGTTCTCCATGGCCAACGCCGTCAAGCCTGGCGTATTCGACCTGGACGACATCGACCACTTCAGCACCCCGGCGGTGAGTTTCTTCCTGGGCCTGCCAGGTCCTCGCCATCCGAAGCAAGCCTTCGACGTGATGGTGGCAGCGGCGCGTAAACTGTCCCAGGAGCTCAACGGTGAGCTCAAGGACGACCAGCGCAGCGTGCTGACCGCCCAGACGATCGAGCACTACCGTCAGCGCATTGTCGAGTTCGAACGCCGCGCCCTGACCCAGAAACGTTGATTGAAATGGTTATTCCCGCGCGGTGCGCGGGATGATCGGCAAAACAGATTGAGCAGCCTCGGCTGCTCTTTTGCTTTATGAGAGAACACCCATGACCGCCGCCAAGAACCGTATTTTAGAGCTGCGCGCTGAGCTGGATCAGCACAACTATCGTTACCACGTGCTCGACGAACCGAGCATTCCGGACGCCGAGTACGACCGCTTGTTCAGCGAGCTCAAGGCTCTGGAAGCGGCCAATCCCGAACTGATCACCAGTGACTCGCCAACCCAGCGAGTGGGCAGCGCGGCGCTGTCGGCGTTTACCCAGGTGCGTCACGAAGTGCCGATGCTCAGTCTGGGCAACGCCTTCGAAGAAACCGACATGCGTGAGTTCGACCGCCGGGTGACCGAAGGCCTGGACCTGCCGGCGGGCGACCTGTTCGGTGGCGGCGCAACCGTTGAATATAGCTGTGAGCCCAAGCTTGATGGGCTGGCCGTCAGCCTGCTGTATCAGGATGGCGTGCTGGTGCGCGGCGCGACCCGCGGCGATGGCACCACCGGCGAAGACATCAGCGTCAACGTGCGCACCGTACGCAACATTCCGCTCAAGCTGCACGGCACCGGCTGGCCGGCGACCTTGGAGGTGCGCGGCGAAGTGTTCATGTCCAAGGCCGGTTTCGAGCGGCTCAACGCCACGCAACTGGAAGTCGGCGGCAAGACCTTCGCCAACCCGCGCAACGCGGCGGCGGGCAGTTTGCGCCAGCTGGACTCGAAGATCACCGCCAATCGCCCGCTGGAGTTCTGCTGCTACGGCATCGGCCAGGTGTCGGCGGACATCGCCGATACGCACATCGGCAATTTGCAGCAACTCCAGGCCTGGGGCATGCCGATCAGTCATGAGTTGAAACTGGCGCACGGCATCGCCGAGTGCCTGGATTACTACCGCGACATCGGTGAGCGTCGCAGCGCGCTGCCGTATGAAATCGACGGCGTGGTGTTCAAGGTCAACAGCATTGCCTCCCAGCGCGAACTGGGTTTTCGTGCTCGTGAGCCACGTTGGGCCATCGCCCACAAATTCCCGGCGATGGAAGAACTCACCGAGCTGCTCGATGTGGAATTCCAGGTCGGCCGCACCGGGGCGGTGACGCCGGTGGCGCGTCTGAAACCGGTCAAGGTCGCGGGCGTCACGGTGGCCAACGCCACCTTGCACAACATGGACGAAGTCGCGCGCCTGGGCCTGATGATCGGCGACACGGTGATCATCCGCCGTGCCGGTGACGTGATTCCGCAAGTGGTGCAAGTGGTCATGGAGCGTCGTCCGGAAAACGCCCGACCAGTACAGATTCCCGAGCAATGTCCGGTGTGCGGTTCCCATGTCGAGCGCACGCAACTGATCAAGCGCAGCAAGGGGCGCGAAACGGTCAGTGAAGGCGCGGTGTATCGCTGCGTCGGTCGGCTGGCCTGTGGTGCGCAACTCAAACAGGCCATCATTCACTTCGTGTCCCGTCGCGCCATGGACATCGAAGGCCTGGGTGAGAAGAGTGTCGAGCAACTGGTCGACGAAGGCTTGGTGAGCTCGCCTGCGGATCTGTACGCCCTGACCTTCGAGCAGATCGTCGATCTGGAAGGCTTTGCCGAACTGTCGAGCAAGAACCTGCTCGGCGCCATCGAAGACAGCAAGAGGCCGGGGCTGGCGCGGTTCATCTACGCCCTGGGGATTCCTGATGTCGGCGAGGAGACAGCCAAGGTCCTGGCCCGCTCCCTGGGTTCGCTGGAGCGGGTGCAACAGGCCTTGCCGCAGGTGCTGACGTACTTGCCGGATGTTGGCCTGGAAGTCGCGCACGAGATCCACAGTTTCTTCGAGGATGAGCATAACCAGCAGGTGATCGCTGATTTGCTCAGGCATGGCCTGCAGATTCAGGATCAGGGCGAGTTGGGTGCCGAGTTTTCGGCGAGCACCACGCTGGGCGGTTTCCTCGACAAACTGCATATCCCCTTGGTAGGGCCGGGCGGGGCGCAGAAACTGGCGGACAAATTCGGCTCGCTGCAGGCGGTGATCGATGCTGACTGGCTCGATATGCGCCAGGCGCTGCCGGAAAAACAGGCCAATTCGGTGCGCGAGTTCTTCGCGGTCGAGGCCAATCGCCAATTGGCCGAAGCGGCGGAGAAGCAACTGGCCGATTTCGGCATGCACTGGCAGAGCGAGAAGAAGGTCGTTGAAGGCTTGCCACTGGCCGGGCAGACCTGGGTGCTGACCGGCTCCCTGGAACTGATGAGCCGCGATGTGGCCAAGGACAAGCTCGAAAGCCTCGGCGCCAAGGTCGCCGGCTCGGTGTCGGCCAAGACCCATTGCGTGGTGGCTGGGCCGGGTGCCGGTTCGAAGTTGACCAAGGCCAATGAGCTGGGCTTGAAAGTGCTGGATGAAGAGGCACTTATCAAAACGTTGCGCGAGTATGGCAAGACCGATTAAAGGCGCGATTTAAATGTGGGAGCGAGCTTGCTCGCGATGAGGGCGTTACTGCCGACATTAATATAGGCTGATCTGCCGCCATCGCGAGCAAGCTCGCTCCCACAGGTGTTGCGCTCGACTTGCTATCAGGTGCAAGCATTCCATTCGCACCATGGGAGCAATCATTTCTTGGAAATGATCTAGTCTTGGCAAGCCCCAGGGAGAGATCGCCATGTACCCTTTCTTCGAGCAACTCAGCTCGCGCATCGCCGCGCCGTTCATGGGCGAAAGCTCGCGCAACAGCAAGGTCTGGTCCTGTCGTTGCGGGCAGTCGCTGTTCTTTCGCAACAGCCAGTGCCTGGCCTGTTCAGCGGCGTTGGGTTATCAGCCGGAGCAGAGTCGCTTGTCTGCGCTGCAACCGGGTGTGCAGGCAGGCACCTGGCGGCTGGATGCCGATCCCGGGGCGGGCCTGTTTCGACGCTGCGCCAATCTCGACTCCCCGGCGGCCTGTAATTGGTTGCTGCCTGCCAATGACCGTGACGTCTTGTGCATTGCCTGCAGCCTCAATCGCACCATTCCTGACCTATCGATAGCCGACAACCACGAGCGCTGGCGCAAGGTGGAAACCGCCAAGCGGCGTCTGGTCGCGCAACTGGTCAGCCTGGGGTTACAGGTGATTCCCAAAGCCGTCGATGAAGACGCGGGCCTTGCCTTCGATTTCATCGGCGTGGACCTCGAAGGCAAACCGCCCACTACCGGGCACGCCAATGGCCTGGTCACCCTCGATATCAAGGAAGCCGACGATGCGCACCGTGAGCAGGTGCGAGTGCAAATGCGCGAACCCTATCGCACGCTGCTCGGGCATTTTCGTCACGAAGTCGGGCACTACTATTGGGATCGATTGATCGCCCATGGCCAGTGGCTTGAGCCTTTTCGCGGATTGTTCGGCGATGAGCGCGCCAGCTATGCCGAAGCCCTCGAGCGGCATTATCAGCAGGGCGCACCGCTCGACTGGCAGCAGCACTACGTCAGCGCCTATGCGACCATGCATCCGTGGGAAGACTGGGCGGAAACCTGGGCGCATTACCTGCACATGATGGATGCGGTGGACACCGCGCTGGGGTTTGGCATGAGTGCCCGGGAAATGGACTTCGACTATCAGCCGTTTCCACCTCAAACCCTTTACGATCCGCAGCATCCCGGCGGCGCGGCGTTCCTGTCGTTCGTCAATGCCTGGATCGAACTGGCCGGCATGCTCAACGAATTGTCACGCAGCATGGGGCAGCCGGATTTCTATCCGTTCGTCCTGCCGCCAGCGGTCATTGCCAAGCTGCACTTTATTCACCTGGTGATTCAGCAGGAGGGCGGCAGGGCGGACGAGGTGCTTGAGGCGCAATAGCAAGTGCTTGAAGCCCCTCATGTTTTTAATCCGAAACCAACGGTTGTAACTTCGCCTCAGATAGGTACAATGGCGCGGCTCGCCGACAGGTGAGCGTCGTTATGGTGACCCTATCGGTCCCCCCGCAACGATCAGCCGTGAACCCGGTCAGGCCTGGAAGGGAGCAGCCGCAGCGGTGACATTGTGTGCCGGGGTGTGGCTGGTAGGGTTACCACCTTAACGCCACGCGAGTGTTCTCTCGCGTTATCTTTCTGAAATCAGACTTTCGCTAGCTGCCAGGATCTTCTCCGGGGCGGTTTTTTGCCGTTTGCGGTTTATCCACAGCCGCAGGCTCGCCACCGATATACAGCCGAACAACCTCATCGATCTCCCCGGACATCTTCATTCGCGCCAAGGTGCGCAGGATGCTCTGCACCGGGATCTTCGGGTCGTTGCGAACGTAGCAACCGATTTGGTTTTCCTGCAGCACTGCCACGCCTTGCAGTTGCTGCTCCGGCAGCAGGCGGTGATTGAACCAGTCCAGGCTCCATTGATTGCTGACGGCATAGCGATTGCGGCCGGCCAGGAGCTTTTCCAGCACTTGTTCCTGATTGCGTGCGTCGTCGCGCTGCAGTTGGCCGGTGTCGAACAGCGGCTGCAGGGTCGGGTAGCTGTAACCGAGCACGGTGCCAATGGGCTGTTCCGGCAAGTCGGCGGGGTTGACTGCGCCGGGCGGCGCATGCCGGGTGATCAACAAGTCAGGTTGAATGAAGAGCGGGATGCTCCAGAGATAATCGTCAGGCTGATCGGGCAGCCACGATTGCGCGGCATAACAGCGGACATCGACCTCGCCTTGCGCCATGGCGTTTTCCACCCGCCCGCGAGGCAACACATGGAATTCGGCCGGCACGCCGACCTGAGTCGCGAGGCTGAGCATCACGTCATACAGGATGCCCTGGGTCGGCTTGCCCCGTTCAAGCTGCACCATGGGCATGGTCCAGCTGTCGGATATCACGAAGCGCAGCGGTGCTTGCGCAGCCACGCCGTCCAGGCTGATCAACAGCAATGCCCCCAAGGCCAGCCGCATAAACACTCCGTTAAAAGCCCCCGATGTGCAGCTTAGCCACAATACACGAGCGCACCGGATGCAATTTGTCCCTTGCTCCGCTAGCATTAGCCGCTTCTGCTTCCTTCGCTGCGACGGTTTTCGATGAGTTATCAGGTTCTTGCACGTAAATGGCGTCCGCGCTCGTTCCGCGAAATGGTCGGCCAGACCCATGTGCTCAAGGCTCTGATCAATGCCTTGGACAGCCAGCGGCTGCACCACGCCTATCTCTTTACCGGTACCCGTGGGGTCGGCAAGACCACCATCGCGCGGATCATTGCCAAATGCCTTAACTGCGAGACAGGTATCACTTCGACCCCCTGTGGCGAATGCTCGGTGTGTCGCGAAATCGACGAAGGCCGCTTTGTCGACCTGATCGAGATCGACGCCGCGAGCCGTACCAAGGTCGAAGATACCCGCGAACTGCTCGACAACGTGCAGTACGCCCCGAGCCGCGGGCGCTTCAAGGTCTACCTGATCGACGAAGTGCACATGCTCTCCAGCCATTCCTTCAACGCACTGCTCAAAACCCTTGAAGAGCCGCCACCCTACGTCAAGTTCATCCTGGCGACCACTGACCCGCAGAAACTTCCTGCAACGATTCTGTCGCGGTGCCTGCAGTTCTCCCTGAAGAACATGACGCCGGAACGCGTTGTCGAGCACCTGACCCACGTACTGGGTGTCGAGAACGTGCCGTTCGAAGACGATGCGCTGTGGCTGCTGGGCCGTGCCGCCGACGGGTCGATGCGTGATGCCATGAGCCTGACCGACCAGGCGATTGCCTTCGGTGAAGGCAAGGTCATGGCCGCCGACGTGCGGGCGATGCTCGGGACCCTCGATCACGGGCAGGTCTACGACGTCCTGCATGCCCTGATCGAAGGCGATGCCAAGGCGTTGCTCGAAGCCGTCCGCCATCTGGCCGAACAAGGCCCGGACTGGAACGGCGTGCTTTCGGAAATTCTCAATGTGCTGCACCGCGTTGCCATCGCCCAGGCCTTGCCGGAAGGTGTCGATAACGGTCACGGCGACCGCGATCGCGTGCTGGCACTGGCCCAGGCGTTGCCGGCCGAAGACGTGCAGTTCTACTACCAGATGGGCCTGATCGGGCGCCGCGACCTGCCGCTGGCGCCGGATCCCCGGGGCGGTTTTGAAATGGTGTTGCTGCGGATGCTGGCGTTCCGGCCCGCAGACACCGCGGATGCCCCGAGGCAACCGCTAAAGCCAGTGGGGATCAGCCAGGCCACAGTTGATTCCGCAAACTCAGTGGCTGCCGCGCCAGTTGTTGCGCCGGTAGTCGCTGCGGCCGTTGCACCGATAGCGGCTGCGCCAGTGGCAGCTCCAGTGCCTGCACCGGAACCGGTTGCGCCAGTCGTTGTGCCAGAACCTGCGCCTGTGCCTGTGGTTGAAGCGGTCGTGGTCGAAGAGGTTGTCGACCTGCCGTGGAATGACCCGGTCGAGCCAGCGCCCGTCCAGCAACCGGCGGCAGAGCCGGTGCTGGAAACCGCCAGCGAACAACCCGAATTACCGCCAATGCCGTTGCCGACGCCGGACAGCGTGGTGCCGGACGCCCCGGAGTGGGCCGCCGCGCCGATCCCGGAACCTTCGGTGGCCGACGTCGATGCCGCGACGCCGGGCATGGACCTGGATGACGAGCCGCCGCTGGACGAGGATTACATCGAGCCGGACATGGATTCGGCCTACAGTTACCTCGACGAACTGGCCAGCGAGCATGCCGCCGACCCGGCTCCGGAGCCCGAGCCTGAGCCCGCGGCGATGCCGGCCACCGGTCTGGCCCTGCAATGGCTGGAGCTGTTCCCGAAATTGCCGATCTCCGGCATGACCGGCAGTATCGCCGCCAACTGCACGCTGATCGCGGTCGATGGCGACAATTGGCTGATGCACCTGGACCCGGCCCACAGTGCCTTGTTCAACGCCACTCAACAGCGGCGCCTCAACGATGCGCTGAACCAGTATCACCAGCGCACGCTGACCCTGAGCATCGAGCTGATCAAGCCCGAGCAGGAAACCCCGGCACAAGCGGCTTCGCGCCGCCGCGCCAACCGTCAGCGCGAGGCAGAGGAATCGATCCACGGTGATCCGTTCATCCAGCAAATGATGCAGCAGTTCGGTGCAGTGGTCCGTAACGATACTATTGAACCTGTCGACGCCCTGGTCACTCAGGGCTAATAACTGAAGGCACCTGGCCGCATGGGCCGGGCGCTGTTTTAATCCAAGTACTTTTGAGGTGATTACCATGATGAAAGGTGGCATGGCCGGCCTGATGAAGCAGGCGCAGCAGATGCAGGAAAAAATGGCCAAGATGCAGGAAGAACTGGCCAACGCCGAAGTCACCGGTAAGGCCGGTGGCGATATGGTCACCGTGGTGATGACCGGTCGTCATGACGTCAAGAGCGTGACCATCGACCCAAGCCTGGTCGAAGGCATGAGCGAAGACGACAAGGAAATGCTGGAAGCGGTCATCGCATCCGCGGTCAACGATGCCGTGCGCAAGATCGAAGCCAACAGCCAGGACAAAATGGGCAGCATGACTGCCGGCATGCAACTGCCGCCGGGCATGAAACTGCCATTCTGATTCGCCTTCAGGCGGCAGATGAGTTACAAAAATGCCAGGCATAGCGCCTGGCATTTTTGTTTTCGGCATTGGAGATGTAGTGTCTGGAATGCCGTCATCGCGAGCAAGCTCGCTCCCACAGGGGGGGTGCATTCCAAATGTGGGAGCGGCGGTGCGGCGATCCGACTTGCCCGCGAAGAATTCGCCTCGGTCTTGCTGAATAAACATCGAACGCCATACCGCCACAAAGGTCTGCTCCCTACATCACTGAACCTCATCGATCACAGGAGACGCTGCCATGTCCGACCCCATGACCCTCAATCAACGCATTGTCCTGGCTTCTCGCCCGGTGGGCGCGCCAACGCCGGAAAACTTCCGTATGGAGCGGGTGGCGCTACCGGACCTGGCCGACGGTCAGGTGCTGCTCAAGACCGTTTTCCTGTCGCTGGATCCCTACATGCGCGGGCGCATGAGTGACGCACCGTCCTACGCCGCACCGGTGGAAATCGGCGAAGTCATGACCGGGGGCGCTGTCAGCCGGGTCGAGCGCTCGCTCAATCCGAAGTTTCAGGAAGGTGATCTGGTGGTCGGTGCCACCGGTTGGCAAAGCCACAGCATCAATGACGGTCGCAGCATCATTCCGATTCCCGCGCTGCCAAGCCCTTCGATGGCTCTCGGGGTACTGGGTATGCCGGGTATGACCGCTTACATGGGGCTGATGGACATCGGCCAGCCGAAGGCCGGCGAAACCCTGGTGGTCGCAGCGGCGTCCGGGGCGGTGGGCTCGGTGGTCGGCCAGGTGGCGAAGATCAAGGGGCTGCGCGTGGTCGGTGTAGCGGGCGGTGCGGAAAAGTGCCGTTATGTGGTCGACGAGTTGGGCTTCGACGCCTGCATCGACCACAAGAGCCCGGACTTTGCCGACGAACTGGCGCAAGCCTGTCCCAAGGGCATCGACATCTATTATGAAAACGTCGGCGGCAAGGTATTCGACGCCGTGGTGCCATTGCTCAACCCCAAGGCACGGATTCCGCTGTGTGGCTTGATCGCGTCCTATAACGCCCATGAGGCGCCGAGCGGCCCGGATCATCTGCCACTGTTGCAGCGCACCCTGTTGACCAAGCGAGTGCGCATCCAGGGCTTCATCGTGTTCGATGACTATGGTGATCGCCAGCCGGAATTCCTCAGTGCCATGGCGCCCTGGGTGCGCGATGGCAAGGTGAAGTTCCGCGAAGACGTGGTCGATGGCCTGGAACAGGCGCCTGATGCGTTTATCGGCCTGCTGGAAGGGCGCAACTTCGGCAAGCTGGTGGTTCGGGTTTCCCGGGACTGAGTAATTCACGCTGCAATTTGACGCTCAACCGAGGCGCGGGTATAAACCGCGTCTCGTTGTTTTGTCGGACTTTTCCACCATGAGCTTCAGCCCTTTGATTCGCCAACTGATCGACGCCCTGCGAATTCTGCCAGGCGTGGGTCAGAAAACCGCCCAGCGCATGGCGTTGCAGTTGCTCGAGCGTGACCGCAGCGGCGGCTCGCGCCTGGCGCTGGCCCTGAGCCAGGCCATGGAAGGGGTCGGTCACTGCCGCTTGTGCCGTACGCTGACGGAAGATGATCTGTGCCCGCAATGCGCCGATACCCGTCGCGACGACACCTTGCTCTGCGTGGTGGAAGGGCCGATGGACGTCTATGCGGTGGAGCAGACCGGTTTTCGCGGGCGCTATTTCGTGCTCAAGGGCCATCTGTCGCCGCTCGACGGCTTGGGGCCGGAAGCCATCGGCATTCCGCAGTTGATGGCACGGATCGAAGAGGCCGGCACCTTCACCGAAGTCATTCTGGCCACCAACCCGACCGTGGAAGGTGAAGCCACGGCGCACTACATCGCCCAATTGCTCAGCAGCAAAGGCCTGATCGCCTCGCGCATCGCCCATGGCGTACCGCTGGGTGGCGAGCTGGAGCTGGTGGATGGCGGGACGCTGGCGCATTCGTTTGCCGGGCGTAAGCCGATTTCGCTCTGAGTTCATGTGGCGTCCATGCTGACGCCATCGTCGGATCGCCGCCCGGAGCAAGCTCGCTCCCACATTGGTTTTGTGTGCACCGCAGAACCCCTGTGGGAGCGAGCTTGCTCGCGATGCAGGCGGCGCGGTCCGTCTGAATGACACAATCCTGTTGAAAACCAAGCAAGCGCTCGGTTAACTTCACTGACCCCTTCAGTGGAGCTCGCCGATGTCTGCCTTTCAGGAATACTTCGACCCCAGCCACCAATTGGTCCGCGACAGCGTCAGACGTTTCGTCGAGCGCGAGATTCTTCCTGACATCTCGCAGTGGGAAGAAGCCGAAAGCTTTCCTCGCGAGCTCTACCTCAAGGCCGGCGCGGCGGGGATTCTCGGCATCGGGTACCCGGAGGCCTACGGAGGCAGCCACGAAGGGGATCTGTTCGCAAAGGTTGCCGCCAGTGAAGAGTTGATGCGTTGTGGCTCAGGCGGGTTGGTTGCCGGCCTGGGGTCGCTGGATATCGGCTTGCCGCCCATCCTCAAGTGGGCCCGACCCGAAGTGCGGGACCGAGTGCTGCCCCAGGTGCTGTCGGGAGAGAAGATCAGCGCCCTGGCCATCACCGAGCCCGGCGGCGGTTCCGACGTCGCCAACCTGCAAACCCGTGCCGTGCGCGACGGTGACTTTTACCGGGTCAGTGGCAGCAAGACCTTTATCACCAGCGGCGTGCGCGCGGATTTCTATACCGTCGCAGTGCGAACGGGCGAACCGGGTTTCGGTGGCATCAGCCTGTTACTGATCGAGAAGGGCACACCGGGATTCACCGTAGGACGGCAGCTGAAGAAAATGGGCTGGTGGGCGTCAGACACCGCTGAACTGTTCTTCGATGATTGCCCAGTGCCCGCAGGAAACCTGATCGGCGCCGAGAACATGGGCTTTGCTTGCATCATGGGCAACTTCCAGAGCGAACGCCTGGCCCTAGCATTGATGGCCAACATGACCGCACAGCTGGCGCTGGAAGAGAGCCTGAAATGGGCGCTCGAGCGCGAAGCCTTTGGCAAACCGATCGGCAAGTTTCAGGTGATCAAGCATCGCCTCGCCGAGATGGCGACCGCGCTGGAGGTGTCCCGGGAGTTCACATACCGCCAGGCCGCGAAAATGGCGGCGGGGCAGAGTGTGATCAAGGAGATTTCCATGGCCAAGAATTTTGCGACGGATACTGCGGACCGGATCGTGAACGATGCGGTGCAGATACTCGGTGGGCTGGGTTACATGCGCGAGAGCCTGGTGGAGCGGCTGTACCGCGATAACCGCATCCTGTCGATTGGCGGCGGGACGCGGGAAGTGATGAACGAGATCATCAGCAAGCAGATGGGGCTTTGAGCCGATCTTGAATTTAGTGGTGTTGCCGCTGACGCCATCGCGAGCAAGCTCGCTCCCACAGTGGATTGCATTCTTTCTGACAGAACGCGGTCGAATGTGGGAGCGAGCTTGCTCGCGATGGCGGTCTGACCGGCGCCGCTTACTTGTCGCTCAACGCAAACTGCGTCAGGCAGAACGTAGGAATGCCCATGTCTTCCAGACGCTGCGAGCCACCTAGCTCCGGCAGATCGATGATCGCCGCCGCTTCATGCACCCGGGCGCCCATGCGGCGGATCAGGTTGGCGGCGGCAATCAGGGTGCCGCCGGTGGCGATCAGGTCATCGAACATCACCACCGAATCCCCCTCGCATAGGCTGTCGGCGTGCACTTCCAGGAAGGCTTCGCCGTATTCGGTCGCATAGCCCTCGGCCAGCACGTCGGCTGGCAGCTTGCCTTGCTTGCGGAACAGCACCAGCGGCTTGTTCAACTGATAGGCCAGTACCGAACCGATCAGGAAGCCACGGGCGTCCATCGCGCCGATGTGGGTGAAGTCAGCCTCGACATAACGGTGGGCGAAGCTGTCCATCACCAGGCGCAGGGCCGTGGGCGACTGGAACAGCGGGGTGATGTCGCGAAAGATCACACCCGGTTTCGGGAAGTCGATGACAGGGCGGATGAGGGATTTGATGTCGAAGGAGTCGAAGACCATCGTCGTGGTGTCCTGGCAGGGCTGCAAACGACGCAGTATAACGGCGGCTGACCCGTTTCGCTCAGCCGCAACGTTTTGTTTCAGCCTTCCAGTGAGCCACCGGCCAGGGCGCACAGCTGGATCGGGTCGATAATCCGGATTTCCTTGCCTTCTGCCGCAATCAGCTCGTTTTGCTGGAAGCGGGTAAAGACGCGGGATACGGTTTCCACCGCCAGGCCCAGGTAGTTGCCGATTTCGTTACGCGACATGCTCAGGCGGAACTGATTGGCGGAAAAACCCCGGGCGCGGAAACGTGCCGAAAGGTTGACCAGGAAGGTGGCGATGCGTTCGTCGGCGGTCTTTTTCGACAACAGCAGCATCATCTGCTGGTCGTCACGGATTTCGCGACTCATCACCCGCATCAGCTGACGGCGCAACTGCGGCAATTGCAGGGCCAGTTCGTCGAGACGCTCGAAAGGAATTTCACACACCGAGGTGGTTTCCAGGGCTTGTGCCGACACAGGGTGCTTTTCTGTGTCCATGCCCGACAGGCCGACCAGTTCGCTGGGCAGGTGGAAGCCGGTGAGCTGTTCTTCACCGGTGTCGCTCAGGCTGAAGGTCTTGAGGGCGCCAGAACGGACCGCGTAGACAGAATCGAAGGTATCGCCCTGACGGAACAGAAATTCGCCTTTTTTCAGCGGCCGGCCACGTTTGACGATTTCGTCCAGCGCATCCATGTCTTCCAGATTCAGCGAAAGTGGCAGGCAAAGAGGGGCCAGGCTGCAATCCTTGCAATGGGCTTGATTATGAGCGCGCAGTTTTACTGGCTCGGACATTTCTTCAATCCTTGTGGGAATTCACACATAAGACGTAAGGGTAACTCACCATAGGATATCGAGGCCAGTCTGGGGTGCTAGCTTGCAGAATTAGATTACCCGTGAAAATCGCTGGCGACTGTGTTGTTCCAGGTACGCGTCGAACACCATGCACACCGAGCGCACCAACAGTCGCCCGGCGGGCAGGATGGTGATCCTGTCGCGATCGAGTTCGATCAGCCCGTCTTTGGCCATGTATTGCAACTGGGGCCAGAGATCGCCGAAATAGCCTTGAAAATCGATGTTGAAGGCCTGCTCGATGTCAGCGTATTCGAGACTGAAATTGCAGATCAATTGCTGGATGACCGCACGCCGCAGCCGGTCATCGGCATTGCACAGCAGGCCGCGGCTGGTGGCCAGTTGCATGGATGCGAGCGCGTTCTGGTACTGGTTCAGGTCGCTGCTGTTCTGGCAGTACAGGTCGCCGATCTGGCTGATCGCCGACACACCGAGGCCGATCAGATCGCAATGACCGTGGGTGGTGTAGCCCTGGAAATTGCGTTGCAGGGTCGATTCTTCCTGGGCAATCGCCAGCTCGTCGTCGGGCAGGGCGAAGTGGTCCATGCCGATGTAGCGGTAGCCGGCGCTGATCAGTTGCTCGATGGTGCGCTGCAGCATTTCCAGTTTCTGCGCAGGTGTCGGCAGTTCATCGCTGTTGATGCGCCGCTGGGGCATGAAGCGTTCCGGCAGGTGGGCGTAGTTGAACACCGATAATCTATCCGGTTGCAGGCGGATGACCTCTTCCACGGTGCGGGCGAAATTCTCCGGCGTCTGTCTCGGCAGGCCGTAGATCAGGTCGATATTGATCGAGCGAAACTGCAAGGTGCGGGCGGCGTCGATCACCGCGCGGGTTTCTTCCAGGCTTTGCAGGCGATTGACTGCACGCTGCACCGCCGGGTCGAGGTCTTGCAGGCCGATGCTGACCCGATTGAAGCCCAGTTCGCGCAGCAGGCCCATGGTCGACCAGTCGGCCTCGCGCGGGTCGATCTCGATGCCGTAGTCGCCGGAGTCGTCGTCCAGCAAATTGAAGTGTTTGCGCAAGTGCGCCATCAATTGGCGCAGTTCGTCGTGGCTGAGAAAGGTCGGTGTGCCGCCACCGAAGTGCAATTGCTCGACTTTCTGCGTAGGGTCGAGGTGGCAGGCGATCAACTGGATTTCCTGTTCCAGGCGCTGCAAGTACGGCTGCGCCCGCCCGCGATCCTTGGTGATGACCTTGTTGCAGGCGCAGTAATAGCAAATGTTCGCGCAGAACGGCACGTGCACATACAGCGACAACGGGCGTTGGGCCTTGCGGCTGTCGCGCAGGGCATGAAACAGGTCGAAGGTGCCGACCTGGCTGTTGAATTGCACGGCGGTCGGGTACGAGGTGTAGCGTGGTCCCGCCAGGTCATAACGGCGGATCAGATCGGTGTCCCAACGAATGGCGTCGAGCATCATGCGGGCATTCCCCCGGATAGGCTGGCAGTGTCAGCCACTTTATGCGAGGGCGGGGTGGGGCATCTTGATTTGCATCAAGGTCAGAATCTTTGTCGTTTGTGAGGGCCTCATCGCGAGCAAGCTCGCTCCCACAGGTTTTGTGTACACAGCGACTCCCCCTGTGGGAGCGAGCTTGCTCGCGATGGGCGCGCCGCCGGTTTAATGCCCCATCAACCAATGCTGATGCGGCCCCGGCAACGTCCAGATGCCAAACAGCATCACCAGCATCCCGCCCGCCATCCGCACGCTGCGCTTGCGCAACAGTGCGGTGATGCGCTCGGCGGCAAGGCCTGTCGCCAGCAGCACTGGCCAGGTGCCGAGCCCGAACGCGAGCATCAACAACGCACTGTCCAGCGCGTTGCCCTGGCTGGCCGACCATAGCAAGGTGCTGTAGACCAGGCCGCACGGCAGCCAGCCCCAGAGCGCGCCCAACAGCAGCGCGCGCGGAACGTTCGACACCGGCAGTAACCGGTTGGCGACTGGCTGGATGTGCCGCCACAGGCCTCGACCGAGGCTTTCGATACGGGTCAGGCCGTTCCACCAGCCGGCCAGGTACAGGCCCATGGCAATCAGCAGTAAGCCGGCGAGGATGCGCAGGAACATCGCCGCCGGGCTGCTGGCCACGGCCCATCCGGCCAGGCCGATCAGCAGTCCGGCACAGGCATAGCTCAGAATCCGGCCCAGGTTATAGGCCAGCAGCAGACGAAAGCGGCGGCTGCGTTGCTCCTTGGGAATCGCCAGGGTCAGCGCGCCCATCAAGCCGCCGCACATGCCCAGGCAATGGCCGCCGCCGAGCAAGCCGAGGATCACCGCAGACACCAGCAGTGGCGTCAATTCAAGCATGGGGCGGGGCCTTGTCGTCCGTTTTGGCCGGTTGGCCGCTGGCCTCGTCGACGGCGGCAGTGTGGTTCGGGTCCTGGTCGTCGAACAGGATGCTGTGGGCCGGGCCGTCAAGGTCGTCGTACTGACCGCTGTCCACCGCCCAGAAGAAGATATAGACGGCGATGGCCACGATCAGCAGCGCAGCGGGAATCATCACGTAAAGAGCTGGCATCTGGACTCCATGCCCGCGCGGCTCAGGCCGGCAGCGGGCGGGTTTCTGGCGTGGTGCCGGGGGCGGGCGCGCTCGGCATGCGAGTCAGGCGCAGCGCGTTCAACACCACGGTCAACGAACTGATCGACATGCCCACCGCCGCCCACACCGGAGTGATCCAGCCGAGGGCGGCGAAGGGCAACATGAGGCCATTGTACAACCCGGCCCACAGAAGGTTCTCGATAATGACCCGACGGGTGCGCCGCGCCAGGCTGAAGGCTTGCACCAGCGCGTCGAGGCGGTTGGACAGCAGCACGGCGTCGGCACTGGTTTTCGCCAGGTCGGTGGCCGAGCCCATGGCGACGCTGATATCCGCAGCCGCCAGCACCGGCACGTCATTGACCCCGTCACCGAGCATCAACACCTTGCGACCTTCCTTGTGCAGTTGTTGCAGGACCTGCAGTTTATCGTCCGGACGCAAGCCACCACGGGCTTCATCGATACCCAGTTCCGCCGCCACGCTGGCGACCATCGGCGAGCTGTCGCCGGACAGCAGCAGCGTGCGCCAGCCACGGGCCTTGCACGCAGCGAGCAGCGCGGGTGCATCGGCACGCAAGCGATCGTCGAGGACGAGCCAGGCCAGCGGCCCCTCGCTGTCGCCGAGTAGCAGCCATTGGCCGGGCTCTTCCGGCATCGATGGCACCATGGCGCCGCTGAGTTCGCAGACAAAACCCGGTTGGCCGATACGCAGACGCCGCCCATCAACCAGCCCCTCCAGGCCAAGGCCCGGTGTGCTGTGGACTTCTTCGGCAGCTGTCGGCGCACGACCGAAAGCGCGGGCGATCGGATGTTCGGAGCGGTTTTCCAGGGCGGCGGCGAGGCTCAGGCATTGATCGCTGTCGAGCGCGCCGAGGGGGCGGATCGAGCGCAGCGCCAGGCGTCCTTCGGTGAGGGTGCCGGTCTTGTCGAAAATCACCGTGTCGATCTGGTTCAGGCCTTCCAGCACATGGCCGCGGGTCAGCAACAGACCGAGTTTGTGCAGTGTGCCGGTGGCGGCGGTGAGGGCGGTCGGCGTCGCCAGCGACAAGGCGCACGGGCAGGTCGCCACCAGCATCGCCAGCACGATCCAGAAGGCTCGCGAGGCATCCAGCTGCCACCACAACAGGCCAATCGCGGCGGCAGCGATCAGCGACAACAGCAGGAACCATTGCGCGGCGCGGTCGGCGATTTCCGCCAGGCGCGGTTTTTCGGCCTGGGCGCGATCGAGCAGGCGAACGATGGCCGAGAGGCGAGTGTCCTGGCCCAGGGCCTGGACCTCGACGGTGAGTGCGCCTTCGACGTTCATTGTGCCGGCGGTGACCGCGTCGCCGAGGGTGCGTGGTTGCGGCAGGTATTCGCCGGTCAGCAGCGACTCGTCGACACTCGACTGGCCGTCGAGGATCTTGCCGTCAGCCGGGAGAATGGCGCCCGGATGAACCAGCACCTGATCGCCGACACGCAGTTCACTGAGCAGAATGCGTTCGCTCTGGCCGTCGGCTGTCAATCGCAGGCACGAGGCGGGCAATAGATTCACAAGCTGCGCGGTGGCGGCGGCGGTGCGCTCGCGGGCGCGGCGTTCCAGATAACGCCCGGCCAGGAGGAACAGGGCAAACATGCCGACGGCATCGAAATACAGTTCGCCGACCCCGGTGATGGACGTCCAGATTCCGGCGATGTAGGCGCTGCCGATGGCCAGCGACACCGAAACGTCCATGGTCAGGTGGCGGGTGCGCAGATCGCGCATGGCGCCTTTGAAGAACGGCGCACAGCTGTAGAACACAATCGGGGTGGTGAGGAACAGCGCGACCCAGCGCAGGATGGTGTGCAGTTCGGGGCTGAGGTCGATGTTGAATTCAGGCCAGGTGGCCATGGTTGCCATCATCGCTTGGAACCACAGCAGACCGGCCACGCCGAGCTGGCGCAGGGCCAGGCGGTTTTCGCTGGCCAGTTGTTCGCTGGCCCGGTCGGCCTGATACGGGTGTGCGGCGTACCCGATGTGACGCAGTTCGCTGAGTACCTGGCTCAGCGGCAACTGCCCATCGGCCCAGCGTACGTGCAGGCGATGGTTGGACAGGTTTAGGCGCGCTTCGGCCACGGCCGGCAAGGTGCGCAGGTGTTTTTCGATCAGCCAGCCGCAGGCCGCGCAACTGATGCCTTCCATCAGCAGCGTGGTTTCGGCCAGTTCGCCATCGTGGCGGACAAAGGGCTGCTGCACATCGGCGCGGTCGTACAGCGCCAGTTCATCCACCAGTTGCACCGGCAGCGCTTCAGGGTTGGCCGAGGCTTCGCTGCGGTGCTGGTAATAGCTTTCCAGGCCACCGGCGACAATGGCCTCGGCCACGGCCTGGCAGCCCGGGCAGCAGAATTCGCGGGTTTGCCCCAGGACCGCAGCGGTGAAGCGGCTGCCGGCCGGGACGGGCAGGGCGCAGTGGTAGCAGGGGAGTGGGGTGGTGGTCATGGAGTATTCACTAGTACTGCTGAATCTCTATCGTCGGATAGGGCCTCATCGCGAGCAAGCTCGCTCCCACAGGGATCAACTGTGGGAGCGAGCTTGCTCGCGATGCGCGAAGCGCGGCTTTACTTTTTCAGGTCTTCGGCACCTTGCAGCGGCTCATCACCGAGCAGCAGATCCTTGTCATGGCTGACCGGTTCCTCTTCGAACATGCGCCAGATGTGCTCGTCCTGAGTGCCAAGCAACTCGACAAAACGCCGGCCTTCGATCTTGTCACTCAACTGGCCGATGTAGCGGCCCTGTTCGGTTTCGCTGCGGGTCAGGATGATCTTGCGATCCTTTTCCGGCTGGGTCGGCGAGATCAGGTTCAGCTCCAGGGTCTTGGGCTGGCTGTCGCCGCTCAGGCGCAGGTCAACCTCGCCAGTCATGCCGTCGAGATGAACGCTGGCGCGCATTTTCAGGGTCTGGGCCAGCAGCTCACGGTCGAGGGAGCGGTTGATGCCTTTGCCGGCCTCGTAGTAGTTGTCGTTGACCAGGTTGTCCGGGTTGTTCACCGCGATGGTCACCATGGACAAGGTCAGGGCCACCGAGCAGGCCAGGATCCCGATGATGATCCACGGCCAGAGGTGCTTGTACCAGGGGCTTGCGGCATTTGCTGCGGGCATGTTCAGTTCTCTCAACGATTCTGTGGGCCGATGAACCGGCTCTTGGCTTCAATGTGGACGCTGTCGTCATCGGCGTCCTTGAGGATGAATTTCACCTCGTTGGTGCTCGACGGCAGTTTTTCCGGTGCAACGGACAGCTCGGCAGGCTGGCTGACGATCTCGCCGGCCGCGACCTTGATCTCGCGTCGACCCTGCAATTTGAGATCCGGCAGGCCGGATGCTTCGAGCAGGTAGGTATGGTCGCGCTGGTCCTTGTTCATGATTTTCAGGCTGTAGACGTTTTCGATCCGGCCTTCGGCGTTCTCGCGGTACAGCACGCGGTCCTTGCTGACATCGAAACCCACCAGCGCACGCATGAAGAATGCCGTTACCAGCAGGCTGATCATCGCCAGCAGCACAATGGCATAGCCAATCAGGCGCGGGCGCAGTTTATGGGTTTTCTGTCCGGACAGGTTGTGCTCGGTGGTGTAGCTGATCAGTCCGCGCGGGTAGTCCATCTTGTCCATGATGGCGTCGCAGGCATCGATGCAGGCGGCGCAACCGATGCATTCGATTTGCAGACCGTCGCGGATGTCGATGCCCGTCGGGCAGACCTGGACGCACATGGTGCAGTCGATGCAGTCGCCCAGGCCCTGGGCCTTGTAGTCGATACCTTTTTTACGCGGTCCACGGCCTTCGCCACGGCGCGGATCGTAGGAAACGATCAGGGTGTCCTTGTCGAACATCACGCTCTGGAAGCGTGCGTACGGGCACATGTAGATGCACACCTGTTCGCGCAACCAGCCGGCGTTGCCGTAAGTGGCGAGGGTGAAGAAACCGACCCAGAAGTACGACCAGCCATCCGCCTGGCCGGTGAAAAATTCGAATACCAGTTCGCGGATCGGTGAGAAGTAGCCGACGAAGGTCATGCCGGTAACGAAGCCGATCAACAGCCACAAGCTGTGTTTGCTGAACTTGCGCACAAATTTGTTGGCGCTCATCGGCGCCTTGTCGAGCTTGATGCGTTGGTTGCGGTCCCCTTCGGTGACTTTTTCGCACCACATGAAAATCCAGGTCCAGACGCTTTGCGGGCAGGTATAGCCGCACCAGACCCGTCCGGCGTACACGGTGATGAAGAACAGGCCAAAGGCGGCGATGATCAACATGCCGGACAGCAGAATGAAATCCTGAGGCCAGAAGGTGGCGCCGAAAATGAAGAACTTGCGCTCCGGCAGGTTCCACCACACGGCCTGATGACCGCCCCAGTCCAGCCACACCGTGCCGAAATACAGCAGGAACAACAGGGCTCCGCCGGTCATCCGCAGGTTGCGAAACAGGCCGGTGAAGGCGCGGGTGTAGATTTTTTCCCTGGAGGCGTAGAGGTCGACGCTGTTGTTCGCGTTTTTGGTGGGTGGAGTGACGTCGTGTACCGGAATCTGGTTGCTCATCATTGCATCCCACGGCAGTGGAAAAATGCCTCGGTCAGTACGTGCCGACCGCGGTCAAAAAGGGGTGTTGCAGTGGCGCAATGATACGCCTGTCGCTCTGGCCTGCGGGTGCGACCTTTGGTCACGTTTGGCAAAATCAATTGATGGTGTAATGACTTGAATCAATTGACTTGGGAATTATGGACGAGTTTTCGGGGGTGGGGGCGTTCAACCCGGCTGCCTTTCATGAGCGCTCTTTGCGATTGAACACTTGAAGATCGACACCTGGCCTTAAACAAAACGGCCCCGCCAATTCACATTGGCGGGGCCGTTTTTTGTTGCTTCAAGCGTTTGCCTTACTCGGCGTCCGCTGCCTTCTCACCGTGAGACAGGCTGTAGACGTAAGCGGCCAGCAGGTGAACCTTGTCGTTACCCTGCATTGCCTCTTGCGCAGGCATCTGGCCCTGACGGCCGTAACGGATGGTCTGCTGCAGTTGAGCGAAGCTCGAGCCGTAGATGAACGCTGCCGGGTGAGTCAGGTCAGGTGCGCCCATCGCTGGCGTACCCTTGCCTTCCGGACCGTGGCACGCCACGCAGTTGGTGGCGAACAGTTTCTGCCCGGCAGCCGGGTCGGCCTTGGCGCCTTCCGGCAGCTTGCGGCCATCGAGGTTGGTCAGGATAAACGCGGCCACGTCGGCCACGCCTTGCTCGCCGATCACTTCAGCCCACGCAGGCATCACCGCGTGACGGCCGCCCATGATGGTGGTCTTGATGGCTTGCGCGTCGCCGCCCCAGCGCCAGTCGGCGTCGGTCAGGTTAGGGAAGCCGTAGGCGCCCTTGGCGTCGGAACCGTGGCAAACCGAGCAGTTGGAGGCGAACAGGCGGCCGCCCATCTTCAGGGCTTGCGGGTCCTTGGCCACTTCTTCGATTGGCATGGCCGCGAACTTGGCGAAGATCGGACCGAACTTGGCGTCCGACCTGGCCATTTCCTTTTCCCACTCGTGAACGCCGGTCCAGCCGGTCTGGCCGTTGGCGAACGGGGTCTGCTTCTCGTTGTCGAGGTAGCCATAACCCGGCAGCAGGCCTTTCCAGTTACCCAGGCCCGGATACAGCACCAGGTAACCCAGTGCGAAGATGATGGTGCCCACGAACAGCATGAACCACCATTTCGGCAGCGGGTTGTCGTACTCCTCGATGCCATCGAAGGAGTGCCCGACGGTCTCGTCTGTCTGCTCGCTGCGCTGGCCCTTGCGGGTCGACAGCAGCAGCCAGGTCAGGGAAAAGATCGTACCGAGACTGAGGACTGTGACGTACAGACTCCAGAATGTAGTCATTCTTTGTTACTCCTAGAAGCTTGCTCGACGTGCTTGATGGCTTCGGGATCATCCGCAAAAGGCAGCAAGGTCGCGTCTTCAAACTCAGACTTGCGCTTGGGGCTGAATACCCACAGCGCCAGACCGATGAAGGCCACCATCACAACGACGGTGCCCAGGCCACGAATCATCCCGATATCCATTTAGATCACCGTTTGCTTTTGATGATGGTGCCCAGGCCTTGCAGATAGGCCACCAGCGCGTCCATTTCGGTTTTGCCCTTCACAGCATCCTTGGCACCGGCGATGTCTTCGTCGGTGTAAGGGACGCCGAGCGTGCGCAAGACTTCCATTTTCTTGGCGGTGTCTTTGCCGTCGAGCTTGTTTTCCACGAGGAACGGGTAGGCTGGCATTTTCGACTCAGGCACCACGTTGCGCGGGTTGTACAAGTGCGCACGCTGCCAGTCATCGGAGTAACGACCGCCGACGCGGGCCAGGTCCGGACCGGTACGCTTGGAACCCCACAGGAACGGGTGGTCCCAGACGCTTTCACCGGCGACCGAGTAGTGGCCATAGCGTTCGGTTTCAGCACGGAACGGGCGGATCATCTGCGAGTGGCAGCCGACACAACCGTTGGCGATATAAACGTCCCGGCCTTCCAGTTCAAGGGCGGTGCGGGGCTTCATGCCCTCGACCGGCTTGTTGGTGACATCCTGGAAAAACAGCGGAACGATCTGGGTCAGGCCGCCGATGCTGACGGCGATGACCATGAAGAAGGCCAGCAGGCCAATATTCTTCTCGACTGCTTCATGCTTCATCAGTGAGCTCCAACTACGGCAATCTGTTCGGCGGCTTTGGCTTCAGCCGGGTTCGAGGCGCGTACGGTACGGAATACGTTGTAGGCCATGAACAACATGCCGGTGGCGAAGAACGCACCGCCCAGGGCACGGACGATGAAGCCCGGGTGACTGGCTTGCAGCGCTTCGACGAACGAGTAGGTGAGGGTGCCGTCATCGTTGATTGCACGCCACATCAGGCCCTGGGTGATGCCGTTGACCCACATCGAGGCGATGTAGAGCACGGTACCGATGGTCGCGAGCCAGAAGTGGGTGTTGATCAGGCCGGTGCTGTGCATCTGCGCACGACCGAACAGTTTCGGGATCATGTGGTAGATGGCGCCGATCGAGATCATCGCAACCCAGCCCAGAGCGCCGGCGTGTACGTGGCCGATGGTCCAGTCGGTGTAGTGCGACAGGGAGTTGACGGTCTTGATGGCCATCATCGGGCCTTCGAAGGTCGACATGCCGTAGAACGCCAGGGAGACGACCAGGAAGCGCAGGATCGGGTCGGTGCGCAGCTTATGCCAGGCGCCCGACAGGGTCATCATGCCGTTGATCATGCCGCCCCAGCTTGGCGCCAGCAGGATGATCGACATCGCCATGCCCAGGGACTGAGCCCAGTCCGGCAGCGCGGTGTAGTGCAGGTGGTGCGGACCGGCCCAGATGTACAGGGTGATCAGCGCCCAGAAGTGCACGATCGACAGGCGATAGGAGTAGATCGGACGTTCGGCCTGTTTCGGCACGAAGTAGTACATCATGCCCAGGAAGCCGGTGGTCAGGAAGAAGCCCACGGCGTTGTGGCCGTACCACCACTGGATCATCGCGTCCGTCGCACCCGAGTAGGCCGAGTAGGACTTGAACAGGCTGACCGGCAGCGACATGTGGTTGACGATGTGCAGCATCGCGGTCACGACGATGAACGCACCGTAGAACCAGTTACCCACATAGATGTGCTTGGTCTTGCGCTTGACGATGGTGCCGAAGAACACCAGACCGTAGGTGACCCAGACAATGGCCAGCAGAATAGCCAGGGGCCATTCCAGTTCCGCGTATTCCTTGGTGGTGGTGAAACCCATCGGCAAGGTAATGATCGCGCCGACGATCACCGCTTGCCATCCCCAGAAGGTGAAGGCGGCGAGGCTGTCGGAAATCAGTCGCGTTTGGCAGGTTCGCTGCACGACGTAATAAGAAGTGGCAAACAGTGCACATCCACCGAAGGCGAAAATCACCAGGTTGGTGTGCAACGGGCGCAGGCGTCCAAAGCTCGTCCATGCCAGACCGAAGTTCAACTCCGGCCAGACCAGTTGCGAGGCGATGAAGACACCAAGCCCCATGCCAAGGATCCCCCAGACCACCGTCATGATGGCGAACTGGCGGACTACCTTATAGTTATAAGCAGTCGGACTGATTGCTGTGCTCATTCTAAGGTTCCACGGTTTGGGTGTTTTATTAGGATTAAAAATCGGCCGCAAGTATGGAGAAAGCAGGGGGTCATTGCAACGCGCCATGACCTGGGTCAATGCTTTCAAAAGCTGATTCTGCGGCCTTTCCATGCGCCGCGTAGGGACAAAATTGCCCGTGGGCAAAACGTCCCGGCGGACTGATCAGGCGAGGGGGTCAGGTCGGATGTAACGGGGTGTGTTCAAACGCAACGTTTGGCTGACCGAAGGCAACTGGCGCGACAGCCGGTATCTACCAGCCTTTGCGGCCTGTCATCGGGCAGATTCGTCGAACACATCGTTCAGGGTCGACCTGGAACCGGCACCGGCCAGTCCGCATCGGGGGAAGCTTAGACTCGAATCCGGGGTTCCGAAAGAAAGTCTGTGCGAGGGTGCGACAATGGGTCGCAAAGGGGCAGGGAACTGCCGCATCCGGGAGAATGCGGCAGCAGAGCGGTCGAAATTTATTTGCGGTTGTCTTCAGCCTGCAGGCGCTCGGTATTCAAACCGTGTGACAGGCTGTACACATACGCAGCCAGCAACTGCACCTTATCGTTGCCCAGCAGTTCGTTCTGCGCCGGCATATGACCTTGGCGGCCATGCCGAATCGTCTGTTCAAGCTGCGTCAGGCTTGTACCGTAAATGAAGCCGGCCGGGTGCGTCAGGTTCGGTGCGCCCATGGCTTCAGTGCCCTGGCCGTTAGCTCCGTGACAGGCGACGCAGGTGGTGCTGAAGGCTTGCTGTCCTGCTTGCAGGTCGGCTTTGCTGTCGGTAGGCAACGGCAGCTTGGCCAGGCCATGGCGCACATACGCAGCGACGTTTTTCACACCGTCCTCCCCCAGGACTTCACCCCAGGCCGGCATCATCGCCATCCGGCCGCCCATGACGGTGGTCTTGATGGTTTCCGGGTTGCCGCCCCAGCGCCAGTCGCTGTCGGTCAGGTTGGGAAAGCCGAATGCACCCTTGGCGTCCGAGCCGTGGCACACCGAGCAGTTGGAGGCAAACAGGCGGCCGCCCATTTTCAGAGCCTGCGGGTCCTTGGCCACTTCTTCCACGGGCATTGCCGCGAATTTGGCGAAGATCGGCCCGAACTTCGTGTCAGCCTTGGCCATTTCCTTTTCCCATTCGTGCACCCCGGTCCAGCCGTTTTCGTAGCCGGGGAGGATGCCTTTCCAGTTGCCCAGGCCCGGATAGAGGATCAGATAGCCGACGGCAAACACCAGGGTGCCAACGAACAGCATGAACCACCATTGCGGCAACGGATTGTCGTACTCCTCAATACCGTCGAAGCTGTGGCCCATGGTCTGGTCGACACTGCCCTTGGTTTCGCCCTTGCGGGTGCTGAGCAGCAACCAGGTCAGGCCGATCAGGCTGCCGATGGTCAGTACGCTGATCCACGTACTCCAGAAGGTGGTCATGGCCGGGTACTCCTTGTTGCTGATTCGTCAGTGATGTCGGGTTGTGGCTCGTCGGCGAACGGCAGCAGGCGCGCTTCGGCGAATTCCGGGCTGCGCTTGCCGTTGAATACCCACAGTGTCAGGCCGACGAAGGCCACGAACACCACGACGGTGCCGAGGCCGCGGATCATTCCAGTGCTCAATTCGATCTCTATAAAAGACAGGGGCATGGCTCACCTCTTGCTCTTGATGGCAGTGCCGAGCACTTGCAGGTAGGCGACCAATGCATCCATTTCGCTCTTGCCCTTGAGTGAAGCGACGGCGCCGGTGATGTCTTCGTCGGTGTACGGCACGCCCAGGGTACGCATGGCCTTGATCTTGGTTTCGGTATGACTGCTGTCGACCGGGTTGGCCACCAGCCACGGGTACGCCGGCATCTTCGACTCCGGCACGACGTTGCGCGGGTTGTACAAGTGCGCGCGGTGCCAGTCATCGGAGTAGCGCGCACCGACACGGGCCAAGTCCGGCCCGGTGCGTTTCGAGCCCCACAGGAACGGGTGATCCCACACGCTTTCGCCAGCCACCGAGTAGTGCCCGTAGCGTTCGGTCTCGGCGCGGAACGGACGGATCATCTGCGAGTGACAGCCGACACAGCCTTCGCGGATATAGATATCGCGACCTTCCAGTTGCAGCGCGGTGTAGGGCTTCATGCCTTCCACCGGTTTGTTGGTCACGTCCTGAAAGAACAGCGGGACGATCTGGGTCAGGCCGCCGATGCTCACGGCCAGGATCATCAGCAGCAGCAACAGGCCGACGTTTTTCTCGATAGTTTCGTGTTTCATGGCGGACTCCTCAGGCCATCTGCGCGGCAGCGGCGACTTCGGCAGGCTGCGAGGCCCGCACGGTGCGCCAGGTGTTGTAGGCCATCAGGAACATGCCGCTGAGGAAGATCGCGCCACCCACCAGCCGCACGACGAAGCCTGGGTGGCTGGCCACCAGGGTTTCGACGAAGGAGTAGGTCAGCGTGCCGTCCTCGTTCACCGCACGCCACATCAGGCCCTGGGCGATGCCGTTGACCCACATCGAGGCGATGTACAGCACGGTGCCGATGGTGGCGAGCCAGAAGTGCGCGTTGATCAGGCCGATGCTGTGCATCTGCTCGCGGCCGAAGACTTTCGGGATCATGTGGTACAGCGCGCCGATGGAGATCATCGCCACCCAGCCCAAGGCGCCTGCGTGTACGTGGCCGATGGTCCAGTCGGTGTAGTGGGAGAGGGCGTTGACCGTCTTGATCGCCATCATCGGCCCTTCGAAGGTCGACATGCCGTAGAACGCCAGCGAAACAACGAGGAAGCGCAGGACGGGGTCGCTGCGCAACTTATGCCAGGCACCGGACAGGGTCATCATGCCGTTGATCATCCCGCCCCAGCTCGGCGCCAGTAGGATCAGCGACATCACCATACCCAGCGACTGCGCCCAGTCCGGCAGCGCCGTGTAGTGCAAGTGGTGCGGACCGGCCCAGATGTAAAGGGTGATCAGCGCCCAGAAGTGCACGATGGACAAACGATAGGAGTACACCGGACGTTCGGCCTGTTTCGGCACGAAGTAATACATCATCCCGAGGAAACCGGCGGTGAGGAAGAAGCCTACGGCGTTGTGCCCGTACCACCATTGCACCATCGCATCGGTGGCGCCGGAGTACAGCGAGTAGGACTTGGTGAAGCTGACCGGCAGTTCCATGTTGTTGACGATGTGCAGGATCGCCACGGTGACGATGAACGCACCGAAGAACCAGTTACCGACATAGATGTGCTTGGTCTTGCGCTGCATGATCGTGCCGAAGAACACGATGGCGTAGGCGACCCAGACAATGGTGATCAGAATGTCGATCGGCCATTCCAGCTCGGCGTATTCCTTGGAACTGGTGTAACCCAGCGGCAGGCTGATGGCTGCCAGGAGAATCACAAGCTGCCAGCCCCAGAAACAGAACGCGGCGATTTTCGGCGCAAACAATTGGGTCTGGCAGGTGCGTTGCACCGAGTAGAACGAACTGGCAAACAACGCGCAGCCGCCAAAGGCGAAGATCACGGCGTTGGTGTGCAGTGGGCGCAGGCGGCCGAAGCTGGTCCACGGCAAATTGAAGTTGAGTTCGGGCCAGACCAACTGGGCAGCGAGAAAAACCCCGAGCCCCATGCCGACGATGCCCCACACCACCGTCATAATGGCGAATTGGCGGACCACCTTGTAGTTGTAGGCGGTACTGATAGAAGTGTTCATGGTTCCCCATCCACGGTTCAGCCGAAGTGAGCGCGCAGCGCAAGGCAGTGCACCCTTCGGCCGGAGTTATAGGCAGACTAAAAGCGAGGCAAGCATGGACAAAGGGCACAAGGCCGGTATTGACGGGGATCAATGGGCGCAGTGCGTGCGGGATCATGGATGGTTGTGGAATGCTGCCGCTGGCAAGGCTGCGGCGACGCTGATCCTCGCCCATGGCGCCGGCGCACCGATGGACAGCGGCTGGATGAGCGACATGGCTGCGCGCCTCGCCGCTCAAGGCGTCAACGTGTTGCGCTTCGAGTTTCCCTACATGGCGCAACGGCGCCTCGATGGCGGTAAACGCCCGCCGAACCCCGCACCGAAACTGCTGGAATGCTGGCGTGAGGTGTATGCCCAAGTGCGACGCCATGTCACTGGGCCGCTGGCCATCGGCGGCAAGTCCATGGGCGGGCGCATGGCCAGTCTGCTGGCGGATGAGTTGGGCGCGGATGGGCTGGTGTGCCTGGGTTATCCGTTCTATGCGGTGGGCAAACCGGAGAAGCCACGGGTTGAGCATTTGGCGGAGTTGAAGGCGCGGACCTTAATCGTGCAAGGTGAGCGCGATGCGTTGGGCAACCGGGAGGCGGTCGAGGGTTACGCGCTATCGCCGGGTATCGAGGTGTTCTGGCTGGTGGCGGGGGATCATGACTTGAAGCCGCTGAAGGCTTCGGGGTTTAACCATGAGCAGCATTTGGCGGCTGCGGCGCAGAAGGTGGCTTCATTCCTTCAGTGAGGTTTTGTGCAGGCTGTAAGGCCCCCATCGCGAGCAAGCTCGCTCCCACAGTGATTTGTGGTGTGGCTCAAAACCCTGTGGGAGCGAGCTTGCTCGCGATGGGGGACTACCAGACAACATCACTGTCACCGGCTCAATAAAAAACCCGGAAGCTCTCACTGTCCGGGTTTTTATCATTCCAGCAGCAATCAGCGGTTAAACCGCTCCACCAACGAATACTGTGTATTGGCAGTCTTGGTCAGCTCTTCACTCAGCAACGCCGAGTTCTGTGCCTGTTCCGAGGTCTGGTCCGCCAGTTCCGAAATGTTGCTGATGTTGCGGCTGATTTCTTCGGCCACGGCACTTTGCTCTTCGGTCGCGGCGGCGATCTGGGTGGTCATGTCGGTGATATTGGCCACCGCTTCGCTGATCCCCACCAGGGCCTGGTCCGCTTCCAGTACCCGCGCCACGCCTTCTTCCGCCTGACGATGCCCGGCTTCCATGGTTTGCACGGCAGTGCCGGCGGTGTGCTGGAGCTTGGCGATCAGTGCGTGAATCTGCCCGGTGGACTCGCTGGTGCGTTGTGCCAGCTGACGGACTTCGTCGGCCACCACCGCAAAACCACGACCCATTTCGCCGGCACGGGCCGCTTCGATGGCGGCGTTCAGGGCCAGCAGGTTGGTCTGGTCGGCGATGCCTTTGATCACGTCGACCACGCCGCCGATTTCGTTGCTGTCCTTGGCCAGTTGGGTCACGGTGACGCCGGTTTCACCGACGACTACCGACAGGCGCTGGATGGCTTCGCGGGTTTCCCCGGCGATGTCACGACCACGACCGGTCAGGCGGTTGGCTTCCTGGGTGGCGTCGGCGGTGCGTTGCACGTGGCTGGCGACTTCCTGGGTGGTCGCGGCCATCTGGTTGACCGCGGTGGCCACTTGCTCGGTCTCGACCCGTTGACGTTCCAGGCCGCTGGAGCTGTTGTGCGCCAGGGCGTCGGACTGTCGGGCCTGATCGGTCAGGTGTTCGGCCGTGTCCTGCAGACGCGTCAGGCAGGTTTTCAGGCGTGCTTCCTGACTGAGGATGGACATTTCCAGACGCGCCTGGGCGCCGCGACTGTCGGTGTACATCTGTGCGATCAACGGATCGGAGGTGGTCTGCTCGGCCAGGCGCAGCAAACGCTTGAGGCCTCGCTGTTGCCACTGGAGGCCCATCAGGCCCAGTGGCACCGAAAGACCGGCAGCCAGGGCAAACCCCCAGTGGGAGTTCAGCGATGCACCGATCATGAAGCTCAATTGGCTGACCAGGATGAACGGCAGCCAGTCCTGCAGGATCGGCAACCATTTATCCGAGGAGGGAATGGCTGACTTGCCTTGGTTGATGCGCTGGTAGAGCGCTTCGGCACGGCGGATCTGTTCGGCGGTGGGCTTGACCCGCACCGACTCATAACCGATCACCTGATTGCCTTCGAAGATCGGTGTCACATAGGCGTTCACCCAGTAATGATCACCGGTCTTGCAGCGATTCTTGACAATGCCCATCCATGGCAAGCCTTGTTTCAGCGTGTCCCACATGTGTGCGAACACCGCCGCCGGGACGTCGGGGTGACGGACCAGGTTGTGCGGTGCACGGATCAATTCCTCTCGGGAGAACCCGCTGATCTCGACGAAAGCATCGTTACAGTAGGTGATCATGCCCTTGGCATCGGTGGTGGAAATCAACCGTTGCTGAGCCGGGAAGGTCCGCTCGCGTTGTGTAATTGGCTGGTTGTTACGCATGGCTTTTTTAATCCGCAAGGCTTTCAAGTGCTGTATCGGCAAGGCTGGCGGATTGTTGAGATTATTTTTCGATAATCGGCAATGCGTCGCAAAATGACCCTTGCGTCAGCCGGCGAGCATCGGATAGGTGAACAGACCGAAGTGCAGCAGGTTCAGGCCAAAGTGGCTGGCGATGGCGGCGCCCAGCCCCCCGAGCCGATAGGCCAGGCCATAGCCGACCCCGGCCAGCGTTGCCAGCAATACCCACCGCCACCCCGCGCCGGCATGGGCCAGGCCGAAGACCAATGACGCCAGCAGCAGGGCGAGGTGTTCACCGTAGGGCCGGTCTTTGAGATACCGGGTCAGGCCGCCCTGGATGTAGCCACGGAACAGCGCCTCTTCGACCAGCGTCACCAGCAGCAGATTGTTCAGCAACCACAGCCAGGCTTGATCCGGCCATTTCGGCGCCCAGGCGATTACGCCCAGCAACAGCGCGCCACCCAATGCCAGCATGGCGCTCAAGGTCAGGGCCAGTACGGTGGCATACAGTGACAACCGAAGCGAACGGCGGCCGACAATCCACGGGCAAACCAGTAGCAGCCAGAAGCCGATCAGCGGTTTGTCCAGGTTCAGGTGCATGGCGAATAGCACGGCATCGTCGGTAAAACGCTGGGGATCGATGCCGCGACCGTTATGGAAACCGGGTAGCCAATGCGTCGCCAATGCCAGGGCCAGGACGATGAACAGGCCGTGGCCGAGGTTGCGGGCAAAAGGGATGTCGCGTTGGCGGACGGCGACACCTGCGACCAGCAACAGGAACACCGAGATTGCCGAGAGCCAGCCGAGATGGCCGTAGGTCAGCGCCAGGCCGTAGCCGAAGGAAAGCAGGGCCAGAAGCGTCCATGGCAGGGCAATCATTTGAAGTCCTTTTGTCGGGATATGCGATGCACTGTCAAACCCCTGTGGGAGCGAGCTTGCGCACGATAGCTTACCGACTGTCGGCAACAATGTTGAATGTTCTCTCCATATCGCGAGCAAGCTCGCTCCCACATGGCTTTTCGTGGCCCAAACAAAGACACCGCCCGAAGGCGGTGTCTTTGTCAGCGGTCGGTCAAGACGCGATCAACTGCCGCAACACATAATGCAGAATCCCTCCGGACTTGAAGTACTCCACCTCATTGAGTGTATCGATGCGGCACAACACCTCGATCTTCTCGCGGCTGCCGTCTTCGCGGGTGATGACCAGCGTCAGGTTCATCCGTGGCGTCAGCTCGACGCCGGTCAAGCCGAGGATGTCCAGGGTTTCGCTGCCGCCCAGTTTCAGGCTCTTGCGGTTCTGATCCAGCTTGAATTGCAACGGCAGCACGCCCATGCCCACCAGGTTGGAGCGGTGAATCCGTTCGAAGCTTTCGGCGACGACTGCTTTCACCCCCAGCAGGTTGGTGCCCTTGGCCGCCCAGTCGCGACTCGAGCCGGTGCCGTATTCCTGGCCGGCGATCACCACCAGCGGCGTGCCCGAAGCCTGATAGCGCATGGCGGCGTCGTAGATCGACATTTTTTCCCCGGTGGGAATGTAGCGGGTGTTGCCGCCTTCTTCGCCGCCGAGCATTTCGTTGCGTATGCGAATGTTGGCGAAGGTGCCGCGCATCATTACTTCATGGTTGCCACGTCGCGAGCCGTAGGAATTGAAGTCCCGCGGTTCCACGCCTTTGTCGCGCAGGTATTGTCCTGCCGGGCTGTCGACCTTGATGTTGCCGGCCGGGGAAATGTGGTCGGTGGTCACCGAGTCGCCGAGCAGTGCGAGGATCCTGGCGCCGCTGACATCCTTGACCACGGGCGCTGGGCCGCCGATGTCGTCGAAGAACGGCGGGTGCTGGATGTAAGTCGAGTCGTCCTGCCAGACATAGGTCGCCGCCTGCGGAACCTTGATCGCCTGCCATTGTTCGTCACCGGCAAACACTTCGGCGTACTCCTTGTGGAACATGGCGGTGTTGACCTGATTCACGGCGTCGGCAATTTCCTTGCTGCTTGGCCAGATGTCCCGCAGGTACACCGGTTTGCCGTCCTTGCCATCGCCCAGCGGCTCGCGGCTGAGGTCGGTTCGCACCGTGCCGGCCAGCGCATAGGCCACCACCAGTGGCGGGGAGGCCAGCCAGTTGGTTTTCACCAATGGATGCACCCGCCCTTCGAAGTTGCGATTGCCCGAGAGCACGGAGGCCACGGTGAGGTCGGCTTGCTGGATGGCTTTCTCGATGGGCTCCGACAGCGGCCCGGAGTTGCCGATGCAAGTAGTGCAGCCATAGCCGACCAGGGCAAAGCCCAATTCATCGAGGTACTGGGTCAGGCCGGCCGCCTTGTAGTAGTCGGTGACCACTTTCGAGCCGGGGGCCAGCGAGCTCTTCACCCAGGGTTTGCGTTTCAGGCCTTTTTCCACGGCCTTCTTCGCCACCAGCCCGGCGGCCATCATCACGCTGGGGTTGGAGGTGTTGGTGCAGGAGGTGATCGCAGCGATGACCACGGCGCCGTTTTTCAGGCGATAGGTCTGGCCTTCGTAATCGTAATCCGCTTCGCCGGCCATATCGGCATTGCCGACGGCAACACCGCCACCCCCTTCACTTTCCAGGCGGCCTTCTTCCTTGCTGGTGGGCTTGAATTGCAGGTCGGTGAAGTCGCTGAACGCTTGCGCGACATTCGGCAGCGTCACCCGGTCCTGCGGGCGTTTCGGCCCCGCGAGGCAGGCTTCGACGCTGCCCATGTCCAGCGCCAGGCTGTCGGTGAACACCGGTTCCTGGCCGGGCAGGCGCCACAGGCCCTGGGCCTTGCTGTAGGCCTCGACCAGTTGCACCGTTTCCGGGGGCCGGCCGGACAGGCGCAGGTATTCCAGCGTGATGTCGTCCACCGGGAAGAAACCGCAGGTGGCGCCGTATTCCGGGGCCATGTTGGCGATGGTCGCGCGGTCGGCCAGGGGCAGGTCGGCAAGGCCGTCGCCGTAGAATTCGACGAATTTGCCCACCACGCCTTTCTTGCGCAGCATCTGGGTCACGGTCAGCACCAGGTCGGTGGCGGTGATGCCTTCCTTGAGCTTGCCGGTGAGTTTGAAACCGATGACTTCGGGAATCAGCATCGACACCGGTTGCCCGAGCATCGCCGCTTCCGCCTCGATACCGCCGACACCCCAGCCAAGCACGCCGAGGCCGTTGATCATGGTGGTATGGGAATCGGTGCCAACCAGTGTGTCTGGGAAGGCGTAAGTGCGGCCGTCCTCGTCCTTGGTCCAGACCGTGCGGCCGAGGTATTCAAGATTCACCTGGTGGCAGATCCCGGTGCCCGGCGGCACCACGCTGAAATTGTCGAAGGCACTCTGGCCCCAGCGCAGGAACGCATAGCGCTCGCCATTGCGCTGCATTTCAATGTCGACGTTCTGCTCGAAGGCGCTGCTGCAGGCGAACTTGTCGACCATCACCGAGTGGTCGATCACCAGGTCCACCGGCGACAGCGGGTTGATCCGTTGCGGATTGCCGCCGGCCTTGGCCATCGCCGCGCGCATCGCGGCCAGGTCGACCACCGCCGGTACGCCGGTGAAGTCCTGCATCAGCACTCGCGCGGGGCGGTACTGGATTTCGCGGTCGGAACGACGCTCCTTGAGCCACGCGGCCAATGCCTTGAGGTCGGCACCGGTGACGGTTTTTTCGTCCTCCCAGCGCAGCAGGTTTTCCAGCAGGACTTTCAACGACATCGGCAACTTGTCCAGATCACCCAGGCTTTTGGCGGCATCGGGCAGGCTGAAGTAGTGGTAGGTCTTGTTGCCGACTTGCAGGGTCTTGAGCGTATTCAGGCTATCGAGGGACGGCATTGCAATCACTCCTTTGAGTCCGCACGGCTACGGACTGAGGGGATGGGCAGAACATTAAACCTAGCTCTGTTTTCAGTAGCTGGCTAATAACCGGGCTCTATCGACAAGCTCCAGCTTCCGAACTCGGCTATCATGCGCCGGTTTTCATGACAGGCTTTGCTTCAGGGCAAGCGGTCTCTCTTTGTGGGAGCGAGCCTGCTTGTGATGGACGTTAACGATAACGCGTGTTTCCTGAATAACGCGCCGTCCTTGAGTCCATCGCGAGCAGGCTCGCTCCTACAGGGTCCAGGAGTATTAATGAACACCCTATTCATGCATTGCCGGCCGGGCTTCGAAGGCGAAGTCTGTTCCGAGATTTCCGACCTCGCCGCGCGCTTGAACGTGGCCGGTTATGCCAAGGCCAAGGCGGCAACTGCTTGCGCCGAGTTTGTCTGCACCGAAGAAGACGGCGCCGAGCGCCTGATGCGCGGGCAGCGTTTTGCCGAGCTGATCTTCCCGCGCCAGTGGGCCCGGGGGATTTTCATCGATCTGCCGGAAACCGACCGTATCAGTGTGATCCTCGCCCATATGGCGGACTTTCCGCTGTGCGGCAGCCTGTGGCTGGAAATGGTCGACACCAACGACGGCAAGGAACTGTCGAACTTCTGCAAGAAATTCGAAGTGCACCTGCGCAAGGCGCTGATGGCGGCCGGCAAGCTGGTGGAAGATGCCCACAAGCCGCGTTTGCTGCTGACGTTCAAGAGCGGTCGTGAAGTGTTCATGGGCCTGGCGGAGTCGAACAACTCGGCGATGTGGCCGATGGGCATTCCCCGTTTGAAGTTCCCCCGCGAGGCGCCGAGCCGCTCGACCCTCAAGCTGGAAGAGGCCTGGCACCACTTCATCCCGCGCGACCAGTGGGACGAGCGCCTGCATGGCGACATGACCGGCGTTGACTTGGGGGCCGCCCCTGGTGGGTGGACCTGGCAACTGGTCAACCGTGGCATGCTGGTCACGGCCATCGACAACGGCCCGATGGCCGAAAGCCTGATGGACACCGGTCTGGTGCAGCACTTGATGGCTGACGGTTTCACCTTCAAGCCCAAGCAACCGGTGGACTGGATGGTCTGCGACATCGTCGAGAAGCCGGCGCGCAACGCCGCGATGCTGGAAGAGTGGATCGGCGACGGCCATTGCCGCGAGGCGGTGGTCAATCTCAAGCTGCCGATGAAACAGCGCTATGCCGAAGTGAAGCGTTTGCTCGAGCGCATTGCCGATGGCTTCAAGGCCCGGGGTATCAAGGTCGAGATTGGCTGCAAGCAGCTGTACCACGACCGCGAGGAAGTGACCTGCCATTTGCGTCGACTGGACGTGAAGAAACCCAAGTCCCGCTGAAACACCGCAATCCCCTGTAGGAGCGAGCCTGCTCGCGATGGACCTGAGAGCGCCACGGGGTGTCAGGTCTCCCGCGTCATCGTTGACGACTATCGCGAGCAGGCTCGCTCCTACAAGGGGGCGGCGTAATGCCACAGATGACGTTACACCCGGCAATGCGCGACAATGCCGGCCAGCTTCAGGAGTGAATCATGAGTGAAATGCTTGATACGCCGGTAGACGGCACCCTCGACGCCACCGGCCTCAATTGCCCCGAGCCGGTGATGATGCTGCATCAACACATCCGTGATCTGGTGCCCGGCGGCCTGCTCAAAGTGATCGCCACCGACCCGTCGACCCGTCGCGACATTCCCAAGTTCTGTGTGTTTCTCGACCACGAACTGGTGGGGCAGCACGAGGAAGAGGGCACCTACCTCTACTGGATTCGCAAGAAGTCTGTTTAACCAACAACCCCCCTGTAGGAACGAGCTTGCTCGCGAAAATAACGAAGGCGCCGTTGGGCATCTGGTTTTCGCGCGTTATCGTTCACGACCTTCGCGAGCAAGCTCGCTCCTGCAGGGTTGTGGCGATCAACCCTGGCTGTTACGAATCCGCCGGCGCGCACTGAGCGTCAGTCGGATCGACAGCATCAGCGCCGCACAGCTCAAACCGGCAATCAACCCTTCCCACAGCCCGCTCGGGCCGCTGGCCGGACCGAACCAATCGGTCAGTCCCAGCACGTAGCCGACCGGCAGGCCGATGCCCCAATAGGCGAACAAGGTCAGGATCATCGTCACCCGTGTGTCCTGGTACCCACGGAGCGCGCCGGCGCAGATCACCTGGATGGCATCGGAAAACTGATACAGCGCGGCATACACAATCAACATCGACGCAATCTGGATCACGGCCTTGTCAGGCGTGTAGATCGAGGCGATAGGTTCGCGCAGGAGCAGGATCAGGGTCGCCGAGAACGCCGCGAACACCAGTGCCGCGCCGAGCCCGACCTTCGCCGCGAAGCGCGCCTGCCAAGGATTGCCGGCCCCCAGTGCCTGGCCGACCCGCACGGTTACCGCCATGCCCAGCGAGTAAGGAATCATGAACAGCAACGAGCTGATATTCAGGGCGATTTGATGCCCTGCCACCACGGTGGAGCCGAGACTGCCGATCAACAGGGCGATGACCGCGAAGATGCTGGACTCGGCGAAGACGGCGATACCGATCGGCAGGCCAATGCTGACCAGGCGCTTGATCACGGCCCATTTCGGCCGGTCGAAGCGCACCAGCACACGGGTGCGGGCATAGAACGGGGCCCAGAAGGTCCAGCCGGCCATACTCAACGCCATGAACCACATCACGATGCCGCTGGCCCAGCCGCAACCGACGCCGCCCAGGGCCGGTGCGCCGAAATGGCCATAGATCAACGTGTAGTTCAGCGGGATGTTCAGCAGTAGCCCGCACAAGCCAATGACCATGCTCGGACGGGTCCGACCCATACCATCGCTGTAGCAGCGCAGCACGTAATAGAACGCCATGCCCGGCAAGCCGAAGGCGATCCCGTGCAGGTAACCCATGCTCGGCTCGATCAATTGCGGATCGACTTTCATCCAGTGCAGGATCGGCTCGGCACCGAGCAACAGGCCGCTGCCGATCAACCCGACACACAATGCGAGCCACAGCGCCTGGCGTACCAGCGGGCCGATTTCGTCAAACTGCCCGGCGCCAAAGCGTTGCGCGACCTTGGGTGTGGTTGCCAGCAGGACGCCGGACATCAACAGGTAGACCGGAATCCAGATCGAATTGCCCAGGGCCACCGATGCCAGGTCCCGCGGGCTGACGCGGCCGGCCATCACCGCATCGACGAAGCCCATGGCCGTGGTGGCCAGTTGCGCGATCATGATCGGCAGGGCCAGGCCGAGCAGGCCCTTGAGTTCCAGGCGAACCGGGGTCGTGCGTGGGGCGGCGGTAGTGTCAGTCACGGAATTCACAAGCGAAGCGTCCAGAGGTTTTGATGCGCAGGGCTGCGCATTCTACGCGTTGACGCTTCGGTCAGGAAAAGACTGTGTTGAGTATTTGTAATCGCTCCGCTCTCCCTGTAGGAGCGAGCTCGCTCGCGATGAATGTGAGGGCGCCGCGTTCATTCAGGCAGCCCTCGTTATCGTTAACGCCCATGGCGAGCATGCTCGCTCCTACACAGAGATGAATTCTGCGCCTACACTGCCAACCCGCCAAAGGAGCCTGCCATGCTGATTGTTGCCGACGAAAATATCCCTCTGCTCGATGCCTTCTTCGAAGGCTTCGGTGAAATCCGCCGGGTACCGGGTCGCGCCATCGACCGTGCCACGGTCGAGCAGGCCGATGTGCTGTTGGTGCGCTCGGTGACCAACGTCAATCGCGCGCTGCTCGAGGGCAGCAAGGTGCGCTTTGTCGGTACGTGCACCATCGGCACCGATCATCTGGACCTGAATTACTTTCAGCAGGCCGGTATTACCTGGTCCAGCGCGCCGGGCTGCAATGCCCGTGGTGTGGTCGACTATGTGCTCGGCAGTCTGCTGACCCTTGCCGAAATCGAGGGTGTCGACCTGACCCGGCGTACCTACGGCGTGGTCGGTGCCGGCGAAGTGGGTGGACGCCTGGTCAAGGTATTGCAAGGCCTGGGCTGGAAGGTGCTGGTGTGCGATCCGCCACGGCAAACTGCGGAAGGTGGAGACTACGTCAGCCTCGAGCAGATCATCGACGAGTGCGACGTCATCAGTCTGCACACGCCATTGACTAAACAGGGTCAGCAATCGACCTGGCATTTGTTCGATGAAAAACACCTGAACCAGCTCAGGTCCGGCACCTGGCTGATTAATGCCAGTCGCGGGCCGGTGGTCAACAATGCAGCACTGCGCGACGTGCTGCTGGAGCGCGAAGACCTGCAAGCGGTGCTCGATGTCTGGGAAGGCGAGCCTGAAGTCGACGTGGCGCTGGCCGAACTCTGCGTGCTGGCAACGCCACACATTGCCGGCTACAGCCTCGACGGCAAGCAGCGGGGCACCGCGCAGATTTATCAGGCCTATTGCGATTTCCTTGGGCAGCCAGCCCGGGTCAGCCTGGGCGATTTGCTGCCGGCGCCGTGGCTGTCGCAAGTGACCCTCAATGCGCAAAGTGACCCGGCCTGGGCGTTGGCGATGCTGTGCCGTGGCGTGTATGACCCGCGACGTGACGATGCGGACTTCCGTCGCAGCCTTGTCGGCAGTGTCGGCGAGCAGCGAGCGGCATTTGATGCGTTGCGCAAGAATTATCCTTCGCGTCGAGAGATCGACGGATTGCAGGTGCGGATCGAGGGGGATGCGCCTGAGTTGCAGAGGATTGTGGCGGCGTTGGGGGCAACGGCAGTCTGATAGACCGCGAAGGGCGCCCCACAATGTCCGGACAGGCGCCCATAAAAAACCCGGCCAACAATGGGCCGGGTCAAGAAGACGGTGGCTATATCACTTTTGTTTGGCAGGTTTGACCAATCGCTTATCCAGTTCGCTGCAAGCTTTCTGGATCATTTCTTCAGTGATCGGTACTTCGCGACCCTGCTCGTCAATAATCGAGCAACCCAGAGACTGGTCTGGTTGCGTGCGGATCACTTGAATCTTGTCATCGCTGCTGTGTTGCAAGGACATGGCCTGTCTCCTCATCAGGTTGTGTGCTTACTGTAGAACCGCCAGGTGACCGGGCTATGACAACTCCCTGCGATCTTTCCTGGGGGGCAGAACCAGTCCACCAGAAATGCCACCACGTGGCTACCCGAACTTTAGACCAATAGCGTCTAGCCTCTAGTGTTGGCGGACATAATTAACCCGACTCATTGTGATTTGCAGCAAGCCACCCCATTGAGCGGTATAGGCTGACCCTAATGATTGCCTTGTCCAGGATGATTACGATGCTCTCTGCCCGTCACCGCCGTGCCATTCGCCTGGCCAGTCGCTTCATCGCGCCATATCGCTGGCAGGCCTTTGGCGCCTTGCTGGCGCTGATCGTCACCGCTGGCATCACCTTGTCCATGGGGCAAGGCATCCGCCTGCTGGTGGACGAGGGGTTCATGACCCAGTCACCGCATCTGCTCAATCAGTCCATCGGTCTGTTCATGTTACTGGTGGCGGGATTGGCGATAGGAACCTTTGCACGGTTTTACCTGGTGTCGTGGATCGGCGAGCGCTGCGTCGCCGATATCCGCCGCAACGTGTTCAATCATCTGATTTACCTGCACCCGGGGTTTTACGAAGACAATCGCAGCTCGGAAATCCAGTCCCGCCTGACCGCCGACACCACGCTGCTGCAATCGGTCATCGGTTCTTCGCTGTCATTGTTCCTGCGCAATTTGCTGATGGTGATCGGTGGGATCGTCCTGCTGTTCATCACTAACCCCAAACTCACCAGCATCGTGGTGGTTGCCTTGCCCCTGGTGATCGCGCCGATCCTGATCTTCGGACGCCGGGTGCGTAACCTCTCACGCCTGAGTCAGGACCGGATTGCCGATATCGGCAGTTATGTGTCCGAAACCCTGGGGCAGATCAAGACCGTGCAGGCCTACAACCATCAGGCCCAGGACGAGCGACGGTTTGCCGTGACGGTGGAAGAGGCGTTCAACACCGCGCGCAAGCGCATCTTCCAGCGGGCCTGGCTAATTACCCTGGTGATCGTGTTGGTCTTGGGTGCGGTCGGGGTGATGCTCTGGGTTGGTGGCATGGACGTCATCGCCGGGCGAATTTCCGCTGGCGAGCTGGCGGCGTTCGTGTTCTACAGCCTGATTGTCGGCAGCGCGTTCGGCACGTTGAGCGAAGTGATTGGCGAGTTGCAGCGGGCAGCCGGCGCGGCCGAGCGGATTGCCGAGTTGCTGCGTTCGGAAAACATCATCTTGCCGCCGGTGGCGGACGCGGTGAAGCTGCCGGAGCGGGTCAATGGCCAACTACAACTACACAATGTGCGTTTTTCCTACCCGTCGCGGCCGGAAAATTATGCTGTCGACGGGTTGAGCCTGACCGTCAATGCCGGTGAGACGCTGGCGCTGGTCGGGCCATCGGGGGCCGGAAAATCCACGGTGTATGACTTGCTGCTGCGTTTTTACGACCCGGCCGAGGGGCGCATCCTGCTCGATGGCGTGCCGTTGACTCAACTCGACCCGCTGGACCTGCGTCGCTGTTTTGCCCTGGTGTCGCAAACCCCGGCGCTGTTTTTCGGCAGCATTGAAGAAAACATTCGCTACGGCAATCCGCAGGCGACGTTGGCCGAGGTACAGGAAGCGGCAAAAGTCGCTTACGCCCATGACTTTATCGAAGCCATGCCCAATGGTTACCAGACTCATCTGGGGGACGGTGGTCTCGGCTTGTCCGGCGGCCAGCGCCAACGCCTGGCCATTGCCCGTGCGTTGCTGGTGGACGCGCCGATCCTGCTCCTGGACGAAGCCACCAGCGCCCTCGACGCCCAAAGCGAACACCTGATCCAGCAGGCGCTGCCGACACTGATGAAAAACCGGACCACCCTGGTGATCGCCCATCGCCTGGCCACGGTGAAAAACGCCGACCGAATTGCGGTGATGGACCAGGGGAAACTGGTGGCGGTGGGCACGCATCTGGAGCTGATTGCCAGCAATGCGTTGTATGCGCGGTTGGCGGCGTTGCAGTTCAGTGATGGACATGAAGCGGCATGAATGACTACTGATGAATGACGCCCGGTTCGGGCATTATGTCGTCCTCTGTTATGAGCCCGGATGAGGATATGAGCCGTTATCAACCACCGTTGACCTTGACGACGAAAATGTTGTCGCTGATCGCCGATATCAGCGAACAGATCGGTCAGCTTACGGCTATGGACGAACGCCTGCAGACACCTCAGTTACGTCGTGGCAATCGGATTCGAACGATTCAGGCTTCTTTGGCCATCGAAAACAATACGCTGAGCATCGAGCAGGTGACTGCCGTTCTGGCAGGGCAGCGTGTGCTGGGGTTGCCTCGGGAAATCCAGGAAGTACGAAATGCGTTTGCTGCATACGAAGCCATGCCTGATTGGCAGCCAAGCAGCCGGACCGATTTACTGCGTGCCCATGAATTGCTGATGGGCGGATTGATTGATGAATGCGGGCAGTTTCGTCGAACCGGCGTGGGTATCTATCGTGGCGATAAGTTGATCCATATGGCGCCGCCGCCGAGTCGCGTTGTGCACTTGATTGATGACTTGTTGGCGTGGCTTGGTGCCTCGGACTGGCATCCGCTGATTACCAGCTGCGTCTTTCATTATGAATTTGAGTTCATCCATCCCTTCGCTGACGGTAACGGACGTATGGGACGCCTTTGGCAAACCCTGATACTCAGTCAGTGGCGCCCGGTATTATCTTATTTGCCGGTTGAGGCCGTGATTCGGGATCAGCAGGAGGCGTACTACGCGGCATTGTCGGCGGCCGATCATTTGGCGGAATCAACGCCTTTCGTAGAGTTCATGTTGCAAGCCATGAGCCTTGCACTATCGGAGGCGGTACGGGGTGAGCCAGAAATCGACCCAGTAACCGACCCAGTAACCGACCCAGTAGAGAAGTTGCTTTCTGCACTGCATCTTAACGGTCCGCGAAAGATCAGCGAATTGATGGCTGACATCGGATTGGTGCACAGGGCGACCTTTCGGGCTAACTATCTCAGGCCTGCATTAGCGGTCGAATGGATAGAGATGACCCATCCTGAGTCGCCAAGTAGTCCGGCACAAAAGTATCGCCTGACCCAGCTTGGAAAACAGGTCTTCGCACGACTCAAGTCGGCAAAGAAATTCTGAGCAACAAAAAAGCCCGCATCTGAGATGCGGGCTTTTTTTGAGGGTCGATTTGAATCATTGATCGTCGAAATACCGCTCATGCCAATCCACGATTGGCTGCGGTGAGTTGAGCTTCTCGCCATAGATCACCGAATACGACAGCACGTTTTGCACGTACTGGCGGGTTTCGTCGAACGGAATGCTTTCCACCCACACGTCGAAACTCAGGTGGTCCGCACCGCGCAGCCATTGGCGCACTCGGCCCGGGCCGGCGTTGTAGGCGGCGGAGGCGAGGACGCGGTTGCCGTTGAACTGGCTGTGCACCTGGCTCAGGTATGCGGCGCCGAGCTGGATGTTCTTGTCCGGGTTGAACAGTTGCTGTGGCGAGCTATAGGGAATGCTGAACTTGCGTGCGGTTTCCTTGGCGGTGGCGGGCATCAGTTGCATCAGGCCCGAGGCGCCGACCCCGGAGCGGGCATCTTCCATGAAGGCGCTTTCCTGGCGAGTGATGGCAAACGCCCAGCTCGGATGCAGGCCGCGATTCTTCGCTTCACGCACCAGCGTGTTGCGGTGGGCCATCGGGAAACGGATATCCAGATCGTCCCAGTACTGCGCCTGGCTGATGGTGCGAATGGCCGGGAAGTACCATTTCAGGTCGTAGGCCAGTTTGGCCTGGGCGACCATTTCGTCGCGGCTGAAGTGACGGCTGACGTGGTACCACTCGCGGCGCCCGTCGACGATTTGCCCGCGAGCGTGGAACTCCAGGGCGCGACGTATGCCGGGGGTGTTGCGCACTTTGTTGATCAGCGCCTGGCTCATCACCAGCGGCTTGTTGTTCAGCGAATAGGGGGACTGCGAGCGATCCGCCGCGAGGAACCCATAAAAGTCGCGCTCACGAGCCACGCTTCGATAAAGGGTCTGGGCTTCCGGGTTCTGCGGTTGCGCCAGCTCCAGGGTGCGGGCCTGCCAGTAACGCCAGCGGTTGGTGGTGGCCAGGTCCTGGGGCAGGCGGCGGGTCAACTGATAGGCATCGTCCCAGCGCGCCAGGCGCAGGAGCAGGCGCAAGCGCCATTCGGAAACCGTGTTGTCGCGCAGTTCCGGATCGTATTTGGTCATGACGTCCAGGGCTCGACTGTCGAAACGTTTGGCGAGGGTCAGCCCGATTTCCCGGGCGATCGCCACTTTTTCATCCCGGGAGAAATGCATGCTGCTGGCGTAACCGTCGAGCAGATTCATGGCCCTGTCCGGGTCCTGACGAGCCAGGCGGCGCAGGCCGAGGCTGACCACGTCGGACATGGCTTCATCGGCCGGGGTAAAGCGTGACGGCTGGTTGAGCAGTTCCGGTTTCTGCGCCACGTCCACCAGCAAGCGGCCGCGAGGGGCGAGGGTGGTCATGCCGTTGATCAGGCTGTTGGCCAGGGGATAGTTGCGCGCCTGGGCGGCGAGTTTGGCGCGTTCCCAACGCTTTTGCTCGGTCAACTGGCCATCGGCGGCCCACATGCCGAACAGGGCATCGCAGGCTTCGGGCTGGGATTTACCGGTCAGCCAGAGCTTTTCAGTGTTGGCGTAACCTTCGGCTTTGAGGTTGTGGCTGATCTGGTACTGCGCATTCAGGCAGTCCAGTTCGGTGAAGTTCATTTTCGGGTCGTAGTACTTGACGAAGGTCGCCCAGTCGCCCCGTTCCGCCAGCCAGCGCAACCAACGCAACTTCATCCAGTTGGCCTGGGGCAGGTCGCCGTGTTCGGCGAGGAATTTCTCGATTTCGGCGTTGCTCGCGGTTTTCAGGCGCGCGGTCAGTTCGTCGTACGCCAGGTAGGGTTCCAGCGGATAATCGGCGAGGGCCTGGCTGTAACGGAAATACGGGCCGCTATCACCCTTGGCCAGGGCGCGCTTGGCTTCATCGTAATACTGGCGTTGGGTGGACAGGTCCACCGCCTGGGCGGATTGAACGGCAGCGGCAGACAGTAAAAAAGCAGATAAAAGATTGAAAAGGCGACTGCGCATGAGACGTCCGGGCAGAGAAAAATCATGACAAGCGCGGGCCAGGCCCGCGCTGAATTGTCTGTAGCTTAGCCTTTTGCCAGCAGCCGGTGAAAGCTTTGCGGGTCTTCCCGCATCAGTTCGCAACATTTGTCATGCAGAGTGCTACGAGAGTGAAATTGCCGGCCTTCTGAAGCCTCAAGTCAGGTAGAATGCGCGCCCGGTTTTTGGAGAAGCTCATGACCCTGCTCAAATTCAGCGATGTGTCCCTTGCTTTCGGCGCTATGCCGTTGTTGGACAAGGTGTCCTGGCAGATCGCCCGTGGTGAGCGGGTGTGCATCATCGGCCGCAACGGCACTGGCAAGTCCAGCATGATGAAGCTCGTCAAGGGCGACCAGAAGCCCGATGACGGCTCCGTTTGGCGCGCACCCGGGCTCAAGATCGGCGAATTGCCGCAAGAATTGCCGGTGGCCGACGAGCGGACAGTGTTCGACGTGGTGGCCGAAGGCCTGGACGGCGTTGGCGCCTTGCTCGCCGAATATCACCACCTGAGCCAGAACATCGTCACTGACGCCGATCTGGACAAGCTGATGCACGTCCAGCACGACCTCGAAGCCCGCGATGGCTGGCGCTTGCAGACCCTCGTCGACAGCACCTTGAGCCGCCTGCAACTGCCGGCCGACAAGACCCTCGCCGAGTTGTCCGGCGGCTGGCGTCGTCGCGTCCTGCTGGCCCAGGCCCTGGTGTCCGAGCCGGACCTGCTGCTGCTCGACGAACCGACCAACCACCTGGACATCGGTGCCATCGCCTGGCTTGAAGAAGCGCTGAAGGATTTCCAGGGCGCCGTGCTGTTCATCACGCACGACCGTTCTTTCCTGCAGAACCTGGCAACCCGCATCCTCGAACTGGATCGCGGCGGCCTGATCGACTGGAACGGCGACTACGCCAGTTTCCTCGTGCACAAGGAAGCCGCACTGGCGGCCGAGGAGACCGCCAACGCGCTGTTCGACAAGCGCCTGGCCCAGGAAGAAGTGTGGATTCGCCAGGGCATCAAGGCCCGTCGCACCCGTAACGAAGGTCGTGTACGTGCGCTCAAAGCCTTGCGTGTCGAGCGCAGCGAGCGTCGTGAGCGTACCGGCAAGGCCAATATCCAGCTGGAAACCGCCGACAAGTCCGGCAAGCAGGTCATGGTCCTCGATAACGTGAGTTTCGCTCACCCGGACGGTCCGTTCCTGATCAAGGACTTCTCCATGGTGCTGCAGCGCGGCGACCGTATCGGTCTGCTCGGCGCCAACGGTACCGGCAAGACCACCCTGCTGAAGCTGATGCTCAGCGGCTTGCAGCCGACCAGCGGCAAAGTGGAAGAGGGCACCCGGATCGATGTCGCCTACTTCGACCAGTTGCGCCATCAGCTGGATCTGGAAAAAACCGTGATCGACAACGTGGCCGAAGGTCGCGACTTCATCGATATCGACGGCCAGAGCCGCCACGTGCTGAGCTACCTCGGCGACTTCCTGTTCAGCCCGCAGCGTGCCCGCACGCCAGTCAAGGCGCTGTCGGGTGGTGAGCGTGCCCGTCTGTTGCTGGCCAAGCTGTTCAGCAAGCCGGCGAACCTGCTGGTACTCGACGAACCGACCAACGACCTCGACGTCGAAACCCTCGAGCTGCTGGAAGAGGTCTTGCTGACCTTCAACGGCACCGTACTGATGGTCAGCCACGACCGGGCATTCCTCGACAACGTGGTCACCAGTACCCTGGTCTTCGAAGGTGAAGGCAAGGTTCGCGAGTACGTCGGTGGCTACCAGGACTGGCTGCGCCAGGGCGGCTCGCCGCGTCTACTGGGCGTGACCGAGAGCAAGTCCGGCAAGGCCGACCTGAACTCCGCGGTGGTGAAGGCCGAGCCTGCGCCGGTTGCGGCAGCTGTCGAAGCGCCAGTGGCGAAGAAAAAGCTCAGCTACAAATTGCAGCGCGAACTGGAGGCGTTGCCGGGGCAGATCGAGGCCATGGAGCAGCAGATTGCCGCCGTTGAAGCACAGATGGCGGATGCCGGCTTCTATCAGCGTCCGGCGGCCGAAACGGCTGCGGTGATTGCTCAATTGGAGCAGTTGCAGGCTGAACTCGACATCATGGTCGAGCGTTGGGCCGAGCTGGATGCCTGATTGACCCGGTAACAAAAAAAAGCCCGGCGTTCAGTGATGAACGCCGGGCTTTTCATATGAAATGCAATCCCCCTGTAGGAGCGAGCCTGCTCGCGATGAACTTGAGAGCACCGCGGGGTGTCAGGCTTCCCGTGTCATCGTTGACGACCATCGCGAGCAGGCTCGCTCCTACAAGGGCGTGTTGTCAGCTTTTGTTTTGCAGGCGCACCGCCAGCACATCGCAAGGCGCGCCATGCAGCACGTCATTGGCGGTGGAGCCCAGCAACAGTGCCAGACCATGCCGGCCATGGCTGCCCACCACGATCAGGTCGCAGGTTTGCTCCTTGGCCAGGTGGTGGATCTCCTGGCGTGGCTGGCCGTAGGTCAGGTGGCTGTATTCCCTGGAGAGCTCCGGGTATTTCAGGATCAAGCGGTCAAGGCGCTCCTTGGCCTGATCGAACTGCTGCTGTTGCAGTTGTGACAGGTCCATCGGCACGTCGCCGCCGAAGGCCATCGCCATCGGCTCGACAATGTGCACCAGCGACAATTTCGCACCGTTGCTCACCGACAGTTCGCGAGCGCGGTGAATCACAGGGTCGCACTCTTCGGTCAGATCTACAGCGACCAGAATATGGTTGTAGGGCATGAGGTGCTCCTCCTGGGGGATGCAATATTGGTAAGTATGGCTGGTTTCAAGCGCATTGGTTCCAAAGTGACACAATGGGCTCATTCAAATTCGGGAGTACAGATATGACGGTCTGGATAGTGGTGTCAATCCTGCTGGTGGTGCTGAGTCCGCTGGCATGGTTGCGGCCGTCGCGAGTTCAGAGCGGGCGCATCGCCTTGCGGATGGAGGCTCGGCGCATCGGGCTGGCCATGCAATTGGCGCCTCAGGAGTGGCCGCACTGGCTCAGCCAGGAGCCGCCGAGCCCCTGCGCCCAGTACCATCGTCCTCGCCGTGGCAATCAGCCGGCGTGCTGGAGTTACTGGCAAAAATCACCGGGTGTCTGGGTCAATCAATGGCAGGAAATCTGTGAAGATCGCTCGCTGCTCGATCATTTCGAAAAATTGCCGGCCAACGTCTACAAAGTCGAGGCGGACAAGCAAATGATCACGTTGTACTGGGGCGAGAAGGGCGAGGCCGAGGTGTTGCAGCAGATCGACGCCACCCTCAAAGCCCTCGCCTGAAACCCGATCCCCTGTAGGAGCGAGCCTGCTCGCGATGAACCTGAGAGCGCCGCGGGGTGCCAGGCTTCCCGCGTCATCGTTGACGTCCATCGCGAGCGAGCTCGCTCCTACAGGTGTTTTTCGCAGGCAATAAAAAGCCCGACATTCATCATCGGGCTGGAGTTGGCCAGGCAGGCCGGTAAAAACGGTGTTGGCTGATCTTACGCTGGGCATTCGCCAAAAGCGTTCACAATTTTCCCCTGGGTTCCGCCAGCGTAGCTTGTTAAACACGGGCTGCAGCGAATTAGGGCGAACTTTCTAACAATTGATTCTATGAATGACCTTGCATGCTCAAGCGTGTTTAAGGTCTTCGCAGTACGGATATGACCGGAAAGTCGCGTTTCAACCCATGTTTCGGGCGATTGACAATTGTCGGAAATTCCGTGAAGGTGACGTACCCAAATCAAACGGGCGTATGAATTGAGCGTTTGTATTTCAGACCGCTCCTACAGAATCCCGACTATCGCGTTGGCGGGTGTGCCGGGGGAATGGGCGTAGCATTGACGATCAACGTCCCTGCCAAGCCGTTCGCCTGCGTCCGACGTGTACTGTTCAGCTTCCATATCGTGGAGATCAGTTGATGATTTACGAAGGTAAAGCCATCACGGTTAAGGCTCTTGAAAGTGGCATCGTCGAACTGAAGTTCGACCTCAAGGGTGAGTCCGTCAACAAGTTCAACCGTCTAACCCTGAACGAACTGCGTCAGGCCGTAGACACCATCAAGGCAGATGCTTCGATCAAGGGCGTGATCGTCAGCAGTGGCAAGGACGTGTTCATCGTCGGCGCCGACATCACCGAATTTGTCGACAACTTCAAGCTGCCGGATGCAGAACTTGTTGCTGGCAACCTCGAAGCCAACAAGATTTTCAGCGATTTCGAAGACCTCAACGTCCCGACCGTCGCCGCGATCAATGGCATCGCGTTGGGTGGCGGTCTGGAAATGTGCCTGGCGGCGGACTACCGCGTCATGTCCACCAAGGCCAAGATCGGTCTGCCGGAAGTCAAGCTGGGCATCTACCCGGGCTTCGGCGGTACTGTGCGCCTGCCGCGCCTGATCGGTGCCGACAACGCCATCGAATGGATCGCCGCCGGCAAGGAAAACCGTCCTGAAGACGCGCTGAAAGTCGGCGCCGTCGACGCAGTGGTTGCTCCTGAGCAACTGCAGGATGCCGCGCTGGAACTGATCAAGCGCGCCATCTCAGGCGAGTTCGACTACAAGGCCAAGCGCCAGCCGAAGCTGGAAAAGCTGAAGCTGAACGCCATCGAACAAATGATGGCTTTCGAAACCGCCAAGGGTTTCGTGGCCGGCCAGGCTGGCCCGAATTACCCGGCGCCGGTTGAAGCGATCAAGACCATCCAGAAAGCCGCGAACTTCGGTCGCGACAAGGCGCTGGAAATTGAAGCTGCAGGTTTCGTCAAACTGGCCAAGACCTCTGCCGCACAGAGCCTGATCGGCTTGTTCCTGAACGATCAGGAACTGAAGAAAAAGGCCAAGGCCTACGACGAAATCGCCAAGGACGTGAAGCAGGCCGCCGTACTGGGCGCCGGCATCATGGGTGGCGGTATCGCCTATCAGTCGGCTTCCAAAGGCACGCCGATCCTGATGAAGGACATCAACGAGCACGGTATCGAGCAGGGTCTGGCCGAAGCCGCCAAACTGCTGGTCGGTCGCGTTGATAAAGGTCGCATGACCGCCGCGAAAATGGCTGAAGTGCTCAACGGCATCCGTCCAACCCTGTCTTACGGCGACTTCGGTCACGTGGATCTGGTGGTCGAAGCGGTCGTCGAGAACCCGAAGGTCAAGCAAGCGGTACTGGCCGAAGTTGAAGACAAGGTCAAGGAGGACACCATCCTGGCGTCCAATACCTCGACCATTTCCATCACCTTGCTGGCCAAGGCCCTCAAGCGTCCGGAAAACTTCGTCGGCATGCACTTCTTCAACCCGGTGCACATGATGCCGCTGGTGGAAGTGATTCGTGGCGAGAAGTCCAGCGAGCTGGCTGTTGCCACCACCGTTGCCTACGCCAAGAAAATGGGCAAGAACCCGATCGTGGTCAATGACTGCCCGGGCTTCCTGGTCAACCGCGTCCTGTTCCCGTACTTCGGCGGTTTCGCCAAGCTGGTCAGCGCCGGTGTGGACTTCGTCCGTATCGACAAGATCATGGAAAAATTCGGCTGGCCGATGGGCCCGGCCTACCTGATGGACGTGGTCGGCATCGACACCGGTCACCACGGTCGTGACGTGATGGCCGAAGGCTTCCCGGACCGCATGAAGGACGACCGTCGCTCGGCCGTTGACGTACTCTACGAAGCCAAGCGCCTGGGCCAGAAGAATGGCAAGGGCTTCTACGCCTACGAGACCGACAAGAAGGGCAAGCAGAAGAAGGTTGCCGATCCATCGGTACTGGAAGTGCTCAAGCCGATCGTTTACGAGCAGCGCGAAGTCACCGACGAAGACATCATCAACTGGATGATGATCCCGCTGTGCCTGGAAACCGTGCGTTGCCTGGAAGACGGCATCATCGAAACCGCTGCCGAAGCCGACATGGGTCTGGTCTACGGTATTGGTTTCCCTCCATTCCGTGGCGGTGCGCTGCGTTACATCGATTCGATCGGTGTGGCAGAGTTCGTTGCCCTGGCTGACCAGTACGCTGATTTGGGCGCGCTGTACCACCCGACCGCGAAGCTGCGCGAAATGGCCAAGAACGGCCAGAGCTTCTTCGGTTAAGCGCCCCCAACTAGAGTGAGAGTGAACTTATGAGCTTGAATCCTAGAGACGTCGTGATTGTCGACTTCGGTCGTACTCCGATGGGCCGCTCCAAGGGCGGCATGCACCGCAACACCCGTGCCGAAGACATGTCGGCGCACCTGATCAGCAAACTGCTGGAACGTAACGTCAAGGTCGACCCGAACGAAGTCGAAGACGTGATCTGGGGCTGTGTGAACCAGACCCTGGAGCAGGGCTGGAACATCGCGCGCATGGCGTCGCTGATGACCCAGATCCCGCACACTTCGGCCGGCCAGACTGTCAGCCGCCTGTGTGGCTCGTCCATGAGCGCTCTGCACACTGCCGCGCAAGCGATCATGACCGGCAACGGTGACGTTTTCGTGGTTGGTGGCGTCGAGCATATGGGTCACGTGAGCATGATGCACGGTGTCGATCCGAACCCGCACATGTCGCTGTACGCGGCGAAAGCCTCGGGCATGATGGGCCTGACCGCGGAAATGCTGGGCAAGATGCACGGCATCACTCGCGAGCAACAGGACGCTTTCGGCGTGCGCTCCCACCAACTCGCCCACAAGGCGACCGTGGAAGGCAAGTTCAAAGACGAAATCATCCCGATGCAGGGCTACGACGAGAACGGTTTCCTGAAAACCTTCGACTACGACGAAACCATTCGTCCGGAAACCACCCTGGAAAGCCTGGCGGCTCTGAAGCCGGCGTTCAATCCGAAGGGCGGCACCGTGACAGCCGGTACCTCGTCGCAGATCACCGATGGTGCCTCGTGCATGATCGTGATGTCGGCGCAGCGTGCACAGGATCTGGGTATCCAGCCTCTGGCGGTGATTCGTTCGATGGCAGTGGCAGGTGTGGATCCGGCAATCATGGGCTATGGTCCAGTACCGGCCACACAAAAAGCACTGAAGCGCGCGGGTCTGGGCATTTCCGACATCGACTTCTTCGAGCTCAACGAAGCTTTCGCCGCACAGGCCCTGCCAGTGCTGAAAGATCTGAAAGTACTCGACAAGATGAACGAGAAGGTTAACCTGCACGGCGGCGCGATCGCCCTGGGCCACCCGTTCGGTTGCTCCGGTGCGCGTATCTCCGGCACTTTGCTCAATGTGATGAAGCAGAATGGCGGTACCTTCGGGGTAGCCACCATGTGCATTGGTCTCGGCCAAGGCATCTCCACCGTCTTCGAACGCGTTTAAGCGTCTCGTTGATGGAAGCCGGGGCCAAGTGCCCCGGTTTTTGTTTTTCCGGATTTATTTTTTTATTTTGAAAAAATTTGAGTGAGGGCCAAAGCATGCCGATACAACCTGGGCTCTACCAACATTACAAAGGTCCGCAGTACCGCGTATTCAGTGTTGCGCGGCATTCGGAAACCGAAGAAGAAGTGGTCTTCTACCAAGCCCTGTATGGCGATTACGGCTTTTGGGTGCGTCCCTTGAGCATGTTCCTGGAGTCCGTCGAGGTTGACGGCGAACAGGTGCCACGCTTTGCTTTGGTGCAGGCCGAACCGAGCGTTTTTCCGCAGCCATAAGGGGAGTGCGCGCAGAGCCCTGCGCTTGACCTCATCTTGTAGCCACTATATATAGCGGTGCCGCGTCAGGCGCCAACCGCCTTTCACTTCTCGAATTCAGGAATTTTCTGATCCATGGGCAAATCGCTGGTCATTGTGGAATCCCCGGCTAAGGCCAAGACCATCAACAAGTATTTGGGCAACGAATACGTGGTGAAGTCGAGTATCGGCCATATCCGAGACCTGCCCACCAGCGGTTCGGCTAGCGCCAGCAAAGAGCCAGCCGCCAAGCGCGGCAAGGCTGCTGCGGGTGAAGCGCCGGCACTGTCGCCGAAAGAAAAAGCGCGCAAGCAGCTGGTCGCGCGCATGGGTGTCGATCCGGATCATGGCTGGAAAGCCAAGTACGAGATCCTCCCGGGCAAGGAAAAAGTCATCGAAGAGCTGCGCCGGCTCGCCAAGGATGCTGACACCATCTATCTCGCAACCGACTTGGACCGCGAGGGGGAAGCCATTGCCTGGCACCTGCGCGAAGCCATCGGTGGTGACGACACCCGCTACAAGCGCGTGGTGTTCAACGAAATCACCAAGAAGGCGATTCAGGAAGCCTTCTCGAAACCAGGCGAGCTGGATATCGACCGCGTCAACGCCCAGCAGGCGCGTCGTTTCCTCGACCGCGTGGTGGGTTACATGGTTTCGCCGCTGCTGTGGGCCAAGATCGCTCGCGGTCTGTCCGCCGGTCGCGTGCAGTCGGTTGCCGTGAAGCTGGTGGTCGAGCGCGAACGTGAAATCCGCGCGTTCAACCCGGAAGAGTACTGGGAAGTTCACGCCGACCTCGGCACCGCCAAGGGCGCGACCGTGCGCTTCGACGTGGCCCGCGAGAAAGGCGAAGCCTTCAAGCCGCTCAATGAAACCCAGGCCATGGCCGCGCTGGAGAAGCTCAAGGCTTCCAGCTACAGCATCGTCAAGCGCGAAGACAAGCCGACCAGCAGCAAGCCGTCGGCACCCTTCATCACGTCCACCTTGCAGCAAGCCGCAAGCAATCGCCTGGGCTTCGGTGTGAAGAAGACCATGATGATGGCCCAGCGTCTTTACGAAGCTGGCTACATCACTTATATGCGTACCGACTCCACCAACCTTTCGGTTGATGCCGTGGCGATGGCGCGTGCCTATATTGAAGGCGAATTCGGCAAGAAATACCTGCCGGAAACCCCGAACGTCTACAGCAGCAAGGAAGGCGCACAAGAGGCTCACGAAGCGATTCGTCCGTCCGACGCCAATACCGAGCCAAGCAAGCTGTCGGGCATGGAGCGTGACGCTGAGCGCCTCTACGAGCTCATCTGGCGCCAGTTCCTCGCCTGCCAGATGCTGCCGGCGCAATACCTGTCGACCACGGTCACTGTCGGTGCCGGCGACTTCGAGCTGCGCGCCAAGGGCCGCATCCTGAAGTTCGACGGTTACACCCGTGTCATGCCGCAAATCGCCAAGCCAGGCGATGACGACGTACTGCCGGACATGGCCCAGGGCGACGCGATGAAGCTGATCAAGCTTGATCCGACCCAGCACTTCACCAAGCCGCCGGCGCGTTACTCGGAAGCCAGCCTGGTAAAAGAAATGGAAAAACGCGGCATCGGTCGTCCTTCGACCTACGCGGCGATCATTTCGACCATTCAGGACCGCGGCTACGTGGCGCTGCACAACCGTCGTTTCTATTCGGAAAAGATGGGCGACATCGTCACCGAGCGTCTGGCCGAGAGCTTCTCCAACCTGATGGACTACGGCTTCACCGCGGGCATGGAAGAGCATCTCGATGACGTGGCCCAGGGCGAACGCGACTGGAAAAACGTGCTCGACGAGTTCTACGGCGACTTCAAGAAGAAACTCGAAGTAGCCGAAAGCCCGGAACACGGCATGCGGGCCAATCAGCCCGTCATGACTGACATTCCGTGCACCACCTGCGGCCGGCCGATGCAGATCCGTACCGCGTCGACCGGCGTGTTCCTCGGTTGCTCGGGCTACAGCCTGCCGCCGAAAGAGCGCTGCAAGGCCACCGTCAACCTGGTGCCGGGCGACGAAATCGCTGCGGACGACGAGGGTGAATCGGAGTCGCTGGTGTTGCGTGGCAAGCATCGCTGCCCGATCTGCAGTACGGCGATGGACGCCTATCTGCTCGATGAGAAGCGCAAGCTGCACATCTGCGGTAACAACCCGGATTGCGATGGCTACGAAATCGAAGAGGGCACCTATCGCATCAAGGGCTATGAAGGTCCGAGCCTGGAGTGCGACAAGTGCGGTAGCGAGATGCAGCTCAAGACCGGCCGTTTCGGCAAGTTCTTTGGTTGCACCAATGCCACCTGCAAGAACACCCGTAAACTGCTGAAGAGTGGTGATGCGGCGCCGCCGAAGATGGATCCGGTGAAGATGCCTGAGCTGAAGTGCGAAAAGGTCAACGACACCTACATTCTGCGCGACGGTGCATCCGGTCTGTTCCTGGCGGCCAGCCAGTTCCCGAAAAACCGCGAGACTCGTGCTCCATTGGTGATGGAAATCATCCCGCACAAGGATGAGATCGATCCGAAGTATCACTTCCTCTGCGAAGCACCGAAGAAAGATCCGGATGGCCTCCCGACTGTGATTCGTTACAGTCGCAAGACCAAGGAACAGTACGTGCAGACCGAGGTTGACGGTAAGCCAACTGGTTGGAAGGCTTACTACGACGGTGGCAAGTGGACGGTTGAAGACAAGCGTCCGGCAGCCAAGGCTTAAAAAACTGTAGGAGCGAGCTTGCTCGCGATGGTCGTCAACGATGACGCGGGCCATCAGAATGCCCGCGTTGCTCTCAGGTCCATCGCGAGCGAGCTCGCTCCTACAGTTAGTGCGCAAGGCCGCATGAGAACCCTCGGGTTTTCATGCGGCTTTTTTGTTTTGGGCTTGCGGTCGGATCGGCTGATCCATGACACTGTCAAACCTGCGTGAAGCAATTATTTCGTTGTGGAGGCTGCCGTCATGGCCCACGAACTGTACACCCGCACCAATCAGAAGATTTATTTCGCCGGCTTGTCGCTCGAAGCGCTGGCCCGCACTGAAGAGGGGCGGGCGATGAATTCGCTGGCGCTGATCCAGGCTGGGCGCGAATCCGCGCTGTTTCATCTGTACGGCGCGCTGCTGGGCCTGTGTCACGAGATCGCCGGTTTCTATCGCTTGCCTCAGGCCAATGCGCCCCGTGCAGAGTTGTTGCTGACTCGCGAGGTGCTGGACACCATCGCCATTCCGGAAATGGCTGAGCTGGTCGAGCTGGCCAATAACCCGGAAACCTGGCTGGCCAAGTTGTTGGCTGCCCATGCTGCGTTGTTTCAGCCGCCGCGCGCGCCCCACAAGCCGAAAGGGGACGTGACCCAGCCACTGATTCAGGCTGTCAATCTGGATGAAGAGGAGGCGCCGCAAGAGCTGAGTCGGGAAGAGCTGGAGAGTTGGCGTCAGAACCTGAAGGGGTTGGCGATCCGCTTTCGCGAAGGCCTGAACGAGTGCTGACAGAAACAGTTTTGGGATGGCATCTGGTCAAGATCCCGAGCGAAGCCTGGCCGATGCCTATATAATCCCCGCCTTTCGTGGAGAACAGTCCTTTATGCCAACGTCCTTTCTAGAAATTGTCGAGTTACCAGACGGCCGTATCGAGCTGCGCAGGGCCGAGGACGAGGGTTCTCTGGTTACTTTGGATTTCTCCGAGGACGCCAAGGCATTCCTGCAAGGGCAGCACGTGGAAGTCGCCAAGGCGATGTTGAGCGTCGGCGTTCAGATGGCCGGTCGCCTGGTTGAAGGCGAATTCGACAAGGAAGAGGGGTCGCGGGTTCTGCATTGACCGCCGCCTGTCGCTTTTCCTGATGTCGTTACTCATCGGCTTCTCTGTCCCTGGAGAAGCCTTGCGCGGTGAATCACGCGTTTGTCCGCCGGTTAACCCAGTCGAATATTCAGGCTCTGAGCGTCCCCGGTACGGGCGGCGCTGATCAGTTGTTGTCGCGATTGGGGGCTCAGCGGGTTGATCCAGCTGACCACCGTGTGGCTACGACCCAGGCGCAGGGCTTCGCAAGTCAGTTGCTGGGCGCTCTGGGTGCCCCGGGGTTGCAGCAGCAGAATGCGCTCGCGGTTAAGGCCGGCATCTCGCAGCCAGGCTTGAGTCAGGCTGGCGGGTGGCGCGATCAGCGTCAGCCAGCGTGCGTCCTGGTCCTGGCTCAATTCCCTGAGGATCGGTGCCAGAAGGCTCAGGCAGTTCCCGGCTGCACCACGCAGTGACAGCTCGCTGAAAACGTCAGGTTCGGCGCTCCAGGGGGACTCGACTACGTCTTTCAGGATCGGCGCCAATGGCTGTGCCATGAACGCTTCGAACAGCGGCAGTTGGGTTTGCTGTGGTGATGTCTGTGGGAGCTGCATGGTGCCTCCTTTAGCGGCGAATGACGCCGACACTCAAGCCTTCGATCACCAGTTCCTGGTCTTGAAGGTTCACTTCAATAGGGGCGAACTCGGGGTTCTCGGCGATCAGCCAGACTTTGCTGCCGTCACGCTTGAAGCGCTTGACGGTCACTTCGTCGCCGATCCGCGCAACGACGATCTGGCCGTTACGGGCTTCGCGGGTGGTGTGGACCGCCAGCAGGTCGCCGTCGAAAATGCCGATATCCTTCATGCTCATCCCATGGACGCGCAGCAGGTAGTCGGCGCGCGGATGGAAGAAGGCGGGATTGATGTTGCAGGACTCTTCGATGTGTTGCTGCGCAAGAATCGGGGCGCCGGCTGCTACCCGGCCAATGATCGGCAGGGTGGAATCGTCGGCCTTGGCTTCGAAACCGGGAATGCGGATGCCACGGGAGGCGCCAGGCGTCATCTCGATTGCACCCTTGCGGGCCAGTGCCTTGAGGTGTTCTTCCGCCGCATTGGGCGACTTGAAACCCAGTTCCTGAGCGATTTCCGCGCGGGTGGGTGGGTACCCGTTGTCTTCCAGGCAGCGCTTGATGAAGGCCAGAATCTCTGCTTGTCGTGGCGTCAGCTTTAGCATATTGATCGCTCTGTTTTTTTATACAGTGACTGGGATTATATACAGTAAGGCGGTCTTGGCAATGCTCCTTTTTTCAGTCGCCGCCGGACGGTCAAACAGCCGGTGGATTGAAGCTTTGCCGTTGTGTGGTTAAATGTCTGACCGACCATTCCCGAAACGAACTGCCAGACTTGACAATGCACAGGCTGAAACGTATGTTTCAAACAAGTGTTTGTCAGGCGGAGTAGCCATGGCCCAGTCGGAAACCGTTGAACGCATTCTTGATGCCGCCGAGCAGTTGTTCGCGGAAAAAGGTTTCGCCGAAACCTCGTTGCGTCTGATCACTAGCAAGGCGGGTGTCAACCTGGCGGCGGTGAACTATCACTTCGGTTCGAAGAAAGCGTTGATCCAAGCGGTTTTCTCGCGGTTCCTCGGGCCATTCTGCATCAGCCTCGATAAAGAGCTGGAGCGGCGTCAGGCCAAGCCTGAAATCAAGCCGACACTCGAAGAGTTACTGGAAATCCTCGTCGAGCAGGCACTGGTGGTGCAGCCGCGCAGTGGCAACGACCTGTCTATCTTCATGCGTTTGCTGGGGCTGGCGTTCAGTCAGAGCCAGGGGCACTTGCGTCGTTATCTGGAAGACATGTACGGCAAGGTGTTTCGCCGCTACATGATGCTGGTCAACGAAGCAGCGCCACGTATTCCACCTATCGAACTGTTTTGGCGCGTGCACTTCATGCTGGGTGCGGCGGCGTTCAGCATGTCCGGTATCAAGGCCTTGCGCGCGATTGCCGAAACCGATTTCGGCGTGAACACCTCGATCGAGCAGGTCATGCGCCTGATGGTGCCGTTCCTGGCTGCCGGCATGCGCGCCGAATCCGGCGTTACCGACACGGCCATGGCCACGGCCCAGTTGCGTCCGCGTAGCAAATCGACACCGGTTGCCGCCAAGGTTTAACCGCACACGGGTGGGCGCGGCAGCTGACATCCGCTAAGCTAGCCGCCCATGCCGACTCTCGTTCTGAACCCGTTTCCCATTGAAATTGCCGACCTGCCGGGCACAGCGTCTGGCGGCGAATTCGTGTGGGCCGGGTTTTCTGTTATCAAGGAATTTCTATGACTGCTGGCTTGCAAGGCTCGTTGATGGTGGACGTCGCCGGTACCTGGCTGACGGCTGAAGATCGCCAATTGTTGCGCCAGCCCGAAGTGGGTGGCCTGATCATCTTTGCCCGCAACATCGAGCATCCGCGTCAAGTGCGCGAGCTGAGTGCGGCCATTCGCGCCATTCGTCCCGATCTGCTGTTGGCGGTTGATCAAGAGGGCGGCCGCGTGCAGCGCCTGCGCCAGGGATTCGTGCGATTGCCCGCCATGCGCGCCATTGCCGACAACCCGAACGCCGAATACCTGGCCGAGCAATGCGGCTGGATCATGGCCACCGAAGTGTTGGCCGTTGGCCTGGACCTGAGCTTTGCCCCGGTGCTGGACCTGGATTACCAGCGCAGCGCCGTTGTTGGCACCCGTTCGTTCGAAGGTGATCCCGAGCGCGCTGCCTTGCTCGCAGGTGCATTCATCCGCGGGATGAACAGCGCCGGGATGGCCGCCACCGGCAAGCACTTCCCCGGCCACGGCTGGGCTGAAGCGGATTCTCACGTCGCGATTCCCAACGACGAACGCAGCCTCGACGAGATCCGTGCCAATGACCTGGTGCCGTTTGCCAAGCTGAGCAAGCAACTGGCCGCGGTCATGCCGGCCCACGTCATTTATCCACAAGTCGATTCCCAGCCCGCCGGCTTCTCCCGCCGCTGGTTGCAGGACATCCTGCGTGGCGAATTGCAGTTCGATGGCGTGATCTTCAGTGACGACCTGTCCATGGCGGGCGCTCACGTGGTCGGCGATGCCGCCAGCCGTATCGAAGCGGCGCTGACTGCCGGTTGCGACATGGGTCTGGTGTGCAACGACCGTGCGGCCGCCGAACTGGCCCTGAGCGCTGCCCAGCGTCTGAAGGTCAAGCCTTCCGAGCGCATTGCGCGGATGCGCGGCCAGTCGTTTGCCAGCACCGAATACCGTCAAGACCCGCGCTGGCTGGCCGCTGTCGGCGCGCTCAAAGAAGCTCAATTGATTGATTAAGGACTGTTCGTTATGACGGTTTACGCGATTATCGGTGGCACTGGCCTGACTCAACTCGAAGGCCTGAGCATTCGCCAGTCACTGGCAGTGGACACGCCTTATGGCGCACCTTCAGCCGACGTTCAGATCGGCGAGTATGCCGGCAAGGAAGTACTGTTCCTCGCGCGTCACGGTCACCCCCATCGTTTTCCGCCGCATCAGGTCAACTACCGCGCCAACCTCTGGGCGCTGAAGCAGGCTGGTGCCGAAGCCATTTTGGCAGTCAACGCCGTGGGCGGCATCCATGCCGCGATGGGCACCGGGCATTTCTGCGTGCCGCATCAGTTGATCGACTACACCAGCGGTCGTGAGCACACCTACTTTTCCGATGACCTGGAGCACGTCACCCATATCGACTTCAGCTACCCCTACAGCGAGCCGTTGCGTCAGCAACTGATTGCGGCATTGGCGGCGGAGGGCGTGGGCTACAGCAGTCATGGCGTGTATGCCTGCACTCAAGGGCCGCGCCTGGAGACAGTGGCTGAAATCGCCCGGCTGGAGCGCGATGGCTGCGACATCGTCGGCATGACCGGTATGCCGGAAGCCGCCTTGGCCCGCGAGCTGGAACTCGATTACGCCTGTCTGGCGCTGGTGGTGAACCCGGCGGCGGGCAAGTCGACGGCGGTGATCACCATGGCCGAGATCGAGCAGGCGTTGCATGACGGCATGGGCAAGGTGAAGTCGACGCTGGCGCGGGTGCTCAAGGGCTGAGTACCGCTTGATACCGAGTTGACTTCATCGCGAGCAAGCTCGCTCCCACAGTGTCCGCGTCTTTTGCGGACACCTCTGAATCTGTGGGAGCGACGGTGCGGCGATCCGACTTGCTCGCGATGGCGGACTAAAAAGCGCTGCAGATTTCAGCGTTTTTCGAGGTTTTCCGGCAGCGGCGCAAACAGCGCCTCGATATCATCGCTCTGCAGTTTCCAGTCCCCGGCCTTGCGCCCATCCAATACGCCGGCCGCGAGGTCGGATTTTTCCTTTTGCAGGTGCTGAATCTTTTCTTCCACCGTGCCGCGCGCAATCAGTTTGTAGACGAACACCGGCTTCTCCTGGCCGATACGATACGCCCGGTCGGTTGCCTGGTTTTCCGTCGCCGGGTTCCACCACGGGTCGTAATGAATCACCGTGTCCGCTTCGGTCAGGTTCAGGCCAACGCCACCGGCCTTCAGGCTGATCAGAAAAATCTGACGCTTGCCGCTCTGGAATTCCTTCACCGGTGTGCGGCGGTCGCGGGTCTGGCCGGTCAACAGAGCGTAGGCCACGCCGCGCTTGTTCAGTTCGTCTTCGATCAGTGACAGCATCGAAGTGAACTGCGAGAACAGCAGGATCCGCCGACCTTCCTCGAACAATTCCTCGAGCATTTCCATCAGGCTATCGAGCTTGCCTGACGTGCTGCCACGGCTTGGCAGGGTCGCCTCGTTGACCAGGCGCAAATCGCAGCACACCTGTCGCAACTTGAGCAGGGCTTCAAGAATGATGATCTGGCTGCGGGCCACGCCTTTGCGGGTGATCTCGTCGCGGACTTTCTTGTCCATGGCCAGGCGCATGGTTTCGTACACATCGCGCTGGGCCTCATTGAGTTCGACCCAGTGGATGATCTCGGTTTTTGGCGGCAACTCGGTGGCAACCTGTTCCTTGGTGCGGCGCAGCAGGAAAGGTTTGATCCGGCCATTGAGGTGCTGGAGCCTGACCTCGCTGGTGCGTTTTTCAATCGGCACGCGGTAATCGCGGTTGAAGCTTTTGACGTCGCCCAGCCAGCCGGGCAACAGGAAGTGAAACAGCGACCAGAGTTCACCGAGATGGTTTTCCAGCGGCGTGCCACTCAGGCACAGGCGCTGCCGGGCATTGAGCTCGCGGGCAGCCTGGGCGGCCTTGCTGGTCGGGTTCTTGATGTATTGCGCTTCATCCAGCACCAGTATGTGCAAGGGCTGCGCCGCCAGGCGTTCGACATCCTTGGGCAGCAGCGCATAGGTGGTCAGGATCAGATCGTAGTCGGCCAGCTTGTCGAAGTGCTTTTTGCGGCTGGCACCGTACAGCGCCAGTACCTTGAGCTGCGGCGTAAAGTGCGCCGCTTCGTCGAGCCAGTTGGGGATCAGGCTGGTGGGCATCACCACCATGCACGGACGATCGAGACGACCGGCGTTTTTCTCGCTCAGGACGTGCGCCAGTGTCTGCAGGGTTTTGCCCAGGCCCATGTCATCCGCAAGGATTCCACCCACTTCCAGTTGCCGCAGCGATTGCATCCAGCTCAAGCCCTCAAGCTGATACGGACGCAGCGTCGCATTCAGGCCGTCCGGGGCGACGGCCGTGTGGTCCTTGATGTCGCGCAGGCGCTGGGCAAAGGTGCGGATCTGTTCACCACCCTCCCAGAGCAGTGGCATGTCTTCCAGTGGGTTCAGGCGTGTGGCATCGGCCTTGCTCAGGCGCAGCGTGGTGTCGCCGGGCTCCTGCAGGTAGAACTCGCCGAGGGTGGCCAGCACCGGTTTCAAGCGGCCGAAGGGCAGGGCGACTTGCAGCGGGCCGTGCCCGGAGTTCGGGCGATTGGGGATATTGACCAGGATCAGCTCGTCGTCGCGGCGTCGGGCAAGGCGCTCCGGGTTGAGGATTTCGGTGTGGGAGCGCATCAGGTTGAGCAGGATCGGCAACAGGCTCAGGCGTTCGCCGTTGACGATGATCCCCAGTTCCAGGTCGAACCAGTCGCGCTCCGGTGCCTGGTCGACCGTGGCGTACCAGTCGTCTACCGCCGTCAGGTCGAAACCGAAGTCCTCGTCGATCTGCAATTCCCAGCCCTGGGTGCGCAACTTCGGCAGTTCATTGAGGGTAAAGGTCAGCCAGGCGCTGTCATTGACCATCTCGAACAGCTCGCCGGCACTTTCCGGCAGGGCCTTGCTTTGCCGGGTGGCGATTTTGAAACCGAGGATTCGCAGTTGCTCTCGGTAGGACTGTTCCACTTCCGGGTGGCGTTTGATCCGCAGCGTCTGGGTTTCCTGACGAATCAGGATGTCGGTGTTTTTCTGCCCGGAAACGTATTCGTCCAGGTAACTGAAAGACAGCGCCGCGCGATGCTGGATGTAACGCTGCATTCGACCGTTGCGCGGTTCGAACGCGCTGAACTCGATGCTGGCCAGCCACAGGCGCGGAACGGGCTGCACATTGTCCACCAGCACTTGCGGCGGTGCTTTCGGGCTGCGGTTTTCCAGGACTGCCTGGAGTTTTTCCAGGAGTTCGGCGTCTTTGGCGGCAGCGGGGTAGTCGAGGGTTTCCTGCACTTGCAGGAGCACCGCCGCGCAATGTTTGCAGTTGCTGTGGACCGGGCAGGAGCAGGTGGCGTCGACCATCAGCAGAGTGCCCTTGGCTGACTCGCGCAGGCGAATGGTCTGACGGTAAACGTTACCGCCCGAGCCTTCACACGCGGCGACGATGGTTGCGTCGCCGGCTTCGACGATCCTGACACGATTCTCCAGCGCGTAGCGGCGGCCACGCTCCAGGCTCTGTTCCTTGAATCGGCTGACCCAGGACGGTGCCAGGGGTTTGCTCAGGGTCGCGGACATTGGGAATCAGTCCGGAATTTCTTCGGGAGCTGCTCGGGGGGCGGGGGCGGTCAGCGAGGTGATCTTGATCAGCAGGCCGAGGTGGCCGTTGTCGAGGAAGTTCAATTGGCCGTTTTTGGTGTGGCTTTCCTGTTTCAAGCGCTCGCTGGCGGTCACCATGCCATTGGCATCGATCTGGTTGACCCAGAAATCGGCGTCGACGTCGGTAAAGCGCCCCAGTTTCATGTTCAGTGTGCCCTCGATCGGGTACTGACCATACTGTTCCTTGCCGTCGCTGATCGCCACTTTGCTGGCGGTTTCGCCGAGGGGCTGTTGCCAGGCCTTGTGCAGCAACACCGTGTAGTCGGCGCTGCTGGTGAGTTTTTCCACCTCGCCATTGAGGCTTGGCGTGCGCAGGCTGTCGGGGCTGACCGGTTGGGCGCCAGCGGCCCAGTCTTCCGGCGCGGCGCGGCTGACGATTGCCGGTACGGCGTTTTGACGGACCAGAATCATTTCGACCTGATACAGGTCATCGGCATATGCCGTGGGTGCGACCAGCGCTGGCATCAACAGGGTCAGCAGGGTCAGTGAGCGAAACAGGCGCATGCGGCGTCCTTCAAGCAGTTTTCGGAACGAGGCGCTCGAAAAGCGCCTCTACAGTATTAAAGCGCTCTTCCGGGCGCTCCATCGGAACCATGAATTTGAACATCGTGGCACCTTCGAATTTGTAGCGTTTTGGCTGGCTCTGGATCAGTTTGATCAGGGTTAGCGGGTCGACCGGCGTCTGTGCGGCGAACTCGACGCGACCGCCTTGGGGGCCGCCATCGACTTTCTTGATGCCCAGTTGCTCGGCCTGCAATTTCAATGCTGTGATGCGGATCAGGTTCTTGGTCGGTTCCGGCAACAGGCCGAAACGGTCGATCATCTCCACCTGCAAATCCTTGAGGCCGTCCTCGTCGGTCGCCGAGGCAATGCGCTTGTAGAGAATCAGGCGGGCATGGACATCCGGCAGGTAGTCTTCCGGGATCAACGCCGGTACCCGCAAGTTGACTTCCGGACCGCCGCCAAGCGGTTGATCGAGGTTTGGCTGTTCGCCCTTGCGGATCGACTTCACCGCGCGCTCGAGCATTTCCATGTACAGCGTGAAGCCGACGGCTTGGATCTGCCCGCTCTGGCCGTCGCCGAGCAGTTCGCCGGCGCCACGGATTTCCAGGTCGTTGGTGGCAAGCACGAAGCCCGCGCCGAGGTCCTGGGTGTTGGCAATTGCTTCCAGGCGCTTTTCCGCGTCCGGGGTGATTTGCTGGCGTGGCGGCGTCAGCAGGTAGGCGTACGCCTGGTGGTGGCTGCGTCCGACCCGGCCGCGCAACTGGTGCAACTGTGCCAGGCCGAACTTGTCGGCACGCTCGATGATAATGGTGTTGGCGCTCGGTACGTCGATGCCGGTCTCGATGATGGTCGAGGCAATCAGCACGTTGAAGCGCTTGTGGTAGAAGTCGCTCATCACCTGTTCGAGTTCGCGTTCGCGCATCTGCCCGTGGCCGATGCCGATCCGTGCTTCCGGCACCAGTTCGGCCAGATCGGCAGCGCATTTCTCGATGGTCTTCACGTCGTTGTGCAGGTAGTAGACCTGGCCACCACGCAGCAACTCACGCAGCAAGGCCTCTTTGACCGTGCTCTTGTTCTGCTCCATGACGAAGGTGCGTACCGACAGGCGACGGGCTGGCGGCGTGGCGATGATCGACAGGTCGCGCATGCCCGACACCGCCATGTTCAGCGTGCGCGGAATCGGCGTGGCGGTCAGGGTCAGGATGTCGACTTCGCTGCGCAGGGCCTTGAGCTGTTCTTTCTGACGGACACCGAAACGGTGCTCTTCGTCGATGATCACCAGCCCGAGGTTTTTGATCTTCACGTCGTCCTGCAGCAGCTTGTGCGTGCCGATGACGATGTCGATCTTGCCTTCGGCCAGGTCCGCGACCGCCGCATTCACTTCCTTGGCCGACTTGAAGCGGCTCATCACTTCCACGCTCACCGGCCAGTCGGCAAAGCGGTCGCGGAAGCTGTTGTAGTGCTGCTGGGCGAGCAGGGTGGTCGGCACCAGAATCGCCACCTGGCGACCGCCGTGCACCGCAATGAACGCGGCGCGCATTGCCACTTCGGTCTTGCCGAAGCCGACGTCGCCGCACACCAGGCGATCCATCGGCTTGGGCGCAAGCATGTCTTCGCGCACCGCTTCGATGGTGGTTTGCTGGTCCGGGGTTTCTTCGAACGGGAAACCGGCACTGAACGTGGCGTAGTCGGCCTTCGGATCGGCGAAAGCGTAGCCTTCGCGGGCAGCGCGACGTGCATAGATGTCGAGCAACTCGGCGGCCACGTCACGCACCTGTTCGGCGGCTTTGCGCTTGGCTTTCTGCCAGGTCTCGGAGCCCAGGCGATGCAGCGGGGCCAGGGCATCGTCGCTGCCGGTGTAGCGGGCGATCAGGTGCAGGTTGGCCACCGGTACATAAAGCTTGGCGCCTTCGGCGTATTCCAGGGCGAGGAATTCAGCGGTCTGGCTGTCGATTTCCAGGGTCGCCAGGCCCAGGTAGCGGCCGACACCGTGGTCGATGTGCACCACCGGCGCACCCTCGCGCAGCTCGGTGAGGTTCTTGATGACGGCATCGTTGTTGGCATCTGCGCGTTTTTCGCGGCGACGGCGCTGCATCACGCGCTGGCCGAACAGCGGGCTTTCGGCGACGAGGGCCAGGGCCGGGTCATCGAGCAGCAAGCCTTCGTCGAGCGGGGCGATGGTGATCGCCAGCCGTTCCTTGCCGGCGACAAAGTCCGGCCAGCTGTCGACGGTTTTCGGTCGCAGCTTCAGGCGTTCCAGCAGCTCCAGCAACACTTCGCGGCGGCCTGCCGATTCGGCGGTAAACAACACGCGACCGGGGAACAGGTCGAGGAAGCCGGCCAGTGCCGCCATTGGCTGAGTGGCCTTGGCTTCGATCGCCAGGTTGGGCAACTCGCGAGCCGGGAAGCGCTCGCGACCGCCACCGCTTTCTACATCCTGCTGACTGGCCACCACGCGCGGCCAGTTCTTCAGGCGCGCGAAGCAGTCTTCCACCGGCAGGAACAGTTCGGCGGGTGGCAATAAAGGGCGGGACGGGTCGACGCGGCGTTCTTCATAGCGATTGCGCACATCGTTCCAGAAGTTTTCCGCAGCTTGCTCGATGCCCGGCAGGGAAAACACTTGCGTGTCCTGGGGCAGATAATCGAACAGTGTCGAAGTTTCGTCGAAGAACAGCGGCAGGTAGTACTCGATACCGGCCGGGGTAATCCCGCTGCTCAAGTCCTGGAAGATCGGGCAACGGCGGAAGTCGACGTCAAAACGCTCGCGGAACCGCGCCTTGAAACGGGTGACCGCTTCTTTCTGCAGCGGAAACTCCCTGGCCGGCAACAGCTTGACCGAGTCGACTTTGTCGATCGAACGCTGGTTCTCCGGGTCGAAGGTGCGCAGGGTTTCGATTTCGTCGTCGAACAGATCGATGCGATACGGCAGCTTGCTGCCCATCGGGAACAGGTCGATCAGCGAACCGCGAACGGTGAACTCGCCGTGTTCATACACTGTATCGACGTAGCGATAGCCCGTGGCTTCGAGCCGGGTGCGCATTTGCTCGACGTCGAGCTTCTGGCCGATATCCAGCACCAGGCTGCTGCCGAGCAGGAATTTGGTGGGCGCCAGGCGGTGCAAGGCCGTGGTGATCGGCACCACCAGCACGCCATGGCTCAGTTCCGGCAACCGGTACAGGCTGGCGATGCGTTGGGAAATGATGTCCTGGTGCGGCGAGAACAGGTCGTAGGGCAGGGTTTCCCAGTCGGGAAAGTGCAGTACGGGCAAATCCGGGGCGAAGAAAGCCAGCTCCTGTTCCAGCCGTTCGGCACTTTGGCTGTCGGCGGTCAGCAGCAGGGTAAAGCGCTTGGCAGCGCTGGCGGCCTCGGCGATGGCCAGGCTCAGGGCGGCACCGGGCAGGTTGCCCCAGTGCTGTTTACCTGCCGCGGCAGGGAGAAGCGGTAGACGCAGAACGGGCACGGAAGGTTGAGCTCCAAGCGTTGCGACAAAGTCGGTAATTGTAGCGGTCTACGATGCCGCCTGTCAGTTGCTGACTGTGTCTAAAGCACGGGTTTGGCGAAATGTAGTGGTAAAGACAAAATTCTGCGCTTTTTTACCTAAAATTAATGAATATGTAGTGGCAAAAACAACGAGTGTTACGGAGGGTTACGGATAACGAGACTTTGGCTCCAAAAAATTGACTGTGCTGAAAGCCCCGGTTTTATTGGGCTGGAGCGAGGCGTAATTTTTTTGAACGACGATTTGTTACGTAAAGCGCGACGGGCGCGCATTGCTACCGCTGTCACTCGGCGGCATAATGTAGCCCCTTTTTTCTGCCCCTACATGTGGAAGGTTCCCGTGACTCAGAAGCCCGACCAGTGTCTTGGTGAATGGATCGACCGTGAAGCACTCGCAGAAGCGATGATTCCGCTTATCGGTCAGCTCTACCGCAATAACAACGTGGTGAGCTCGATCTATGGCCGCAGCCTGATCAACCGCTCGGTGATTTCGATCCTCAAAGCGCACCGCTTTGCCCGTCATCGCCAGACCGACGAAACCGAACTCTCCGTCCACGAAACATTCCCGCTACTCAAGGCGATGAGCGAGCTCAAGCTCGGTGCCGCTTCGGTAGACCTGGGCAAGCTGGCGGCCAAATACAAGGCCGAAGGCAATGGTCGTAGTGCCGAGCAGTTCGTCCGTGAAGAGATGGCCGACGTGGTTGGCCAGCAGAACGCTTCCGCCCGCAAAGGCACCGACGTTGTCCTGTACGGCTTCGGTCGTATCGGCCGTCTGCTGGCGCGCATCCTGATCGAGAAAACCGGTGGTGGCGACGGCCTGCGTCTGCGCGCCATCGTTGTCCGCAAGGGCGCCGAGAACGACCTGGTCAAACGTGCCAGCCTGCTGCGTCGCGACTCGGTTCATGGCCCGTTCGATGGCACCATCACCATTGATGAAGCCAACAACACCATCACCGCCAACGGCAACCTGATCCAGGTTATCTACGCCAAGGGCCCGGCCGAAGTCGACTACACCCAGTACGGCATCGAAAACGCTCTGATCGTCGACAACACCGGTGTATGGCGTGACGCCGATGGCCTGGGCCAGCACCTGGCTTGCCCGGGCGCTGCCCGCGTAATCCTCACCGCACCTGGCAAGGGCGCGCTGAAGAACATCGTGCATGGCATCAACCACGGCGAAATCACCCCTGACGACAAGATCATCTCGGCCGCTTCGTGCACCACCAACGCCATCGTGCCGGTGCTCAAAGCTGTGAATGACAAGTACGGCATCGTCAACGGCCACGTCGAAACCGTTCACTCGTTCACCAACGACCAGAACCTGATCGACAACTTCCACAAGGGCAGCCGTCGTGGCCGCGCCGCGCCGCTGAACATGGTAATCACCGAGACCGGTGCCGCCACTGCAGCCGCCAAGGCTCTGCCAGTGTTGAAGGGTAAGCTGACCGGTAACGCGATTCGCGTTCCTACGCCGAACGTGTCGATGGCTATCCTGAACCTGAACCTGGAAAAGGCCACCACTCGCGAAGAGATCAACGAGTACCTGCGCCAGATGGCCATGCACTCGGATCTGCACAAGCAGATCGACTACGTCAGCTCCCAGGAAGTGGTTTCCACCGACTTCGTTGGCTCGCGCCACGCAGGCGTAGTGGACGCTGAAGCGACCATCACCCAGGATAACCGCGTTGTTCTGTACGTCTGGTACGACAACGAGTTCGGTTACAGCTGCCAGGTGGTTCGCGTGATGGAAGACATGGCCGGTGTAAATCCGCCAGCATTCCCGCGCTAAGCCTTAGCTGCATATGAAAACGCCCCGGCCTTGGTCGGGGCGTTTTTGTTTGTGCTGCTTTTGTCTATTGGGGGGATGTGTTGTTCGCACTGGACTCATCGCGAGCAAGCTTGCTCCCACAGGGTATGGTGGTGTTTGCACGGTAGTGATCACGCCAGCTATCCAATGTGGGAGCGAGCTTGCTCGCGATAGCGGTCTGAGAGAGATATCAATGCTGGATGTGATGGCCTCATCGCGAGCAAGCCCGCTCCCACGGTTCTATCGCATAATGGCTGGCCCTGGCGGTGTGTCAGGGGATGCATTGGGGAGCTCGGGAATTGTTGATCAGGTGGCAGGGGGTGGCATTTTTGCTGCTCGGCGCACTATCAGGCTGCGGCAACGGCGACACTCTGGAGAGCTTCGGCGGCCCGACCATGGGCAGCACTTATTCGATCAAGTATGTGCGCCATGCCGACCTTCCGGCGCCGGACGAAGTCCGTGTCCAGGTCGAGCAGATCCTCGCTGACATTGACCGGCAAATGTCGACCTACCGCAGCGACTCGGACATCGAGCGCTTCAATGCATTGTCGGCCAACGGCTGTCAGGCAATGCCGGCGTCGATCCTCGAATTGGTCCGCGTGGGCGAGCAACTGTCAGTGCAAAGCGACGGTTCCTACGACCTGACGGTGGAGCCGTTGCTGAACCTCTGGGGATTTGGCCCGCAGGCCCGCGGGGAAAAGGTCCCGACCGCCGAAGCGCTCGCCGAAGCCCGCAAGCGCGTCGGCCACGAACACTTGCGTATCGATGGTGACCGGTTGTGCAAGGACGCCGCCGTGGAGGTCGACTTCAACAGCATCGCCGCCGGTTATGCGGTGGACACGATTGCCGCAAGACTCGAGGCGATGGGCATCCATGACTACCTCGCCGAGGCCACGGGTGAGCTCAAGGCGTCCGGCAAGAAAGCTGACGGCTCGCCGTGGCGCATTGCCCTGGAAGAGCCGCGGGATGACCGGCAGGTGGCGGAGCGGGTCATTGTCGTCGACGGCTACGGCCTGTCCACTTCCGGCGACTACCGGAATTATTTCGAGCAGGACGGGCAGCGTTTTTCCCACACCTTCGATGCCCGCACCGGTGCGCCGGTCTCACACCCCCTGGCGTCCGTCACAGTGATTCATCCTTCTGCGTTGATGGCCGATGGCTTATCGACACTGTTGCTGATTCTCGGCCCGGAGCGCGGTTGGGACTACGCAGAAAAACACGATATCGGCGCATTTTTTGTGATTCGTGCCGATACAGGTTTCGTCACACGCAGCAGTTCCGCTTTTGAACGCATCAGTGGCGAAAAAACCGAATGATTTCGGCGATTTGAGCATTGAAAACTGGCGTTGTAGCGCAGGCAAAAGTAGCCTACGACGCGACCAAGGGTTAATGTGCGCGGCGTTGACGCTTCTATAGACTGTGTCCGGGTTCTGCACTGGCCCCAAATTGTTCCTTCATGCCACGCATTGGCGTGATTTAGCCGCAGGTGCCGAGGGTACCGCGGCCTGTTCTGAGGAGTACGCATGGCTGTCTACAACTACGACGTGGTGGTGTTGGGTTCCGGCCCGGCAGGGGAAGGCGCGGCAATGAACGCCGCCAAGGCAGGGCGCAAGGTGGCGATGGTCGATAGCCGTCGCCAGGTCGGCGGCAACTGCACTCACTTGGGCACCATCCCGTCCAAGGCACTGCGTCACTCGGTGCGGCAGATCATGCAATTCAACACCAACCCGATGTTCCGGGCCATTGGTGAGCCGCGCTGGTTCTCGTTCCCGGACGTGTTGAAAAGCGCCGAGAAAGTCATCTCCAAGCAAGTCGCTTCGCGTACCGGCTACTACGCCCGTAACCGCGTCGACGTATTCTTCGGCACCGGCAGCTTCGCCGACGAGCAAACCATCGAAGTGGTCTGCGCCAACGGCGTGGTCGAGAAACTGGTGGCCAAGCACATCATCATCGCCACCGGTTCGCGTCCTTATCGCCCGGCGGACATCGATTTCCACCACCCGCGTATCTACGATAGCGACACTATCCTCAGCCTCGGTCACACCCCGCGTAAACTCATCGTTTACGGCGCCGGCGTGATCGGTTGCGAATACGCCTCGATCTTCAGTGGTCTGGGTGTATTGGTTGAATTGGTGGACAACCGTGGGCAACTGCTGAGCTTCCTCGACTCGGAAATTTCCCAGGCCCTGAGTTATCACTTCAGCAACAACAACATCACGGTTCGCCACAACGAAGACTACGACCGCGTCGAAGGCGTGGACAACGGCGTGATCCTGCACCTCAAGTCCGGCAAGAAGATCAAGGCCGACGCCTTGCTCTGGTGTAACGGTCGTACCGGCAACACCGATCAGTTGGGTCTGGAAAACATCGGCGTGAAGGTCAACAGCCGTGGCCAGATCGAAGTCGACGAGGCATACCGCACCTGCGTGCCGAACATCTACGGCGCCGGCGACGTGATCGGCTGGCCAAGCCTGGCCAGTGCCGCCCACGACCAGGGTCGTTCGGCCGCCGGCAGCATCGTCGATAACGGTAGCTGGCGCTTTGTGAATGACGTGCCGACCGGCATCTACACCATTCCGGAGATCAGCTCGATCGGCAAGAACGAGCAGGAACTGACTCAGGCCAAAGTGCCGTACGAAGTGGGCAAGGCCTTCTTCAAGAGCATGGCGCGGGCGCAGATCGCCGGCGAGCCGCAAGGCATGCTGAAGATCCTGTTCCACCGTGAAACCCTGGAAGTGCTGGGTGTTCACTGCTTCGGTTATCAGGCGTCGGAGATCGTGCACATCGGTCAGGCGATCATGAACCAGCCGGGCGAACTCAACACGTTGAAGTACTTCGTCAACACCACGTTCAACTACCCGACCATGGCCGAAGCCTATCGGGTAGCCGCGTACGACGGCCTCAACCGGCTTTTTTGACGGGCTCCGGCCGGTGGCCTGAGCCGGCCGGGGAGACCGATTTCAGCAATTCTCGAGCGTGGCGGTGGCCAAACCGGGAAAGTCTGTAATCAGGCTGTCAACGCCGAAGTCGGCGAGTCTGCGCATCAGCGCGGGCTCGTTGACGGTCCATACCGACACATGCAGCCCCTGACGTTGCGCCCTTTGCAGGCGTTCCGGCGTGCACAGGGTCCAGTTCAGCGCCAGAATCTCACAGCCATAGCTGGCGGCGACCTTCAGTGGGTCAAGCCAGGCATACTCGGCCACCAGCCCGCGGGATACGTCCGGCACCAACTCCAGCGCAGCCTTGAGCACTTCACGGGAACTCGAGGTGATGGTCACCTTGTCCATCAGACCATGACGCTGCACCATTTCGCGAATCGCCAGCACGGTAGTTGCGGCACGCATCCTTGATGCGCTTTTGACTTCCAGCTGCCAGTGATCGAAGTCGCATTGCTCGAACAGCTGTTCCAGCGTCGGAATCGGGCACGGCTTGATCCAGCCTGGGCCACCCTTGCGTGCGTCATACGTCACAAGCTCGGCCGCCGTGTGTTCGACGACCTTGCCGCGACGGTCAGTGGTGCGCTTGAGGCTTGGGTCGTGGATGACCATCAGCTCGCCATCCATGGACAGGTGCAGGTCCAGTTCGCAGCGACGCACGCCGTGCTTGAGACATTCCTGAAAGCTGGTCAGGGTGTTTTCCGGTGCTTCGCCCTTGGCGCCGCGATGGCCGTAGATGAGGGTCACGGTTCTTCCTTAATTTAATTGCCTGATTCGAGTTGGTCGCGGGCCAGGCGTCGTTCCTGGGCCTGCTTTTGCAAGATGTGGCGGGCCAGCAGTTGGCGTTGGGCGTCGGTCAGGTGTTCGAACTCGGTGCCGACGTCATAGCCGTCGCCCTTGCGGTCGCAATGGGTGACGCGGGCGCGCAGCAGCAGGCCCAGGGCTTGCGGCATCAGCACCAGCTTGACCGACAGGTGTGCGCCGGTGGCAATGGGCGATGGATGCTGAAAGTCGATGCCGCCTTCGGAGATGATCACCGGCTGCGGTTCGCCGATCTGCCCGAGCGCGGTGATGGCGATCACCTGGCTCAGCAAGTCGATGCGTTTGTTCTGGGATTTGAGGAACGCCGCGAGGTTCCGGTCGCGTTCGCTGATCTGGCGCAACAGGTGTTGCGACTCGAATTCACTCAGGTGCAGTTCGCTGAGCAAGTTGAAGAGTGGGGAAGCATCCTGCAACACTTCCTGGCCTGTGGCTTCAGTAGCGGACAGGGGCCGAATTTCCAGTGCGATCGTATCCTCGATACGGTAGTATTCGCGGCGATCTTCTTCATCTAATGTCGACATGGCGAACCCATGGTAGCGGCGGTGGTCTGAGTGTAAAGCTGGTTATCGACCCCCGCCACAAGGACGTTCCTTTTCCCTCCGAACAAGCCCCGACATGTTCAGACCTCTCTTCGTATTTATCGGCACGCGTTACACCCGTGCAAAGCGTCGCAATCATTTTGTGTCATTCATTTCCCTGACTTCGATGATCGGGCTCGCCCTTGGCGTGGTCGTGATGATCGTGGTGCTGTCGGTGATGAACGGCTTCGATCATGAGATGCGCACCCGCGTGCTGGGCATGGTGCCCCACGCGACCATCGAGTCCGGTGAGGCGATCAGCGATTGGCAAGGCCTGGCCGCGAAGGTCAAGCAGAACCCGCAGGTGACCGCCGTGGCGCCGTTTACGCAAATGCAGGGTTTGCTGACCAATAACGGCAAGGTCTCGAAAGTCCTGCTCAATGCCATCGACCCGGCGCAAGAGCGCCAGGTGTCGATCATCGATCAATTCATGACCCAGGGAAAACTCGACGATCTGGTGCCGGGTGAGTTCGGCATCGTCATCGGCGACAAGGCCGCGGCCAAGCTCGGTGCGGCCATCGGCGACAAGCTGACCTTCGTCGCGCCCGAAGTCACGGTGACCCCGGCCGGGATGTTCCCGCGCATGAAGCGCTTTACCGTGGTCGGCATCTTCCATGTCGGCGCCGGTGAGCTCGATGGCTATCTTGGCGTCACCAACCTGCAGGATCTGGCCCGGCTGCACCGCTGGAAACCGGATCAGGTCCAGGGCCTGCGCCTGAAGTTCGACGATCTGTTCCAGGCGCCGCGCACCGCGTGGAGCATCGCCCGCGACCTCGGCGAAGACCGCTACTACGCCCGCGACTGGACCCGCACCCACGGCAACCTGTACCAGGCGATCCGCATGGAAAAAGCCATGATCGGCCTGTTGCTGCTGCTGATCGTTGCCGTCGCTGCGTTCAACATCATTTCCACGCTGGTGATGGTGGTGAATGACAAGAAGGGCGACATCGCGATCCTGCGCACGCTGGGCGCCACACCGGGCACGATCATGCGCACGTTCATGGTGCAAGGCACTGTCATTGGCGTAGTCGGTACCGCGATCGGCGCGGTGGTCGGGATCTTCGCCGCGCTGAACGTCAGCGCCGCGATCTCGGCCCTCGAAGGCCTGATCGGGCACAAGTTCCTTAACGCCGACGTGTACTTCATCGATTACCTGCCGTCGCAGGTGCAGAGCCAGGACGTCGTAATGGTCTGCTCCGCGGCGTTGGTCCTGAGTTTCCTCGCCACCCTGTATCCAGCCTGGCGTGCCGCGCGCACCCAGCCTGCGGAGGCGCTACGTTATGAGTGAGTCGGGCATGAGTGATAAAGCAATCTTGAGCTGCCGCAGCCTGGGCAAATCCTACGAGGAAGGCCCGGAATCGGTGGAAGTGTTGGCCGGCCTGCAACTGGAGTTGCACCCGGGCGAGCGTGTGGCGATTGTCGGCAAGTCGGGCTCGGGCAAAAGTACCTTGCTCAACCTGCTGGGCGGCCTCGATACACCGACCAAGGGCAGCGTCTGGCTCGACGGTGAAGAACTGTCGGCGCTGAGCGAGAAGAAGCGAGGCCTGCTGCGTAATCGCGCCCTCGGCTTCGTGTACCAGTTCCACCACCTGCTGCCGGAATTCACCGCCCTGGAGAACGTCTGCATGCCGCTGCTGATCGGCAAGACCGCGATCCCCGAAGCGCGTCAGCGTGCCACGGCGTTGCTGGAGCGGGTAGGGCTGGGTCATCGCCTGGAGCACAAGCCGGCCGAACTGTCCGGTGGTGAGCGTCAGCGTGTGGCCATCGCCCGCGCCCTGGTGAACAATCCGGGCCTGGTGATGCTCGACGAGCCGACCGGCAACCTCGATTCCCACACCGCCCAGGGGATCCAGGACTTGATGCTGGAGCTCAGCACCTCGATGCGCACGGCGTTCCTGGTGGTGACCCACGACATGAACCTCGCCCGCCAGATGGACCGCGTCCTGCACTTGCAGGAAGGTTGCCTGACTCCCATCTAACGGATTGAAACCCGACGCGACCGAAAGGTGCGTCGGGTCTTTTATTTTTATACGGTGCCCCAGCGAATGTTCAGACCGTTATCGATCTTTATCGGCACGCGCTATACCCGCGCCAAGCGCCGCAATCGCTTTGTTTCCTTCATCTCGATGACCTCGATGATCGGTCTCGCCCTCGGCGTGCTGGCGATGATCGTGGTGCTGTCGGTGATGAACGGCTTCCAGCGCGAAATGAGCTCGCGCATCCTTGGCATGGTGCCGCACGCCACCATCGTCGGCGTGAACCCGATTGACGACTGGAAGCCCGTGGCGGCGGCCGCGATGAAAAACCCGGAAGTGACGGCGGCGGTGCCGTTCACCGAGATGGAGGGCATGCTGTCCTACAAGGGCACGATGCAGCCGATCCAGGTCAGCGGTGTCGACCCGGCGCTGGAAGGCCAGGTGTCGATCGTCGCCAAGCACATCGTTCAGGGGAGCCTGGAAGCCCTGAAGCCGGGCGAATTCGGCGTGGTGATCGGGCAGATCACGGCGCGCCGCTTCCGTTTGAACGTGGGCGACAAGATCACCTTGATCGTGCCGGAGGTCAGCAATGCGCCGGGCGGCATTACCCCGCGCATGCAGCGACTGAATGTGGTCGGCGTGTTCAAGGTCGGTGCGGAACTGGACGGCACCATGGCGCTGATCCACATGGCCGATGCCGCGCAGATGCAGCACTGGGAGCCGAATCAGGTGCAGAGCGTGCGCCTGGCGGTGAAGGACTTGTATGCCGCGCCGCAAGTGTCGAACGACGTCGCCACGGGGTTGGGCGCGGCCTACAAGGCTGACGACTGGACCCACACCCAGGGGAGCCTGTTCAGCGCGATGAAGATGGAAAAAACCATGATCGGCCTGCTGTTGCTGATGATCGTCGCGGTGGCGGCGTTCAACATCATCGCGACCCTGATCATGGTGGTGAACGACAAGGGTGCGGACATCGCGATCCTGCGCACCATCGGCGCCACGCCACGACAGATCATGGCGATCTTCGTGGTGCAGGGCACGGTGATCGGCATCGTCGGCACCTTGATTGGCGGTGTATTGGGCGTGATTGCCGCACTGAACGTCAGCCAGATCGTGGGCTGGATCGAGCGGGTCAGCGGGCAGCACATCTTCAGTTCCGACGTGTACTTCGTCAGCAACCTGCCGTCTGAGTTGCAAGGCGCGGATGTGGCGCTGATCTGCACGGCGGGGTTTGTCATGAGCTTCCTGGCCACGGTTTACCCGGCCTGGCGTGCGGCGAAGATCGAGCCGGCTCATGCGCTTAGATATTCGTAACCAGTAACACCGCCATCGCGAGCAAGCTCGCTCCCACAGTAGATCTGAGTCAACTCGGTCAACTGAGAGAGCGAGCTTGCTCGCGATGGGGCTGTACCTGCCGGCCTCAATCCCCCCTTGGCAATTCGATCACAAACCGCGTCCACCCATTCTCCGATTCGCAACGAATCTGCCCGCCATGGGCACGGATGATCGACTGGGTGATCGCCAGTCCCAGTCCCGCATGTTCGCTACTGCCTTCACGACGCGCAGGATCGGCCCGGTAAAACCGGTCAAACAGGCGCGGCAATAGATCTTTGGAAATCTGTTGGCCCGTGTTTTCAACGGTCAGGCGCAACTCTTTGGGCTGATCGACGATTCGCACCCGAACCTCGCCATCGACCGGCGTGAAACGCAGTGCGTTGTCCAGCAGGTTCGACAGTGCCCTGCGCAACATGCTGCGGTCACCTTCGATGCGGGCATTGCCGTCACGACTCAGTTTTACCTGCGCGTCTTCCGCCAGCGGCGCAAAAAACTCCAGCAGCAGATCCGTTTCCTGTCCCAGTTCCAGCGGTTCGCGCTTGGGGATTAACAGTCCATGGTCAGCCTTGGCCAGATAGAGCATGTCGTTGACCAGTTGCGCCATCCATTGCAGCTCTTCGAGGTTGCTGTGCAGGGCTTCGCGGTAGTCCTCGATGGGGCGAGGGCGGGTGAGGGTGACCTGGGTGTGGGTCAGCAGGTTCGACAATGGCGTGCGCAGTTCATGGGCAATGTCGGCGGAGAAGGCCGACAGGCGCTGAAACGAGTCGTCGAGGCGTCCGAGCATGGCGTTGAAGTTGTGGGCCATTTCCGCCAGTTCCGGTGGCATGTTTTCTTCAGGTAGTCGCGAGTTCAGCGATTGCGCGGAAACACCACTGGCCACCGCGCTGATCCGCCTTAACGGGTGCAAACCGCTGCGTGCCGCCCAGGCGCCCAGCAGTGCGGTGGCCAGGGCTGACAGGCCGACGGTCAGCCAGATCAAATGCTGCATGCGTTGCAGAAAGTGCTGGTGATGGGTGATGTCCAACAGCAGAGTCAGTTGCGGTGACTCGGGTTTGTCCGCGAAAAGCGGTGCATTCAGGACGCGGTAATCTGTGCCTTCATGGCTCACCGTCGACAATCCGGACCGGCGCGGCAGTGCCTGGGGAATGTTGGTCGAACTGTCATACCAGCGCTGGCCGTCGCTGCCGGTGATTCGCAGGGACAGGTCAGCCTGCCGGCTCAACTCCTCGGCCAGTTTCACTTCGCTGTCACTCGACTGTAAGTCGTGCAGGGCCCGACGCAAGCCAATCAGCTTGCCGTCCAGCAGTTGCTGGTCGAGTTCAACGAAGTGCGCCTCGCTGGCGCGGCTGAACAGCACCCCGGCGAACAACGACACCACGGCGGTGCATGCGGCAAACAGGAGCGCCAGGCGGCTGCTCAAGGAGAGACGGCGCATCAGGCGGGGCGCTCTTCAAGGACGTAGCCCATGCCGCGTACGGTATGGATCAGCTTGTTGGGGAATTCATCGTCGATCTTCAGGCGCAGGCGACGGATCGCCACCTCGATGACATTGGTGTCGCTGTCGAAATTCATGTCCCAGACCTGGGACGCAATCAGCGACTTGGGCAGGACTTCGCCCTGGCGGCGCAGGAGCATTTCCAGCAGGGCGAATTCCTTGGCGGTAAGGTCGATACGCTGGCCGCTGCGTTCGACCCGGCGCCGGATCAGGTCCAGGCGCAGATCGGCCAGTTGCAGGCTGGTCTCCTGCGGCGTGGTGCTGCCGCGACGCAACAGGCTGCGGACCCGGGCCAGCAGCTCGGAGAAGGCAAACGGCTTGACCAGATAGTCATCGGCGCCCAGTTCGAGGCCGTGAACCCTGTCCTCCACGGCGTCACGGGCGGTCAGAAAAAGTACCGGCGTGTCCAGGCCGGCGCTGCGCACCGCTTGGAGAATTTGCCAGCCATCACGACCCGGCAGCATCACATCAAGAATCAGCAGGGCATATTCGCCGCTGAGGGCCAATTGCTGACCGGTGTTGCCGTCGGCCACCAGTTCGGTGTTGAACCCGGCCTCGGTCAGGCCCTGGCGCAGATAATGGCCGGTTTTCGGTTGGTCTTCGACGATCAGCAGTTTCATGGGCGACTCATGGCAAGTGGAACGAAGGCTTTATACCGTGGGCAGCATTCGCACAGGGCAACCTGACAAAGTTGTAATCTGGCTGTCAGGTTACGGGCAGTGGCAGCAGTTTAGAGTTTTGCGCATGCTGAGCCTTAACTTGTTGGAGTATGACGATGTTTTTACGCAAATCCGTGGCGCAAATCCTGTGTTTGCTGGCGCTGAGTTCACCGGTGTGGGCAGACGCCGGGCATACCTACGATTTCGGTCAACCGGCCTCGGCGGCCAAGGCGACCCGCAGCATCGAGATGGAGATGGGGGACATGTCCTTCACGCCTAAGTCCCTCGATATCAAGGCCGGGGAAACCGTGCGCTTCGTGCTGGTCAATAAAGGCCAGTTGCTGCATGAGTTCAACTTGGGGGATGCGGCATTGCACGCCAGGCACCAGCAGGAAATGTTGCAGATGCAACAGAGCGGCATGCTGGCGCCAACCGGTATGAAGGCAATGGCCGGCATGGATCACAGCAAAATGGACCACGGCATGAAGCATGATGACCCCAACAGCGTGCTGGTGGAACCGGGCAAGACCGCCGAGCTGACCTGGACCTTCAGCAAGGCCACCAGCCTTGAGTTTGCCTGCAATATTCCCGGTCATTACCAGGCCGGCATGGTCGGCAAACTGACTGTCAGTCAGTAAGCACTCAAAGGCGGGAGCAAAGGCTGATAGAATCCGCTGATTCTTCAGTCAGGTTTCCGCCATGCATCCCGCAGCCGAACACTCGCCGCTGGGCAAGTCCAGCGAATACATCGCCACCTACACGCCGTCCTTGCTGTTCCCGATCCCGCGCACCGCGAAGTGGGCGGAGCTGGGCCTGACGGCGCAAACCCTGCCGTACAAAGGCGTGGACTTCTGGAACTGCTTCGAGTTGTCCTGGCTGCTGCCGTCGGGCAAGCCGGTGGTGGCGATCGGCGAATTCAGCATTCCGGCGGATTCGCCGAACATCATCGAGTCGAAGTCGTTCAAGCTCTACCTCAACTCCCTGAACCAGACGCCGTTTGCCGATACCGCGAGCCTTGAGGCGACGCTGGCCAAGGACTTGTCGGCGGCTGCCGGCAAGCCGGTGGGTGTGCGCATTCGCAGTCTCAAGGATGTCGAGAGCGAAGGCGTCGTGGTCTTGCCGGGCGTGTGCATCGATGAACTGGATATCAGCGTCAGCAACTACGAGCATCCACGGCCGGAACTGCTGCGTTGCGATGATTCGCGCATTGTCGAGGAGAGCGTGCACAGCCATTTGCTCAAGTCCAACTGCCCGGTCACCAGCCAGCCGGACTGGGGCAGCGTCGCGGTGGAGTACCGTGGCGCGGCGCTGGATCATGCGAGCCTGCTCGAGTACATCGTCAGCTTCCGCCAGCACTCGGACTTCCATGAGCAGTGTGTAGAGCGGATCTTCCTCGACCTGCAGCGGTTGCTCAAGCCAGAGAAACTGACGGTGTATGCGCGTTATGTGCGTCGTGGCGGGCTGGATATCAACCCGTATCGCAGCACTGAAACCGTTCAACTGCCGAACCACCGTCTGGTCCGCCAGTAACGCTTTAATGTGGGAGCGGGCTTGCTCGCGAAGGCGGCTTCACATTCAACGATGATGTTGACTGACCCACCGCTTTCGCGAGCAAGCCCGCTCCCACAGGGGACTTGCATTGCCAAGTGCAGAAAAGAAAAAGCCCTGCTATCACTAGCAGGGCTTTTTTGCGTCTGGCGGGGTTCAGATTCCCATATTGGCCAAGGCCTGCCCGATGTTGCGCAGGGTGCCGGCAAGGGTAGGGTGTTCGAGCTCAAAGCGTTCCACGGCCAGGTTGACGCCATCGGCGAGGCTGGAATCCTGGGTTTTGGTTTCGAGTTCAAGCTTCAACTCGATCTGTTGCATCAGTTCGTTCAACTCTGCGCGTTCGGCTTCAGACAATGGAGGATTCTGTTCCAATTGCTCGCGCAGGGCATTGAGCTGTTCTTGCAGTTCGCGGGCAGGCATGGCGTTCTTCCTTCTTTTAACGATAGGCACTGGCATAGACCATGGCGGCAGGCCAAAGGTCGATGGCTGACCTTTAGATTAATCCACTCGCGCCCAACGTGCATGATCTCGATCAGGGCTTTTCGCCCTTGAGCCGACGCAAGCTGATATCGGCCAGGCAGGTGTCGAGTTCACCGAGATGATCGATCACCGAATGCACGCCCAGACCAAACAGTTGCATTGTCGCCTTGGCGCGTTTGATGTCGCGCTCCTGCGGGGGCAGCGCTTGCCATTGCTCGGGCGCCAGCCCGCACAGCGAGCCGCAGGACGCCAGACCGATGGTCCACAACCCGGCATTGAGCCCCGCTTGCAGCAAACGGGGTTCGCCGCTCACCAGTACGCAGCCGTCGAGTCGCTCGACGTTCAGGGTCATCAAGGCGTGCCAGCAGGCATTCGGGGCGGGCCATGGGTTGTTTGTAGCTGAATGTTGCGAGGGTTTGATCCATTCCGGCAGCGCAGCGGCCAGGGATTGGCTGAGGGCAGGGGGCAGTTCATCGAGCCAGGCGCAGGGGATTTTCTGGCGCTGCAAGCTGCGCAGGCTATCCAGTGCGCCGGGCGTGGCCTCGGCGTGTTCGGCCGAGTGGCTGCCGTGCCGGTGCGTGTGCGCGCCGAAATCCACCAGGCAGCCACTGAGGCCGAACAGTACGGCGGTCAGGCTGGGTGCGGTTTGGGGCAAGGCTTCGGCGAGCGGCATGTGGACGTCCCTGAAATAGCCTGAAGGCTAGTGGACGACGGTGACAGTTGAATGACATGGATGTGAAACGCTCACATTTGGCACGATTCCTTCCGTGTGGATCTTGTACAAAGTGCGTTAAACGGCGTTTACGTCTTATACTTGCCAACTTATTGCCTGGGCCAAGTGCCCGAGCCAGTACAAACCAAGGAGTTTTTTTCTATGCGCTGGAGCAATCATCTAGCCAGGATTTGTGTATGCGCCAGTGTGATGCTGGTTCCGTTCGCTGCCCAGGCAGCCACGGAAGAGGATCCTTGGGAAAGCGTCAACCGCCCGATTTTCAAGTTCAACGACGTGATCGACACCTACGCGCTCAAACCCCTGGCCCAGGGCTACCAGTACGTGACGCCGCAGTTTGTCGAAGACGGCGTTCATAACTTCTTCCGTAATATCGGCGATGTGCGCAACCTGGCCAACGATATCCTGCAGGCCAAACCTCGTGCCGCAGGCGTTGATACCGCACGAATCATTTTCAACACCACCTTCGGCTTGCTGGGCGTCATTGATGTCGGCACGAAAATGGGCCTGCAGCGCAATGACGAAGACTTCGGTCAGACGCTGGGCTACTGGGGTGTCGGCAGCGGCCCTTACGTGATGCTGCCGCTGCTGGGGCCAAGCACCTTGCGTGATACGCCGTCGAAGTACGTCGACAGCTACACCGGCGCTTATCGTTACGTAAACGACGTTTCGGTGCGTAACTCGTTCCACGCCCTGGACATCATCGATACCCGTGCCAACCTGCTGTCGAGCGAGAAGCTGATCACCGGCGACAAGTACACCTTCATCCGTAATGCATACTTGCAGAACCGTGAATTCAAGGTGAAAGACGGTCAGGTCGAAGACGATTTTTGATCTCGACCGGTAAACTGAAAAAGGCGGCCATCAAGGCCGCCTTTTTTGTCTGCGAAAAGCCGCATGCGGATGAAATCGCGGTTTTCACTGTAGTCCCGGCCGGTTTGACTCGCAGGTTCGAACCTTCCATTGGGTTACGGATTTGCCTGTTCTTATAACTCTCGGTGATTTGACAAATAAAGACGTCAGGCGACCATCGGCGTGAGCTTGAAACGCCCCGCGGATGGGAGTACCGTCTGCGCCTTAGAAGGGCACCTCTGGTGAACACGTGTGTAGGGCAAATGCCCGAAAGCGGTGCTACAGAGAGGCTAGAAAGCGAATCCAGTAGTCAGCGCCGGGCCAAAATCCCCGCCTGCTACGCCAACCTAATTCTGGCGCCGTTTGCCCACATGCCAAAAACCAGTGCCACGCTGCTGATAATCGATGATGACGAAGTAGTGCGCGCGAGCCTCGCCGCCTATTTGGAAGACAGTGGTTTCAGCGTCTTGCAGGCCAGCAATGGTCAGCAGGGTCTTCAGGTATTCGAGCAAGACAAGCCCGACTTGGTCATCTGCGATCTGCGCATGCCGCAGATGGGCGGTCTCGAACTCATTCGCCAGGTCACCGAACTGTCGCCGCAAACCCCGGTGATCGTGGTGTCGGGTGCCGGCGTTATGAATGACGCGGTCGAAGCCCTGCGCCTGGGCGCGGCGGACTACCTGATCAAGCCTCTCGAAGATCTGGCTGTGCTCGAGCACTCTGTGCGCCGGGCCCTGGATCGTGCGCGCCTGCTGCTGGAGAACCAGCGCTACCGCGAGAAGCTGGAGAAGGCCAATCGCGAGCTCGAAGCCAGCCTGAACCTGCTCCAGGAGGACCAGAACGCCGGTCGCCAGGTGCAGATGAACATGCTGCCGGTCAGCCCCTGGACCATCGACGAGTTCAAGTTTGCTCACCAGATCATCCCGTCGCTGTACCTGTCGGGTGATTTCGTCGACTACTTCCGGGTCGACGAGCGCCGGGTCGCCTTTTACCTGGCGGACGTTTCCGGTCACGGCGCCTCCTCAGCCTTCGTCACCGTGCTGTTGAAGTTCATGACCACGCGCTTGCTGTTCGAGTCCAAGCGCAGCGGCACCCTGCCGGAATTCAAGCCTTCAGAGGTTCTTGGTCATATCAACCGGGGCCTGATCAGTTGTAAGCTGGGTAAACACGTCACAATGGTCGGTGGAGTCATCGACGAGGAGACCGGTTTGTTGACCTATAGCATCGGCGGTCATTTGCCGTTGCCAGTGTTGTACACGCCAGACAGTGTTCGTTATCTGCAAGGGCGTGGTCTGCCGGTGGGCCTCTTCAACGAAGCCACCTACGAAGACCACGTGCTGGAACTGCCACCGACGTTCAGCCTGACGCTGATGTCTGATGGCATTCTGGATCTTTTGCCAGAACCCACACTCAAAGAGAAAGAAGCGGCGTTGCCCCAACGGGTCAAGGCTGCGGGCGGCACCCTGGATGGGCTGCGGCAGGTTTTTGGATTGGCCACGCTAGGGGAGATGCCGGATGATATCGCCCTGTTGGTGTTGAGCAGGAATCTTTGATGAGTACTGGTAGAATCCAGTTCGCCGAGCAGGATGGCACCTTCGTCCTGAAGTTCGTCGGTGAAGTTCGCCTGACCCTGTGTTCGGCATTGGATGCGACTATTGAGCGGATCTTCAGCGCGTTGAATTTCAATTCGATCGTGATCGATCTGACCGAAACCCGCAGCATCGACAGCACCACACTTGGCCTGCTGGCCAAGCTGTCGATCCTGTCGCGGCAGAAGGTTGGCCTGCTGCCGACCGTCGTCACCACCCACGAAGACATCACGCGGCTGCTGCAGTCCATGGGCTTCGAGCAGGTGTTCAACATCGTTGACAAGCCGGTGCCGTGCCCGGAATGCCTGGACGACCTGCCAGACCAGGATCAGTCCGAAGAAGTGGTGCGGATCAAGGTGCTCGAAGCGCACAAGATCCTCATGGGCCTGAACGACACCAATCGTGAAGCCTTCCATGACCTGGTGAATGCGCTCGAACGCCATTGATCCCCTGAATTGATGTGGGTCAGCCAGACCCCCATCGCGAGCAAGCTCGCTCCCACAGGTCCTCGTTTAGCACACGACCTCAGTCATCCCGCGAACTCCTGTGGGAGCGAGCTTGCTCGCGATGGCGTCCTGCCAGTCACCAAACACATACAAAAAAGGGCGAACCCTCACAGGTTCGCCCTTTTTGCATTACACCCGCTCAGCTCACAGCTTGGCCTGCAACAACGCCTCGAGCTTCTCCTGATCCCGCGCGAACTGACGAATGCCTTCGGCGAGTTTCTCGGTCGCCATCGCATCTTCGTTGGACAGCCAGCGGAACTGCGATTCGTTTAGGCTCAGGCGCGCTTCACCGGCATGGCCAGGCGACAGTTTGCGCTCCAGCTTGCCGGTATCCGCGGCCAGCTTGTCGATGAGGTCCGGGCTGATGGTCAGGCGGTCACAGCCGGCCAGTTGCTCGATCTGGCCCAGGTTGCGGAAGCTCGCCCCCATGACCACGGTCTTGTAGTCATTGGCCTTGTAGTAGTTGTAGATGCGCGTCACCGACTGCACACCCGGATCATCCGCGCCGGTGTAGTCGTTGCCGTTGGCTTTCTTGTACCAGTCGTAGATACGGCCCACGAACGGCGAAATCAGGAACACCCCGGCGTCGGCACAGGCGGCCGCCTGGGCAAAGGAGAACAGCAGGGTCAGGTTGGTCTGGATGCCTTCCTTTTCCAGGATCTCGGCAGCGCGGATGCCTTCCCAGGTGGACGCGATCTTGATCAGCACGCGGTCGCGGCCAATACCGGCCTTGTCGTACAGCTCGATCAGGCGATGTGCACGCTTGAGCATGGCATCAGTGTCGAACGACAGGCGCGCATCCACTTCGGTGGAAATGCGGCCCGGAATCACTTTCAGGATTTCTTGCCCCACGGCCACGCCAAAACGGTCGCTGGCCAGGCCCACATCGCCCTTGCAGTCATTGACGCAGGCGTTCAGCAGCTCGGCATACGCAGGAATGGCCGCGGCCTTGAGCAGCAGGGAAGGGTTGGTGGTGGCGTCCACGGGTTTAACGCGAGCGATAGCTTCGAAGTCGCCGGTGTCGGCAACCACGGTTGTCATTTGTTTGAGTTGTTCCAGCTTGGAAGTCATGGGCGTGCTCTGTCCTATGGGTCTGATGACATTACCCGAGCGCTGACAGCCACTCAAGGGCGTGTACGTGTATCAATGCCCCCTGTGGCAACAACCTGAAAACAGGTGTTTGAAAGGTGGGGGGCGGTATCGATAAATAGGATGCCAGGCGGGCTCACAGGTTCAACTCATCTGACGGTTATCGCCTTGCAATCAGATCACCTGACACCTGAATCTTCTGATAACGCTCACTGTGTCCTGGGTGTAATACCGCTAAATTTTTGAATTCTATATAGTTTGGTTGCGCCCTCAGTGATTGTTATAAAAAGTCCACTAAGTTGTCGCGAAGGTAATCTTGTTGTTGGTGGGGTGTTATCTAATAAGGTGTGATCGTTAGAATACGTCAAATATATAAAGCGAATAAAGTGTAGTGTGATAAAAGCAAGTGTTTGCATGGTAGAAATGACTTCACAAAGTGAAGAGGTATATGTTTTTGGATGCGTTTGATGATCTGATGCTCGGCTACGCATTAAAAAAGTTGACCAACGTGTTTGAAGAGATCGTGGAAGTTTCGAAAAGCCCCTCTTCGGACAAGGCAACAGGCGTACAGGATATCAAGCAGACTAAAACTGCAAAAAAACTACCTGTCTGGCTGGGACGTCTGAGGGTTAACACTCCTTATCAAGTGACGCATGTTCTGATCGATCAGATGCACGCCTCTCGAAAACTCAACCGCGACCTGCGCTTCGCGGCACAGGCTGCCTTGCTGGACGCGCTGGTAGAGGACGGACTGGCAATGCACATCGCGAGTTATTCGGTGCTTGTCGTAGAGAACCGTCTGAAGTGCTTTTCGGATCGATGAGCGTTGTATCTACTGAACACGCGCCCAGTGTCCATTACACTGGAAAATTGCATCAGGCGTGAGGAAGTAGATTGGAGTCAAAACTGTTCATCGCACAATACGCCGGAATCACGGTCATGCTTCCAGCGGCCATGGTCGTCGCGGGTTGGTTATGGTGCACGGCATCCAGAAAACTCGCCCTCTTATGGCTAGGCGTACTGTTCGTAGCCTATTTTGTCGTAGGTCTCAGTAAAGTGCTTTTCAAGGGCTGGGGAATCGGCCTGGAAAGCCTGGATATCGCGGTCATCAGTGGCCACGCAATGAACGCCTGCCTGGTGTCGACCGTTGTACTGAGTTTGCTGTTGCGCCAACTGGATCATCGCCTTCGATGGCTGGCGCTGGGAGCGGGGCTGCTGTCGACCTGGTGGTTCAGCATCCAGTATGTCGGTCAGACGATTCATCCTCTGCCGGAAGCGATTGCCGGGGCGGTTGTGGGATCAGCCGCGGCGTGCGTCTTTCTTTTCAGGCTGGAGAGAAGGGAAATCCGCAAAATTCCTTTGCCGGCCCTGGCGCTGGGGCTAGCGGGGATTCTACTGAGTACGAGCATTCCCAAGTACACCGCCGAGGGGGTCTTGAACTCGCTGGCATTGACTCTGTCGGGGGCAGAAAAGGCTTTTATGCAGCCTCATTGGCGTACTTCTGGCGGGCCGTCACGGTTATAGCGATTGGCTTGATGTCGAGTCCCGGCAAGAGGGTGGAGCTAGGACTCACTACTGCTTTTCTCATCAATCCGGGCCAGCAGCTCTGCAGTTTTCAACTGCATCAGTGCAACATCACCACGACTCTCAACGTTCAGCACGATTTCTGGCTCGGTCTGCGAGAGGTGGATCTTGAAGCGCCATTCAGTGAACGTCAGGCTTAGGCCGTCGCTCTCGTCTACGTCCAGCGCTTTACTGGCGTACAACGAACGAAGATGCGTCAGTACGGCAGTCGGATTACTGACTGCACATCGAATGTCCCCGGAGGAGGGGAAAAGCCCGATGCGTTCCACCAGCAATCTGGGTTGAGGGGAGGTAGAGGAGGGTGCTCTTTCGTACGTCCGCAACCAGGCCATCAATCCACTGTTGCCCTCGGTGAACTCCTGCCCCAAAACCATATTGCCCGGTGCAAAAGGGTCCAGCGATTTATAGACAGAGTCGATCGGTGATCTGGAAGCGTTCATAGTGGTCTGCCTTGCAAAAGGTTTATGGCCGCTCAGAAACGCGGCACCCAAGAGCTGAAAATTACCGGTTACAGGCCTTTCTTATACAAATTCTCATAACAGAAATTGGTCGCGTCGATATAACCTTCCGCTCCGCCGCAGTCAAAGCGGTGACCTTCGAACTTGTATGCCAGGACACAACCGCTTTGTGCCTGCTTCATCAACGCGTCAGTGATCTGGATCTCACCGCCCTTGCCGGGCTCGGTATCAGCAATCAAGTCAAAGATATCGGCCGTCAGAATGTAACGACCAATAATGGCCAGATTGGACGGGGCATCTTCCGGTTTAGGCTTTTCAACCATGCTGTTAACCCGGTAAATACCTTCGCGAATCTGCTCGCCGGCGATGATGCCGTACTTGTGCGTCTGGTCGTTGGGTACTTCCTGAATGGCCACGATCGAGCAACGGAACTGCTTATAGAGCGCGATCATCTGCGACAGCACACCATCGCCTTCCAGGTTCAAGCACAGGTCGTCCGCCAGTACCACTGCAAACGGCTCATCACCAATCAACGGACGGCCAGAGAGAATGGCGTGCCCAAGCCCCTTCATCTCCACCTGACGGGTGTAAGAGAAGGTGCAGGTATCCATCAACTCGCGGGTACCGTTGAGATAGTTCTCCTTGTCGGTACCACGAATCTGATGCTCCAGCTCGTAACTGATATCGAAATGGTCTTCCAGCGCCCGCTTGCCGCGCCCGGTGACGATCGCCATGTGCTGCAGGCCGGCATCCCGTGCTTCCTCAACACCGTACTGGATCAGCGGCTTGTTGACGATCGGCAGCATTTCCTTCGGCATCGACTTGGTGGCGGGCAGAAAGCGCGTGCCATAGCCGGCAGCAGGGAATAGACATTTACGGATCATAGAAGCGTCCTTTTTTCCAATGTATAAGAGAAGCCGTCATTTACTGCGGAGAGCACTAAGATGCTCCCGCCAATAGGTAGAGCTTCCAAATTCTCACTATGCTCACGGACGAAGCCGTGGTCTTAAGTGTCCGGGAGCTCAGCGGACTGTTTGACTGGATGCTTACATAGCCACTCAATCAAGCCGATCAGGATCCCCGTCAGCAGACAGCTCGAGGCGATCCAGCGCGCCTTGACCCGCAGGAAGACCAACTGGCAACTAAAAGACAACGCGAAAAAACCTACCAAGTGATGCAGTTTGTCTTCCTGGGTAAAGGCTTGGGAATCGGTTACGCTCGCAAAGCGGCTGTCAGCAAGACCCCACTAACGCTGATGAAAAACAGAGTGCGTATCCAGAGGGGAAGTTGTGTGACACCCAGGAACAACGAACTCATTCGGTGATTTTCTCAAAGTTCTTATAGAACGCATCTTTGTCGCGGCCATTGGTCATTGTGTACAGCGAATATTGGCGGTTCAGACGCGCGCCACCATCGCGGGTCAGCGGAGCCCAGACCAGGTTGGCGCGACGCATCGTGGAAACGCTCATCAACTCGTCGAAGGGGACCGAGATATAGATTCCTTTGTCGAAGCTACCCTCGCCGAACTCTTCTTTCGAAGCCGTGGTGCGGGTGACCCAGCCACCGAACTTCACGCCGTTAGTGAACTCATGCGACAGATCGATCGTGGCACCCCAATCGCGCGCCAGGTAGCGTCCAACACTGACCGCAGCCTGCAAGTCGAACGGCAGTTCGGTATAGGTGGTGATGTGACCGGTCGTGGTGTTGTAATCGCGCAGACCAAAACCCTGGTCAAAGTCACGCTGGCGTACAAAGTTCAAATCAGCACCCACGGCCCAACGCTCGCCCATGGGGCGGTACAGCAATTCACCACCGACCCCGGCGAACATTGATTCCAGATAACCGCCATACACCATGCCATACAAGTCTTGATCCAGTTGCTTGGCATGGTTGAGTTGAAATGTCGGCATTGTTACATCAGAGGTGATGACGTACTTGCGCAAATCGGTCCGCACTCGGGGCAGATTGCTCGGCGCGTCGTACGTGAACTTATCAAAGTTGTTCAGGAGATTGGTGCTTATGACCCCGCTCGTCCACGTGTTGCGGGTAAAGCGGTATTCTGCGTCCAAATCAGCGGTCAACTGGTACAGCAAACCGTCGGGACCGCCAATGTTTTGCTTGTAACCCAAGCCGATACCATAGGTAAAACGCTCAAGGGGCTGGGTGTACAGCGTGTTTTCAATGTGTGGCGTGGCCCGGTTCAATTCGGTGGTGCGGTGCAGGTCAGTAAGGTCTTGCTGGTTATTCACCACTTCCCGGAAGGTTTCGCGGGGCACACTGGTTTCTTCAACGGGCATGTCGTAACGCTTGTTCACCAGCGTGAACCAGTCGATTTCGTCATTCGCGCTGTTGTCCAGAATCCGGCTGGCCCGGCCCACACCTTTGGCTGAGTAGAAATAGCGCGACTGCTCGCCATACACAATCAGCTCGGAATCGCGCTGAGCAATACGCTCGACCTTATAACCGGCGTTGTTTTCCAATCGTTTGGAAACCCCCGCCCAGTCGACCTGGTCGAGCGGCGCAGTTGGCGCGTGTGCCGGCAGCGCTTCGACAGCGGGGTCGTAGCGCTTGGCCGGCGCCTTGCGGCTGGCGAAATTGGTATGAAAAGTGATGCCGAACAACGCGGTGTTGCCGCGCTCCCAACCGGCGGTCAGATCGACAGAGTCACTTAGCTTGAAGACCGCCCCGATGTTGATGGGCGAGTCCTGCTTCAGGCTATTATCCAGCGGCTCGTGCTTGTAGTCGTTACCGTCGAACTCGAGTTTCAAGCTCAAGGGCGCCCAGGGCGTCTGATAGGACACACCGCCAAACAACGCGGGCGAGCCGCGAAAATACGAGCCGGTATTGACGTTGCCCGCGTCCGCGCCGGTGTTTACCGGGCGTGTATCAAAGCGCTCGTCGATGTACCCCAGCGGGTTCTCGAGGTCCGCACGGTTACCGATGTAACCCCAGGCAACGCCGAGGCTGAAATCCAGGTCGTAGTAACGTTTGTTCGCCACAAAGTATTCGCTGGAAAACAGGCCGGTGCCCCCGACATCCCGAAAACCGAGCGCGACCTCGGGCAACCAGTGGCTTTCTTTCCAGAGGCGGGCTTTGACATCGACCGCCTTGTCTTTATAGCTCTGGTCGCCACTGAATGATTCGGCCCCGTATTTACGGTCGCTGATAGCGGTATAACGAAAACTACCTTCCAGCCAATCGAGGGGCTGTATTGAAATGCTATAGCGCGAGTAAGGGTCTGTCCGGTTGGCGTTCAGGCTGAATTCGCCGGCGGGTGCCATCCGTGCGGTAGGGGTTTGCAACAAACCCACACCACCGAAATCATTCTGGGTAAAACGCGGCTCTCCATGAGCCAAGCTGTAGGGCAACAACACTACGGCGGCAAAACGTAACTTCAAGGGGCCACCTCGGGCAGCGGTTGGGTGGCGAGAAACTGAGCAAGCTGCTCGTTCAAGTCGGGTGTGGGCAAATCCAGATCATCGTTGCGCACGGGCACCAGAATTGTGCTGCCGGCGGCGGCAATCACCCCATCTTCGCGGTTCCAGGCGGCGTTGCCGACTCGCTTGACCAGGCCATCGGGCTGAATCAACCACAGGTAATCGGCATCTGCGTCGGTCACCGGCAGACAGCTTTTGAGATATTCCTGGGCTGGCCGCAGGGCGCGATAGGGCAGCGTGCAGGGCTGTTCAACTGCACCCAGGACAGTGACCGTCGTCGGGCGTAGGGGGTAAATCAGCTGGTCACCGTCACTGAGCGAGTAATTAGGGGCGAACCCAACCTCCAGCGCCACGGGGTCGAGCACCGCGACTTTGCGGCCGGTAACGGGCAGTCGGCTGACCTCTTCAAACAGACGCGCAGCCAGGGCCGCAAGGCCGCTTTTTTCTTCAAGCAAGGCCCCACGTTGAAGCAACTTCAGATCGAACAGCACGCCGGCCTTAAGGCGGGTTTGCTGCTCCAACAGTGGCTGGTGCAGCCAGGCGGCGGCCAACCAGTAACTTTCGGCGTTCGGGCGTGCCTCGCTGACGGCATCGAGCAAGCGCGTGCCTGGCACGAACGTGAAGGCCCCGGCGTTTTGTACATCACCCGTGACCGTGACAGCGGCCTGAGTCATCGCAGAACTTGCCAGCAACAGGCAAGCCGACAGCGTTTTCGAATATCTCATCGAGCCGTCTCCCGGTCAGGGCGCAATTGCACAATCTTCAAGAAAAGTTCCGGCGTGAGATGTTGTTCGCTCTGCAGGATCAAGCCATCGTCAGGCCTGACCCAAAAACGGTTGGTGGCCTTGAATCCCAGCTCGGGGATGTCGACGCGTTCATCTATGCGCTGCAACGCATAGTCCTTGTCCAGGATGGTGACGGTTTCGATGCCCTGTCGACTGAAACGACTGTTAACAGCCAGTCCGACCCGCGGACCCTGATAGACATCAATCCAGCGGGTACTGCTGTAACCGTCGGGCAATTGCTGCAAGCCACGCTTGAACGGCGACTCACCGTCGAAGCGCGTGCCATCGAGATTGATGCTCAGGCCGACAGTGCGCACGACCAGACCATCGCGCATCAACAGCACTTGCTTGCCGGAGGCGACCCAGAACTCCAGGTCGTCCTGCTGGCGAAGCTTCGCCAGCACACCTTCGCTGACGTCCGTGGTGACCTTGATCTGCGCATAGGGCACGGCCTCCACTTGCGCTGCAGTCACTTGCAGCGGCTGGACGCCCAGTGTGGCGGCTTTAAAGGTATCCAGGGACGCCTGCATCAACGGATTGCAGCCACACAGCAGTAAACCCACCGCCAGGCATGAGCTGTTACGCAAAGTTTTCAAAGCGGCTCAAACCTTATCGACTGCTGGCTTCACTGAGATTGTTTTGAGCGGCCGCTCCGGTACCCAGGATAGTAGCCGAGGGCAGCAACTGACTGATCAAGCGGTTCCAGCGGGTCACGCCTGCAGGGCCGACGTAGACGATGTCCTGGGGTTGCAGATCGAAGCGGCTGGCGAGAGCAAACGCGGTAGGCGATTCGGCGTCCAGCTGAAAGACCTTTGCCGGCTCGGTTTCAAGATTCTCGGCACCTCGAATGACATACAGCGCATTGCCGTTGGAGGTGGTCTGGTTCAGTCCACCGACCGTTCCGATCGCATCCGCCAGGTTCATCCGGTTGATTTTGAACGTGAGCGCCCGAGGCTGGTTGACCTCACCCATGACGTAGATCTTTTTCCGGTCGTTGTAGGGCAGGTACAACTGATCGCCGTCTTTCAAATAGACGTTGTGCAACTGCGAGCCTTTGCTGTTAAGCGAGTCCAGGTCGAGCGGATACTCACGTCCGTCCCGGGTCAGTGTCAGACCGGCAAGGTCGGCATTCAACGGATCGACAGTAGCAGTACCCATGGCTTCGACGACAGTGAGTGGCGAAGTGGTAATGGGTTGTTGACCGGCTTTTAAAATGGCACCGGAAATCACCACTTTTTGACTGGCAAACCGCAAAACACTCAAGTCAACCTGGGGGCTGTCGACAAATTGCGTCAGGCGCTCGGCAATAAAACCGCGTAGCTCCTCGATGGTTTTACCTGCGGCATGAATATTGCCGATATAGGGGTAAAACATGGTGCCGTCCGGGCGTACCAGGCGACCGTTCGCATCAATTTGCTGTTGCGCACCCGATGGTGCAGTCAACTCAGGATGGTCCCACACCGTGATGTACAGCACATCATTGGCGCCAATCCGGTAAGCCTGCGGCTTGAACGCCAACAACTCGGCTGGCACCGAGGCTTGCACTTTTGTCGCCGCGTTCTGGGCAATCAGTTTGGGCGTTATCGGAATCAACTCGATCCGACTGCTTTCTGGTGAGCCATCACGGCCGACCTGACTGGTATCCAAGTGTTGACCGGGTGAGAACATACAGCCTTGCAGGGCTACGCCTGCAAGCACAGCGAGCGACAAACTACGAATCATGATTGAGGACACTTGTGGAGGGAACACATCAGAACTGAACCACCCGGATTGCTCCGGGTGGTGGAAGGCTATCGACCTCGCGGTACGCTTAGCGTGTACCGGTGGTGCCGGTAGTACCAGTAGTGCCGGTAGTGCCGCCGCCATTGCTGCTGCCACCACTGGATGACAGTGCAGCGGCTCCGGCGACAACCACGGCGCCGAGGCCAAGAGCAGCCTCTGTGGACAGGCTGCCCACGAGAGGGGTGGACTGATTCAAAGAAGTGTTTTTTACAGGTGTGCCTGGAGCGGAAGACGCTGCAGGGGGCTCAGCGGCTAAAGCGGAGGCACTTAAAGACAGCAATAGAGCGGAAGCAAGTAGTTTGGTCATAGTAGATTCCTTTTTGATGCATCGTCGGTATTGGCGGTGAAACTAAAAAGCGAGCGTGCAAGGCCAAAAACGCTGAGCGTCCATTAACGTTAAGGATAGTATTGATTCGAACTCGATGAGAGTGGACCTCTGGGTCATTCCTCAGTGAGGTTTATCTTGCGATTATTGCCTTAAGAATACCTGTGTAGGACGCCTGACAGGTCTGACGTTTTATAACGCGCACCCACTGTTTCTAACATTGTCCGCCCACGCCACGAGTACGGCGATGATATTCAAGACCGCTTAAGCTTTTCTTTGATGAGCAACCAGGCGAACTTGCTGTTGGTGGTCAAGTAGCGCTTCCACATCCTGCCGGGTTCCTGGATAACACGGTACAGCCATTCCAGCCCGTAATTCTGCATCCATTGCGGCGCACGTTTTACCTTCCCCGCGACCACATCGAACGTTCCGCCCACCCCCATCACAAAGGTGACCCCCAACTGATCGCGCCAGCGGTTGATAAAGTTTTCTTTCATCGGCGAAGTGATGGCGACGAACAGCAGCTGAGCACCTGAAGCCCGAACCTTCTCGACCAGTGCGGCTTCGTCGTCCCAGAAATAGCCATGGTGATACCCGGCGACTTTCAGCCCAGGGTAAAGCGCTTTCACCTTGCTGGCGGCGGTGGAAACGACCTCGTCCTTGGCGCCCAACAAAAACACCGAAAACTGGTTGGCGGCGCTCATCTCCAGCAATTCATGAAACAGGTCGACACCCGCGACGCGTTCGGGCACTGAGTGGCCGAGAAAGCGGGCACCCAACACCACACCCATACCGTCGATATTAATGATGTCACAAGAACGGACGGATTCGCTCAACTGAGGGTCGTCGCGCATGTTTACTAGCTTGGCGACATTCACTACCACGTGCTGGGTGAAGTGGCCGGCAGTAATCGCGTTGCGAATTGTCTCGACCGTGTTGTCCATGGAAGCGACATCCATGGGGCAGTCCAAAACTTCAATTCTTTGCATGGTTAATCTCAGCGGGGTTTGGGGTGTAAAGGCGAGCGAGTAATACGCCTAGGCCAGCGGGGAAGTAAAAAGCGGTCCTGCCAATTGAATAGATTTTTTACCAGCAATTGTGCGATCGCTGTTGAAGGTCGCTAGCTGGGTAAATAACTACGCAGTTAGATCGCGCGTCTGCTGCCAATGCGCGCGCGCGCTCGTACCGGTACAGGAGTAGTTTCGCAATGAACTAACGATGAGTAAGTTGATACGTATCCAGCCAGAAAAGAAAAAATTTGCAGGTTAATCGCTTGTTGGTGAAATGAATTCAATGTCATCGACAACCCTGCAATAGAGTCAGTGATCTATCTATTAATCCATTTGTGTCCGAGTTCCAGTGATAGTGCCAGGGTTGCCGGTTACGATGGCAAGGCTGGGAATGCTGCCTCGAACAACCGCACCCGCACCAATGATTGCACCTTTCGAAATGTAAGAGCCTGGCAATATAATTGCGCCAGAAGCAATCCATACATCGTCTTCGATAGTGACCTTTTTATAGGAGTAGCCCTGTTCAGCAATATTTTTACTTAAAGAGCGAAATTTGTGGTTTTGCGAGTATATGACGACTTTAGGACCAATTAAAACATTGTCGCCTATATCAATTTCGCCGCCTGCATGAATTGTACAGCCTCTATTGATCGAAACATTATGGCCAATTTTCAGTTTTTCTGGGTGATTTATATGGGTTCCGTCCCAGATGGTAGAAAATTTTCCAGCCTTATACCCCCATGTTAAATTTCGAATGTGACACCCAAATTTACCGGGTGCGTATTTAGTAAGTAGAATAAACCATTGCTTAGCTTCGAAGCTGAATTGTGCTAGTAGCTTTTTCATGTTCTTGCCTGATTAAAAATATAAAGTAAAGGAGTGATCTGATTAGTAAGAGTCCGAGGACGGTTGTGGCAATTGTATATGTGCTTGCTGGAAACTGCGACAGTAGTATTAAAAGTGGTATTGAGAGAATAATGAAGTAAAGGTTCGCAATAAATATGGTCTTGCTCAACCCTGTCGCCCCCATTGCAGATGAAATCACAGCATAAGCAATTCGGGTCATTGAAATCCCTAAAAATATAGCTATTAAAGCATAGTCTTGGTTTTCTGTTGGGCTGACTAGCGAGATGACGTATGCTGATACTCCAGAGTAAGCTATTAGCGACAGTGGTGTCAGTATTAGTACTTGTCTGATCTGTCTCTTTAGATCGCTGATGTTAAATTTTGTTTTAAATGAAATTAGCTGTGTAAGTCCTATGAAGGATGAAATAATTAAAAATGGATAGGTGTAAATTGTGGCTGTGTAAAAATAATTTCCAAGCTCCTCTTTGCCAATCAGCTTGCCTACAGCAAATTTATCAAAACTGTTGATTGCCACTATTATAGCGGTAGAGCCCAAAAAGCTGGCAGTAAAAGGTATGGTGTTTATTTGCAGTGCAGAAGAGTCAATTCTACCTCGTATTGAAAAGGCTGCTGATGAAAGCCCTAATAGGCACGCTAGTAGAAGTGTTGTTTCAATCGTTTCGTAATCCACATTTTCTTTGAAGTAAAGGATTGCCACGATGATTACCAGGAATATTGTTTTCCAACTGTGCAGTGTAATTTGGCTGTTCGTGAAGTTTGAGCACAAACGATGGAGTGATGATGCGAATAAAGCTACGGATAGAGAGAAGCAAATTATGAATATTTTCCAGGGGGAACTATTGCAATCAAAAAAGTGAGTGTAAAAAAAAGAAGATGCCGCCGATGTGGATGCTGCTATAAGTAGAGCAGTCACCACTGTGTTGGAGGGTAGAAGTAAGGTGTTTTGCGCCGAGATGATTGCAAGTCTGAGCGTAGATTGTTCATAAGAAAGCAGTCCTATTGCTGATGTGATCATTGTGAGCGTTATAAGTCCTGAATAACGTCCATAATCTTCAGGTGAAAGATGATGTTTAAGTAATAGTATTGATAGGAAGATTGATCCTGCACCCAGTGCCATTATGGCTAAGGGGATTATTTTTTTGATTTGCATGGGTATTGGTTCTGTTGATTTCAAAAATGATTGCGATGAATATCAGTATTCGCGGGAAGCTATATGCTAGGTTGTATGTGTTTTCTTGAAGGAAAGACAAAATAAACTGAGCTGCCAGCATGCCTATTAGAACGCTATGCTTTCGATCGTTTTTCTTTAGTAGGGACATAAGTATTGAGGCGTTTAATGCTATGAGTAGTGCAAGTCCTGCTGCGCCAGTATGATAATAGATAACGCCAATTGTGCTTTCTGCTCCGGTTTTTAGTTTTTCTGTAAATTCAGAATCAGCATAGTTTCCTCCGCTACCTAAATCATTTCCTGCAATAGATGGGTGGAATACGAATACTTGGGAAAGCCCCATAAAGTGAATGAATGAACTATCGCCGGTTCCCCGTGAGGCAGAAACTATCGTGCTGAGCGAAATTACCGAAATTAGTAGTATGTTGGTAAGAAGTCTAAGTTTTACTGACTTCTTCCAAAGAAATTTGTTTATTTCAGTTATGAATATGGTGATGATCGGTATGACCCAGGCGCCTTTTGAAAATGTGATAAATAGTAAGAAGCACGATGCGCCAAGTAGTACGGCTTTGTTTCTGCGTACGAAATAAATAATATAAACAATTATGAAGGCAAGAGTATAACCTGCGAGGATGGAGTCGATAATTAACCCGGGATTTCTAATTACAGGGATTCCTGCTATTTTCGTTGCGGCTCCAGCCGTGAAATATTTAAACTCGCCATCGATTTCTTGCATGATGCTATCGGTGTCCTGTCTATTGTCTGCTAGAGAGGACGTTAACGAAATTAGGGTGTCGTAGCCTGATACTACATGCGCCAATGCACCGATTAGCGAGCCAATCAAGATCAAAGCAATATAGGTTTCTATTTTGCTAGAAATCTTTTCTCTGTTTTTGCTGAAAGAAATGTTGCCCATACTAATGATCGTGATGATCATTGGGATGTACATGTTGATTAAATATTTTATGGCTACCATCTTGTTTGCGGCAAAAAAAGTACCTTTCAATAGTAGTAAAAAGATTCCTGCAATGCATAGTATTTGAAATTTTGCAGGCTTAGATAAATATTTGGTAAGAATGATCGCTAAAAAGATTGATCCTGCTATGGTCTTGACATGTGCTGGCTCAAGATTACTTACGCCTGTGTTTGCGCTGATCGCACTCCAGGTCCATTGAAAAGTCAGATAAAAGCAAATTACGAGTAAGCACTCAAATGGCTTTTTCTTGAATTTTAAGTATAGGGCTGAAGCAATAATAGATAGAAGGGCCATCTCGTTAATAAAAAATAGCAGAGATGTGCTGATGATGCTCAAAGATGTTCCTTTGCTAACCTTCATTAAGAGCATTCCTGATTTGCAAAGTGGAGTTTTTGTAGGGTGGAAAGCTCAGGTCGTGCATTGTGGTGTGCTTAGCTCTATTTTGTCTTTTATGGGTTGTAAGGATGCTGCCTTTGTTGTGTGCAAAGGCAGCGTCAATAAAAATTAATTCATGCTGCGAATTAGCTGTTCCAGATACCTCGAGTGTCAATAAGTTTGCGATTTTCTAGTTGCTCTAGACTGATTTCTTTAAAAAATTTATGGTCTACGAGCAGGACAATAACGTCTGCTTCAGGTAGCGCATGATCAATGCTGCTCAATGTTAGCTGGTTAGTTAATTTCGCAGGGAGTTCTTCAATGTGCGGCTCGACTGCCAACACTCGCCCAGGGTGGAAAGCAGCGATTTTCTGGGTGATTGAAACTGCCGGACTCTCGCGCAAGTCGTCAATATCGGGTTTGAAGGCTAGGCCAAAACATGCAATTGTAATTTCGTAGGCGGTTTTTAATGGGTTTTTCTGGAGTAACTCTGCGACAGCAATCTTAACTTTATCTAGTACCCACTCTGGTTTACTGTCATTCACTTCCCGAGCAGTCCGAATTAAGCGAGCTTCATCTGGGGTTTTGCTAACGATGAACCACGGATCAACTGCAATGCAGTGTCCGCCAACCCCGGGGCCAGGCTGCAGGATATTGACCCTTGGGTGGCGGTTGGCAAGGCGGATCAGTTCCCAGACGTTGATATCCAGTCTGTCGCAAATCATCGAGAGTTCGTTGGCGAAGGCGATGTTCACGTCGCGAAAACTGTTTTCGGTGAGTTTGCACATTTCCGCAGTGCGGGCGTTGGTGACGATGCATTCGCCTTGGACGAAGATCTTGTAAAGGCTGATGGCCAACGCGGAGCATTTCGGTGTCATGCCCCCAATGACCCGATCGTTCTGCACCAATTCGTGCAGCACATGGCCGGGCAGTACCCGTTCCGGGCAGTGAGCAATGCGGATGTCGGAGCTTTCACCGTGGGTTTGCGGAAAGCTCAGGTCTGGACGAGCTTCGGCGAGCCAGGCGGCCATCTGTTCGGTAGCGCCCACCGGGGAGGTCGATTCAAGAATGACCAGATCGCCTTTCTTCAACACCGGGGCAATGCTTTTACTGGCCGATTCGATGTAGCCCAAGTCCGGTTCATGGTCGCCCTTGAACGGTGTGGGCACGGCAATCAGAAAAGCATCGGCGGGTTCCGGCCGGGTGGAGGCGCGTAGGTAGCCTTCAGTCACGGCGGCATGCACCACCATATCCAGGTCAGGCTCAACGATATGAATCTGACCGCGGTTGATGATATCGACCGCATTTTGATTAACGTCGACGCCAATCACTTGTTTTTTGCGTGAAGCGAAGACAGCCGCAGTGGGCAAGCCGATATACCCGAGACCAACGACGGAGATGGTTTTGAAAGGCATGGAACGTCCTTGAATAGTGATGTGTAGATACGTTTTTCAAGCGAGATAACAGCCGCGCAACGCAACGGCTGTTAAGCAAGGGAGGGGGTTATCGAGCGAGCAGCGCCTCGATGATGCGCTGGCAGGCGTTACCGTCGCCGTAGGGGTTATGGGCGTAACTCATGGTGCGGTAGGCGACCGTATCGGTCAGCAAACGATTCAACTCGCGGGCGATATCGGCGGTTTCGGTGCCGACCAGTTTCACCGTGCCTGCGGCAACAGCCTCTGGCCGTTCCGTGGTATCGCGCATCACCAGCACAGGTTTGCCCAGTGACGGCGCTTCCTCCTGGATGCCTCCGGAGTCGGTCAAAATGATATGCGCACGGCTCATCATGTGAACGAAAGGCAGGTAGTCCAGGGGATCGATCAGGTAGATGTTGTCAATGCCGGTGAGTAGACGATTGACGGGCTCGCGCACATTGGGATTGAGGTGCACGGGATAGACGATATCGACCCCTGGATGTTGCTGGGCAACCTCCATTAACGCCTGACAGATGCGCTCGAAGCCGTCACCGAAACTTTCCCGGCGATGGCCTGTCACGAGGATCAATTTTCTTGCAGGGTTGAGAAAGGCCGCCGGTGCAGAGGCTTGGGCAAGCAGTGCCTGGTCCTGATCGAGACGCTTGACGACATCCAGCAGGGCATCGATCACTGTGTTGCCAGTGACGACGATCGTGTCTGGATCAACGCCCTCGCGCAGCAGATTGGCTTGCGACGTTTCGGTTGGCGCAAAGTGCAGGTTGGCCAACGCCCCCGTGAGTTTTCGATTGCCTTCTTCCGGCCACGGAGAGTAGAGATTGCCCGTGCGCAAACCGGCTTCCACGTGCGCAACCGGAATCTGCTGGTAGTAGGCCGCGAGGCTGGCAGCAAAGGTGGTGGCGGTATCACCGTGAACCAACACGATATCGGGTTTGAATTCCGCCAGGACTTTCTTCAGCCCTTGCAGGATCGCGCTGGTAACGTCGGTCAGGTCCTGGCCGGGTTTCATGATGTTCAGGTCGAAGTCCGGCTCAATGGCAAACAACCCCAGTACTTGATCGAGCATTTCACGGTGTTGGCCGGTGACGCAGACTTTCGCCTCAAAGCGTTCGTCTGCCGCCAGTGCCAACGCAAGTGGAGCCATTTTAATGGCCTCAGGACGGGTACCAAAAATGCATAGGGTCTTCATAGGGCGATCCATTGCTATGTTCGTAGCTGAAGGTGGAGGGATGTTTGGACTGACTAACAAATGTCGTTTCGGATCGATGCTGATAAAACAACGGCGACCCAACTTTTGTTGATCCAGAGAAATACGCCGAATTAATGGATAACCATTGATGTAGGGCTGTACGAATTTGATTTTTGCCACGCTACCGCCCCAGGATTAATTGCCAGTCCCTGAGAGCGTCACTATTTATTAATGTGTCTGCATTTTTTCAGCTGCAGGTAGCAAGGTGGAGTTGATATGGCTACCGCCATTCATTACTGCTCGACGGTAGCGGGGGTATAGACAGCAGTTAATTAACTAAACGTTCTCTGATTTATATTCGTAGTTGTAATAACCATAGTCGGCATAGCCATATTTGGCCGAGGCTCTTTTTTCAACACCATTGAAAATGGCGCCTTTCAAATCAACACCATTTTGTGCAAAGCGGCGCATGGTCAATTCAATTTCACGAACCGGGTTGAGCGCAAAGCGCGTCACAATCAAACTTGTACCCGACTGGCGACCGACAATCGCCGCATCCGTCACCGCCAGCAACGGTGGTGTATCCAGAATTACCAGGTCGTACTGGGCGCTGACTTGCTCCAGAAAGGCACTGAAGTTCGCATGCATTAGCAGTTCTGAAGGGTTGGGCGGTATTTGTCCGCGACCGATAACGTCAAGGTGCTCGAATTCAGTTTTATTGATCGCGGTTGCCAGGTCGCAGCGCTTGACGAGTAGATCAGAAAGCCCGTTTTCAGCGGGGGTTCCAAATACCTTATGCAAATACCCTTTACGCATATCCACGTCGATCAGCAATACACGCTGGCCGGTCTGCGCGATGACTGCGGCGAGGTTGGCGGAAACGAACGTTTTACCTACCTTGGGGCTCGGGCCGGAGATCATCAGACGATTATTGCTGGCTTCGAGCATGGCGAAGTGAAGGCTGGTGCGCAGGCTGCGCAATCCTTCTATGGCCAGGTCGGTGGGGTGACTGCTTGCCAGTATGGGGGCGGTGTTGTTAGCACGGCCTCGGCCACTTCGGAAGGTTTTGCTTTCTTCAGTTTTTTGCAGCGTGCTGAAAGGAATGGATGCGTACACCGGCAACCCCAGCTGTTCAATTTGGTCCGGATTTTCCACGCCGCGGCTAAGGGCTTTGCGAAAAAGCACCACTGCAGTCGCCAGGAAAGCCCCGAGCAGGGTGGCGATGAGAACGATCAGGGGCTTCTTGGGTTTAACGGGCTTTTTCAGATCCACATCGGCGGTATCGATCAAGCGCACGTTGCCCACAGTGCCGGCACGCATTACATCCAGTTCCTGGGATTTATTCAGGAGCTGGGTATAAATTTCGGTGCTGACTTTTACGTCGCGGGTGAGGCTAAGGAGTTCTTGCTGTGTTGAAGGCAGGCCCTCGACTTTTTTGGCCAAACCGTCCTGCTTCGCTGTCAGTTCGCCTAATTGGCTGAGCAAAGCCCGATAGGCAGGGTGTTGACGGGTAAACTTGCGATCCATTTCCGCTTGCTGCAATTTCAGTTCGGAGATGCTGGTATCAAGCGCCACGATCTGATCGAGAATGGCTTTGGCTTCCAGGCTGATATCGATGGATTTACTACGAATTTGATACTTGTTCAGGGCGTTTTCGGCTTTTTCCAGGTCTTTTCGGACCTGAGGCAGTTGATCTTTTAGAAACTCCAGGCTTTGAGCGGCTTCGGCCGAAGTCCGCTCGACATTTTGCCGTACGTAGAGCTTGGCGATTTCATTGAGGATTTGAATGGCTTCAGCCGGTTTCTCGCTTTCAAGAGCAAGCCCGATCATGCCGGATTCTTTACCGCGCTCTGATACATCAAGTACCTTTTGGTACTTCAAAATACTGGTCAGACGTGGGTCACGCACAATGCTGAACGTTGTACCAGGATTAGCCTGCAACACTTCGACTTGCAGTTTAATGCCGTCCTGGTCATAGGCTTGGCCCGCTTGGCCTTCGATCAGGACATTGTCGTCTTCATCCAGCAAAGTGAAGTGGCCACTTTCACCGGTGATGAAAGTTAATTCCTGACCCAGAAGCTCTTGTGGGAGCTCGAGCTGAAATATTTTCAGGGTTTCGCCACCCCAGGCAAAACTGTTCATGCCAAGCCATGGCGTCGCGACCGTATTAACAGCGTCTGCTTTGAACCGACGAGCAATAAAGTCGCCGATCACCGGAAAACGGTTCGGCTCGACAGTGATATCGAGCGATAGATTGTCGACAACCTTACCGATGATGGCGCGCGATTTGATTAATTCAATTTCTGTGGCGGAAGGTGACTCTTTACCCAACATGCTGTTGATATCGGAGAAACCGAGTAAGTCATTCTTTTTTGCCTCCACCTGTAGCAAGGCAGTTGCCTGGTAAACAGGATTGGCCAACACCGCATAGGCCGTTCCAACGGCCATAGAGGCAGCAGTGATCCCGGCAATCAACCATTTATGATCGACCAGTGTCCCGAGTAGGCCCATCAAGTCGATATCATCATCATCGTCATGTGAGGTTAATGCTGGAGTTTGCTGCATAAGTGGGTTCTTTTTTAACAGGTATTCGAGGAGTGGTTTAGCGTGCGAGACGCTTTGCCCAGGCGGTTACTGCTTCTTCAATCAACGCGTATGCATGCACAAAAGCAGGTTTGCCTTGACGGTAGGGGTCGCTGATTTCGCGGTTGTTCTGCCACTTGCCCAGCAAGAGGACCTTGCCTCGCGCTTCAGGCGCGATCTTGAGAACACGGTCTATGTGCGACTGCTCCATCACCAGGATCAGATCCGATTCGCTGATGGCGGCAGGAGTCAGTTGATTGGCTTTGTGCTCTTCTGGCAGATGGCCATGCTCTTCCAGTACGATCCGGGCGGTGGGTTCGATCGGGTGATCTTGTAGTGCGCCAAGACCGGCAGAGCTAACTTCGATATCGGACTGCCCCAGTGCTGCTCGCAACAAATGTTCGGCAGTGGGGCTTCGGCAAATGTTGCCAATGCAAACGATTAGAATCTTGTTAAACAAGGCAACCTCCCTGGAAATTCCACACTTGTGGTGATGTGCAATTGGAAAGACTAAAACTATGCTTTTCTTCAATGGCACTTTTGTGACGGCTTGCAGCTATTGGGTGTGTGCCTCTTTCCGTGAGGAGTTACCGTGCTGGATGAAGCTTTTGACTGCGAAGACTCTGGCCTGCTGGAATCCGGACTTGGAGTGTGCTTGACAGTTGCTATGCTAAAAATCATAACTGGCAACCCACGACAACATCAACCATTAAATGCCACGCGAGTATTGAAAGCATATGGCAAAAAAAATTCCATATATAAAGCCAGATATTAAATAACAGTTAAATAACATTGTTGGTTCCTGCCTGACGGTTTTTAACGTTTTTGGCTTTTTTGTGTTGTCCTGTATTGGAGTGTGTTAAACGTCTTGATACGTAATTTGATGCTAATGATGTTCGGGGTTTTGCCTTGGGCGAAGGGTTCTCTAGCGTTCGTGTATTGCTAATAAGTTTCGTATGTTTTTGAAGGGTTACGTTTCCATGATCGGCCAACTCCGTTTTTCAGGTGCATTTCCGTCCTTGGGAGAAATTCGTCGCAAGATCGATGAGAAAACCACGGAGCTACTTGACCACACAGGTGCAGAAGGGGCTGATTGTGTCCATCCATAGTGCTTCGGCTGTTCAAATGACCTTGCCTGAGAGTCTCACCTCTAGCGCATGGTATTTGGTGCAATGCAAGGCGAGCCAGGACGAGCGTGCAGAGATCAATCTGGTTAACCAGGGGTATACCTGTTTTCGCCCTACGCATCGGCGCGAGCGTGATATGCAGGGGCGCAGGAGGGTTGTTCGCGAATCGCTGTTTCCGGGTTATCTGTTTATCCAGCTCGGCTTAGGTGAGAGTTGGGCGCCTTTGCGTTCTACTCGCGGTGTATTGCGAATTGTCAGTTTTGGAGGCAAACCGGTACCCGTAGGTGATGACTTGATCGCACAACTTCATGAGCACGATAGCGGAGCCCCAGTGGAAGCTCGGTTTGCCTGTGGAGAGCGGGTGCGTATCAATGAGGGGCCTTTTGTCGATGTGGAAGCGATCTTCCTGGCGATGGAGGGCGAGCAGCGAGTGTTGCTCCTGATGACATTGCTGCAACGTGAGCAAAGAATCAGCATGCCCTTGGTTGGTATCAGTAAGCATTGACACGGAGCGTTGCTCCCGGCCTGCCAATCAACAAGCAGATACCGCCTGGCAACAAGGTCAGTTGCCGTCGTCTTAGTTCCCCCCCGTAGGCATTAAGCTTTTGTCGCAGCACCAGGAAAGCAGCGGTCTCGGCCAGGGCCGCTGCTTTGCGGCGTAACTGGCGTTCCAGTTCGCAAATACGGTGTTTGTCGTCACGCGATTACCCGGTATCCACTTATTTAGCGGTCAACTGCTGCCGTTGCGCCTGCCTGAAGGTAAGTCCGGGCGTGCCGAATCGCCCTGAATCTGGTCAAAAAGCTGTACGGTATCGAGCGGAGACTTAAAAGAAGTTGGCGATGAGCATCGCCACGAGAGTCGACAGCAGAACAACCTGCCGGTGTTGGTGTAGTTGCAGGCATGGCTGGGAAAACCCAGCCACTAGTGACGGCGCAAGCGCACTGGGTAAATGGCTTACGTCCCCTGGTTAGCCTGCAGGCGTCCCCTCAATAAATGTCTTTTGACAGCAAGGTGAACGGCGTCTTCACCAGGATTTTCACATCCAGCCACAACGACCAGTTATTGATGTACTTGAGGTCGATCTCGACGCGCTTCTGCATCTTGTCGATGGTGTCGGTCTCGCCGCGGCAACCGTTGATTTGAGCCAGCCCGGTGATTCCCGGTTTGATTCGATGGCGAGCCATGTAGGCGAGAATCTTGCCGGAGTAGTAGTTGTTGTGCGCAACGGCATGAGGGCGAGGTCCGACCAGCGCCATATGACCTTGCAATACATTGAACAGCTGCGGCAACTCGTCAATGGAAGTGCGACGGATAAAGCGCCCGATCGGGGTAATCCGCGAGTCGTTACGACTGGCTTGTTTCACCTCGTGATCGTCGTGCACGCGCATGGATCGAAACTTCCAGACTTTGATGACCTTTCCGTTCCACCCGTGGCGGTCCTGTTTGAAAAATACCGGACCATGGGAGGTGAATTTGACGGCCAGGCCAATGATCAACAGTAACGGGCTTAGAGCGATAATGGCCATCAGAGCCACGCTTTTATCGAACAGGCTTTTACTCAATGCGGCAGTGGGTTGGCTGGAAAGCGGGCATTCAATCAAGTGGATTGCCGGCATGCCATCCACATCACTGACCGAGTGATTGAGCAGCGTCAGGCTGTTCAAGTCCGGGACCCAGACAACATCGACGTGGGCATCCAGCAAGTCGACATACATTTCTTCGATTTGTACCGCTTCGCTCAGGGGGAGCGTGATGTACAGACGTCGGATGTCATGAGTCTTGATCAGTTCGAGCAGTTCCTCTTGCGGGCCTACAACCGGTGGTGCGCCGGTCTCCAGCAAAGGAGTGGTGTCGGAGCTTACCAGGCCGACCAATGGGAAGTGCTCGAGGGCACGAAGCTTGTTAGCCAATCCCAGTGCCAGCTCGCCAGTACCCACAATCAGCGTTCTGCGCTCAACTTGAAGCGCCCGTTGGTAGTACTTCGAAAAACCATGCAGTGGGACGTACAACAGCGCCTGCCCGAGGTAGCTGCAGATAGCCCATATCAGAATGATTTGACGAGAAAACAGTTCATTGGCCTTACAGAGGAAGGCGACAATAGCCAGCGCTGCCAGTGTCATTGACCAACCCATCAGTAGTCTTATCAACCCTTCCAGGTAATTGTCTTTCTTTGCATAGACGCCGCACCATGTATAGGCCGGAACCGATGCAAGCACCGTAAGCGTTGCGCATACTCGATAATAGAACTCTACCGTTCCAGTCTGGTAATAAACCATTAGAAGTAACAGGGCGACAACAAAGCCCTGACCCAGTGCCCACTGTCCCCAGAAGGTCAGTCCTTTGAGAGTGGTATTTCGATTGATACGAAGATTGTTAACCATACGTTATCCCCAAAATACGTCCATTCGCGTTTCGACAGACAAAAGCCAAAATTAATGAAATAAGAGTTATTGTTCATGTTAGATGGCGGAGCATTGATGATCGAAACGCCAAGAGGGCGGCGCCGTCATCAATGGATAGATTAAGTTATTAGGGGGAGCACTGTCTGACGACTTTTAACGAGTGGGCGGTGTATATGGTTGATATATCTGGGCGAGAGCGGCGTTAGAAATAGTCTGGATTCAACTTTATTAACACGGCTTTTTAGAGGGGGCGGGTGGAGAGGGGGGGAGATAAATTGGCGTGCTTTTTTATTGTTGTATTGCACTGCCGGGGCGAACGCCTGAATGGTTCAGGCTGATTTTTTTACGCGTACGATTTTTTGTATCAGGCAGTACCCACGATTCCTTACTGCACGGAAAAGACGTTCGCCGTTACTGGCGTTTTTAAACTTCTCCTGTAGTCGGCTCAGGCACATTTCGAGACCCCGATAGTGTTCAGGTTCTCTGCCGATGCTGCGGATAAGATCGTCCTTGCTGACCACGCGATCTTCATGGTGCAGCATTTTTTTCAGCAGCGTGGCCTCCAGGCCAGTCAAGGCAATCTCCACGCCATCTTTGGTCAGCGCGCCGTTGGCATCGCTCAGTCGCCAGGTTTCAGTCAGTGGAGCGTGCGGTTTGGCCGCCTGGGAGACGCATTCCCTGGTGTCATCTCTGGCGTTGTCCGCAGTTGATGTGAAGTGAGTAAATTTCGTTACGGATTGGACTGCTTGCCATTCGGACTTGAACGTCGAAAGGATGCGCTGGGTATCATGCTTGATAACCGGAGGAACCATCTTGGCTACCTGCGGGGAAATAAATTCCATAAGCTTGGGGGCAGAAGTGGGTGGGGCAACGCCTTCATAAAACATCTTTGCCTGTGACGTGCCGTAACTGTTATATCGCTTGCTGGTCAGTAATGCCTCAAGCTCTAGTTGTAGTGCGGGGTTGTGAGTAACCACGACAAAGTATTTTCTAGGGAGGTTTGTGCTGCTATCCATGGCTCTCTCCTGATTTGCACATCTGGGTGTTGATTTAAAGGTTGTCGGCGGGGGAGTAATGGCTCCCTTGGAAGTAATCAAAGGGCAGCGCACGTGCCAGTATATGGCTGGCAGCATGCTCGACTCTGTCTGCTATAAAGGAGACTTTTGTGTTGTGAGTGAGCATGGTCATGCGTTCGTGGAGGCGATTGAATAATTCTGGATTGCCGCTGAGCTTGAGACTCAAGTCTAGAGAGGAAGTGGAAATCTTTATATAGTCGAATAGATTCAGGGTTGTAAAGATTTCGATACTTTCATCGTCGATGTTGTAATCGTCGAGCGCGATTTCTATGCCGTGATCTTTCAATAGATACACGTTATGAAGGATTTTCTTTTTTTCTGCGAAGCTGACTGCCGAGAGGGGTAGTTCATTGAGCGCGATAACCAGTGTCTGGCCAAATTCGCGCAGAGCAGCGCCGGACTGTATCAACTCTTCCGTGAGCGCAGAGTTGGCGAGGTCCGACTGTTTTACGCAAACAAAACTACGGCTTAAGTACTTGCTCCCGTTAGTGGTGTCGCGATCTTTTAGCGAGAACGCAATCAGCCTGGTTTGCATCAGTACTTCACTGTAGATCCCACTCATCTGATACGCCTCTGGCGCGCAGGGCGCGGAAGCAGAATCGTCAAAATGTATTCTGATCTCGCTGGCAAACGGGCAGTCATCCCGAGTGAGGATCAATTGTCGAGACAGGTAATGCTCTGCGTGATCGTAGAATCGCACGCTCCCTGTTGCGTTCATAAAACAGAAACTCCCTTTTACATTAAGAATCAGGTTGTCGAGATCAGACCCCTGATTAAACGATATCCATGCCCACGGATACTTTGAATGGCGTTGGTTCCATACATGCCTTTTATTTTGCCGCGAAGGCGACTGATCGACTTTTCCAAGGCTCTTGGGTCATAAAAATTTATATTCAGCCCCATGATCCTGGCGATTTCATCATGGCTCAATATTTGGTTTTTGGTCTGAGAAAAAGCCTCAAGAATTTTCATTTCTGCAAACGATACATCCAGTTTTTTATACTCGCCAATCAGGCACATGCGAGTGGGGTCCAAAAGCAAGTTATGCTTTTTTTGCCATTCTGGACTGTTAAAAAATTCGGACAGTACATCAGACTTTTTGTCTGCAAGAGTATCGCAATTAATACAGTAGTCGGCCCCGGCAAAATAATACTTCATCTTGTTGTAGGTGCCTCTACCGGTGATGGCTACGAAAATTATTGACGCCAGATTTTCGACGCGAATATTTTCTACCGCGGTGAGGCTTTCAACAAATGCTTGAGGGCTGTCGATTACGATAAAAATTGCACGGTATGAATCAGTATTCTTGTTTCTTTTGAATGAGTTGCTATAGCACATTGCATCAACGGCAATATCCTTGCCTACGTGGCTTGCGACTAATTCCCTAAAGCCCTCAGCTAGCGTGTGGGTTCGCCCAACGGTGAGAATACCTTTCTCCTCCTTCGCGTAGCTGTGGTCTGTAGTCGTTATTTTCCCTGTAAGCATCATGCTTTGACTCGGCTGGGTGCTGGCATTTGAATGTTAAAGCACCCATTCTCGGTTGTGACTGACAATTGGTAACATTTCACTCGTTTTTCAAGCGGTCGCTACCTTTTTTAACGTTCCTGGTGATTCTCACGTGATCGTTTGCTTACCAATGGCTCAAGAGGCCTGATGGCCTATTGGAATCTCGCGGGCTGACAGGTCATATCATTGTGCCATTTTTTGTCCCGATGTCCCGGTTTTTCGCATCAATACGACCGTGGATGCCGCTAAAGTTCCCGCGGCTTGATTTTTTTCATTGGGTGCCATGAGGCAGTAGGGCTTTGTTGATTCAAGTGCGAGTGATTGCTCTTGTTTGGCTCGGAGCTATCCAATATTAACCGTTATATAACGTTCATGTTGGTGGTGTTGACCATGGACATTTCATAACATTGAGTTTTATTAGTTTGTCTAATGCGCTTTAATTTCGTGTTGGCGTTGAATCAGAGCGAAGTCGACGCATGGGTATTTGTCGTTGAGGGAGGAATTAATGGATCTTTGGACAACCATATCAGTGTTGGTTTTAGGGATGGTCGAAGGTCTGACGGAGTTTTTGCCGATATCAAGTACAGGGCACCAGATTGTTGTCGCGGACTTGCTCAGCTTCGGCGGCGAGCGAGCCATGGCTTTTAACATCATCATTCAATTGGGCGCGATCCTGGCAGTTGTCTGGGAGTTCCGTCGCAAGATTCTCGAGATCGTTACCGGCTTACCGACTCAACGCAATGCACAACGTTTCACCTTGAATCTATTAATCGGCTTTCTTCCGGCAGTGGTCCTGGGTGTGTTATTCGCCGATAAGATCCATGAGTATCTGTTTAATCCAATCACTGTAGCAGTGGCATTAGTGGTGGGTGGCATCATCATGTTGTGGGCCGAGCAGCGGGAACATGTGGTGTCTGTCGAGCATGTTGACGATATGCGCTGGGCCGACGCCCTCAAGGTCGGTTTCGCGCAATGCCTGGCGATGATCCCGGGCACCTCGCGCTCTGGATCGACGATTATCGGCGGGTTGCTGTTTGGCCTGTCGCGTAAGGCGGCTACGGAGTTTTCGTTCTTTCTGGCGATGCCGACCATGGTCGGTGCCGCCGTGTATTCAGGCTATAAGTATCGGGATCTGTTTCAGGCTGGCGACCTGCCGGTATTTGCGCTGGGTTTCGTGACGGCGTTCTTTTTCGCCATGATCGCCGTGCGTGGTTTGCTCAAGTTCATCGCCAGCCACAGTTACGCCGTGTTCGCCTGGTACCGGATCGGATTCGGTTTGCTGATTCTGGCAACGTGGGTATTCGGTTGGGTTGACTGGACCGAAGCTGCAGCGCTCTGACACTTGCACCAGGCTGCAGGACATGCAGCCTGGTCGCAGGGCAGCGGCTAACCGTTAACGCCCCTCAAGCAACTCCGCCGCTTGATCCAGCAAGGCCAAAGGTTCTTTGGCCTTGTGAATATCCACCGACAATAACTGCCGAAACTTGCGTGCTCCCGGGAACCCGGTTCCCAGTCCAAGCACATGGCGAGTGATGTGGTGCATCGAACCACCTGCTGTGATGTGCGCCGCTATATAAGGACGCAACTGCGCCAGCGCCTCAGCCCGGCTGATCACCGGCGCCGCGCTGCCGAACAGTTGCTGGTCCACCTCGGCCATCACATAAGGGTTGTGATACGCCTCGCGGCCCAACATCACGCCGTCAAACGTCTGCAAATGTTCGTGGCAAGCCTCCAGCGACTTGATCCCGCCGTTGAGGATAATTTCCAGCTCAGGAAAATCCGCCTTCAACCGCGCTGCCACGTCATAACGCAGGGGCGGGATGTCACGGTTCTCCTTCGGCGACAACCCCTCCAGAATCGCGATCCGCGCATGCACGGTAAAACTGGTGCACCCGGCATCCCGCACCGTACCGACGAAATCACACAGCTCCTCGTAACTGTCCCGGCCATTGATCCCGATACGGTGCTTGACCGTCACCGGAATCGACACCGCATCACGCATTGCCTTCACACAATCGGCCACCAACTGCGGATGCCCCATCAGGCACGCGCCGATCATATTGTTCTGCACCCGATCACTCGGGCAGCCGACATTCAGGTTCACCTCGTCGTAACCATGCTCCTGCGCCATGCGCGCGCAGGCAGCCAGGTCCAGTGGAACACTGCCGCCGAGTTGCAGGGCGAGCGGGTGTTCGGCTTCGTTGTGACGCAGGAAGCGTTCGTGGTCGCCGTTGAGCAGGGCACCGGTGGTGACCATTTCGGTGTAGAGCAGGGCGTTTTTCGACAGCAGGCGCAGGAAGAAGCGGCAGTGGCGATCGGTCCAATCCATCATGGGGGCGACCGAAAATCTTCTGCTAATAACACCTTGATTTATAACGATTTTTTCTTCTGAAGAAATCACTTTATAGCCTTCGTGTGTAGCATTGGTGCACACGCGGTGTGCATGACGGGTGTGTGCAGTGTATTATTCGAGTACAGCGAATTGAACAGGGATTGCACACGACGATGGCGAGTATTGTAAAGCTTCCGAGTGGCAGCTGGCGCGCTCAGGTTATGCGCGGTGGCGTGCGGAAAGGGATGACGTTCAAGAAGCATGCTGACGCGAAGAGGTGGGCTGCTGAGATTGAGAGCAAGCTTGAGAGCATCCGGGCCGTAGGGACGGCACCAACCCCCAAGGGCTCGACTGTTGCGGACTTCATCAATAAATACATCGAAGAAACCGAACCGGTCAAACCGCACGGCAAGAACAAAAAAGCGACACTCTTACGGCTGAAATCGGAGTTCAAAGGTGTCCTGATGTCAGAGTTCTCGATCCTTCATCTTCGTGACTTTGTAGACAAAAGACTCAAGCAGAAGACTCAGGCCGGCACTACGGTTTCGGGCGTCACTATCGCTGTCGATTTGTCGTACATCTCCACGGTTTTGCATTGGGCGCGCGAAGTGAGGCACTACGACGTTGATGCAGGCATTGCAAACGAGGTTCGCAGCAGTCTGTCGCGCCGTGGTGTGAGTACGCGTAGCAAACAACGTGAGAGAGAAGCTACCGAAGATGAGCTCGACAAAATTTTCGCGGCATACGAAAAGAAGGGGGCGAGACAGAAGATCCCAATGCAGCATCTGATTGCTTTCGCCCTGGCTTCTGCAATGCGCCAAGAAGAAATTTGTCAGATTCTCATTGAAGACATCGACCATGTTGATAAAACAGTGAAGATCAGAAGCCGCAAGCACCCTCAGGAGAAGATCGGAAACAATCAGACTGTTCCTCTTCTGCCGGCAGCCTGGAAAATCGCTATAGCGCATGCTGGAGATCGAAAAGAAGGGCGTATTTTTCAATACAACCCAGCGTCAGTCAGCTCATCGTTTACTCGTATCTGTCAGCAATGCGAAATTGATGACCTGGTTTTTCATGATCTGCGCCACGGAGCAATCGGCAAGTTGTTTACTGTTGGTCTTCGAATCGAGCAGGTTGCTCTGATTTCTGGGCATCGGGACTGGAAGATGCTGAAGCGCTACACGCACATTAAAGCTAAAGATGTGCAGAAGGCCTTCAATGACTTGCTGGGTGTGCAGGCATCGAAGGCCGAATGAAGTCAAATTGAGCGCAATATGGACTCGCGACTACGTGTTCTTCTCAGTGAGTGCATGTAGTCTTTGACATCATCAAATGCATAGAAAAAGGCACGTCCGAAGAGAGTAGGGATTGGGCCTTTGCCGTGCTTTCGCCAGTGTTCGAGTGTCTCTTTCTTCACTTGGGTGATTTCGATCATCTGTTCTTCGGTCAAGAAGCCCAGGGACATGACAAGTGCGTTACGTTCAGACATTGGATAGCTCGTAATCCGTGAGCGCGCGTACCCTCCTAGTCGTAGCGCCAAATGTTTGATTTGCCGGTTCCATGAGTACTAAGGCGTTGAGAGTGCAGGTTGTGTAGGCGGATCAATCGATGGCACTTCTGTTCGAATCCGAAGAACTCAAGCCATCATTACGTTTGTTAAAATTGGCCGGCTGACATTTGTGTATAGCGTAAGAACCACGAAGTGCCGCCGTTCTGCTGCCAAAATCGAGGCGCTCGACCGATACGAACGGGTCGCGGCGATTTCTTTGCAGAAATGAAGGCTCGAGTTACAGGCGTGCGTATCAAGATTTCCCTTTTCAAGTCAGTAGCGTGCATCAAGGCGCCGTCCGGTTCGATGTCAATTCATGGTGAATGTTTAGTGATTCGCTGTCAATGAAAAAAATCAGCATGCATATTGACAATCCGTCAATTTTCAGGGTTAAAGAGTATATGAAAGGTATACTGTAAACACTGAAAAGACCTGCAGGGGATCAGATCGCACTCAGCAATGGTCAGCCAGCGCCTATCGGGAAATACGCATGAGCCTGCTCTTGAGTACTGCAAGAGATATGTGAGGAAGGACGATGTTGTCGCCTTGGGATGTGCGTTCGGGTATGGCTGACGTGCCTCGTGCCCGATCCGCCTTAACGAGGTAGTCGAGCTCTTCCTAAATTTTGTCGGCTGTGAGTTTTTTAACCCTTTTTTCTGACGGCATGGCGATTCTCAAATTTTGGACGTAGTTATCCCAAAAAATTAGCCGCTTGGTTTGGGCTCAAAAGACAAGCTAGCCGTCCTTCGGCCGAAAAAACGACTCCTATAAGCAAAACGGCCTCCTTAGGCTTTCGGTAAGGTTGATTGGATTTTCTTATCAAGCTACCAATTAGCCAGTAAGCAAATTGAATATCAGAAGCGCTGGGCAAAGGTCAGTTGGGTTTTGCTTGAAAAGGTGAGTAGAGATTGAGAGGTTTGGAGAAAGCTGTTTTTGAATTCAATAACTATACACTCCGTTTGGAAAAAATGATTTCAAGGGGGGGGGTGAAGATATATATTGCTTGACATTTCGTGAGTGCAGAAAAATCTAGGGTTTGCGACCCTTGTGGCTAATTGATGGCTGACGTGAAAGTAGCTAGCTGCCCGAGCCTCGTATCATTTTCAAACCGTCACTCGAGGGGGAGGCGCTGGCTAATGCCGCCCCGATGCTCTCTCGATCACGCCTGAGCTTCCGTGCGCAATGTTTGTAGCTTGCTAAAATGGTGGCTCTGTGCCATTGAAATTGTCCGGTTATTTAAACCCGCACTTGATTTGTTGCTACTGCAAACTGAGCTGAAGTGGATCACTCCGAAGATCTTCGTCCGTTCGCGGTGTCTGAAATCATCACCCTGGGGAAACCGCACCATGTCATCAAGGTCGTGATGGGCTGGAGATGATAGCGGGTGAAAAGTACGATACCCCAGAGCCTGATTGCTGGGGGCCGCCGGTAAACCAGAGGCTCACAAGACGTTTGTCAAAGCGCTGTACTGCGTAATTGCACCTCTACCCGCCATCGCGGCCTCTCCACTGCCGTATTACGTTGATGGCGTGAATGCTTGTCCGACAGCAGACGTAGGTGGAGTGTCAGATTACAAGGATTTTCTACAGTTTATGACAGACCCCAAGCATTCAGGGTACGACGACGTGGTGGGCTAGTACGGCGAGGTATTTGAGCCGATGGCATTTGGCCGCGACCGGGTTAAGGAGTGTTTTAGAAGAATCAAGGTTTGAGATGCAAGGCGTTGTAGCTCGAACGCCTGCGATGAAAATGCCTCTCCTGTGTATCTGTTATGGCCATCAACTCATGGCTGAAGCTTGGGGGGCACGATCGGTTTGCATCCGAAAGGTAGTGAGATCGGGCTGCATGAAATCAGCCTTCATCAAAAGGCTATAAGTGTTATCGAATTCGCTTAAACGCCGACACCATCACCCTTACTACTTGAGTTCGGGCGGTGTGTCCCTTCAAGTCTGCCAGTACCGATACACTGTTGAGCTCGCCAATCCAAGCGTCCGCGCCACCTCAGCCTGACTCAATCCTAAAGCCTTCAGCTCTCTCACCGAATCGGCATTCTTGGTATTACCAGGCTTACCCGAAGGCCTCTTTTTCAGCTCTTTGCCCACAAACTGACTCCTGACAAGCTCCTCTCCTCCTTCTTCTTTGAATGAGTCGAGTTCTGCACGTGCCCGCTCTAGAGTGGTATCGGTAGGTTCATCCTTCTGGATAGCGACGCAGAGGGTCATAAGAGCAATAGGATCGAATTGGAGGGCCTCTGCTAGCTCGATCAATTTCGCAACCGTGATATTGCTCTTTCCTTGCTCCAGCTTACCTATGTTTGCTTTTGCACTGACGTCTGCCAAATCACCGTAGTCGAAGCCTCGGATTGTCCTGATTGCCCTGAGCGTACCGGCGATCTCATTCTTAAGCGACATGGTCTGCCTCAAAAGCGAGGATAGAGCCATAACGGCTATCTTCCGATAAACCACGTTTGGTGGTAATATCGGAAATATGCGTTGCCGCTTTTTCAGAGCTAAGCCGCACAATCATGGGTTCAGAGTCTTTTTGAGATGGGCATCAGGCAGTTTTAGCGACCTGAGCACCAAACATATCACATGTATTGTCAGACGCTTTTTGATCGGATCTGAAAGAGATACCGATGGCCAGCGGGTGCGTCCAAGCATCGGAGACGCCTCGATGGATCGACGGAAAGCCCGGATATGAAAAATCGTCAGTGGGACAACTTGAGGTCATTCACTGACTTGGATGGTAAGGAAAAAGCGAAATGTTTATTACACATGAATCTTATAGGGAAGGGCGCCCCGGCTTCCCGGGGCCAGGACGAACCGCATGGCGAATGATCGAACGGGAATCAATGGATCCTTGGTATCACGTCATCCTTCGGTTCACAGAGGGAGCCAGACAATTCACCAAGAGGTTTATGCCAACGGACGCCTCTTTATTGTCCAACCTACTGGAGCTGGAGGGCCCAACTTGCCTTGTTGAAGAGGTTCAGGTCATAACCCCACCGTGGGTCAATGGAGGCCTCTCAGAGCGTATGGAGAAGCTAATCAGCCTGGTCATCGGTTACGACCAGAAAGGCGAGTGCGTGTTGCTTCATAAGGTGGCGGGTGGCGCCGTTTATAGCAGTGCTCGAGATGGCCTCGACGCCGGTTCACTCACTGGCATTCGGACGATCTACGAAGATACAAAAACTGCGCCTTCAGCAGTTCCGGAATTTGCTGACCACTGACCTAAACGGCGACTCCAATGAAGCTTCAAATCTATTCAGATCTGCACCTCGGTTTCGCTCGTTTCGATCCTACTCCAAGCGATGCGGATGTGATCATTCTCGCTGGTGACATTGATATCAAATCGCGTGGAGTCTTATGGGCGAACGACGCATTCCAGTGCCCAGTGATTTACGTGTGCGGCAATCACGAATTTTACGGCGGCCACATCGACCACACGCTTCGCAAGATGAAAGAGGCGGCTGCGCCTCATGTTCACGTCCTCGAAAACGAAGTATTGATCATCAACCAAACTAGATTTTTGGTCACGACTGCATGGACAGATTACTCGTCGACCGGAGATGTCGTTGCCGCGAAACGAGTCGCTTGGGACTGGATGAACGATTTCACCGTGATCAGAACCGATGAAAATTTCCGACGTTTGCGTCCTGATGACTTGATCGCTAAATCACAGGCGGCGTACGCCTGGCTTACTGGGGAACTGGACAAGCCCTTCGCCGGTAAAACTGTTGTCGTCACGCACCATGCTCCTATGTCGGAATACGTGAGTGGGGATTTTCCTGCACACCTTATTGCTGCGTACGCAAACAATTGGCCTGAGCTTCTGGGGAAGGCCGATCTTTGGGTGTATGGACATACCCACATCGCTGCGGATTTCGTTAAAGGAGGATGCCGAGTAGTGTCAAATCCTCGCGGATACCCGACCGAAGAGACCGGTTTCGATCAGGATTTTCTGATCGAGATTTGATGAGCCGTCTCTCAGTGATGAACCTTAGCGAACTGAATTTCGCTGCGTACGAATTCGAGAAAATTACATGGTCACGTTAGAAGAAATCTCGCAGCTACTTTACGGCGCAGGCGCGGAGATGGCTGGCTGGTTGGGGTCTGAGGAAGACCTGATCTATTTAGCAGCAAAGTCATTCCCAGGCAAAGCATTCTGCGTTGTTCGGCAGTGGATTTTGCTCGACCTCACGGTCAATTCAGATGAGAAAGAAAAGCTCATCGGACTGGGCCTGCTGCCCGCGACTCTGTACGCGCATGAAGTCGTTTTTGATAGCCGAAATCGATTTCAGGCAGGCATGTGGGTACGCAGCAATTTTGGCGTGTCTTTTAGTCAGGGTTGCATGTTTGAAACCAGGAGTACGGTCTACCTCCTGCTGGGATCGGGCCTAAGAAAAAATGCCAGCATAGGTGCTGCTTTTTCCATGAAAGCGGTTTGAGCAATGACTGGCGAAAAATACTACTTGAGTCATTTGGAGATGGCCGGATGCCTGAAATCATCGAAGTTGAATTTCATACCAAATATCTCAGTGACTTCCAAATGAGTCGCCTTGTACACGCGAGTCTCCGAAAATACACAGTACCCATTACGGCATTTATCAGCGATGCAGTGATCATCGAGGACAGATGCCTTGGCGTGTCCTTCGACCACTTTCCGCATGACGACGCGTACCGAATCGCCAATGGCGGAATCATTCGCACGGAAAAAGTTCGATCGGCTAGGAAAGAAGGACGGTTTTGGCTGCTCGAAACCCAAGCTGGTAATTACATCATCGCTAGCTTCAAGCGAGGCCTCGGCAGAGCGAGTTTTCTGAAGCTTCTCGAATCCGCCGACCATTTCTAAATGATGGTGAGACGTCCACTTTTTCATCTCGAGATAGGGCCTGGCACATGGCGTAAGAACGATGGTCAGTTGCTCGAGCAACAACCCACTTTGACGAGTTGCTCGACCAGGTGATCATGACTCGAAAACCGGTTTTCATCGAAGGGGAACGCAGGACTGCGGTGCTCATTTCAATGGTGGAATGGGAGTCGATTCAGGCCAAGCTTATACCTCGAGCTCCGTCAGACCTCTGAATAAGCACTTGCAAGGCCTCTTACAGTTTTAATCAGAAGCGCTTCGGGTTAGCCGTGCGGAGCGCTTCAAGCTGCCTCTATCCTGAGATGCTCATTTTGCCGTCGGACGGATTCACAGCTCGCCTTGACTCAGTAACCGTACTCGTTCAGCAGCCTCTGCAAAAACTCACGACGCCGTTGGACGATGCTTAAGACAAGATAGTCGCGCTCGGTATCTCTCGTCGACAAGTGTCCCGCGTCCACAAGACCATGAATGTAGCCTTCGGCTCGGCCTCTTGCTTCAAGCAACGCCTCTTTAGATGTGCTTTTGATGATGTCTTCAGCGATGAGCTGCCACCGCTTTTTCTGGTTGTGCCCAACAGGGTCGTCGGAAAATTTCGGTGCATTGATGAGGGTGTTGAAATCGGCATGTGCGTTAGGTGTGTTCAAAGCGAGCTCTCACAACAGATACGTCTGTGCCGGAGGCTATCATGCGCACACTTAATCGCCTGTTGCTGGCTGGCTTATCGGTTTCAATTTTCTGTAGGGGGGGCGCGACCACAAGACTAGGCGCTTACGCGAAAAAGCGATCGCCATAGCGCGACATGCACATCGGAATGCATTAGTGATTTAGCTCTCATTGCCTCGGCACGACACGAGTTTTCGCTATCGACGGAGACGATCGAGCAAGCGGTAAAACTGAATTATTCAAAATTATCGCTCAACCATAATTATTGCTGAGCCATAATTTTCTGCTTCTTCGTTTCATTCTCAGTTGTCACAAGCAGTGCCTTTTGCGATTACCGATTTGCAATATACTGTTTGCCACCTACCAAAAGAGATTCGTCATGTCCAAACTCGCAGAATACCGCCAACTCGAAAAACACCTAGCCGAGCAACTCCAGGCGCTGGAAGCCCTGAAGGGTGATGTTGGCTTGAAGCAAGAAATCGAATTTGAAACCAAGCTACGCGCTCTACTCGCCGAGTACGGCTACAGCCTGCCGAACGTGATTAACTTGTTGGATCCTCACGCACGCCGTCGCGCTCCTGCCGTCGAGTCGAAAGCCGGCAGCCGTAAGCCACGCCAGGTGAAGGTCTACAAAAACCCTCACACTGGCGAAGTCGTCGAAACCAAAGGCGGCAATCACCGGACTCTGAAAGAGTGGAAGGCCGAATACGGCTCTGCCACGGTCGAGTCCTGGCTGACCAAGTGATTTTGGTTTGAGTACAAAAGGGCCCTTCGAGGGCCCTTTTTTAGAGGAGGCTTATGCCAGGGCGAAGGCCGTTAGCAGTCAATCGTGACCGGACTCTAGATTGTCTGATTGAGCCGTAGTGGTTCGATCGAATCGCACCGCCGTCGATCAATAGATTCTGCCCATTCAGATAGCTTGCATGGCTACTGCATACGAAAACACAAAGTGCACCAAACTCCTCAGGAATACCGAAGCGCTTTGCAGGAATTTCAACTTCGCGGAACGCGTCACTTCCTTGAGCCATTTCCTGCCCTGTTGTGACCAACGTAGCGCGTAACCTATCGGTGTCAAATGAGCTAGGTTGCAGATTGTTGATGGTTACATTGCGACTAGCGATTCTGTCTTCGCGGGCAAGTCCTGCAATGAAACCGTTAGCCTACTGCGGGGCCCATTTGATAGGCCCAAGCTTTCAATCGGCGATTTCACTGCGCTTGACGTGATGTTGACGATACGACCAAAGCCCCGTTGGGCCATACCATCTATCGTTGCGTTGATCAGCTCGATAGGGGAGAGCATGTTGGCATCCAGAGCCTTGAACCCTCCTGCATTGTTGATCAAGGCGCTCAGAGCGGCTGTTCGACCTTCAGCTGTTGAAATGTCTCCCGCTAAAGCAATAACACTGACCTTGGAATTGATGGCTTTCAACTCAGCAGCGGTTGCATTCAGTGCCTGCTCACCCGAGCGGTAATCAACACGTTTACCCCCTCACAGACCAGCGCTTGAGCACAGGCTTTAATTGACGACCGGTTCCTATACCACCACCAATTACGACGGTTACCTGGATTTCGGTGGGTGCCTGGGCCGCCTGCACCATGCTGCTGATTGCATAGACGCCTGGGTGACCTCCGCAGTCGTTACCGACCACGATTACGGCATCTACTCCAAGTCGAGCGGCCGTACGCGCATAGCGCACAGCGGGAACCTTATGCAGGACTTTGATTCCGGCATCACGCAGGATCGGAAGTATGCTCTCGGGACTGGCCCCAGCAGTTTTGACACACAGCACACCCTCTTCAGCGATGATCTCCAACTGCTGCTGTAAGCGTTCTGCCCCTTTGGTCTGGCGAGAAATGTAGAGATTCACGCCAAAGCCCTTACCCGAGGTCAGCTCTCGGCAGCGGCGCAATTGAGCACGGAACTCATCTGGGTCGGGGGAAGCCCGCTGCCGCTATAAAACCTATACCGCCCGCATTCACAACAGCCGCGACGTAGTGGGCGTCGGAAACGCCGGGGCCCATACCTCCGCAAGAATGGGGTGAGAAATTCCCAGCAATTCGGTGATACGAGTTTTGAACATCTGACTACGCATAAGGGCCTCCATTTCGTTCAGAAACCCTTCAAGACGCAGGATTGCATTGAGCGGCAGACGGGGGAGCGGATCCGCTGCGTGACGAGAGTCTGAATCGCGAAGTGAACGACTCAAAAAACGCTACGTAGTTATAACTGAACATTTGTTCGGTAGCGACGCGATTCTGCGCCGAAACCCCCGGTGCAGGCGCATTTCGATGTTCGGTGCTCAGTTGATTTTCAGAGCAGCATGGGCAGTTTCGCGACGATCAGCCAGGACGCCTAGCTCTTGAATTTATCCGTGAAGCACCCTCTGTGGATCTTCAAAATCAACCCAAGTAGAGCCTCGGTTTACTACCAGCGCTCAAGGATGTTGCGTAAAACGCAACAAGTTCTTCAGGCCCAGTGATTGTTGCTGTATCTGCCTATCTCTTAATTTCCTGTCATCGCTTTGCAACATTGACAGGTGCCATCTCATGAACACTCCAATTTCCGATATCACCTCATTAGTCGAGCGAATTCGCGTGCTTGAAGCTGAATCGGCGATTCGTCTTTTGCTGAGTCGGTATATGTCATTGTGCGACGTTCCTGGCCCCGCCGAGCGTGCCGATGCACTGGCTCAGCTGTTCTGCGGCGATGCGGTATGGCAGGGAGTCGGCTCGCGGTATGCAGTCAAGTTTGGGCGGATTGAAGGGCGTGAGGCGATTGTTGCAATGCTCATGGGTTATCTGCCACCCAATCCTCACTTCCAGTTCAATTCGCATTTTCTTACCGGCGACCAGATCAGTGTTGACGGTCAACAGGCCAAGGGTCGCTGGTTGATGCAGCAACTAAGCCGGTACGACTCGGGCCAATCCGAATCAATTGTTGCTGTACTCAGCCTGGAGTTTCTCTGGGAGGCGGGCTCCTGGCGCATTTCGTCTTTCACCACCGAACGCCTTGATGCATGCCGTCTTGCGGATACTCAGGGGGCGCCATCATGAGCCCGCTGGTCATAGAAGGCTGCCTGGGAGGTCAGGGACTCACCGTCGCTATCAAGGACACTCTGGACGTTGCTAGTTGGCCAACCCGCTGTGGTACTCGCGCTCTGGAACTGGCATCGCCGGCGGAAAAACATGCAACCGTCGTGCAGGCGCTTCTCGATGGTGGTTGGCAGGTAATCGGTAAGACCGTACTGCATGAGTTGGCCTTTGGCGTCACTGGTATCAACGAGTGGGCGGGAACTCCAATCAATCCGCAAGCACCCGAGCGGATACCGGGTGGTTCTTCCAGTGGTTCGGCGGTGATTGTTGCTCAGGGTGCAGTAGATGTGGCGCTGGGTACCGACACTGGCGGTTCTGTGCGGATGCCCGCTGCCTGTTGCGGCGTGTTCGGCCTTAAGCCGACATTTGGCCGTTTGAGTCGTGAAGGCGTACATCCAGCGTCCAGTTCTCTCGATTGCGTTGGGCCGATGGCGCGGGATCTCGACACGCTCGTCGCTGCGATGTCGGCAATGGACTGCACATTCGTTGCGCAGATGCCTCCTGAGCAATTATGCGTCGGCTTGGTCGACGTGTCTTGTGATCCAGCAATTGAGGCAGCAGTGCGTGATGCAATAACGCGCCGAGGTTGGAAGTGGGAACTCGTCACATTACCGCTACTTGATCGGGCGTTCGAAGCCGCATTGACGGTCATTAATGCAGAAACCTGGGCTGCATATGGCCACTATACGGGTCAAGGTTTGTTGGGCGCAGATATCGAAGCGCGGCTGCTACGGGCGGCGGAAACTGACGCCAATGCCCTGCAGGCCGCAGAGTCAATTCGTGTGGCGTTCAGCGAGCAGGTTGAGCAGCTGCTTAAAAGCTACGACACCTTGGTTCTGCCGAGTTTGCCGCGATTGCCACCGCTTTTGGTTGATGTGCGGCAAGGTGAGCCGGTAATCGATCTCACCCGTTTTCTCCGGCCGTTCAACTTGAGCGGACATCCGGCCCTCAGTGTGCCAATTGCTTATCCAAATTCTTCCATCAAAACCAGCTTGCAACTAATCGGGCGCAAGGGGGACGACGCACGACTCTGCGCCATGGCGGCTGCCTCTCTGAATCACAAAACCGACGCTCGAAATCAACAATAGGACATTATCGTGACTAACCTTATTGACGCTGTGAACCTGGACGTCAGCCCTGCCGGGCTGGTCAAGTCCGACCGTGTTCACACCTCGCTGTACACCGACGCCAAGTTGTTCGACGCCGAGCTCGAAAAGATTTTCTACAGCACATGGGTCTGGGTTGCGCATGCTAGCGAGATCCCCGACTCGGGCAGCTACAAAAGCACGTTTATTGGCAAACAGCCGGTGATTGTGGTTTGTGACCGCAAGAAGCAGGTTCACGTGCATCTCAACCGCTGCCGTCATCGCGGCGCCACGGTGTGTGAACACAAGAAGGGCAAGACCAACAGTTTCGTTTGTCCCTACCACGGCTGGAGTTACGCTCTGGATGGCTCGTTGCGTGGCGTGCCACATCCAGAGAGCTACGGTGATTGCCTGGACAAGGGTGAATTGCCATTGGTGAGCCTTCGTGTCGAAGAGTATGCCGGCATGTTGTTCGCCACTTTCAAGGACGATATTGAGCCGTTGGTGGACTTCCTGGGCCCGGCGAAAAAGTGGATAGACCTCTTTATGAAGCAGGGCGCGGGTTACCCGATCAAGGTTCCGGGTGAGCATCGTTTTCGCTTCCCAGGCAACTGGAAGATCCAGCTGGAAAACACCACCGACGCATATCACTTCCCGCTGGTGCATAAGTCGTTCCTGTCATCGGTAGACGAAGAAACTCTCAAACTATTCGACTTTGTCGAGGGGCCTGGCTATGTCGAAGACCTCGGCAATGGCCACAGTGTGATGGTGATGATCCCTGACCTTGTGGATCTTGAAGCCGATCTGGACAAACCAATCCCGGAACGCTTCGAGGGACTGGCTGCACAGCTTCGTGACGAGGGAATCGAAGAGCAACAGGTGCGTCGCATCGTACGTGCGGTCGGCGGTTCCGGTTTCAACCTCAACCTGTTTCCCAATGTTGCCTGCTCCATGGCGTTCTTTCGGGTACTGCAACCGATCTCGGTAACCGAGACCGAAATCCATCACTCGGTCATCACCATGGACGGTGCCCCGGCAGTCGCCAATCGCTATCGCCTGCGTCTGCATGAGCACTTCCAGGGGCCCATGGGTTTCGGAACGCCGGACGATTCTGAGGCTTGGGAGCGGGTGCAGAAGGGGGCCAGCGCCGGAGAGAATCTGTGGATCATGCTGAACCGAGGTTTGCCAGGTGAGAAAGCTACGGAGGACGGTTTACGCAGTGACGTGAGTGCCGAGACCGGAATGCGCGCGGCCTACCAGCAATGGCAAAAAATGATGTCGGCGTAACCGGCGGAGGACTCTGATGAACCTGAAATTACTAAACGAAGTCACTGCTTTCATCTGGCAGGAAGGCGACATGCTTGACCATGGTGAGTTCAACAACTGGCTGAGCCTGTGGGCTGACAAGGGTACGTACGTCATCCCCATCGACCCGAAAGAACAGGACTTCGAAAACAGTTTGAACTACGCCTATGACGATCGTCACATGCGGGAACTACGCGTCCAGCGCCTGACCGGTGGCGAGTCGATTTCCACCAGCCCGCAGCCACGTACTGTGCGAACCCTGTCGCGCTTTCGAGTGCTGTTCGAGAGTGCGGAATATGTGACCGTGCGCTGTGCGCAAAACTTGCGCGAGTTTCGCAAGGACTCTCTCAAGCACTACAGCGCTGACATCGTCTACGAACTGGAGCGTGCCGGTGACAGCTTCAAGATCCAGCGCAAGCTGATTCGTCTGATCAACTCCGACGATACCCTCGCGGGTATTGGTTACATCCTCTGATCTGGGCGGGAATGAACCGATGAAAGACGTCCTATTGAATGTCGTTGTGCGCAACGCCCACCAACAGGGAGCTGGAGTGCTGGTGTTCGATCTATGTTCATCCGGTGGTGAACAGTTACCTGTGTTCGAGGCCGGAGCTCATGTCGACGTGCATTTGCCCGGTGGATTGATTCGCCAGTATTCGCTGTGTGGAGACCCGGCCGATAATGGCCGCTATCGCTTGGGGGTTCTCAAAGACCCGGCTTCGCGTGGCGGCTCAGAAGCGGTGCATACGACGCTGCGTGAAGGCACTGCCCTTACGATCAGTGCACCCCGCAATCTGTTTCCACTGGCGGGCAGTGCGCAACACTCGCTATTGATTGGCGGTGGGATTGGCATCACGCCGATGATCGCCATGGCATATGCGCTTCATGCTCGGAACGCTGATTTTGAACTGCATTATTGCGGCCGCTCGCGAAGCCACGCAGCCTTTTTGGAGGAGCTGGATGCGGCTCCATTTGCCCATCGAGTTACAACTCACTTCGACGATGAACCGGCCAGCAAGCTCGACCTGGTTAATGTGCTCGGCACGGTAGTCAATGACACTCATGTCTACACCTGTGGCCCATCAGGCTTCATGGAATGGGTGATCGGTGGTGCCCGTGAGGCGGGCTACCCGGATGACCAAGTACATCGCGAATACTTTCAAGTGGAGGTCGACAGTTCTGGCGAAGCCTTTGAAGTGCACGCCGCCCGCAGTGGAAAAACAGTTCAGGTGCACGCTGGGCAAAGCATCGTACATGCTCTTGCCGAAGTAGGTATCGAAATCGAAGTGTCCTGCGAACAGGGCGTCTGTGGGACTTGCCTCTGCGACGTGCTTGAGGGTGAGCCTGATCATCGTGATGTCTACCTGACCGATGAAGAACGTTCGGCTCACGACCAGATTTTGTTGTGCTGTTCCAGGTCGAGCTCAAAGCGTCTGGTTCTGGATATCTGAAAAATAATAAATACAAAAAACTGACAGCAGCGGGCGACAGATTCGCGCTGTTCATTCACTGCCATGTCTCTGGAATTCTGCTCCCAACCGTGGCTATTCAGAACGGATGTAACCATGTCAAAGCTAGCTTTGCCTGTGCATACAATTCACTACATAGGGTTTTTGGGAATCATGCTCCCGTGGGCGGCACACGCCGACCTGCTGGATGATAGCCAGTTGTCCCTGAACTTCAGAAACCTCTATTTGAACCGCAACTTCACAAACAGCGATGCACCAACCTCTAAAGTGGGAAACTGGTCGCAGGGTTTCGATCTGCAATTCCAGTCCGGTTACACCGACAGCCCCCTGGCCATCGGGTTTGACGCCAACGCCCAGTATGCGTTGCGACTAGACTCCACAGGTAATGATGGTTCATTACCCTTCAGCGTGCACGACCAAAAGGCGGCCGATGACTACAGCCGTGCCGGCGGTACACTCAAGTTGCGTTACTCGAAAACCGAACTGAAAATCGGCGATCAGAAACCCAATCTACCGGTCGCCTCTAATGACCCCAGTCGCCAGCTCGATACGATCTATCAGGGCGCGGTGGTCAACAGCCGTGAAATTGATCGGCTTGAGCTGACGGGGGGACGCTTCTGGTCAAGTGTCACTCGGCAATCCTCCAACCATGAGCAGTTGTACAAATACGGCTCCACCGATGATCTGGACAGTAAGGGCTTAGATTTCGGCGGCGTCACTTATTCAATCACGCCAGCGCTGCGGGCCACCTACTTTTACGGTGTACTCAACGACATTTACCAACAACATTACGCTGGCCTCAAGCATTCGCTTGACCTCGGTGATGGTTACGTCCTTAAGACCGATCTGGGTTATTTCAACAACAGCGAAGATGGCAGCGCCCTTGCAGGCAATGTCGACAACCGTTCCTACAGCGGCCTGATGACCCTGAATAAGGGCGCGCATATTTTCGGTGTCAGTTATCAACGCATGTTGGGTGAAACGGTTTTCCCCACGCTCAATGGCTTCGTGCCGCAACCTTATCTCCCGAACTGGGCCGGACTGCCGTTCATCCGTCCGGACGAGCGTTCCTGGTCTGTACGCTACGGCTATGACTTCGCACCTCTTGGGTTACCCGGCCTCAAGCTTTTCACCCGCTACATCAAGGGCACCGATATCGACCGTGGTGAAGGGTTGAGTCACGATCAGGAAAGCGAGCGCAATATCTTTCTTTCCTATGTGGTGCAGGACGGCCCACTGAAAGACCTGAGCTTTGATCTGAAGAATTTCAACATCAAGCAGAAGTACGGCAACAACTATGACGAATACCGCTTCGTCACTTCATACACCTGGAAGATCTGGTGAGCCGTCTGGCTCGGTTTGGAGAATTAAATGAGTAATTTCAAGACAGGCGTTACCAAAACCCCCAGCTCTTCCACAATGCGCCGAATTGTCATCGCCTCGGTATTCGGCAACGCGCTGGAATGGTATGACTTCTTTCTGTACGGCACGGCAGCAGCACTAATATTCGGCCCGTTGTTCTTCCCGGCCGGCACTGACCCGGTTCTGGGCACCATGGGGGCGTTCGCAGGTTTTGCTGTCGGCTTTTTCGCCCGGCCGTTGGGCGGGATCATCTTCGGCCATATCGGCGACAGAGATGGGCGCAAGAAAGCACTGGTCATGACCCTGAGCATCATGGGCGTCTCGACATTCCTGATGGGGTTATTGCCGACCTTCGAACAAGTTGGCTATCTGGCGCCCATCACCTTGGTTTTGTTGCGCATTGCGCAGGGCATTGCGTCTGGCGGGGAGTGGGGCGGTGGCGTGCTGATGATCAGCGAAAATGCGCCAGCCAATCGAGTCGGTTTCTACGCGGCTTGGAGTCAACTGGGCGTCTCAGGTGGTTTCGTACTATCTGCGGCGGCATTCTACCTAGTGCAAATGCTGCCCCATGAAGACTTCATGAGCTGGGGCTGGCGCCTGCCGTTCCTAGCCAGTGTCTTGGTCTTCGGCGTCGGTATCTACATTCGCCGCAACCTGCCTGAAAGCCGGGATTTCGAAGATGCCGCCGCGCAACGGGCGAAGGTTAAACACCCACCGGCGATGGAAGTGCTGCGCAAGCATCCCAAGGAAGTTTTTCAGGCCATGGGCCTGCGCATGGCTGAGAACAGTTGCGCCTACATCTTTCTTGCTTTTGTGATGGCTTACGCCAAGCTCACCGGCTTGAGCACCCAGGTAGTTCTGGGCGGGGTGATGGTCGCTATGATCGTTGAGGCCTTTACCATTCTGTTTTGGGGCTGGCTATCAGACATTATCGGTCGCCGCACGGTCTATGCCATTGGTTCAATCAGCCTTGTGCTCTTTGCGTTTCCGTTCTTCTGGTTGATCGATACCCATGTCAGCGGCTACGTGTATCTGGCATTGCTGGTAGGCTTAGCCTTCTGTCACGGCGCGATGATCGGCACCCAGCCGGCACTAATGGGCGAGCTATTTCCAGCTCATGTGCGCTATTCCGGTATGGCCTTGGGGCATGAGATCGCGTCGATCTTTTCCGGTGGGCTCGCACCGTTGGCGGCGACAGCGTTGTACGGCGCCTTCCACTCTGCCTGGCCAGTTTCTGTGATGCTGATTGTGTTCGGCCTGATCACCACCGGCACGCTGTTCAGCATCCGCCGCAAACCTGATTTACCACGTTAACGTCACAACGCCCATGAAGGCGGAACGGCTTTGTGCCTTCCGCCTTTTTTTGTTTGGGTGAGTCTCAGTCAGTCATACTCAACTTGCTGATCGATCGCGCCAGATGGCGAATCAATTCCTGGGTCACTGGTGGGAGTTTGCGCGACTGGCGGCGAATGATTTGCAGCTCGGTGCTGTTCATCTCCGGGCATTCCACTTCTAGTGCCACAAGCGTTCCGGCCTTAAGCTCTGGCAGGATCATGACCTCGGCCAGTAAGGTGCTTGCCATGTTCACCTTGACGAAGTCGATGATCACCTGCAGCGAGTTAGCGGTTATCGCCGGCTCGATTTCAAACGGTTTGCCCTTGCACGATAAGGTGACCAGCTCACGCACCCGATAGCCACGGTTGGGCAGTACCAATTGCGTGCTAGCCAGTTGTTCCAATGTGATCGACTTCTGTCGGGCCAGTGGATGATCGGGGTGGACAATAGCCCGCAATGGCTGATTGATACCGAACTGTCGGCGCAAGGCGGGGTTGGGGTGCGGTGCGAACAGCACGCCGATCTGCGCCTGATCCTCCATCACCATGTGTTGGACTTCCAGGGTCGGCGCTATCAGGATCTCGGTGCGCAGACCCGGATAGGACTTGAAAAAGCTCTGTAGCTTGCCGATCAGCTTCGCACCAAAAAGTCCCTCACCGACGGCCACGACAGTTTTGCCGAGATGCTGCCCTCGCAAATCGTTCAAGCGGTTAATCAGTGCCTCATGTTGGCCCACGCGTGCACGATAGTAGTCGACGGTGGCCATGCCGGCTTCTGTGAGACGGATACGGTGCGTGCCGGTCTCAATCAGATCGATGCACAACTCTGACTGCAAAAGATTGATTTGTCTGCTGACCGACGACGGGGCAATTCCCAGTTGGTCTGCTGCAGCGCGCATTGATCCCAGTTGATAGCTGAGAAAGAGATATTTCAACCGCTGATCCTGAAACTCCAGGGACGGGGAAGATTTGGACGTATCCATGCAATGGTACCTTCAAACGGCACATCAGGCGAAAGGAGTGGGACTCATGGGTCTAACTCTCGTTATCGCTAAATTGAAGCAACTAATGCGCCGCTTCATCGCGATACAATGATGATCGTGTCTTAGTACCTGACGCAATCTGTATCTTGTAACAACGACCAGTGACCAGTGTGGCGCTTATTTAGCAATCCATTTACCTAGTACGGTAGTGCTGAGATGTACAAGCGTTGACGACTCATAGCCGGCAGGCTCGACCTCCTGGCCCGATCGGTGCCGATTCATCCGCGGCTTCGTGGGGTACTGACCCTGCTGGTTTTTCAAGCGCGACGTGTTGGTTTTTGATTGCAAGCAGCTCATACTTCAATCGAGTGAATCACATCTATAAATGAATTATTCCCCAAGGCGAATGTATATAAAACCTTGATTATGGCTAGTGTGCGTACTTAGCTACCGTGGAAAACAGAGCCGACTTTTCAATATAACGTTCTAGCAAACAGGCAGTTCGAGTGTTCAACTGCTCATGATCGAATATGTTTATCGTACAGATCTGTGCTGTAGAGCAGGTAACTGACAACCTAACTCGATCGCCCCCGACTCATATCCTAATCCATAGCGAACAACTAAAAATAACTCGCAGGAAGCACGTTCCGGTTCACTGCCGGCTTCATCGGATTAGTTAGCACTCTTAGCAAGCTCGTTGAGGAGTCTGGCGGCGCCAAGTGCATCGTGACCACTTTGAGGAGGTTGGGTGAGAAGAATGCCTCTTGGGCAATTATGCTTGTCGGCTTCATTGCAGCTATTCCGGTATTTTTCGAGGAGGGGGTCGTCCTCATAATTCCCCTGATCTACGTCGTCGCACGTCAGACCAAGATCAACGCGCTTTACTTGGGGGAGGCGCTGGCCACCTCGCTGATAGTTGTCCACTGCATTCTCTCCCCACACCCGGCCGCCACGGCTATTACCGGCATGCTCTATGTAGACATCGGCAAGGTGATTCTGTACGGCCTTATCGTCGGTCTGCCAACGGCAGTAGTTGCGGGGGCCTATCTGGGTGAAGCTGACCTGCGCTCGGGAGGCTGCTTATGGGCCGTCACAATTTCTGGCTGACCGTAGCGAAGTGTTCGTAGACGACAGGATGGCACCCAACTTTGGTATTGCGATGGTGACGGTGCTGTTGCCATTGGCGCTGATGGTGGGAAAAACGCATGCTTCACCTTTACTAATGAAAGGCTCAATAGCGTTTGAGTGGGTCTCTTTCATTGGTGACTCCCTTATTGCGCTCGCTCTTTCGATCTGCTTCGCATACTGGTCACTTGGCCTGCGCCGTCGACTTGGTATGGGCGACCTGCTTAATCTGACCAACCGCTGCTTCCCACCACTACTAGGTATTCTCCTGGTCGTCGGAGCAGGAGGTACGTTCAACGACATGTTGGTTGGTAGCGGAAATGGGAAGGCGCTGGCAGACGTACTGGGGCAGTCGCGGAGATTAGCACTGCAGGCATCGTTCTGCCTCTTTTGGGGCTGCGCCCTGAATGCGGCCTGCTAGCGATCGGGCGCTGAAGGTAGGCTGACTGTCAGGATCTGCTTGGGTCGAAGACGCTTCAGTCGGCCGTATTACCTACACCATGCGTCCCTAATCACAATTCCTGGCGCAGGTGACCAGACAAATGGGTGATTGATTGCCTATGCCTGTCTGTACAAGTATGTATTTACGGGTTAGAGTCGATCACGCGTCTCGACACGTTTATCCGCGAATTGGCGTATGTGTGTTCTGTGTTAAGGCACAGGTGCTCCATAACTGTACTCGTGCGCTACAAGCGCTTCTGTTGGTTATTAGGAATAAAAACAATGAAAAAATCTATTTTGACCCTCTCAGTATTGGCTCTATGCGTGGCTGCTGGCTCTGCCATGGCCAAGGAGTACAAGGAGTTGCGCTTTGGTGTAGACCCTTCTTATGCACCCTTCGAATCCAAGGCAGCCGACGGTAGCCTGGTGGGCTTTGATATTGATCTGGGTAATGCGATTTGCGCTGAACTGAAGGTCAAGTGCAAATGGGTAGAAAGCGATTTCGACGGCATGATTCCCGGCCTTAGGGCCAATAAATTCGACGGCGTGATTTCTGCCATGACCGTGACTTCTTCGCGGGAAAAAGTCATCGATTTCTCCAACGAATTGTTCTCGGTGCCTACGTCCTTCGTCTTCAAGAAGGGCTCGGGCCTGAGCGAAGACATCACGACGCTGGCTGGCAAAACCGTAGGCTATGAACAAGGCACCACCGAGGAGGCCTACGCCAAGGCCGTGCTGAACAAGGCCGGGGTAAAAACCCAGGCCTACGCCAACCAGGATCAGGTTTATGCTGACCTGGTCACGGGTCGCCTCGATGCCTCGATTCAGAACATGCTGCAAGCTGAAATGGGCTTCCTGAAGTCCCCGCAAGGCGCCGACTTTGAAGTGAGCAAGCCAGTCCATCACGAGCTGCTGCCAGCAAAAACGGCGATCGGTCTGCTCAAAGGCAATGCCGAGCTAAAGACCCTGTTGGACAAAGGCATACAGGCGCTGCACGACGACGGCACCTACGCGGCCATCCAAAAGAAACACTTCGGTGATCAGAATATTTACAGCGGCAAATAACGACGCTGCGCCCATTCACGGATGGGCGTTTTCCTGATTGACGAAGGGCTTCCCCATGTTAGAAAACCTATTGCAGATGCTGGGGCTGTCGGGCTTCAGCCTCAAGGGCTTTGGCCCACTGTTGCTGCAAGGCACTTGGATGACGGTCAAGTTATCTTTCCTTTGCTTGCTGCTAAGCGTGGTCTTGGGCCTGATCGGTGCCAGTGCCAAGCTTTCAAAGTCGGCACTGTTGCGCGTCCCCGCGCAGGCCTACACCACGCTGATTCGTGGAGTGCCGGATCTGGTTCTGATGCTGCTGATCTTCTACAGCTTGCAAACCTGGCTCACCCAACTGACCTCAGCCTTAGGGTGGGATTATATCGAGATCAATCCATTCAGTGCCGGCGTGATCACCTTGGGCTTTATCTATGGTGCGTATTTCACCGAGACTTTCCGAGGCGCTATCCTCGCCGTGCCTCGTGGTCAGATGGAAGCGGCCACTGCTTACGGCCTTACCCGTGCGCAGCGTTTCCGCTTCGTACTGTTCCCGCAGATGATGCGTTTTGCCTTACCGGGTATCGGCAATAACTGGATGGTCATCCTCAAGGCCACCGCGCTGGTCTCGATCATTGGTCTGGCCGACCTGGTGAAAGTGGCTCAAGACGCCGGCAAGACCACCTATCAACTGTTCTTCTTCCTGGTGCTGGCGGCCTTGATCTATCTGGTCATCACCACTGCATCGAACTACGTCTTGCGCCGGCTGGAAATCCTCTATGCCGCAGGCACCCGGGAGGCCGTGCGATGATTGAACTTCTGCAGGAATACTGGAAGCCTTTCCTCTACAGCGATGGCTATCACATCACCGGGTTGGCAATGACCCTTTGGCTGCTGAGCGCCTCGCTTTTCCTAGGCTTTTTGATGGCACTCCCGCTGTCGATTGCCAGGGTCTCAAGCAACGTATGGGTGCGCTGGCCGGTACAGTTCTACACTTATCTGTTTCGCGGTACGCCGTTGTATATACAGCTGCTGATCTGCTACACAGGTATCTATAGCCTTGCAGCGGTGCGTTCGCAACCCATGCTCGACGCATTCTTCCGCGATGCAATCAACTGCACCATTCTTGCCTTCGCTTTGAGCACTTGCGCCTATACCACGGAAATCTTCGCCGGGGCGATCCGTAACATGAATCATGGTGAGGTCGAAGCTGCCAAGGCATTCGGACTGCGCGGCTGGAAGTTGTATACCTACATCATTATGCCATCAGCGCTGCGCCGATCGCTGCCGAACTACAGCAACGAAGTAATACTGATGCTGCACTCGACCACAGTCGCGTTCACCGCGACTGTGCCGGACATTCTCAAGGTTGCTCGGGATGCCAATTCGGCAACGTTCCTGACATTCCAATCGTTCGGTATCGCCGCCGCGATTTACCTCGCAGTCACTTTCTCTCTGGTTGGCCTGTTCCGTCTGGCTGAACGCCGTTGGCTGTCTTTCCTCGGCCCGGCTCATTAATTCAGGGTGTTTGAACATGTACAAATTGACCGTTGAAAACCTGCATAAAAGCTATGGCAGCCACGAAGTGCTCAAGGGCGTTTCGCTTAACGCCAAGACCGGCGATGTGATCAGCCTGATCGGCGCCAGTGGGTCGGGCAAGAGCACCTTCTTGCGTTGTATCAACTTTTTGGAAACGCCCAACGACGGCGCCATGGGCCTGGATAACCAGCCGATTCGCATGAGGCATGACCGCCATGGCATGCATGTGGCCGATGCAGATGAACTTCAGCGTCTGCGCACAAGGCTTGCGATGGTGTTTCAGCATTTCAATCTGTGGAGCCACATGACAGTGCTCGACAACATTACGATGGCCCCTCGCCGGGTACTGGGTGTTAGTAAAAAGGATGCGGAGGAGCGAGCCCGGCGTTACCTGGACAAGGTAGGTTTGCCGCTGCGTGTCGCCGATCAATACCCGGCCTTTCTCTCCGGTGGGCAGCAGCAGCGGGTTGCAATTGCCCGGGCTCTGGCTATGGAGCCGGAGATAATGTTGTTCGACGAGCCGACTTCGGCGCTGGATCCGGAGTTGGTGGGCGAGGTGCTTAAGGTTATCCAGGGTCTGGCCGAAGAAGGCCGAACCATGATCATGGTGACCCATGAGATGAGCTTCGCGCGCAAGGTGTCGAACCAGGTTTTGTTCCTCCATCAAGGGCTCGTGGAAGAGCAGGGTTTCCCTGAAGATGTCCTGGGCAACCCCCAAAGCGAGCGCCTTCAGCAGTTCCTCAGTGGCAACCTGAAGTAACCGGAATGCCTTCGAGCGACTGTTCGGTCGCTCAGATGCTCCTTCGCACGCGCTCTTCCCACTCGGTCGTGCGTTTGCGGTAGGAGGAGGCCGCTGTCCAGTTTGAGGAGGAGAGCGACGTGCCGAAGAAATCCAGGAGTTTTCCTTCGCGGGTCGATCAGCTCAGTGATTCTTCTGCGCCGCTCTATGCACAAGTCAAACAGATGATCACCCAATTGATCTTGAGCGGCACCTGGTCGGCTCACGAGCGTATACCTTCGGAAAGTGAACTGGCTCAGGAACTTGGATTGAGTCGCATGACCATAAGTCGCGCTCTTAGTGAGCTCACCGCCGAAGGTGTGTTAGTGCGCATGCAAGGAGTGGGCACGTTCGTAGCCGAACGCAAAGGTCAATCGGCTTTATTTGCCGTCAACAACATTGCTGATGAGATCAGCGAGCGTGACCATTACCACCACTGCAAGGTGATTCTCCTATGCGAGGAGGGGGCTAGCGCTGACCACGCCTTGTCGCTGGAGATGCGCGAAGGGCAGCGGGTGTTTCATTCTCTGATCGTGCACTACGAGAATAATGTGGCGGTGCAATTGGAGGATCGCTACGTGAACGCGGCAGTGGCTCCGGATTATCTGCGGCAGAATTTCGTGATGCAGACGCCCTATGCCTATCTTTCGAAGGTCGCTCCTCTGACTGAAGGTGAGCATGTGGTCGAGGCGATCCTGGCTGACGAGGAGGAGTGCAGGCTGTTGCAGATCGCGCGTCATGAGGCGTGCTTGTTGATTCGTCGGCGGACTTGGTCTGGCTATCAGTCTGTCACGTCTGCGCGCCTGATTCTGCCGGGTTCACGGCACCGTCTGGAGGGGCGATTCGGTGCATAACTTGGGGCTGCCCCTGTCGCGCTCAGCGGCCTCGCGCGTCAATTCCCTGCCATAACCTGCGACAGCGCAGGACTGTCGAATTGCTGAATCCCATTACTTCGCTGTCTTAACCACCTCTTCAAATAGCCTTGTCCTTCATCTGCAATAGGCACAACCCCGCAGGATGAACGGGTCGCAAAAGACAAATTACAGGTGAGTGAAATTTTTCTTGATTATGGTTGTATATACATGATTATATTTATGTGCGATCTGTAACGCTAAACCAATAAATAGGCTGAGAAAGTCATTTCGAGAGGATTACCGGTGAGCAAGCCATCCCATTTCCGTAATGTCGAAATCCGCGCCGCGCGTGGTAATAAGCTGACCGCCAAAAGCTGGCTGACTGAAGCTCCACTGCGCATGTTGATGAACAACCTCGACCCGGAAGTGGCCGAGAACCCAAAAGCACTGGTGGTTTACGGTGGCATCGGTCGTGCGGCGCGTAACTGGGAGTGCTACGACAAGATCGTCGAGAGCCTGACTAACCTGAACGATGACGAGACCCTGCTGGTGCAATCCGGCAAACCGGTCGGCGTGTTCAAGACCCACAACAACGCTCCGCGCGTGCTGATTGCCAACTCCAACCTAGTGCCGCACTGGGCGAGCTGGGAACACTTCAACGAACTCGACGCCAAGGGGCTGGCCATGTACGGCCAGATGACCGCCGGCAGCTGGATCTACATCGGCAGCCAAGGGATCGTCCAAGGCACCTACGAAACCTTCGTCGAAGCCGGTCGCCAGCACTACAACGATAACCTCAAAGGTCGTTGGGTTCTGACCGCAGGCCTCGGCGGTATGGGTGGTGCCCAGCCGCTAGCCGCGACCCTGGCCGGCGCTTGCTCGCTGAACATCGAGTGCCAGCAAGTCAGCATCGATTTCCGTCTGAACAGCCGTTATGTCGACGAGCAAGCCAAAGACCTCGACGACGCACTGGCGCGTATCGAGAAGTACACCAAGGAAGGCAAGGCGATTTCCATCGCCCTGCTTGGTAACGCGGCAGAGATTCTGCCGGAGTTGGTTAAGCGTGGTGTGCGCCCAGACATGGTCACCGACCAGACCAGCGCCCATGACCCACTCAACGGTTATTTGCCAGCCGGCTGGACTTGGGAAGAGTATCGTGCGCGCGCCAAGATCGAGCCTGCTGCCGTAGTCAAAGCCGCCAAGCAATCGATGGCCGTACACGTAAAAGCGATGCTCGACTTTCAGAAGCAAGGCATCCCGACCTTCGACTACGGCAACAACATCCGTCAGATGGCCCAAGAAGAAGGCGTGGAAAACGCTTTCGACTTCCCAGGCTTCGTCCCGGCCTACATCCGTCCGCTGTTCTGCCGTGGCATCGGCCCGTTCCGTTGGGCGGCACTGTCGGGCGATCCGCAAGACATCTACAAGACCGACGCCAAGGTCAAGGAACTGATCCCGGACGACGCGCACCTGCACAACTGGCTGGACATGGCGCGCGAGCGCATCAGCTTCCAGGGTCTGCCGGCGCGTATCTGCTGGGTCGGCCTGGGCCTGCGCGCCAAGCTGGGCCTGGCGTTCAACGAAATGGTGCGCAGCGGTGAGCTGTCGGCGCCGATCGTCATCGGTCGCGACCACCTGGACTCCGGTTCGGTGGCCAGCCCGAACCGCGAAACCGAATCGATGCAGGACGGTTCCGACGCGGTCTCCGACTGGCCGCTGCTCAACGCCCTGCTCAACACCGCGAGCGGCGCGACCTGGGTGTCCCTGCACCACGGCGGCGGCGTCGGAATGGGCTTCTCCCAGCACTCGGGCATGGTGATTGTCTGCGACGGTACCGACGAAGCGGCGGAGCGTATCGCTCGCGTATTACACAACGACCCGGCGACCGGCGTCATGCGTCATGCCGATGCCGGTTACCAGATCGCAATAGATTGCGCCAAAGAGCAAGGCTTAAACCTGCCAATGATCACCCCTGTTAAAGGAGCTAAAGCATGAACACACTCAACATTGTCCCAGGCCAACTGAGCCTTGCCCAACTGCGTGATGTCTACCAGCACGCGGTGAAAATTACCCTCGACAACAGCGCTTCGGCCCAGATTGAAGCCAGCGTTGCGTGCGTGGAGCAGATCCTCGCCGAGAACCGCACCGCCTACGGTATCAATACCGGTTTTGGCTTGCTGGCCTCGACCCGCATCGCCACCCACGATCTGGAAAACCTTCAGCGCTCGTTGGTTCTGTCTCACGCTGCCGGTGTTGGCGAGCCTATCAGCGATGCGCTAGTGCGACTGGTTATGGTGCTTAAGGTCAACAGCCTGAGCCGTGGCTTCTCAGGCATTCGCCGCGTTGTTATCGAAGCGCTGATCGCATTGATCAACGCCGAAGTTTATCCTCACATTCCGTTGAAAGGTTCGGTTGGCGCATCTGGCGACCTGGCACCTTTGGCGCACATGTCCCTAGTACTCCTAGGTGAAGGTAAAGCCCGCTATAAAGGCGAATGGCTAGAGGCGACCGAGGCGCTGAAAATCGCCGGTCTTACTCCACTGACACTGGCTGCCAAAGAAGGTCTGGCATTGCTCAACGGCACGCAGGTTTCTACCGCATATGCATTGCGTGGTTTGTTCGAGGGCGAAGATCTGTTCGCTGGCGCACTTGCCATTGGCGGTTTGACTGTTGAAGCAGTCCTGGGCTCGCGCTCGCCGTTCGACGCTCGCATTCATGCCGCTCGTGGACAAAAAGGCCAGATCGACACCGCTAGCGCTTACCGTGACTTGCTGGGCGAGCGCAGTGAGGTCTCTGACTCGCATCAGAACTGCGGCAAGGTACAGGATCCGTACTCCCTGCGTTGCCAGCCCCAAGTCATGGGCGCGTGTCTTACCCAGTTCCGTCAAGCCGCCGAAGTGTTGGTCGTCGAAGCTAACGCCGTCTCCGACAATCCGTTGGTATTCGCTGCCGAAGGCGATGTGATCTCCGGTGGTAACTTCCATGCCGAGCCTGTGGCCATGGCCGCTGACAACATGGCATTGGCCATCGCTGAAATCGGCTCCCTGAGCGAGCGTCGCATTTCGCTGATGATGGACAAACATATGTCGCAACTGCCACCGTTCCTGGTGGCTAATGGCGGCGTGAACTCCGGTTTCATGATCTCTCAAGTTACCGCAGCAGCGCTGGCCAGTGAGAACAAGGCACTGGCGCATCCGCATTCGGTAGATAGCTTGCCGACTTCCGCGAATCAGGAAGACCACGTGTCCATGGCTCCAGCAGCCGGCAAGCGGTTGTGGGAAATGGCTGAAAACACCCGTGGCGTGCTCGCTGTAGAGTGGCTAGCTGCCTGCCAAGGCCTAGACTTGCGCGAAGGTCTGAAGACTTCGGCGAAACTGGAGCTTGCCCGCACCAGTCTGCGCAGCAAAGTGGCCTACTACGAGAAAGATCGCTTCTTCGCGCCGGATATCAACGCGGCCAGTGAGCTGTTGGCTTCCCGTTGCTTGAACGAACTGGTGTTGCCGAAGTTGCTGCCTAGCTTGTAATCAGGAGGAGGGGCCTTTGGCCCCTGTCTCGGGTGAGATGAATTGATCGAGTAATCCCACACGTTAGCTAAAGTGTTTATGCAGTTTTTGCTCTACAGCTATTGGCGACAGGCAGTCGTTGTAGCTGTGGAGCTTTTTTGCGTTTATCGTAAATGAAAATTGACGACAGCAATGGCCTCAGATTTTGAGTCTCAGGGCGATGCCTATGATGGCCGTATTTTCGCTGAAGCGATGTTACAGAATCTCTAAATGCCCGCCCGTTCCACCGGCAAACTTTGCGTCGGAGTGTCCGGTAGCATAATCGGAGTTCTTAGCATTCTATTCATCTGCCTGCTTGCCAAGCCTCCATCCCAGGCAGCCCCAGAGCAATGCGCACGCTGTACCGACAACCGCAAGCAGGCGGCCACCTTGGCCCTACATATCAAGCGCATCTTTGCCCCCGCTAAATGGCATCGCCTGCGCGATAAGCGACGGTATCGATGACGCTTTTGGCCTTGTATTTACTCTCGGCGTCGATCGGCGCGAAGAGCATCTCCCGATCTGGACTGGCGAAGGCATTTTCGCCGCTTCGGCGCACGGCCATTAGGGTTGCGAGGATGATAAAACTTGGTGCCAGCGCGAGCCCAATCAAACCGATGCATCAGGCGCGGCACGATCACCATAGCATGCGCACCCCCAACCTCTCTGCCAAGCGGCCTGTCAGGAATAGCTGCGAGAGAATGGCGCCAGCCTGGACAATGAAGTCGATAATTCCTAATACGCGAATCTGAGCCAGACGATCAGGAAAAAGCTCGCCACCAAACGTACTTGTTCCAAGTAAAGAAATGTCGTGATAGTTGCGAGCAGCACCACAAAGCTGGATATACCCAGTGGGTAGGACGACTTCAGGAATCGCGTCAAGCCGCTGAATGGGTTGCCGGGGACAGGATGAACTGACTGTCCATCGAAGTGGCGCCGGGGGCGTCCTGCATCGCCGATCTCCAGACGTAGAAAATACGTGCCATCCACGAGCTTTCGCTTTGCACTTGGAAGAGTACGGCGAGAATCATCAGGTTCACGATGATGAACCCAAAGACCCAATCGACGAAGTGCAGGCGTGTCGCTCGGGAACTGAGCCAGGTAAACATGGGACTGCGGCGAGCATAACGAAGAAGGTCGCGGCGAACAGCCATTGAAAATTCTCCACCCCCCCGCTGTTATGCCTACGGATTCGCGGATCGGACGCAGCATGAAGTAGCCGGTGAACAAGCAAAAAAATAGCAGGAAGGCTGAAGTCGCGGGGAGCAACTCCTGAGATTCGGCGTTGATACCTTGGCTCAAACGAAGCCGCGGGAATGACGTGTTCATCCCAAATCATGATGGTTCAATTCATCAAGTGCATTCAGGCCTCAACTGTCTCTATGCGCCCCATTTACTGGCAAACGACTGCCTAGGCGATAGCGTGAGGATGGGTGTACTAATCGCACATAGGTGACAATTTTGCTCTGACTCCAGGTTCGGCGTATGAGCACGAGGCAAGGTTCATTAGCATCGATTTGCATGTGTTTGCTTTCTTCGTTGCTGGGGTGACAGGCTTCGACGATGTGTTCCATCTCGTCGGGCTTGATGACCCGCAACAGGTACTTGGCCGGTTGCAGGTGCTCGCCAAAGTCTTGCTTCAGAAATTCTGGCACCAGCTCGGGATTGACGTAACGATCCTCGAGTTGCACGGGCACGCCTTCTTCGCTGTGAACACAGACCAGATGAAAAACTGAAGAACCGGTGGTCAGTCCCAATGCGGACGCCACCGGCATTGAGGCCGATTCGCGCCCCAAGTGCAGGACGCGGCAGGTGTAACTGTGACCTCGGGCGAGGATTTCGTCTGCAATGTTGGTGATACGCAGCAGGTTTGATTGCGGTTTGCTTTCGGCTACGAACGTGCCAACGCCTGAAATCCTGACAAGATGACCTTCTTCGGTCAGTTCGCGTAAGGCCCGGTTGACGGTCATGCGCGAAATGCCCAGTTCTTGCACCAGTTGGTTTTCTGAAGAAATCAGGTCACCAGGTTTCCAAACGCCCGCGCGAAGTTGGTCTTGCACATAATCCTTTGCACGCCGGTAGAGCGCTTGTGGTGCATTTTTGATCATTAGTCAGTCCGTGTTTCTAGTGCGGCAAGGACGCTTGCCAGTGCTTGGAGGAAAAGGTCGTTATCCTCACAGCTTCCGACAGAGACGCGCAAGTACTCAGTGTATCCAACTTCGCGCCACGGTTTGATGATAACCCCTTCACGCAGCAGTGCTTGGTTGATTACTTCGGCCGGATAAGGCGTGCTAAAAAACAGGAAGTTGGCCAAGGACGGTGCGGTCGTAATGCCTTGCTCGTGCAGCGCCACTTCCAGACGCCGGCGTTCGCTGGCGACATGGGATAGGCAGGCGTTCAGATGACCATCATCTGCCAGCGCCGCAATCGCTGCAGCTTGTGCCACGCTGTTGACGTTGAACGGGGTGCGCAGGCGGTTAATCAGATCTGCCAGCAGTGGGTCGCTGACGATACCGTAGCCGATGCGCAAACCTGCCAGGGAATAAGCCTTGGAGAAAGTCCGCAGCAGGATAAACGGTTTGCCGCTGGCCTGAATCAAACCGAGGCAATCCGGGTACTCGGCCTCCCACTGCGCGTATTCGTAATAGGCCTCATCAAACACCAGCAGACACTTCGAGGGCAATGCGTCGAGCAGCTGCTGCAACTCGTCGGCACTTAAGGTGCAGCCGACCGGATTTGACGGGCATGAAAACATCAGCACATGGGTGTGGGGGGTGAGTGCAGCGATCATTGCCGCTACGTCGAAGGTGCCTCTGTCGGTCATGGGAACACCTACCACCCGGGCACCGGCTGCCATTGGGTATATGAAGTGCAACCCGAAAGATGGCACCACGGTAACTACTTCGTCATCGTGGTCTAAAAACACCCGGCTGATGACGCTCAGCAAATCTTCCGAGCCGTTGCCGAACACCAATTGATTCTCGGGTACGTCGAGCTTTTTCGAGAGTGCAGAGCGTAATGCCTGGCAGCCAGCATCGGGGTATAGCGCAATTTCGCTGCAAGCTCGAGCCGTTGCGGCGCTAACGGCGGGTGCTGTGCCCATCGGGTTTTCGTTGCTGCCTAATTTGGCGACGCGAGTCAGGCCGAAACGCTTGCGCACAGCATCCGAGGCGAGGCCGGCGTTGTAACTGGCCAATTCGCGCACTTCTGCGCGGGCAAGCAGGTTCAAGTCATTGGCATTCATACAGGGTTAACCTCATTAGTGTCTTGCTGGAAGGCATTACGATCTAGGCAGTTCTGCAGGAATTGCTGCAGACGCGGCTATTCGGCGTTATGGCTGATCTCGTACGGCTGGTAGTTGAATGGGTCTGAGCGGTATCAGAACATTCATGAGTAACATCCTTGGGGAGTAGGATGATTACGCAGCAGGCATCTGTATGTGCTTGTATATACCAGTAAGGCAAGATGCAGGCCAAAATGTCTGAGCTGCTCTTGATTCCGCAGTGCAGGCCTGTTTCTAGCGAAGTAGATCAAGCTGATGATCGCTGCTTTTTAGCCTTATGTAACCAATGGTTGCGCTAGGAGTGTTACCCATGATGCGTGGTGGGGGAAAACGAAACATTAAGTATCGGGCACCTAAGGTGTCCTAATCGCGAGAGGAGGGTGAGTCGCTCTACCTCAGGCTCATGACGCATTTTTTGATCGGGCGGCATGGTAAATGCTTAATCTTGTATATACAGGATTGGTGTTTCAGGCTAAAACATACACTTCACCCCTCCTGAACCTATTAAGCAACGAGTCGACATGATCTCAAGCAGCTGTTCGCTCCTGATCTATGTGTCCGGTGTCCGCGAGGGGGATCACATGCTCAAGCGTATGCATGACTCAATGGCCTACCGCTGAAGTCGAATCGATGATTCACAACCGGTGCTCGTTGATGGGCGCCTTCTTGAAATACCCAAGTGAGAACTGCCATGACCGTTAGCAATCTGCCCTTTTCCAAAGTCCGCCACAGCCAGGGCCTGGTTTTTTTGTCTGGCGAATTGCCGTTTGGTGAGGACGGTAGCTTTCCTGATGGTATCGAAGCGCAAACGCGTTTGACCTTGAGGCGTATTGCCCAGACGCTGGAAGCCGAATCGCTGTCGCTGGACGATGTTGTCAGCGTTACCGTATATCTGACCGACCGGAGTAATTTCGCCGAATTCAATCGGGCTTATGCATCATTCTTCACGACCAACCTGCCAGTGCGTGCGACCGTCTGCGCCGGCCTTGTGGTCGATGCATTGGTCGAGATCAGTGTCATCGCGCAACAGCGTGCTTGATTCGGAGGCAGCGTGAACGAAAAACAAGTGGTGGTACTGGGGGCCGGCATTGTCGGCGTATGCACGGCGTTGCATTTGCAACGCCGTGGCAGCGCGGTGACGTTGGTGGACAAAGGTTTGCCGGGGCGTGAAACGTCGTTCGGCAATGCAGGCATCATTCAGCGTGAGGCCATTGAGCCTTATGCGTTCCCGAGGGATCTTGCCAGCCTGATAAACGTGGCAGCCAAGCGCGACATTGGCGTCAACTACCATCTGCGCGCGATGCCTGAATATGTGCCTGCCTTGGTCAGGTATTGGGCCAACTCCGCGCCCAAGCATTATCAGGCCATTGCAGATGCCTTTCGCACGCTGATTGAGCACTCGATCAGCGAGCACTCGGAGTTGATTGAGCAAAGCGGTTCGCAAAACCTGATTGTGCGCAAAGGGTGGATCCAGGCTTTTCGTAGCCCGCAGCAGTTCGATGAGGCGGTGGAGCGTGCGGTACGCGTGAGTGCACATGGCGTGTTGTCCGAGCATCTGGACGGTGTCGCGCTCAGACTGGCGGAACCAGCGTTGAGCGATGCATTGGTAGGGGGCATTCATTGGCTGCAACCCTGGACGTGCATTGAGCCGGGTGAGTTGGTGCAGCGTTATGCCGATCTGTTCGTGCGTGAAGGTGGGGAAATTTTGCACGGTGATGCGCGATCGTTGCGTCAGTCGGGAGCTGGCTGGAGTGTCGCCACCGATTCTGGATCGGTCGGCGCGTCGCAGGTGGTCGTGGCGTTGGGCCCTTGGGCTCACGAACTGGTTGGCGAATTGGGCTACCGCATTCCGTTGTTCGTCAAGCGTGGTTACCACGCTCACTTTGCCGATGGCGCGACATTGAGCCGCCCGGTGCTGGATACCGAGCAGGGCTACATGTTGGCGCCGATGAAGCGCGGTGTTCGCCTGTCGACGGGGGCGGAGTTCGCCAGCCTAAGCGCGCCTCCAACACCGGTGCAGTTGGGCAAGGCCGAGCGGGCCGCACGGCAGGTATTAGCGTTAGGCCCCCAGGTAGAGCGCACGCCATGGAGCGGCGCCCGACCCTGCACGGTAGACATGAAGCCGGTGATCGGCGCGGCGCCCTTGCATAAAGGGCTCTGGTTCAATTTCGGTCATGCCCATCAGGGGTTTACCCTAGGCCCGGTCAGCGGTCGACTGCTCGCAGAATTGATAATGGGCGAGACGCCTGTGGTCGATCCGGCACCCTTTGCTCCAGGGCGTTTCTGAGCTGAGTAGCGGTGCATGAACCTTCTCGCCCATCTCCGTCGGAGTAACGGGCGAGAACCTGCCTGTCGGGAAAATAAACACTGATTTTTATCTACGGACGCTGCACGTGCAGATTTCGTGGCTGTCGTCGTGGGCGCTGTTCTGATTTCAGTCGGTATATCCGTTCCATCGACTCGCCCGAAATATTTATAAATACCCGCTGGAGAAGTCATGAACATCAAACAGAAGCTGACATGGGTATTTGCCGCTATCGCCTGCCTTCCGGTGATTCTGGTCGCGGTACTCGTCGTACTGAACTTGCGAAACGCGGCTCAAGCCAATTTCCTGGATAGCAGCGGCCGTGAAATTCGTCAGATCGACAACGGTATGAAGCAGTTCTTCGATAGCATCCGCCAAAACGTCGAATACCTTGCCAAGGATCCTCGGATCTCCACCGTCAAGGGATTGAAAAATTATACCTCTGCCAATGCTGAGCAAACGCTTGTGACCGAAGCCGATCAGCGGCTCCAGGCTATTTTCGATCGATTCGCCGAGACTCATCCGACCACTGCGTCTATTTCCCTGGGGCTCAACGACGGCGGTTTTGCCGGTTGGCCCGACGACCCGAAAATGGCCAGCTATGACCCCCGAGTGCGTCCTTGGTACAAGACCGCCATGGCGGCCACGCCTGGCACAACCGTGCGCACGGGCGCTTACTACTGGGCGCCGGATGACGTGGTGCTGGTTAGCACGGTTCGAGCTTTCGCCGACGCCAGCGGCAACCCGGCGGGTGTTGTCGGCGTGGATGTCTCGCTCAAGCAACTGACTGAACTGGTTAAAACCATCAAACTGGGCAACAGCGGTTACCTGATGATGGTCGAAGCCAATGGCAACGTTCTGGTCGATCCGGCGAATGCCAAAAACAGTTTCAAGCCCCTGGCCGATCTGGGCCCCAGCTATAGCGAGCTGGCAAAGAGTGGTGACGGCGTGACCCAGGTCGAGATCGATGGCGTGCCCTACATGGTCAATGTGGTCAGTTCCGAAAGCCTAGGCTGGCGCTTCATCGGGCTGATCAAGCGCGACGAAGTCATGGCTCAGGCCACCAGCCTGACAGGTTTAATTGCACTGATCGCCGCCGTGTTGGCAATCATCTTCGCCATCGTCGGCGCGAGCTTCGCCGGTGTGATCGTTAGACCGATTCGCGGCGTTGCCGATGGCCTGCAGGAAATCGCCGAAGGGGAGGGCGACCTGACCCGCGAACTGGAAGTGCGGGGCAAGGACGAAACCGCCACTTTGGCTGGTTGGTTCAACCAGTTCCTTGGCATGATTGCGCAACTGATGCGGCGCATCGGCAGCGCTTCCTCCGATTTGCAAGAGGTCGCTGCGGACACCAGTCAAGTGGCCAGTAACATGAACAACGCCGCAGTCCGCCAGCGCGAAGCAGTTGAGTTGGTGAGCACAGCTTTCAACGAGATGGTCGCTACCTCTAACGAAGTGGCCCGCTCTTGCAGTCATGCAGCTTCCAGCGCGGACGTCGGTTATCGAGAGGTGCACGACGGGCAACGGCACATTGGTGAGGCCACGGGCAGCGTTCTTAAATTGAGTGACGACCTGCAGCAGTCGGCAGGTACCATGCAGATGCTCGAGCAGGACAGTAAGAACATCAACACCATCCTCGACACCATTCGTTCGATCGCGGAACAGACCAATCTGTTGGCCCTCAATGCCGCCATTGAGGCGGCGCGCGCCGGCGACCAGGGCCGTGGATTTGCGGTGGTGGCCGACGAAGTACGCGCCTTGGCACGACGCACTGCAGACTCAACCGGCGAGATCGACAGCTTGCTCGGCAACTTCTCGCGGCGAACTAAGGAGGTTACCCAGCAGATGCAACGGAGCCTGGAGGTGTCGCAAACCAGCGTTGAATGTATCCAGCAGGCGCGCGACAGTTTTGACAAGATCCGCGACTCGGTGGACTCGATTCGCGACCAGAACGCGCAGATCGCCACGGCAGCAGAGGAGCAGCATCAGGTGGCCGAAGATATCAACCGACACATTGCACAAATCCATGCCGATGCCCAGTTGGTCGAAAGGTTTGCGCATTCGGCGCATACCGGATCGGATCGCTTGACGGGTATCTCTAATCAACTGAAGGGGCTGGTGGGGCGCTTCAAGTTCTAGCTTGTCTTAACTTGTGACGCTATCACGACAATTCATGCAGGCGTAAATGTAGGGCGCTAGGAGTACGCAGGGAAGTTGGATATGCTCAGGTAATTATTCTCGTCGCATGATTTGTCAGAGTCTCAATCGTTGTGTGCTAGTCGCCGTGATCAGATTGCCCTTGATTCAACTTTCCTGGCTCACCTTGACTCGTTAGTCGGCGGTATCTATGTGGAAATCAACTCTGGGCTGAAGTACGTCAACGAGCGTGCATGGTAAGCGGTCATAACGGCGTTTTCGATGAGCAGCTACGCCGTTGTAAATCTACTGAGCTACTCCAAGATGAGCGACAGGATCAGGCTTAACCAAGATGTGAAGAACTGACGGCGAAGACTACGAAGAAAGGGGGGTAACGTCTATCAGAGGTGCCAGGAACAGTTCAGTACGGGTTTTTGCTTACTCTTAAGGAGACAAAGCTACCTCGCAAGTCAACGATTTGATCTCTTCGATGGGCAAACAAAAACCGGTCATTGCCGGTTTTTGTTGTTTATGTCCAAGTCAATGCAGAGCGTTACAGAATGCGCGAATAGCGTCGCAAGCTTTGCGTAACGAGGTGTCGTCCAAAGCATAGGCAATGCGAATGTAGGGGCCAAGGCCGAATGCACTGCCATGAACTACCGCCACATCGGCTTCGTCTAACAGTGCGTGAGCGACATCCTCATCGGTATGCAACACACGACCACCTGGAGAGGTGCGGCCGATTAGCCCTGCACAGGAAGCGAACGCGTAGAACGCCCCGGCGGGACTAACGCATTTAAGACCTGGCGTGTCGTTCAATAGCGTCACCATCAAATCACGACGCTTCTGAAAAACAGCACGGCTTTCTTGGATGAAATCCTTCGGGCCTTCCAACGCGGCGAGTGCGGCCTGCTGCGAGATCGAGCTGGCCCCAGAGGTTTGTTGCCCCTGCAGCTTTTCCATCGCTTCCAACAACCAACGCGGCCCGGTGGCAAAACCGATGCGCCAGCCGGTCATAGCATACGCCTTGGAAACACCATTCATGGTCAAGGTTCGCGGCGCCAGTCTCGGTTCGACTTGAGCTAGGGTCAGGAATACTTGATCATCGAAGATCAGATGTTCGTAGATGTCATCAGCCAGAATCAGCACGTGGGGATGTGCCAGTAAGACGTCGGCCAGGGCTTGCAACTCATCCCGGCTGTACACCGCACCTGTCGGGTTAGACGGCGAATTGAGGATCAGCCATCGGGTCTGCGGGTTGATCGCTTCGGCCAGTGCGGCGGGCGTCAATTTGAAGCCAGTGTCGGCATCGCACGTCACGATCCGCGCTTCACCGCCGCACAGTTGAACCATTTCCGGGTAGCTGACCCAGTACGGTGCCGGCACGATGACCTGGTCACCTTCGTTGAGGGTCGCGGCCAAGGCGTTATAGATCACCTGCTTTCCACCGTTACAGACGAGGGTGTCTTGCCAAGTGACGTCCAGGCCGTTCTCGCGACGGAATTTAGCGGCTACCGCTTCTCGCAGTGAACGCGCGCCGGCGACTTGAGTGTAGCGAGTATGGCCGTTTTCAATAGCTTGAATCGCCGCTTCACGCACATGTTTGGGTGTATCAAAGTCAGGCTCGCCGGCGCAGAGTGAAATGATTTTTGCACCTTGCGCCCGGCGCTCAGCCACCCGATCGATGATTCTGTATGTTGCGGAAGGTTGTGCATCCGCCAGTCGCTGATTGAGCCGCTGGATATCGGCGGTCATGCGCGGTTTCTCCACTCAGTCAGGTTCATCAGTTCAAGAGTCGATCGGCCTTCGGTCAATGCCTGCATCATCTCAGCTTCCTTGCTAGCTCGGGCTTCCCCTTCAGCAAAGGTACGGGGCGCATCCGCAATGGGAATGATGATGACGCCATCATCGTCAGCTACCACCAGATCGCCCGGAGCCACCATGGCTCCGGCGAAATTGAAAGCTTGTCCGACAGATGGAGCGCTCGCCTTGACGGTGCCTTTGAGTGATATACCTCGGGCGAACACGGGAAACTGTCGCTTTTTCAAGGCCGCAATATCACGGACGCCACCATCAATTATCAAACCGACCACTCCAGCTGCCTCGGCTGCCACGGTGAGCACTTCGCCCCAGTAGCCGGCAATAAAATTACCGGTGCCGACGACCAGCACGCTGCCACGAGGTACGCGCTCCATCGCCAGGTGCAAAGAGAGATTGTCACCTGGTGAACACTCCAGCGGGAAGGCCGGTGCGGCGATAAAAGCACCGTCCCAGACTGGGCGAATTGCACTGTCCACCGCGCATGGGAGATGTGAGGCTTCATACAGTGTTGAGCTGCCCAACACTTTTGCCTGTTCGTGGAAATTCAAGGGGAGTGTGAGCGTAGTCATCAGATTTTCCTCTGCAGGCCGTGGTAGCCCAGCGCGTCGCGGGCTTCTTTAAGGGTTTTTCCTTGACCAATCATCGTGCGAATGTCGGCTTCAACAGCTTCGATTTGGCGGGCACAGTCGGCCACTTCAGCGGCCCGGTCGCGCGGCACTATCACCACGCCATTGGCGTCAGCAACAACAATGTCTCGGGCGCAGACCCGTGCAGTGCCAATCGACACCGGCTGGTTGACCGACTGAACCTGTACTCGGTCTTTACCTGTACGCATGAAACGGCCCTTGCTAAAAATCGGATAGCCGTCGCCCAGAGCTTTGTTAACGTCACGGCACACACCATCGATGACCGTGGCGGCGATTTTTCGGCTACCGGCGTACTGGGTCATGATGTCGCCCCAGACCGTGCAGTCAGTGCGGCCGCCATTGTCGATAACCACCACATCGCCCACGGCTACGTCTTCGATGAAGTCTCCTACGGTGCCGGGTGGCACGCTCGCCGAGACGTACTGCACGGTGAACGCTGGGCCGACGATGACCTTGCTGTAGTTGTCGAGCGGCGCTATGCCGAGGCATTGACCCGGCAGGCCAAGCTTGTCCAGGGCATCAGAGACGCCAGGCGTGTCGAGGCCCTCGAACAGGGCAACCAGTGCTTGATCATCGATGTTCATCAGGTGCGCTCCACGTGAATAGCTTCGAACTGGGTGTCATGCATGACTTCGGCCACCGAGCGTCCGCTGCGGACAGCTTCAACCATGCCGTCCTGGCGGCGGGAAATACGCTCGCCAAGATCCACAACCTTCTCAATGTAAGCCTGGGTCACGAACACGGTTCCGCATTGATCGGCGATGACGTAGTCGTCTTCACTGACCTTGACGCCGGCGATGTTGATCGTCACTGCAGAGTCGATCTGAACCACTCGGTTGCGCGCGCTGATCATGGTGACCCCACGGCCAAAAACCGGGTAGCCAATCGATTCGCTGCCTTCGATGTCACGACTGAAACCGTCGATGACCGTGCCGCGTACCTGTTTGCGCGCCGACGCGTTGGCGAGAATGTCGCCCCAACAGGATATGCCTTCGATACCACCAGCAATCACTAGCACACGATCGTCTGTGTCGATCTGTTCAACCACGGGTGTAATCAGGTGCACAGTGGGGGCGTTGTCAGATTTAGGTGCGAGCAGAACGGTACTGGCTCGACCGACGATTTTCGGGCAGTTCCACAGCGGGCGTAGCCCGACGGTGGCACCCGGCAGGCCGAGGAAGTCGAGCGCGTCGGACACCGTATTGGTATCTAGAGTTGCCAAGCGATCCAGCAAACTTTTATTGGTCATGGGGGAGCCCCTTTAGTGGCGGAGGCTTCCAGTGTCAGTTAGACAATTTGATAGGTATATTACTAATCACAGAAGTATCAGATACGTTAAACCTATGGATTAATCATGATCAATTTCCGTCTGATCCGTCACCTCTGGCTTTTTCTTGCCGTTGCCGAAGAGCAGAACTTTGGGCGTGCTGCCAAGCGCCTAGGCATGTCTCAACCGCCCCTGAGCGAACAGATTCAGGTGCTGGAGCAAGCGCTGAAGGTCACGCTATTCGAGCGATCTCGACGCGGAGCGAAATTAACGCCAGTGGGGGCGGCAATTTTGCCTGCGGTGCGCAAATTCGCTGAGCAACTCGAGCGATTGGAGTTGGCGGTGGAAGAAGCAGTGGCGGGGCAGTCGGGGATGTTGACTATTGGCGCGATATCCACAGCGATGTTCGACGTTTTACCGGGCCTGATCGAGCAATTGAAAAACGATTACCCGCACTTGACGGTATCCGTGCGGGAAATCGACAGCGTCGAGGCTGTTCCAGCACTTGAGGCCGGAGACATCGACCTGGCATTCGCCCGACTGGACGGTGATCTCGGCGGGTCGGTCGATTCACTGCCGCTGCTGGAAGATCGCCTGGTAGTAGCCTTACCGAGCGATCATGCCTTAGCTTCACGCACGCGAATCAGCCTATCCAGTTTGTCCAACGAGCCTTTGGTGATGTTTGCCCGAAAAGTAAGTCCGGTGTATTTCGACAATTTGATCGCCACCTGCCGAGCCAGCGGTTTTTCCCCTCGCGTGTTGCATGAAGTACGTTCAGTCGCTTCGCAGATTGCTTTTGTCAGCTATGGCCAAGGTATCGCATTGGTACCGGCGTCACTAAAAAAACTGGCGCCCAACAATGTCGTATTTCGAGCGTTGAGCCAGAGGCTAAATGTCGTAACCACGGCGGTTGCCTGGAATGCAGATCGGCCCAATCCGCTAGTAGATGAAGTCGTTGCACGGTTTCGGGCTAAGGCGTGAGGAGATAAGGAACGCGAAAATTTGCTGATAGGTTTAGCGTATCAAAGCCTTCCACAATCAGGATTTTACAGAACGCACGAATCCCTTGAAATTGCATATCTGACTGCCAGCAACTCTCATGCGGCGGTAATCCTTTTCGTTCAAGGAGCTATTAACGTGTCCTCATCCGAAACGTTCACTCACACGCAACTCCCTCTCACGGTAGAGGGTGTCCAGCTGAACGTCGCCGCCATTCACAGGAAGGGCGACTTGGCGCCGATTGTATTCCTGCATGGTTTTGGTTCGACCAAAGAGGACTATGCCGATATCGCGCTGCAGGCGGAGTTCGTCGGTCATCCCTTCATAGCCTACGACGCCCCCGGATGCGGTGAAAGCCAGTGCAGTGACCTGTCCAAGGTTTCCATCCCATTTTTGATGCAGGTGGCACTGCAGGTGCTGGAGCATTTCGATATCGAGCGCTTCCATCTGGTCGGTCACTCCATGGGCGGGTTGACTGCTTTGATGCTGGCCCATCAGTTCCCGGAGCGGGTAATCACTTTCGTCGATATAGAGGGCAATATTGCTCCGGAGGATTGCTTCCTCAGCCGCCAGATCGTCGACTATCCGAGTAATGATCCCGAGGCATTTTTCGCGGCCTTCATCGAACGTGCCAGGCACGCCCCGGCATATGCCAGCGCATTGTATTCGGCGAGCTTGAGACACAAGGTGCGTGCAGAGGCAGTACGAGGGATTTTCGAGTCGATGGTCAATCTGTCCGACAACGCCGATCTGATGGGTAAATTTCTTGGCTTGAAGTGCCCGCGAATGTTCATGTACGGCGAGCAGAACGCGTCACTGTCCTATCTTCCGCATATCCAGGCTCAGGGCGTACGCCTGGCGCAAATTCCCGCCTGCGGACACTTTCCTATGTATTCCAACCCGATCGCGATGTGGAGCCAAATCGCTGATTTCCTAACCAGCAGCTAATCCGGATAAGTCTGGTCGTCTTGAGCGCTCCCAAATACTTCGCGGGAGCCTGACAGGCTTGGTGGTTGCGATTCGAAAAGCAAGTTCAACCATTTCACGTGCCCCCTTCAGTGGCTTGTAAGGGTGCGTGCACGCTTGAAACCTATAACAACAAGAGGTTCAAATCATGCTTGAAGTCATTAACAACTTTCTTTCTGGAAAGCTGCTGATCGTGCTTATCGTGGGCCTAGGTGGCTACTTCACCATCCGTTCGCGCTTTGTGCAGTTCCGCCATTTCCTACATATGTTCAGTGTTTTTCGCGATAGCGTTCAGAAGAGTGCGGGCCAGATCAGCTCATTCCAAGCGTTAATGCTCAGCCTGGCGGGTCGTGTGGGCGCGGGAAATATTGCCGGTGTCGGATTGGCGGTGACGCTGGGCGGGCCTGGCGCGGTGTTCTGGATGTGGGTGACCGCGCTGGTGGGTATGTCCACCAGCTTCTTTGAATGTAGTTTGGGGCAACTGTACAAACGGTGCGATTCCAAGGGGCAGTTTCGCGGTGGGCCGTCGTATTACATCCAGTACGGATTGAAACAAGCCTGGCTTGGAAAAATCATGGCCTTGTTGCTGCTGGTAACCTTCGGTTTTGCATTCAATGGGCTGCAATCTCATGCAGTGACTCACTCGCTGAATAATGCGTTCGGTTTCTCTACCACCTACTCCGGTGTGGTGATTGCTGTATTGCTTGGCTTGGTTTTCATCGGCGGAATCAAACGTATCGCTGCAGTTTCGGACTTGTTGGTACCAGTAAAGACCTTGGCCTACATTGGCGTTACCGTATATGTGATTGTGCTTCAATTTGATCATGTCCCTGGCATGTTGATGACCATCTTTAAAAGCGCCTTCGGTCTGGATCAAGCATTTGCCGGCCTGGTCGGCAGTGCCATTGTCATGGGCGTTAAGCGTGGCGTGTTTGCCAACGAGGCTGGACTGGGCAGCGCTCCGAACGTAGCCGCAGTGGCGAAAGTGGATCACCCAGCTGCTCAAGGGGTGGTTCAGGCGTTCAGCGTTTTTCTAGACACCTTTGTGATCTGTACCTGCACGGCGCTGCTGATTCTTCTGTCGGGCTTTTACACGCCAGGTTTCGAAGGTGACGGCTTGGTACTGACACAGAACGCACTCGCAGCAGTGGTCGGAGACTGGGGGCGCACGTTCATCAGCGTGGCGTTGGCTCTGTTTGTCTTCACTTCGATCCTATACAACTACTATCTGGGCGAGAACAATCTCCGTTTTTTACTTGGTGACAAGCGCGCGGCGATCATTGTCTATCGTGGTTTGGTGTTGCTGTTAATCCTTTGGGGGGCTGTCCAGAATTTGGATACGGTTTTCGCCTTCGCCGATATCACCATGACGTTGCTAGCCTTTGTGAATCTGATCGCCCTCGCGTTGTTGTTCAAGGTCGGCCTGCGCTTGCTGCGTGACTATGATCAGCAACGCAAAGCCGGCATCAAGACGCCAGTTTTCGATTCCAGTCAGTTCAAGGATCTTGATTTAGATTTTCAAGCTTGGCCGCCTCGGGCAACACAGAACAACAATGTTTTTGAGTCTGCAGCTCAGCCAGTTACATCCGCAATGCAAAGATGAAATCAAGCATTCCCGTTCGGGTAATTGGGTTCTTTCTTGGCAATGTCGAGTCTTAGCTGAGCAGGTGATACAGGTTTGAGCAAAAAAGGGCCTTGAAGGGTAATGCCGATCAGTTAAGCCTAATTGCTTGACCTTTGGCCGCAAGAAATCAAAATCCGATGCCTGAATAGGCATCGGATTTTTTATGCGTCTGGCTCGGGCACTGGAACTGGAACTGACCCACAACTTCGTCTCGACTCCCGACTCCCTCAAGGATTGGACTCGTTGCTAGACCCCTTTCTGGTCGAGCAGGCCTTGGATCAGGCCGGTGTCGCCACACTGCGCAAGCGTTGCTTACCTTTGGAGTTGATGCTTTGGTGCGTCATCTCCATGGTGTTTTTTCGGCGCATGTCGGCGTGGGATCTGGTCAGTCGTGTGAACATCATGTTGCCTGGGCAACAACGTCCGCTGGTTGCGCCCAGCGCCGTAGTTCAGGCCCGTCAGCGGCTGGGCAGCGAGGCCTTACGACACGTCCTCGATCTGACTCAGAAAAACTGGTATGAAGCGGCGGGCCATCCGACTTGGGCCGGGTTGCGTTTGCTGGAGTCGATGGTGTCGTCTGGCGAACGCCCGATACACCCGAAAACCGTGCGCGTTACGACTCCGCCAGTAACAAGCATGGCGATGCCGGCTTTCCTCAGGTACGCATGGTCTGCCAAATGGAGCTGACCAGTCATTTGTGGATCGGCAGTGCCTTTGACAGCTATCGCAGTAACGAAATGAAGCTGGCTCATCGCATGACCAGAGCTAAGCAGCGGGGTGACGTACATGGAGAGATCGCTCCTTCGGGCCCAATGGGCCTGGCTCGTCGTGCTCCAGCCGTAAAGTCCAAAGTCGCCAGCCGCAAACCGCGCTAGGTAAAGGTCTACAAAAACCCATACGCTGGCGAAGTCGTCGAAAACAAAGGCGGAAATCACAAAACGCTGAAGGAGTGGAAAGCTGAATACGGCTCCACGACTGTAGAGTCTTGGCTGACCAAGTGATTTTGGTTCGAGTACGAAAGGGCCTTTGGCGGCCCTTTTTGTCGGCTCAGCTCTTGGGATGTTGGCAGGGTCGGAAGTATTCCGAGCAGTAGCGCACTTCTTGCCGGCATCAAGCCTAGTTCTTTCACATTCCTGATCAGTAAAAGTGAACTAGACTGATCAGCGACCGTCGTGTGGCATAAATGATGAAGCCCAGTAAACTACTACCGGGCTTCAATCCTACATCAGTGACCCTTTTTTAGGATTCGCATAAAATACCAGTCTGAAGCGGTTGGTTAGTATTTATTAGAGCCCATCTCATTGTATTTCGGTAGATTAGTTTTTTTCAACCGAGTTGCGCGTACCCATCCAACTACAGCCGCGATGGGGATCAGGGATGGAAGCGCGATGCCGATAAACCCCGTAGCGCCTGAGAACATCGAAAAGTTAACTGCGATGCTGAAAGAGATGAAAGCTAGTAGAACTGCCGAAATCACTGGAAATAGGATGGCTTTTACAAAGCTCACGCCAAGTTCAGAGTTTCTTAGGAAAAATACAATAACCGCAATTGAAACAACGCTAGTCATGGCAATGATCCCTAGGATGCCAATGCTCCCCAACCAGGCAAATAGGGTGGCCATTGGGTCTAGCTGACCGATCGCAAATACACTGACAACTGCAATCGCAATGACGGATTGAAGCACTGAACCAATATGTGGACTCATGTGATCGCGATGGGTGACACCTACGCTCTTATGAAGAATTCCTTCGCGTCCCAGTACAAAAAAGTAGCGAGCAGCTGCGTTGTGGAAGGCAAGCAGTGATGCAAACGTACTGGTGATCAGCAGGAATCGCACATAAATGCTGAAGTTGCTCGATACGTATTGATCGGCCAATTGATAAATGTATTGGGTTGGATCAGCCAGTGAAGGGAATACAGTCAGAACTTTGTCAATGCCCATGCCATTAACGATGCTGAGACCAGAAATGCAGTAAAATATCCCGATGATAAGGAGTGAAAGATATGTAGCGCGGGGAATAGTTTTAGCTGGGTTTTTTGTCTCTTCGCTATAAAGAGCTGTAGCTTCAAAACCAAGGAAGGAACCCATAGCCATTAGGAGCGCTAAAGACATAGAGCCTGACAGTACACTTTCAGTTTCAAATGCGCTGAACGAATAATTCGTTCCAACAGAGCTTATAATGCCTGCATTTATCATCACCACAATAAGGAACTCCCCTAGTACCAATACTCCAAGTACCATCAGGGAAAAGTCCACTTTTCTATAGCCGAGAAATCCAATCGCCGCGATCGCGAAAAAGCTATATGCCCACCAGGGAAGGTCAACTCCAAAATAAGTTTGCATAAAGCCAGCGGATGCAACCCCAAACAGACCCTGCATAGCAATCTGCCCACTGTTGTAAGCCACGAGCATTACAACTGCTACCGCGCCTCCTACTTGGCCGTTCAAACCGCGCGTGACTAATGCATAGAATGCACCGGCATTTTTCACGTAACGGATCATAGAGGTATATCCGACTGAGAAAGCAAGAAGGACAAACATCGCGAGCAAGTATGCTACTGGGAAGCCTAGGCCATTACCGTACATTACGCCTAGGGGGAACATACCAGTTAATGAAGTGAGTGGCGCGGTTGCAGAGATCACGAAGAATATGAGTGACCAAGTTCCCAGGCCACCTTTTTTTAGGGTGGTATTTGCCTGGTCTATATTCTCTGTGGATGTCGTCGCGGTTTTGGAATTTGTCATGTGATTGCTCCGATACGCAATTTTAGAAGTAATAGCCAATGTTCATAGTAAATTGATTGTCCCATTGGTTACTTCCACCAGCCGCTAATCCATCCGTGAAGCTTTCGCCGCCTACATAAGGATCATTGCGTCCGAACAACCATTCTCCTGCAATGTACAAATGGCTTCCAACGTAGAATGACGAACCTACAATATAACGTTGGCTATCTTTATAATCATCACCGGATTTTTGCAACATGCTGTAGTTGGCATATAATTTTACTGTATTCACATCAAGCCAACTGCCTGGTATGTCGTAGCTCACCTCGCCGACATAGAGATTTGCCCTTGTCGCTACATTGAAGCTTGCATCGTACCCGCCGTAAGTGATGATGTCATCATTTCCAGGGTTTCTGGCTGAAATCTGCTGTCTCGCAGCCAAACCTTGTAGAGTCCATTGTCCTGTTTTCGCTACTGAGTGTAGCCCAAAAACATTCCTGCGACCGTTGTCATTCGTATCCGTATTTTCAATAGTGGAGGTGAGAAGTGACGCCCCTGCCTCTATTTTCCAATCGCCTAATTCAATATTTTTAGCAATTCGTCCAACTAGAACATTCCGTTCTTGGTTGTTAGAACCTTCAGGAACGTAATCATCAGCTTTAGCAATCACATTGGAATATCCAACGCCATCTCGACTGGTACCCTTACCTTGCCAAGCGGGGCGAGCGTAGTACCCAACTTGATAATTCCAGTCGCCATTTTGTTCGACATATTTTGCGCCGAGCTCGTAAGTATCCTCCAGTCCAATAAGATACCCAAGTGTTTCAGTGAAGGTGTTGCCAAATAATGGCTGTAAGCCAAATGGGATTTGGTTGAGGCCGACCTCCACATGACGATCTTTGTCGAATTTGTAACCAACCCATGCGTTTTGCGCAAAGGAGATGTCTCCGACTTTGTCGGTGTATTGGTACGGCCAGTAGCGGCCGTAAAACCAATATTTAACATCCCCGATCCAAGTGTCTGAGTTGTAGCTCGCGAACAATGCAGCTGCGTCAAACCCTAATCTGTTTTCGACATTGTCGGTAGGTATGTAATCGTACCTGGCTCGGATAGCGCCTCCGAGTTGTAAATTATCTGTAACTTGCACTGCGTATGCTTGGACAGAGGCCAAGGAAAGCATCGCTACGAAAAGCCCGTTGTTGATTTTATGATACATAATCGCCTCTTATTGATTTGTGACGCATTGGCAGATGTATTGTTTGGCTGTTCGAAGTTTCCCTACTTCAGATTCAGGCGCCGGTAATGTGCAGGCGTGCGTCTCTGACAACCGTAATGGTGCTCTTTGTAATTATGGGTAATGCAGTATCGGTATGTGGTCTGGTTTACACTCGGATTTCGGTGAGGAGTAGATTGGCTTTGAATAAAAAACCTATGATCGTGTTAGGGTGTTGAAAGTTTGAATTTTCTCATTTGGTTACCCCCATCTCTAAACGGCCATTCTCGAAACTTTGCGATTCCAGGTTTTTTTGTGGATTTTTACGTCATCTAGCAGAGCTGTTTGAGATGCCAGAATATAAAAAAAATCCGCGTCAGCCCTGAGGGTTAATTCGCTATTAACCTGCACGCTCCAGTCGTCCCGACTGGCTTTGTATTGCCACTGAACGCTTGTAAAAGCTGAAAGTGGGTCATCATGTGTTATCTGATGTTTTTCAATACCATGCTGATCAACGGTCAACCCGTGACAGGCAAACCTATAAGCACCGTGATCCTCCGAAATTTCAACACTTACCTCGCCGGATCCAACGTCTTCCGTAATGCGTCTAATCGTGGAAGCCTCACGTATTGTTTCAATCTCTTCTGGGGTTGAATATTGAGGCTCCTCAAATGGACTACAGGAGAGGGCGCTTTCATAGCTAGGAACTCGAAGTTCGTTCAGTCCCGCACATACCGTTAGCGTCGTTAGTTCACGACTTGGCCATAAAAGTGGGAAGCTGGATGTACTTATGGCGATACGAAGTTTTTGGCCTGCAATAACGGTATAGCCTGCGAAATCTAAATTGATGCTGACGTCAAATGGCTGCCCGGGTACTGGAGGGCGAATAATATCGAAGCCGTCACGATGATTAAGGTTCAACGATCCTGATGCGATCTGCGCAGACTCACCACCTGTCGAAACTGCGTTTAGACGAATGAAGATTTGGCCGCATGGACGATCTACTGAAATTTTAAGTCTAAGATTTACTTGACCCAAAATTGATAGATTTGATGTCAATGGTTCAGAGTCAAAGCACAAAGATTTCGCATCATCACTACGTTGGTCAGTGGCGCCATGAGGCCCTGCTGTTAATATGCAGAATTCACCTTGAGTAAGGCCAGTTGTAAGAGGCGAGCAGATAGAAATGTTGTCACTTAACTCTGCAGGTCGGCTTCCAAGTTTATTTTTAGTCAAATAAAAGGATATCGACTTAACATCATCAGTAGGCCAACCTGTGGTTTGGATCCAGCGACCTGGTCTAGATGTATAACTAGAGCGAGGTGGTTGGGCGTCTTGAAGGTAGAAGGTTGAGCTTGGCTCGTCCATTACTCCGTTCTCGATACCCTTCAGCCAGTAATCCCACCATTTTTTCGCTTCTTGCAGAAAGCCGATAGTCGGCTCTGGGCCTGCGAGATGCGGGTATTCGTGAGTCCACGGGCCAATCAATGATTTTTTTGGGCAATTCAATTTTTGAACAAGGCGGGGGACGCTATTTCTATATGCATCGGATAAACCGCTGATGCAATAAACCGCAGCCTCGATCGCTGTGTAGTCTTCAGATACCGACCCATGACGCCAGTAAGCGTCACGTGTTTGATGGCTTAACCAGTTCTCCAGCAAGAGCGGCATATTATTTAAACGGTTCAGCCATTGGCTTTTCCATTCCGAACCCACAAGTAATGGGTCTGGGACTGCCGCGGAGAGATGAAGCATGGTCGCTGACCAGGCGGCATTCTTCATCAACAGGTTGCCGCCTTTATAATGGACGTCGTCACCAAAGCGGTCATCTGTTGCACATAGTGCGATGACAGCTTTCAGGGCTTTCGGTTTGTGAGCAGCAACCTGGAGGCAATTGAAACCTCCCCATGAAAGCCCCATCATCCCGACGCTGCCGTTCGACCAAGGCTGACGGCAGATCCAGTCTATGATTTCCAAACCATCGTCTTGTTCTTGGGGAAGATACTCGTCGAGCATCAATCCTTCAGATTCGCCATTACCTCTGATATCTACTCTAAGGCATGCATAGCCTTGGCCGGCCATCCAGGGATGGGTGAGGGCATCGCGAGCCGAAGTACCGTCACGTTTCCGATAAGGTAGATATTCAAATACAGCTGGTACGGGGGAGCTTTCAGCGTCATCTGGTAGCCAAATTTTTGCGGCGAGCCTCGTACCGTCTCTCATCTCTATCCACACGTGCTCCAGCTCACGGACGGTGTGGGGGAAGTCGGTAACGATATTCATATGCTCACCACGTGATGCGAACTGCGTTCAATTACTCGCTTATCCGTAGCTGAGCGAGTACTAAATTCACAAAAAAATCTGATGGTCGAGAGCATGGTGGATTGGTCGCGCGAGGGCAACGCAGCGTTTTCTCTCCAATCGAAATGCACCATAACTGCTCCGCTTGAAAACAATACAGCGGACATGGAGTGCTTGGAGCGTATCGATTTCGACTGCATGCTAACCTCAGATTTTTTAGAGTCCAAAGGCTCTAGATTGGGCAGATACATCGTTCGACATCATCATATTTTTCTTTTTTTTGTTGGAGATTTTCGCGTAGCTGTGTGTCTGAGAAATCAACACCGCAATGGATCCATTTTGGATCTTCCATTCTCGGTGTAGCCTTGACATTCAGCCCTGAAGAAAATGCTGAATTCAATATACAGCTGGGTTGGCGCTTGACTTAGTCAAATCTGATGCACCCTTTTTAGCCTCTGAAACCATAGGAATCGTTGTGTCGTAGTGACGTTGCGCAGTATCAGTGGCGGATGAGAATTTGAGGTCTGTCACCCTCCGTATGCGTTTGGTTTCCACGTCTTAGGTTATGCAATTAGGTAACCTCTTTTTTTGGGGGGGATACGTGCGATTTGACAATCCTGAGCTGCGCATTGGCACGCGTCAAAGCTCTCAGGCTGAGTTTGACGCTGTCCTTTTTTGCCCAGCTAAATCATCACTGATCCCCTTGCTTTTCCGGCCATCAGGAGTCTTCGGTCACGCTCACCGGCGCGAAGTAGGTTGAAGTCGTGATCGCACGCCTAGAGGTGTCCATTCGCCTATGATCAATTGCCCGCCGAACGGCAACTCAATTAGCGCCCATGCTTCTCCAAGTCTGGAGTAGCCTCCAATGGAGCATGAACCCGCAGCGCCCCCAGCGGCTGCTCCCGGAAGAGGGGCGTTCACGTTCGAATTTGGCGTTGGAATCACCTTTTTAGATTAAGATCCAATGAGCGGCTTAAGATTGCTTGTTCGCTCCGGATGAATAAGTGCATCGAACATATCCGAGGCCTTTTGTAGTGTCGAGATGGGGGTACATACTGTCACGTCGTAGATTTGATTCTCACAAATAACGATTCGTTGATATGTTTATCTCACAGGTGGGGGGCACCAGCTTTCTAGGGGCGACGGGTAATCGCATGTATTACCAGATTGCTGGCCACCTGTTCCATTGGTGAAAAGTCCACCGCAGCGCTTTCCCCGTCGGGGGGAGGGTGCTGTGGAGGGCCCGACTTAAAATCCCGCATCGACCCATCTGAAATTTCATCAAAAAATTCGCGACTCCAAGGTCAATGCAGGTCTACAGTTGTAAAAAAACTGTCAATGCTGCTGGGCACTTTTTTAGAGTCTCTCGCGAAATTGTCTATGGTGTTTTTTTTCGGAAAAACGCACGAAAGCTTAGCGTTAAGAATGGCCCATGATCTTCTGCAGTTCAGAAGGATTGCATCAGTTGCTGGCGACGAGCTGGATTGGAAGCTCAAATTGCAATTGAGTAATAAAATTTTTCAACTGATTTCAATTTTTCTAAAGGGCTAATTAAAATTTTAGGTTCAATCCTTTCATTGAGCCGGATTGGCGAATTAACCCTGGCGCAAGGAAGTGTACAAATGATGATCTCATGTTTTTCTTTCTAGAAATCCGGATGCTTCATGTCTCTTTCCCCGTCTCTGAATCATTTGATAATCCGTTTTTACGAGCAGGTGTCAGCTCGAGTACGCTTGTGGTTGTTGGTTGTTGGTTGTTGGTTGTTGGTTGTTGGTTGTTGGTTGTTGCGCTGTATGGCGGTGCTATCGAGCCGAATAGCGGAACTGTACGGCTTAGAAGCCTTGTTATGCTCCTTGAGCCACTCGGGATCAATGAAAAGCTAATTCGGAGCTCAGTGTTTCGGCTGGCAAAACAAGGTTGGCTAACCTCTAAAAAGTAGGGTGTCGTAGCGATTAGGGCCTAACGACGACGGGGCGCCGTCGCTTTGCTCAAGCTTTAAAATGGGTGTGTAGCGCCGCTCTGCCCGATTTGGAAGGGTGTTGGTGCCTGGTGATTATTTATCGACTGCCAGCCAGCAAACGTAGAGAGCTTAGGAAAGCCTTGGCTTGGCAGCGCTTCAGTAACCTGACCACAGGAGTATTGGCTTATCCGCGCTCCGATCCCGCGGATATATTGGCACTTCTGATGGATATGGCTCTTCAAGATCAAAATATTGTTTTTGAGACAACCCAGCAGCATCCGCTCGGCCAGCCGAACAGTGCTTGTCACATACTGCGGAGACTTCGGATGGCCCATGATCAAATGCTTCAGAGCTGCTTTATAAACGATTCGGCAGCTTGGTCTGATATGTGAATTTCCGCGGTTTAGTTAAATGAAATTACGAAGCTTTTAATTTTCTCGATGTGTATAGCTTTGTTTGCTTTTTCATGGGCTTTCACATTTGAGGTTGTAGAACGTGCTCTGCTTCTGAGCAATGGTGTCATCCGTTGTTGAGTAATTACGCTGCCCTCGACGTTAGGACGTAATTGCTTACGTTTGCAGTGTGCAAATGATGATTATTCTAAAGATTAGGGTGTGTTGAGCATGTTTATGCTCATACAGCCCGCTATTGCGTAGTAAATGGGGCGATAATTTCCCGAGCGCTGAATTAATATTTTGTTCTGAACTGAGTTTTGATGTCGTCGAATTATCGCGAGAGGATAAAAACAATGACCGCGTTGCAGAAAACCGTGCTTAAAGAGTCGCAAAATTCGACATTCAAGTACGATTGGAAGAAAGTCGCTTACCATATTCTTGTTTCTCGCCGTCTAGACGACCTGGAGGAAAAAACTCTAGTGCCCGAAAAGAAGGTGATGTATCAATTTTCCGCTCGTGGGCATGACCTAGCGCAAATTCTTCTCGGGTCACAGCTTACAAACGCACAGGATGCTGCGTGCGGGTACTATCGCTCTCGTCCGTTATTGCTGACGTTGGGAGTTGACCTTGAGGATGTGCTGGGCTCATCCATGGCGCGTGCAGGCGGCTATTCGGATGGCCGTGATATCGGGGTTGTATTCAATTACCCAAACCTTGGTGGCCCACCCGCTCTGCCAATGTGTGGCGGTGTAGGGGCTCAATACACGCCAACTGCTGGTTGGGCTCAAGCCTTGAAATATAAATCCGAGGTGCTTTCCGACGGCACTTGTGACGCAGCGCTCAGTGTCGTTTTGGGTGGTGATGCCTCCGTTGCTACAAACGGCTTCTGGGCGGCTTTGACAGTTGCAACGACCCAAAATCTTCCAATGCTGTTTTACATTGAAGACAATGGATATGGAATTTCGGTGCCATCTACGTTTCAGACGCCAGGTGGGAACATTGCCAAGAATCTCGAAAGTTTCCAAAATCTTGAGATTTTTTCTGGCGATGGCACTGAGCCTGCTGAGGCATCGAATCTCGTTGAAGAAGCAGTCCAATACGTTAGATCTCGTAAGGGGCCAGCGCTTTTGCACCTGACCGTGCCGCGCCTCCAGGGCCACAGCTTTCAGGATACGCAAACCTACAAAACAGAGGAGTTCGTAAGCTCCGAGTGGGCACGGGATCCTTTGCCAAAATTGCGAAAGTTTCTGGTGCCTCAGCACTTCTCAGAAGAACAGTGGCAGCAGCTCGAATCAGACGCTGACGTTGCGGTAGAGCGGGCTAGGGCAGCGGCGGAAAGCCGGCCAACAAGTGATCCTAAGCGTGTCACTCGTAACGTATTTTTCGAAGGTGAAATGCAGCAGCGGGGTGGTTTGTGGTCTCAAGGCTACAGCGCACCTGAAGGATCTGAAACCCCAATGCCTGAAGGTCAGCGGATCAACATGGTTGCCGCAATTCGTAAAACCCTTGATCGCGAATTGGATATCAATCCAAAAGTTGTAGTCTTTGGTGAGGACGTAGGCCCTAAGGGCGGTGTGCACGCAGTTACATTGGGTCTTCAGGATAAGTACGGTGAGGGCCGAGTCTTTGATACCAGCCTTTCAGAGGAGGGCATCATCGGTCGCGCCGTGGGTATGGCATTGGCAGGGTTGATGCCTGTTCCTGAAATTCAGTTTCGCAAATACGCGGATCCGGCAGTTGAGCAGATCAACGACTGCGGAACTATGCGGTGGAGAACGAACAACCGCTTCGCGGCTCCGATGGTTGTGCGTATCCCGGGTGGTTTTTTCAAATGCGGTGATCCTTGGCACAGTCAAACAAACGAAGTTCAGTTTGTGCACTCGCCAGGCTGGCAGGTTGCGGTTCCGTCCAATGCTGAAGATGCGGTAGGTCTCTTGCGGAGTGCGCTGCGCGGTAACGATCCAGTTATCTTCTTTGAACATCGCGCAATGCTCGATGCGGCTTCGGCCCGTCGTGTGTATCCAGGTGACGACTTTGTCTTGCCATTTGGCAAAGCTCGGTTCGTGAAAGAGGGGTCTGATCTGACCATCGTTACTTGGGGGGCCATGGTTGAGCGCTGCGAAAAGGCTGCAGAAGGGCGTTCGGTTGATGTCATCGATCTTCGCACTTTGATGCCTTGGGATAGCGAGGCCGTTTTGAAATCAGTGGCCAAGACTCACCGATGCCTGATCGTCCATGAAGATCTTGGGACTGCTGGGTTCGGTGCTGAGATCGCTGCGGTGGTTGCGGATCAAGCATTTATCGAATTGGACGCTCCTGTTAGTCGCTTGACCATGCCTGATATTCCTAGCCCCCACCATCCAACTCTGATGGAGTTCGCGCTGCCTTCGGTTGAAGACATCGCTCAAAAAATCGACGAGCTGGTGGGTTTCTAAGATGAATGATATGTCGATCAAATCGCAAACATTAGATATTACTGCTCCTGTGCAACAGGAGGGCACCAAGGCCGTTCTTAGATCATGGCTGAAAGCAGACGGCGACGTTGTCAAAAAAGACGAGCCTGTTGTCGAGCTCGAGACTGACAAAGTAGTGGTCGAGGTATGTGCACCCTGTGATGGAGTCCTGCGCTGCGTTATGCCCGTTGATACAGATGCCGCCCCGGGATCTCTACTGGGGCGAGTCGAGTCCGCTTCGGCAACTGCTGCAGTTGCGTCGGCCTCTGCTCAAGCTGCTCAAAAACCACAAGATAGGGTTCAAGCGAGCGCTGGGGAATTCAGGCTTTCGCCGTCGGTTCGTCGGTTATTGGCCGAGAACGAATTGGACGCCGCGTCTATCTGCGCCCGTGGCACGGGTCGAGATGGACGTTTGACGCGTCAAGATGTTCTCGACGTGATTGCTCAGCAACAAGCTTCGCCCGTTACCCCTCCAAATGTTCCGGTCAAGACGGAGGTTGAGAAGCCTCCAGTCGAGATACCTAATCCGGTAACACCGGCGCCTGTAATTGCGCAAAAGCCTCCAGCCGCGACAGGTGGGCCTAAAGTGGCATCCCTGATTCCACACAGCTCAATGCGTCGCAAGATCGCCGAGCATATGGTGCATTCTGTAACTGTTGCGCCCCATGTGACTTCAGTGTTTGAGGTTGATTTCTCGGCGATTATCGCGCACCGCAAACGCAACAAAGAGCTGTTTGCGAGCCAAGGGGTTAACCTGACCTTCACAGCATATTTTATCGCCGCCTGCGTAGAGGCGATGAAGGCATCCCCTTACGTCAACAGCCGTTGGCATGCTGAGCATCTAGAGGTCTTCCAGGACGTAAACATTGGAGTGGGAGCTGCACTCGGGGATAAGGGACTGATAGTGCCTGTGATTCATCAGGCGCAGGAACTGTCACTCATGGGAATCGCTTCACGCCTTCAAGTCGTCACAGAGGCGGCCAGAAGTGGAAAGCTGAAACCAGCAGATGTTCAGGGTGGAACATTTACGATATCCAACCATGGGGTTTCGGGGTCACTTTTCGCATCGCCGATTATCATCAATCAACCACAATCAGCAATCCTCGGAATTGGTGCTTTGGAAAAGCGAGTGGTGGTTAAGGAGATCGATGGTGTCGACACTTTCCAAGTCCGGCCAATGGCATATGTATCTTTGACCATTGATCACCGGGTTCTGGATGGTAGCCAGACTAACGCTTGGCTTAGCCGGTTCGTCGAAGTAATTCAATCGTGGACGTTAAAAGTCTAATTTTTTAAGGTTCGAGTTTGTTGCGGCCCATTGTTCCTAAGCTTAATGAAGAGTGAAACTGATGCGCGATAGACAAAACTTGCAAGACACATCGCCGCCAGCGACGGCACATAGTCCACGCTTCATCAGCGAAGATTGGCTCGAATCTATTAGAGATAGTGTTCGTGGCACGATTGATTCTGAAGTTGCTTTAGTGACGGCGACTTTTGATCGCTGGGATGAAAGCGCTCGAGCGGAGACTTTAGTATGAGTAATGAGTTGATTCAGGACTGTTTTATCTTTGATGCCATACGCACTCCTGTTGGGCGTTATGGGGGGGCATTGAGTTCGGTGCGCGCAGATGATTTGGGCGCTATTCCTATTCGCGAGCTCATGAAGCGTAATCCGACAGTCAATTGGGAAGCAATCGACGATGTGATTTATGGCTGCGCAAATCAGGCGGGTGAGGACAATCGCAACGTGGCTCGTATGTCCGCTCTGTTAGCTGGTTTACCTGTGACGGTGCCGGGCACCACAGTAAATCGTCTGTGCGGGTCGGGTATGGATTCGGTTGGTATCGCTGCTCGTGCAATTAAATCTGGCGAAGCTTCCTTGATGCTCGCTGGGGGCGTCGAGTCTATGTCTCGGGCTCCATTTGTCTTGCCTAAGGCCGAGACCGCTTTCTCGCGTCAGTCAACAGTTTATGACACAACAATTGGTTGGAGATTTATTAACGACCTGATGCGAGAACAATTTGGTGTGGACTCGATGCCCGAGACGGCGGAGAACGTTGCTCAGATGTTCTCTATTTCTCGAGCCGACCAGGACGCGTTTGCACTGCAAAGTCAGAACAAAGCCTGGAATGCAATCTGCTCGGGCCGATTTGCCAAGGAAATCGTTCCAGTTGCGATCGCCCAACGTAAAGGTCAGGCGAAGATTGTGGATGTGGATGAGCATCCAAGACCCGACACCAATCTGGAGTTTCTCTCCACGATGCCCACGCCTTTCAGGAAGGGCGGTACCGTAACGGCCGGTAACGCTTCGGGTGTGAATGATGGGGCATGTGCACTGCTGTTGGGAAACTCTAGATCCGCCGATCAATATGGCTTAGTTCCAAGGGCCCGTATCGTAGCGATGGCCACGGCTGGAGTAGAGCCGCGCATCATGGGGATCGGGCCTGTTCCCGCTACACGTAAGGTGCTTCAAATTGCCGGCCTGACGTTAGAGCACATGGATGTCATAGAGCTGAATGAGGCTTTCGCGGCTCAGGCTCTAGCGGTATTGCGAGAGTTGGGGCTTGCGGAAACGGATGCTCGAATTAATCCGAATGGTGGTGCGATCGCACTGGGTCACCCGTTGGGAATGAGTGGAGCTCGATTAATCACGACCGCTCTGCATCAGCTGGAATTGAAGAAGGGGCGATTTGCCTTATGTACCATGTGCATTGGAGTAGGTCAGGGTATCGCCATCATCATTGAGCGAGTTTAGCCATTAAATCAGCTTCGACTGTTTCAAGTTAAGGGGGCTGCGGAGCAACATCAACATTGTTCCGCAGTATCCTCTAAATGAAGCAAAGGTAAGGGAGCGTTAGATTTGACTTCTCTTAACACCACAGCTGATCGAATTTCCTTAACTCCCGGTAATTTGAATATGACGTTATGCAAAAAAACATCATAACTTCCCATGTCTGGGGTTAAAACCTTAAGCAAGTAGTCGGCTTGGCCGGTAGTGCTAAAGCAGTCGATGATGTATTCGCATTTTCGAACAGCGTCTTCGAATTGATCGACAAAGTTTTCTCCGTGTCGTTCCAGGTTGACTTCTGCAAAAACGCAATTGTGAAGTCCGACTAGATTTCTATCAAGTTCAGTGCTGTATCTTTTAATTATTCCTGATTCTTCGAGTGTCTTTAGTCGTCGCCAAGTTGGTGTAGTAGACAACCCTATTTTGTTAGAGAGATCTTGTACTGATAGGCGTCCGTCCTCCTGAAGCGCCAGCAGTATTTGAGCTGAAAACTTATCTATTTGTTGGCTCATGTTAATTACCTGTTTCTAAAAAAGGCGCGTTGGCGGTCTCGGTATCGTCTGTGATCCTCGCAAGCCTCGGGCAAGCCATCAAGGAATAGAAAGATTTGATCCTGTCAAATCTGTTCGGTGCCGGTTGAACGGGTCAGAAAGTGGAAGCGAAGAACGAACAGAAATAGCCGCGATCGATGGGTGTCGGCGGTCGCCGTGAGGTAGCACGGGACGACAGTTCTCTGAGTCAGCGGGTAGCAGGATGCTGATATTTGCGAGCGTCAAATTTGATACGGAATATTATTTTGAGTTTGTTTGGGTGTATCGTTTTCGTATCGGTTGCGGCGTTGCGATTGAGGATCACCACAACGCATGTGCTAGGAGAATGGCTTTGGAATTGATGACACTTGATGTCACCCCAACCGAACAAGGGGTGGCGCTTATTACGTTACGGCGACCTGAAGCTCTGAATGCACTTAACACCCAGATGCTTGGAGAGATAGCCACTTTTCTCGCTGCCGCCAGTGTCGATGACTCTATTCGCGTGGTGGTCGTAACGGGTAGTCGCAGAGCATTTGCCGCAGGTGCTGATATTAAGGAAATGGCTGACCGGGATCTTGTCGGCATTCTAGATGATCCACGTGTCGCGCATTGGCAAGCCATAACAAGTTTTTCCAAGCCCATTATTGCCGCTGTTAACGGTTTTGCCTTCGGCGCTGGCTTCGAATTGGCAATGTGCGCTGACATTCTCATTGCAGGGGAGGATGCATTGTTTGGCCAGCCTGAGATCAATCTTGGAATCATCCCAGGGGCAGGAGGAACTCAGCGACTTCTGCGTGCTGTTGGTAAATCCAAGGCCATGCAAATGGTGCTTTCAGGCGAGGCAATCAGTGCACGGGATGCGCTGCAATTCTCCCTCGCTAGCGAGGTAACACAGCCAGAACTGACAGTGGAGCGTGCGGTTGAACTCGCCCGACTGGTTGCCACCAAGGCTCCCCTGGCTGTTCGCCTGGCTAAGGAAACTCTTCTGAAAGCATTCGATACCGACCTGGCAACTGGCCTCCGTTTCGAACGACTCGCTTTTACCGTGCTTGCCGGCACGAAAGATCGTAACGAAGGCATTCGAGCTTTCCAGGAAAAACGTAAGGCCCATTTCGTAGGCCGCTAAGTCTAATAACTCCAACAAAGGCAATCATGATGTCCTTCGAAACAATCACTCTCACTATTGAGGCTGGCGTTGCCCTGCTGACTCTAAATCGCCCCGATCAGCTCAATAGCTTTAACACACAAATGCATTCCGAGTTACGTCAGGCTTTGAAGGAGGTTCGTCAAGCTCCCGACGTTCGCGCGTTGCTGCTCACTGGTGCAGGACGTGGGTTTTGCGCAGGTCAGGATTTAGGCGATCGCGCGGTTGCCCCTAGTGCCGAAGCTCCTGATCTGGGCCAATCCATCGAGAAATTTTACAACCCTTTGATTCGGACTCTTCGTGATCTGCCGATGCCCGTTATCTGTGCCGTAAACGGAGTAGCTGCTGGTGCAGGTGCCAATATTGCCCTCGCTTGCGACTTAGTAATTGCCGCGAAGTCAGCGAGTTTCATCCAGGCATTTTGTAAATTGGGTCTGATCCCTGACTCTGGTGGGACATGGACGCTGCCGCGGTTGGTTGGGATGGCGCGAGCGAAGTCACTCATGCTGCTCGGCGACAAGCTGAGCGCGGAAAGGGCAGAGCAGTGGGGGATGATCTATCGGTGCGTTGATGATGCAGATTTACAAGATGAGGCATTGTCACTTGCTCGTCACCTTGCGACACAACCCACCTATGGCTTGGCGCTCATCAAACGTAGTTTGAACGCGAGTATGAGCAACAGTTTTGATGACCAATTAGAAGTGGAGCGTGATCTGCAGCGCTTGGGCGGACGCAGTGAGGATTATAGGGAAGGCGTTGCTGCATTCATGGAGAAACGTACTCCTAAATTTAAGGGGTGCTGAAATGACCGCACTTGATAAGAATTCATTGGTCGCGGTGATCGGGGGCGGGGCAATGGGCGCTGGTATCGCGCAAGTCGCGTTGCAGGCTGGCCATCCTGTTGCTCTATTTGATAATCGTGCCGGGGGCGCTCAGCAAGCTGTGCAGGGAATAGTGCATCAGTTGGAAAGACAGGTCGAAAAAGCAAAGATGACTGAGTCATTTTTTGACGACTGTCTGTCGCGACTCCACTCGGTAGAAAGCCTGGGTCAATTGGCACACGCGGGGCTGATTATCGAGGCGATCGTTGAGAATATTGATGTCAAACGTACTGTTTTCCAAGACTTGGAAGACATTTGCGAGCCCACCTGTATTTTGGCAAGTAACACGTCGTCGTTGTCCATTACTGCGCTGGCCGCTAGCCTCAAGCGTCCCGAGCGTCTAGTGGGGATGCACTTCTTCAACCCTGCTCCATTGATGGCTTTAGTTGAAGTGATTTCCGGTCTTGCTACCGATGAAAGTGTCGCAGAGTGTATCCATGCGACCGCCATTGCTTGGCGTAAAAAGCCAGTGCGTGCTCGATCGACTCCAGGTTTTATCGTTAATCGGGTTGCAAGACCCTTCTACGCGGAAAGCTTTCGTCTAGTACAGGAGCAGGTATCGGATCCGGCGACATTAGACGCTCTGATGCGCGATGCGGGGGGCTTTCGAATGGGGGCATTCGAATTGACCGATCTTATCGGTCATGACGTGAATTACGCCGTCACATGTTCCGTGTTCGATGCCTACTACAACGACACACGCTTTCAACCCTCCCTCATCCAAAAAGAACTGGTCGATGCCGGACGGTTTGGCCGCAAAAGTGGGCGCGGCTTCTTTGAATACCATGACGGGGCAGTTAAGCCCGAGCCGAAGGTGTTAAAGGCATCCGGCGGTTTCGATCGATGTGTTGTTGAAGGGGATCTTGGCGCTGCTCACGGTCTGGTAGCTCGCATGGGGAAAGCAGGCATTGAGGTCGTCCTGCGGGGCGGTTCGGGTCTGTTGCATGCGGGAGAAGCAGTGATGGCAATGAGTGATGGTCGGATGGCCTGTCAGCGTGCCAGAGAAGATGGACTGCAGAATCTTGTCCTGTTTGACCTCGCCCATGACTTTAATCAGACCAACCGACTGGCAATAACCTGGGCGTCCAACACAAGCGAGCAGGCTCGCGCAGACGCTGTGGCGCTGTTGGCACAGCTCGGTATACAGACCAGTGCTGTGGCAGATGTTCCGGGTTTGGTTGTTCTACGCACTGTTGCAATGCTGGTCAATGAAGGTGCTGAAGTGGTGCTTCACGGAGTGAGCAGCGCTGCAGACGTCGATCTTGCGATGGTAGCTGGCGTGAACTATCCCATTGGCCCCCTCGCATGGGCTGACAGTATCAGCCCTAAAGCCATTTTCGACTGTCTCGAACATCTTCAGGCCAGCTATGGGGAAGAGCGTTACAGACCCTCACTTTTACTGCGACGTATCACCCAAGAAGGGCGTCGTTTCCACGACTAACAAAAGCCGAGAGGTATCTGTCGCCACGCTATCCGCAGCGTGGCAGCAGATGTCTGGCTGTCGTTTGGAAGCGCGTAGTGTTTCGATGAAAGACCGTCTGTCAGGCAAATTAGATTTGATACTGTCAACTATTACTAATAGTTATTTTTGTATCGTATACAACAAGGCTTAGGGCATTCATGCCCATCGTCCAGTGAGCCAAAGGAGGTTCAGGATGTACGCGCAATTGGTAGAGACTGGCGTCAAACGCGTTTTGAAGCTGGAAGAAATGGGTGCTGAGGAGCGGGCGTTCCAGGAAAAGATCAATGCCGAGATCAAGATTGAGGCGAAGAATTGGATGCCGGATGCTTACCGGACGACACTGATCCGGCAAATTTCCCAACACGCGCATTCTGAAATTGTCGGCATGCTTCCGGAGGGTAATTGGGTTACGCGTGCGCCCACACTGAAACGCAAATTGCAGCTGATGGCCAAGATTCAGGATGAGGCGGGTCATGGCCTTTACCTGTACAGCGCAATGGAAACGTTGGGTGCAGACCGTGACGAGGAAATTGCAAAGCTGCACAGCGGGAAAGCCAAGTACTCCAGCATTTTCAATTATCCAACTTTGAGCTGGGCAGACATGGGTGCTGTTGGTTGGCTCGTGGATGGCGCCGCGATCGTTAACCAAGTTGTGCTGCAGCGCACTTCGTATGGCCCTTACTCGCGAGCAATGGTTCGAATCTGTAAGGAGGAGAGCTTCCATCAGCGTCAAGGCTACGAAATTCTGTTGACGATGATGCGTCACGGCACTCAGGAGCAGAAGGACATGGTGCAGGACGCGATCAATCGCTTGTGGTGGCCATCTCTGATGATGTTTGGCCCTAGCGATGAACACTCTCCTAACAGTGCCCAATCGATGGCATGGAAGATCAAGCGCCAGAGTAACGATGAGCTGCGCCAGAGATTCGTCGACCAAACCGTAGCGCAGTTGGAACTCCTTGGTTGTACAGCTCCAGACCCTGAACTCAAGTGGAACGAGGAGCGGGGGCATTACGATTTTGGCGAAATCCAGTGGAGCGAGTTTTACGAAGTTCTCAAAGGAAACGGCCCATGCAATCAAGAGCGTGTGGCTACTCGCAAGAAAGCCATAGAAGAAGGTGCCTGGGTGCGTGAAGCCGCTGTAGCCCATGCCCGCAAAAAACAAGAACGCAACGCAGCCTGAGGGGAGTAAACCCTATGTCCGACTGGACTCTTTTCGAAGTATTCGTGCGCAGCAAGCACGGCCTGAACCACAAACACGTCGGTAGCGTTCATGCGGCTGATTCTGCCATGGCGATTGAGAATGCCCGTGAGCTTTACACTCGCCGCAGTGAAGGCGTGAGCCTTTGGGTGGTTCCCTCGTCATTGATTATCGCCACTTCGCCCGACGAGAAAGACCCTCTGTTCGATCCATCGGACGATAAGGTTTACCGACATGCAAGCTTTTACGAATTGCCAGCTGAAGTCGGGCACATGTGAGGATGATCATGAATACTCAAAATGATCTGATCGAATACCTGCTGCGACTCGGTGACAATGCGTTGATCCAAGGGCAGCGTCTGTGCGAATGGTGCGGACACGCTCCCGCCATTGAAGAAGAGCTGGGCTTGATGAACGTTGGCTTGGATCTGGTCGGCCAGGCTCGCAACTGGCTGGAGTATGCCGCTGATCTGTTGAGCGACGGACGTGATGCTGATGCGCTGGCATTCCGTAGAGATGAGCGCAGCTACCGAAACCTACTTTTGGTTGAACAGCCTAACGGAGACTTTGCCGTAACCATGGCGAAGCAGTTCCTTTTCGATGCGTGGCATTTTCACGTGCTGGTAGGCCTGAGTTCGTCCACGGACTCACGAATCGCTGGCATTGCCGCCAAGGCGTTAAAGGAAGTGACTTATCACCTGCGCCGTTCCGGTGAGTGGGTTGAGCGCCTCGGCGATGGCACTGACGAGAGCCACCAACGTATGGCTGCCGCGGTTACTCAAGTTTGGCGGTTCACTGTAGAACTGGTTACTGCAGACGATGTGGAGCAGCGGCTTTTCGAGGCAGGCGTTATTCCGAATCCTGAGCAAGTTGCTGCGGCATGGAATTCAAAAGTAGCGGACATTTTTGCAAGCGCGTCTTTGGACGTACCGAACCCTGCTGTTCATTTTTATTTGAATGGGCGCCGCGGCTTGCACAGTGAGCATTTGGGTTCACTGCTAGCTGAAATGCAGTACCTCCAACGGGCTTATCCCGATGCAACCTGGTGAGGTGATATTTAGCGATAGGGGTGCCAGATCCGAGAGTCCTGACGATATATCTCGCGCTTGGGAAATTCTGAGTCGCGTTATGGATCCTGAGGTGCCGGTAGTAAGTGTCGTCGATCTAGGGATTGTGCGTAGTGTGGGCTGGCAGGACGGACACCTTCACCTCGTCATTACGCCAACTTATTCGGGATGTCCTGCGACGGAGGTTATTGAGCAAGACATAAACCAGGCGTTAGACGAGGCAGGCTTTCAAGCGCCTCTACTCGAAACTCGTTTAGCGCCAGCATGGAGCACCGACTGGATAAGCAACGAAGGGCGGGAGCGTCTTCGGGCGTATGGCATAGCACCGCCTGCAGGGAGCGCAAGCAAGCGTAGCTTACTCGGAGATCAACTCGAAATCGCATGCCCTATTTGCGGCAGTGAGCACACTGAGCGCCTCAGCGAGTTTGGCTCTACGGCTTGTAAGGCGTTGTACCGCTGCCGCGAATGCCTGGAACCTTTCGACTATTTCAAGTGCATCTGAAGCCGCTACGGCGGGAGATTATTAATGAGCCGATTCCATAGCCTGACCATCAAAGAAGTTAGGCCAGAAACCCGTGACGCCGTGTCAATCGTGTTCGACATCCCGGCCGACCTAGCCGATGATTTTGAGTTTACCCAGGGCCAACACTTGGTCATGCGTACGTTGTTAGATGGCGAGGAGGTGCGACGTTCCTACTCAATCTGCAGTGGGATAAGTGACGGCGAATTGCGCGTGGCTATCAAGAAGGTAGCGGGAGGTCGTTTCTCGGCATTCGCCAACGAGTGTCTTCAGGTGGGTCATACGCTGGAAGTAATGCCTCCAGCTGGACATTTTAGCGTTCCGCTTGATCAATCTCGCAGCGCACATTATCTGGCAGTCGCAGCCGGCAGCGGTATTACACCTATCCTTTCCATCGTAAAAACAACGCTTGAAACTGAGCCAAATAGCAGCGTTACATTGCTATATGGCAACCGCTCTAGTTCGGGCGCAATGTTTCGAGAGAAGTTGGAAGATCTAAAAAATCAGTACCTAAATAGGCTCAATCTTATCTTTGTGTTCAGTCGTGAGCAGCAAGATATTGATCTCTATAATGGCCGAATCGACGCCGACAAATGCACCCAGTTGTTTGGGCGTTGGATCTCTGTTCAGGGGCTAGAAGCCGCATTCATATGTGGCCCCCAGGAGATGACTGAATCGGTTCGCGACTCGCTGAAAGAGCACGGACTGCCTGCTGAGCGCATTCACTACGAGTTATTTGGTGTGGCTGGTTCAGACCAGAAACGCCTGGCACGTGAATCGGCCCGGTCGAGTGATTTGGCTATCAGTCATATCACGGTGATTAGTGATGGTCGTGCTCTGACGTTCGATCTGCCTCGCAATACAGTCAGCGTGCTCGACGCCGGCAATGCCCAAGGTGCGGAGCTTCCGTACTCCTGCAAGGCGGGAGTTTGCTCCACTTGCAAATGCAAGGTCATTGAAGGGGAGGTGGACATGGACAGCAACCACGCACTGGAAGATTACGAAGTAGCAGCAGGCTACGTCTTGTCATGCCAAGCATTTCCAGTCAGCGAAAAGGTCGTGCTGGACTTCGACCAACTTTAATCGATGACCTGAACTGAACGACCTAGGAAAAAACTTTATGTCTCAGACTCTGCAGAGCTTCCTCGCGAACCGTTGGGTTGGCGAACAACCGGCGCTTGCACTGAAAAGTGCACTGAACGGTGAAGTAGTTGCGTTCGCCCATCAAGAAAAGCCGGATTTCGCTGAAGCCGTAGATTTTGCTCGCCGCCGCGGCGCGGCGGGTCTCATGGCGTTGGACTTCCAGCAGCGTGCTCAGCGGCTTAAAGCTCTAGCTCTCTATCTAGCAGAACGCAAAGAGGAGTTGTACGCCATCTCCCATCATACCGGCGCGACTCGAGCGGACAGCTGGATCGATATCGAAGGCGGTAACGCCACGCTTTTCAGCTACACGGGCATGGGCACTCGCGAGCTGCCGTCTGGTAATGTGGTTCATGAAGGGCCTGCAATTTCTCTGGGCAAGCAGAATCGCTTCGCGGGTACCCATATTCTCGTACCGCGTGGAGGTGTGGCGGTACATATCAACGCCTTCAACTTCCCTATCTGGGGAATGCTTGAAAAGTTTGCTCCGACTTTCCTGGCGGGTATGCCTTGCATCATCAAACCAGCAACCTCGACCAGCTACCTGACTGAGGCTGCCGTACGTCTTATGCTGGAATCCGGCGTACTGCCTGAAGGAAGCCTGCAACTTGTGATTGGCTCGACCCACGATCTGCTTGATCAGTTGCAAGGGCAAGATGTGGTGACATTTACAGGGTCGGCGGACACTGCTGCCAAGCTCCGCGTACATCCAAATCTGATACGAAATAGTGTGCCGTTCAACGCCGAAGCCGATTCGCTTAACTGCGCAATCCTCGCTCCAGATGTCACACCCGAGCACGAAGAATTCGATTTGTTCGTCAAGGAAGTGGCGAAAGAAATGACCACGAAAGCCGGGCAAAAATGCACCGCTATTCGTCGTGTAATCGTCCCATCCAACCGCGTAGAAGCTGTAGCGGAGCGATTGAAGGCTCGCCTGAGTAAGGTGACTGTCGGTGACCCGTCTATTGAAGGTGTCCGTATGGGCGCATTAGCTTCTCACGATCAGTTTGACGATGTCGCACTGCGAGTTGAGGCTTTGCTAAACAGCAGTGAATTGCTGTTTGGGGGGGCTGATGCTTGCCAACCATTAGGTGATAACAGCGCCAGTGGGGCTTTCTTCTCTCCGACATTGTTGCTTAGCCGAGATCCACTCGCGCAAGGCGGTGCTCATGACATCGAAGCTTTTGGCCCAGTCAGCACACTCATGGGGTATTCCGACATCGAAGAGGCGTTGGCGTTGGCCGCTCGCGGTAAAGGTAGCCTGGTCACAACACTGGTGACACGGGATCATGCATTGGCTGCCAAAGCCGTACCGGCTCTGGCAGCTTGGCATGGCAGGGTGCATGTTCTTGATGGAGAAGCAGCCCCTGAGTCGACAGGGCATGGCTCACCTCTACCAATGCTGAAGCATGGTGGCCCGGGCCGAGCCGGCGGTGGCGAGGAATTAGGGGGCGTTCGAGCGGTCAAACATTACCTGCAACGCGCCGCGGTTCAAGGTTCGCCAACCATGTTGAGCTCCATCACCGGTGAATTCGTGCGTGGTGGCAGTGTTTACGAAAGTGATGTCCATCCTTTCCGCCGCTACTTTGACGAACTCAAAGTGGGTGAATCCCTGCTCACCCATCGCCGTACGGTAACAGAGGCTGATCTTGTTAATTTCGGCTGCCTTTCGGGCGACCACTTCTACATGCACTTCGACGAGATAGCCGCTAAGGAATCGCAGTTCGGCAAGCGTATCGCTCACGGTTACTTTGTTCTCAGTGCCGCAGCCGGTCTTTTTGTATCACCTGGAGTAGGCCCAGTTTTGGCCAACTACGGACTAGATACGTTACGTTTTATCAACCCGGTGGGTATCGGCGATACCATCCAGGCGCGATTGACGTGCAAACGCAAAATCGACCAAGGTAAAAAGAGCCCTGATGGTAAACCACAAGGTGTTGTTGCTTGGGACGTTGAGGTCACGAATCAAAATGGTGATGTCGTCGCCAGCTACGATATTCTTACTCTCGTTCTGAAATCTAAGTAAGGCAAAAAGGCCAACGATGTTGGCCTTTTTTCAGATTTTTTTCATACTGCACAGCTTAATTTAGACTTGTATGCGTGCTAAGTATTACCTTCCTAGGCGGATCTGAAGTTCACCGAAATGGTGATTGTGTGGCTTTACGTCAGCTTTCCTAGTTGCTATAAGTCTTGGCGAGCTATCTCTAGATAAATCTGATCTGCGTGAAAGAAAGCTAGGTTAGCTATAGTTTTTTTGCATCAACTCCCGAATTGTACCTGGCTGGCAGCACTAGATTTGACTAAGTCAAATATATAAAAAGGTGTAGGGTTGCTAGGTGGCAGATTTAAAGATGATAGATAATTTTTTGCTGGTCTGATCTATCAGGCTGTGGGCGTATGTTTTTTAAAAATAAGCCAAATAACTCACATATATAAATGTGCATGGTTCTGCAGGCTATAAAATAATCTGGGAGCAAACAATGAGGCGTCCTCTCTTCCGTTTTGGTGTTGGTGCGTGCCTGATCGGTAGTGCATTACCCGCGTTTGCGTTGCAGGTCACTGATAATCTGCAGATCGGGGCAGCAATACGCGCACGTGTAGATTATGATCCAGATCGAGATATCCAGAAGTTTAATTTTGACACATTTCGGCCTTACATTAATTACAACTCTGATACTTGGATTGCTTCCGCTAGGTACCGTTTTTACGGTAAAGCTTATCCCTATCAATATACAGAAAAATTTGGCGATATCTCCTTTCCTGAATATGCATGGGTTGGGTACAAGTTTGATGAGGATCGACAGGTACAGGTTGGTTTGAATCAAGTGCCCTTTGGTATTCTTCCATACTTTAGCAACACGATTACCGAAACGCTGGGCTACACACTTGGCTTGGAAGACCTTTATGAGGTTGGCGCAAAATATAAGCACAAGGTTGGTGACTGGGACATGCAGGCGGGTTACTACGTGCGTCCGGCTTGGCAAGGCAAAGGAACGAGCAAGGGAGGGGTAACCTACTCCAATGTTCCCTCTGACGCCGACAGCTATGTAGAAGAGGGTTCGAATAACCAGGAGCGTAATATGGTCGCGCTCCGGTTGGCGAAAACTGTAGATTTAGGTGGATGGAAAACGGAGTTGGGAGCGTCGGCTTTAACATCTGAGCTTCAAAATCGCGATACAGACGACAATGGTCGACGTAACGCATTAGCGTTGCACATGACGAGCTCTAAAGGGTCGTGGACAACAGGGTTATTAGCAGCGCGTCAACAAATGTCGCCTCGTAATCCTGGGAACGATGATCTGGTTACGCTGGGAGGTTATGACAGCAGTTACAATGTAGCGAGTCGTGGTACACTTCTGATGGCTGATCTAAATTACGATATCGGTGGAAAGTATCTGGATAATTGGATTAGTGGGGTTAAGTTATACGGTAATTACAGCGCATTTTTGAAGTCAGGGAATGGTTATGAGGATACCCAGAGATACATTGCCGGAACGTCGTTTATGGTTGGTAATTATGTATTTATAGCAACTGAATGGATTTTCGGTAAAAACGACCCATACGTCGGTGGTAGCAGTTACACGCAAAGCCTGGCAGCGGGTGGTTCAGATCAGTGGGAAAACCAGGTTCTGATGAATATCGGTTATTATTTCTAACAAAAAAACCCACGTAATACGTGGGTTTTTTTTAGTTTCGCTTTAGATAGCACTATTGATGGTTAGCGCATTGATACGTAGTTTATTGATTAGGCGATCCAGTTGAATCATCTCTTCGGACGAGAGTACGCCTAGCAGTTTTTGATTCGCATCGCTGTAGCGCTCAAATAAGCTTTTATATAGATCCCTGCCTTTGTCGGTCAGGATGACCTTTGCGAACCTAGCATTGTCCGGATTAGAGAGGCGCCGAAGATAACCTTCGCGCATCAGGGTACCAATGGTGCGGGATGTTTGGGCCATGTCGAGTTCGGCGTGCTGGGCCAATTGACTCACCGTTGATCCCTCTGACTCTGTCAGTGAGGCAATGATGCGCCAGCGTCGACGATTGATTCCAAATTCCTTTTTGCAGAGCGTCTCAGTGACGTGACCGCAATCTCGATAGACCAGGTACAGCCGATAATCGAGCATGTCCACCATCCGCTGAGGGTTAAAGATCCGGTCGTGCCCGGCAGGGGCCTTCGAATAGGCCTTCAATTGATCAACGTTCATGTGGCGTGCTCCAATTAAAGCAGTGAGCTTAATACCTAGCAATCCTTGTGCCGAACATGGCATCAGACAGTCCGAGGTTATTAAATCACTTGATTTATAAGGCGTGTAGGCCATTCTCGGATTTCGCGGGCGCGAGGGTGGGGCGCCACCAAAGGTAACGGTTACGTCGTTCGACCCTCACGAGTGCGCCTATAGTTACATTTCCTCGCATCGATGCAGATGAAGGCCATAAGGGGCTTGGTAGGGAAAGACGAATCAAAAAGGTGCGCGTTGCTTCGGAATGGCGCACGTCGCAGATCTGCAGGGTTGTGGCATCTGTCTTGGTTCTGAATCAGATATGACTTAGTCAAATCAGTCACGCGATCTTAAATTCGATCCATGCAAGGCGGGTGGCGTGAAACCAAAAGCGCTCCTAGCGATGCGCTTTGGAATTTTTGAAGGAAGTCTGAGATGAAAACTAAAACTCAAGTTGTCGTGATTGGTGGTGGCGTAATCGGTTGTTCTGTTTTGTACCACCTTACCAAATTCGGATGGCGGGACGTCATGCTGCTGGAGCGTAAAGTATTGACCGCTGGGTCGACTTGGCACGCCGCTGCTGGTTTCCACACGCTAAACGGCGATATGAACATGGCTCGCCTGCAGAGCTACACCATTGAACTCTATAAAGAGATTCAAGAGGTAGGTGACCAAGACGTTGGTATTCATATTCCAGGCGGTATCAGCATCGCCGCGACTCCTGAGCGCTGGGAATTTTTGCGCACGGAATACACTCGTCATAAATTCATGGGGATTGAGTCCCAACTGATCACCCCTTCGGAAATCGCTGCTGCCTGCCCTCTGGTCGACACCACCGATGTGCTCGGCGGCCTGTGGTTCAAAGACGAAGGCCACCTCGACCCCTACGGTTGTACCCAGGCCTATGCCCGTGCCGCGCGCAAGAATGGCGCTGAGATCCACCAGCAAACCAAGGTTGAAGAGCTGAATCAGCGCCCTGACGGCACTTGGGACGTTGTGACCGATAAAGGCACTATCCATGCTGAGCATGTAGTCAACGCCGCCGGCCTCTGGGCACGTGAAGTAGGGGCCATGGCAGGCGTTAAGTTGCCTTTGATCCCGATGGAACACCACTACCTCATCACTGAGGAAATCGCTGAGCTCAAAGCGTTCGGTAAAGAAATCCCGGTCATCGCCGACCTAGATGGCGAAATTTATATGCGCCAGGAGCACAACGGTGTGTTGCTAGGCGTTTATGAAAAGAACTGCCTGCCTTGGGCGCTCGACGGTACTCCATGGAGCTACGGTGAAAGCGATCTGCTGCCGCCCAACCTTGAGCGCTTGGAAGACGCCCTGCTCAAAGGTTTCGAGCGCTTCCCGTTGGTGGGTGAGGCCGGCATCAAGAAAATTGTCAACGGCCCGTTCACGTTCACTCCAGACGGTAACCCGGTCATCGGGCCAGTCCGTGGCAAACGCAATTACTGGGTTGCTGCCGGCTGCATGGCGGGCTTCAGCCAAGGCGGTGGCATTGGCCTGGCCCTGGCCCAGTGGATGATCGAAGGTGAACCGCACGACAACGTTTTCGCGATGGACGTCGCCCGTTACCCTAATCTGACCCAGAACTACGTAACCGCGAAGGCCAAGGAGTTCTACGGCAACCGCTTCTACCTGGCCAAACCTAACGAGCAGTGGCCGGCGGGCCGCCCGCTCAAGACGACTCCGATCTACGAAGATCAGAAAAAAGATAAGGCTATTTTCGGTGTGGGCTATGGCCTTGAAATGCCGATGTGGTTTGCGCCTGAAGGCGTGGACGCAGTCGAGATTCCGACGTTCCGTCGCTCGAACGCTTTTGAGCACGTAGCAGCAGAATGCAAGGCAGTCCGTGAACATGTGGGTGTGTTCGACGCGGCAAGCTTCGCCAAGTACGAAATCAGTGGCCCGAAAGCAGCCGACTGGTTGAATACCGTGTTCGCGAACCGCCTGCCTGATGTTGGCCGTGCCCGCCTTGCTCCGCTGCTGCTGGACTCCGGGCGGCTCAAGGGCGACCTGACCATGTTGCGACTGGCCGAAGACCGCTTTATGGTCACCGGCTCTGGTTACCTGCAGGAATGGCATCAGCGCTGGTTCGAGAAGCACCTTCCGAGCTCGGGCGTCGTGATCGACAACCGCAGCGAAACACTAATGGCCTTGGCCATTTCCGGCCCTAAAGCTCCTGCACTGTTGCGCGCAGCTTTTGGCCCGGCAGTGCTGAACGGCATGGAAAAAGTGCTTTCGGTTCGCGACGTCGAGCTCGGCTTCGCCCCTGGCCGCATCGCACGCATTGGATTGTCTGGTGAGCTGGGTTTCGAAGTCTACGTGGAAGCACAGTACCTGCCGACCGTTTACAAGGAACTGCTCGCCGCCGGCGAAGCGTTCGGGCTCACCAAGATCGGTGTGTGGGCATTGATGTCCCTGCGTCTTGAGAAGAGCTACGGGATTTGGAACCGCGAATACGCGACTGACTACACCGCAGCGGAAAGTGGCCTGGACTACTTCGTCGACTACGACAAGCCTTCGTTCATTGGCCGCGACGCAGCGCTGCGCGAGCGTGACAAGGGCCCATCCCGCCGTCTGGTCACGTTGGTTGTCGACGCAACGGATGCTGATCCGGCAGGTTTCGAGCCGATCTGGATCGGCGATCAACTTGCTGGCTACACCACCTCCGGTGGCTATGGCCATACGGTAGGCAAGAGCATTGCGATGGGTTATGTCGACGCAGACAAGATCGACGTCGATGCTCAGTACGGTGTAGATGTTCTGGGTGAGCGTCGCCAGGCCCGTGTGGTGCTTGAGTCGGTGTTCGACCCCTCTGGTGCCCGGATGCGCGCCTCCATCAATTCCTGACCCTTTAATGGCTTTAGCCCAGCGCTGTCCTTGGACAGCGCTGCGGTTCCCGCTACCTGAAATATGGAATCGAAGTGATGAAAATTCTAGTCGCTGTAAAGCGCGTCATTGATTACAACGTGAAGGTTCGAGTGAAAAGCGACGGCTCAGGCGTTGACCTGAGTGGCGTCAAAATGAGCCTTAACCCCTTTGACGAGATCGGAATCGAAGAAGCTGTTCGCCTAAAGGAGAAAGGGATCGCTACAGAAGTGATCGCAGTCACTTGCGGCACCCAGGCCTGCCAAGACGTTCTGCGCACTGCTTTGGCGCTCGGCGCCGATCGCGCGATCCTTGCGGAAACGGAAGTGGAGCTGCAGCCTTTGGCCGTAGCCAAGATTCTCAAAGGTCTGATCGCCAAGGAATCTCCTGACCTGGTAATTCTGGGCAAGCAAGCCATCGATGATGACTGCAACCAGACCGGCCAAATGCTTTCCGCTCTTCTGGGTTGGGGCCAGGCCACCTTCGCCAGCGCTGTGGAGCCTGCAGAAGGCTCTGTCTTGGTTACCCGCGAAATTGACGGTGGTATGGAGACTTTGCGCTTGCAACTCCCTGCTGTCATCACGACCGACCTGCGTCTCAATGAGCCTCGCTATGCAAGCCTGCCTAGCATCATGAAGGCTAAGAAAAAGCCTTTGGAATCCGTTGCTGCCAGCGACTTCGCCATTGATCTCTCTCCTCGTATCAAAACCGTATCAGTTGCTGAGCCTGCATCGCGTGGTGCAGGGGTCAAAGTCGCGAGCATCGGTGAGCTAGTCGATAAGCTCAAAAATGAAGCCAAGGTTATCTAAGGGGGAAGCACAATGTCTGTATTGGTCATAGCCGAGCACGAGTCCGGCGCTATCAAATCTGCGACCCTCAACAGCGTCGCTGCTGCTCTGCAAATCGACGCCGACGTTCATGTGCTGGTCGCAGGCCTTTCATGCGGCGCTGCCGCTGAACAAGCTGCAACGATCACTGGTGTCACTCAGGTCTTGCTGGCTGACGCTGCTGCCTACGAACATGCACTTGCCGAGAACCTCGCTCCTCTGGTCTCCGGCCTGGCCGATTCCTATTCCCACGTTGTCTTCAACGCGACGGCTCAAGGAAAGAACACCGCGCCCCGAGTTGCGGCTTTGCTGGATGTGGGCCAAGTCAGCGACATCACCAAGGTGATTTCCGTCGATACGTTTGAGCGTCCGATCTACGCCGGCAACGCTATTGCGACGGTACAGTCCACCGATTCAAAGATCGTACTTACTGTCCGCTCCACTGCATTTGATGCCGCAACCCATGGCGCTCCAGGTGCGTCAATTCAGTCCGTAGACACTGTCGAAGATCTGGGGCGCTCCGCGTTCGTGACTGCAAACACTATCTCCAGCGATCGTCCTGAGCTCATCTCGGCGAAGGTAATCGTCAGTGGTGGTCGTGCGCTGGGCAGCAGCGAAAGTTATCAGAAGGTGTTGACCCCCTTGGCTGAAAAGCTTGGCGCAGCAATGGGTGCCAGCCGAGCGGCAGTCGATGCGGGTTACGCACCAAACGATGCACAAGTGGGTCAGACCGGGAAAATTGTCGCGCCGGATCTATATATTGCCGTGGGTATCAGTGGCGCCATCCAACACTTGGCCGGCATGAAAGACTCTAAGGTCATTGTCGCCATCAACAGCGACCCTGACGCACCGATCTTCAACGTTGCCGATTATGGAATTGTTGGTGACTTGTATGATCTCGTTCCAGAGCTGGCTGCTGCGCTCTAAGGTGATCTGAGAATGGGTGTCGGGGTGGCCTGAATGGTCGCACTGTGTGGAAATGCAGATCGCTCCTAAACCTCTGGGCGCGCCTCGCGTTGCGAGACCGAGGCAGCCCCATCAATTTCACTACTGAGAAAGCAGGGAAGGGCGGTGCGATCCAGTTCTTCTAGGCGTGTTGGAATAGCCGCCTAGCCGATCCTTCCAGATCTCAAGCCAGGGCTGGCTGGTCTGAAAGCAGGGAAACGAAAAGATAGGCTGAATCATTAATGCCGTCTTAAGAGTGCTCGCTAGGCTCAGCTGCTGATAGCTAGATCGGCCGTCGGCATTGGTCTAATGAGGGGCAGCCTGACCAACTTTCAGCGGTTGTTGCGCCAGATCTTTATGTTCATGGTTCATCGTTGACAAGGCCCTGGGGCTCCGGGGCAGTGATCATGAGCTATCGCCACGCCCCGAGAAGCCCTCAACCAATCATCAATGAATCAGCGGATGGCCTACGGCCAAGGTTTGTAGAAACGCGCGCACATTGATTGAAGCTTCCTTCAAGCTGCACGAGATTTCTCCTCCTTTCCTCGTGCAGTCTTTTTTTCCTTACATGTTTGCGTAGTTTGGCCCACCTGAGCCTTCAGGAGGTGTCCAGGTAATGTTCTGGGCAGGGTCTTTGATGTCACACGTTTTGCAATGAACGCAGTTCTGCGCATTGATCTGAAAGCGTGGTGGTTCGATTTCCGATTCGATGATCTCGTAAACCCCTGCTGGACAGTATCGCTGGGCAGGTTCGGCATACGCCGGTAGATTCATTCCAACCGGAATTGACGGATCCGCGAGCTTCAGATGAATTGGCTGATTTTCCTCATGGTTGGTGTTCGAGAGAAACACCGACGAAGGCTTGTCAAAGCTCAGAACGCCGTCTGGCTTGGGATAATCGATCCTCGGCGAGTCATCGGCGTGGCGCAGCTGAGCATGATCCGGCTTGGTATCGTGGAGGGTGAATGGCAGCTTTCCGCCAAACCAATTCTGCTCAATGAAATTGAATGCGTTGCCCAGGTACATTCCAAACTTGTGTATCGCAGCGCCAAAGTTTCGGCTCTCGTAGAGTTCATCGTACAGCCAGCTGGCTCGGAACGCCTCGTTGTAGCTCTGTAGGTCAGCTTGAGGAGGAATTTCCAGTGCGAATGCTTCGATGATGCACTCAGCAGCAATCATCCCCGACTTCATCGCAGTGTGGCTGCCTTTGATCTTGGAAAAATTGAGTGTGCCTGCATCGCAGCCCACCAGCAGGCCGCCAGGGAAATGCATTTTCGGCAGTGAATTCAGACCGCCCTTACTGATGGCTCGAGCACCGTAAGAGACCCTGCGCCCACCCTTGAGGTACTTGGCTATGACTGGGTGGTGCTTGTAGCGTTGGAACTCGTGGAAGGGGGAGAGGTGAGGGTTGGTGTAGGACAGATCAACGATCAGCCCCACCACCACCTGATTACCTTCCAGGTGGTACAGGAAGGATCCGCCTGGGTTGCTGTCGTCCAACGGCCATCCTGCGGTATGAACTACTAGGCCAGGTTCATGCAGGCTAGAGTCAATGTCCCAAATTTCCTTTATCCCAATGCCGTAGTGTTGGGCGTCTGCATTACGAGCCAGGTCAAAACGCTGCTGCAATTGTTTTCCTAAATGACCCCGGCATCCTTCAGCGAATACGGTGTAGGTTGCCCTTAGCTCCATTCCTGGAGTGTACTGGCCTGGCTTTGGTTCACCATTTCGATCGATGCCCAAATCACCTGTTACGATCCCACGAACGATCCCTTCATCATCGATGATCGCTTCATGAGCAGAAAAACCGGGGTAGATCTCAACACCCAGCTCCTCTGCTTTTTGCGCCAACCACCGGCAGAGATTTCCAAGGGAAATTATGTAATTTCCATCGTTGTGCATTGTCTTTGGGATGAGCGCATGAGGTAGTTTTAGTGAACGAGTTTCATCTCTTAGTACATAGATGTCATCGCGCTTGACCGGCGTATGTAAAGGGGCGCCTGTATCTTTCCAATCTGGAAAAAGCTCATTGAGTGCTCGAGGCTCGAAAATTGCGCCGGAAAGAATATGAGCTCCGACCTCGGAGCCCTTCTCCACGACGCATACGGAAAGCTCTCTGCCCAACTGGTGTTCCATCTGTTTGAGTCGACAGGCTGTGGCAAGGCCAGCTGGCCCTGCGCCCACGATAACGACGTCAAACTCCATTTGTTCACGGTGCACTGCAAATTACCTCTTCTTTTTTATTAACTTCCCATTGTCCTCAGCTGTAGCCGAGATATCGGGTCGATTTGAAATTCAAAATCATCAGAGCGTTGACCAGGACACAGCCCAGCAGCGAATAGAAAACTGAGCTCCAAGGCGCCATCAGGCATGAGGTTAGAAGGATGCAAGTGTCGATACCCATCTGTGTCTTACCCGCGTTGATGCCGTACTTGGCTTGCCAGTGAAGGACTAAAATATTCACTCCGCCGAGACTTGCCCCGTGCCTGAACACCATGATGAACCCCAGGCCAATCAAACATCCGCCGATGAGGGAGGCGAATAATGGGTTGAGTTCGTTGAAGGAAATCCAGTGAGGCAGTTGGTCGGTAAAAAATGCTAGCGAGCTGATCGCTGTGACAGTACGCACGACAAATGCGAGTCCCATGCGTTTGTAACCCAGCCAGTAGAAGGGCAAGTTGATGATGAAAAAGGCCATCCCGATTGTCCAGCCGGTGAAATAGTGGGCAAGCAACGCCATACCGGTAGCACCACCGGTGATCAGCGTACACTTTGCGTACATATTCAGAGCCAGGGCGATCATGGCTGTCCCAGTTACGATGGCTTGGATATCTTCTAGAAACGAGTGCTTTAGCGTAGGTTCGGAACTATTCACACGGCCTCCGGTCTTTGCGAAGGTGATATATGTTCGTGTGGTACATTGAGTGGCGCTAACATGTGTCGACATCCGATTTTTCCGGTTTGAACAGGAAAGGTTTAAAGATTCTAGGACGATGCAATTGAAAGAGATTGGCTTGCATCGTTCTAGGTCTTAAGCAGTCGGTGACTAAAGGTCGAAGTCTTCTTGTTAGTTTTTTGTTGAATTTTAAAATGGCATGGGGGAATCAATAAATAGCCTGCCCGAAAAAATATTGAACTGGCTGTTTAGGGTTGCTCTTCGATATGCTCAACGTGCTTAGGAAACTACGTGGAGTTAATTCGATTCCACGCCACTCGAACGGAATTGGCCATAGACGACGTGGTCTATCCCAAGCCGCCCATAGATCTGAAAATTTAGCGCCCGTTATGGGGTGCGTTTCATCTTTAGCCACAATCGATAGCGGATATAGGACGTGCGCAGCTGACTGAATGTCTGGGTTAGGAAGTTCGATATCTTCCGCAGTCCCAACTTCCTCGCCGTACATAAGGATATCTATATCTAATGTGACTTCTGGCGAATTGCGTTGTCTTCCAGTTGCCAGCTCAATGTCTTTTATTTTTTTGACCAATGATGCCAATGACAGATTGCAACGTCCTCGGATGACCATGTTGAAAAACAAGTCATTTTTTATACCAACAGCTTCGCTCACGAACACGGGTGAAAAATCCATGTCTTCCATTAGCAAGCTTAGATTGTCCAGGCCCGTACGAATATTGCTATTGCCGTGAACGTTGCTGCCGAGGCCAAGGTATACGAGTACGGTGCTTTCTATGATTGAATGGCTCAATTCATCAACTCTCAATAATCAAGTCTGTCACCGGGCGATAGCAGCAGGCTAATGTCCAGCCTTGATCGGTCTCACCGTCCTCAAGTCCACCGTCATTTTGGCCTGTAACTTGGCCTTGAGTTACTTTGACTTTGCACGAGCCGCAGATGCCGGCTTCACACGAATAGGGGATGTAAACCCCCGCGTCCCGAGCTGCAGCTAAAAGAGTCTGGTCTCCCCGGCAATTGACCTTCGTTCCGTCGTTGGAGAACGTGATCGTATAATTCTCAAGCGTCGCTGTTTCATCGATATCACCGTAATGATGAGTGTCAACTTCAAAGCTTTCTTGGAAATATCGGTTGTTTGGTACACCTAGCGCTTGAGCTAGAGCTTGTACATGAGACATAAACCCATCAGGGCCACAGCAGAGTACTTGTCGTTCATGAAAGTCTGGTATGAGAATTTTAAGGCCTTCGGCGGTTAGCCGGCCGTGGACGCCACTCCAATTGTTTCCCCGACTAGGCTGCAGATGCAGCCTGAACCCGGGTTTCGTTGCGTAACCCTCAAGTTCTTTCACAAACAATAACTCACTGGCCTCGCTAGCACATTGGATGAACACAATATCCAAGGTGCAGCCACTTTCAGCTAACCAACGTGTCATTGATAAAACAGGAGTAATTCCTACACCACCTGCAAAGAAAGCATATTTTTCGGGTGTCTTTTCAGATACGTGAAATCTACCAGCAGGAGGCAGAGAATTGATTCGTACTCCAGGCAACATGTTTTGATGGAGCCAGGTAGAAACCTGGCCTCCTTCCTTGGATTTTACTGTAATGGCGAGTTCTTCTTGGGGGGCATCCCCCAATGGAGACGATGACAACGTATAGCATCGACGAACTGATACCCCATCAATCTCGATCAGAAGTGTGATGAACTGCCCCGCTAAGTAAGTGGGGAATTTACCAGCGGTAGTCGGTTTAAATTTGAACGTGCGCACACAAGACGACTCTTCATCGACGTGTGTACAAATTAGTTCGATAACGTTTGGGTCAGTGACCATCATTCAGCCCTTCACGCATTGCAGCTAGATACCAGTCCACAAACGCAAGCACGCCATATTCAAAATACTGAGAGTAAGGGCCCGGGCGGTAACTTGGAGAGTTAATACCCAGTTGATTATTTTCTGCCAAGGTTCGATCCTGGTCATTAGTCGCCAACCAGACCTTCGTCAACTTTTCCAAATCGTAATCGACGCCTTCGATGGCGTCTTTATGTACCATCCACTTCGTGGTGACTGCGGTGCGCTGAGCGTCTAGCGGCAATACACGAAAAGCTAGGGCATGGTCACCAAGTGCATGATTCCAAGTATTCGGAAAGTGCAGCAAGCGAACGGAGCCAACGTCAAAGTCAGGCAGGTCACCCATTAGCAATGAAGAAGCCGGTTGACCGTCCATTGTAAAAGACAAGCCTCGAGCCATAGGAACTCGAACGATTTGCCAACCACTATCGGTGTCTTTTTTCAACTTGTAGGGTAGATCTTGCGTTACCCAACGTTGCTCGTCCAATTGGCTTTTTTGAACGTATGCAGGGCTGCATTTGGGGTCGGTGGTGTCTTCGACCTCTGCAATTGTTTTGAGTAGTTCCGGGTGGCTACCTCCGCAGTGATAGCATTCGCGGTTATTCTCAACTACTAATTTCCAATTTGCATTTTCAATAATAGTTGACTCAAAGACCACTTTGCTATCGGACAAGTTGTGCGGCGCCAGATAAGGGGCAATTTCTTCTTTGAAAGTGTCGAACGAGCTTGGCTCAGACGCGAAGTTAATGAAGATGTATCCACCGACGGTTTCTACATGAATTGTGTTAAGACCGTGCTCACCTTTGTCGAAGTCATCTCCCATTTCCTTCGCGAACAGCAGTTTTCCTTGGCTGTCGTACGTCCATTGGTGGTAGGGACAGGTGAGGTTGCGTGATTTGCCTTTTTCCGCAGTGCAGATGCGAGAACCACGATGGCGGCATGTGTTATGGAAAGAGCGTATTGCTCCATCGTGGCTTCGGATGACGATCGCGGAGGCTTCTCCAATATCGAGCTTGAACCACATGCCCGGTTCGGCGATCTCACATTCCAATCCTGCAAAAATCCATTGTTGGAACCAAAGAGCCTGCAGCTCGGTTTTGAAAACCGCGGCATCCTTGTAGAACTCTTGAGCTAGCGAATAGCCTGGACGATGCTCAGTGATTAGACGTTCTACAACGCTTTTAGGGCAATCAGCTTTGGTGTTCATTCGTCACTCCTTTCAGCCCAGACTTAACGTCAGGCTATTTTTCTAATCAGCGGTAAATCACGATTGCGACGCAGCCGGTGCTAGACCAGGCGCGATGAGTTTTCCCAGCTGGACGTATGCAGTAATCGCCGGGTCGATACGATCCGTCGTCATCCTCAAAGAAGCCTTCGAGTACAAAAATCTCCTCGGACTCAGTCTCGTGAGCATGCGGATCAGTAAGTGTTCCAGGCTGCAGTCTCATCAGAACGGTGCGTGCTGCTTCTGACGCTTCATAGAGAGTCGCGTGCAATACGCCAGGGGTGCCCGTAGGGCGCCATTTAGTTTTGGTGAAATCCATGGAGCCACACCTTGTAGTGATCAATGGGTCTCTATGGGATTACCTTATCCAGCAAGAGCAGGTTTGTTTCAGTCAAATCTGTCCTCTCTCATTACCATCACTAAGAGGGGAACCCCTGTGCCCCTGAGCACACAGGATTCCCCCTACGAGCGAGGCTCACAATGACTTAAGGGCAAGCGTCTAAATCGGACGTTTCGCAGTGATCCATATATATTGAGAGGGCGCTATGTTTGAGCATCTACCACGCTATGCGGGCGATCCGATTCTTGGGTTGATGAGCGATTTTTTCGCTGACCCTCGAATCGATAAGGTCAATCTTGGAGTCGGCATCTATTACGATGAGCTAGGTCAGGTTCCACTGCTCGACTGTGTCGCTCAAGCGGAGCAAGTCGTCGTCAGTGAGCATAAACCTCGCAGCTATCTGCCAATGGAGGGGGAGTCCGCATATCGAGCGCTGGTGCATCAATTGATCTTCGCCGACAGCTTGGACAAGCGCCATTTCGGAACTTCGATCGTGCAAACGGTTGGAGGCTCGGGAGCCCTTAAGGTAGGTGCAGATTTTCTGCGCACAGCTTGGCCTGGAAGCGAAGTCTGGGTTTCTGATCCAACCTGGGATAACCACCTTGGAATTTTCGAAGGGGCAGGGTTGAAGGTTAATCGATACCCGTACTATGACCCTGCGACACAGGCGTTTGATTATGAGGGCGCGCTGGCTGTCTTTAAATCGATACCTGTAAGAAGCATTGTTCTCCTACATCCTTGCTGCCATAACCCTACGGGAATTCAGCCCACCCGTGAGCAATGGATCGAACTGCTAGATGCACTGCAATCGCGCGAGGCTATTCCGTTTCTCGATATTGCATACCAAGGGTTCGGTCAAGGGCTTGATGACGATGCTTGGGTGATCCGTGAGTGCGCCCACCGGGGAATGGAGTTCTTGGTATCCAGTTCATTCTCTAAAACATTCTCCCTTTACGGAGAGCGAGTGGGAGCGCTAAGCGTGGTGTCGCGCATTCATGATGCGGACTTGGTCTTCGGGCAACTGAAACTGAGTGTGCGTCGAAACTACTCAAGTCCTCCGATCTTTGGTGCTGCTTTGGTGGCTCGCGTACTAGGAACTCCAGCTCTTAGGCAGTTGTGGGAGAGCGAGCTTGCGACCATGCGCTCGCGTATCGTGAAGATGAGGGCTCAGTTGGTCGACGGCCTAAGTAAGCTCATGCCTGAGAGGGACTTTTCTTTCCTTCAGCGACAAGAGGGGATGTTTGCCTATACCGGCCTTAGCGCTGCTCAGGTGAGGGCGCTGAAAACGGATCATGGTGTTTACGCGGTGGAAACTGGCCGCATTTGCATCGCGGGGTTAAATCCTCACAACATTAGCCGAGTTTGTGCGGCATTCGCTACAGTCATGCGTTCGGCTTAGAGGCGTCAGAGTAGGCTGGGAATTGCTCCCAGCCTTTTGTATATCGCACTACCTTTCTTGATTTTCGTAGGCGCTTTGAGTCCGGCCGAATTGACCTCGAGGTAAAGTTCAAGCAGTGAGTCAAGTTGTCTTGAGTTTACCTCTCGATCACTGTCCAGGCGTGCGCCGGCATTTGCTAAATTCTGAACGATGCTGTTCACACACAGTGCAAAGCGGTGGCGCGTCAGCATTGGTGGGACGTCAGGAACGCTTTGTTCCATCAGTGTGTTGAGTCGGCGCAGTGCATCCGTTGCCACACGACTGTGTGCTTCTCGCCCGGTGCTTTCTTGCTCGTATTGCAGATGAGCGATTAAGCGGATTGCCGCATACCCCCATTCCTCGGTTTTCATCAGTTCGATATAGGGCATGGCCCACACCCGCAATACATCCTCCGTGAGGATCGGGCCAGCGATTGCCGCCTTTTCGAGTGCGGTTAGTGGCGCTGCGCGCTGGGCCGTGAACCAGTCTTGGATGAAGCTAATTACTGCGTCGACTAGCCCAGTTTTATCACCAAAATGGTAATGGGCCGCTGACGTGTTTTTTTGACCGACTGCTCGATTGACTGTGCGCAACGAAACCGCCGCGATCCCTTGCTCTGAGAAGAGGTGCAAAGCAGTCAGTATCAGGCGCTGTTTGATTTCTTGAGGTGCAACGGTGCGACCCAATGGTGCCTCCTTCAATACATTTTCTGAACAGAATATCGGTCGCAAGTCTTTTACCACGGGAGCGGCCTCACGCGTTGTACTCCATGAGAATTGCGAGCGTCAAATGCGGTTTTGCGTTGACTCAAATTAAGTCAGGTGAATTAATTAGGGTATGGGTGAGCGGCAATGCCTAGGCCGCTCTGGTATCGATTCACTTGAATTTAAGTCATCAGGAAACCGGTCATGAGCGCTACTAACCTTTCTCCTTCTGTTAGCTACGTCTTCACATTCAAATGCCCAGATCGCTTGGGAATCTTGGCGAAAACCACAGGCTTGCTGTATGAACACGGCGCATTTGTTTGTGAGTCCAGCCATTACAGCGATCCAGATACAGAGATGTTCTTTGCGCGCATGGTCTTCAAATCGGATGTGCTGAAAGTCAGCATTGGCCAATTGGAAGAGTTGATGGGCGTTTTGGCTGCTGAACTGGAAATGGAATTTGAGATCCGTAGCCTTGAGCAGCGCCCTAAGATCATGCTCGCGGTATCCAAGTACGACCATTGCTTGAACATGCTCCTTACCAAATGGCGTTCCGGCGCCTTGCCTGTTGATATCGTTGGTGTGGTTTCAAACCACGACGATTGCCGCGGCTTGGTGGAGTGGTATGGAATTCCTTACCACCACCTGCCCGTCACTCCTGCGACCAAATCCAAACAGGAAGGTCAAATTCTGGAGCTGATTGCAAGCACTGGCGCTGAAATGCTGGTACTTGCTCGGTACATGCAAATTCTTTCCGATGACTTGTGCCGAGCCCTTAATGGCCGCGCGATCAATATTCACCACTCCTTCCTTCCAGGGTTTAAAGGTGCGAAGCCGTACCATCAAGCTCATGAGCGCGGCGTGAAAATCATCGGCGCAACTGCTCACTACGTCACCAGTGACCTGGATGAGGGGCCGATCATTGTGCAGGAGGTGCGGATGATCGATCACAGCTTCCGTCCGCAGGACATGGTACTGGTTGGGCACGATACCGAAGCCGTAGCACTGTCCCACGCGGTTCGCCTGCATTGTGATGGCCGCGTGTTCATGAATGGCCATCGCACGGTAATTCTTTAAATCACCGCATTGCGGAAGAGGTCGGTGTGGAAAAGTATTCGCTTCTGTCTTTGGCCAAGCACGCACTTACGCGGCATCGTAACTGGACGCCTGCCTGGCGTTCAGTGGAGCCGAAAAAGTCGTACGACGTGGTCATCATCGGCGGGGGAGGCCAAGGCCTCGCCACCGCATATTACCTTGCGCATCGGTATGGCATCCGCAATGTGGCCGTGATTGAAAAAGGGTGGATTGGGGGCGGTAATACTGGACGAAATACCACAGCCATCCGCTCCAACTACTTTTTTCCTGAGAGTACAAACTTTTTTGAGCACTCTCTCAAAATGTACGAAGGCTTGGGAAAAGAGCTGAACTACAACGTAATGCTTAGCCAGGGCGGCGTACTTACCTTGGCTCACAATCCTCATCAGATGGACATGCTTGAAAGGTGGTCGAACTCGATCCAAATGCAAGGTGTCGACGCTCAAATGATCTCGCTTGATGGTATCCGTGAGTTCATGCCGTTGTTGGATACGAGCAAAGATGCGCGCTTCCCGATTATGGGGGGATTCATTCAGAATCGCGGCGGGGTTGCACGCCATGATGCTGTGGCATGGGGTTACGCTCGTGCGGCTGATAATCTGGGTGTGGACATCATCCAGAACTGCGAAGTCACCGCTATTCATCGCACGGGTAACCGCGTGACTGGAGTTGAGACTCCTTTTGGCACAATTAAGGCTGACAAGGTCGCGATGGCAGTTGCAGGCAGTTCATCTGTCTTGGCGAAGATGGTGGACATCAAATTGCCAATCGCAAGTATTGCATTGCAAGCGATGGTAAGTGAACCAATCAAGCCAGTGCTTACGGGCATCGTCGTTTCGCCAGTTGTGCACGCTTATGTCAGTCAGTCCGATCGGGGCGAGATATTGATCGGAGGGCGAGCGGACGCTTACCCTTCCTACGGTCAGCGAGGCACGCTTCCAGCATTGGAAGAAACAGTCAGCGCAACGCTGAATCTGTTCCCAACATTCAGTCGATTGAAATTGATGAGACAGTGGGCGGGCATCGTCGATATTTCGCCTGATTCCAGCCCCATTCTCGGTAAGACGAAAGTTACTGGTTTCTATATCAGTACAGGTTGGGGGACTGGCGGCTTCAAAGCCATACCAGCTGGTGGCGACACGCTTGCTTACACCATCGCACATGACCGCCCGCACGAACTAATCAAGCCATTTGGTCTTGATCGCTTCATCAGCGGTCGTTTCGTCAACGAAGCCGCTGCTGCTGGCGTGGATCACTAGGGGATTTGCCATGTTGATTATTGAATGCCCCTACTGCGGTACCAGGGATGAGGACGAGTTCACCTACGGTGGCCCTTGGGATCGTTCTCGACCTAGCAATCCTGCTGCATTGAGCGATGAGCAGTGGGCAGATTATCTCTTCCGCCGTGAAAACCCCCGAGGTTTGTCCAGAGAGAAATGGAGACATACCTTTGGATGTCGCCAATGGTTTGTATGCGAGCGGGACACGCTCACTCACCAAATCACCCAAGTTTTGGATCTAAGAGACGTTCCGCGTTTCTCGTACGAATCTGGCGAAAACACTCAGCATGAAGACGCGAAGCAGGCCATATCATGACGCAATTGCAAAGAATCGAGTCGAGAGACGCTTCTGTTAAGCAAGTTAGGAAACCCATCAACTTTGAATTCGACGGCAAGGCCTACCAGGGGCGCGAAGGCGACACTCTTGCTGCCGCATTGATGGCTAACGGAGTCAAGATCGTAGGCCGTAGCTTCAAGCTTCACCGTCCCCGTGGTTTGATGGGAAGCTGGGTTGAGGAGGTAAATGGTCTTGTGCAGCTGGAAACGGGAGGATTCGAAGAACCCAACGTTCGAGCAACAATGGTCATGCTTTATGAAGGGCTTAGAGCGCGGGGCCAAAACGCTTGGCCGAACGTACAAAATGACGTCCTTGGTGTAATGGATAAATTTAGTCGTCTGCTTCCTGCCTCCTTTTATTACAAGTCGATGATCTGGCCAACGTGGCATTTCTACGAGCGTTTCGTACGCCCAATCGCAGGTCTCGGAAAAGCGCCGACCGAGCGTGATGTTCAGAATTATCAGAAGCGCAATCTCCATTGCGACGTGTTCATCTGTGGTGGCGGGCCCGCAGGCATCGCAGCAGCTTTAGCTGCAGCAGATAGCGGCCTTCGGGTAGTTCTTGCCGATGACCAGGAGTCATTTGGGGGCTCCCTCCAGGGTGAACGCATGACCATTAACGGCAAATCTGCAAGCCAATGGGTCAGCGACAGTGTTGCTTATTTAGCTTCGAAGGCGCACGTGCGCTTACTACAAGCGACGAATGTCAGTGGTTATTACGAAAACAATTTTTTGGTCGCTTCTCAGCGGCTGATTACCAATGGTCTGGTGGGCGGTGTTACCGCAAAACTGAAGCCGCGTGAGCGTCTTTGGAGGATTCACGCCAAGGAAGTCATATTGGCGGCTGGTGCTCTTGAGCGCCCATTGGTATGCCCTAACAATGATCGCCCAGGCGTGATGCTTGCATCTGCAGTCCGTCACTATGCAAACCGCTTCGGCATTGTTGCCGGAGAAAAAGTTGTGGTGGTGACGAACAATGATAGTGCCTATCGCACCGCTCTTGACCTTCATTATTTGGGGGTGAAAGGAATTAAGGTCGTCGACACCCGATCCGGCGTCAACGCCTTGTTAAGCGCTGAGCTGAAGAATAAAGGGATCGAACACCTGATCGGCCAAAGTGTGCGGGACATTAAAGGCACGAAGCAAATCAAAGCTGTTCAACTCGCCGTCCACCTTGGTGGTGGGCAATTAGGTAGCAATACACAGTTGCTTGAATGTGATTTGCTGGCAATGTCGAGCGGTTGGACACCGACCATTCACTTGCATAGCCAATCAGGTGGAGCTCTTCGATACGATGAGTCACGTGCATGCCTGGTGCCGAAATCATGTACTCAGCGACTAAGGGTCGTCGGTGCAGCTAATGGCAATGTGACCTTACAACAGTGCCTGGAAGAAGGTTACCAAGCAGGGTGTGAAGCGGTTCTGGGGAGCGTATCAGGCAGCCCGGTGGTCATGCAAAAATGGACAGCTTCTCAAGAGGCCAGTGCCGAAACTATTGAACCGTTCTGGTTTACGCGCTCTGAACCTACTGATAAGCAATGGCTTGATTTTCAGTATGACGTGAAGGTGTCAGACATCGAACTAGCTGTGCTGGAAAATTTTGTTTCAGTGGAGCACGTCAAACGCTATACCACCGGTGGTATGAGCGTCGACCAGGGTAAGTCCAGTAACTTTAATATCCTGGCAATTATTGCTGAGCTGACAGGGAAACCGATCGAAAAAGTCGGCACGACCAAATTCAGACCGCCATACCAGCCTGTTACGTTGGGTGCTTTCGCGGGCGCTACTGTCGGCGAGATGTATGCACCGTGGCAGACTTTGCCAGCTCACAAATGGCACGTCCGCCATGGCGCGAAGTTTGGTGATTATGGTTGGCAACGGCCTGATTACTACCCGCAGGGGAGTGAGGATATTCATACAGCTACCCTGCGTGAAGTCAACTCAGCCCGCTCTGATGTCGGTATGTTCGACGGATCACCTCTGGGTAAAATCCAGGTCAGTGGCCCAGATGCTGCGGCTTTTCTTGACCGCGTATACGTCAACAACATATCGACACTCAAATCAGGTTTCGCCCGTTATGCAATGTTGACCAATGAGAACGGCGTTCTAATTGACGACGGCGTGATCATCCGCATGGCGGAAGATCTGTTCCTGGTTCATGCAACGAGCGGTGCGGTGGGTCGTGTCACCTTGATGATGGAGGAGTATCTGCAGTGCGAATGGCCTGATTTACAGGTTCATGTGAACAATGTAACTACTCAGTGGGGCAACCTGACTTTGTCTGGGCCCAAGGCGCGTCTTGTCATGGAGAAGCTCGACTGTGGTGTTGATCTAGCAGCCGAAAAATTTGCACATATGCAATATCGCGAAGGGCAGATAGGCGGTGTCCCAGTACGTATCCTTCGAGCGAGTTTTACCGGCGATACCACCTTTGAAATCGGCGTACCTGCTCGTTACACAGAATCTCTTTGGGATGCCGTCTACGAAGCTGGGCAAGAATTCGGTATTACACCCTACGGCGTTGAAGCGCTGGAGGTTATGCGTACTGAAAAAGGCTACATCCACGTCGGTAGTGACACAGATGCCTGTTCCAACCCATTGGATTTGGGAATGGGGCGTCTAATTGAGCGTAAGCCAGTTGATTTTATCGGCCGTCGGTCACTGCAGCGGGAGGCTGAACAGTCTCCTGATCGCTTGCAGTTTGTGGGGCTTGAATCGGTAAATTCGCAAGAACGTCTACCGGTTGGAGGACACGTCGTAGGTACAGATAAGCCAGTCGCCCCTATCGCAAGCCATGGCTATGTAACCTCTGCTGTATTTAGCCCTGCCTTAGGTAAGCATATTGGTTTGGGAATTGTTCGGCGCGGAGCTTCCCGTATGAACGAGGAAGTCTTCGTTTATTCAAACGGCAATATCATCGCCGCTCGCATCGTTTCCCCGGCTCATTTTGACTCTAAGGGAGAGCGCCTTAATGGTTAAGCTCAACGCGCGTGACGGTGTGGTTAATTCCGTCGTACCGAGTACCTATCTGTTCCCGATCGACTTCCCGCCTCTGAAAATTTCAGAGAAGTCCTATGGCGGTATCTTGAGGCTTCAGGGGAGTGCCTCCGATCAAATCGTAAACGCCGCGGTGGCTAAAGTATGTGGTATTGAGCTTCCCTCCGTTGGAGTGTTCGTAGAAGGCTCGGAATGCGAGATCGCTTGGGCAGGCCCCAAGGAATGGCTGCTATTTGTACCAGCTGAGAAGCAGGATGCTTTTGCGGCGTCATTAAGGGCAGCGTTACAGGGCGCTTTCGCGACGGTCACGCTCATCTCTGACAGTCGCGCGTGCTTTCAGATAAGCGCTCCAGCTGCCTGGGAGTTCATTGCGAAGGGATGCGCCGTGGATTGCGATCCTCTGGTTTTCGCTCCCGGCAAAGTCATCACTACTCGGTTTGCCAACCAGCCCGCGATGATCATCCATCAACGCCTCGGTCTTTACCGAATATATGTTGAGGCCTCGCTCGTGGTTTCGACGGTGGCTTGGATAGCGGATGCAGCGAAGGAATTTTCAGCGGCTTAGCCGTCTTCCCTCATTTTTCGTTTTACACATATGGCAGGATTAAATATGGCTATTTTGATTGATGGCAAGGCGACGGCTGTGCGGTTTAACCAAGAGTCCCAAAAAGTCGTAGTTGAATTGAAAGAAAAATTCGGTATCACGCCCTCGCTGGCGGTAGTGCTCGTGGGACAAGATCCTGCTAGTCAAGTGTATGTACGTAATAAAATTCTACAAGCTGAGCAAGCCGGTATCAAAAGCATTGAAAAACGTTTTGAAGCAAGCTTGGATACCGAATCCTTAATGGAAGTCATTGAGGGGCTAAATAATGATCCAACTATTAATGGCATTTTGGTTCAGTTGCCTTTGCCAGGTCATATCGACTCCGCGAGAGTTATCGCCGGCATCGCGGCTCATAAGGATGTCGATGGATTCCATATCACCAATACCGGACGTTTGATGAGTGGAGAAGGCCGCCCACTCATGCCATGCACACCTCAAGGGTGCGTAATTCTCGCCAAAGAGCATTTGGGAAACAATCTGTCTGGCAAGCATGCTGTGGTTTTGGGGCGTTCCAACATCGTGGGCAAGCCATTGGCAATTATGCTCTTGCAGGAAAATTGCACTGTGACCATCGCTCATTCTCGCACCGCAGATCTTGAAGCTGTGTGCCGAAGTGCTGACATCCTATTCGTTGCAGTGGGGCGAGCCCAGTTAGTTAAAGGTAACTGGATCAAGCCAGGTGCAACTGTCATTGATGTTGGGATCAATCGAATCAGCAGTGGTGAAAATAGTACCAGATTGGTGGGTGACGTTGACTTTGATTCAGCCTTGGAAGTTGCAGGCGCCATCACCCCAGTTCCTGGTGGCGTAGGGCCAATGACAATCGCTTGCCTGCTTCGTAATACGTTAGTTGCAGCATGTGATCAGCATGAGATCAACGGGCAAATCGTAGGCCTCTAACCATTGCCGAATTACGACTGCTGTAAGAGCACGCATCAAAAAATTTAACCGCTCATGGAGAATGCCCCTTCTATAGTTGAAGGGGCTTCTTGTTGAATATTGTTCAAAGCGCGCTCATGTAAATGGGAAGCAAAGAATCAACCCATAATTTTATAGCGGCTCGCTCTAACTGGAAATTTTTACGGCCATACAGCACGAATCAGTTTAAAGAGGCGTTATGAGCGATATAGCTGATAGCCAGCCGGCAGGAGTATGTAGCGTCCATCAATTGCACTATATTGTGGATTCTACGCTATATTTCGAACGGCTCAGCACTGAAGTCGGGGCAGTGTTTTTGGACTCTGGTCGGCCAACTTCAACGGTTGGTCGATACGACATCATGAGTGCATGGCCTGAGCAAATATTTCAGCCGGAAATTAATGAGTCTGCAGATTGTTACTTTGCCCGCATTCGCAAGGCGCTCTCATCAATGGTGCCTGCACATCCTCCTGAAAGTTTTTCTTCTCCCTTTACGGGCGGACTGTTAGGCTTCCTTGGTTATGATTTTAGTCGACGATTCGATTTGCCAGTAGTAAGTAAAGCAACCGATCACAAGACGCCGATAGCGCGAATAGGAATCTACTGCTGGGCGCTTATCACTGATCATGAACTGAAACAGACATTTCTCATATTTCATCCCTCGTGTACAAAAAATGTACGGCAAGCGTCGATTGATATCTGTTCAGCCATTAATCAGTTAGAGCAAGAAAATAAATTCACTCTGAACCAGCATTTCGTGCCGAACTGCGCGAGGGATAAGTATCGCGATGATATTAAGAGGATTCAACAGTACATCTTGGTTGGGGACTGTTATCAAGTTAATTATGCGCAGCGCTTTGAGAGCCGTTACTGCGGTGACCCCTGGGACGCTTACAAGCGAATACGCTCAGTTTGCCCTACACCTTATTCCGCGTTCTTGTCACTCCCTGAGGGCGCAATCAGTAGCCACTCTCCCGAGCGTTTTCTCTCAATAACTGATCGTAAAGTCGAGACGAGACCTATCAAAGGTACGCGGCGACGCAGTGCTGATGTGGATGAAGATGCGGGGTTGGCGGCCGAGCTTTCAGTCAGTCCTAAGGATCGGGCAGAAAATGTAATGATCGTTGACCTCCTGCGAAACGACATCGGACGCGTGTGTGTCACAGGATCAGTCAAGGTCACAGAGTTATTTACAGTCGAAAGTTACCCAAATGTACACCATCTCGTAAGCGCTATCTCAGGTCTACTATCTCATGAATCAGATGCTTTCGACCTGTTAGCCGCGTGCTTTCCTGGAGGGTCAATAACAGGAGCGCCTAAAATCCGAGCGATGCAAATTATTGACGAACTGGAGTCTCATTCGCGGAGCGTCTATTGCGGCAGCATCTTCTATCTTGACTGTCGCGGACAGATGGACAGTTCAATATCAATTCGAACTATGTTGTTCGACTGCGGCGATGTGTTTTGCTGGGGGGGCGGAGGGATCATCAGTGACTCGGAGTGGGAGGACGAATACATCGAGGTTGCTAACAAAGTGAACGTCCTGATGCAAGCGCTAGAAGAAACTTTGTTATAGCTCGTCTTGTGATGGAGTCATAGTTAATTATAAATCCCTATGTCAAGATTTGACTACGTCAAATGTAAAAATTAGGTGTAGGTTAATACCCGCTAGGTAAATATTATTGGTGAAGAATTAACCAGGTGGTGCTCTTTGGTAAATCGAAGGTGTGCGTCTCGCAAGCTCCAATTGAAAAATCTATCTGAGTTTAAAAATTCATAAAAAATTAAAAATAAAGAATAATTTAATCGGTGGTGAAAATTGAGCTATCACGCTACAGCAGTTGATTTGAATGAACTTCGCGCATGGCGATTGGGCCGAGTACGAGAACAGCTTTCGATTAAAGGCTATGGAGCTATCCTTCTGTTTGACCCGATTAATATCAGATACGCTCTTGATGCCAAAAATATGCAGGTATGGACGATGCATAACAGGGTTAAATATGCGTTTATACCGGCAGAAGGAAAGACAGTACTTTTTGATTTTAGTGGATGCGAACATCTTTCGAAGGGGAATCCTTCTGTTGGTGAAATTAGGTCAGCGAAAAGCGCAACATACCTCACATCTGGCTCAGACCTTGAGGCGGATACGGCGGATTGGGCTGATGAAATAGCTGATTTAATGAAAACTGTTGGTGCGCACGAGCGTATAGCTCTTGATGTTTGTGATCCTCATATGGTCAATGCTCTGCGGCGTAAGGGGCTTCAGATAGAAAATGGCACTGAGGTAATGGAGCATGCGCGGTGGATCAAAAACTCTGTTGAAGTTGCTGCTATGCAAGAGTCCATCGATGCCTGTGAAGAGGGCATCCGTCGTATGCACCAAGCGTTGATTCCAGGCATAACGGAGAATGCACTGGCTTCTATTCTGCACCAATCAAATATTGAGTTAGGCGGGGAGTGGATTGAGACTAGGCTTCTAACCTCAGGGCGTAAAACCAAGCCTTGGTTTCAAGAGTCCACCGATAAACTAATCCAAGTCGGTGAAATGGTGTCTTTTGATACTGACTCAATCGGGCCTAATGGTTATTGTGCTGATATTTCTCGCTCTTGGATATGTGGCGGTGGAAAAGGCACTTCAGAACAAAGGGATGCTTATAAAATTGCCTATGAGCAGTTACAGTTCAATCTTGAATTGATGAGGCCAGGACGTTCGCTTCGGGATATTTCGCAAGGGGCCTTCAAGCTACCATCCCGTTGCGATGAAACCTTCTACTCGATGATTGCTCATGGAGTTGGTCTGTGTGATGAAGCGCCGCTAATTAGGCACGCTTGGAGTTTAAGCGCTACCGGTAGGGATAATATAGTAGTTGAGCCCGGCATGGTCTTTTGCGTTGAATCGCTAGTTGCATTGAATACTGGCTTTGAATGCGTAAAGCTTGAAGATCAAATACTCATTACTGAAAAGGGTATGGAAATTCTCTCCAGTGCTCCTTTTGAGCTTGATCTGCTTACATAATAATTAAAATCGAAAATAATGATCAGAGGCTTTCGATCAAGTATTTGTTTTTTTGATCTATAGTCACTTCGTACAGCTCGTCTCAAGGTAGGATCAATATGAAACCTGAAGCAGCTAGCATGAGTTCATCCGTAGCAAACGATCAGAGTTCAGTAGGGAGCGATACGCTCGTAAGTGGCGCTTGGTTAACATTAATACTTTTGACCTTGGTTTATGCCCTAAACATCGCCGACAGATACGTTCTGTCTACGCTTATTGAGCCCATCAAGCAGGAATTCGGTCTGAGCGACTCCGCTGTAGGATTCCTCACTGGAACTTCCTTAGCGATTTTTTACGTCGCGGCAGGCCTACCTTTGGGAGCGCTTGCTGACCGGGTGAATCGCAAGCGCATGATTTCAATTTCCGTAGCCGTTTGGTCTGGGATGACAGTGGTGTGTGGTCTTAGTGGTACGTTCTGGCATTTGCTTCTTTCAAGGATCGGTGTAGGTGTAGGCGAGGCGGGCGGTACCCCTCCGAGTCATTCGATCATCTCCGACTATTTTCCTTCCAGATCCCGAGCTTTCGCACTTTCGGTTGTCGGACTCGGTGCGAGCATCGGCGCGTGGTTGGGAGCTTCCGGGGCTGGCATTCTTAATGACGCTCATGGTTGGAGAACGACCCTCATTATTTTCGGGCTTTGCGGGCTGCCGATTGCCGTAATTGTCTGGATCTTGGTAAGGGAGCCTAAACGAGGCCAAAAAGACGAGGTCACTAATGAATCGCTAGCCACAACAACGCTTAGGCAAACCATCCGATACGCGGTAAATAACAAAGCCGTATTCCACGTAATGGCTGGAGCTACAATTCTCACTTTGTGGGGTTGGGGCATCGTATGGTGGACACCCGCATTCCTTACACGCTCTTTTTCTCTTACAGTCGGACAAGCTGGTTCGTTGATGGGCCCCATACATGGGATCGGCGGAACACTGCTTATGGTGTTAACAGTTCTGATGATGCTCAGATACCGTGACAAGCCATTGTCGTTGCAGCCGAAATTTGTAGGCTGGACGACAATTCTGGGTACGTTGTGTTCAATAGCAGTGTTTAGTTCTACCGATCTAAAATATGTAACTATTGCGATGTGGGTTTTTGTACCAGTCATCTATATTTATATAGGGCCCACCAGCGGGCTCATTCAAAACTTGTTCCCTCCTTCTATGCGTGCTAAGGGAATTGCTGTGTTGTTGTTTGTAGTCAATATTGCCAACCTGGCGGTCGCCCCTCAGCTTATGGGTTTCTGTTCCGATCTAATTGCCCCACATCTCGCTAATAGCAAAGATTCATTGCGTTACGTATTGTTGGGGTTCAGTTTTACAGGATTCTGGGCGGCTTATCACTATTATGCTGCTGCGCGTTATATGAGTGTTAAATGATGCTTTTTGACGGCGATCTAATCTATACGGCTTCGTCTAAAGCAAGTCTGTATATATAACATAGGTGCACAATCTAGATTGGCTTGACTGCAATGTTACGTTACTTTCAGGTAGCCATTGAATAATATTTGATAATTTTATCACGGATAGCAGAGGTTGCGATTGAAGCAATCTCTGCTTTTTTGTTTTGTGGTTGTTCCTTGTCGTAACTGATAATGCTAATTCGCTAAAGTCTGCACTTGGCTAATTCATTAAAGCTCATCTGATTGTTGAATATCGGCTGAACCTCTTATTCCACGGCTATTGGTTGATGCAGGTTTAATGATTAATTGTTTTTTTGGTTCGGTGTATCGATCTGATATTTGAGTGTGTGTTTTGATTAGGGTCATACAGTTGTTAGGAAAAAAGGCCGCGCCCGCGCGGCCTGGATGCATTGATATTTATACTTTGAAGTGTTCAATCAGTTTCTTTTGTTCATTCGAAAGGTTGCTCAAGGTCTTACTGGATTTTGATGTTTCAGAGGCAAGTAAGGCTACCTCGTCTGCGACAAGATTTATAGCAACAACGTTGCGATTTATGTCTTCTGCAACAGCGCTTTGTTCTTCTGCAGAGCTCGCGATATGAATGTTCATGTCGCTAATAATTGAAACAGATTTTGTGATATCTTCCAGGGCGTTTGTTGCTGCGGTAGTGTGTTCCACGCTGGATGACGCTTTTCTTTGACTCTCCTCCATGACAAGAACAATTTCTTTAGTGCTTTCTTGCAGTTGTTTTATCATTGACTGAATTTTTTGCGTCGCTGCTTGCGTTTTTGATGCCAGCCCTCTTACTTCGTCTGCAACTACTGCAAAGCCTCGTCCGTTTTCTCCTGCTCGAGCGGCTTCGATTGCGGCATTAAGCGCCAGCAGATTGGTCTGCTCTGCAATGGAACTAATGGTAACTAATATCTCGTCTATGTTTCGGCTATCTTTGGCGAGTTGCTGTACTACAATGACAGCTCTAGCAACCTCTTCTGCCAGTTGGGTTATTGACTTCGCTCCTTTTGCGACAACTAAACGCCCCTTTGTGGCAGACAGATCAGCTTGGTTTGCAGAGGTAGCGGCGCTTGCTGCGCTTTTGGCCACTTCTTGCGCCGTTGCACTCATTTGATTGATTGCAGCGGCAACTTGCGATATCTCAATTTGTTGTTTGAGAATATTCTCGTGAGTACGTAATGATCCGTTAGCAGAGTTTTCCGAGGTTGTAGACACATTACTAACAGAGTTTACAATTTCTGTGATCAATAGCTGAAGCTTATCAAGGAAGCTGTTAAAACTGCGAGCGATCGAGCCCATCTCGTCTCTACGGTTAACGGTTAATCTTCGCGTAAGATCTCCATCACCCTTTGCCACCTCATCTAGCATCGTGGCTAAGGAATTCATCGGTTTTGCGACGCCAGCGCCAAGCATCCATAGAAAAATCATTCCAACGCAGGTGATCAGTAAACCAACTCCTATCATTCCAAATGTTTGTTTTTCTTGCTGTATTGTAAGCGAAGTTTCGAGGTCTTTAATTTTTTCCAATACCACTGAGCGTGGAAGTTCAACTATCAGAATCCATTTCGTGTTAGATGTGCCAATTGTAAAGGGCAAAAATAGTTCATAAGATTGGGTTTCCATATTGTCTATTTCTGTAATGCTGCTATTCCCTATCTTGCGTAGAGCTTCCTTCAGTTGAAGAATTTGTTCCTCGTTTATTTTATTTCCGAGACTTGCTGGATCGGAGGTGTTTGCAACTGTGCGAAAGTTTTCGGTGATAAGTTTCATCCCTCCAGCCCCTTCATAGAGACTTTTATTGGCATCTAATAGGAGGTCTTGAATAAAGCCTAATGTAAGGTCGGCACCAACCATCCCTCGAAAAATCCCGTCAACTATTATTGGGGCGGTGAATGTTGACATCAAAATCGACTTGCCATCTACTTCATAAGGAGCAGGATCAATGACGCAGGAAGCTCGACTTTCTTTTGTGCAAAGATAGTATTCGCCCTCACGAATACCCGTCGGTAGTTTCTTATCGCTTTCCATTGCTGCGCCTAACGGGATGATATTGATTTTACCGTTTTCATCACGATACCAGACTGGCATAAATCGGCCTGTTTGGTCGTATCCTGGCTTTTTTGTATTTGCAAAATTTTTATCATTCTCGTCGAAGGCATTAGGCTCCCAACCAATAAATACGTCTAATAGCTCAGGGTTGTTAATTAATGTATTTTTTGCAAGTGTACTTATATTTTCTCTGCTTAAAGGGACGTGGGAATTTGCATCACCAATTCCTATAATTTCGTTGGTTTGTGCCAAGCTTTTGACGAGCTGAAGAGGCTTCTGTAATTGGATTTCAAGTTGTTTTGATATTTTTTCAGTTAAGGCTTTCTGATATTGGCGTGACAAATCTGTCGCTAGCTTTTCAGTTTTTTCTTTTGTCACTGAATTCATCTGAGAAGATGAATAGATAGAAAACGCTATGAGCGCCAACACCACGGCTGCAAAACACATACCTGCAGATACAACGACGGTATACTTGATCGATCGAAAGTTCATTAGCGATGCTCTTATGGGGGGTTGATCGAATCTGCGTATGCAGTTTAGGATTGGCCGGCACGTTTGAGAGAGTCAAATATGAGCTAGAGGTAAGCATGGTTAAACAGTTAAAGCAGAGTCGCCAGTCGGTATGATCCGATCGTTAAGCGATGCTGGTTTCGGCCAGCGGATATGAGTTAATTGCTATTTGGCGATTCATAAGTGAATTATCAATTCTTTTATAAAAATTTGCTTGAGCACCTTCCAGCTGGCGCTAACTTTTGTGTTGTTTTGAGGAGCTATGTCCGCTGTTGTTCTACTGACAGATCGCTCCCATAGGATTCGCCATCTATGACAATGAAACGAAACGCCGCCGGGAACACTAACCAGTCTAGAGATTAAGCTGAGATAGAGTGCCATCGGCTTTAGTCTGAAGCGGTTTCATAGCGCCCTGGCGGAATGGGGGCTCGATACCCGCACATTGCGCTTTCATTAACTCAACACAGTTGCAAGGCGCTCCACATTTGGATTCAGAAAGGTCACCTGATAGAAGAAGAAACCACGGCAATTTGCGTAGGATGCTCGGTATTGAGCACTGAACAAACAGCCTCTGCCTCGACCTTGGTCTTGAACACTCCGTGTTTGCTAGCAGAGCCTCCCTCGACGAGATCCACAACCCTATACTGCATAATGCCGGCATCCAGTCTGGTTGTTTCGATGACCCTGAATCTTGAATGCATTCTGCGTTCCCTGCTGAAACTCGTGTTTTAGGAGTGCCGGTATGACGCCATGATTTCAACCATTATGCAGGACTGAGCTGAGACAATTTATGACGGGCGCAATGATTCTCTGCGTGAGGACAGAGACTTCGCGGAAGGTGGGAGGGGTAGATTGTGTTCAACTCATTTTGTGCGAGTCATCATACGCATAGCAAAGTTGCGGGGTGACATAAATGGAGAGGTCGTTTCTTCGGGCCAATGGGCCCGGCTGCTTATGCTCCATCCGTGGAGTGTAAAGTGATAGCCGCAAAGCGCGCCAGGTAAGGTCTACAAGAATCCACACACAGAGGCGAGTTCGTCGAAACTAAAGATGGCAATCACAATTCGCTGGAGGATTGGAAAGCTGAACATGGCTCGGTGACCTCTACCTGAAATTTCCCTTTAGCGTCGTTCCGGCAGGAACGCTGGCCCGTTCTATTCAGTGCCGTCGCTCAAGCCGTATCTAGTTGTTTAAGCGTTCTCGACCGGAGGATTGTGGCGCCGGATGATGAATATTAGGTAACACGCTACTACCAGAGTGGCAGTCGAAAGCAGTGCGAGAATTGACATCGTTACCTCGGCACCTGTCAGGGATAGTAGGTATCCGAAAGCCAGGGGAGTGAGAGCCTGGCTGAAAAATACCGGGGCGGCCATTTTACTGGAGACTATCGCGTAATCTTCTGAGGGGACGATCGCAAGAGGCAGCGTGCTTCGGACAATGGCTCTGAGTCCGTTGCCGGCACCGTAGAGCACCAATGCCCAAACGGCAAAGTGCGGGGTGAATGCGAGCATGATCAGTCCGACGGCAGTCATGACAACCGATATCAGCATTGTCCACATGGGGTGCTTATTTCGGGTTAGCAGATCTACTATCCGACATCCCACTGAGGCGGGGCCGATTATCGCACTTAGCGCAATTGCAGACGCAAGAGAGTTACCGCGTTCTTGAAGAAGTACGATCACAATCACCGAGATGGCAGTCATCAGTACCGCAGACAGCGAAAATAAAACTGTCATAAGCCAATAGATCTTCGGCTCTATGGATATGAATTTGCTAGTCGAGGTTTCTTTTTTTTCAGCCTGAGTATTCTGATGCGGCAAGCAGTAATTGTAGAGAGGGTAGATACCGATCATTAGTACGAAGCCGTACAACCAGCATGTTCCACGCCATCCCATCATATAGACTAACACCGCAAGCAGCGGCCAAATCAACGTGGTGCAAAACCCGGAAATGAGGGTCACACCGGTAATGGTTGAGCGTGCCTTCATTCCATACAGAGCGCCCAGCGCGGAAAAAAGTGCATCGTAGAGCCCGGCCGCCATCCCCATTCCGATTAAGATCCATGCAACCAGGAACACGGGTAAATTATGAGCGCTTGCCATTATCCAAAGCCCAGCAGCCATCAAGAGGCCGTGACAAGCTAAGACACGTCGTCCACCGTATCTATTGATCATCCTCCCGCAAGCCGGCGAGACCAAACCAGCGGTTAACAAACCGATAGAAACAGACCCTAAAACCCATTCGCGCGACCATCCGGTTTCCGTGACAATAGGGTCAGTCAGGACTGCCATGAGATAAAAAGACCCCCCCCCAAGACAGGATCTGTAGGAGGCCTAGCAGTGCTGTTTTACTTATTGGAAGGCTTTGGTTTACGGCTGTGGTCTTCAAAAGTGGTGCTCATTTTAATGTAGGGGCTGAATGGGATTCCTTGAGAGCTCTGCCGTTGTTTTTTTATTAGAGCTTGATGTTTTGATAAAAAACGCCGGGTAAGGCGGCCATACCCGGCTTGCTGATACTGGCCGCAGGGGCCACATATCAGAGACGCGAAACGCGCATGGTTTACGATTTGCGTTGCAGCATGTGGTAGCCCAGAACACTCCGTGCTTCCTTTAGAGTTTTACCTTCTGAGATGAGCGAGCGAATCTGTGCCTCGATCTTTTCGATCTGGTGGGCACACTCAGCAACCTCTTGGGCCCGCTCACGCGAAACGACTACAACGCCATTCGCATCTGCAATCACGATGTCACGTGCGGAAACGCGAGCTTGACCAATGTTGACGGTCTCATTCACGGATGCGACTTGAACACGATCCTTACCAGTACGCATGAATCGGCCTTTAGTAAACAATGGATATCCATCACCCAAGGCTTTATTCACATCACGGCAAACGCCATCAATTACGGTTGCTGCGATTTTTCTGGTGCCAGCGTATTGGGTCATGATATCACCCCATACGGTGCAGTCAGTTCGACCATCGTTGGCGATAACCACAATATCTCCAGGCTCTACGTCTTCAATAAAGTCGCCTACAGTGCCAGGCGGAACGCTTGCACTTTCGTATCGAACGGTGAATGCGGGGCCGACTACGACCTTTGAATAGTTATCCAGCGGCATGATTGCGAAACACTGACCTGGTAGGCCTAACTTATCCAGAGCGTCCGAGACGCCTGGGGTATCAAGTCCTTCAAACAGATCTACAAGTTCTTTATCTTGTGGACGCATCTGGTGTTCCTCGTAACGTTCGCAAATTTCATGTGAGTGAAAGGGGGGGGGCTATCTTCCGTTTGGGTAAATCTCAATCTGGTGAATCTGTTCGAAGCTATGCCGGCTCTTGATTGGGAATCGGCTCAGCGATGGTCAAAAGCAGAACGAAGCTGGTGAACGATCCGATGGCTAAGAATGTGAACACATAGCTCCAGCCGTAGCTGTCCAAGAGCAGACCGGTAAGAAATGGTGTAGCCGCAGCGCCTAGTTGGCCAATCATATTCACGATCGCGTTCGCAATTGGAAATGCAGCTTTGGAGGCCAATCCCATCGGGTACGACATGTAGGATGAGAAGCCTAAACTGAGCACCACGCCTGTCAGCATCAGCAATAAACCGTAAGAAAGAGGCTCTGCCGGTGAGTTGATTAGCAGGTACATCATTAGGGAGGTGCCCAACGCAGAAACAAGCATGCCCGGCTTGCGTCTGCCGCCTAGGAACCGATCTGAAACATATCCGCCGATCAGGTTGCCGAACACGGCTCCGACCCACGGTGCTGAAGACACCAGCCCCATATTCATGACCGAGAAGCCCTTCACCGTCATCAGATACGTTGGAATCCAGGTCAAAAGCACACTGGACACACCAAGCTGAAAGCAGTAGCTGGTTGCACAACCCCAAATGTTCCATGACTTGAACACCTGAGTGTTGGAAATCAACCAAGCCTGTGGACGTCGTTTGATGACTACATCAAGTTTTTTCAGCCACTGAGGGGTGAGCTTCTTAACCTCAACCAGATCTGAGGTTTCAGGCTGTGCGCAATTGTTCTCTATGTATTCGAGTTCCGCTTGGTTCACAAAGCGGCTTTTCGAAGGGTGATCGGAAACTAGGAAGTACCACACTATCGACAGGACGATGCCGGGAACAGCGAAGAAGAAGAAAATTTCCCGCCACCCCCATACCGAAATGATCACAGCGCAGAGAGGCGGGACAATCACTGGCCCGAACTTCACAGCTGAAAGGAAAATGCCTGACGCTATCCCTTTCTCCCTGGTAGGAAACCAGTTGTTGATCGTGGAGGTCATGCTAATGGGTAGTGGCCCCTCAGCGAGGCCGAGGCCAAATCGATAAATTTTCAGCGCGAGCAACGATCCAGCAGTACCGACCAGTCCGGTAAGAATTGAAGTCAGCACCATGGCGCAAGGCAGTATTTTGCGCACTCCTATCCGTGCGAAGGCGAATCCAGCCGGAATCTGTGCTAGCGCATAAGCAAGAAGAAACAGACTCATTAGTCCGCCAGCCTCGGCATTGGTCATGTCGAATTCTTTGCGGATGAAGGGCATGGCAACGCCAAGATTTGCCCTGTCCGCTGCTGCGATTGTATAGATTACGAATATCAGCCCGGCAACAGCCCAGCGGTAGTTAGTGCGAGTCAATGGCTTGGCAATTTCATAAATGGCCATAAAGCTACCCTTATTGTTGTAGGTATTTGGGCGTAATTTAGTGTCGGGTTTCCCTCAAAAAAAGCGACAAATACTCAAAGAAATCTATCGCTTTTAGTAATATTGTCGAAAGAACTTGGGTTTACTGATCCACAATGTCGCTCAAAGGCTTGCGCTAGGCGCGTCGTGACGGTCGTTGGCAAAGTGGATTTTGATCATCCCACCATCGAAAAATTCTTCCGCTATCGGGCAAGACAATGATCACCCTCAAGCAGCTTGAAGCGATCTACTGGATCGTTGAACTAGGCAGTTTTGAAGCTGCCTCCGCGAAGCTCAATATGTCTCAGTCAGCCATATCCAAGCGAATTCAGGAGCTTGAAGACGCGTTGGATGTTCCTATTTTTGATCGTTCCAAGCGAAATGCCCGCCTTACAGATAAAGGTGCGGAACTGTATGAAGGAGCTGAAGAGATGCTGCGGCATCGGGACGACCTGATGGCGCGTATCAGTTCCAGACGAGCGCTTATTACGAGGTATCGTTTGGGCGTTACTGAGCTGACTGCTCTGACATGGCTTCCAGCTCTGGTCGAGGGGATACGTAGCGCTTACCCACGGGTAGCTTTGGAGCCGTCTATCGAGTTGAGCTCTGAGCTGTTCAAGAAGCTGGAAAATGATCAGCTCGATTTAATCATTGTTCCGGATCTTTTCAGCGATGTGCGATTTGCTAGCACTCCACTTAAGGAAGTGGAAAACGTGTGGATGTGCGCTCCTCACCTCGTTGATGACAAGGAGGTTATGAGTCTTCATTCATTGGCTACCCACATGGTGCTTACACAAGGAGGTAGTTCTGGGACTGGCCTGATTTACGATCGATGGTTAGCTGAGCACGACGTTCGTCTCAACCGCACCCTCACGAGTAACTATCTGATCGCTCAAGTTGGTCTGACGATCTCAGGCGTCGGAATCAGCTACCTGCCAAGGGACTGCCTGGCTCACCTGGTGAGAAGAGGCCGTCTAAAGGTGATCAATACATCCGCCCCCTTGCCCATGATCAAGTATGCCGCAGTGCATAGGGCCGATCGCCTGCAGGGGCTTAGCCTCGAGATAGCTCGTCTTGCTCAGCAATGTTGCGATTTCAGTCGCCTCATCTTGGATCCTTCAAGCGTCGAGGATGAATAACGAATAAAAGTGATGAATTATCATAAAAAAATATCGCTAAAAGTATTGGTGAGGCTTGCCTAAGATCTTTGTTCCCAGATGGGCTTTTTCGGTTTTGGAGATCACCATGTCCTTCCTAGGCACTCGTATCCTGACGTCCCCACCTCTTGCTTCCGCCGGCTTAATCGAAGCTTTTCGCAGCGTGGTAACGCCCCATATCAGCGACAACTTGGGTCGTCATATTGGTGCGAGAGGTCTGACACGGTATAACCGTACAGGGAAGCTCGTCGGCACGGCGCTTACCGTCAAGACCCGTCCTGGGGACAACCTGTACATCTATAAGGCTCTCACGCTTTTGGAGGCTGGTCATGTTCTAGTGATCGACGCGCAGGGTGATGACACGAATGCTGTGATCGGTGAGCTAATCAAGCTTTACGCACAGCAGCGGGGCTGTGTGGGTTTCATCGTTGATGGTGCTATTCGCGATGTTGCTAGCTTTGAGGATACCCCTTGCTACGCTCGTAGCGTAGTGCACTGCGGGCCATACAAGAGTGGGCCAGGTGAAATTAACGTCCCTGTGTCCATCGGTGGAATGATTGTGAATCCGGGAGACATTGTTGTGGGTGATGAAGATGGCTTCGTTGCGTTTTCCCAAGAAGATGCTGAGCAAGTGCTGATCAAAGCGCGTGCTCATGAAGCTCATGAAGAGCACGTCAAAGCGGAAATCGCGAGCGGTGCGGTTGACCAGTCTTGGCTGGATAAGGTTCTGGATAAAGCAGGCCTATCAAATTAGGCTGAATGCTGGTTTGAACAGTGCTTGGGAGCTTGGCAGCATGTAATCGGGCTTTCGTAGCCGCGTTCGGGAAAGCGGGGGCATGGCTTTTTGATAGCGTTAGGCATCGCGTGTGCAAAACTCTTCAATCAGATACATGGTGTCGCCAACATCAACATCAACATCAACATCAAGGTCTAGCTCCTGCAACGCCTCATCGGGCATCCGGATCGCACCGTCATCATCCCATTCTTCGATGGTTCATAGGAGGCTTTTTCACTTGTGGTCTCCGTTGCTTTTGAGTCGGCAATGGTAACGTGCTTTTGCGTACAAGCTCAGAGCGCAGCGAGTAAACGTTCGAGCAGCTCACGCGCCCTGGAACTCAATAGGTCGACAGGATCAGGCCCGTCGCGTTGCCAGAGTTCAAGTGTCCCGACTCGGCCATCAGGCGACCTGCAGTATTCGCAGTAATCCAGGGTGTCACAGTCATTGAATAGGGTGAGTCGCCAGCCCTCAATCTCAATGGGCATGAGGCCATGGTAGATCTCATTCCATGACTGGATAGAGCTTCGCATCATGTGGCGTTTGCCTAGCGCGACGTCCTTCAGCACCTGGCAGACCTCGAGGGCGGTGAGAGGGGATGTAGTGTTCAATTCATTTCGCTTTCGAGTCATCGCTTGCCCGTAGCTAAGCTGCGGTATGAAGTAACGCCAATGAAGAGATCGCACCTTCGGCCTTGAGGCTCGGCTAGCCTAAAAAATCGAAACTTACTCACTCCGGCGACATCAGCACCGCAAGTGTCATGTTGACGAACTCTTCGTTCTTACTGATTGTGTCCAAAACGCCGCGAACGTTGCCGGCGACCTCCGCTGATCCACGATGCTCAACCCACAGCGTCAACTCCATGATTGCGGCTTCAAGGGCAAGTTGGTTTTGATTGATCTTGTATATCAGGTAAGGGAGCAGGTCTGAATGTGGCATCGCGATTCCTCCGTAGAAAGCAGGCAGCGTAGCAGGCAAGCACTATTCCCGTTCAAGCTGCGTCACTGCTCCGTGATGGACACCAGCGGTTCCAGCAGCTCTGCGTAGTAGCAAGCGACAAAGCCTGTAATGGTTTCGTTGCGCAGGAGGCGGTCGAAATAACCATCGGCTACAAAAGGAGTTACACATGACGTTCATCGCAATGATCAGTATGGAGGACTGCGTAGTCCTCGCCGCCGACCGTGAGACATTCTCGATCTATACGTCAGGCTCATCCGAGCCCTCCGGAGTCATGGCTAGGAAAATCACCAAAACGGAGGATGGGTTCGTCACAGCGTCTGGTTTAGTAGAGCTCATCGATCCAGTAAAAAGTCGGTTCGATAGTGAGTCGCCGAAGGACGTGGAACACATGCTGGCCATCATCGAAGAAGAACAGCAACGGTTCGCTCTCCGCGATTCGAAATTGGCCGGAGTTTGGATACCGAAGTCTACGTGGAAGCTATCGCTTCCCATGGGTAGAGGTGTCGTTGCTGCGTTCTACGATCCGTCTGCGCACTCTTTAGGTGGCCTTCGGCCCGGCTCCGTCATGATGACGTATCCCGGCGAAGTACTCACTGATGAGAAGATGTACGTAGAGGGTCTTTTTCCTCAGGGCCGTTTCATCAAACCTTCCGAAAGTGAAATCTCGAAGGCCATTGATCAAATCCTCCTGGCTGTCACGTTCTTGCGAGAATGTGGACGCCCAGTATCGCGAGAGATTGATTTTGCGATCCATTGGGGCAATGAGAAAAGGCAAATCGAATCGCTGGCGTCATGAGTAACTGGGCAGCATGCAGCTGCTATAACCCCCTTACCTACTAAACGGGAGCGCGCCTGGACGTGTGCTTGGTTCCAAGCGTCGTCTGGATGTGATGAGAAAGACGATGGAAACAAAATCCGACTTCGATCATATAAGCCGACTAGAAAGGAGGGCTTGTGTGAGACTCAATAGTCGACTTGTTGGGCTTCGAAGTTGAAGCTTCTAGGGCTGTCGCTCCTTCGGGCTAAAGCCCGGCTCGACCTCACGTCGTCACTGGCCTACCAAACAGCTCGGCTAAGGGACGTGCATATCTCAACGTTTTCTCGATGCTTCGCTGATCGAACACGTTTATCCAAAGTCGTAGTGAAATATCTAAAAGACGTTGGTAATGTCCTGGCCACGTTCGTCAAACCATTAAGGGATGGAGGCGAAAATAGAAGCCCTGGAGCCGCGAACCTCTGAGGCTTTGTTTTTTCTGCTCAGCAACCACTTAGGCAATCAACATATAGCTTCACAGCGGGCTGACGTGTCCGGCTCCGGAAGCGTGGTTTTGAGTCATCGCATTCTCATAGCTAAGTACGGGGTGACGTAAATGGAGAGGTCGCTTCTTCGGGCCAATGGGCCCGGCTGGTTGTGCTTCATCCGTTGAGTCTAAAACTATAGCCGCAAAGCGCGCCAGGTCAGGGTTTACAAGAATCCACACACGCGCGAAGTCGTCGAAACCAAAGGTGGTAATCGCAAGAGCCTCAAGGAATGGAAAGCAGAACACGTCTCCGCGACCGTCGAGTTTTGGCTAACCAATTGATTTTGGTTTGGATAAAAGGGCCCTTCGAGAGCCCTTGCTTTTTAGTTGCAAAAAATGAATAGGCCGGACTTACAGAAAGTCCTCATGCTGCATCGTCAGAATGATCTTCCCGACGTTTTCGGAGGATTCCATCCTGCGATGGGCATCGGAGGCGCGTGAAAGAGGGAAGATACTGTCGACTACCGGCTCTAGGCTTCCAGCCCCTTCGAACCGTTCAAGCCAATGCTCGCGGAATCGCTTGATCATGTCGTGCTTTTCCCCTTGGGTACGGGATTTCATGACAGTGCCGAAGATTTGCAAGTGGCGGTAGAGAATGTGCTCCAGTTCCAGAGTCACCTTACCGCCTCCACCGAGGATGCCAACCTGGATAAGTCGACCTCCATTAGCGAGTGAAGCCAGGTTGCGTGCGAAGTAAGGTTCGCCGACAAAGTCGATGATGACGTCAACGCCTCGACCATCGGTTTTGCTCGCGATGATTTTGGCGAAGTCATCCGTCTTGTAATCGATGGCCACATCAGCCCCCAAGTGCTCGACGCGCGATAACTTGTGGCCATCAGTTGTCGCATAGACCGTTGCACCTGTGGCGTAGGCGAGCTGCACCGCAGCGGAGCCAACACCACCTGCGGCGGCATGAATCAATACCGAGTCACCTGACTTGAGTCGACCCAGATGCATCATCGCCTCATGGGCGGTCACAAAGACTTCGGGAATCGCCGCCGCTTGCACATAGTTCAGTTGGGCAGGGATGTGCATGGCCATTCGGTAGTCGATACGTGCCATTTCGGCATAGGCCCCGCCACCCACCACGCCCATCACCCTATCGCCCTTTTTAAAGCCAAAAACGGCGCTGCCTTTTTCGATAACTTCACCGGCGATCTCAAGTCCGATGATGGGCGAATCGCCGAAATTCGGATGGCCATAGCCACCGGTGCGATGTGTCAGATCCGCCCGATTGACTCCGGCGGCATAGACGCGCACCAGTAGGTCGGTAGGGCGGATTTCAGGATTGGGAACCTCATTCAACTTCAGTACATCGGCGTTGCCAAACTCTTCAATGGTGATGGCTTTCATGGCTGCTTCGTCTCCGATTGAGTGAATGTGGCATTGGCGATTGCGGACGCTGTAATGGCGGCTGGGAAACCTGCATAGAACGCAAGGTGGGTGATCGCGGCGGAAATTTCGTCATGGGTGACACCATTACTAACCGCGCGCCGCAGATGCGCAGGCAGCTCTTCAGAGTGACCGCCGGCAATCAGTGCAGCCACTGTTATCAGGCTCCGGTCGCGCGGGGGCAGTGCCGGATCGCTCCAGATTTGTGGGTAGAGGGTCGAGTCGACAAACTGCGAAAGCTTTGGGGTAAATGCTCTGGCGGCTTCGCGAGGGCTGCTGAAATTAATGTTCGACATGTTGGGTCTTCCTTAAATTTGGCTGATGAATTTGTTGGTCAGGTAGTGCTCGATGCCTTCAATACCGCCCTCTGAGCCATGACCGCTTTCCTTCATGCCACCGAAGGGGAGTTCAGTAGCTACGATTCGGTATTGATTGATCCCGATCATGCCGGCCTCTAGTCCGTCAGCAACGTCGATCGCGGTTCGAGCGTTAGAGGTGAACGCATAGGCTGAAAGCCCATAAGGCAGTCGGTTAGCCTCTTTCAGCCCGTCCGCCATGTTTTCGAATGGCATCAGAACCGCGATCGGGCCGAAGGGCTCTTCATGCATGACCCGAGCGTTCATTGGCACATCTGCCAAAACGGTGGGCTGGAAGAAATAGCCTTGTCCTGGCAGGCATTCGCCACCGGCAAGCACACGTGCGCCTTTCTCGACGGCGTCAGCCACCAGCTCTCCCATTTTTGCCAACTGCCTTGGGTTGGCGAGTGGCCCAACCTGGGTGTCGGGGTGCAAGCCATTGCCGATTCGCAGGGCTTTGGTGGCCGCTACAAAGTGATCGACGAATTGCTGATAAACGCCACTCTGGATCAGAAAGCGAGTTGAAGAGATACAGACCTGCCCGGTACCGCGAAACCGGTTCGCAACGCCTTCTACTGCTGCTTTTTCAACGTTGGCATCTTCAAACACCAGCACCGGGCCGTGGCCACCCAATTCAAGAGTGATAGGTTTGACGCCCTCGGCCGCTCGGGCGGACAGCAGTCGGCCGATTGGCACTGAACCGGTGAATGTCACCTTGCGAATGATCGGTGATGCAATCAGGTGACTGGAGACTTGATCCGGTACGCCGAAAACGACTTGCAAAATGCCCTTTGGCAACCCCGCATCATCAAGGGCACGAGCGAGTGCCAGTGCCGTGGAAGGACTCTCTTCGCCAGGCTTGAGAATGACGCTGCAACCTGCGGCCAAGGCTGCTGACAGCTTGCGGGCGGGGGTAATGGCCGGAAAGTTCCAGGGTGTGAAGGCTGCCACCGGGCCGATTGGCTGGCGCTTCACCATTTGCAGTACACCAGGACGGTTAGCCGGTACGACGCGGCCATCGATGCGGCGAGCGCTTTCGGCAAACCACTCGAAATACTCGGCTGCACGTGTGACCTCATCCATGCTTTCAGCCAGCGGCTTGCCTTCCTCCAGTGTCATCTGTGAGGCGATGTGCGGAGCTCGCTCCAGGATGAGATCAGCCGCGCGTTTGAGGATCTTTGCCCGCTGATCCGGCACAGCCTGACGCCATGTTTCGAAGCTGAGCCGGGCCACTTCAAGGGCGTGATCAAGGTCGGCTGTTGTGGCCAGTGGCACACGTCCTATTTCAGCCTCGGTGGCTGGGTTGATGACGGCTGCGGTGTCGCGCCCTTGAGCGCTGATCCACTCACCACCAATGAAAAGATAGAGCGCGTCGTATGGTGTGTTCATAGATCCGTCCTTCGTTTGCTTGTCAGGAATTTGGTCGAAGCGCGCTTGGTGAATCAACGCTTCGGTGGATTACGCGAGAGCCGATTGAGGCGGCCTGTGTAACCAAGTCTATGGAGGACGACGCAATTGATTTAGGTAGCCAGAAGGGAATCATTGTTGTGTGCAGAGGGAATATCACGCGCCGTGGGTGAGTTGCGTCCTCAATACTCAACGTCCATCATGCGCTGTCACTGTCGGGTAGGGCTGGGCTCACGAGCCGTGAACAGCCTCGGAGGGAGAGATGCTGGGGTTGCAGGAAACTCTATGCGATTTGAGCTGTAAACAGGTCGAAAAGGACGGTAGGGATGGACAAACTTTCAAACATGTCTGTGTTCGTAAAAGTCGTTGAGATGGGCAGTTTTACTGCGGTGGCAAACCATCTCGACTCGACAGTCGGCAATGTGTCCCGAGCCGTTTCTGCGCTCGAAAAAATGCTCGATGCCCGCCTGCTGCAAAGGTCGACCCGACGTCTTTCAGTGACTGACGCAGGTCGACGATTTTATGAACGCTGTACGACGATTTTGGCCGATCTTGACAACGCTGAAGCCGAGGCCAGTAATTCGATACTGGAACCCAAGGGCACGCTACGTGTTCATAGCGTGCCTGGTCTTGCGCGTCATCTCGTGACCTGCGCCATCCTTGAATACCGCAGAGCGTTTCCGGAAGTCACCGTAGATTTGCTGCTGTCGCAACGGATGCCGAATCTACTGGAAGACCAATTGGACGTTTCAATTTTGATTGCCAGAACTCTGCCGGACTCAGCGTACGTCAGCCAGAAGATAGGGGTCAGTCATTGCGTGCTGGTCGCATCTCCCGATTATTTGGCACAGCATGTGGCGCCACTAAAGCCAGAAGATCTCAACGATCATCAGTGCCTGTTGCTGGGAACGGTTGATTACGCGCGGGATGAGTGGCAGCTAAAGAGCAAGACCGGCACCGCCACTTTCGTGCCCACCGGGCCAAGCTTTAGTGTGAATGATATGGACGCAATGGCCGTCGCTATTCGATCCGGAGCGGGGATAGGTTTGTTGGCTGGATTCTCGGCCATCGACGATTTACGCTCGGGGAAACTCGTGCGGGTTTTACCTGAGTACCATACCTACGAGCGCAATGTTTATGCGGTCTACACTTCCCGGCAGTTTGTCGATGCGAAGATCACGCGCTTCATCGAAGTACTGAAAGCGCATGTAGGCAGCCAATTGGCAGCCACTGCAAGAGAGCTCATCGATTGATGACCCCAGGCCACCTCTGAAGGATCGCTACTCCTCCAGGGTGGCCAATGTTCAGCCAGTCACACAGCCCTGCGGTATTTTCCCGGCAAAACTGTCAACCAGGCTCGCCACCACCATCTCGCCCATTCGCGTTCGGGTCTGCAGCGTCGCGCTGGCGCGGTGTGGCTGCAGCACTACTTGCTCGTTGCCGAACAGTGCCTCTGGAACGTTCGGCTCGTCGACAAACACATCCAGCGCCGCACCTGCGATCTCACCTGCTTCAAGCGCAGCCACCAGATCAGTCTCGTTGACGAGTTTGCCACGAGCCACGTTGATCAAATACCCGCCCTTACCCAGAGCTTGCAGCACCTGGGCATCGATGATGGCTTCAGCCTTGTCGGCGGCGGCCGCGAGAATCAGCGCATCGCTGTTGCTGGCCAGTTGTTGAAGATCGGCGATGAAAGTGTGGTTCACATCGCTCATCGGCTGCAGATCGGTGTAACTGATCGGGCAGCCGAACGCCGCTGCGCGGGTCGCCACTGCCCGGCCGACCCGGCCCATGCCGACGATGCCGATGCGCATGCCGGAGACTTGGCGGGCTAACGGCAACGGTGCCAACGGCCTGCCGCTGTGGGGCCATTGGCCCGAGCGTACGTAACGATCACTGGTGCACAACCCACGACACACGGCAATCAACAATCCAATCGCCAGATCGGCGACATCTTCGGTCAGCGCGCCGATGGTCGCGGTCACGCGGATCCCGCGATCCCGGGCGTAGGCTAGATCCACCGCATCGGTGCCCACGCCGTTGACCGCGACCACTTCCAGATTGGGCAACTGCGCCATCAACGTCTGGCTGATGCCGGTATGCCCACCGGTGATCACGCCGCGAATATTCACGCCATGCGCCTGCAAATAGGCCGGCTTGTCGGCCTGCTCGAAGTAACGTCTGACCGTAAACAGTTCATCGAGCCGGGTGTTGATTTCAGGGATCAGGATCGGGCTGAGCTGCAAGACTTCTGGCTTCATGTAAACCTCGAATAACGAAATGGAATGGCGAGTTCAGCCGCGACCGGCAAACGGCATGGCAGTGGCCATGACCGTCATGTTCAGGACGTTCGCTTCCAGCGGCAGACCGGCGATGTAGCGCACGGCATCGGCCACATGCTTGACGTCCACCATTGGTTCTATCGCGATGGTGCCATTGGCCTGGCGCACGCCTTTGGTCATGCGCACCGACATTTCGGTCAGTGCGTTACCGATGTCTATCTGACTGCAGGCGATGTTGAATTCTCGCCCGTCCAGGGCCAGTGACTTGGTCAGTCCCAGCACCGCATGTTTGCTGGCGGTGTAAGCGCTGCTGAACGGTCGTGGGGTATGGGCTGAAATCGAACCGTTGTTGATGATGCGACCGCCTTGTGGCAGTTGCCGGCGCATCAATCCGAAGGCGCCGCGGGCACAGAGGAAAACGCCGTTGAGGTTGGTGTCGATCACGTTTCGCCACTGCTCGAATGTCAGTTCATCCAGTGGAACGGCGGGGGCATTGACCCCGGCGTTGTTGAACACAACGTCCAGGCGTCCGTACACCTCCGCGATGGTTGCAAACAGTGCATCGACACTGGCCGGATCGCGCACATCGGTGGGCACTGCCAACGCTTCGCGTTCTTCGCTGGCCGCCAGTTCGACCAGGGCTTGCAATGGCTCCGGTCGGCGCCCGGCCAACACCAGGGTGAAGCCGTCGGCCAACAAACTGAGGGCCACGGCGCGGCCGATTCCGCTGCCGGCGCCAGTCACCAGGGCTACTTTCAAAGGACTCTTCATGTTGTTTTCTCCTTATTCAATTCGAGGGGATGCCGGGGTCAAGGACGCTGACCGACGCGCATTTCCAGTTGACCGATGCCATCGATTCCGGCGTTGATAATGTCGCCGGGTTGCAGCACATCGACCCCTGCCGGGCTGCCGGTCATGATCAGGTCGCCGGCTCTGAGAGCTACGCATTGTGAGATACGGCTGATGATTTCACTGACAGACCAGATCTGGCTGTCGAGGCTGTCGCGCTGGCGTTCCTCGCCATTGACGTTCAACCACAACTCCCCATCGGGATGCCCTGTGCGAGTGACCTGCACAATGGCGGTCATGGGTGCGGCGCCGTCGAATACCTTGGCACCTTCCCAAGGCAAACCATTGCTCTTGGCCAAGCGCTGGACATCACGGCGAGTCAAGTCGAGTCCGGCGGCGTAGCCCCAGACATATGCCAGGGCCTGGCTCTCCGGAATGTTCGCGCCACCTTCACCAATGGCCACAACCAGTTCGATTTCGTGGGCGAACTCTTCGGTCAACGGCGGGAACGCCACTTCACCCTGCGCATCAATCACGTTGCTCGCCGGTTTCATGAAGAACACAGGCGGTTGGCGGGACTGGCCTTGGGTGTCTGGCCAGGGGTAGTTGCGGCCGACGCAAAAAACCCGGCCAACGGGAAAGCGCTGCTGGCTGCCGGCGACCGGTAAGGTCACGGGCAAATCCGGAGTGAAAACGTATTCGGTCATAGTCATTTTTGTCGTTGTCCTGTTGGAAGCATCAGCCTAAGGCGGCTTCGTTTTGCGAAGTTGGACGAAAGCCGCTTGATGTTGGAGAAAAACGCTTTTCTAAGCTCAGCGCGTCTTGAGTTCGATGCGATACAAGCGACCGAGGAGCAACGAGTAGGACAAGGTGCCAATCAGCGCCACGCCGCCAATGAACCAGAAGGCGTAGGCAAACGTGCCGGTCGCGTGGACGATGCCGCCGATCACGATCGGGGTGACGATCCCGCCGATATTGGCGGCCAGACTGGTGACCCCGCCGGTCAGGCCGATCAGTTCCTTGGGCGCCACTTCCGACACTGCGGCCCACGACGATGAAGCGATGCCCTGGGCGAAAAAGGCGATGGTCAGCACGGCAATGCAGATCACGTTCGAGTCGGTGAAATTCACCAGGACGATCGACATCCCCAGCATCGATCCGACGACCAAGGGCAGCTTTCGAGCGAAAGACATTGAATAGCCGCGACGGATAAGCAGGTCGGAGACGATGCCGGCGAGCAAAATGCCGACCGTCGCGCCTACGAACGGCAGTACCGCGAAAATCCCGGCCTTGATCATGGTCAGCTTGCGTTCTTCGATCAGGTACGTCGGGAACCAGGTGAGGAAGAAGTACAGCGCCGAGGTGCTGGCGAACTTGCCGATGCAAATTGCCCAGATCTGCCGATAGCTGAACAGCTCGGCGATCTGCCGCCAGTTGAACCGGGTACGTTCCTGGCTGCTCTTGACCAGGCCGCCGCCGGATTCAATGTACTTCAGTTCTTCCTGGCTGACTTTTTTGCAGTTCAACGGATCGCGGTACAAGTACAGCCAGGCCACACCGAAGACGATGCCGAGTGCCCCGGTGCTGTAGAACACGTGGCGCCAGTCATAGGTTGTCGCCAGCCATAACAGCACGCCGGTAAACAGCGCCGTGCCCAGATACTGGCCGCACACGTAAATGCTGCTGGCCATGCCCCGTTCCCGGGCTGGGAACCACACCGTCACTGCGCGACTGTTGGCCGGAAACGCTGGAGCTTCCATGGCGCCGACCGCCAGTCGCAGCCCGAACAGCGACGCAAAGCCCGTGGCAAAGCCCTGGCACACGGTGACGGTCGACCAACTGATCAGCGATACGCCGTAGGTAAATCGGGAGCCGAAGCGATCGGCCACAAACCCGGCGGGCACCAGGGCGAGCGCGTAAGTCCAGGCAAACGCGGAAAAAATCAGGCCCATTTCGATCTTGTCCAGGCCCAGATCCTTGGCAAGGAACGGTGCCGCAATCGAAATGTTCACCCGGTCGATGTAGTTGATGATGGTTGCAATCAGCAGTAGCGAAAGCATGAACCAGCGCCGACGCGTTGGCAGTCGCTGAGGCAGCACGGCGTCCCGGGCGCCGCCACCCACCGACGGTGCGGTGGACGGGGAGGTATGCGAGTTCGACATGAGTAGACCTTTTTATTGTTAGAAGAATCGAGATGTTCGCGCGCAGCCGAAGCCCATGCCTCCGGGGTCGGGGCAGAGCAATCGCTATTTGAATGAGAGGCGCGGACAGCCGCTGTCAGGCGCTCAGAGACGCCTTCGGCCAGGGGCATTCGGGGGAGGAGTCGAGAGGGAGAAATGCTGGTTCATGAGTGCGCACCTTTTGATTGTTTTTGGAAGGGTCGGGCTGCATTGGCTATCACAGTGGTCGTACAACCAAACAAAATCAACGGAGGCGTTAGATCGTTTTTTCTCTTGAAAACAGCTGTTAACGCAGGTGTCCAAGAAACACAAAATCAGCAATTATCCATTTTTCTGTTGGGTTCTAGACTTATCTATTTGTTTTAAAACACTTTATTTTTTTTGGGTGGGCGTTATTTTTTGGACAGTCGACGTAGCACACACTCATACAATTATTTTTATGATTTCTGTTGTCATCCTATGACCTGTTGAGATCGGCGTACTTAGCCTTCACAATCAGCTGTATCGCCGCCTGCTTCGCGAGTGCGGCCACAACCTGTCAATGCGCCTGCCGAGGATCTTCAGGAGATGCTTTCACCGAGCCAAGTCCCCACCTATGTCATGCAGCAACGCAGCGAGCTGACGGACTTCTACATCCGCGACAAAAAGGGACGCAAGGCCGAAACCAGTCCGCATCGACACGAGTACTTCCAGATCCAGGTCAACCTCGGCGGCGATACCGTGCAGCACATCGGCAGCGTCGAGCGCCCGTTTCCGCGCAACACCCTGGCCTTCATCCTGCCGCATCGGGTGCACGTGATTCCGCACCCGGCCGACAGCAGCTTCATTGTGATCAACTTTTCCCAGACCTTTCTGCTGCCGCACTTGCAGTGCGACCCGATGGATCTGGAGGAAGTCTCGATTCTCCTGGCGCCCGAGTTGTCGCCGTTTCGCTTTCAGGAACACCTGGATTTCATTCTGGGCGATGAGGAATTCGCCAAGGTCTGTGCATTGATCGAACAGATGCGCGTGCTGGATGAAAACCGTCAGTTTGGCACCCGCGAGATGCTCAAGGGCTTGCTGCTGCAATTGATAGGCAGCGTCTGCGTCCTGTATGCCGAGCCACTCAAGCGCCTGGCCGAAGACAATGCCGCCGAAGTCAGCCGGCGCGACGCGCTGAGTAGGATGTCCGAATACTTGCGCAAGAACATTGCTGACCCCGATCTCAACCTGATCAAAGTGGCTGCCGCGACCTACCTGTCACCGACGTATCTGACGCACTGGTTGCGTAAGGAAATCGGAAAGACTTTCACCGAACTGGTGCTCGAACGCAGGATGCACGCGGCGCGCAATTATTTGCTCAACGGCACGCGACCAGTGGGGGAGGTGGCGAGATTATGCGGTTTCGCTGATGAAGCTTATTTCTCCCGACGCTTTCGCCAGATACATGGCCAGCCCCCGGGACAATTCAGACGCCAGCAACTCAATCCAGACACGCCGCAATCACCGTCCAATACGTGAAAGATTGTCGGGCAGAAAGTTTTGCTCAGACTCAGTGGTATTTGGGATATACGATCCTGTATCTCACTAGATAACCAGTCAACGTTTGGCATGGCAGAGGGCGCCGACTGCCAACGGTTTTACGGATCAGCACCTCGCCAAGTTCACGTGGCCATCCTTTGCGTGTGCCGAGCGCAATGCCACTCAGCCGTTACACCTCGTGGAAGATGAGAGAGGAGGTTGAGTTCAAATCAGTCTCGGTTTGAGTCATGGCATCCTCATAGCGCTGTTACGAGGTTGATAAAGGAATTAGCCGTCAATGGGGCTCGATCCTTCAGGCAAGGCCTGGCTCATGATGTGGTTACCAACATGAAGCGCTCTTGGCCCATCAGCGCGATCGCGTAGCGCACATGCAGACCATCTCGTTCCCAGACAAGCGTTTTGGAGATCCTGGCGTTAAGTATCTGCGCGTAGTAAGCACAGGCTTCATCGAGATTGTTGACCAGTACATCTACGTGACTGAATTTCAGATCCATTTGCAGTCCTCCTGTTGAAACGGCGTCCATGGTAAACACGCCATAACGTTTTCCTCGATGCGTCGCTGATCGAACACTTTTATCCAAAGTCGTAGTGGAATATCAAAACGACGCTGGTAATGTCCCGGCCCACGTTCGCCAAACCATTAAGGGATGGAGGCGAAAATAGAAGCCCTGGAGCCGCGAACCTCCGGGGCTTTGTTTTTTCTGCTCAGCAACCACGTAGGCAATCAACATATAGCTTCACAGCGGGCTGACGTGTCCGGCTCCGGAAGCGTGGTTTTGAGTCATCGCATGCTGTGGTGCGACGTAAGTGGAGAGGTCGCTCCTTCGGGCCAATGGGCCCGGCTCACCGACTGGTTTTGCGGATTTGATGGAGGCCTGTATCCCCCGTCGTGCCTGGGATGTACGGAAGGTAACGTCGAAAAAATTCCGATATTTTTGCGTATTTAAACCGGATTAGGCCGAACCAATTCAGCCCTTCGTGGTTCTGTGATCGATACACTCGTTGAACAGCGTATCCGTGAGATGGTGGAACAGCCCGCGCATGAGCCAGGGCACCATTCACACGATCGGAGTCGAGCATTCGCTCGGGAGTCAGACCTTCTCAACCGCTTAGGTAGTTACGATGCGGGGCACGTCAGCTATGTCGTAAGCAGTACCTAGGCTGATTGTTAATGGCGCTCCTTTGGGCAGCGCCCGGCTTAAAGTCAGGCGAGCATCTCAATAACGATGGTCGCGACATTTCGAGCATCGTCAATGCCTCGGTGGTAGGTACCCTGCCAAACCAACCCCATCCACTCTACAGTTTGCTTGAGCCCTTTCGGCTGATTGTCGTACAGACCTTTGTGCCACTTCCTTGCGTTGAAGTGCTGTAGGCCTTCGAGCAGGGAACGGCACGCGGCAAAGCCAGCATCGCGCTCAAGCTGTCTTGCATCGTAGTCACCCCATGACGCCCAAGCCGCGTTTGGATAACGCGCAGTGAACGTTCGTAACTCTTCGCCAACCTCTCGATAGGTTCGGGCAGCATCCACGTCGGGTTGTTGAATGGACGTAAGCTTTTTGCAGAACTCGGTCAGGGTAGGATTGATCTGAGGCCTGACGAAGCGCTGGAATTCGTCGACGATTTCAAGTGACTCCAAATCAATCACCACCAGGCCAATCTCAATTGTTTCCATCTGCTCGGGGGCGACTGTGAGCGAACGTGGCGGCTCAGATTTCTCAATCTCATCGCAGGTTGCCTCAAGGTCTACGCAATACAGATAGCGGTATGGCGCAAGGAGGTTTTGGATAGCTTGGAGATGAAGAAGTTTTGCTTCGATGCTCATGGCATGGGAAACCTTACTTGGAGTTTGTACAGGTTACGAGCCATCCAGCTCTCGCTCCATCCTGACTGCAGGCGCCGTCCATTGCGCCAGCGCCGAGCATTCATTCATCATCCGCTGAGAGCGGTGAGTTGATGTCAACATCGATATAGCCGATCAAAGAATCGAGGCGAACCTGGAGAGTTGAATCGAGGGCGATCAGCTTCCCAGGGTTACCCAGGATGTCGTCCTCTAACAGCGTCAGAAACTCGCAAAGCTCCTGGTCATTTTTTGAAGCGTCTGTGCCATCCGTCTCACTGCGAGAAAGGATCGTGGATACGGATGAAGCAGGATTTGAGTCGTTCATGGAACTGACATTATCCGCGCTTGAAGCGCTTGTCATGCGCCGAGTGTGGATTTCGAAAGAAGCTCCTTTGGTTGTCGCTTCTTCGGGCCAAAGCCCGGCTCGCCCCCATGTCTTGACGTTATGTGGCCTACCGTACAGCTCGACTATCATGTAAGTGCTTAATCGCGTAGGTATCCATCATGGCTACTGCCACCGTGAACGCTAAAGGCCAAATCACCATCCCTGTCCAGGAACGGGCTGCTCTAGGCCTGCAACCAGGAGATGAGGTCGAATTCGTCAATCTAGAAAATGGCCAGTTCGCCATGGTGGCAGCAACGTATTCCGTTCAGCGACTGAAGGGCATGATTCGCAAACCGAAGGTCATCGTGAGTATTGATGACATGAACCCAGTTTTTGCACTGAAGGAGTAATTGCTCGTCGATAGTGTTTCACTGGGAGAAAGGCTTGCTACGGTTTGTCTCGCGTTTCATTCCAAGGCGGATTCTGAGATGGGTTGTTGCTATCGCGTTTTCGGGCCTAAGGCCCGGCTCGTAGAACGACTGCTTTATTTCGCCTCTGCGTTGCCAGGCTGTCCGCTACTCCAGGCTTCAGTGAGCTCGTCTATTCGATCCGCGATTTGCGGCTTTTTCGATAGGACTAGGCAACGCGTGTTGCCGACAAATTCTTCTATCAGATACACAGCGTCGCCGACATCCAGCTCGAGCTCTTGCAACGTCTCATCGGGAATCCGAATCGCACCGTCACCATCTCACTCTTCGATGATGATTTTCTTAGGTGGTTTTCTCACGTATGGAATCCATTGCTTCGAATCGCCAATGGTAACGTGCTTTTGCAGACAGGCTTAGAGCGCGGCGAGCAAATGTTCGAGCGGTTCACGCTCCCAGGCGTTCAATGTTCGACATGCGACAGTATCGCGTTTGGATGCTCGATTCAGCAGCCTTGAAAAGGATGATACTTACCATGGGACGGAATGCTGAAAATTGGGGCAGTAGAGGGATGACTGATCAGAGCCATTTATGGCGATACACCTCGCACGTGCGCTATGTTACTGGCCGGCATCGCCTTTCAAGGATCGTTCCATGTATCAAATTTTTGGCGTGAAGAACATGCTCGCCTGGTTCACGACTCTTTGTGGAGCCATACTCCTAATAAGAGTGTGGTTCTTGGGTTATAAATTTGACGGTTCGATGGCAGATGGATGGAAACTGATCTCTTCATCGATAGCATACGGAACCCTGTTGGTTTTCGTGGTAGGACAGACAAAACTGTTTTCTTACCTATGCCGCGCTCCGCTGATCAAGAGCTTTTTTCCGCCTATCGACGGCATTTGGGAGGCTGAGCTGAATTCAAACTGGACGAAAATCCAAGAGCTGCAGGGACAGTCGCCCGCGCATTCGGCTAAGCCTTTGATGGCCCAAGTCACCATAAATTCCACCCTGTTTTTCGTGCGAATAAATCTGACCAGCGCCGACAGGTACTCAAGGTCGAAAACCATCCACGTAACCGTTTCCCGTGACGCGCAGGATTCCAGCGTGCAATTGAATTACATGTATATCAACGAAACGGATGTTCCTCTGCCTACCGACAGTCCAACTCACAACGGGGCTGCCCGTTTGAACGTCCACAATGAAGGCCCCGAAATCTGGATGGATGGTACGTACTGGACGGATCGCAAGTGGTCAGAGGGACTCAACACAGCGGGGCGAATCACTTTGCGTAGGAAGGTTGCTCTCTCAGGCTCATGAGCATTGCTTATGGCGAGTAGGTAAGTGACATGCTCCACTGTCTTACTCCCTCGAATTGATAACCGGATGGACGTTGCTAGGCCGCACAGGTTTGACACGTATTGTTACGTATTCAACATGTAGTGTTTTTGGTGTTTGTGTTGCCCTATATGTTGTGTGATGGCACTATGAGCTCAAACGGTTGGCCGGTTTCTACCTGACTTTTCAGCATGAAGCTCTATGGCCATTGACGCTTTTCGTGTGCGCCGCTCGGTGGCAGTTGGAGGGATTCATGCTCAACCTAAGTGCTCTATTTTTCACCACCCTTGATCAACCTCATTTCCACGATGAGTTGGATCTCACTGCGGAGGAGAAGGCTTTCATTTCGGCAGCCAAAACCGAAGTGAGGAATGCTCTTCGCAGGAATCTCTCCGAAAGCATTTCTTTGGAATTGCGGAAGCACGGACTACCGTCGCAGACAATTGAACCGAAGTTTTACATTCAGGGGTCATGGGCCTACAAGACACTCAACAGGCCGTGCCAAACACCTCCTCAGCAATCTGATCTGGATGATGGCGTTTACTTGCCCATGAGTATCGTCAAAGAGCAGGGCCGTCCGAGTATTGCAAGTGCTCTGTTCTTCGAAGCTGCGGAGCTTTCTCTTCGCGACCTCGCAAATGAGAACAACTGGGAGGTGATCCAAAAGCCTACCTGCATTCGCATCGAGATTTCTGATTTCGCCCATATCGATACTCCGCTGTACGCGATTCCTGATGACGAGTTCATGCTGTTGAAAGCATCCATGGAGGAGCGCAGTCATGCAGTTTTCGATTCAGCCATGAGTACTGTCCCTGATCGCTGGGCGGCACTGCCTACGGATAAGGTGCTTCTCGCGCACCGGACGGATAATTGGCTTAAGTCTGACCCACGAGCGATGAATGACTGGTTCGTTCAAGAGGTTGAGGACAAGGGCAAGCAGTTCCGGCGCGTGGTGCGTTACCTCAAGGCATTTCGCGATATGCAGTGGCCTGAGCGCGGGCCGAGCTCCATCTTGCTGATGGCGGCGACAGCGTTAATTTTTGAGGGACGCCACGCACGCGATGACTTAGCTCTAGTGGATGTCCTTGAAAAGCTGCCTGGCGTTCTTCGGGAAGGGGTTAAGAGTCCCATTGACGATGCCGCTTCCTTGACCAAAGCGCTATCAGACGAAGAATTGGAGGAGGCCGCTCTTAAATTTGAAGAGTTTCATAAGTATTTGCGATCAGCGATCAATTGCCCTGATAAAGACCAAGCCTGCGTTTGGGTTGGGCACATGCTCGGCGATCGTTTTCCAAACCGGCCTGACCTGGTCGTCGCCGCCACGGTCGCGAGTGTGGTCACCTCAGCTGCTGCGGAACCCGGGCCATTGGAGCTAGCAAAAACTACGAAGGCAGGATAATCGAGTGATGGAAGTGATTCCTGAGCTAATAGCGGCGTTTCGTGAGATCGGGTTCGTGCGGTCAGCGCGTCAAACGCCAGGTGGGCTGCTCATATTAGAAGGGCCACTCAAAACCTCACTTGGGGATTTCGATTGCCTCGTTGGCATTGATCGTCAATTCCGCCGTTTACCACAAATACAGCTAATTACTATCCCTACCCAGCTGCCGCCGCTAGCACCTCATATTAACGGCGCCGGCGGAATTTGCTATGCCATACCCGGAACTATTGTCTTCGACATTTTTGATCCTGTAGGTCAAACGTTGCTGTGCGTACGCCAAGCGGCTCACGTTCTGGACATGGTATTGCAGGGAAAGATGGTCGAAGACCTGGAGGAAGAGTTTTTTGCCTCCTGGTTTGACCTTCACTGCTACATGGATGTTGACGATCGGCAGACAGGTGTCATTTCTGCAGTCTCAATTCAAGATGGAAATGGTGTCTTTCGGCGTAATGATGTGGTTGCGACGGACGATGTGCAACGCACAAGCCGTAAGCTGGACAGCTTGGGCGTCACATTTGAAGAGATGAGCTGCAAAGTATACAAAATCAGTACAACCGCGAAACCCAGACCGTACCAAAGTGAATGGCCTCCCAAGACTGTTGGTGAGCTAGTGAACTGGCAGTACGAGCTTGATCACACGGCTCGGGCGAAGCTGTTGGAGGCAGTCAAGAAGGGCGTTCGCTCACGCTTTATGGCGGTTGTAGTGATTATCGAGTCGCCGTTAATGAACTACGGAGTGCATATCAGCCTGCCGCAATCTGATGAGCGCAGACTCCTCAAGCAGCCACCAGCGGCTCTTCAGCATATTTATCGCCTACCTATCACGCAGGTCGCCATTTTCAGGCTGGATGATGAATACATCGCGCAGAGAAACACACCTGGCTGCACGACTCTGTCGGGGCTTCGCATAGCATTGGTCGGCTGCGGCACGATAGGAGGCTATCTGGCAGAAGCGCTTGTAAAAGCTGGTGCGGGAATCGGTGGCGGTTCTGTCGCTCTAGTCGATAAGGAATCGTTGCAGCCAGGAAATCTCGGCAGGCACCGACTCGGGTTCTCCGAACTTTATAAACCTAAAGCTACCGCTTTAAAGGTGGAGCTTGAGCGAATAATGCCGTCTGCAAAAATCATTGCATGTCCCAAGGACGTTCGAGATTTGACGCTGGGGGAGTTCGATCTGCTGATTGATGCTACAGGTGAGGAGTCATTGGGGTATTGGCTCGCGGCTCGTTACCATTCTCAAGTTCCTACCTTGAGCGTTTGGATTGAAGGCGCAGGTGTTGCCGTGCGATCGCTTCTAAAGCGGCCGGGCGATGGAGCTTGCTATCGTTGTTTGTGCGACTACAACAAAACGTCTCGGTACCGATCAGTGCAGGAAGAGTTAGAGCCCGTTTTTGCTGGGCAAGGGTGCGAGGGACTTTACGTGCCATTCTCTGCGGTAGTGTCCGTCCAAGCAGCGTGCCTTGGAGTAGAAGCAGCGCTTCGATGGGCCGGAGGATCCGCTCATGAAGCACTGCGAACTCGAGTATTGTCACCGGACTATGTGTCAGCCACCCCGGATTGCTCGCCGGAAACACGCCCAGGCTGCCCCGCATGCTCGAACTAAATAGTTGGGTGACGTCAGATCAGCGTCACTTTATCCATCTGAGTCCTGAGGTTCTTGCGACAGTCCTCAGGTATGTCCAGATCGGTAGCCAAGATCCCGAGTCTGGAGGCATTCTTCTGGGAAAAGTACGTGCGGGGAACTTAGAGATCATCGAAGCCACCGAGCCCACGCGCAAAGATTGGCGCTCCCGATTTTTCTTTGTTCGTCATCAACGAGACCACCAAAAAGTCGTCAAGCGACGGTGGGAGGAGAGTCAAGGCCAGATCAGATACCTTGGTGAGTGGCACACGCACCCCGAAGATTTTCCAGCGCCTTCTGGTACTGATTTAAGAGAGTGGAGAATCCTCGCTGAGTCCCGAATAGATGGCAGGCCGTTGCTTGCAGTGATCGTCGGACGTGGAGGCTTGCATGTTGAATACATGCATGCCGATGGACAGCGAATCTTACTGACCCATTTTCTCGAAGCTTGTCATTCAGTTGCTCCGACCGAGTGAGTGAAACCAATTGAGAGCATATATATCGCAATGTGCGTCCGGATATATTAGGCGGTGTAAACCGCCTGCCGGCGATCAGTGAATTTTCTAGCGGCTATACGTTTTTACTACTTGCACGGGCCAAATTTGTGCATTTCTCGGCAGAAGTCGCTTCGATGAGCTTTCCTGAGTGGCGGAAGGAGCTTCACGATGAGGCTCTGATCGGGATATCGGGGAAAGTGCAATGCCAGTAATTTTGCAGGGTTCGACATGGAAAAAATGGGATCTTCACGTCCACACCCCTGAGTCACTGGTTCACCACTATCCCGGTGAAAATGAGGCGGCATGGGAGGCTTTTCTATCCGATCTAGAGGCGTTGCCACCCGAGTTCAAAGTCTTAGGCATCAATGACTATCTGTTTGTCGATGGTTATGCCCGTGTTTTGGAGGAGCGGCGGAAGGGCCGTCTTCCGAATATTGAGCTTGTTCTTCCTGTCGTGGAGCTACGACTAGATAAATTTGGTGGAATTCTTGAGCAAAGCGAGGAGGGATACAGGCCTTCGAATTGGAGTCGTATCAACCTCCATGTCGTTTTCGATCAGGTCGACCCACAACTCATTCGTGAGCAATTTATGCCTGCCATTTCTCAGGGGTACTCCCTCGTACCTGGATCCCCTGGCGACCGTTGGGCCGGAGTCATTACTAGGGCTAATCTGATTGAGCTTGGGGAGCGTGTAGTTGCCTCAATGCCAGAAGCTATGCGGGGCAGGGCTCCCTCACCTCTAAAGGTCGGTTTCAATAACCTCAACGTTAGCTTTGAGGCTGTTCGGGCAGCTCTCAAGACGCAGCACTTTGATGGTAAGCACATCATTGCGATGGGCAAGAGCGAGTGGGACAGTCTGCGCTGGAACGATCATACGATCGCGGACAAGAAGACGATTATTAACGAAGCCGATCTAGTATTCACTGCTGCAGCCAATCCTGAGGCCTACGTGAGGGCTCGTGATGGGTTAAAGGCTGCTCAGGTCAATGCGCGCCTTCTTGATTGCTCAGATGCTCACTCGCTCAGCACCTCGAACGACAAAGACCGTGTTGGAAACTGTTTCACTTGGATCAAGGCTGACTCAACATTTCAGGGTCTCCTTCAAGCTATCCATGAGTTCGATGATCGCGTGTACGTAGGCGATGCCCCGCCCAAACGAATGAAGGTTGAACAGAACAAAACCAAATTTATACGCTCAATCAAGGTGGAGAAGGTCGCAGGCTCAGATCTTCCCGAGCCCTGGTTTGATTTGGACATCCCGCTCAACCCCGATTTGGTGGCGATCATCGGTAACAAAGGCAGTGGTAAAAGCGCTCTATCCGATGTCATCGCGTTGGTCGGCAACACAAAGCACTATGCGAAGTGTTCATTCCTTAAAAACACGCGGTTTCGTAGCCCGAAGCGCAAATTCGCGGAAAATTTTTTGGGTTCATTGACTTGGCTTGATGGCTCTGTGATGGAGAAAACCTTGCAGGAGGATCCTGAGCCAAGCAGCGTCGAGCGGGTCAAGTATCTTCCACAAAGCTACTTGGAAGATTTGTGCAATGAATTAGGTGAGGGCGGATCTTCAACCTTTGATGCAGAGCTGCGAAAAATTATTTATTCCCACGTGCCCGAGGAGGAGCGGCTCGGCAAGGCGTCTATGGACGAACTCCTAGATTTCAAGGTCGCAGAAATTGAGCAGGCTCGCAAAGGCGTGAGGGAAAGCATCACCAAGATTAATGCGGAAATCATTGAGGCGGAGCGACGGTCTACAAATGATTTTTTGAGATCGTTGCAAGAATTAATCGCGGCCAAGCAGGGAGAGATCACTGCGTTGGAGGAGGCCCAGCCACAACCGGTGCTCGACCCAAGTGCATCACCTGAAGCTCTGGCTGAGTCAAAGCAAGCGGCTGAGCAGGTAGATGCTCTGGAGGGCGAGGGCCGCAATATTGAAGCTGAGGAGGCGGCGCTCAAGAGCACAAGAGCGTCGGTGCTTAAAAGAGAAGCGATTGCCAAGAGAGTTTCTACCGCCTTGACGAATTACGGCAAGCAGCATGCGACCTTCGTTACGGAATTGAAAGATTTACTCGCTGATCTGGATGTAGAGTTGCCGATCGACTCCTTGGTGCAATTGAAAGTTAATGCCGGGCCGCTCGATGCTATCGCTGCAGCGGCTCAAGCACAGGTGGCTGCGATTGATGCAGACTTGAAAAACGAAGAGCAGGGCAGTATTTCACAGCGTAGGTCGATCGCTGCGGCCCAGCTTGTTGAGGCCAAAAGTAAACTCGGAGAGGCGCAGCGACTTTATGTGCTCTACAAAGAAAATCTAGCGAGCTGGGAGCGCGCTAAAGCAGAGCTGATTGGATCACCAGATAAGCTAGGTAGCCTTTTGCAGCTGCAAGCTGAAATTGCTTCCTTGGCACATTTGCCAGAGCAGCAAGCGAGGCTTCGTGCTGAACGCTCCGAAAAGACTCGTGAGATGCATGGCTTGATTCAGGCAATGGTTGATGAGTTCAGCCGACTCTATCTCCCTGTGCAGCGCTTCGTTAATTCAGAGGAGCAGCGTGAGCTCAATTTACCTCTAGATTTCCAGGTTCGGATCGAAGAAAAAGGTTTTTCCGACCAACTACTGAGGCGCATCAACCAAAGGGTCAGAGGATCCTTCATGGGAGTCGATGAGAGCTCTCAGATGCTTCGCAACTTATTGTTGGCTGCCAGCTTCGAAACGGCGGATGAGGCCGTGGCCTTTGCAGACGAGATTGATGATTTGCTTCATTTTGATCGTCGAGAAGGAATGCCTGTGAAACAGACTCTCTTGACCGACCAGCTCGCGAGAACCGTGACTGCACAGGAGTTGTTGGATTATTTGTATTGCCTGGATTACCTGGCTCCCCAGTACTCATTGACTTACGAGGGACAGGAGATCGGGCAGCTTTCACCCGGCGAACGCGGCCTGCTTCTTCTGGTTTTCTACCTTCTAGTGGATGAGGATGATATTCCGATTGTTATTGATCAGCCTGAAGAGAACCTGGACAACCAGACTATTTTTCGAGTTCTGGTGAAGTGCATCAAGCGCGCAAAGGAGCGTCGCCAGGTAATCATGGTGACTCACAACCCAAACCTCGCCGTGGTCTGCGATGCTGAGCAGATCATCCATGCCGCCTGCGACAAGGCCGCTAGTCGATTCGATTATGAGGCAGGGGCGATAGAGCATCCTCAGATCAAAGCGCGTGTGGTCGAAATCCTTGAGGGCACGGAGCCAGCTTTCAAGAACCGGCAAGGTAAGTATCGATTGCAGTAAACCAATGGCAGACATGCGCGCAGCACTAAGCCGTTGGCCTTCGTGATACGGGCATAAGAAGTGCTGTCGACCACATCTACCTCATAACTCGCATAGCAAGGCTGAAGGACATGATGGAGCAACTTGATCGAGCTAGGCGTTATCTGCATAAGATTGAGCGTCAGTATGCAGGCCTCTTTTCATCGTCTGGGCACGATGAGCAGGAATATTTCGATGACGTAATATCGTTTTTCATCCATTGCTATCACGTTAGAGACTGGGCCCTACACGAGGATGACTCATATGTTAGCGCGCGCGTGGTTGATTCGTTCATTGACTCCCATCAGGCCCTTAAAATTTGTGCAGATTTAGCAAATGGCTTGAAGCATTGCAAACTCACACGCTCTATGCGCACAGGGCATCAGCCGTCCGTCACGGATCGGCAAACCCAAGCCTCGACATGGCTCACAGGAAATGGTGGAGGTGAAGTCTTACAGTGCAGTTACCGAGTAACCAGTAGTGGCCAGTCTCACGATGTTTTGAGCTTGGCACGGGAGTGCATTACCCTCTGGGAGTCCTTTCGGCAGACCAGTTCATGCGGTACTGCAGAGGATTCTTAATGATGGTGTCATCACGGGGTTGCACTTAGGGGCGCGATTCAATTTGGGGGCCCGCCTAGGTTGGCCACGCGTTTTACTAAGAGGTGGTTCCTGAGACGGATTTTTATGTCGCCCGTTCGGGCCCAAGCCCCGGCTATCTAATTAGCCAAGCATCTCCTTAACGATGGACGCGAGATTCCTCGCATCGTCGATTCCTCGGTGATAGGTACCCAGCCAAACCAGTCCCAACGACTCTACCGTTTGCTTAAGTGATTTAGGTCAATCGTCATACAAGCCGGCATGCCATTTCCGGGCATTGAAATGTGGCAAGCCTTCGAGCAGGGAAGGGTACCCAGCTAAGCCTGCATCGCGCTAAAGCTGTCTTGCATCATAGTCACCCCATGATGCCCAAGCCGCGTTTGGATAATGCGTAGTAAACGTTCGTAGCTCGTCGCCAACCTCTTGATAGGTTCGGGCACCGTCCACGTCTGCTTGTCGAATGGACGTAAGCTTTCTGCAGAAATCGGTGAGGACAGGGTTGATCTGTGACCGTACGAAGCGTTGGAATTCATCGACGATCTGAAGCGTTTCCAGATCAATTACCACCAGGCCAATTTCGATCGTTTCCATCTGATTTGGGACGACTGCAAGCGGACTTGGCGATTTCGAATCATCAATCTCATCACAGGTCGCTTCAAGGTCTACGCAGTATAAATAGCGGAATGGCGCGAGCAGGTTTTGGATTGTTTGGAGATGAAGGAGTTTTACTTCAATGCTCATGGCAAGTATGGCCTCGCTTGGATCGGTTCAGGTTAGTCGCTCTCGGCTACTCCAATCAACGGCCTCTTTGAATTGCGTGGAGTGGGGCTTGAGATCATCTTACCGCTGGGTTGAGCAAGGGTCGAACGACTGGTAGTTACCTACTCCGGGCAGGTGTCTTAGCCGGACGTTTAGAGCTCATAGACTCTACCGTTTGTTTTGGGCCTATCGGTCGGTAGTCGTATAAACCTGCACGCCATATCTTTGATTGAAATGTGCTAGACCTACGAGCACGGAAGCGCACGCAGTAAATGCGGAGCACCGCTATAGATGTATCGCATCAAATTCGCGACTATGCGTTAGGGTTTCGTTGTAACGCTTAGACGGGCCCTAAGGAGTCTGTTGAACACAGTTGGATCGAACGCATGCGACGGCGCTCCAGGCTGTCGAGAATGGTCGGTGAGTTGAAATATGTCGCCAATGCCATTTTCTCGAGTAGAGCTCTGAAGACTTTTAGCTGTTGGTACTCAATAGAGTCAACCTCGATAAATCCGTGGTCGTCGTGTCTAGACTCTAAGGTACACAGACGCGCTTCGATCCATTCGTCCATTTGGTGGACGGTAACGGTTGCTAGGTCAAAACTTCTTCCTTTTGTTGAATCTCGCAGCATGCGTGACCTCCAGGGGTAAGTAATTGTGTTACTCGTAGTCTGCCTGTGGAGAAAGAATTGAATCAACTCCGTACACCGTACAGAGGTTGGTTGCGGCTGATAGCTAAAGTGCTCGCAAGATGAGGAGTGCAGGGAGTCGACTCGAAATTAACGTCTATATGCTTATTACGGATAGACCTGTAAGTGATCACTTTTCGAGCTTTAGGGGGGGTGCTTCTTTGTCTGGCTCTCTATCGGCCGATTTTGGCGTTCTTTGAGCCAACACTGGTCTTTATTGAGCCTGCGCTGGCTTGTATTGATACTCTATTGGCCCGTATTGGGCCAGACGTATCAATGATATACGCGCTACTTAAGGGGGGCAAAAAAGAGCGTTGTTCTAAAGCTATACCAGAAACAAGTTATGTCGGTGATATACCCCGACGGTCAATTTCGTGCGAAATACTCTGATGCTCACCCCCTTGAGGGGTTGCGCTGAGTGTTGCTCCAAGAGTGATAATAATAAATAGAAAAAACTCGATCAGAAGAGACGCGCAGTATGAGTGACCAAGTTCTCACCACGAAGGCAATCAAGCTGGCTAAGAAAGACAAAAGTCTGCTGATCCGCATGAGCGTTGATGAGCGTGCAATTTTCGATGAGCGCCTTAAGGAGTCGGGATACAAAGCGGCTGGAGCTTTTGTAAGGGACTACGTTATCAATTCCAAGCCCAAACGCAGATACGTGATTATTCCTCAAGCTCAGAAAGCTAGCGAGCACCTCGTTGAACTTGCCCAGATGATCATGGACGACAACGAAAAAGAACTGTTGATCAAAAAAATTATGTACGTGGCCATGAACATTTTTGGCGAGCTGGACAAAGTTAGGCTTGGTGGAAAAGGCGAGGAGGGTGAAGGTTATGATTGGTAAAATCCTAAAATCTTCCACTGGTTCTTGCGCTAATCGTATTAAATACATTTACGGAGGAAAAAAGCACGACCATGACATAGTCAATATCATTACGATCGATACCAACTGCTTGGCCTTCTGCCCAGAGGTCGAGATACAGAGGGGAAGTCTGGAGAATCTGAGTTGTATGATCTTGGACATGGATATTGCTACAAAATTGAAGGTTGGCGAGCAAGGAAAGCCAAAGAGAAATTTGAGGCCAATTTTTCATGCGGTTCTTTCGCTAGATACTGGTGAGTCACTCACCCCTACGCAATGGAAGATCGCTGTACGACATTACCTGAAACTGATGGGCTTCAAGAGCACTACTAAGTACACATCAGTCCTTCATGCTGATACTGGCAACGAGCATGTTCATATCGTTGCGAATCGAGTTAGCTTCGAGCCAGGCTTTCCGATGGTTAGTGACAAAAATAACTATGAAAGAAACATTCAAGCGGTTAGCGAGATCGAGGATATGTTCGGCCTCAGAAAGGCCTTTAGGCCGGAGGAAACCTGGAACATCACCGTGAGCGGTAGGGAAGTGGAGGGTGCCGCAAGGGCCCACACCATGCCCTACAGATCCCGTCTGGCTGCAAGGGTGGGAGCTTGTATAGAAAGTACTAGGGAGCGTAATGGTGACATTCTCAATTTTGTCCGGGCCTTAAGGAGGCAACGCGTCTACGTCCACCTGCGGTACGACACCGAAGGCCAGCCGAAAGGGATCGCTTATGAATTCGAAGGGCGTGTCACCGCTGGCAAGACTTTGAAAAAAGCTCGGTTTACTTTTCAAAAACTGACTACACAGGAAGGCATCAGATATGAGCCGCGCATGCTTCCACAGCTACAAGCAGAGCTTTCAAAGCGAAATTCGGCGAGTAAAGGCGAGCCTAAACCAGTTCAGCACCGCTACTGGGTCAACCGTGGCTGGATCTATCTCTACTTCGTTCCTGCCAACACTGCCTGTTCACCCTTCCTCAAACTCAAAGTAAAAAGAACCGGGGCTCAGGTTAGACAGGAAATCGCTCACGAAGAGGCGATGGCCCTGATTAAGGCCGTCCTACAGATCCTAACCGCGCTTTTCGGTGTCGCTGCTAAGTACACAGCAAAGCCCGGCAATCCCAGAGTGAAAGGCTATACAGAGTACGATCAGGATGAGGCGTTCCCATTTTTTGCTCCTGAGCAACGTAGGGTTGTTCAGAAGGAACTGCAACTGGCTTGATGAGATGCGCTGAACAGTAGGGTGTGCCACCAAAGCGGTGCTTTCAGCGGGCTCAGCCGAGTTCAAGGTGAACTCGAATCTTCGTTCACTCAGTGATGCCAGTCGGTAGTGCCCGGAATTAGAGATAACTCCTGTCGGTCTGTCCAGTCAGCTTCAGTCCAATCGAATGGAAGGTGGTGGAGCGGTGTACCAACAGCGTGCGTACGATTACACATCGATTACACACGGTATGGTCTGCAGGTCGCTTACCTACTGCTTAAGCAGTCCAATCCATCATCGGTGCGACGGAGAAACGACGGGAGAGCGGGGCGGGTGTGGCGGTGGTTACGGACATGGGGGATCTGGAATCGGTGAGGCTGGGAGGTGGAGGAGTTTATCAGGAATGGGGCTTGTGGGGTTTGGGCATGCCTCAGGGCGATTTAGTAGGTGGTGGGTATTGCGTTGATAACATCACGAAAAAGTAGGAGATTTCCCTCAAATTGCATCCCCATTGCCTATATAGACCAGTGATCCAGGAACCCGGCGCACCCGAAAGTATTCATCAACTGGCGGTGGTGGGGGAGTTGTTGGTGAATCGGGCCTTGGACAATGTCGATCCGCAAAGTAGTGGATGTGAGAGATCGCCAGGTGCGCACGGTTCCTGAACCTACGCTGTCACCCCCCAAAGTTTCATGTTGCCCGGCACAGACGAGGCATAGGATGACCGCCAAACGCCATGCCCCGCGCTTCAACCCACAGGAATCAAAAAATGATCGCAACCCTCGTCAAAGTCTCGCTGCTTGCCGGTGCTTTGTTGTTGAGCGCCTGTTCGGGTGTGAGCGCCCATCGTGATTATTCGGCCGACTCGGTGCAGTCGGCCGGGTTTGGCCCGGGGCCGACCAGCAGCAATCCCGACAAGATGAATTTCCATGGCAGTGCGCTCGGCAATAGCTTCGGCGAATACGGCTCAGGTTTGCTGCACGACGATTGATACGCGCTCCGCAATGAAGAAGGGCGCTCCTTTGGGGGCGCCCTTTTTTGTGCGATTAAAAACGATCCGTTACTTGGCGTCAGGTACCGCCAGCCATTGGCGCAGAATCTTCTGGTAGTTGCCTGTCACCTTGGCCAGGTGCAGCCACTGATCGACGTACAGCTTCCAGGTGATGTCGTCGCGGGGCAGCAGGTAGGCTTTTTCGCCGTATTGCATGTAGTGCGTGGGGTTGACCGCGCACAGGCCCGGCTTGAGCTTCTGCTGATACAGCGCCTCGGATGCGTCGGTGATCATCACGTCGGCTTTTTTATCCAGCAGTTCTTGAAAGATGGTCACGTTGTCGTGCAACTTCAATTGCGCCTTGGGCAGGAAGGCGTGGACGAAGGCTTCGTTGGTACCGCCGGCGGGTTCGACCAGGCGAACCGTTGGCTGATTGATCTGTTCGACGGTCTGGTACAGCGCCTGGTCTTCGCAGCGCACCAGCGGGATTTTGCCGTCGACGTCCAGGATGCTGCTGAAGAAGGCTTTTTTCTGCCGTTCCAGGGTGACCGAGATGCCGCCCATGGCGATGTCGCACTTGCCGGCGAGCATGTCGGGCATCAGGGTTTTCCAGGTGGTGGGCACCCACTCGACCTTGACGCCAAGGCTGTCGGCCAGGGCTCGGGCCATGGCGATGTCGATGCCGGAGTATTCGCCGTCCTCGGCTTTGAGGGTGTAGGGCTTGTAGTCGCCGGTGGTACAGACGCGCAGCTGTCCCTGTTGCATGACGCTGTCCAGATGCGAAGGTTCTGCCTGGGCGCCAAGGGAGAGTGCGAGCAAGCCGCCGAGCATCATTGCTCTTTTGATTTTCGTCATTGTTATCGGGCTTTTGTGCTGGAGTGGTTTTGAAAGGGGAGTGTAGTGAAACTTTCACCGGAGTGAAAAATCAACGCCCCTGAAGATGACTCATTCCACTTCCGGGCTCAACGTACCCAGCCACGCCACCAACCCCACAATCAATATCGCCGCGGCCATTTCCACCAACACACTACGCCGAAGTGCATGGGCTGCCACGCGATACTGGCCCTCTCGCAACGACCGCTCCAGCAAGGGGCCAAGATAGAAGCGGTTCAGCGCCGCCAACACCAGCATCCCGGCAAACAGCAGTACTTTGATCGCCAGCAAAATTCCGTAGCGGCTGAGTAAAACCTCATCGAGTTTCGGTCCGACAATGAAGAGGTAGTTCACCACGCCCGTCACGGTGATGATCACAACGACCAGCGCACCGACAAGCTCAAATCGCCTGACTGCGTGAGCCAGCAACCGTATGTGCGCTTCGGTTTGCAGGGCCCGGGGTTGCGACATCAACGCAAACGCCAGCAACGCGCCGAGCCAGACACCCGCCACCAACAGGTGCAGGATGTCCGTAGCGAAATGCCAGTAACGGCGACTGCCTTCGTCCATGGCGCCATGCCCGCTCCAGGCCAGGCTGGCGAGGGCGATGCCGCCGGTCGTGGCGGCGATCACCAGGCTGATGCCGGGGGCGCGTGGGTTGAATATCAACGCCAAACCCGCGACCGCTAATGCAATCATCCGCACGGCCCAGGCCAACCCGACGTCTGTCTCGAACAGCATCATTTCGAGGTGAGGGCGCAACTCGGTAACGTCTGATTCACCGCTCATGACGCGGACCATCAGCACCATGCCGGCGATGGACAGCAGCGCGCCGAGCCCGGCTGTTCCCGTCAATAGCCGGCGAAAGGGCAAGACTGTCCCGGATAGCCGTTCCTGTCCCTTGAAGCTGTAGAGCCCGAACAGCGCCACGCCAAACAACAACATCAAATCCACATACAACACAAACCGCAGCACGACGTTGGCCGAGTCGCTCATCGATCATTTCACTTTGAAGGTGACGTTACCGGTGATCGGGTGGGTGTCCGACGACACCGCGCGCCATTCGACCTTGTAGGTGCCGGCAGCCAGGGGCGCTGCCGGGATGATGAACATGGTCTTCGGATCGCTGCCGCCGCTGACTTTGGCCTTGACCGGCATTGGGGCATGGGCCATGCCGGACATTTCGGTCATCAGCAGTTTTGCACCGGAAAACTGGGTGACGAGGTTTTCGGAGAAGTGCAGTTCGATCTTGTCGGGTGATGCACCTTCTACGCCTTCCGCCGGGGTGGAAGAGAGTAGTTTGGGGTGCGCTTGAGCGAGGGTGCTAACAAGCAGGCCGCTGAGCAACGCGACTGCGATAGCGGTGGGTTTGAAGATGCGCATGCAAGGTCCTTTACCGCTCGAAGCGGTTGTTGTTGGTTTTGGGTGAGTCTGTTCAGAACCACATCCGAACACCGAGCACGAGGCGGGTTTCGCTGCGGTCCTCACCTTCGTCGTTAGCGTAGTCGGCGGTGTTGCCGTAGGTGCGGTTCCAGGTCACGCCGAGGTAGGGCGCGAATTCCCGGCGGATTTCGTAGCGCAGGCGCAAGCCAGCCTCGGTGTTGGATAGCCCCGCGCCGATGCCCCGTTGCGGATCGTTTTTGCCGTAGGCGTTGAGCTCGACGGTCGGCTGCAGGATCAGCCGATTGGTCAGCAGGATGTCGTAGTCGCCCTCCAGCCGCACGGCGCTCTGACCGCCTTCGCCGATGAAGGCCGTGGCTTCGGCCTCGAAGTTGTACAGCGCCATGCCTTGCACGCCGAACGCGGCCCAGGTTTGCGGGGCACCGGGTTTGAAGTCCTGGCGCACGCCGCTGACGACGTCCCACCACGGGGAAATGGCGTGGCCCCACAGGGCCTGGATTTCCGCGTCCTCGGTCACGCCGTTGGTGCGCTCGCCTTCGGAGCGCAGCCACAGGCGATCAATGTCACCGCCGACCCAACCGGACAAATCCCAGGCCAGGGTGCTGCCGTCATCGGCGTCCTGCCATTCCAGTTTGTCGGCGAGGAAAAAGGAGTTGAGCGTGCTGTCATGTACGTGGTGGCCGGCGGGATCGGCATACACCGCAGCGCGATCGGCATCGGTCAGCACCGGGATCGGCGTGCGGCTTTCGCTGGGGGCGGCGGGCTGCATCTGGCCCTCGTCCATGCCTTGCATCTGGCCGTGGTCCATCTGGCTATGATCCATGCCTTGCATCTGGCCGTGGTCCATCTGGCTGTGATCCATGCCTTGCATGTCATCGCTGGCGGCCATTGCCGTCGAGGTCACGAGTGCGAAAAAAACCGGGGTGAATCGAATCATGGGGCGCACCTCATTCTTCCACGCGAACTTCACGGAACATGCCCATTTCCATGTGGTACAGGAGATGGCAGTGATAGGCCCAGCGGCCGAGCGCATCGGCCGTGACCCGATAGCTGCGCCGGGAGCCCGGTGGCATGTCGATGGTGTGTTTGCGCACCATGAACTGGCCGTTCTCGTCTTCGAGGTCGCTCCACATGCCATGCAGGTGGATGGGGTGCATCATCATCGTGTCGTTGACCAGAACGATCCGCAGCCGCTCGCCGTACTTGAGGCGCAACGGCTGTGCATCAGAGAACTTCACGCCGTTGAACGACCAGGCGAATTTTTCCATGTGGCCGGTCAGGTGCAGTTCCAGGGTGCGGCCAGGCTCGCGGCCGTCCGGGTCTTCGAAGGTGCTGCGCAGGTCGGAGTAGGTGAGTACGCGGCGCCCGTTGTTGCGCAGGCCCATGCCGGGGTCGTCGAGTTTCGGTGAGGTGGACATGGCTTGCATGTCCACCAGCGGGTTGTCGGTTTCCGAGGCCGGGTGGGACTGCATTCCGGGCATATCGCCCATGTCCATGTTGCTGTGATCCATGCCCGCCATGCTGCCGTGGTCCATGCCGCCCATGCCCATGTCATCCATGGTCACCAGGGGGCGCGGGTCCAGTGGCGGCAGCGGCGCAACCAGTCCTGTCTTCACCGCCAGGGTGCCCCGTGCGTATCCGGTGCGATCCATCGCCTGGGCGAACAGGGTGTAGGCCGCTTCGGTCGGTTCGACGATAACGTCGAAGGTTTCCGCCACGGCGATGCGAAACTCGTCGACGCTCACGGGTTTGACGTACAGGCCATCGGCGGCGACCACAGTCATTTTCAGGCCGGGGATGCGCACGTCGAAGTAGGTCATGGCCGAGCCGTTGATGAAGCGCAGCCGCAGCTTTTCCCCGGGGCGGAACACCCCGGTCCAGTTCGAATCCGGTGCCTGGCCGTTCAACAGGTAGGTGTAAGTGGCGCCGCCGACGTCCGCCAGGTCGGTGGGGTTCATCTTCATCTCGGCCCACATTTTGCGATCGGCGACGGCTGGCCCCCAGCCTTTTTCGCTGACGTCGTGGATGAAGTCGCCCACGGTGCGTTTGTTGAAGTTGTAGTAATCGGACTGTTTTTTCAGCGTCTTCATCAGGCCGACCGGGTCTTCGTCGGTCCAGTCGCTGAGCATCACGACGTAGTCGCGGTCGTACTGGAACGGCTCCGGATCTTTGGCGTCGATCACCAGCGGGCCGTAGACGCCGGATTGTTCCTGAAACCCCGAATGGCTGTGATACCAGTAGGTGCCGTTCTGGCGCACCGTGAACTGGTAGACGTACATGCCGCCGGGGTCGATGCCCTTGAAGCTCAGCCCCGGCACGCCGTCCATGTTGGCCGGCAGCAAGATGCCGTGCCAGTGAATGGACGTGCTGTCCTTGAGTCTGTTGCGCACCCGCAGTGTCACCGTATCGCCTTCACGCCAGCGCAGCAGCGGGCCGGGGATGCCGCCGTTGATGGTCATCGCGGTGCGTGGGTTGCCGCTGAAGTTGACCGGGGATTCGCCGATGAACAGGTCGAAATCATTACCGGCCAACACCTGCGGTTCGCCGGGACTGCTGATTGCCCAGGCCGGCGTGCGCCATAACCCGAGGCCGCCGAAGAGCCCGCCGATGGCCAGGCCTTTGACGAAGGTGCGTCTTGAAGTGTGGGAGTGCATGCCGTCTGTTCCGCCCGTCAGCCTGTTGAACTTGTCGATGAGGCTAGCAGGCGGTGCCTTTCAGCTGGCTGAGGCGAAGATTACAGTTTTGACAGGTTGGGCGTCGCTTTCTGGCTTGAAGTGGACTTTTCCCTTGAGGCCACGGTGTCGCCGCAGTTGATGTAGGAAGACGACTTCAACCAGCGCTGGTCCGGGTAGTAGGAAAACAACAACTGCCCGTCCTTCATCGAATCAATCAGCCGATGGGCAATCGCCGGTCTGACGGCCGGGCAACCCAGGCTGCGGCCGATGCGGCCATTGGCGCGGGCCAGCACCGGGCTGACATAGGGCGCGCCGTGAATGACGATGGCCCGGTCAAAGGCGTTATCGTTGAAGCCGGGCTCCAGGCCTTCCATGCGCAACGAGTAGCCGTTCTGTCCGAGGTAGCTTTGCTGGGTGCGGAACAGACCGATGCTGGTGGCGTGGCTTTCGTTGCGGTTGGAGAACAGCGTGGCCATGTTTTCACCGCTGTTGCGGCCATGGGCGACCAGTTCGTGAAACAGCAACTTGCGCCGTTTAAGGTCGAAGACCCACAGCCGTTGTTCGGTCGAGGGCAGGGAGTAATCGATCACCGCCAGTCGTTGGGCGGGGGCGACACCTTGGGCACGGCTGCATTGAGTGGCACGAACGGCCAGGGCAATCACTTTGGCGTCGGCGCCGGGTGCTGCTTTGACCAGCGCGTTTTCAAGCGAATCGGCGTAGGCTGACGTTACTGAAAGGCACGTCAGTAAAATGGCAAATAAAAGGCCAAAGCGGATTAGCGCCATAGTCGGGTCTCATCATGATAATTTCGAGTCTAGCAGCGAGCGGAAAACTAGCCGTTTGAAACGGGGGATTAAGGATTATCCATGGTGCAGTTAACAAGGTCATTCGTCATAAGCCGCATATTTTTTATGGGCTTTCTGATCAGCGGTGCAGCGTTTGGGCAAGTTTCGCCGATTGAGCCGGTATCTGCGGCGAGCAGCACAATCGATGCCGCGGCGCCCGACGACGCGGTCGGCCAAGCGATTCAAGCGACCCTGGAACCGCTGCGATCGGCCTTTCCGCCGTTGCTCACGTCCAGGCGCCATCAGCGTGTGGATGTCAGTCGGGTGGTGCTGGATTTCTATATGCATCGCAACTATCGCGCCGCGTGGACGGATGATCGTGACGTGGCGCAATTACTCAAGAGCCTCGAAGCCACCCGGATCGACGGCCTGAATCCGACGGATTTCCGCATCACCGAACTGGCTCAGGCCCATGAGTCGCTGGTGGCTGCCATGCCTTCCACGGCGCAACGGGCGATGTTCGATATGGCGGCGACCCGCACGTTCATCACCGCGCTGCTGCAACTGCGCCGGGGTAAAGTCGATCCGTCGCGGCTGGACATTCACTGGAATTTCGATCCTGCCGGCGGTAATGCCCACGAGGACATGAACAACCTGTTCGCCGCCCTCGATGCCCATGACGTTGCGCGTGCATTCGCCGATGCGCCTCCTCAGGAAGAGATTTACCGCAATTTGCGTGAAGGCCTGGCCCGGTTGCGCCAGGTCCATGATGCGGGCGGCTGGCCGAAAGTCACTGAAGGGCAATCGCTCAAGCCCGGCATGGACGGGGTGGCGGTGGCTCAATTGCGTGCGCGTCTGGTGGCGGGCGGTTACCTGGACGCGCACCTGTCGAAAAAAGCCGGTTACGACGACAAGGTCATTGCCGCGGTGAAGAAGTATCAGACCGAGCAGTACCTGGGGGCCGATGGCGTGGCGGGGGCGGTGACGTTGGCGGCGCTGAACGTGCCGGTCGAGGCGCGGATCGATCAGGTGCGGGTCAACATGGAGCGCGCCCGGTGGCTTTTGTACAAACTGCAGGGCACGTTTGTGATCGTCGATATCGCCGGATACAAGGTGGCGATGTACCGTGACGGTCTGCCGATCTGGCGTTCGCGAGTGCAAGTCGGCAAGCCGGTGCGCAGTACGCCGGTATTCCAGGCCGAAATCACCTACATCACGTTCAACCCGACCTGGACCGTGCCGCCGACCATCCTCAAGCAGGACGTGATTCCGAAAGTCCAGAACGATCCGGGTTATCTGGCGGCCAACCGGATTCGCGTGCTGGATCGCGAAGGCAATGTGCTCGATCCGTCGAGTGTTGACTGGAGCAACCCGCGAGGCATCCACCTGCGTCAGGATGCCGGCCCCGACAGTTCGCTGGGGCAGGTGGTGATCCGCTTCCCCAACGACTATGCGATTTACCTGCATGACACGCCACACCGCGAGCTGTTTGCCAAGACAGTCCGGGCGACCAGTTCAGGCTGCATCCGCGTGGAAAACCCCTTGCAACTGGTCGAGCTGTTGTTTAACGACCCGGTACGCTGGAACAGCGCCGGGATTCAAAAACAGTTGGCCAATGGCAGGACCGAGAACATCCCGCTACCGGTGAAAGTGCCGGTGTTGTTGGCTTACTGGACCGTGGACCTGAGCAACGATGGGCGGGTGACGTTCAAGCCCGACATTTATGATTACGATGCCAGGGTACTGCAGGGCTTGAGTCAGCCTACGAAATTGCCAGCTCTGGACTTGCGTCGCGCAGAGATACCGCTGGTGGTGACGGGACAGAACAAGCTGTAGCGAAAGACTGGAAACGGGCGCCGGAGCGTACTACTGATCACTTAACACACGAAACCTGTGGGAGCGAGCTTGCTCGCGATGGCGGACTGTCAGGCACCCCTTACGTGACTGTCCAACCGTCATCGCGAGCAAGCTCGCTCCCACAAGATTTGCGGTGTTCAAACGCTTAACTGACTGGCATTAGCCCCTAAAGCGCCAGCCCTTGCTGGACCACGACAAGCAGATCGGTTTCAGTCAGCGCCACTGCGTCCAGCTGTGTGGTGGCCTGCTCGATCGTTTGTAGCCACCAGTGTGTTTCACCGTGTTCGTCCACGGTGCGCAACAGGGCGAGTTCGTTGTCTGTTGTGTGGATCTCGACCCGCCCCTCACCGTCGGCGGTGAAGCGTGCAACCGGGTCAAAGGTAATGCTGTGCCCGTTGCCGGTGATCACCAACTGGTCGATAGCGTAGTCGCAAGCGTCGCCATCGGGGTGGCTCTCGAAGACGTGGGTGGGGTTGCGCCGCAGGATCAGGCCAGCTTCGGTCAAGGGCTGTAGCCAGGTCTCTATCCGTTGATACAGTTCGTAGACCTGGCCCGGCCAGCCATCGATCGCCTGATCCGCGCTGGTCAGCCGTGTCTGTTTCAGTTTTGCGGCTAGTTCGTCTGCCTTGCTCATGTCGATTCCCTGTATTGAGGTTTGTTTAATCGTAGCTCGTTGACGCACAGGCAGCGCTTGCCCTGGGTCATGTTTGCAGCGCAGGCAGGGTGCGGACGTTGTGTCCGGGCAGCACCGACGGGCGGTGTGATACCGCTGGGCAAGTGGCCACCCATTTGTCCTGGATAACCCCGTAAACTACGCCACCCGAAGACTGAGGGCTTTGGGGCGTTGCCCATGCCTTGCCCCCGACAGGATGAACTTTTGCCCACGCGCTTTAACGACCCGGACCACGCCCCTGGCATCGCATTGAAACGCATACCACTGCGCAAGGCCGCGGTATTGTTCATTGCCACGGTGTGCCTGTGCCTGTGCGGTTTGCTCTACCTGCAATTGGAACAGTCCCGTCGCCACGACCTGAGCCTGGCGCAAGTGGCGTCTTCGAACCTGACGCGGGCCATGGCGCAGCAAGCCGAAGACACTTTCATGAAGGCCGACCTGGTGTTGACCAGCCTGGTGGACTGGATTCAGGTCGACGGGTTCGGCCCGGACCAACGGCCACGCTTGCAGCAGACCTTCGCTCGGCGCGTGCTGGCGCTGGATCAGTTGCACGGCATCCTGCTGTTCGACCAGAAGGGCCAGTGGGTGGTGACCTCGTTTGAAAATCTGCCTCGGGGGCCCGGCGTCGCCGATCGCGAGTACTTCAAGTATCACCAGCAGAACGTATCGTCGGTGGCGCATATCGGCCCGGCCATTCGCAGTCGGGAAAACGGTGAGTGGATCATTCCGGTTTCCAAACGGGTCAATGACAAGAACGGCCGTTTCCAGGGCGTATTGCTGGCCGGGATCAAGATGTCGTACTTCGACCAGTTCTTCAAAAGCTTCAGCCTCGACGACAACGGCTCGATGTTTCTCGGCCTGACCGATGGCACGCTGTTGGCGCGTCGACCTTTTGTGGAGGCGCAGATTGGCACGTCGCTGGCCCAGAGCGAGATTTTCCAGAAGTCCCTGCCGCTGGCCAGCTCCGGCAATGCGATGTTCACATCCATCATCGATGGTGTGACACGCCTTTACGGTTACCGACAGCTGGAGGCGTATCCGCTGGTGGTCACGGCGGCATCGTCCACGGAATCCATTCTCGCGGGCTGGTACGACACGGCGTTTCGCTCCAGTCTCATTGTTGCCTTGGTATTGCTGGGCGTGGGGTTGTTCGGGTGGGTGTTCCTGCATCAGGTGCGTGTTGGCGAGCGGGTCGAGTCGGATTTGCGCAGGGCACAGCAAGCGCTGGAGCTGATCGCCACCCACGACAGCCTGACCGGATTGGCCAACCGCCGATTGTTCGAGCGGGCGCTGGACGTCGAGTTCGGGCGCGGCGCCCGGCAGGCGAGCCCTTTGAGCCTGATCATGCTCGATATCGATTACTTCAAGCGCTACAACGACACCTACGGCCACGTGGTGGGGGATCACTGTCTGGCCGAAGTGGCACGCGCGCTGAAGAGTTGCTGCCACCGCAAGGCCGATCTGGCGGTGCGTTACGGTGGCGAAGAGTTTGCGGTGCTGCTGCCGGACACCGACATCCACGGCGCCATGACGATTGCCGAGCAGATCCGCCGCAGCGTCATCGACAAGAACATCAGCCACACCGGCTCGCCCAATGGCTACGTGACGGTGAGTCTTGGTTGCTATTCGTTCGTGCCGTCGGGGCGTGACAGCATGGATGTGTTTGTCGAGCGGGCGGATGCGGCGTTGTATCAGGCCAAGCATTCGGGGAGAAACCGCGTGGCAACGTTGTCGATGGCCGGTGGCGTCGAGGCGTTGATGCGCTCCGACCGTTGAGGTGCTGTTGCTGCCGGTGGTCTGTCTCCCTGGTCTGGCGGAATTGATCGTCTAGAGTTCCGATTGTTCTGTCGATCCCGGCAGACATCCACTCGCATGGACGATCGCCAACATGTTGATACCTCAAACGTTGACAGCCGTTGCTTTGACCGTCGCAGCCACTGCCATCTTTCCGCTGGCCAGCCACGCGCAATCGAAAATCACCGCCGAAGAAGCTCACTCGATCGGCGTGGATGCCTACATCTATTTTTACCCGCTGCTGAGCATGGACGTCACTCGCAAGCAGTTCACCAACATCGAGCCGGGCAAGGAGTTCGGTAAAGGCCCGATGAACATGTTTGTGAGTGTGCCGCAGTACCCGCCTGCCGATTTCAGAGGGGTGGTGCGTTCTAATTTCGACACGTTGTATTCGATTGCCTGGCTGGACTTGACCAAGGAACCGCTGGTGATCGCCGCGCCCGATACCGATGGGCGTTTCTACCTGTTACCGATGCTTGATATGTGGACCGACGTATTCGCTTCGCCGGGCTGGCGTACCACGGGCACTGAGGCCGGGCAATTTCTGGTGACGCCGCCGGGATGGACCGGGACGGTGCCCGCCGGGATGAGCCACCTGCCGGCGCCAACTCCGTTTGTCTGGGTCATCGGCCGTACCAAGACTGATGGCGCGGCGGATTACGCGGCGGTGCACAAAATCCAGGCCGGTTACACGGTTACGCCGTTGTCCCGGTTGGGCAAGGAGCCTGAAGCCGTCACCGTGAAGGTCGACCCGGCGGTGGACATGAAAACGCCACCGAAGATTCAGGTCGATTCCATGTCGGCTGCCAACTACTTCACTTACGCTGCCGAACTGCTGAAAGTGAATCCGCCGCACAGCACCGACCAGCCCATGCTGGCGCAGATCAAACGGATCGGCATCGAACCCGGCAAGCCGTTCGACATGGACACGCTGGATCCGCAAATCCAGGCCGCGCTGCAAAGGGTGCCCCAGGATGCGCAGGCCTTGATGACCTGGAAAGTGCCGACCCTGGCGCGAGAGGTCAATGGCTGGTCGATGAACACTGACACCATGGGCGTCTATGGCAACTACTACCTCAAACGCGCCATCGTTACGCAGGTGGGGCTCGGTGCCAACCTGCCCGAGGACGCGATTTATCCGTTGAACATCGGCGACAGCAACGGCAAGCCGCTCGAGGGCGCAAACAAGTATGTGCTGCATTTCAACAAGGGCGAGGCGCCGCCAGTGAATGCCTTCTGGTCGATCACCCTGTATGACCCGGAAGGGTTCCAGGTCGCCAACTCACTCAATCGTTTTGCGGTCAGTAGCTGGATGCCGTTCAAGAACAACGCCGATGGCTCGCTGGATCTCTACTTCCAGAACGAAAGCCCTGGCAAGGATCTGGAGGCCAACTGGCTACCGGCACCCAAAGGGCCGTTCAACCTGACCATGCGTCTGTACGGCCCGAAAGCCGAGGCGCTGAATGGCAAGTGGAACCCGCCAGCGGTCAAGCCGATGTAGGCCTCAGGTCACAAAAAGCGGCCAATGACGGCATGTCATTGGCGGCTTTTGCCTGTCCAGCTACCCGTTCCGCCGCCAGCACCGCCGGTTCCGCCACCGGGCGCACCGGTGCCGCCGCCCGCGCCACTGCCCGGGCCATTGACGCCGGTGCTGCCGCTTGACGAGCCGGGGTTCTGTCCGCGCCCATTATTACCCGAGGGATCGCTGGGCCTGTTGTTGTCTGGCAGCAGAGTTGAGCTGCGGGTTGCGCCGGGTGCCGTACCGGTCGCGCCAGGACCATCGCCGGACGCCGCAAACGTGGCCAGGGACGTCGCCGACAACCATCCGGCCATGAGCAGCGAAGTCATTCTTATGTTCATCATGGTCGTCTCCCGGGATGAGTCGTTACCTGATGTTAGTGTGAAGGGTTACGCGGTTGGTGCCGACCCGGTTGACGAGTGGCACGGGGCCTCAGGGGGCCACCGATCCATGGCCAAACGAGAACCCTGTGGGAGCGGGCTTGCCCGCGAAAGCGACAGGTCAGGCAAATGGTTGGCCGCTGATACGACGCCATCGCGAGCAAGCTCGCTCCCACACAGCTCTCAGCGTCAGCAAGGCCTATGATCGACCAGCTTGCGCTCAAGGTGCTAGCGCCCCCGGGACCGCTGACGCAACCTGCGAAACCTGCCGGTGTCACACGTCAGGCACCTCGTCCTCAGGAGTGTCCGTTCATGAAAAACTTGCGGATCGCCACGTTCAACGTCAATGGCCTGCGCGCACGCCTGCCGAATCTGTTGGCCTGGCTTGAGCGGGAAAAACCGGATATCGCCTGCCTGCAGGAATTGAAGGCAGTGGACAGCGCATTCCCGGCGGCTGAGCTTGAAGCGGCCGGCTACGGTGCCATTTGGCAGGGTCAGGCGTCCTGGAACGGCGTGGCGATCCTGGCGCGGGATGCGCAGCCGCTGGAAAGCCGACGCGGGTTGCCCGGCGATGACAGCGACAACCATAGTCGGTATCTGGAAGCCGCTGTCCACGGAGTTCTGGTGGGTTGCCTGTATTTGCCCAACGGCAACCCGCAACCGGGGCCGAAATTCGATTACAAGCTGGCGTGGTTCGAACGGCTTATCCGTTACGCGCAGACGCTTGAAGGAAGCGAACATCCGGTGGTGCTGGCGGGGGACTACAACGTGGTGCCCACCGACCTGGACATCTACAACCCGCGCTCCTGGCTCAAGGACGCCTTGCTGCAACCGGAAAGTCGCGAGTGCTACCAACGGTTGCTGGACCAGGGCTGGACCGATTCATTGCGGCACTTGCATCCACAGGATCGGCTCTACACGTTCTGGGATTATTTCCGTCAGCACTGGCAGAAAAACTCGGGGCTGCGCATTGACCATCTGCTGCTCAACCCGGCCCTGAGTCCGTATCTGCAAGACGCCGGGGTGGATGCGTGGGTGCGCAACGAGCCCCATGCCAGTGACCACGCGCCCACCTGGATTCAATTGGGCTCGCACAAGCGGCGTTGAGTTTTTTCATGCCGGGTGATTGGCTAAATCAATTGTCGGCGGCAGTGCTTGATCCCGTATACATAGCGGCCACTGGCGGAGCAATCCGCCGCTTGCGTGCAAAAGGACTGAACGATGAGCGAGCCACGCCTGACCGACCGTGCTTTGTATCTGCAACGCCTGGGCTTCGATGCACCTCCAGCACCGACCCTGGAAACCTTGCGTCAGCTGCAATTGCGCCATACCGGCGTTTTCCCGTTTGAAAACCTCACCACATTATCCGGCGAGCCGGTGCTGATCGACTTGCCGTCCATAGAGCAGAAGGTCTTGCACGAAGGTCGTGGCGGTTACTGCTACGAACTCAACAACCTGTTCCTGGCCTTGCTACAGGAATTGGGTTTCGACGCCCGTGCCATCAGCGGCCGGGTGGTGATGGGGCAGCCGGAGGGCTCCTGGACTGCCCGGACCCACCGCCTGAGCCTGGTCATCATCGATGACGTGCGCTACATCACCGACGTCGGCTTCGGCGGCATGGTACCGACCGCGCCCCTGTTGCTTGATACCCGCGCCGAACAACCTACCCCGCACGAGTCGTATCGCATCGATCTGCACGTCGACGGCTTTACCCTGCGCGCCAACGTTGCGGGCGAATGGCGAGCGATGTACATCTTCGACCTGCAACGCCAGGAAGATATCGATTTTGCTGTGGGCAACTGGTACGTCTCGACCCACCCCGAGTCGTCTTTCGTCAAGCAGTTGATGGTGGCGCGCACCGGGGAGGGGTGGCGACGCACGCTCAACAATGGCAGCTTCGCGATTCACCGGATTGGCCATGACAGCGAGCGGCGGGAGGTGACGGATGTTCAGGAACTGATTGGCCTGCTGGGCAGCGAGTTCGGCATTCGCGTTCCGGAACAGGCGCAATTGGCACGGACTCTGAAACGATTGATCGCAGCGCCGCAGTAACAGACTGATCCTGGGCATCGCACAGAGCTGATCCGATTGATCGGCCCTTTGTGTTTCAGGGCCGAACACCCGGCTCCATCACCCGTTGGATTTCGCGCAAGGCCTCTGCCAGTTTCTGCTCCAGACCCTTGAGTTCGGCAGGGGTGAGGGTTTGTTTCAGGTGTGCGCTCTTGCCTTCGTTGAGCAGGGCTCGGCGCAAGGTATTGTTGATCACCGTCTGGTAGCCGTACCCCTCGTGTTCTGCCAGTGCGCGGGCTGCTTCGATGACTGCGTCATCGAGCATGATGGTAATGCGGGTCTTGCCTTTGGCGGGCGCCACGGCCCCGCGCCTGGCGTTACTGAAATCGTATTCGTCTTTCATCGGTCATGCCTCCAGGTACTGACGACGCTCGCTTTTGGTGGCGATGCGCGCGGAAATGATTCGAACGAAATTCGGATCGCGGTGGGTGTACACGACAACCAGCAACCGGCCTTTGGCGTCCAGCCCCATGGTGATCCAGCGTTGTTCATCATGGTGGTTGTCCTCGATGGTCAGCGCTCGCTCGTCATGGAATACCGGTTCAGTCTCTGCGAGGCTGATGCCTTGGTGCTTGAGTTTGTTGGCTGCGTTCTTGGCCTTGTGGAACTGAATTTCGAATGACTTCATTATGCATACTTTATATGTATGTAGAAGAGGCGGGCCTTACCGATGGTCGCCAGGAATTCAAAGACTAGTCAGCACGCGGGTGCGGGCGGCGAGGGATGTATTTCAAGGTTTTTGGCGGGGCCAGGAGGGTGGGCGTCAGGCGGAAATGGACAAGTATCCATTTTGTGACTGATAAGTTGTATACAACTCTATAGACATTTGTCCTATGTCTTGCATACAGTGTGCGCATAACAAAAACCAGGGAACCCCCTCCATGAAAACGCCCCATGTTTCACACCAACGGCCCGAGGACGAAAATCTTGGGATCGGCGCGAATATGGCTTATGGCCTGCAACATGTTCTGACCATGTATGGCGGTATCGTCGCGGTGCCATTGATCATCGGCCAGGCGGCCGGGCTCTCGCCGGCGGACATCGGTTTGTTGATTGCTGCTTCATTGTTTGCGGGGGGGCTGGCAACACTGCTGCAAACCCTGGGTTTACCGTTTTTTGGTTGTCAATTGCCGCTGGTGCAGGGCGTATCCTTCTCCGGCGTCGCGACCATGGTGGCGATTGTCAGCAGTGGCGGGGAGGGCGGGTTTCAATCGGTGCTGGGGGCGGTGATAGCGGCGTCCCTGATCGGGTTACTGATAACCCCGGTGTTCTCGCGTATCACCAAGTTTTTCCCGCCGCTGGTGACCGGCATCGTGATTACCACCATCGGCTTGACGCTGATGCCGGTAGCCGCGCGCTGGGCAATGGGCGGCAACAGCCATGCGCCGGACTTCGGCAGCATGGCGAACATCGGTCTGGCGGCGGTAACGCTGGTGCTGGTGCTGTTTCTGAGCAAAATCGGCAGTGCGACCATCTCCCGCCTGTCGATTCTGTTGGCCATGGTCATTGGTACGGTGATCGCGGTGTTCCTTGGCATGGCGGATTTCTCGTCCGTAACCCAGGGCCCGATGTTCGGCTTCCCGACGCCGTTCCACTTCGGCATGCCGACCTTTCACTTTGCTGCGATCCTGTCGATGTGCATCGTGGTGATGGTGACGCTGGTGGAGACCTCGGCGGACATTCTGGCCGTCGGCGAGATCATCGGCACCAAGGTTGACTCCAAGCGCCTGGGCAACGGTCTGCGCGCCGACATGCTGTCGAGCATGTTCGCGCCGATCTTCGGTTCCTTCACCCAGAGCGCCTTCGCCCAGAACGTCGGTCTGGTGGCGGTCACCGGCATCAAGAGCCGCTACGTGGTGGCCACCGGCGGTCTGTTCCTGGTGATCCTCGGTCTGCTGCCCTTCATGGGCCGGGTCATCGCCGCCGTACCGACCTCCGTATTGGGTGGCGCTGGCATCGTGCTGTTCGGTACCGTCGCGGCCAGCGGCATTCGGACCTTGTCCAAGGTCGACTACCGCAACAACGTCAACCTGATCATCGTCGCGACCTCGATTGGCTTCGGCATGATCCCGATCGCGGCACCTAGCTTCTACGATCACTTCCCGAGCTGGTTCGCGACCATTTTCCATTCGGGCATCAGTTCTTCGGCAATCATGGCCATCGTGCTGAACCTGACCTTCAACCATCTGACTGCCGGTAACTCCGACCAGCAATCGGTGTTTGCGGCCGGTACCGAGCGGGTGCTGCGTTATCAGGATCTGGCGGCGTTGCGTGAAGGGGACTACTTCAGCGACGGTAAACTGCACGATTGCGACGGCAAGGAGATTCCGGTGCTGGAATCGGAACATGGTGTGGCAGAACCACGGGCGGTCCACACGAAAAGCAGTGAGCATGTCTGACGTTCACGGCAACTGAAAAAAGCCGATCTGTCGAATAGACAGATCGGCTTTTTGCTTTTCAGGCGTTGGCTTTTCAATCGACCATAAAAAACCCCTGGATCTTTCGATTCAGGGGCTTTTCGATGTTGCTGTCTGGCTCCACGACCTGGACTCGAACCAGGGACCCAGTGATTAACAGTCACTTGCTCTACCAACTGAGCTATCGCGGAATGGCGCGTATCTTACTGATTCAAAAAGAGAAGTCAAGCACCGAATAACAATTTGAGCGAATCATCGGGACGGGCGGTGGTTTAGCGGCGATTGGCGGTTACCAGGATCGCCCCAGAGGTCTACCATGGCTGCCCGGAAGTGGTGACACGCGCTGCCGGCCATTCGCCGAAAAGGTACGCGCCATGAATCATTTGACCCTCACACCTCGACGCCACGGGATGCACCCATGAGCATCTCTCAGATCAGCCTGCCCAAAGGTGTCGGCCCCCACGCCGAAAAGTTGTTCGACGCCATCACTCAGGCCGGCACCGCTGAAGCATTGAACCGTGCTGGCGGCAAGGCCGAAGGTTTTGTCCTGGGCCTGGAAAGCACTAAAGCGATCAAGAGTCAGGTCGCTGAATCGCTGTATGTCGCCTACGACGACGCTGCCAGCCAGCGCGCGACCGAACTGGCTTAACCGCCGAAGGTAATCGTGCCAAGCATCAGTTTGGCGTAGAGCGCCGTGGCACCCAATTGCACCAGCCATAGGGCCAGGCCGCCGAGAAACACACCGGCGGCCACTTGCATCACCAGGTTGTTGCCGCGTTTTGCCGGGGCGCGTGGGGTGAAGTGATCCAGGTCATCCAGGTCATCGCGGTCGGCGCGCAGGTCGTCGTTTTTCATATGGGTTCTCGCAGAATTCCAGGGTGTATTCAAACCTGTGGGAGCGAGCTTGCTCGCGATGAGGGCATCACATTCAACATTGATGTTGGCAGGACAATCGCTATCGCGAGCAAGCTCGCTCCCACAGTGGATAGTTGTGTGCAGTTTAGAGGGCTCGCTCTAGTTGCCGAAAATTATCTGTGACAAATAAAAAACGGGAAGCACCATGGCTTCCCGTTTTTCATTTCAAGGTGTCATCAGATGACTTGGACGATAGCGTCCGTCACAACCTTGATGTTGCTCTGGTTCAACGCGGCCACGCAGATGCGGCCGGTGTCCAGGGCGTAGATGCCGAACTCGTTGCGCAGGCGGTGAACTTGCTCAACCGTCAGGCCGGAGTAGGAGAACATGCCACACTGACGACCGACGAAGCTGAAATCGCGCTGAGGCGCTTTTTGTGCCAGCAGGTCGACCATCTGGGTACGCATGCCACGAATGCGCAGGCGCATTTCGGCCAGTTCGGCTTCCCACTGGGCGCGCAGTTCCGGGTTGTTCAGCACTGCAGCGACAACGCTGGCACCGTGGGTCGGCGGGTTGGAGTAGTTGGTGCGGATCACGCGTTTGACTTGCGACAACACGCGCGCGCTTTCTTCTTTCGATTCGCTGACGATCGACAGGGCACCCACGCGCTCGCCGTACAGCGAGAACGACTTGGAGAAGGAGCTGGAGGCGAAGAAAGTCAGGCCCGACTCGGCAAACAGGCGTACGGCAGCGGCGTCTTCGTCGATGCCATCGCCGAAGCCCTGGTAGGCCATGTCGAGGAACGGCACGTGGCCTTTGGCTTTAACCACGTCCAGGACGTTTTTCCAGTCCGCCGGGCTCAGGTCCACGCCGGTCGGGTTGTGGCAGCAGGCGTGCAGCACGATGATCGAGCCGTTTGGCAGCGCGTTCAGGTCTTCCAGCATGCCGGTACGGTTCACGTCGTGGGTCGCGGCGTCGTAGTAACGGTAGTTCTGCACCGGGAAACCGGCGGTTTCGAACAGCGCGCGGTGGTTTTCCCAGCTCGGGTCGCTGATCGCCACAACGGCGTTCGGCAGCAGTTGCTTGAGGAAGTCGGCACCGATTTTCAGTGCGCCAGTACCGCCAACGGCCTGGGTGGTGATTACACGGCCGGCAGCGATCAGCGGCGAGTCATTGCCGAACAGCAGCTTTTGCACGGCCTGGTCGTAGGCGGCGATGCCGTCGATTGGCAGGTAGCCACGGGAAACGTGTTGAGCGGCGCGAATGGTTTCGGCTTCGACAACGGCGCGCAGGAGTGGAATTCGCCCCTCCTCGTTGCAGTAAACACCGACCCCCAGGTTGACTTTGTTGGTCCGGGTATCGGCGTTGAATGCTTCGTTGAGGCCCAGGATTGGATCGCGTGGTGCCATTTCGACAGCGGAGAACAGGCTCATTATTGCGGCGGCTCTGAATGGAGTGTGGAGGGACGTGTCGCGCTCCAGCCGAATGCACTAGAGCGGTGCACAAACGGGGAGCTAGTATAGAGGCCATCCGCGATCAATGGCGACAGGCTATTCGGCTTTTAAGGTAAGTTTTTCCGATTATTTTGCGACCGTTAGTCGAAAGGCGTCGGCAAAGGTTTTGCGCGATGTAGGACGTTTGCCTTGAAAGCGCTGGCAATCGGCTCCACATTGAGCACAATCCAGTTTTTTCTTCGGGCGACATCGGTCGTTTGCGGTCTTTCTCGTTCGTGCCGGTTTTGCCGGCAAGCGTGATTCCAGAGGTATTTCATGTCTGAATTCCAGCTAGTCACCCGTTTCGAGCCCGCCGGCGATCAGCCGGAAGCCATCCGCCTGATGGTCGAGGGCATCGAAGCCGGGCTGGCGCACCAGACGCTGCTCGGTGTGACCGGCTCGGGCAAGACCTTCAGCATCGCCAACGTGATCGCCCAGGTGCAGCGCCCGACCCTGGTGCTGGCGCCGAACAAGACCCTGGCGGCGCAGTTGTACGGTGAGTTCAAGGCGTTCTTCCCGAACAACGCGGTGGAATATTTCGTTTCTTACTACGACTACTACCAGCCGGAAGCCTACGTGCCGTCCTCGGACACCTTCATCGAGAAGGATGCGTCGATCAACGACCACATCGAGCAGATGCGTTTGTCGGCGACCAAGGCATTGCTCGAGCGCAAGGACGCGATCATCGTCACGACGGTGTCGTGCATCTACGGTCTGGGCAGCCCGGAAACCTATTTGAAGATGGTGTTGCACGTGGATCGCGGCGACCGGCTCGACCAGCGCGAATTGCTGCGACGCCTGGCTGACCTGCAATACACCCGCAACGACATGGATTTTGCCCGTGCAACCTTCCGCGTGCGTGGCGATGTGATCGATATCCACCCGGCGGAATCCGATTTCGAGGCGATCCGCATCGAGCTCTTTGACGATGAAGTGGAAAGCCTGTCGGCGTTCGATCCGCTCACCGGCGAAGTCATTCGCAAACTGCCGCGCTTCACCTTCTACCCGAAGAGCCACTACGTGACGCCACGGGAAACCCTGATGGGCGCGGTCGAGGGCATCAAGGTCGAGTTGCAGGAGCGCCTGGAATACCTGCGCTCCAACAACAAGCTGGTGGAAGCCCAGCGCCTGGAGCAGCGTACCCGTTTCGACCTGGAGATGATTCTTGAACTGGGTTATTGCAACGGCATCGAAAACTACTCGCGCTATCTGTCCGGTCGCGAAGCCGGCGCGGCACCACCCACCCTTTACGATTACCTGCCTGCCGATGCTTTGCTGGTGATCGACGAGTCCCATGTCAGCGTTCCGCAGGTCGGTGCGATGTACAAAGGCGACCGTTCGCGTAAAGAGACACTGGTGGAATACGGTTTCCGCCTGCCTTCGGCGCTGGATAACCGGCCGATGCGTTTCGATGAGTGGGAAAGCATCAGCCCGCAGACGATTTTCGTCTCGGCGACCCCGGGCAACTACGAAGCCGAACACGCTGGCCGCGTCATTGACATGGTGGTGCGCCCGACCGGGCTGGTGGACCCACAAATCGAGATTCGCCCGGCACTGACCCAGGTCGACGACTTGCTGTCGGAAATCACCAAGCGCGTCGCTCTGGAAGAGCGAGTGCTGGTCACGACACTGACCAAGCGCATGGCCGAAGACTTGACTGACTATTTGGCCGATCACGGCGTGCGCGTGCGCTATTTGCACTCGGACATCGACACCGTGGAGCGGGTCGAGATCATCCGTGATCTGCGCCTGGGTACTTTCGATGTGCTGGTGGGGATCAACCTGCTGCGCGAAGGCCTGGATATGCCGGAAGTGTCGCTGGTGGCGATCCTCGATGCCGACAAGGAAGGTTTCCTGCGTTCCGAGCGCTCACTGATCCAGACCATCGGGCGTGCGGCACGTAACCTTAATGGCCGGGCGATTCTGTATGCCGACCGGATTACCGGTTCCATGGAGCGCGCGATCGGCGAAACCGAGCGCCGTCGCGACAAGCAGATCGCCTTCAACCTGGCCAACGGCATCACCCCCAAAGGTGTGTTCAAGGACGTCGCCGACATCATGGAAGGCGCCACCGTGCCGGGTTCGCGCAGCAAGAAGCGCAAGGGCATGGCCAAGGCTGCGGAAGAGAACGCCAAATACGAAGCGGAGTTGCGCTCGCCGGGCGAGATCGCCAAGCGTATCAAGGCCTTGGAAGAGAAGATGTATGCGTTGGCGCGCGATCTGGAGTTTGAAGCGGCGGCGCAGATGCGCGATGAGATTGGCAAGTTGCGCGAGCGGTTGATTACTGTTTGATTTGTAGTGTCTGAACTGGCCTCATCGCGAGCAAGCTTGCTCCCACAAGGTTCGGTGTGATCCCTGTGGGAGCGAGCTTGCTCGCGATGAGGCCGGTCAGGGCGCTGCAAGTATCAATTAGTGTGCTTCCCCAGCCTTCAACCCCTCCGGCAACTTTTTGGTCAGCAACACCGCCACCATGCTGATCCCCAACGCAATCCCGACAAAATGAAACGCATCGTTGTAGGCCATGATCGACGCCTGTTGGTGGGCGATCTCGCTGAGTTTGCCCAGGGCTGCCGTTTCATTGCCCAGCCTGTCAGCCAGTGAGGCGATCCGTTCGGCCACCTGCGGATTGCTCGGCACGATGGATTCACGCAGGTAATCAAAGTAAACCTTGGTCCGCGCATCCAGCAGCGTGGCGAGCAGGGCGATGCCGATGGCGCCGCCGAGGTTGCGCAGGATGTTGAACAGGCTCGAGGCCGATCCCGCATCCTGGGGCAGGATGTAGGCGGTGGCGATCAGCGAGATGGTGACCATGATCAGTGGTTGGCCCAGGGCGCGGATGATCTGGATCTGATTGAACTGCGGCCCGGCAAAGTCCGGGTTCAACACGCCTGAAGAGAAACTCGCCAACCCGAATAGCCCGAAGCCCAGTGTGCACAGCCATTTGGGCGAGACGTATTTCATCAATTTGGGCACCAGCGGAATCAGAAACAGCTGCGGCACGCCCATCCACATGATCACTTCGCCGATCTGCAAGGCGTTGTAGTTCTGGATCTGCGCCAGGTACAGCGGCAACAGGTAGATCGAGCCGTACAGCCCGACCCCCATCCCGACACTGGAAATGCTTGATAAGCCAAAGTTGCGATTGCGCAGGATGCCGAGGTTGATCAGCGGATTGGGTTTGGAGGTCTGCACGATCACAAAGCTGATCAGGCTGACCAGTGCGATGCTGCCCAGGGTTACGATCAGGCTCGATTCCAGCCAGTCCTTGCGATGGCCTTCCTCCAGAAACACCTGCAAGCAACCGAGTCCGACGCCGAGGGTGAGAATGCCGGCGTAGTCGGTGCTTTTCAGCAATTCCCAGTGGGCTTCTTTTTTCTCCAGACCGTACATCAGGCCGGCGATCATGATCAGGCCAGGCGGGATGTTGATGTAGAAAATGTATTCCCAGCCCCAGTTTTCCGTCAGCCAGCCGCCGAGGGTCGGGCCGATGGAGGGCGCGAAGGTGGCGGTCATGGCGAACATGGCCATGCCTTTGGCGCGGTGGTGTTCCGGGAGCTTGATCAGGGTCAGAGTGAACGCCAGCGGAATCAGCGCGCCACCGGTAAAGCCTTGCAGGGCGCGGAACACGATCATGCTTTCCAGGCTCCACGCCATGGAGCAGAGCAGGGACGCGACCAGGAAGCCGAGGGACACCCACACTGCCAGGCGCCGCGCCGACAGCAGCTGCACGAGCCAGGCCGTGAGCGGGATCATGATGATTTCCGCCACCAGGTACGAGGTGGAAATCCACGAACCTTCTTCCAGGGTCGCCGACAGTGCACCCTGGATGTCCTTGAGCGAGGAGTTGGTGATCTGGATGTCCAGCACCGCCATGAACGCACCGAGCATTACGCTCATCACCGCAATCCAGTCCCGCCGGGTCGGTTCGCCGACCGGGCGGATCAATTGATCACCGGCCATCGTCAGGGGCGTCTTTGTGGCTCACTTTGGGGGTGATTTCTTCAGGGGCGTCCTTGATGTTCACCTTGGCGGTGACCGACATGCCCGGGCGGATCTTGCCGCGCAGCGGATTGTCCGCGGCGAAGGTCAGTTTGACCGGAATCCGTTGTACGACTTTGGTGAAGTTGCCCGTGGCATTGTCCGGCGGCAACAGGCTGAACTGCGCGCCCGAGGCGGCGAACAGGCTGTCGACCCTGGCTTTGATCGGGGTGTCGCTGTAGGCGTCGAAGGTCAGTTCGGCTTCCTGGCCGGGTTGCATGTGGCCAATCTGGGTTTCCTTGAAATTGGCCTGAATCCAGATGTCTTCGTCCGGCACGATCGACAACAGGTAAGCGCCGGCCTGCACATATTGGCCTTCGCGGGCTGCACGCTGGCCGATCAGGCCGCTGATGGGGGCATGGATTTCGCTGCGGGTCAGGTTCAGTTCGGCCTGGGCCAGGTCGGTTTTGGCGTTGGCGATCTGCGCGTCGAGGCGTTTGATCTCTGCATTCAGCGCATTGACCTGCTGGCGCTGGCTTTGCGCGTCGGCCTGGGCCTTGGCCACTTGCGAGCGTGCGATGTGGTTGTCGGCGGAGAGGGTGGTCACCCGTTCTTCCGAAATATAGCCGGGTTTGCGCAGGGTCTCGGCGCGGGTCAGGTCGATCTGCGAGCGACCCAGGCTGGCCTGGCTGGACGCGACTTGCGCTTCGCTGGCGGCAATCAAGCTGGCCTGCTGGGTCAGTTTACTCTGGGCTTGCAGGCGTTCGGCCTGGCGGGTGGCCAGGGCGGCATTGGCGCGGTCGACAGCGAGGCGGAAGTCGTCGCCTTCGAGTTTGACCAGCAACTGGCCTTTCTCGACATGCTGGTTGTCCTGCACCAGCACCTGATCGATACGCGCGCCCAATTGGCTCGACACGCGGGTGATCTCGCCCTGGACATAAGCGTTGTCGGTGCTTTCATAAAAGCGCCCCTTCAAGAGCCAATGGGCAAACAGGCCCCCGGCAACCAACAGGACAATCAGCAGGAACGAGAAGAGGCGACGCTTGAGTTGGGCAGGCATGGGGCAAACTGTAGTCGAGAAATTGTAAGAGAAGTTATCAGCGGGCAAATCTGGCATACAGCCGATAAGCGGTAAATGCTGTCGGCTGATTTTCGGCCATTCACCTCCCTGTACGGGCGTTACAGACGCAACCTTGGCTTAAATGCCCTGTTCACTGGAGCCGGGCGGGTGTCGCCTGTTACCATTCGCGCCTTGTTTGAACTTCGCTTTTATTCTTTTCGAGACATGCCATGACCACCGTCCGCACTCGCATCGCGCCATCGCCTACCGGGGATCCCCACGTAGGTACCGCCTACATCGCCTTGTTCAACTACTGCTTTGCCAAGCAGCACGGCGGTGAGTTCATCCTGCGGATCGAAGACACTGACCAGCTGCGTTCGACCCGCGAGTCCGAACAGCAGATTTTCGACGCCTTGCGCTGGCTCGGGATCGACTGGAGCGAAGGCCCGGATGTCGGCGGCCCGCACGGTCCGTACCGTCAAAGCGAGCGTGGCGACATTTACCAGAAGTATTGCCAGCAACTGGTCGAAATGGGCCATGCCTTCCCGTGCTTCTGCACCGCCGAAGAGCTTGACCAGATGCGCGCCGAGCAGATGGCTCGCGGCGAAACCCCGCGTTATGACGGCCGCGCGCTGCTGCTGTCCAAGGAAGAGGTCGCCCGTCGCCTTGCCGCTGGCGAGCCGCACGTCATCCGTATGAAAGTACCGAGCGAAGGCGTTTGCGTGGTGCCGGACATGCTCCGTGGCGACGTTGAAATCCCGTGGGACCGCATGGACATGCAAGTCCTGATGAAGACCGACGGCCTGCCGACCTACTTCCTGGCCAACGTGGTCGACGACCACCTGATGGGCATCACCCACGTATTGCGTGGCGAAGAATGGCTGCCATCGGCACCGAAGCTGATCCTGCTTTACGAATACTTCGGCTGGGAACAACCGGAGCTGTGCTACATGCCGCTGCTGCGTAACCCGGACAAGAGCAAACTGTCCAAGCGCAAGAACCCGACCTCGGTGACCTTCTACGAGCGCATGGGCTTCATGCCCGAAGCGATGCTCAACTACCTGGGTCGCATGGGCTGGTCGATGCCGGACGAGCGCGAGAAGTTCTCGCTGCAGGAAATGGTCGACAACTTCGACCTCAAGCGCGTGTCCCTCGGCGGGCCGATCTTCGACATCGAGAAGCTGTCGTGGCTCAACGGCCAGTGGCTGCGCGACCTGCCGGTGGAAGAGTTCGCCGCGCGCGTGCAGAAGTGGGCGTTCAATTCCGAATACATGATGAAGATCGCACCGCACGTACAGGGCCGGGTCGAAACCTTCAGCCAGGTGGCACCGCTGGCCGGGTTCTTCTTTGCCGGTGGCGTGAACCCGGATGCGAAGTTGTTCGAATCGAAGAAGCTGTCGGGTGATCAGGTTCGTCAGTTGATGCAGTTGATCCTGTGGAAGCTCGAAAGCCTGCGTCAGTGGGAAAAAGACAGCATCACCGCGACGATTCAGGCGGTGGTCGAATCCCTGGAGCTGAAGCTGCGTGATGCCATGCCGCTGATGTTCGCTGCGATCACTGGCCAGGCCAGCTCGGTGTCGGTGCTCGATGCGATGGAAATCCTCGGGCCGGACCTGACACGTTTCCGTCTGCGCCAGGCCATTGACCTGCTGGGCGGCGTGTCGAAGAAAGAAAACAAGGAGTGGGAAAAGCTGTTGGGCGCGATTGCCTGACACGCTTGATGAAGGGCTGATGGCCATTGTGTGTGCCCGTCGTTGGGCGCGCAGTGGTCCTCAGACCCCGATTTTTCGGGGGGGAGGGCGGTAAGTGATTGTTATGTCGGCAAAAAATTTTAATTTTTTTGAAAAATAAGTTTGACAGGCTTTCGATACGCCCTTAAGATTCGCCCCGTCCTCAGCGATGACATCAACGATGAGGGGCTATAGCTCAGCTGGGAGAGCGCTTGCATGGCATGCAAGAGGTCGACGGTTCGATCCCGTCTAGCTCCACCAATTTACACTTCAAGGTCTGGCCACACCGGCCTTGAAGCGATCAACACTCAGCGTTGATCAGTTGTATAGAAGGGTTTGCGTCCCCTTCGTCTAGTGGCCTAGGACACCGCCCTTTCACGGCGGTAACAGGGGTTCGAGTCCCCTAGGGGACGCCAGTTTTACAGAAGCGATGTTGCAAGATGTCGCTCCGCCGCGAGGCGAAAAATCCGGGGCTATAGCTCAGCTGGGAGAGCGCCTGCATGGCATGCAGGAGGTCAGCGGTTCGATCCCGCTTAGCTCCACCAATTTTACAGTTCAAGGTCTGGCCACACCGGCCTTGAATCGATCAGCACTCAGCACTGATCAGTTGTATAGAAGGGTTTGTGTCCCCTTCGTCTAGTGGCCTAGGACACCGCCCTTTCACGGCGGTAACAGGGGTTCGAGTCCCCTAGGGGACGCCACGATTACCCGCTCTGCGGGATTTATAAGGGTCATTCAATTATTGAATGGCCCTTTTGTTTGTCTGGCGTTTGGCCAAATTCCTCCATTTCCAAAATTTCCAAAAAAACTGTTCTTCAGACCAGCGGTCACGCCCATGACTTGCTAAAATTTATTATGAGAATAATATTTCAATCGTAATATTCGGAGGCAACGATGAACGATAAAAAAGCCCAAACCCGCGAACGCATCCTCAAGGCTGCCAGCGCAGCGCTGATTCAGCGCGGCCCGGCCGAGCCAAGCGTGGGCGAAGTGATGGGCGCGGCGGGCCTGACGGTCGGCGGCTTCTACGCCCACTTCGAAAGCAAGGACGCGATGATGCTGGAGGCGTTCAGGCAATTGCTCGGTCACCGCCGTGACTTGATTGCCGACATGGACGCGGAGTTGACCGGCGAAGAGCGCCGCGCGCTGGTGGCGGCGTTCTATCTGTCGCGCAAGCACCGTGATTCCTCCGAATCGGCCTGTCCGATCCCGGCATCGGTCGGCGAACTGGGGCGGCTGCCGGAAGCGTTTCGTGTCGCGCTCAATGAGCATGTGGAATTGATGGTCGCGCAGTTGGCGGCCAGCCCTGAAGAAACCGAAAAAGCCCTGGCCGACATGGCCTTGATGGTGGGTGGGCTGGCTCTGGCGCGGGCGCTGGGGCCAGGAGAGTTGTCCGATCGATTACTGCGCGCCGCCAAATCGGCGGTGCGTTGACCTGAAGGCTGCGGCCTGAGGAGAATGCGATGAGCACGTTAAAGTGGGTTCGTGGCGTTAATGGCACCTTGGGCTGGGTTGCCCCGAAACTGGTCGCAAGCAAAATGCGACAGGCGTTCATGACGCCACGGGATCTGCCGCTGCGTGACTGGGAGCTGCCACTGTTGGCCAAGTCCGAGCGGGTCACCCTGCGTTTCGGTCTCTCGGCCTTGCGTTGGGGGCAGGGCCCGGCAGTATTGCTGATGCATGGCTGGGAAGGGCGGCCGACGCAGTTTGCCAGCCTCATCACCGCGCTGGTCGATGCCGGTTACTCGGTCGTGGCTCTGGATGGTCCGGCCCACGGTCGCTCACCGGGCAGTGAAGCGAATGTGGTGCTGTTCGCCCGCGCCATGCTGGAAGCGGCCGCCGAACTGCCCCCCCTGCAAGCGGTCATCGGCCACTCCATGGGCGGCGCCAGTGCGATGCTCGCGGTCCAGTTGGGCCTGCGCACCGAAACCCTGGTCAGCATTGCGGCCCCGGCGAGGATTCTTGGTGTGTTGCGTGGTTTTGCCCGTTATGTCGGGCTGCCACCGAAGGCCCGCTCGGCGTTCATTCGCCAGGTCGAGCAAGACGTCGGCATGCGAGCCGCGACGCTGGATGTCGCGCACTATCAACTCGACATGCCCGGCCTGATTGTCCATGCCGAAGACGACAACTTTGTCTCTGTGAAGGAATCCCAGCTGATCCATGAAGCCTGGTTCGACAGCCGCTTGTTGCGTTTGAAAGACGGTGGTCATCAGCGAGTGTTGGCCGACCCTCGGGTGATTGATGGCGTGTTATCACTGCTGGCCGGGCGCAGTCTGCAATCACGCCAATCCGCCTGAGCTTCCGTTACACTGCCCCGGTCGAAATTATCTGACCAGGGAGTCGGGCATGGGCTGGGATCGGGAAACGCCGTTCATCATTGATCTGCAAGTGAGCGCCGAGGACATTGACGGGTTGGGGCACGCGAACAACGCGGTCTACGTGACCTGGCTCGAACGCTGTGCCTGGCGCCACTCCCAGCGTCTTGGCCTGGACCTGGTCGAGTATCGGCGGCTGGACCGGGCGATGGCGGTGGTGCGGCACGAGATCGATTACCTGGCGGCAGCCTATGAGGACGATGAGTTGCAATTGGCGACCTGGATCGTCGATTGGGATCAGCGCCTTAAAATGACCCGGCACTTCCAGTTGGTCCGCCCCAGCGATAATTCGACGTTGCTGCGGGCGCAGACCACCTTCGTCTGCATCGAGCTGTCCACGGGCAAGCCCAAGCGCATGCCGGCGGAGTTCATCGAGGGTTATGGCCCGGCGTTGCAAACCCCGGCCTGACACTGGTTCCTGTGGCGAGGGGGCTTGTCGGACCGCCGCACCGCCCCGTTCGGCTGCGAAGCAGTCGCAAAACCTGTCGATGCATTTTATCTGACGAAATGCCGGGGCTGCTTCGCGACCCAACGGGGGCAAGCCCCCTCGCCACAAGGGTATGCACAAGTCTTTCGCTCGATTATCCAGTAAACTGCCGCACGTTTTTCCTCGAGTGTGTTTTTCATGCAAATTGCTTTGGCGCCCATGGAGGGGTTGGTCGACGACATCCTGCGCGACGTGCTGACCCGTGTGGGTGGTATTGACTGGTGCGTGACCGAGTTCATCCGGGTCAACGACCAGTTGCTCACACCTGCCTATTTCCACAAGTTCGGTCCGGAGTTGCTCAACGGTGCCCGGACGGCCTCCGGTGTGCCGCTGCGTGTGCAACTGCTCGGTTCCGATCCTGTGTGCCTGGCGGAAAATGCCGCGCTGGCTTGTGAGCTGGGCTCCGAAGTAATCGACCTGAACTTCGGCTGTCCGGCCAAGACCGTCAACAAATCCCGTGGTGGTGCGGTATTGCTCAAGGAACCCGAGCTGCTCAACCAGATCGTCGAGCACGTCCGTCGTGCCGTCCCCGCGCACATTCCAGTCACCGCCAAGATGCGCCTGGGCTTCGACAGCCCGGACGGCTCGCTGGTGTGTGCCACGGCCCTGGCCGAAGGCGGTGCCGAACATATCGTGGTGCATGCGCGGACCAAGGTCGACGGCTACAAGCCGCCGGCACACTGGGAGTGGATTCCGCGGGTGCAGGACGTGGTCAAGGTGCCGGTGTTCGCCAATGGCGACATCTGGAGCGTCGAAGACTGGCGTCGTTGCCGCGAGATCAGCGGCGTGGAAGACATCATGCTCGGTCGCGGCCTGGTTTCGCGCCCGGATCTCGCCCGGCAGATCGCCGCGGCGCGGGCCGGTGAAGAGGTGGTCGAGATGACCTGGACCGAGTTGTTGCCGCTGATCCAGGACTTCTGGCTGCAAGCCAAGGCACAAATGACGCCACGCCAGTCGCCGGGTCGTCTGAAGCAATGGCTGGCGATGCTGACCCGCAATTATCCCGAGGCGGTAGAGCTCTTTACCGTGCTGCGTCGTGAGACCGAGCTGGATAACGTCTCGCGCTTTTTGGGTTTGCCGGTGGCGGAAGCGGCCTGAAATTTTTTGTAAAAAAAGCAGAAAACAATCTCTTGAAATGCAATCAGCGGTCCCTATTTAAGGATTACGCGATGCCGAATTCGGGTCGCGGAGACAAAAAACCTTGCTGATTGTTTTCAGGAGATTTGCATCATGGCTACTACATTATCCTTGGCCCCACTGTTCCGTTCCTCGGTAGGTTTCGACCGTTTCAACGACCTGTTCGAGACCGCCCTGCGCAACGAGCCAGGCAGCAGCTATCCACCCTATAACGTGGAGAAACACGGCGATGATCAATACCGCATCGTGATTGCCGCGGCCGGTTTCCAGGAAGAAGATCTGGAGCTCGAAGTCGAGAAAGGTGTGCTGACCATCAGTGGCGGTAAACGCGACGCGAACGAAGACGTCACTTATCTGTATCAGGGCATTGCGCAGCGTGCGTTCAAGCTGTCCTTCCGTCTGGCGGACCACATCGAGATCAAGGCTGCCGGCCTGAGCAACGGTCTGTTGAGCATCGACCTGCTGCGGGTGATTCCGGAAGAGGCGAAAGCCAAGCGCATCCCGATCAACGGGACGCAAAAGCCGGCTCTGCAACACTGAGTCGGAGCAAGAAGAAGGGCGCCACTGGCGCCCTTTTTTGTGCCCGTCACTTCAGCAGTTTTTGAAACTCCTCCACCGGCAACGGCAGGCTGTGCAAATACCCTTGGTAGAAGTGACACTCCAGCCCCTGCAGGAACTCAAGCTGCTCCGCTGTTTCGACCCCTTCGGCTATCACTTTCAAATCCAGGCTGTGGGCCATGGCGACGATGGCGCGGATGATCTCGGCGTCGTTCGGGTCGCTGGTGGCGTCGCGGATGAATGACTTGTCGATTTTCAGGGTGTCGACCGGCAAGCGCTTGAGGTAGGTCAGCGAGGAGTAGCCAGTGCCGAAGTCGTCCATGGCGAAGCTGACACCGAGTTTTTTCAGACGGCGCATTTTGCTGATGGTGTCTTCCAGGTTCTGGATCACGATGCCTTCGGTGATTTCCAGTTTCAACAGAGAGCAGGGCAGGCCATAGGTGTTCAGGCTGTTTTCGACACGTTCGACGAAATCGTTCTGGCGGAACTGGCGCGGGCTGATGTTCACGCACAGGCTGAATTTATACGGATTCACCAGGCCGTCGTCGATCAACCGTTTGAAGGCCTGGCAGGCTTCGTCGAGGATCCAGGTACCGACCTCAAGAATCAGTCCGCTGTCTTCCAGCACCTTGATGAACTCGGTGGGTGACTGCGCGCCGAGCTCTGGATGATTCCAGCGCACCAGGGCTTCGGCGCCGACGATGCGGTCGCCCCGGGCGTCGACCTGGGGTTGGTAATGCACGCGAAACTCGCCCCGGGAAAGGGCCAGGCGCAAGTCGGTTTCCATGCGCAGGCGTTCGCTCGCGGCCTTCTGCATGGTGTTGTGGTACATCTGCGTAGTATTGCGACCCGAGTCCTTGGCGCGATAGAGCGCGATGTCGGCGCGCTTGAGCAGGTCAGTCGGGGTCGAGCCGTGATCGGGGATCAGCGCAATGCCGATGCTGGGTGTCACTTGCAGTCGCTGGCCGTCGAGGAACATCGGTTCGGACAGCAGCTCGCGGATGGTGTCGGCCAGTTGGCGAACCTGATCGCTGACCTCGCTGCGCGAGCCTTCGAGGCCGCTGAGCAGTACCACGAATTCGTCACCGCCCAGGCGCGCAACGGTGTCCTCCATGCGCACGCTGGCCTCCAGGCGCGCGGTGATGATTTTCAGCACGGTATCGCCCACCGGGTGCCCGAGGGAGTCGTTGATGTGCTTGAAATGGTCGAGGTCGAGGAACATCAGCGCGCCCCGCAGGTTATGCCGTTTGAGCAGGGCGATCTGCTGGCTCAGGCGGTCCATCAGCAAGGCACGGTTGGGCAGGTTGGTCAGTGGGTCGTGATAGGCCAGGTGGCGGATCTGCGCTTCGGCATTTTTCAGCAGGCTGACGTCGCGCGCGGTCAGCAGCAGGCAGGCGGTTTCATTGAGGGTGATCGGTTCCACCGAGACTTCGACGGTGAGCAGTTCGCCGCGCTTGTTGCGCCCGAGCATTTCCTGGTGATGAACCCGTCCCTTGATCTGCAATTCGGCCAGCAGCGCCGAGCGTTGTTTTTCTTCGGCCCAGATCCCGACCTGGTACACCGTGCGGCCCACCACCTCCTCGGCGCGGTAGCCGGTCAGGCGGCAGAAGCCGTCGTTGACCTCCAGATAGCGTCCGGTGTCGCGCTCGGTGATGGTGATGGCGTCGGGGCTGGAGTGGAAGGCCTTGGCGAATTTCTCTTCACTGGCCTTGAGCGCCGCTTCCGAGCGCTGTTGCTGGGTGATATCGCGCAGGGTGGTGACGATGCAGGGCTGGTCGCCGACGCTGATCTGGCGGCTGGAAATCACACAAGTCAGGGTCTGTCCTTCCTTGTGCTGGACCAGAATGGCCACGTTGTTCAGGCCTTGTTCGCGGATCACTTGTTCGATTCGTCGCAGGCTTTTCGCCGAAGCGTCCCACAGGCCGATTTCGTCGGCGCTGCGGCCGATCACATCGGCGGTGCTCCAGCCGAAGGTCTGGGTGAAGCTGGAGTTGATTTCAATGAACTGGCCGGAGTCCTGGCGGGTGACGCAGATCGGATCGGGGCTGACCTGGAACAGCGTGGCGAATTTCTCTTCGGAGGCCACCAGCCGTTGTTCGCGTTCCACCTGATCAGTGATGTCGAGCAAGGTGCCGGCCATACGCACCGGCACACCGTTGTCATCGCGGTAGAGGCGGGCACGGCTTTCCAGATAGCGCGAGGTGCCGTCGGGCAATTGCACGCGGTAGGTCAATTGATAGTTGCCGGCCGGGCCTTCACGCAGACTGCGGTAAGCGTCGCGCATGGTGTCGCGTTCTTCGCCGGGCACGCCTTCGAAGAACTCGTCGAAGGACTCGTGGAAGGGCTTGGCGTCCAAACCGTGCAGTTGGGCGGCCCGTGCCGATCCGTAGAGCATGCCGCTGGGAATGTGCCAGTCCCAGGTGCCGAGTTGCGCCGAGTCCAGTGCCAGGTCGAGGCGTTCCTGGCTGTCCTTGAGGGCCTGTTCGGCGACTTTGCGCTCGGTGGTGTCAAGGAACGTGCTCAGTAGATAGGGCTGGCCTTCGAGCTCGACCTTTTGCGCACTGAGGATGCCGTCGTGGACCTGGCCATTGCTGGCGCGAAACTGCACTTCCATGCTGACCAGGTCGCCTTTGGCTTTGGTGGCCTTGACCAGTTCGGCCCGTTGTTCGGGATGCACCCACAGGCCCAGTTCCAGGGTGGTGCGGCCGATCGCGTTTTGCACCGGCCAGCCGAACAGGCTTTCGAAATATTGGTTGGCTTCGGTGATCAGGCCGTCTTCCTGGCGGGTCAGCAGGACCATGTTGGGGCACAGGTGGAACAGGGTGGCGAAGCGTTTTTCCGAGCTGCTCAACGCCTGTTCGCGCTGGCGCTGGTGGGTAATCTCGCGGATCACACCGATCATCCGTGGCCGGCCGTGCTTGTCCGGTAACAGGCTGCCGCTGATTTCCAGCCAGTGCAGGCTGCCATCGGGCCAGCGGATGCGGTGATGCATCGCTTGCTCCAGCGGTGCGCCAGCGATGACTGCGTGGAACGCGCGAACGGTTTTCGCGCGATCCTCCGGAGGCAGCAAGTCGAGGTATTCCAGATCCGATGGCAACGGTTTGCGGGGATCGAAGCCGAACAGCGCCTGCGTGCCCCGGGACCAACTGATCTTTCCGCGCTCGATGTCCCAATACCACGCACCCAAGCGCGCGCCGTTGAGCGCGGCCAACAATTGCGGGGCACTTTCCCAGCTCTGTTCGGAGCTTTTCGGGTCAAGTGCCTGTATACGCGGCATTGGCGGAATACGGTCAACAGATTTGGGCATTGGCAAGCCTTGGGCTGAATGGGCGTTTGGGGCAGGAATTCGCGGCTCTACAGGATTAGCACAGCTTAGCCTTGAGTCCCTGGCTGATCGAGTTGAGCGTCCAGCAAGGCCATGAAGGCCCGCGCAGCATTCGACAGCGTCCTTTCTGTGTGCAAGATATAGCCTAGCTGGCGAGTGAGCTGTATGCCCGGCAAAGGTATGCGCGCCACCTGGTCATCGAGCATGGTGCGCGGCAAAACGCTCCAGGCCAGGCCGATCGAGACCATCATCTTGATGGTTTCCAGGTAGTTGGTGCTCATGGCGATGTTTGGCGTCAGGCCCTGGGCTTCAAACAGCCGCTGCACAATGTGGTGGGTAAAGGTATTGCCACCAGGGAAGACCGCCGGGTGTCGGGCGATGTCCGCCAGGCTGACCTTGCCGTTATTGAGCAACGAATGCTCCGGCGCAACCACGAAATCCAGCGGGTCGTCCCATACCGGGGTGGCCTTGACCAGCGCATGGGGTTCTGGCGCCAGGGTAATGACCGCCAGTTCGGCGCGGCCATGGAGAATTTCCTCGTAGGCCACTTCCGAATCGAGGAACTGAATATCCAGCGCCACTTGTGGGTAGAGTCGGGTGAACTCCCTCAGCAAGGGCGGCAAACGGTGCAAGCCGATGTGGTGACTGGTGGCCAGGGTCAGACGGCCGGTCACCTCGCCGGTGAGGTTGGTCAGGGCACGGCGCGTATCATCGAGGACATTGAGAATCTGATAAGCCCGCGGCAGCAGGGCGCGCCCGGCCTCGGTCAGGCCCACTTCACGACCCAGACGGTCGAACAACCGCACCTTCAATTGCTGCTCCAGCCCGGCGATGCGCTTGCTGATGGCCGGCTGGGTCAGGTGCAGCCGTTCCCCGGCGCCGGAGAAGCTTCCGGTCTCGGCGATGGCAATAAAGGCATTGAGGTTGGCCAGGTCCATAGTTGCATTCCAGTTGGTTATCCAAAGCATAAAAAATATGAATTTGAGTTATTTAATGTAACCCCATAGGATCAGCCTCACAAGCCAAGGGGTTATTGAGTCGCTCAAGACCCAGGGCATAGAAACAAGCTGATGAGGAAACCGTCTGATGGCCGGCAAAACGCTCTACGACAAGCTCTGGGATTCGCATTTGGTCAAGCAGCGCGACGATGGCTCTGCGCTGATCTACATCGATCGTCACATCATCCACGAAGTGACCTCGCCGCAAGCCTTCGAAGGCCTGCGTCTGGCCGGGCGCAAGCCATGGCGCATCGATGCCAACATCGCGACCCCGGACCACAACGTACCGACCACGCCGGAGCGCAAGGGCGGCATCGACGCCATCGTTGACCAGGTTTCGCGCCTGCAAGTCCAGACCCTCGATGACAACTGCGATGAATACGGCATCGTCGAGTTCAAGATGAACGACGTTCGCCAGGGCATCGTCCATGTCATCGGCCCGGAGCAAGGCGCAACCTTGCCCGGCATGACCGTGGTCTGCGGCGACTCCCATACCTCGACCCATGGCGCATTCGGCGCATTGGCTCACGGTATCGGCACTTCCGAGGTCGAGCATGTGCTCGCCACCCAGTGCCTGGTCGCCAAGAAAATGAAAAACATGCTGGTGCGCGTCGAAGGCCAATTGCCGTTTGGCGTGACCGCCAAGGACATCGTGCTCGCGGTGATCGGCAAGATCGGCACCGCCGGCGGTAACGGCCACGCCATCGAGTTCGCCGGCAGCGCGATTCGCGACCTGTCCGTCGAAGGCCGCATGACCATCTGCAACATGTCCATCGAGGCCGGCGCTCGCGTAGGCCTGGTGGCTGCGGACGAAAAAACCGTGGCTTACGTCAAGGGCCGTCCATTTGCCCCGAAAGGCGCGGAATGGGACCTGGCCGTTGAAGCCTGGAAAGACCTGGTGTCTGACGCCGATGCCACGTTTGATACGGTTGTAGAGCTCGATGCGACCCAGATCAAGCCGCAAGTCAGCTGGGGTACTTCGCCTGAGATGGTGCTGGCGGTAGACCAGAACGTGCCGGATCCAGCAAAGGAAATGGACCTGGTCAAGCGCGACTCCATCGTCCGTGCCTTGAAGTACATGGGTTTGACCGCCAATCAGGCGATCACCGACATTCAGCTCGACCGCGTGTTCATCGGTTCCTGCACCAACTCGCGGATCGAAGACCTGCGTGCGGCGGCCGTGATCGCCAAGGGCCGTAAAGTGGCCTCGACCATCAAGCAGGCCATCGTGGTGCCGGGCTCGGGCCTGGTTAAAGCCCAGGCTGAATCGGAAGGCCTGGACAAGATTTTCCTCGAAGCCGGTTTCGAATGGCGTGAGCCGGGTTGCTCGATGTGCCTGGCGATGAACCCGGACCGCCTGGAGTCCGGTGAGCATTGCGCCTCGACCTCCAATCGTAACTTCGAAGGCCGTCAGGGTGCCGGTGGTCGTACTCACCTCGTCAGCCCGGCCATGGCCGCGGCCGCTGCTATAAACGGTCGTTTCGTCGACGTCCGTGAATTGATCTGAAGGAGCGCAGCATGAAAGCTTTTACCCAGCACACTGGTCTTGTCGCGCCTTTGGATCGTGCCAACGTCGACACCGACCAGATCATCCCGAAGCAGTTCCTGAAGTCGATCAAGCGCACGGGCTTTGGCCCGAACCTGTTCGATGAATGGCGTTACCTGGATGTGGGCCAGCCTTACCAGGACAACTCCAAGCGTCCGCTGAACAAGGACTTCGTCCTCAACGCCGAACGTTACCAGGGCGCCAGCGTGTTGCTGGCCCGCGAGAACTTCGGTTGCGGCTCCAGCCGTGAACACGCGCCGTGGGCGCTGGAAGAGTACGGTTTCCGCAGCATCATCGCGCCGAGCTATGCCGACATCTTCTTCAACAACAGCTTCAAGAACGGCTTGCTGCCGATCATCTTGAGCGACGCCGAAGTCGACGAACTGTTCCAGCAGGTCGAGGCTAATCCGGGCTATCAGTTGCAGGTTGACCTGCAGGCCCAGACCGTGACCCGTCCGGATGGCAAGGTGTTGAGCTTTGAGATTGATGCGTTTCGCAAACATTGCCTGTTGAACGGCCTGGACGATATCGGCCTGACCTTGCAGGACGGCGATGCGATTGCGGCATTTGAGGCCAAACATCGTGCGAGCCAGCCTTGGTTGTTTCGCGACGCTTGAATTTGCGTAAGGCGTAATGACGCCATCGCGAGCAAGCTCGCTCCCACATTGGATTTGCGGCGTAAACAAAACCTGTGGGAGCGAGCTTGCTCGCGATGAGGCCAGAACAGACACCCCCAAGACTCACCCCAAAAAGGAAGTCCCCATGACCAGCACCGCCCGACACAGCCAGGTAGTCCAGAAGCAATTCGGTGAACAGGCCTCGGCCTACCTGAGCAGCGCCGTACACGCTCAAGGCACCGAATTCGCGCTGCTACAGGCCGAACTGGCGGGGCAGGGCGAGGCCAGGGTCCTGGATCTGGGGTGCGGCGCAGGTCACGTGAGTTTTCACGTAGCCTCATTGGTGAAAGAGGTGGTGGCCTACGACCTGTCGCAGCAAATGCTCGACGTGGTCGCTGCCGCTGCTGTCGACCGTGGCTTGAGCAACGTAACCACGGTCAACGGTGCCGCCGAGCGCCTGCCGTTCGCCGATGGCGAATTCGATTTCGTCTTCAGCCGCTATTCGGCGCACCATTGGAGCGACCTGGGCGCGGCCCTGCGGGAGGTGCGTCGAGTCCTGAAGCCGGGCGGTGTGGCCGCGTTCGTCGACGTGTTGTCACCGGGTAGCCCGCTGTTCGACACTTACCTGCAAAGCGTCGAAGTGCTGCGCGATACCAGCCATGTGCGCGATTATTCCGCTGGCGAGTGGTTGCGCCAGGTCAGCGAGGCGGGGCTGCACACCCGCAGTACCACCCGTCAGCGCTTGCGCCTGGAATACAACAGCTGGGTCGAGCGCATGCGCACACCGCAAGTGATGCGCGCGGCGATCCGCGAGTTGCAGCAGTCGATGGGCAATGAAGTACGCGAATATTTTGAGATTGAGGCCGATAGTTCGTTCAGTACGGATGTGCTGGTACTGATGGCCGAGCGATAGAATTTTTCCGGGTGCGCCCAAGGCGCACCGACTGATGACATGAGGAAAGCATGAGCAAGCAGATTCTGATTCTCCCAGGTGACGGTATTGGCCCGGAAATCATGGCCGAAGCGGTCAAGGTGCTGGAATTGGCCAGCGACAAGTTCGCATTGGGTTTCGAGCTGAGCTTTGATGTGATCGGTGGCGCTGCCATCGACAAGCACGGCGTGCCGTTGGCCGACGAGACCCTGGAGCGTGCCCGCGCGGCCGACGCCGTGTTGCTGGGCGCCGTTGGCGGCCCGAAATGGGATGCCATCGAACGTGACATCCGCCCTGAACGCGGTCTGCTGAAAATCCGTGCGCAACTGGGCCTGTTCGGCAACCTGCGTCCGGCGATCCTGTACCCGCAACTGGCCGAGGCTTCCAGCCTGAAGCCGGAAATCGTGGCCGGCCTGGACATCCTGATCGTTCGCGAGCTGACCGGCGGCATCTACTTCGGCGCGCCTCGTGGTACCCGTACCCTGGAAAACGGCGAGCGTCAGTCCTATGACACCCTGCCGTACAGCGAAAGCGAAATCCGCCGCATCGCCCGTGTCGGTTTCGACATGGCCATGGTTCGTGGCAAGAAGCTGTGCTCGGTGGACAAGGCCAACGTACTGGCCTCCAGCCAACTGTGGCGTGAAGTGGTCGAACAAGTGGCCAAGGATTATCCTGAAGTCGAACTGAGCCACATGTACGTCGACAACGCCGCGATGCAGCTGGTGCGCGCACCGAAGCAGTTCGACGTGATCGTTACCGACAACATGTTCGGCGACATCCTGTCCGACCAGGCCTCGATGCTCACCGGTTCCATCGGCATGCTGCCGTCGGCGTCCCTGGACACCAACAACAAGGGCATGTACGAGCCGTGCCACGGTTCGGCCCCGGACATCGCGGGCAAGGGCATCGCCAACCCGCTGGCGACCATTTTGTCGGTGTCGATGATGTTGCGTTACAGCTTCAACCAGCAGGCCGCGGCCGATGCCATCGAGAAAGCCGTCAGCCTGGTGCTGGATCAGGGCTTGCGCACCGGTGACATCTGGTCGGCCGGTTGCACTAAAGTCGGTACGCAGGAAATGGGTGACGCAGTAGTCGCCGCGCTGCGGAATCTGTAATCTCTCGGGCCCGCTGCCAAATTCAAGACAAGGCAGCGGTCCACATTTCAAGAAGGTGTAGTTGCGATGAAACGTGTAGGTCTGATCGGTTGGCGCGGCATGGTCGGTTCCGTGCTCATGCAGCGGATGCTGGAAGAGCAGGATTTCGATCTTATCGAGCCGGTGTTTTTCACCACTTCCAATGTCGGTGGCCAAGGCCCGTCCGTGGGCAAGGACATTGCTCCGCTCAAGGACGCTTACAGCATTGAAGAGCTGAAAACCCTCGACGTGATTCTGACCTGCCAGGGTGGCGACTACACCAGCGAAGTCTTCCCCAAGCTGCGTGAAGCCGGCTGGCAGGGTTACTGGATCGACGCCGCTTCCAGCCTGCGTATGCAGGATGATGCGGTGATCGTTCTGGATCCGGTCAACCGCAAGGTCATCGACCAGCAACTGGACGCGGGCACCAAGAACTACATCGGCGGCAACTGCACCGTCAGCCTGATGCTGATGGGCCTCGGTGGCCTGTTCGAAGCTGGCCTGGTGGAGTGGATGAGCGCCATGACTTATCAGGCGGCCTCCGGTGCCGGCGCGCAGAACATGCGTGAACTGATCAAGCAAATGGGCGCGACCCACGCCGCTGTTGCCGATCAACTGGCCGATCCGGCCAGCGCGATCCTCGACATCGACCGCCGTGTGGCTGAAGCCATGCGCAGCGACGCTTACCCGACTGAAAACTTTGGCGTACCGTTGGCCGGCAGCCTGATCCCGTGGATCGACAAGGAACTGCCGAACGGTCAGAGCCGCGAAGAGTGGAAGGCCCAGGCCGAGACCAACAAGATCCTCGGTCGCTTCAAGAGCCCGATCCCGGTAGATGGCATCTGCGTGCGCATCGGCGCCATGCGCTGCCACAGCCAGGCGCTGACCATCAAGCTGAACAAAGACGTACCGATCGCTGATATCGAAGGGTTGATCAGCCAGCACAACCCTTGGGTCAAGCTGGTGCCGAACAACCGCGAAACCAGCATTCAGGAGCTGAGCCCGAACAAGGTCACCGGCACCCTGAACATCCCGGTTGGTCGTCTGCGCAAGCTGAACATGGGCTCGCAATTTGTCGGCGCGTTCACCGTCGGCGACCAGTTGCTGTGGGGCGCGGCCGAACCGCTGCGTCGCATGCTGCGGATCCTGCTCGAGCGTTAATCGACTAAAGCAATGAAAGAACCCGCGCCTTGCAAGAGGCGCGGGTTTTTTATTCCCGGCAACCTGATGTTTATGGGTTGCCTGATATTCCGTCATCGCGAGCAAGCTTGCTCCCACATTGGAATGCGTACCCCCTGTGGGAGCGAGCTTGCTCGCGATGAGGCCGGTACAGACACTACAAATCCCCGGCAGAAATTGCCTGTATCCCACCCACCCGGTAAAGTGCCGCTCCCCCCGTTTCGCCAGAGGTAAAACCCATGAGCCAGACCATTGATATTGCCGTGATCGGCGCCACCGGTACTGTCGGCGAAACACTCGTGCAGATTCTCGAAGAGCGCGATTTCCCGATCGGCAACCTGCACCTGTTGGCCAGCAGCGAGTCGGCCGGCAGTTCGGTGCCGTTTCGCGGCAAGAACGTGCGGGTGCGGGAAGTCGATCAGTTCGACTTCAGCAAGGTGCAGTTGGCATTCTTTGCCGCCGGCCCGGCGGTTTCGTTGAGTTTCGCTTCCCGCGCGAGCGATGCCGGTTGCTCGGTTATCGATCTCTCCGGTGCCCTGCCGGCCGAAAAGGCGCCACAGGTTGTGCCTGAAGCCAATGCCCAGGTGTTGGCCGGCTTGAACAAACCCTTTCAGGTCAGCAGTCCAAGCCCGTCGGCCACCACGCTGGCGGTGGTGCTGGCGCCACTGATGGATTTGCTTGATTTGCAGCGCATCAGCCTGACCGCCAGCCTGGCGGTATCGGCCCAGGGCCGCGAAGCCGTGAGCGAGCTCGCCCGGCAAACCGCCGAACTGCTGAATGTGCGGCCGCTGGAGCCGAAATTCTTTGATCGGCAAATGGCCTTCAACCTGTTGGCCCAGGTCGGTAAACCGGATGAGCAAGGTCATACGCTGCTGGAAAAACGCCTGGTGCGTGAGCTGCGCCAGGTCATGGCGCGGCCTTCATTGAAGATTTCCGTCACTTGCATTCAAGCCCCGGTGTTTTTTGGCGATAGCTATAGCGTGACCCTGCAGTCCGCGAGTGAAATCGACCTGGGGAAAGTCAATGCGGCCCTGGAAGACGCTCCCGGCATCGAACTGGTGGAAGCCGGCGACTACCCGACCCCGGTGGGCGATGCGGTAGGCCAGGATGTGGTCTACGTTGGTCGGGTTCGCCATGGTATTGACGACACGTCGGAACTTAATCTGTGGCTGACGTCAGATAACGTACGCAAAGGCGCGGCGCTCAACGCTGTGCAGCTGGCCGAGTTGTTGATAAAAGACCTGCTGTAAAAGATACTTTGCAACAATTTGTCGAATGATTCCGCGCGAGCCTATGCTTGCCGGAGTGCTGAAGGCAGAGCCACTCTGCGGGGCTTTGCCGGGCATCAATGAAATGATCGCGCGCGACGACCCTCGCCGTTGCGTGCAATGCCTTACGGCAGCGACTATCAATACCTTCTCGCTGGCCGAGGAATGTTCAAACTAAGGATGAGCTAATGGTTCAAGTTCGCAAACTGGTGTTAGCAATAGCGGCCGCCTCGGCGCTGTCCTCCGGTATGGCGCATGCCCTCGGGCTCGGGGAGTTGACCCTGAAATCGACGCTCAACCAGCCGCTGGTAGCGGAAATCGAGCTGCTCGATGTCAAGGATCTCACCGCCGCCGAAGTGGTACCAAGCCTGGCCTCACCAGACGATTTCGCCAAGGCCGGTGTCGACCGCCAGGCGTTTCTCAACGACTTGACCTTCACCCCGGTGCTCAACGCCAGCGGTAAAAGCATCCTGCGCGTGACCTCCAGCAAGCCACTTTCCGAACCCATGGTGAAGTTCCTGGTTCAGGTCATGTGGCCGAACGGCCGCTTGCTGCGCGACTACAGTGTGCTGCTCGATCCGTCCAAATTCTCGCCGCAAACCGCTGAAGCGGCTGCACAGCCGACGTCGACGGTTGCCGCGCCCGTCACCGGTGCGACCAAACCGTCCCAATACACCACCACACCGCGCGATACCCTGTGGGAAATCGCCGCAAAGGCGCGTAATGGCGGTTCGATCCAGCAAACCATGCTGGCCATCCAGGCGTTGAACCCGGATGCCTTTATCGACGGCAACATCAATCGCCTGAAAACCGGCCAGGTGCTGCGCATGCCGGACCAGGTGCAGAGCACTGGCCTGCCGCAAGCCAAGGCCATTGCCGAAGTGGCCGCACAGAACAAGGCCTGGCGCCAGGGTCGCCGCTATGTGGCGAAACCCGGGGCAGGGCAGCAACAGCTCGACGCCACCAATCGCGCTCGTACCGAGGGTGCTCCGGCGCAAGCGGCCACCGACAAGTTGAGCCTGGTGTCTGCCGAGTCCGGCAAGAACCCTGGCAAAGGGGCTGCCGGAGATGCCAAGGCCCTCAGCAATAAGCTGGCGGTGACCCAGGAAAGCCTCGACACCAGTCGTCGTGATAACGCCGAACTGAAAAGCCGCATGGCCGATCTGCAAAGCCAGGTAGACAAGCTGCAGCGCCTGATCGAGTTGAAGAACAACCAACTGGCCAAGTTGCAAACCGAGGGCGCTGCGGCTGCTCCAGCGGCTGCGACCGCGCCGGCAATGTCGGCCGAGCTGGCTGCCAACCCGGAGGCAGCGCCTGCACCGGTTGCCGCTGCGCCTGCCCCTGAGGCAACGCCGGCGCCAGCCGAGAAGCCCGTCGAGGCGACACCGGCGGCATCTGACGATCAGAAGTTCAATGAATTGCTGACCAATCCGCTGCTGCTGGGCCTGGTCGGTGGCGGTGCGGTGATTCTCCTGCTCCTGCTGCTGTTGCTGGCGCGTCGACGCAAAGCCCAGCAAGCAGCCGAGAAACATCTGCGCATGGCCCGTGCCTTGGCCGAAGATCAGCCGTTCTCGGCCGATTTCGACTTGCCGGAAAGCAGCTTCGAAGGCCTGGAAGTTCCGCCGCCGAGCGTGAAGCTGGCGACTGCCCCGACGCCTGCTCCCGCGCCAGCGCCGGTGGTTGCTCCGGTGGTGATGACCACGCCGATCGCCGCGCCATTGGTGGCGCCGGCTGCCGAGCGTTCCGACGACGTGCTGGGTCAGGCTCAGTCGCACATCAATGCCGGTCGCCTGAACCAGGCCGCCGCGTTGCTGGAGGACGGCGTCAAGCAAGAGCCCAAGCGCAGCGATCTGCGCTTGAAACTGATGGAAGTCTACGGCCAGCAAGGCGACCGCGATGCGTTCGTCGGCCAGGAGCGTCAGTTGGTGGCTAATGGCGACAACTTCGCCCAGGTTGAAAAACTCAAAAATCGCTTCCCGGCCATGGCGCTGGTGGCTGCCGGTGGCATCGCCGCGGCCGCCGTTGCTGCCGAGCTGGACGCGCAATACGTCAAGGAACTGTTGCTCGATGAGCCGCAAGCACCGGCGCCAGAGCCAGAACCGGCACCGTTCGAGGATGACCTCGACAGCGCCTTCGACCTGAGCCTGGATGATCTGGACGCGATTACGCCTTTGGCGCCTGCACCTGCACCTGCAGCGGAGCCTGAAGTGGCGGCGTTGCCAGACCTTGGTGAGTTCCCGCTGGACGACGATCTGAGCTTTGAGTCGGTGTTGCAGCAGCAGACTGAAATCAAGGAAAACCTCGACGATCTGTCGGACTTCGACCTCGACCTGGATCTCGGTGCGCAACCGTCGCCGGCGATGCTGGCTGAAGACGATTTCCTGCTGGATCTGGATGAGGGCGTGAAGGATTTCCCGGTTGCCGAAACCCCGGCTGTTCCTGAGGTCGCGCTGGATGATCTGGAGTTGCCGGCTGATTTCGATCTGTCGCTGGCCGAGGAACTGGACGCGCCGGATGCGTTCGCGGCAGAGCTGGATGATGTCAACGCCGAACTGGAGAGCTTGTCCAACAGCATCGGCGAGCCGACCTTTACCGAAGCTGATGCCGCGCTGGATAGCGATGATGACTTCGACTTCCTCTCGGGCACTGACGAAGCCGCTACCAAGCTCGATCTGGCTCAGGCCTATATCGACATGGGCGACAGCGACGGTGCTCGCGACATCCTCAATGAGGTGGTAAGCGAAGGCAGTGCCGAGCAGAAGAGTGAAGCCGAGGAGATGCTTTCGCGCCTGGCTTGATTGATCGGCAGGTTGAAAAAAAGCGGCAGCCCATTGAGGCTGCCGTTTTTGTTTGGCTCATTAATGGATGTTGTTTGCTTGGGCCTCATCGCGGGCAAACCTGCTCCCACAGAGATTTATGTCGTTCACAAAACCTGTGGGAGCGGGCTTGCCCGCGATGAGGCCGGGACAGTCAATGGAGAACTCTCTGGCATCCCCGCCCGGCGGCCTTATAATGCCCGCCTTTGGTACATCATCAGGCTGTCCCTCCTTGGCAAATATAGATAACCCGGCCGCCGAAATGGCAGCCGACGGCTTTTTCCGGATCGCGCTGGGCGTCGAATACAAAGGCTCGCGCTACCGCGGCTGGCAGCGCCAGGCGTCCGGGGTGCTCACCGTGCAGGAAACCCTCGAAAACGCCTTGTCCAAAGTCGCCGACTCGCCCGTTTCGCTGATGTGCGCCGGGCGTACCGACGCCGGGGTGCATGCCTGCGGACAGGTGGTGCATTTCGACACTCAGGTCGAGCGCTCGATGAAGGCCTGGACCATGGGCGCCAACATCAACTTGCCCCATGACGTCAGTGTCAGTTGGGCCAAGGTCATGCCGGCGCATTTCCATGCGCGGTTCAAGGCCATTGCCCGGCGTTATCGCTACGTGATCTACAACGATCAGATCCGCCCGGCGCACTTGAACGAAGAGGTGACCTGGAACCACCGTCCGCTGGACGTCGAGCGCATGGCCGAGGCCGCCCAGTACCTGCTCGGCACCCATGATTTCAGTGCTTTTCGCGCCGGTCAGTGCCAGGCCAAGTCGCCGATCAAGGAATTGCATCACCTGCGCGTTACCCGTCACGGCAAGATGATCGTGCTGGATATTCGCGCCAGCGCCTTCCTGCATCATATGGTGCGCAACATTGCCGGTGTGCTGATGACCATTGGCGCCGGAGAGCGGCCGGTGGAGTGGATGAAAGAGGTGCTGGAGAGCCGGATTCGACGGACCGGTGGCGTGACCGCGCATCCATTCGGCTTGTATCTGGTTCAGGTCGAGTACCGTGACGAGTTCGAGTTGCCCGAGCGCTACATCGGTCCGCACTTCCTGACCGGCTTCTCGGAACTTGGCGGCTGACGCCCTCGAACGCTTTTGTTACCATCCGGGACTTTCCCGGATTTGTCTTGGAGTTGTATCGACATGTCAGCCGTTCGCAGCAAGATCTGTGGGATTACCCGCATAGAGGATGCGTTGGCAGCCGTCGAGGCCGGGGCGGATGCCATCGGATTCGTGTTCTACGCCAAAAGCCCCCGTGCGGTGACGGTCCAGCAGGCGCGCTCGATCATCAAGGCGCTGCCGCCGTTCGTGACCACCGTGGGCTTGTTCGTCAATGCCAGCCGTTGCGAGCTGGGGGAAATCCTCGACGCGGTGCCGCTGGACCTGTTGCAGTTCCATGGCGACGAAACCGCCGCTGAGTGCGAAGGCTGGCACCGGCCGTACATCAAGGCATTGCGGGTCAAGGCCGGTGATGACATCGCAGCGGCCTGCGATGCTTATGCCAGCGCCAGCGGAATCTTGCTCGATACCTATGTCGAAGGCGTTCCCGGAGGAACCGGGGAGGCGTTTGACTGGTCACTGATACCGCAAGGCCTGAGCAAGCCGGTCATTCTGGCGGGCGGTCTGACGCCGGATAACGTCGCCGAGGCGGTTGCGCGCGTTCGGCCTTATGCCGTGGATGTCAGCGGCGGGGTTGAGGCGAGCAAGGGCATCAAGGATCACGCAAGGATTCAGGCATTTATCAAAGCGGTACGCGGTAGCACCCGTTGATGTGACGGCTGGCAGTCTGCCGCCGTCCACTGCACTGTACAAAACGGCTGAGGGTCATGGGGTGGTACGCAGGTCACGTTTCGCTGACCCGGCCATTCACTGATCATCGCCGCACACATGAATTTAGCGCTAGGGCATACACGGGGCCGCGAACCAGAGCGTTCGGGCCGCCGGTACTGGAGAAAGAAAGCATGAGCAACTGGTTAGTAGACAAACTGATCCCTTCGATCATGCGTTCCGAGGTCAAGAAGAGCTCGGTGCCTGAAGGTCTTTGGCACAAATGCCCGTCTTGCGAGGCTGTGCTGTATCGTCCGGAGCTGGAAAAGACCCTGGACGTTTGCCCCAAGTGCAACCATCACATGCGTATCGGCGCCCGCGCCCGTATCGACATCTTCCTCGATGTTGAAGGCCGTGCCGAGCTGGGTGCAGACCTGGAACCGGTTGACCGTCTGAAATTCCGCGACGGCAAGAAGTACAAGGACCGCCTGACCGCTGCACAAAAGCAGACTGGCGAAAAAGACGCACTGGTTTCCATGAGCGGCACTTTGCTGGGCATGCCGGTCGTGGTTTCGGCGTTCGAATTTTCCTTCATGGGCGGTTCGATGGGCGCCATCGTCGGTGAGCGTTTCGTTCGCGCCGCCAACTACGCCCTGGAAAAACGTTGCCCGATGATCTGCTTCGCCGCTTCCGGCGGTGCGCGGATGCAGGAAGCGCTGATTTCCCTGATGCAAATGGCCAAGACCTCCGCGGTGCTGGCCCGTCTGCGTGAAGAAGGCATCCCATTCATCTCCGTGTTGACCGACCCGGTCTACGGCGGCGTTTCCGCGAGTCTGGCGATGCTGGGCGACGTGATTGTCGGCGAGCCGAAGGCGTTGATCGGTTTTGCCGGTCCGCGTGTGATCGAGCAAACCGTGCGCGAGAAACTGCCGGAAGGCTTCCAGCGCAGCGAGTTCCTGCTGGAGCACGGTGCCATCGACATGATCATCGACCGTCAGGAGCTGCGTCCGCGTCTGGGCAACCTGCTGGCGCAAATGATGGGCCTGCCGACGCCGAAGTTCGTTGCTGCCCCTATCGAGCCGATCGTGGTTCCACCGGTACCCGCCAGCCTATGACCCAACGTACCCTTGGCGAATGGCTCGCCTACCTTGAACAGTTGCACCCTTCAGCCATCGACATGGGCCTGGAGCGGTCGCAGCAGGTAGCGTCCCGTATGGGACTGGGCAAGCCGGCACCTCGGGTGATCACGGTCACCGGGACCAACGGCAAGGGTTCCACCTGTGCGTTCGTGGCGTCCTTGCTGCGGGCCCAGGGCTTGAAAGTGGGGGTCTACAACTCCCCACACCTGCTGCGTTACAACGAGCGGGTAACAGTCAATGGCGTCGAAGCCACGGATGCCGAGCTGTGCGAGGCCTTTGCCGCGGTAGAGGCCGGGCGCGGCGACACTTCCCTGACTTACTTCGAAATGGGCACCCTGGCGGCATTCTGGCTGTTCCAGCGCTCCGGGCTCGATGCAGTGGTGCTGGAAGTCGGTCTGGGCGGTCGCCTGGACACGGTCAACGTGGTGGACGCCGACATGGCGCTGGTCACCAGTATCGGTGTCGATCATGCGGATTACCTCGGTGATACCCGGGAGTCCGTGGCCTTCGAGAAGGCCGGTATTTTCCGTCAGGGCGCGCCTGCGCTCTGCGGCGATCTGAATCCTCCACAACCTCTGCTGGACAAGGCGCGCGAGCTTAATTGCCCGTTTTTCCTGCGTGGGCGCGATTTTGACCTCGGTGTGACCGATCACAACTGGCAATGGCGCGGTGTCGATGGGCAAGGGCGCGTGGTGGAGCTGCGCGACCTGCCACTGCTCGATCTACCGATGGAAAATGCCGCGCTGGCGTTGCAGGCTTACCTGCTGCTCGGCTTGCCTTGGGCGGATGCGCAGATTATCGAGGCGCTACGGGCCACCCGGGTGGTCGGTCGCCTGGATCGCCGTGAGTTCGAGTGGCAAGGCAAGCGCTTGAATCTATTGCTGGATGTGGGGCATAACCCCCATGCGGCGGAGTATCTGGCTCGTCGCCTGGCCAGCCGCCCGCCGGTCGGCAAGCGTCTGGCGGTGTTCGGGTTGCTGGCGGACAAAGACCTGGGTGGTGTTGTCGGTGAATTGAATGCTAGTGTCCAGCACTGGGCTGTCGCACCTCTGGATTCGCCTCGGGCGCGTTCGGTTGCGGATTTGCACGCCGCGTTGCAAGGTCTTGGTGCGTCGGTCACGTCATACGACAGTGTCGCGGCCGCCCTGGAAGGGCAGTGCGCGCAGGCCACGAGCGACGACGAAATCCTGTTGTTCGGATCATTTTATTGTGTCGCCGAGGCCCTTGAGTGGCTGGCCCGGCGCTCCACGGAGGAAGCGGCAAATGGCATTGCTGGATAAGGCATACAAACAGCGCATGGTTGGCGCCCTGGTGTTGGTCGCGCTGGCGGTGATTTTTCTGCCGATGCTGTTTTCCCGCCAGGACGAACAGCGCCAGGTGACGGTCGAAGCGCCCGCGGCTCCGCAGGCGCCGGCGATGCCCCAGGTACAGGTCGAGCCCGTGGCGGTGCCTGAGCCGCAAGCCCTGCCTCAGGAACCTGTGCCGAGCGATGACGAAATCGCCCAGCAGGAATCGGCGGTGCCAGCTGTTCCGGTGGCTCCAGCGCCTGCGGTTCCAGCGCCAGCAGCCAAGCCGGCTGCACCCGCGCCGGTCCCGGCTTTGGCGGCTAAGCCTGCAACGGCGCCTGCCCAGCCGATCACCGCAGCACCGGGCAAGCCGGACACCACGCAAAGCCGTGTCGATGCCAATGGTTTGTCTGTCAGCTGGTCGGTGCAACTGGCCAGCCTGTCGAACCGTGAAAGCGCGGAAAAACTTCAGAAAACCCTGCGCAGCCAGGGTTACAACGCCTACATCCGTACCGCCGACGGCAAAAACCGGGTGTTTGTCGGGCCGCTGATCGAGCGTGCCGAAGCCGACCGGCTGCGTGACTTGCTCAACCGCCAGCAGAACCTCAAGGGGTTTGTGGTGCGCTTTCAACCGGAACGTGGCTAAAACTATCGCCCCGATATGAAATGCACTGACAATCGCAGCTTACCGATAAGCATGGGCTCTGCTAAAATGCGCCGCCTTATCCGTCTGTAGGCTGCACTGTGCCATTTACCTGGGTTGACTGGGCGATCGTTGCAATCGTCGCCATCTCCGCATTGATCAGTCTGAGCCGCGGCTTCGTCAAGGAAGCACTGTCGCTGTTGACCTGGATCATCGCAGGAGTCGTAGCCTGGATGTTCGGTGGCTCACTGTCCGAGTACCTCGGCGGGTACATTCAAACGCCATCGGCACGTATAATAACGGGCTGTGCCATCATGTTTGTCGCCACTTTAATCGTAGGCGCAATGATCAATTATCTTATCGGCGAACTGGTTCGCGTCACCGGGCTCTCCGGGACCGACCGATTCCTCGGCATGGCCTTCGGCGCCGCGCGTGGCGGGTTGCTGGTGGTTATCGCCGTCGGGCTGTTGAGCCTGGGGCCGGTACAGCAGGACGGGTGGTGGAAAGAGTCACAGCTCGTGCCAAAATTTCTATTGGTTGCAGACTGGTCCAAGAACCTGATCCTCGGGTGGAGCAGTCAGTGGCTTGCCAGCGGAATCAGCGTACCCGCTGATATTCCGTTCAAGGAGCAACTCTTGCCGATGGCCAAAACGCCTCAGTGAGTAGTGCTCAGTTCAGATCCATTAAGTAGGGGTTGCGTCGCATGTGTGGCATCGTCGGTATCGTCGGTAAGTCGAACGTCAATCAGGCGCTGTATGACGCGCTAACCGTCCTCCAGCACCGCGGCCAGGACGCTGCCGGTATCGTGACCAGCCATGATGGCCGGTTATTCCTGCGCAAGGACAACGGCCTGGTGCGTGACGTGTTCCAGCAACGTCACATGCAGCGCCTGGTCGGTCACATGGGTATTGGCCATGTGCGTTATCCAACCGCGGGCAGCTCGACGTCGGCTGAAGCTCAACCGTTTTACGTCAACTCGCCTTACGGCATCACCCTGGCGCACAACGGTAACCTGACCAATGTTGAACAACTGGCCAAGGAGATTTACGAATCTGACCTGCGCCATGTCAACACCAGTTCCGATTCGGAAGTACTGCTCAACGTGTTCGCGCACGAACTGGCCCAGCGCGGCAAGTTGCAGCCGACCGAAGAAGACGTTTTCGCGGCCGTCACCGACGTGCACAACCGTTGCGTCGGTGGTTATGCCGTCGTAGCGATGATCACCGGCTACGGCATCGTGGGCTTTCGCGACCCGCACGGCATCCGCCCGATCGTTTTCGGCCAGCGTCACACCGACGAAGGCGTCGAGTACATGATCGCCTCGGAAAGCGTTTCCCTGGACGTGCTCGGCTTCACCCTGATTCGCGACCTGGCACCGGGCGAAGCGGTCTACATCACTGAAGAGGGCAAGCTGTACACCCGTCAGTGCGCGACCAACCCGTCCCTGACCCCGTGCATCTTCGAACACGTCTACCTGGCGCGTCCGGACTCGATCATCGACGGCGTCTCGGTCTACAAGGCCCGTCTGCGCATGGGCGAGAAACTCGCCGAGAAGATCCAGCGCGAGCGTCCGGATCACGACATCGACGTGGTCATCCCGATTCCGGACACCAGCCGCACCGCGGCCCTGGAGCTGGCGAACCACCTGGGCGTGAAGTTCCGCGAAGGCTTCGTGAAGAACCGCTACATCGGTCGGACCTTCATCATGCCGGGCCAGGCCGCGCGGAAAAAATCCGTACGCCAGAAGCTCAACGCCATCGAGCTGGAATTCCGCGGCAAGAACGTGATGCTGGTGGACGATTCCATCGTTCGCGGTACCACTTGCAAGCAGATCATCCAGATGGCCCGCGAAGCCGGCGCCAAGAACGTTTACTTCTGCTCCGCGGCGCCAGCGGTTCGCTACCCGAACGTCTACGGCATCGACATGCCGAGCGCTCACGAGCTGATCGCCCACAACCGTTCGACCCAGGACGTGGCAGACCTGATCGGCGCCGACTGGCTGATCTATCAGGACTTGCCTGACTTGATCGAAGCGGTCGGGGGCGGCAAGATCAAGATCGACAAGTTCGATTGCGCGGTGTTCGACGGCCAGTACGTCACCGGCGACGTCGACGAGGCTTATCTGAACAAGATCGAGCAGGCACGCAACGATGCCTCCAAGGTCAAGACGCAGGCAGTCAGTGCGATCATCGATCTGTACAACAACTGAGTAACTACCGGCCCTGAGGGGCCGGTTTTGTATCTGGCAAAAAGACTTTTATCTATCAAGAGCAAGGCAAGGAGTGACAGCATGAGTCAGGATTGGGATGCCGGTCGGCTGGACAGCGACCTCGAAGGCGTAGCGTTCGATACCCTGGCCGTACGTGCCGGTCAGCACCGTACGCCGGAAGGTGAACACGGTGATCCGATGTTCTTCACTTCCAGCTATGTATTCCGTACCGCCGCCGATGCCGCCGCGCGTTTTGCCGGCGAAGTGCCGGGCAACGTCTACTCGCGCTACACCAACCCGACTGTGCGTGCCTTTGAGGAGCGCATTGCCGCGCTGGAAAGCGCCGAGCAGGCCGTGGCCACCGCGACCGGCATGGCCGCGATCATGGCGGTGGTGATGAGCCTGTGCAGCGCCGGCGATCACGTGCTGGTGTCGCGCAGCGTATTTGGCTCGACCATCAGCCTGTTCGAGAAGTACTTCAAGCGTTTCGGTATCGAAGTCGATTACGTGCCCTTGGCGGACTTGTCCGGCTGGGACGCGGCAATCAAGGCCAACACCAAATTGCTGTTCGTCGAATCGCCGTCCAACCCGCTGGCCGAGTTGGTGGACATTGCCGAACTGGCGAAAATCGCTCACGCCAAAGGCGCGATGCTGGTGGTCGATAACTGCTTCTGCACCCCGGCGCTGCAACAGCCGCTGAAAATGGGCGCGGACATCGTCGTGCACTCGGCCACCAAATTCATCGACGGCCAGGGTCGTTGCATGGGCGGTGTCGTGGCCGGTCGCGGCGAGCAGATGAAAGAGGTGGTTGGTTTCTTGCGCACCGCCGGGCCGACCCTGAGCCCGTTCAACGCCTGGATCTTCCTCAAGGGCCTGGAAACTTTGAACCTGCGGATGAAGGCCCATTGCGCCAACGCCCAACAACTGGCCGAGTGGCTGGAGCAGCAGGACGGTATCGAGAAAGTCCATTACGCCGGCCTCAAGAGCCATCCGCAGCACGAACTGGCGCTGCGCCAGCAGAAGGGGTTCGGTGCGGTCGTCAGTTTTGAGGTCAAGGGCGGCAAAGAGGGCGCCTGGCGCTTTATCGACGCCACGCGCCTGATTTCGATCACCGCCAACCTGGGTGACAGCAAAACCACCATCACCCATCCGAGCACCACCTCCCATGGTCGCCTGGCGCCGCAAGAGCGTGAAGCGGCGGGCATTCGTGACAGCCTGATCCGCGTTGCGGTCGGCCTGGAAGACGTGGCGGACCTGCAAGCCGATCTGGCACGCGGCCTGGCTGCGTTGTGATCGAGTTGTCTGCGCCGGCCACCGGCTCAAATGGCCGCGTAGCGCTGGTGACCGGTGCTGCGCGGGGTATTGGCCTGGGGATTTCGGCCTGGCTGATCAGCGAAGGCTGGCAAGTCGTGCTGACGGATCTGGACCGTGAGCGCGGTTCGAAAGTGGCGAAAGTGCTGGGCGACAACGCCTGGTTCATCGCCATGGATGTCTCCAACGAGGGGCAAGTCGCGCTGGGCGTAGCCGAGGTGCTCGGTCAGTTCGGGCGCCTGGATGCGCTGGTATGCAATGCAGCGGTTGCCGATCCGCACAACATCACCCTGGAAAGCCTCGATCTGGCTCACTGGAATCGGGTGTTGGCGGTGAACCTCAGTGGGCCGATGTTGCTGGCCAAGCACTGTGCACCGTATCTGCGCGCTCACAGCGGCGCCATCGTCAATCTGGCCTCGACCCGCGCCGGGCAGTCGGAGCCCGACACGGAGGCCTATGCGGCGAGCAAGGGCGGATTGTTGGCCCTGACGCATGCGTTGGCCATCAGCCTTGGCCCGGAGATCCGGGTCAATGCCGTCAGTCCTGGCTGGATCGATGCGCGCGACCCCTCGGTGCAACGTGCCGAACCCTTGACCGAGGCCGATCATGCCCAGCATCCGGCGGGCAGGGTGGGGAAGGTCGAGGATGTCGCGGCGATGGTGGCCTGGCTGCTGTCGAGGAATGCCGGGTTTGTCACCGGCCAGGAATTCGTGGTCGATGGCGGCATGACCAAGAAGATGATTTACAGCGAGTAAGCTCCGGGATTGATGTTGAATGTGCTGCTTTCGCGAGCAAGTCGAATCGTCGCACCGCCGCTCCCACATTTGGAATGCATTCCCCTGTGGGAGCGGGCTTGCTCGCGAAAGCGCACTTGCTGCACATACATAATTTTGTCTTTTTCAGAAAAACTTCAATCCTGCTATTGACTTAGGTTCGCTACCTGCGTAAATTTCGCGGCCTCGGAGATGCAAACGGGTGATTAGCTCAGCTGGGAGAGCGTCTGCCTTACAAGCAGAATGTCGGCGGTTCGATCCCGTCATCACCCACCACTTCCGAGATACTTGCGAAAGCAAGAGGTAGGCTGAAATGCCTCCACCGACGCGCAGCGGTAGTTCAGTCGGTTAGAATACCGGCCTGTCACGCCGGGGGTCGCGGGTTCGAGTCCCGTCCGCTGCGCCATATTTTCCGAGTCAGGCATGCCTTGATTCGAGATTGAAAGAGAGATTGAAAAGTCTCGGAGCTTTCAATCAGACAAGTTACTTGAGCGTCAGCTCAAAGCGATACGCAGCGGTAGTTCAGTCGGTTAGAATACCGGCCTGTCACGCCGGGGGTCGCGGGTTCGAGTCCCGTCCGCTGCGCCATATCTGCCCCGAGGCCCACTGAACGCCTTGGAGCTACGAAGAAGCCACTGGTTACTTCGAGTCGATAGCAAAGACCCTGGTCGAAAGACCGGGGTTTTTTGTTTCTGCGATTTGGCTTTTTCTACTTCCTCACGACCCTCACGGTTTCGCATCCGCCGACCACGCGCGGATGGCCAGTGAATTCCGTTGTCTCTTGAAAACTCCCCCTCAATAATCCGCAGCCTCGATAAGCCGGCGTCGCGCGGCCGAAATATCGGCCTGTCATCCAATTATTCAAGCATTTACCGGGTGCGAATCGCACAAAGGGCTTGGTTTGACCTCTCAACACTAATTAGAATGAGTCGCATTTAAAATATTTCTTCGCGCAGGGTTTCTTTAGATGAGTGATGCAGCGATGCCGCCGGAGCAAACCTTCCACGACCTGTACCGCGATCACCGGAGCTGGCTCGAAGGATGGTTGAGACGACGCATGGGCAATGGCAGCGACGCGGCGGATCTGAGCCAGGATACCTTTGTTCGTTTGCTCGCCAGCTCTCAGCGCATCGCCGACCTGCAAGAGCCTCGCGCCTACCTGGCGACAGTCGGCAAGCGGCTGCTGGCCAACTTCTACAAGCGCCGCAGCCTGGAGCAAGCCTATCTCGATGCATTGGCGTTGCTGCCCGAGGACTGCGTGCCGTCCCCCGAGCAACGCTGGATCCTGCTGGAAACCCTGCAAGCCCTGGACGAATTGCTCGATGGATTACCGGGCCCGGTACGCCGGGCGTTTCTCTTGAGTCAGCTGGAAGGCCTGGGCTATCAAGAGATTGCCGAGCGACTGCAAGTATCGGAACGCACGATCAAGCGCTACATGGCTCAAGCCTACGAACATTGCCTGCTGGTGGACATGTGAACGGTTCGGCACCTTCGGCTCAGGCCCGGCAAGTCGTGCGGGTCGCCGCGCAGTGGCTGGCCCTCATGGAGTCCGGCTGCGCTAATGAGCAGGACCGGGCGCAGCTGCAGAGCTGGCGCGATAGTCATTCCAGTCACGAGCAAGCCTGGCAGAAAGCGCAACTCTTGCGCCAACGCTTTGCCGACTTGCCATCGGCCCTTGCCATGGCCAGTCTGGACCGGCCACAAGCCAGTAGACGTACGGTACTCAAACGCGCTGTCGGGGCGGTGGCTTTGCTGCCGACCGCTTGGCTGATCAGTCGACAGTTGCCTCTGGACGCCTGGAGTGCCGACCTGCGGACCGCCACCGGGGAAAGCAAAAAAGTCCGGTTGGCCGATGGCAGCTCTGTGCAATTGAATACTGCCAGTGCCGTCGATATCGACCTGAAGCACCGGCGCCTGACCCTCGTGGAAGGCGAAATTGCACTGAATGTGCCCGGGGCCTCGCCGCTGACGATTTTCACGCGCTTCGGGCAGGTGGTCGTCAGTCAGGGCGAGGTGTGTGTTCGTCAGGGGCAGGCGGGTTGCAAAGTGTCAGTGCTCAACGGCGCGGTGCAGTTGCAGCCTCTGCGCGGGCCGGTCTTTTCGTTGCGCGGCGGTCAGCAGGTCGGCCTTCAAGCGGCGGGTGCCGGTGCCGTGGAGCCATTCGACGTGCTGGCCCCAGGCTGGCGTGACGGTGTGTTGATGGCGCAGAACCAGCCCCTGGGGGATTTTCTGCGTGAACTCGGCACCTATCGTCCGGGTGTATTGCGTTGGGCGCCAGAGCTGGAATCGCTGCGCATCACCGGCAGTTTCCGCCTTGAAGACACCGATCGCGTTCTGGCTCTGTTGGCGGCCAGCCTGCCACTGGAAGTGCATTCGCGTACGCGTTATTGGGTAACGCTGGTACCGCGAAAAAATAGTGTTTAAAGCGTGTCCCCTTTTTTCGTGCCGCTTGTCTTTCAAGGTAAGTGAAACGAAATCAGAGAGATTCACAATGCCCGCAGTGATGTCTTGCAGTATGCGTCCGGCTCCATCCAGGTTGCGCCCGTTGTTGCACTTGAGTCTGTTGTTGAGCCTGAGTGCCTGTCCATTGTTCATCACTGCCGGTTGGGCCGAAGACGCGCCGCGCCGCAGCTATCAGGTGCCAGCCGGTAGCCTCGACGCTGCGCTGACCCGTTTCGCGGGGCTGGCAGGGGTCAATCTGTCAGTGGACCCGGCACTGGTGAGCGGGCGCACCAGCCCCGGTCTTTCCGGCGACTTCGCGGTGGAGGAGGGCTTCGCCCAACTGCTACAGGGTTCCGGTCTGCAACTGCTGCCGGTGGGCGAACAGGCGTACATGCTGACCCCGGCGCCAACAGGCAGCACCCTGCAACTGGGCGCTACCTCCATTTATGCGACGGCGGACACGGCGCACGGTGATCCGTATGTCGGCGGGCAGGTCGCACGCCGTGGATCGCAAGGCTTGCTGGGCTCGAAAGACTTCATGGAGACGCCGTTCAGCGAGACCACCTACACCAGTGAGTTGGTGAAAAACCTGCAGGCGCGTACCTTGGGCGACCTCGTCGCCAGCGATCCCTCGGTTCGCGCCACCAACCCGGCGGGTGGGCGGTATGAGCAGTTCACCATTCGCGGAATGAGCCTGTTCAACAGTGATGTCTCCTACAACGGTCTCTACGGTATCCTGCCGACTTACACCATTGATATGGAGATGGCCGACCGCGTCGACATCCTCAAAGGCCCGAGCCAGCTCATCAATGGCATCTCGCCGCGGGGCAGCGTGGGTGGCGGGATCAATGTGGTGCCCAAGCGCGCCACCGACGTGCCCATTACGTCGTTTACCGGCAACTATGCTTCCGATAGCCAGGTCGGCGGGGCCGTGGACATCGGTCGGCGCTTTGGTGAGGGGGACATGTTCGGTGTTCGTTTCAACGGCGTGAAGCAGTCCGGCGACACCGAATGGGATCACCAGAGCGTTGACCGCGAGATGGCGGTGCTGGGCCTGGATTTTCGCGGTGAACGCCTGCGGCTCTCGACCGACGTCGGACATAACGAGCGTGACACCGACGCCCCGCAGGAACGCGTGCAGGTGGGCGCCAACGCCCAGGTTCCCCATGCCAGCGATGTTCGCCACAACTATGCGCAGCCGTGGAGCAAGGCGCGGACCAAGGACACCTTCGGTACGGTGACCGGCGAGTACGATGTCAGCGATTCCGTCATGGTGTACGCCGGTGCGGGCGCGCGTAAAAGTAATCATGACTTCCTCCGGCACGCCGTAGCGGTCACCAACAACGCGGGTAATTTCAGCGTTCTGCCACGTGACTTCACCCGAGACGAAAATGTCCGCACGGCCAACGTCGGGGTGCGAAACTGGTTCCATACCGGTCCGGTGAGCCATGAAATCAACCTGGCGGCCAGCTATTTCTACATGGACTTCGAAAACGGCGGCGCCCGTTACGCCGCCGCCCCGAGCAACATCTACAACCCGGTGCAAACACCGACACCCATTACCCCCACGCGACTCGATTCCGAGGTGTATACCGAGAACCGCTCCAGCAGCGTGGCGTTGTCCGACACATTGGGTTTCTTCGACGATCGGGTACTGCTGACCCTCGGCGCCCGCTGGCAGCGAGTTCAGGTCGACGACTGGACGGATAATGTCAAAGGCGACACGGCCTACGATGAGGAAAAGGTTTCGCCATCGGGCGGCATCCTGTTCAAGGCCACCGATAAGCTCTCGTTGTATGCCAACTACATGGAAGGCTTGAGCCAGGGCAAGATCGCGCCGTCGACCTCGGTGAACGAAGACGAGATCTTCCCGCCGTTCATCAGTCGGCAGGTCGAGGTCGGCGCCAAATATGATGCGGGTGCATTCGCCATCACCACCGCGGTGTTCCGGATCAAGCAGCCGGCCTATGAAACCAACGCCACGACGCGGGTTTTCGGCCCGAACGGCAAACGTGAAAACAAGGGTGTGGAAGTCAGTGTGTTCGGTGAGCCACTCAAAGGTTTCCGCCTGCTCGGCGGCGTCATGTACATCGACAGCGAGCTGACCAATACCACCAAGGGCACTTTTGACGGCAACCGCGCTCCCGCCACGCCTGAATACAACGTCAACCTGGGTGCCGAGTGGGACGTGCCGAATGTACAAGGCCTGACCCTGACCAGCCGCGGCATCTATTCCAGCTCGCAGTATCTGGACCAGTCCAATAACAAGGAAATCGATGCCTGGACGCGTTTCGACGTGGGCGCGCGCTACGCCTTCAAGGTCGAGGAAAAGAACATCACCCTGCGGGCCAATGTCGAGAACGTGGCTGACAAGCGTTACTGGAGTTCTGCCGGGGCCTCGGATGACAGCGAGCCTGGATTGACGCTCGCGACTCCACGAACCTACCTCCTTTCGGCAACCGTCGACTTCTGAATCGATTCAACCGTGCGTTGCGCCACAGGGAAGGGCGCTGCCGAGTTGTGTCATGCATCGATTGCAGAGGACAAGAGCATGCCCAGCCTCACTTACCCGCTCAAGAACGAACAGGTCAACACGCCCTCCAGGCGCACGCTGCTGCGCCTTTCCCTGGGCGTGCTTGCGCTGAGGTATACCCCATCGGCGTGGGCTCGGGCCGACGCCGCGCCGCTGCGGGTGATCACCCTGTTTCAGGGTGCCACGGACAGCGCCGTAGCGTTGGGCATTACACCGTGCGGCATCGTCGATTCCTGGAGTGAAAAGCCCACCTATCGCTATCTGCGCTCGGCGCTGGAGCCGGTGCCCCATGTCGGGCTGGAAACCCAGCCGAGCCTTGAGGACATCGCGCTGCTCAAGCCGGACGTGATCGTCGCCTCGCGCTTTCGTCATGAGCGCATCGCACCCTTGCTCAAGCAGATCGCCCCGGTGGTGATGCTGGAGGAGGTGTTCGAATTCAAAAAGACCCTGACGTTGATGGGCCTGGCCCTGCACCGCCAGCAGCGGGCCGACGAGGTGTTGGCCCGATGGCAGTTGCGCACGGCACAACTGCGCCAGCAACTGCAGCACAAGTTTGCCGGGCGCTGGCCGCCGACGGTGTCGATTCTGGATGTCCGCGAAGACCATATCCGCAGTTATTTGCCGGCCAGTTTTCCAGGTTCGGTAGTCACTGAACTGGGGTTCGGCTGGAGTGAGGCCAGTCGGGCGGCGAGCGGGGTATCGATCAAACTCACCAGCAAGGAAAGTCTGGCGGTGGTCAATGCCGACATTTTCTTTGTCTTCTTGCGTGCGGAGAAACCGGCAGTGCAACGAAATTATGAAAGCCTGGTGCGGCATCCGCTGTGGCAGCAAATGCGAGCGCCGCAACAGGGGCAGGTGTGGCGGGTCGACGGAGTGGCCTGGAGCCTGTCGGGCGGGATGCTCGGTGCGAACCTGATGCTCGATGACGTTGCGCGGCTGGTCACGGCGGACCTGGCCGGATGAGCAATGGTTTGAAACTGTGCTGTGCCGGGGTCGTGTTGATCCTCAGCAGTGTGCTGAGCCTGGCAGTCGGAGCGACCTGGATTCCGCTTTCGCAAATTGCCGCAGCCTTCGTGCACCCCGACCCGCTGAGCGTCAGCCATGTGCTGGTGACCACCACACGCCTGTCGCGCACCTTGATGGCGATGGCCGTGGGCGCGAGCCTGGCCGTGGCGGGGGCCTTGATGCAGGCACTGACGCGCAATCCGCTGGCGTCCCCCGGTTTGTTCGGGATCAATGCCGGCGCGACCTTTTTTATCATCCTGTGTTCCTCGTTGTTTTCTCTGTCATCCCCGGATGCCTGGTTGTGGTGTGCGTTCATCGGCGCGGCCGTGGCCGGCAGCCTGGTGTGGCTGATCGGCAACATGGGGCAGGGCAGTCTCAGCCCGTTGCGCATTGTGTTGGCGGGAGCGGCGATGGCGGCGTTGTTCTCCGCATTTAGCCAGGCGTTGCTGGTGGTCAATCAGGATGGCCTGGATACGGTGCTGTTCTGGCTGGCGGGCTCGTTGACCGAGCGCAGCCTGTCGGTTGCCGCGCCACTGCTGATGTGTGGCGTACTCGGATTGTTCGGCGCGATGTTGCTGGCGGGGCAGGTCAACGTGCTTAACGCCGGCGAGGAGATCGCCACCGGTTTGGGTCAGCGAACCGGTTTGATCCGGCTGCTGATGAGCGTGCTGGTGGTCTGTCTGGCGGGCAGTGCCGTGGCACTGGCCGGCAGCATCGGGTTTATCGGTTTGCTGGTGCCGCACATGGTGCGCAAGGGCTTGTCCATCGATTATCGCTGGTTGCTGCCGGGGAGTGCGCTACTCGGCGCGATTGTCCTGCTGCTGTCCGATACCTTGTCGCGAGTGTTGATCCTGCCGCAGGAGGTGCCTGTGGGTGTAATGACGGCGTTGTTCGGCGCACCGTTTTTCATTCTGCTGGCCCGGCGCGGAGGTCGTTATGGATAAGGTCCTGACCTGGCGCCGCAGCGTGTTTTCCCGGCGGATCAATGTCGCCACGTTGTGGCGCTTGCTGGCAGCCCTGATGGTGACGGCGCTGATCATGCTCGCCTCGCTGTCGCTGGGCAAAGTCATGCTGTCGCCATTGCAGGTGCTGCGCATTTTGCTGTCGAGCCAGGACTCCAGCCTGACGTTCATCGTCGAGCAACTGCGCTTTCCGCGCATGCTGCTGGCGGCGCTGGTGGGGGCGGCGTTGTCGGTGTCGGGGCTGATTCTGCAAAGCATCATCCGCAACCCGCTGGCGTCACCTGACCTGCTGGGTATCACCAGCGGCGCCAGTGCGGCGGCAGTGCTGTATCTGTCGTTTTTTTCTGTCGCACTGGGCCAACAGTATCTGCCGCTGGCGGCGATGCTCGGTGCCGGACTGGCGGCATTGGCGATCTATCTGCTGGCCTGGAAACAGGGGGCCTCACCGCTGCGCCTGGTGTTGATCGGGGTCGGCATCAGCGCGATGTTGACCGCCGCGACCACCTTCATTCTGGTCTTCAGTCCGCTGACCACGACCCTGTCGGCTTATGTCTGGCTGACCGGCAGCGTGTATGGCGCCAGTTGGCCGGAACCGCTGGCGCTGGGGCGCTGGTTGTTGGGTATTTGCCCGCTGCTGGTGCTGCTGGCCCGGCAGGTGATGGTGCAACAACTGGATGACTCTCTGGCCCAAGGCATCGGCGTGCGCGTGCAGTGGCTGCGCGCCGGCTTGTTGCTGGTGAGCGTGGCATTGGCCGGTGCGGCGATTGCCTGGGGCGGGGCGATTGCGTTTGTCGGGCTGATTGCGCCGCACATTGCCAAACGTCTGGTGACCCCGGGTTTCGGTGGTCAGGCGGTGATGGCGGCGTTGGTCGGGGCAAATCTTGTGGTGCTGGCCGACCTCGCCGGGCGTGTACTGTTTTTGCCGCTGGATCTGCCGGCCGGGATTTTTGTCGCCGTGCTGGGCACACCCTTTTTTCTCTATTTGTTGATCAAACAGCGTCATTAAGGAATTCAACGTATGACGTCGATTGCAAGTCGCGGCCTGACCCTGAGTTATCAGCGCCAGGTGATTATTGACGCGCTGGACATGCAACTGCCCCAGGGCAGGATTTCGGTATTGATCGGCAGCAACGGCTGCGGCAAAAGCACCTTGCTCAAATCTTTCGCCCGACTGCTCAAACCGCAGCAGGGCTCGGTGATTCTCAACGGTGTGGATATCCAGCAAAAGTCCACGGCCGCCGTGGCTCGGGAGTTGGCCATTTTGCCCCAGACCCCCAGCGCGCCGGAGGGCATCACCGTCAGGCAGTTGGTGGCGCTGGGGCGTTATCCGTATCAGAGCTGGATGCAACAGTGGTCGGCGCAAGACGAAGCCATGGTCAACCGCGCGCTGGCGCAAACCAGTCTGCAGACACTGGCGGACCGACCGGTGGACGCGCTGTCCGGCGGGCAACGCCAGCGCGCGTGGATCGCCATGACCCTGGCCCAGGACACCGGTATCGTGCTGCTTGACGAACCCACCACCTTTCTCGACCTGGCGCACCAGATCGAGGTGCTGGACCTGCTGCGCGACCTCAACCGGCTCGAAAACAAAACCATCATCATGGTGCTGCACGACCTCAACCTGGCCTGTCGTTACGCCGACCACATGGTGGCGGTGCACAACCGGACGGCCTTCGCCCAGGGGCGGCCCGACGAGGTGTTGACCGAGACCCTGGTCAAAACCGTGTTCGACCTCAATTGCCGGATCATTCCCGATCCGTTCTTTGGAACGCCGCTGTGCATACCGTTTGGCCGGGAGTTGCCGCAATGAGCCTGGCCTGTCATTTCACGGTGTCGGAGTGGGCGCTGTTGTCCGGCGGCTTGCGGCTCAAGGAAGGCAACGAGCGCGACCCGTTGCGTTCGCTGATGGCCCGGGACTTGTTGCAGGAAGACGTGTGCGAGCAACTGCTGGATGCGCTGGGCCCGGTGATCGGCTCGCCGACCCGGGCGATCACGGCCTCGCTGCTGGGCAAGCGCCTGTCGTTTCTGGCGACCGGCGCCTGCCTGTACGCGATGTCGGTGTACGACAAAGGGCTGCAAATGTCCCTGGATAACACGGTGATCGAATACGGTCACGATGAGGGGGTGTGGACGTCTTCGATGCCGCTGATACACGGTCGGCCACTGACTTATGGGGAGGGTGAACGCGAGGCCTGGCGAGAAACGCTCGTGCAGGCGCTGTTTGCCGGGATGCTGAAACCGTTGTGGCTAACCTTCAATCGCGTTACTGGCGTCTCCCGCCGCATCCTCTGGGAAAACACCGCCGTGCGCGTGTATTCGCTGTATGAAAAACGCATGGCAAAAATCGACGACCCTTCTGTGCGCGAGCGCTACGAAGCGGATTTCAATTGGTTGCTGACCCAAGCCGAGCCTGCGCTGTTCGGCCTCGATTACAACCCGCTGAGCCATTTCCGCCGACCGCCGACGCTGGTGGAGGATGGGCAGCGCAGCATTCGCTTTCGCCGAACCTGTTGCTTTTATTACCTGGCCACCGAACCCGCTGAGTACTGTTCAACCTGCCCATTGCTGCGTCCGGGGAAATGCCGATGAGATGCCCATTTCAGGAGGATGGGGCAGGCGCCTAAGCGATGGCATAGGCGCGTACCCTTCACAGAAAGTGCGAGGCTCAGCCTTGCAGATAGACCGCGTGGGTGTGGGTGTATTCGTACAGCCCATGCTTGCCATCCGCGCCGCCGATGCCGGACTTGCGCACGCCGGCATGGAAGCCTTGCATGGCTTCGAAATTCTCGCGATTGACGTAGGTTTCGCCAAAATCCAGTTCACGCATGGCCTGCATGGTTTTGCTCAGGTCGCGGGTGTAGATCGATGAAGTCAGGCCATAGTCGCAGTCATTGGCCAGGGCGATGGCTTCGTCCAGGTCGTCGATTATCTGGATTGGCAGCACCGGCCCGAAAATCTCTTCGCGCATGATCTCCATGTCGGCGCGGCAACCGGCAAGTACCGTGGGCTGGAAGTGGAAGCCATTGGGCAGGTCGGCCATCCGCCCGCCGCTGATCAGGCTTGCGCCCTGGCTCAGCGCGGTGCGGACTTTGCGGTTGACGCTTTCCAGCCCCTGGCGGTTGATCAGTGGGCCCATCTCGACGTCGGGCTGGGCAATCGGGTCGCCATAACGGGTCGCGCTCATGGCCGCTGCGATGCGTTCGATAAATTGATCCGCCACCTTGCGTTCGACGTACACCCGCTCGGCACAGTTGCACACCTGCCCGCTGTTTATGATGCGCGAATCGCGGATCGCCCTGACCGCCAGGTCGAGGTCCGCATCCGCCAGCACAATGGCCGGTGCCTTGCCGCCCAGTTCCAGGTTGAGCTTGGTGATGTTCGGTGCGGCGGCAGCCATGATCCGCGAGCCGGTGTCGACGCTGCCGGTGAAGCTGATCATGTCCACGCCCTTGTGCGAGCTCAAGGCGGCGCCGACCTGGCCGTCACCGCAGACCACGTTGAACACGCCGGGCGGCAGGTCGGTTTCGGCGACCAGTCGGGCAAATTCGAAGCAGTTGTTCGGGGTTTCTTCGCTTGGCTTGATGACAATGGTGTTGCCGGTCAGCAGGGCCGGGGCCATCTTGCGAGCGATCAGAAAGAACGGGAAATTCCACGGCAGGATCCCGGCCACCACGCCCAGTGGTTTGCGGAACAGGAAGATGTTTTCGTTCTGGCGGTCGCTGGTGATGATTTCACCTTCTATGCGCCGGGCCCATTCGGCCATGTAGTCGAGGTAGTCGGCGGTGAAATTGACTTCGACTTCCGCCAGCCCGCTGATTTTGCCTTGTTCCAGAGTGATGGTGCGCGCCAGGTGCGCGACGTTTTCCCGCAGTTTGGCAGCGATCCGGCGCAAGTAACCGGCGCGATCATTGGCCGGTTTGCGCGCCCAGCCTTTCTGGGCGGCACGGGCGGCGGCGAGGGCGCGTTCGACGTCCTCGGCGGTCGAGGCCGGGACTTTCGACAGCACGGCGCCGGTGGCCGGGTTGATCACATCGAGGTGGGCAGCGCTGGCCACGAACTGGCCGTCGATGAAGTTTTCGTAAACAGGCACGGATGACATGGTGCGACTCCTTGGCAGATCAGTAAGTGCGTGACGGCGCTTGAGTGGCAGCGGGTTCGCGGTAGCGGGCGAGGGTGGCCATGGCGCCTTGGCGCAGCAGGCTGATGTCGATGGCCACTGCAATGAACTGGCAGCCCCAGCGCTGGTAGCGGCGGGCGTCTTCTTCGTTGGGGGCGAGGATGCCGCAGGCCTTGCCGGCTGCCAGTGTGGCGTTCACGGCGTATTGAATCCGCTCCTGGACTTCCGGATGGCCGGGGTTGCCGGCGTGGCCCAGGCCGATCGACAAATCCGCCGGGCCGATAAACACCGCATCCACACCCTCGACGGCGGCAATCGCTGCGACGTTTTCCACACCGGTGCGCGATTCCACCTGCACGATCAGGCACAGTTGTTCGTGGGCGGTATTCAGGTAGTCCGGCACGCCGTCCCAGCGGGTGGCGCGGGTCAGGCCGCCGCCGACACCGCGAATGCCGTGGGGCGGGTAGCGCATGGCGCGCACCAGTGCCTGTGCCTGCTCGGCGGTTTCGACCATCGGGATCATCAGCGTCTGTGCGCCGATGTCCAGCAGTTGCTTGATCAGGTTGGCATCGCCATTCACTGCGCGCACCACTGGCGCGGTCGAGTAAGGCGCCACGGCCTGCAATTGAGCGAGTACCCCGGGCACGGTGTTGGGCGCGTGCTCGCCATCGATCAGCATCCAGTCGTAACCGGTGGTGGCGACGATCTCGGCGGCGTAGCCGGTGGCGAACCCGGCCCAGATGCCATATTGGGTCGCTGTGCTGTTCAGCGCGGCCTTGAACGCGTTGTGCGGCATGTTCATGTCGAACTCCTTTCTCAGCGGTTATACGGCCGATGCAGTTGGCATTCGGGGTTGAGGGTCACGCCGAAACCTGGCTGGTCGAGCGCGGACAGGCGCATGCGGCCATTGACCGGCACCGGTTCGCCGAGCAATTGCGGGTGGAACATCGGCACCACTTCGTCGGCCTTCGGTGCCATCATCAGGAACTCGGCGAAGGGGCTGTTATGCCTGGTGGCGACAAAGTGGTAGCTGTACACCGAAGAGCCGTGAGGGATGACCAGCGCGTTGTGGGCATCGGCCAGGGCCGAGATCTTCACCAGTTCAGTGAGGCCGCCGCACCAGCCGACATCCGGCTGGATGATGTCGCAGCAGCCCATCTCCAACAGCATGCGGAAACCCCAGCGCGTGGCTTCGTGTTCGCCGGTGGTCACCAGCATGCCTTTGGGCACGTTGTTGCGCAGGGCCGCGTAGCCCCAGTAGTCGTCCGGCGGCAGGGCTTCTTCGATCCATTTCAAGCCGTATTCGTGGGCGCCAACCGCCAGTTTGGTGGCGTAGTTGAGGTCCAGGCTCATCCAGCAATCGAGCATCAGCCAGAAGTCCGGGCCGACACGCTCGCGCATGGTCGCCAGTTCTTCGAGGTTCTTGCGCAGGCCTTCTTCACCTTCGGCGGGGCCGTGGTGCAGCGGCATCTTGCCGCCGATGAAACCCATTTTCTGCGCCAGGTCCGGACGGGCGCCGGTGGCGTAGAACTGCAACTCGTCGCGCACCGCACCGCCGAGCAACTGATGCACGGGCTCCTGGCGGATCTTGCCGAGCAAGTCCCACAGCGCCAGGTCGACGCCGGAGATAGTGTTGATGACGATGCCTTTACGCCCGTAATACAGGGTCGACTGGTACATCTGGTCCCAGATTTTTTCGATGTCGGTGACCCGGGCGCCTTCAAGGAAGCGTGCCAGGTGCTTTTCGACAATGTAGGCGGCAGGCTCGCCGCCAGTGGTCACGGCAAAACCGACGGTGCCGTCGCTGGCTTCGATTTCCACCACCAGGGTGCCGAGTACGTTGATGCCGAAGGTGCGGCGGCTCTGACGGTACTCGGGGTATTTGCTCATCGGCGTGGCAATGTGATCGTCGATCCAGTGGCCGTCGGCCTGGTCGTGATAATCCGCGCCGCCGCCTCGCAGAGTGAAAGCGCGGACGTGTTTGATGGTTGGAATGCCCATGGTGTGACTCCTCAGGTTTAAACGGTGGCCGGTTTGTTCGAGGCTTTATGGCCGGGCGCGCGTATGCCCAGCACCAGCAACGCGGCGATGACGGTGGTAGCGGCCAGCACGTACAAGCCTGCTGCCGGTGAGTGGAAGGCGCCCTCGGCCCAGTTCTTCAGCACCGGGGCGATGAAGCCACCGAGAGCGCCGAACGAGTTGATCAGGGCGATCCCGGCCGCAGCGGCGCTACCGGCGAGGTAGCTGGAGGGGAAGGTCCAGAACACCGGTTGCACGGCGATGAAGCCGGAGGCGGCAAAGCACAGGGCGATGATCCCCAGCAGCGGGTTGCTGAAGGTCACCGAGCAGGCGATCCCGGCGGCAGCCATGAGCAAGGTCAGGCACGCGGTGCGGCGGCGTTCGCCGGTGCGGTCGCTGTAGCCGGGAATCAGGTAGGCGGCGATCAATGCGCAGATCCAGGGGATCGCTGTCACCAGGCCGACCATCAGCCCGACCTTGGTCCCCAGCAGCCCTCCGACCTGGCTCGGCAGATAAAACACCACGCCATAGACGCTGGCCTGGATCAGCAGGTAAATCAGGCACAGGTACAGCACCGAGGGTTGGCAGATCACGTTGAGCAGGCTGCGGCCGTGATTCTGTTTATGGCTGTCTTCCTGATCGAGCAGGCTTTGCACTTGCTGGCGTTCTTCGACAGTCAGCCACTTGGCATCGGCCGGGCGATTGTCCAGATACCAGTAGGCCCAGATGCCCACAGCCGTCGCCATCAGGCCTTCAACGGCAAACAGCCATTGCCAGCCGTGGAAGCCGGCGAAGCCGTCCAGCTCCAGCAGCAGGCCAGACAGCGGGCTGCCAAAGATGAAGGCCAGCGGTGCACCGAAATAGAAGAAACCCATGGCCTTGCCGCGCACGGCGCTGGGGAACCAGTAGGTGAGGTAGAGGATCACGCCGGGGAAGAAGCCGGCTTCGGCCACGCCCAGCAGAAAGCGCAGGATGTAGAAGCTGGTTTCTGTGTGGGCGAAGACCATGGCGGCGGAGACCAGCCCCCAGGTGACCATGATCCGGCACATCCACAGGCGGGCGCCGACGCGGTGCAGGATCAGGTTGCTCGGCACTTCAAGCAACGCGTAACCCACGAAAAATACCCCGGCGCCGAAGGCGAAGGCGGCATCGCTGATATTGGTGTCGGCTTGAAAGGCTTGTTTGGCGAACCCGACGTTGGCGCGGTCGAGGAAGGCCATGATGTACATCAGCAGGAGAAACGGGAGTAGCCGCCAGGAAATTTTGGCGAGCAGAGGCGCGGGTAGAGTCTTCATCGCAGTTTTCCTTTGGTAGGGCATTTGTTCTTATGGGGAAGACTGTACGGCCGCTGATCGATGCGTTACAAATCGAATCTAGCTCACAACTGATACCTTCAGGGTATCGATAAAAAAGGCCCGTCATGACCACGCCGATCATCTCCCGCAGCCTGCTCAATCGCCTGCGTTACAAGCATCTGCACATGTTGGTGACGCTCAGCAGCAGCCAGAACCTGCACCGCGCTTCGCAAAGCCTGAACATGTCGCAACCGGCGGCAACCCGCATGCTCCATGAGATTGAAGACATGTTCGGCTGCGATCTGTTCGAACGCCTGCCGCGGGGGATGCGCCCGACAGCGTTGGGCCAGGAGCTGATTCGCTTTGCCGAGTCGGCCCTCAGTGGCCTCGACCGTTGTGCCGAGGATCTGATGGCGCGGCAGCTGGGCGGCTACGGCTATCTGTCGATCGGTACCATCATGGGCGCGGCGCCGGGCCTGGTGATGGATTCCATTGCTGAAATCAAGTCGCTCAATCCGCAGCTGCGGATCCGCATCATGGGCGACACCAGCGACCAGGTGATCCAGTTGCTGGAACAGGGTCGCATCGACCTTGCCATCGCCCGGCGCAATGCCGCCACCGACAGTGAGCATTACGTCTTCGAGCAACTGGGTAACGAACGCTTGCTGGTGGTGGTGCACGCCGGCCACCCGCTGGCGCGACGCAAAAAACTGGAGATGGCGGAGCTGGTCAGCGGTTGGCCGTGGATCCTGCAACCGGAAACCAGTCCGGCGCGCATCGGTCTGGATCAGGCGTTGCAGCGCCTGGCGTTGCCGTTGCCGGCAGACATCATCGAATGCAGTTCGGTGTACTCCATGCAGCAACTGATTCAGCTGACCGACGCGATCATGGTCCTGTCGGAAACCGCATTGCGCGACTATCTTAAAATGGGCCTGGTGGTGGCGCTGCCGGTGGAACTGGATGTGCAGATGGCGCCCTTCGGGTTGTTGTTGCGCAAGGGCGAGCACATCAGCCGGGAGTTGGGGTTGTTCATCGATCTGCTGCGACGAAAAGCCGCGGTTTTTTGATTTCTTGGTCAGTTTTTAGTTTTCCGCGAAGGCATAAGCCTATAAACTTAACCTTTCGGTCAGCTTTGCACTGTCAACAACAGCCCTTTGCATCGTCGAAAAGGGCTTCTGCAAGACTCGAGATTTCCAGAACATAACCAGAAGGGCGGACCCCATAACCGCCCAGAGGATGATCCATGTCCAACCGTGATATATCCCGGCGCTCGTTCCTTCAGGGCGGGCTGGTAGCGGGTGTGAGCGTGACGCTCACACCATTGAGCAGCCAGGCGCTGGCCGCCTTGATGGAAAACAGCGTGACCGTGCCGTCCGAGCAGTGGCTCGGCAACAATGGCAAGGCGCGCGCCCGTAACGATGCCTTGTCCAAGGTCTGCGGCAGCAAGGTCTTTGCCCGCGACATCCGCGCCAAGGACATGCCGGGCTGGCCGCAGCAGCAAGGCCACGCCATGCTGCTCAAAACCATCAAGGCCGACCACATCTTTGCAGGCATCGACCTGTCGTGGCTCGGTGCCGAGTTGCAACCGGACCGCATCGTCACCGCCGAAGACCTGGTCAAGGACGGTATCGTGTTCCCTGAGGAACACGCCCCGGATCCGCTGTTGCCGGCCGGCAAGGTGCCGATGTTCATCGGGCACCCGGTGGCGATCCTGATCTGGAACGACTTCGAGCGCTTCCGTCAGGCCAAGAACCAACTCAAATTCAATGACAAGGCGATTCGTTACGGTGCCCAGGTGCCGTTCTACGAAGGCGATCCGTACGGCAGCTTCCGCTACGTGCGCGTCGGCGGCGCGACTTCGGCGGACGAAGACGAATTCGCCAGCCTCAAGGATTCGATTCTGTTCCCGATGCTGAAAAACCGTCGTCCGGTGTGGAACTCCCAGCCGAACCTGCACGGCACCCTGACCGAGCGCGGGCTGTTCTACGCCGAGCGCATGAAGCAGCAGATCGATACGCCGCCGGACAACTGGCTGGTGTTCGACGAACGCTACAAGACCCCGTCGATCGAACCGGCCGCCCTCGAGCCTGACAACGGCAACGGCTGGTACGACCCGGCCACCAAGACCCTGCATTTCGTCGTCGCCACCCAGTGTCCGCTGGAAGCCGCGACCGAAACCGCGAAGATGATCGCGCCGTCGCGTTTTGGCCTGGCCAACCTGAACATGCACCCGGGTTACACCGTCGGTTACGGCTCCAAGGACCACAACATTTTCGTCTACTACGCAGCCCTCGCGGCGTTGTACGGCGCGGGTGTACCGGTACGCCTGGCCAACGACCGCTACGAGCAGTTCCAGAGTGGCATCAAGCGTCACCCGTTCGACATTCGCTACCAATTGGCGGTGGACAAGAACGACCACAGCTTCAAGATTTTCCGCTCCGAGATGAGCGTCGACGGTGGCGGACGAATCAACTACAGCCCATCGGTGGCTGCGGTGGGCGCCACGGCGGCACAGTCGATCTACTACATGCCGCAGAACGATCTGCAGGTCACGGCTTATCACTCCCGCGCCGTTGAAGCCGGGTCGATGCGTGGCTACGGCACCCTGCAAAGCATGGCGGCGACCGAGATGATGGTCGACGAAATCGCCGGTCGCCTCGGTGTCGATGCCATTGAGCTGCGTCGCAAGAACGCACTGCGCTCGGGCATGAAAAACACCCAGGGCGCGATCCCGGCCGGTGCCTTGCGCCTGCACGAGATTCTCGACAAGGCCGCGGTTCACGAAGTCTGGAAAAACCGCGACGCGATCAAGAAACAACGCGAAGCCGCCGATCCGGACAACTGGTACGGGGTGGGTTTCGCCATCTGCCAGAAAGACTTCGGTACCGGTTCCGAAGCGCCGATGGCCAGCATTGAATTCACCGCCGAAGGTCGCATCAGCCTGCGCCACATCGGTATCGAAATCGGCACCGGCATGTCCACCTCCCAGGCCATGGTCGTGGCCGATTTCCTCGGTGTTCCGGCGCACGAAGTGAAGACCGGCGAAACCGAATGGAAAGAGTTGCAGCTGGTCAGTGGCGGCAACCCGTACATCATGAGCCAGGCCGAGCAGGACAACTTCCTGCGCAATCCGCGCTGGGTCGGCAAGGTCGCTTCGGCTTCGTCGGCCACCAACTCGGCGTACTACTTCAGCCACGCGACCCGTGAAGCGGCGCGCGTGCTGTTCAACCACGGCCTGTGGCCGGCGGCTCTGGAAATCTGGCGACAAGGCCCTTACGGCGGTCAGGCCAACCCTTACGTGGTGCGCCGCGAAGACGCCCATTGGGTCGACGGCAAGCTCACGGCCAACGGTATGGAGCCACTGCCTTTCGCCATGCTGGCCAAGCGCGTTCACGAACGTGGCCTGGTGAGCGGCGCCACCGTGCACGGATTCAACCGCTGGAGCTGGGCCGAGGCCGAGTTCAGCATCGACGGCGTGCGTGAGCGCTTGCCGCTCGACGGTCTGGCCGTGAAGTACGGCGACGGTGCACCGAAGGCGAAGAAGGCGCAGATGAACAGCGCCGGTTTCCATCTGCTGGATCGGCAGGGCATCGCCTACCCGGCGACCCAGCTGAACAACGCGGCGGTGACGTACTACAGCCCGGTCGCGACGCTGGTGGAAGTGAAGGTCAACAAGGGTTCGAACGAAGTGTCGGTACTCAACCATCACTCGTGGGTCGAGTGCGGTCGGGTGCTGGTGGAAGAACTGGTCAGGGGCCAGCTCGAAGGCGGGATCGCCATGGGCATCGGCCATGCGCTGATGGAAGAGATGCCGTTGTACGAAGGCGGGCCGGGGGAGGGTGACTGGAACTTCAACCGTTACCGCTTGCCGATGGCGCGTCACGTCGCGGTGTGGAAACAGACCGCGGAAATCCTGCCGCCATTGTCGCCGAGCGACCCGTCCAAGGGCATCGCCGAGGTGGTGATGATCCCGGTGGTCGGTGCCATCGGTAACGCCGTGGCCCATGCCATCGGTAAACGTGTCCGCGACCTGCCTATCACTTCTGCACGCATCAAGGAGGCCCTCAATGGCTAACCGTCCGCTTCAACTGACCCTCAACGGTCAATCCGTCGGCCCGGTGGACATCCCTGATGACCTGCCGATGATCGACTACCTGCACGAATACAAGAACCTCACCGGTTCGCGCCTGGGCTGCGGCCAGGGCATCTGCCACGCCTGCGTGGTGATTGTCGACAACCCGGACGGCACCAGTGAAGAAGTGCGCACTTGCATCACCGGCGCGCACTATTTCGAAGGCAAGAAGGTTCGGACCATCGAAGGCCATGCGACCTGCGACGAGCAGGGCAAGGTCACCGAGCTGAACCCGATCCAGCAGCGCTTCGTCGACGAGTTCGCCTTCCAGTGCAGCTACTGCGCGCCGGGCTTCGTGAATGCCGCGACCGTGCTGGTGGAAAAGCTGCAGCGTCAGCCCATCGTCAAAAGCCAACTGGAAAAAGTCATCGAGGACAGCCTCGGTCATCACATCTGCCGTTGCACCGGGTACGTGCGCTACTACAGCGCCACCCGCAACGTGCTGACCGATCTCGGCCTGGTCAAGGAGGGTTAAGCATGAAGCTTCTACTTAGCCGCCTGGCGTTGGCGGTTGGTCTGGCTGCGCCTGTGGTGGCAGCTCACGCCGATGATGCGCAGGTCAAGCAAGGCGAGTACCTCGCCCGCGCCGCCGACTGCATGGCGTGCCACACCGCGCCCGGCGGCGCGCCGTATGCGGGTGGCCTGCCGATCGTTTCGCCGTTCGGCACGATCTACGGCACTAACATCACCCCGAGCAAAGAGCACGGCATCGGTTTGTACAACGATGACGAGTTCTTCGCTGCGCTGACTGAAGGCAAGCGTCGCGATGGCGCGAACCTGTATCCGGCGATGCCGTACACCTCGTATCACCTGATTCCGCGTGCGGATTCCGATGCGATTCACGCCTACCTGAAAACCGTCGCGCCGATCGAGCGCGCAGCACCGGTCACCAGCCTGAGCTTCCCGTTCAACGTGCGCCTGGGCCTGATGGGCTGGAACATGATGTACGGCAAGGACGTGAAGCTGGAACCGGCTGAAGGCAAAAGCGAAGCCTGGAAGCGCGGCCAGTACATGGTCGACGTGCTGGGGCACTGTGGCGAGTGCCACACCCCACGTGGCTTGCCTGGCGCGATGCAGCAGGACAAGCGCATGACCGGCGGCATTCTCAATGGTTATCTGGCGCCGAGCCTGCTGGCAACAGATCTGGCGGCCCGTGGCTGGAATCACCAAGACCTTGGCTCGTTCCTCAAACACGGCATGAGCGCCCAGGGCACGATGTTCAACGAGATGTTCCCGGTGTTCCACAACAGCACCCAGGGCCTCAGCGATCCGGATCTGGCAGCGATGGCGACTTTCCTGCTCGGCGATCAGCCGCCTGCGGCGAAAGTGCTCGTCGAAGTGCCATTGGACAAACTGAGCCCGAGTGCCCAGCGTGGCCGTCAGGAATATTTGAATGTCTGCGCCGGTTGCCATGCACCGGGCGGTGAGGGCAAGCCGCACATCGCCGTGGCCATGCGCGGCAACACCACGCTGCGCCTGGAAGATCCGCGCAACCTGGTGCGAGTGATCGACGACGGTATTGGTGAGCAGAAGTTCTCCGGGTTCGAACACATGCAACCGATGCCAGGGTTCGCCGCGAAATTGAGCGACGAGCAACTCACGGATCTACTGAACTACCTGCGTCAGGGGTGGGGCGGTCAGCCGAATGATCTGGCAGTGAACGACGTGCAGAAGTTGCGGGCCGATGCGCCGCCGCTCGAGCACAAGGCCCACTGATATGCAGCATCTGGATCTGCAAGTGGTGCGCCGGGCGCTGGAGTGGTCTACGGCCGGTCAGCGCATCTGGCTGTGTACGGTGCTGGCCACTTACGGCTCGGCACCGCGCGCACCGGGTTCGCTGCTGGCGGTGAACGCTGATGGGCACTGGATTGGCTCGCTGTCCGGTGGCTGTGTCGAGGAAGACTTTCTCGAGCGAGTCGCCGAGGGCGCGTTTCTGGAGCCAGTCAGCGTTGTTCGTTACGGCGAAGGCGACGATCCACGCTCACGCGTCAGCCTGCCCTGTGGCGGGGTGCTGGATGTACTGGTCGAGAAGCTTGATGCCGATTGCGAGGTGCAAGCGCATCTGCGGGAGCTGGAGTCGGCGCTGTTGGGCCGACGTCGGTTGATCCGCGAAGTGGATCTGCAAAGCGGTGCGCGCAGCCTGTTCGATGATCGTGAGCAGGGTGTGCGTATCGAGCGTGAAATCGACCGGGTGCGTGTACGCGTCGGCGCGGCCCAGCGCTTGCTGCTGGCGGGGTATTCCAGTGTCGCCCAGGCCTGTGCGGAGTTTGCCGTGGGGCTTGGGTTCGAGGTGATTCTGTGTGACCCGCGGGACGAAGTGCTCGAAGGCGTCGTGCTGGAAAACGTGGAGATTCGCCGTCAACTGCCGTCGGTGTTCATCGCTGACGGCGGTTGCCACAGCGACACGGCGGTGGTGGCGTTGACCCACGATCCACGTATCGACGATTTGGCGATGATGGAGGCAGTGCGTACCGAAGCGTTTTACATCGGTGTGATGGGCTCCATGCAGACCTCGCAAAAGCGCTTCGAGCGGTTGCGGCGCATCGGTGGTCTGGGGGATGTCGAGTTGGGGCGGATTCATGCTCCCATCGGGCTGAACCTGGGCAGCAAGACGCCGGCAGAGATCGCGCTGGCGGTACTGGCCGATATCTTGCGGATTCGAAGCGGTATCCCACGAGATCGTCTCTAACCCAAAACCCCTGTGGGAGCAGGTGTACGCAACATCTGCGGGTATTCAAAAAATCATTGTGGGAGCGAGCCTGCTCGCGATGAGGTCGTAACATCCAACACATCCGTTGGCTGCCAGACCGATATCGCGAGCAGGCTCGCTCCTACAATGTATTGCGTGTCGCTTAGTACCCGAATTTATCCCGCAATCCGTAATACCACGCACCCAATGCCGCAAACGGTGTGCGCAGCAACTGGCCGCCGGGGAACGGGTAGTGGGGCAGGTCGGCAAAGGCGTCAAAACGCTCGGCCTGGCCGCGCAGGGCTTCGGCCAGCACCTTGCCCGCCAGGTGCGTGTAGGTCACGCCATGGCCGCTGCAGCCCTGGGAATAGTAGATGTTGTCGCCCAGGCGTCCGACCTGGGGCAGGCGCGACAGGGTCAGCAGGAAGTTGCCCGTCCACGCGTAATCGATCTTCACGTCCTTGAGCTGCGGGAATGCCTTGAGCATCTTCGGCCGGATGATCGCTTCGATGTTCGCCGGATCCCGCGCGCCATACACCACGCCACCACCGAAAATCAGACGCTTGTCGCCGCTGAGGCGGTAGTAGTCGAGCAGATAATTGCAGTCTTCGACACAGTAATCCTGGGGCAGTAGGGTCTTGGCCAGTTCTTCGCCCAATGGCTCGGTGGTAATCACCTGCGTTCCGCAAGGCATCGACTTGGCGGCCAGTTCTGGTACCAGATTGCCCAGATATGCGTTGCCGGCGACGATGATGAATTTGGCCCGGATCTTACCCTGCGGCGTGTGCACCACCGGGCTGGCGCCGCGCTCGATGCGTATGGCCGGCGACTGTTCATAGATCGTCCCGCCCAGGGACTCGACCGCCGCCGCTTCACCCAGCGCCAGGTTAAGCGGATGGATGTGGCCGCCACTCATGTCGAGCATCCCGCCGACGTATTGGTCGCAAGCCACCACTTCGCGGATGCGGCGTTGATCCATCAACTCAAGCTGGGTGTGCTCGAAGCGCTCCCACAGGCGTTTCTGGGATTCAAGATGACCCATCTGCTTGGCGGTCATCGCGGCGAACACGCCACCGTCCTTCAAGTCGCACTGAATGTTGTACCTGGCGACCCGCTCACGAATGATTCGCCCACCCTCGAACGCCATCTGCCCCAACAATTGAGCCTGCTTGGGACCGACCGTGCGCTCGATGACATCGATATCGCGGCTATAGCTGTTAACGATCTGGCCGCCATTACGCCCGGACGCCCCGAAACCCACCCTGGCCGCCTCAAGCACCGTGACCTTGAAGCCGTTCTCCAGCAGAAACAGGGCAGCGGACAGCCCCGTATAACCGGCGCCAATCACACAGACATCGGTCTCCACGTCATCCTGCAACGCCGGGCGCGGTGGAACCGCATTGGCCGATGCGGCGTAATAGGATTCTGGGTAGGGAGTGTTAGCCATCCGGCAGCCTCTGTTTAATATATTTTACGAGTGCGTTGATCCTACCCGAGTTGAAAATCGCCCGCCAGCACCCGGAAAATCTTCTTTGTACGGGCAAAATTAAATATTTTGCATATTCATAGGGTTAGCGCGAAAAAAGGTGTTGACACCCCTCCGGAATTCCGTAGAATGCCGCCTCACAGCAGGCACGTAGCTCAGTTGGTTAGAGCACCACCTTGACATGGTGGGGGTCGTTGGTTCGAGTCCAATCGCGCCTACCAAACAAAATCCGCTCTGCTGGGCGGTCTAGAAGGGCTCACCGAAAGGTGGGCCCTTTTTTGTTGTCTGCGATTTGCAAACTCCCCGCTCAAAACGCCAACTTGGCGCCCGCCTCCATGTACTCGATCTACTTTTCGTCGTGCCCCTCCTGATAGTGCTTCGTCATCTTCTCGTCTGCATGCCCCATCAGCGCTTGGAAGGACTCCTGTGGGAATTTCTACCGCTCGTACAGCCATGTCCCCAAGGCTCGGATCTCATGAAAAGTGGGGCGCTCTCCGGCCGGTACGTGGTCGTAGGTGTGCGCGGCGCCTGCAGACATTCACTGACAACCTCACGTAGCGCGGCCCGCATAGCGTTTCATCGCCCTCCGTTCACCGGCAGGTTCAATGTTATTTTTTTTCAGGGTTGTGTTCGGGACACTTGGCGTTGCGCTGGGTAAAGTCATTACCGCTTGCCCGGCCTGGTGTGTTTCAGATGGATTACTGAATGGCCAGCAACTGGTCAGGGTGGGCACCAATTCGAGACAAGGTGCAGGCGACAAAAACCAAGTAGTTCAGCGTGGCGGATCTGCCACTGCTTTCGCACCTTGCAGGCGTTCAGCGCACGCCCCTTGTCGGGGCCGCCTCTGCCGGAGAAGTCAAAGCCCTGGCAAGGCGATAAGAACGGCAAGGCCTCTTTACTTGGGCCAAAGCCTCAAGCAGATGATCCTTCGCCTCGTCGAAGGTGCATTCGCGCCTCCCCCCCCCCAAAAAAAAACAGAACATGACTTTGAGCTGCCGCTTGCTGAAGTCACGTAGCCACAATGGCCGCTTCCGGTTTAGCGATCCGCAGGTGCTCACGCCAGAGCCGTTCGAAGGGGATAATCATGCCCCGCGCGCACTGGGTAGTGCAGTAGCGCAGATCGGCCAGCACCCTGTCGATGCAGTTGTCCGGCATGCTCTTCATCACCTTGACGCATGTGCTAAACGCCATTCAAGTGATGATTGATGCACATGATCAAGCAGTAACCGCGGCTTCTTACTGAATGGAGGGAGTTGTTGCCTTTAGTGAGCTTCTTGAATTTCGCTTGCAGTCTACTGAGGCATATGGGCAATCCTTTGTAATTATAAGGGTCCTTATTTAGCTTCATAAGGATTTCCTCGTTGCCAATAACACGCTCCTCACCGCTTGTTAGTAAATCAAGCACTACACATTCAATGCGAGTTAATTTGATAATCGTCAGATTGTTAGAAGACAGGTGTTGGGGTTTGTTAAACACCGTAACGTCGGCCTATTGATGCGATCAGATACACACTTAGAGCCGCGCTGGTCGATCCAGGCAGCAACTTCATCGAGGGCAATAAAGTCTTCGTCGGAAGGATTGAGCGGGGCGGCGGTAAGACATTCTGACATCGCGCTTCCTCCATGAAAAAAATCGTAGCCAAGAGGTGCGCACACTGTAGGTAACAGGCGAAAAACTCCCGTATGGGCGGGCTTAACGGGTGAGAAAAAAAGGGTGGGTGCTGATCCGTCAGCATATATTGAGTTTCGTTAGTGAGTTACGGCGCCGCTGTAGTGCAGGACAACTGGATTGCCTTCAGGCTTCTTGTTGCTTTTGTGGGGGGGGCGGGCATGGCGAATGATTCAGGTAGGCGCTACTTCCCATCACCGTTGGCGCCATTAGCGAGGGAGTCCATAGAAACTCTTGGTTTTTATTCTCGTCTTTAACGTTTTTCAGGCGCCAAATATTTGAACTTTTGAAGTTGTTCGAAAAGCGATTGGTCTTAGCGCGATTTATTCATACGCCCCATTACAATCTCAGCCATAAGTAAGAAAGCGTCAAACTGGAACAAGCGGCGAGGAGTACTGCAACCCAATAAAAGACAAAATATTGACAACAAAAAACAGTCACATTCTCCCTATTAAGTCGGTGATATATCATGATCAAGATCATGGCCTGCTTTTTAATAGGAGCTGTAACTGCAGGATGCAACGGCATCGTAAAACCCGACTTTTCGGGATCTGCGAATGATTCATATTTTTTAGTCTACTCGGGCTTTCCCGCACCGTATCTATACATGGCCTCGGCCGTGCAATGGAACGAGGACTACGCCGTAACCACTCGCCACACTCCGTTCATCCCCAACGTGAAGTACAGCTGCAGCACAGGTTGTGATCTCGTCTTCATCCTGCACAAGGCCAACGGCCGCTACCCGTCATGGCGCGCACCGCGTGTGGGCGAGAGCATAACTGCCGTTGGGGCGAGTCCTTACTTCATGACCACTACCGGGAAGGGCAAGGTGTATGAAACGCCTTTCGTCAATGCCGCTGAACACAGCGGTGATCTCTATGCCATTCACGATGCCCCACTGATCAAGGGCATGTCGGGCGGGCCGGTCCTTGCAAGTGACGGCCATATTGTCGGCATCAATATTGGTTTCTATTCAACCACCCTGAACGATGTGAGCAATCACTCCGGCGTAAAGGGGGCTGAGAGGCTCAGCATCTTTATTCCATACTCGATCATTCAGCGCGAGTGGGGGATATTGCAGGCAAAACTTGACGACCCGCACGGCGCGAAGTATGTCGCGAAATAACTTTTAGCTTTCAACCAATTGGCCATCGCGCGTACCCGGCAAAGTCCGCTCTGGCGGGCGGCCTGGAAGGGCTCACCGAAAGGTGGGCCCTTTTTGTTGTCCCGGATTTCTTCAGGTGTTCACAACGTATCGGGCTCGTTCACGCTGGGCAATGTGAACGTTGATGCGGGCGCGACGATTGCTGAGCGGATACCGGGCCACCAGTGATTGCCAGGTAATCGTTCAGATCGTCGCCAGCCTCAATAGGCGTCAGAGGGCAAAGGTCGCTGCAAGGCCGTGGTGGCCTTCCTGTGTTCCCGCGATCATGTGCATTGGGATGTTCTGTTGTACTTCAATGGAAGGTACTTCGAAGCTCCCTACGATCTGGAGGTGGCGCTCGCTCAGTTCGGTCGACTTTCCTGCTTTTTCCTTGGCCATTCTCGCGTGGTTCATTGCGATTTCGTTGAGCGTTGACACGTTACATCTCCCGGTGACTGACCAAGCGTATCGCTGGCGTCCTTAAGCATTGATTGAATGGCTGCGGCGTCAGAATCATGTCGTTCCGGCGCTGCTACGGGCGATCTTAGCAAGCCTCAAGCCATGGATACGGGCGAATTCCTCGTTGTGTTCCGGCAGGCGACGAATGGCGGGTGCCTGTGAATGATGGTCCGGATTTTTTGTTTTTCAGGCGTAAACTAGCAATGCGACCTTATCAAAAGGAGCCGCCTATGAACGCCGATCAAATGAGCAAACAGGCACCTGTGGACACGACTGTCTGGGATCGATATTTCTGCGCTGCATTGATTGCCGAAAGCAATCTGACTGCCCCGATTGTGGGCGAGGCTACTCACGAGGACAGGCAGAACCTGTTGATCGAGAGGGCCAGAGTCCTCGCGGATAAAATGATGCAAAACCGAAGATAACCAGAGCCCAGCCGTCGCGCTGGGCTCTTTGCATGCGGGGTCATGCACCGATGCTGGGGGCGTGCGCATTGCGGGTCAAACGATCAACTCCACCTTGCCGCTCGCCAGGCGATAGATACCGCCCACGATCTTGAGCGTGCCTTTGCTCTGTGCATCAGTCAGCAATGGCGAGGCCTGTTTCAGGCTGTTGACCGAATTCTTGACGTTTTGCGCGGTGGCGTTTTCCATCAGGTTCCCGGGCTGCTTGAGTACTGCCTCGACTGCCGATTTGAGTGCTTCAGTCAGTTTCGGGATATGACCGGGGAAAATTGTCTGATCCTTGACCGCCTTGATACCGGCCTCGATGGCACCGCAACTCTCATGCCCGAGTACGAGAATCAGCGGGGCGCCCAGTACGGCAACCCCGTATTCAAGACTGGCCAAGCCTTCCGGCGTAACGAAGTTGCCCGCGACGCGGATGGAGAAAAGATCGCCGCGCGCGGTGTCGAACGCATATTCCGGGGCGATCCTCGAGTCAGAGCAACTCAGCACGGCCACGAACGGATTTTGGCCGGACACCAAGGCCTCTCGCTCTGCCTTGAAATCGTGCGTCGTGGAAGTGCCGCCTACATATCGTGCATTGCCCTCCATCAGTCTTTTCAACGCCATGTCGGGACTGATTACGTTTTGAGGTTTGGGTGGGGCTGACGCTTTTTCGGCTGCCTGGATGATCTTGCCGGGCAGTGTGCCGGTCAGCAGCAGGGCGCCTGCGCTCAATCCGGCAAATTGAAGAAAACGACGACGGCCTGTTGTATTTGAAGCAGAGCTTGAATCACATGATTTACACATGATTTTGTTTACTCAGTTCAATGGGGTGAGAGTGAGTTGCTGTTGGGGCGGGTACTGCCACGGACGCTCAATACCGGCGCAGTGGAGTCTAGTAGGTCTGTCATATTGTGTTCCGGGCATTGTCTGCGGATGGCGTGCACGCAGCCATTTCATGGGCTACTACTGACAGGCTCATACAACTTCGACCTGGCAGGAGTTTCTCGATGCTGACTCAATGGTTTCTGGCGGCGGTTCATCTTCTGGCATTTGCCTTGGGATTCTGGGCGGTATTGGTTCGAGGCACGGCTTTTCGGCGTTTGGCCGATGGCGCCACAGAGGTGCGCAGTGTTTTGATGGCGGACAATATCTGGGGTATTTCAGCTGTCGTTTTATTGATCAGTGGCGGGATGCGAGCCTTTGGCGGGTACGAGAAAGGCACGGACTATTACCTGCATCAGCCGCTGTTTCATCTGAAGATGACGCTGTTCGTCCTGATCTTGTTGCTGGAGATTGCGCCGATGGTGACGCTGATCAAATGGCGGATAGCGCTTGCCCGTAAAGTGGCGATCGATACCGGCCGTGCGAAGCTGTTTGCACGGATCAGTCATATCGAGGCGCTGCTGGTGTTGCTGATGGTGGTGGCAGCGACTGGCATGGCGCGAGGCGTGATGCTTGGTTGACTGCGCAGTGAACGCATCCTTCCCTGGGGTAAACCAGAAAAGTCTGACAGCAAAAGGATGGAGCTTGCCGCTAGTATCGGCCCCAGGGGTTTGGGTGGGGGCGAAAGCGCAGGGCGATGGGGTGCTGAATCTTTAGCCAGCCGTAATTCCGGACTGAACGGGCTGGCTACTGACTGCAACAGGATTCAGGATTGCGGCTTTTCCGGGGCGGTCAGGCCGGCCTGAATGCGCTGGTAAATTTCTTCACGATGCACTGCAACGTCCTTCGGGGCGTTGATGCCGATCCTGACTTGCTGGCCGCTTACGCCCAGGATGGTGATCGTAATGTCATCACCAATGTTTATGCTTTCACCGACTTTGCGGGTGAGTATCAGCATGGTCTTCTCCTTGATTGCTTTGTGGGGCACCTGATTCGGACAGTGCAGAGGTCGGTGGTATGTATAGATTAGTGCGAAGTCTCGTGGTTTGGGTGCCTCTTTCTGACGCGCAGATGTGGCATTAATTCCCAAGGCGTAACTATACAGAGGCCGCAATCATCAATCTCGTTGTTTTGAGCCCATTTTACGGCACTCGTGAAGTATTCATGGGTGTTAAAATCGCCGCTTTATGCATTTGGAGGGAAGCGTCGTGCGCAAAATGGTTTTGATCATCGCGATATTGGCACTGGCGGGATGTGGCGAGGGCAGCCGTGTGGATGCGCCGAAGCCCAAGCCGGCCATGGCTGCCGTACCCGCGCCAGTGTCCGGTCCGCAATGGGATCTTGAAGTGCGAGGTGAAACCCCTCAGGCGGTCAGTGATCTGAGTGGCTGGCTGATCGAGCACAGTTTCATGTCCAGTGTCGTCAAGGAGAATGGCAATACCCGAATCCTGGTGGGGCCATTCAATTCGAAAGCCGAAGCCGAAGCCAAACAGGATGAAGTTCGCGCGGCACTCACTCGCGCGAAGAAACAGAACATCGAATTGCTGGTGCTTGAGCGTCCAGCCGCTCAATAACGTAGCGCAGACGTTGAAGAAACAAAAAAGGCCTCGGGCGTTTAGCACCGGGGCCTTTTTTGTTTCAGTGTCCCGTCCTGGATTCAGCCGCAGGCCTTCATGTCTACCGGGCCGACGAACTCGTTTCCGCGCCCCATGACACACCCCACGCTCTGATTGCGTTGGCGTTCCCAGGCCTGTACCGGATAGGTCTTGTCCCAGGCTTCGTACAGTTGTCGATCCTGTTTCGACAGGCGCAAGCCATACTGCTTGCTCATGTAGAAGTAGGTCCGGGCGATCATGCCGCGAATGGAAGGGCGGGGCATGACTTTCTTGGCCTTGAAGTCGACCTGGGTCAGGCAGGAACCATATTGCCCCGACTGCTCGGGCAGCCAGCCAAAGCTGAAGTTGCTGCGATCGCCATTGACCTCGCCAATGCTGGGCACCAGGTTGTGCAAATCAGCCTCGGCCTTCTGGTAAACCGGGTCGTAGCGGGTGCAGTTCTTGCGACCGCCCTCTTGCCAGCACTGGCGTTGATGGCCGATTTGCCAGGCCGGAACTATATGCTCCCACTCGATGCGGGATGCGCGCTTGGCATTTTTACGTGGCACATAACCGCAGGCTGCAAGGTTCACCCGGTTGCCGGTGTACTTGCAGCCACAGTAAAACTCGGTGGACTGGGGCGCGTAGAGTTTCCAGGCGACCTTTTTCGCTTCGGTAAAAGTGCGCGGCGCGTCGGCTTGCGCCCCCATGACAAAAAACAGAAACAACAAAGCAAACCAGCGAACACTCATCGACTCAATCTTCCTTCGGCACAACCCAGAAAATCTGCACACCGCCATCGTCGCGATAGGCGAGGGTGACGTTGTCGTTTTCGTCTATTTCTTCCAGTAAGCGTTCCCATTCATCCACCGGCTCGTCGGGAAGGCGGAAGATCAACGCTGCCCTGGCTTTTTGTGCGGTGGGGGAGTTGATGATTTTCTGAACGCGCAGGCCCATGCGTACATAGGTGTCGGGAGAGGCTGAGGTGGTGTCCACGGAATTATCCTTATTAAGCTGTACGTGCATACAGTATTTAACTGTAGGCCATTTCGCAACTGCTTAAAAACCAAGAAAATCCTCTGACAGCGATTTGTTCCGTTTGGCGTAAGGCGAAGGGATTTTTTTTGTAAGATCCGCGGCAGCCACTCGCCAAGGCTGGCGAATGGCGCACGGGGTGCCCGACCGGATCCGGTCGGGCGAGGGCGAGGGCGAGGGCGAATCAGTATTCCCAGAACATCCGTTGCAGCTCTTTGCTGTCATTGGTTTTGGTCAACGCGACCATCGCCAGGACCCGGGCCTTCTGCGGGTTCAGGTCGTTGGCCACGACCCAGTCGTATTTATCGTCAGGCTGTTCGGCGTTGCGCAGTACAAAACCGCCGGCGTTGACATGGGAGGAACGAATGATCTGCACGCCATCCTTGCGCAGGGCTTGCAGGGCGGGCACCACTCGCGACGATACCGAGCCATTGCCGGTGCCGGCGTGGATGATGGCTTTGGCGCCGGACTGAGCCAGGGCCTTGTAGGCGGTGTCGCTGACGTTGCCATAGGAATAGGCGATCTCGACGTCAGGCAGGCTCTTGATGGTCTTGATGTCGAATTCGGAATCCATGGTGTGACGCTTGGCCGGCAGGCGGTACCAGTAGGATTTGCCTTCTACCACCATGCCCAGCGGACCCCAGGCACTTTTAAACGCTTCGGTTTTGATATTGATCATTTTGCTGACGTCGCGACCCGACTGGATTTCATCGTTCATGGTCACCAGTACACCTTTGCCTCGCGCGTCTTTGCTGCTGGCCACGGCCACCGCGTTATACAGGTTCAGCATGCCATCGGCGGACATCGCGGTGCCTGGGCGCATGGAGCCCACGACGATGATCGGCTTCTCGGTTTTTTCCACCAGGTTGAGGAAGTACGCCGTTTCTTCCAGGGTGTCGGTGCCGTGGGTGATCACGATGCCATCGACGTCTTTGCTGTCGGCCAGCTCGGCTACGCGGCGACCCAGTTGCAGCAGGTTTTCGTTGGTGATGCTTTCGGAGGCGATTTGCATGACCTGTTCGCCGCGAACGTTAGCCAATTGGCTCAGCTCAGGAACGCCGGCGATCAACTGTTCAATGCCGACTTTCGCCGCTTGATAGGTTGCGCTGTTGGCGGCGCTGGCGCCAGCGCCGGCAATGGTGCCGCCGGTGGCCAGGATCACCACGTTGGCCAGTTTCTGTTGGTTTTCGGCTTCTTTGGCCTGAAGGGCAGTGGGCAGAAGCAGCAGGAGGGCCAAGGCGCCCGGAACAAAGGTCTTGAGTGCAGATGTCATTATTTTTCTCTTCTAGTTGTGAGACGGTGCTGATGCAGGTTCATCTAGATGTGCCCCAGGCGAATCTGAACGCCGGGGGTGCGAGGGGAAGAGCAGGATCTGTACCAGTAATACGCTGAATCGAAAAACACACCTAAGTTAATGATTTGTAACAGTATTGCTGTTTGTGTCCAGAGCGGTTTCGGGGCTGGACGTCCGGAATGCCGAACATTCTTAACTTTCGCGTTCGGCTCTCCGAAACGAATCGTGGTCTTGTTTAGGATTTAAACGGGTCAAATCATCCGTCATGACTAAAGAAACGCCCGAGCCGGTCGATGCTCCTTCAAGGGATCTTTTTCTTCAGGAGTTCACATGTCGTTATCTGTTGGCATTCCCAATGCCGCCGGCATCACCATCGCTGGTAAATCGGCCACTACCCTTCGTGCCTTGAGCGACGCAGCCGCTGATTCGGCTGCTCGAGCGCCGGGTGCAAAGGAAAGCGATGGCAACCAGGTCAAGACGGGCCCGGTAGGTCTGGGGGAGGGTGCCGGCGTAAAGGCCGAATCGGAAGCCAGCGATAACGCCAGCGTTGCGGTGAAGGTCTTGCTCAAGCGTCTGAAGGAATTGCAGCAGCAATTGCGCGAGCAACAGCAGCAACTGGCACAAGCCCAGGCAGCGTCCTATCCAACCCCGGAAGCCAAGACCACAGCAGTAGCAGCCATACAGGGGCAAGTTGCCGACACCAACGGCGCCATCCTGCAAGTGAGTGCGAGCCTGATCAAGGAAATGGCCAAGGGTTCTGGCACGGGATCGGTGGTCAATACCACGGCATAGCTGAATGCCGTTTTTCGCCAAACATAGCTGAAAGCGCTTTTCAGGTCGTTGACAAATACCGGCAGGGTTCGCATAGTTTGGTTCACGCAAACGTTTGCGCGGCTCCAATGATGGCTTTTCATCGCAGCGGGCCGTGAAGCTTACGCCAGCGCAAGCGTTGCTCACAATAATCATAAGATCGGAGTGAACCCATGAAGCTGCCATTCGCTGGACGTCTTCTCGCTGTCGCTATGTTGGCTGCTGCATCCGCTGCATTGCCTGTCTCTTCGGCTTTTGCTGAAACCACTGAAAAACCGAAAGTCGCTCTGGTCATGAAATCCCTGGCCAACGAGTTCTTCCTGACAATGGAGGACGGCGCCAAGGCCTACCAGAAAGATCACTCCGGCGAATTCGACCTCATCTCCAACGGCATCAAGGATGAAACCGACACCGCAGGCCAGACGCGTATCGTCGAGCAGATGATCCTGGCCAAGGTCAATGCACTGGTGATTGCGCCGGCAGACTCCAAGGCCATGGTCCCGGTGATCAAGAAAGCCATCGATGCCGGTATCACCGTGATCAACATCGACAACCAGCTGGACCCCGCCGTCGTCAAAAGCAAAAACATCAATGTTCCGTTCGTAGGCCCGGACAATCGCAAGGGCGCACGGCTGGTGGGGGATTACCTGGCCAAACAGCTGAAAGCCGGTGACGAAGTCGGCATCATCGAAGGTGTGTCCACCACCACCAATGCCCAGCAGCGGACCGCAGGTTTCAAGGATGCGATGGAGGCGGCGCAGATCAAGGTCGTGTCCCTGCAATCCGGAGACTGGGAGATCGACAAGGGCAACAAGGTAGCCGCGTCGATTCTCAGCGAATACCCGCAAACCAAGGCCCTGTTGGCCGGCAACGACAGCATGGCGGTCGGTGCGGTGTCTGCGGTGCGCGCCGCGGGCAAGGCCGGCAAGGTGCAGGTGGTGGGCTACGACAACATCAATGCCATCCAGCCTATGCTCAAGGATGGTCGCGTGCTGGCCACTGCGGACCAGTTCGCGGCTAAACAGGCGGTGTTCGGCATCGAGACTGCATTGAAGATTCTCAAGGGCGAGAAGGTCGACGGCGGCGCCAATGGCGTGATCGAAACGCCGGTAGAACTGGTCACCAAGTAGCCTTCTGGCGACGTAACGGCGCTCGTCCAGCCGGACGGGCGCATGGAGAGTTTTTATGTCAGTTTGCGCTCCGAACGCTGTCCTTTCGGTCAGTGGTATCGGCAAGACTTACGCCCAACCGGTCCTGGCCGGCATCGACCTGACGCTCATGCGCGGGGAAGTGCTGGCGCTGACCGGTGAGAACGGTGCGGGCAAAAGCACGCTTTCGAAGATTATTGGCGGGTTGGTCACGCCGACCACCGGCCAGATGCAGTATCAGGGGCAGGACTACCGTCCGGGTAGTCGGGCTCAGGCTGAAGCGCTGGGTATCCGCATGGTCATGCAGGAACTCAATCTGCTGCCGACCCTGTCGGTGGCGGAAAACCTGTTTCTCGACAACTTGCCCAGCAAAGGCGGCTGGATCAGTCGCAAGCAGTTGCGCAAGGCCGCCATCGAGGCCATGGCTCATGTCGGGCTAGACGCCATCGACCCGGACACCCTGGTCGGCGAGCTGGGCATCGGCCACCAGCAAATGGTGGAGATCGCCCGCAACCTGATTGGCGATTGTCATGTGCTGATTCTCGACGAGCCGACCGCGATGCTCACTGCCCGCGAAGTCGAAATGCTGTTCGAGCAGATCACCCGCCTGCAGGCTCGCGGCGTATCGATTATCTACATCTCCCATCGCCTCGAAGAGTTGGCGCGGGTCGGGCAACGCATTGCCGTGCTGCGCGACGGCAACCTGGTCTGTGTTGAGCCGATGGCCAACTACAACAGCGAGCAATTGGTCACGCTGATGGTCGGCCGCGAACTCGGCGAACATATCGATATGGGGGCGCGCAAGATCGGCGCTCCGGTGTTGACGGTCAAGGGCCTGAGCCGGTCCGACAAGGTTCGCGACGTGTCGTTCGAAGTCCGTGCCGGAGAGATTTTCGGGATATCCGGTTTGATCGGCGCGGGGCGCACTGAATTGCTGCGTCTGATCTTCGGTGCGGATATCGCCGACAGCGGCACGATTGCCCTGGGGGCGCCGGCGCGGGTCATCAATGTGCGTTCGCCAGTGGATGCGGTCGGGCATGGCATCGCGTTGATCACTGAAGATCGCAAGGGCGAAGGCCTTTTGTTGACGCAGTCGATCGGCGCCAATATCGCCTTGGGCAACATGCCCGGCATCTCCGGCGCGGGCTTTGTCGACAACGATAAGGAACGCGCCCTGGCCCAGCGTCAGATAGACGCCATGCGCATCCGCAGCTCCGGTCCGGCACAGCTGGTGTCCGAGCTGTCCGGCGGCAATCAGCAGAAAGTCGTCATCGGCCGTTGGCTGGAGCGCGATTGCTCGGTGTTGCTGTTCGACGAGCCGACCCGCGGCATTGACGTCGGCGCCAAGTTCGATATCTACAACCTTCTCGGTGAATTGACCCGCCAGGGCAAGGCGCTGGTGGTGGTCTCCAGCGACTTGCGCGAGCTGATGCTGATCTGCGACCGGATCGGCGTGCTGTCGGCAGGAAGCCTGATCGATACCTTCGATCGCGACAGCTGGACCCAGGATGAGTTGCTCGCCGCTGCTTTCGCCGGCTACCAAAAACGTGATGCGCAGCTCGTTGAAGCCGCGCCTAGGGATCTTCCATGAATACCGCTTCTTATGCCGGCAAACGCAGTGGCAACTTCTACGGCCTGGGCACCTATCTGGGGCTGGCGGGTGCTTTGTTGGCGATGATCGTGCTGTTCTCGGTGCTGAGCAGTCACTTCCTGTCGTACGATACTTTCAGCACCCTGGCCAACCAGATTCCGGACCTGATGGTGCTGGCGGTCGGCATGACCTTTGTGTTGATCATCGGTGGCATCGACCTGTCGGTAGGCTCGGTGCTGGCGCTGGCGGCCTCGACCGTGAGCGTGGCGATTCTTGGGTGGGGCTGGGGCGTGCTGCCGGCGGCGTTGCTGGGCATGGCCGTCGCGGCGCTTGCCGGTACCATCACCGGCTCGATCACTGTGGCGTGGCGGATACCATCATTCATCGTGTCCCTGGGCGTGCTGGAAATGGCTCGCGGTGTGGCGTACCAGATGACCGGTTCGCGTACGGCCTACATCGGCGACGCGTTCGCCTGGTTGTCCAATCCGATTGCCTTCGGCATTTCGCCGTCGTTCATCATTGCGTTGCTGATCATTTTCGTCGCCCAGGCCGTGTTGACCCGCACGGTCTTCGGTCGCTACCTGATCGGTATCGGCACCAACGAAGAGGCCGTGCGGCTGGCGGGGATCAACCCGAAGCCTTACAAGGTCCTGGTCTTCAGCCTGATGGGGTTGCTGGCCGGTATTGCTGCGTTGTTCCAGATTTCTCGCCTGGAAGCCGCCGACCCGAATGCTGGCTCCGGTCTTGAATTGCAGGTGATCGCGGCCGTCGTTATCGGCGGGACCAGCCTGATGGGTGGGCGCGGCTCGGTGATCAGCACGTTTTTTGGCGTCCTGATTATTTCCGTGCTGGCCGCGGGGCTGGCGCAGATCGGGGCAACCGAACCGACCAAGCGCATCATTACCGGTGCGGTGATCGTGGTGGCGGTGGTGCTGGATACTTATCGCAGTCAACGCGCAAGCCGGCGGACCTGAGTCATGGCGACTATCAAAGATGTGGCAGCCCTTGCCGGCATTTCCTACACCACGGTTTCCCATGTGGTGAACAAGACCCGGCCGGTCAGTGAAGAGGTGCGGATCAAGGTCGAGGCGGCGATCCAGACCCTCGACTACGTTCCCAGCGCCGTGGCCCGCTCACTCAAGGCCAAGACCACGGCCACCATCGGCCTGTTGGTTCCGAACAGCCTCAACCCGTATTTCGCCGAACTGGCCCGGGGTATCGAGGATTACTGCGAGCGAAACGGTTACTGCGTCATCCTGTGCAACTCCGACGACAATCCGGACAAGCAGCGCAGCTACCTGCGTGTGCTGCTGGAAAAACGCATCGACGGCCTGATCGTCGCCTCGGCCGGCGGCGACAGTGGCCTGGCACAAGGCCTGAAAGGCGTCCGCACGCCCATGGTGATCGTCGACCGCGGACTGGACGGTGTCGATGCGGACCTGGTGCGCATCGACCATGAATACGGCGCGTATCTGGCGACCCGGCACCTGTTGGAGTTGGGGCACCGGGATATCGCCACGATCAGCGGGCCGCAAAGCACCAGTGTGGCGCAGATGCGTCTGGCGGGTTATCGCAGGGCCTTGAAGGAGGCGGGTGTCGAAGTCTCTCCCGGGCGCATGCTGGAAAGTGATTTCACCAGCACCGGCGGTTACAGCGCTGCCACGATTCTGCTGGAAAGCAATCCGCCTACCGCCGTTTTTGCGGCCAACGACATGATCGGCATCGGTGTGCTGAGGGCCGCCGCCGAGCGCAATATTCGCGTACCGAGCGAGTTGTCGGTGATCGGCTTCGACGATATCCAGATGAGTCGGTATGTCTACCCGTCGCTGACCACGGTCGGGCAATCGATCCTGCAGCTCGGCGAAATGGCTGCCGAAGTGCTTTTGCGCCGAATCGCCACGCCGGGTCTGGCGACCGATCAGCGGATCGTGACGCCGAGTATCGTCATGCGTGAATCGACGGCGCCGCTGGCCGGCGTGTTTGCCCAATTCCGTTGAAACAAAAAGCCGTTGAAAACAGAAAGCCGCTGAATCAAAAGCGCCGCCGAAACAGAATCGATGAGTAGCAATGTATGTCAGCAAAAGTAGTGGTAATTGGCAGTTTGAACATGGACCTGGTGACCCGGGCCCCGCGCTTGCCCAAGGGCGGTGAAACGCTGATTGGTCAATCGTTTACCACCGTCTCCGGTGGCAAGGGTGCCAATCAGGCCGTGGCTGCGGCGCGGCTGGGAGCCCAGGTGTCGATGATCGGCTGCGTGGGCAATGACGCTTATGGTGAGGCACTGCGCGGGGCGCTGTTGGCCGAGCAGATCGATTGCCGGGCGGTGAGCACCGTTGACGGTTCCAGCGGCGTGGCGTTGATTGTGGTCGACGACAGCAGTCAGAACTCCATCGTGATCGTCCCCGGTGCCAACGGTGCATTGACCGCAGAAACCATTGACCGTTTTGATTCGGTGATACGTGCGGCGGACGTGCTCATCTGTCAGCTGGAAGTGCCCGATGCGTCTGTTGGCCATGCGCTCAAGCGCGGCCGCGAGCTGGGCAAGACAGTCATCCTCAACCCGGCTCCGGCCAGCCGTCCGCTGCCATCGGACTGGTACGCGTCCATCGATTACCTGATTCCCAACGAAAGCGAAGCGTCGGCCCTGAGCGGACTGTCAGTGGACTCCCTGGACACCGCACAAGCCGCGGCAACGCGCCTGATTGCCCTGGGCGCCGGCAAGGTGATCATCACTCTCGGTGCGCAAGGTTCGCTGTTTGCCGATGGCCAACGCTTCGAACATTTCCCCGCGCCCGTGGTGAAGGCTGTCGATACCACGGCGGCCGGCGATACGTTCGTCGGCGGTTTCGCTGCGGCACTGGCGGCGGGTAACGATGAGGCGCAGGCGATCCGCTTCGGACAGGTGGCCGCGGCGCTGTCGGTCACCCGTGCCGGCGCGCAGCCTTCAATTCCCGCCTTGAGCGATGTACAGGCGTTTAAAACCCCATGAAAAAGACACCTCTGCTCAACATTGCGCTGTCGCGACTGATCGCTTCATTGGGACATGGCGACAGGGTCGTCATCGGGGATGCGGGGCTGCCGGTTCCTCCGGGCGTTGAATTGATCGACCTGGCCCTGACCCATGGCATTCCGGACTTTGTCAGCACCTTGAAGATCGTGCTCAGTGAGATGCAGGTCGAAAGCCATGTGCTGGCTCAGGAAATCTTCGATAAAAAGCCGTCGGCCCTGGTCACGCTGGAAACGCTGGATGGCGAAGGCGCGTTGGGTCGGCGTGAGTTGCTCACCCATGAACAATTCAAGGTCCTGAGCCGACAAGCCAAGGCGATTGTCCGTACAGGCGAATGCCAGCCGTACTGCAACATTGTGCTGGTCGCCGGAGTTACGTTTTGACTGGCTGTCCGCGTTTTGATGTCCCTGGCACAAGGCGTGCGCCCCGCATCGCTATGCTCAGTAACTGCACCCACTGCTCCGGAGCCTGCTGCTTTTGACCCTGACGACCGCAACCAACGCCCAGGCGGCACCAAAGATCGACCTGATCATCGACACCGATCCGGGGGCTGACGACGTCGTTGCCCTGTTGTTCGCCCTGGCGTCGCCGGACGAACTGAATGTCCGGGCATTGACCACCGTTGCCGGCAACGTTCGCCTGGACAAGACCTCACGCAATGCGCGGCTGGCCCGGGAGTGGGCGGGGCGCGAAGAGGTGCCGGTCTATGCGGGGGCGCCCAGACCCCTGATGCGCACACCCATCTACGCCGAGGACATTCATGGCAAGGAAGGGTTGTCGGGCATTGACGTGCATGAGCCCAGGAAGGGGCTGGCCAAGGGCAGCGCCATCACCTATCTGATCGATACCCTGAAATCTGCCGAGCCCCACAGCATTACCATCGCCATGCTTGGCCCGCAGACCAACCTGGCCCTGGCGTTGATCCAGGAGCCGGGTATCGTTCAGGGCATCAAGGAAGTGGTGGTCATGGGTGGTGCGCACTTCAACGGCGGCAACATCACGCCGGTGGCCGAGTTCAACCTGTTCGCCGATCCGCAAGCGGCCGAAGTGGTGCTCAACAGTGGCGTGAAGCTGACCTACCTGCCGCTGGATGTGACCCACAAGATCCTTACCAGCGAAGCGCGCCTGAACCAGATTGCCGCGCTGAACAACAACGCCAGTCGTCTGGTGGGCAGTATTCTCAATGAGTACATCAAGGGCGACATGGAACACTACGGCCTTCCGGGCGGCCCGGTGCATGACGCCACGGTTGTCGCTTATCTGCTCAAGCCGCAATTGTTCAGCGGTCGTTCGGTCAACGTGGTGGTCGACAGCCGCGAAGGACCGACCTTTGGACAAACCATCGTCGACTGGTATGACGGCTTGAAAGCGCCAAAGAACGCCTTCTGGGTAGAAAGCGGCGACGCCCAGGGCTTCTTCGATCTGCTGACCGAGCGCCTGGCCCGCCTGAAGTAAGCTTCATCTCCCGCAGGTGCTTGCCTGCGGGTTTTACTCCCTCGTACTAACCGCTTCGGTCTTTTGGTCCGATAGATGTTTCTCGAAAATCTGCTCGATGAACGATTGGGCGGCTTCGGTTCCAAGGTCCCTGACCAGAAGGTCGATACCGATAATGGCGAGCTCTTCCGTGCTGCTTGGGCTGTAGGAGCTGTGGCCGTCTTGCCACTTGGCCTTGATGGCAGCGTCGATGCTTACGGTGGTCATGATGGCACTCGGGAGGTCGGGGAAGTCTGAGTGCCGAGTTAACCATTTTGCGGGGCTTTTGACACGTCGACTTAGGCATGAAAGGAGGGCTGTGCGACACTTGGTCTCTGACGAATATTCAAGGAACGCGCTGTGCAGATCGATTTGAACTCCCCGGATGGCCTGACCCTCGAGGCGGTGCGTCAGTTGCTGGCCGGCGCCAGTGACGATGAGCACACCCAGTTGCGGGTCACCAAGGGAGGCATTGCCTACATCTCCTCGGGTGTCGTGGGCGGTACCGATATCGACGGGTTGTTGTTCCGGCTCGAAACCTGGGCCAAGGGCTCCGGTTATGTCGGGCGGGTCGCGGCCAGCGATGAAGTCTGGGTCATGCAAATCTTCAATGCCTTGAAAGAGAACTGGCCCAATCCTCCTTACGACTACATCGACGTCTATTGAGCGTCGTTCATATTCAGTCACGATTCAGTGATTAAGGGCAGGGCGACGCTCAGGCAGAATCGCGGCTCGTCCGGATCATGGGCAGGGTGCCAGTGCTCCCTGTGAAACCAAACGCCAGTCTGGTTGTCGCACGATCTCAGCTTAATCATTGAATAAGGAGGCTTCATGCCTTGGAAGCTCGCGTCATTGGGTACTTTGTTGGCCGTTGCCACGCTGGCCGGTTGCAGCACTCCCTCTACGGAGTCGGCAACAACGGATGTTGCGACGACTGACACGGGTCACAGTCGCTGTGAGGCAAAGGCTGCCGAGTTCACCATCGGCAAACAGGCATCGCCGCAGCTGCTCGAGCAGGCGCGTACCCGTGCCGGGGCGCAAAGTGCACGGTTCCTGCTGCCAACCGATATGGTGACGCTGGAGTACCGTTCCGATCGCCTGAACCTGAACACCGATGCCAGCCGGGTAGTGACCCGCGTCAACTGCGGCTGATCGTTCGACTTTTGTTTCACCCATAAAAAACCCCGTCACATGGACGGGGTTTTTTTAGTGCGCCTGGAAATTACTCTGGGCGAACTTGAGCAGCTTGCATACCCTTTTGGCCTTTCTCAGCCACGAAGGAAACAGTCTGGCCTTCTTTCAGGCTTTTGAAACCGTCGCTTTCGATAGCTTTGAAGTGTACGAACAGGTCGTCACCGCCACCTTGAGGAGTGATGAAGCCGAAGCCTTTTTCATCGTTGAACCATTTAACGGTGCCGGTTTGGCGATTAGACATGGTGTATCTCCAAGAAACATATATTTTCAGTAGTACTGTGCTGCTCAGGCCAACTGGGCACACCCGAGTATCATAGTCGAAATGTTCGGTTTGGGAGCCCCCCGGACGCACTGTTTGCCAATCAGACGTTTTTTCTTTGTGTCCTTTAGCGGCTGAAAGCCCCGTTCTATAAGGCTTTCGGCCGAAAGTTAAGGCAATAAAAAAAGCTGAAAAACCTGAATAAATTGTACGAAAGGTCCTGTTTCAGCGGCTTTTTAACAGTATTTCAGGGGCTGAAAGCGTGGGGGCGGGCTTATTTTTGCTCTGTTTTGGTGGCCTTGCAGGCTGCAATTTTGCTCAGTGCCTGCTGCTTCAATGTGTCGCTGGCCGTGTTGTTCATCAGGGCCTGAATGTCGGCGGCAGGGTACGATTTGATGGCATCGGCACCGCAGGCGCAGTGGGATTTTGCGGCCGGCGTACCAATCTTCTCGGCAGCGGCAGGAACGCACTGAGCCATGTATTTCTCTCGTTCGCCTTTTGGCCATTCTGCATGGGCGGCCAGTGGCAGGAGGAGAATGACGGGGGCGACTACGGCGAATAAACGATTCAGACGCATGCTGAGATACTCCTTGTGGGTCAGATATCTTGTTATCTGAGGGCGATAGTGCGCTTCAAGTTCAGCACTCTGGCATAAAAACAGCCAATTTACCCTGCTGCAAAACCTGCGCACCGTGGCAACCGTTCATCTGTGCTAGCATGCGTGGCTCGGGCGTTTGCAGGCTCCGACGGACCTTCAGTCCCGGTGGCGGCAGATGCACGATTAACCCTGATTTGAATCCCAGTCACTCTGGTTCGGTTTTCCGGTTGGCCGCAAGGCTCCTGCCGCTGTAAGGCAGGCGTTCGTCATTGAATGGCCTGGACCGGATCTTGTACTGGCTCATCCCAACCCACGTGACCTTTGGTAGGGGTCACCACTAGGAGAGGAGGCGCCATGCCAACTATTACTCTTCCCGACGGCAGTCAACGTTCATTCGATCATCCGGTTTCCGTAGCCGAGGTCGCCGCATCCATCGGTGCAGGCCTGGCCAAGGCCACCGTTGCCGGCAAGGTCGATGGCAAGCTGGTCGACGCCAGCGACATCATCGACAGCGACGCGTCGCTGCAAATCATCACGCCAAAGGATGAAGAGGGGCTGGAGATCATTCGCCACTCTTGCGCCCACCTGGTTGGCCACGCGGTCAAGCAGTTGTACCCGACCGCCAAAATGGTCATCGGTCCGGTCATCGATGAAGGTTTCTATTACGACATCGCCTTCGAGCGTCCTTTCACTCCGGACGACCTGGCGGCCATCGAACAGCGCATGCAGCAGCTGATCGAGAAAGATTACGACGTGATCAAGAAAGTCACTCCGCGCGCCGAAGTGATCGAAGTGTTCAAGGCCCGTGGCGAAGACTACAAGTTGCGCCTGGTCGAAGACATGCCGAACGAGCAGGCCATGGGCCTGTACTATCACGAAGAATACGTCGACATGTGCCGCGGTCCGCACGTGCCGAACACCCGCTTCCTGAAATCCTTCAAGCTGACCAAACTGTCCGGTGCCTACTGGCGCGGCGATGCCAAGAACGAGCAATTGCAGCGCGTCTACGGCACCGCATGGGCGGACAAGAAGCAACTGGCGGCTTACATCCAGCGCATTGAAGAAGCCGAAAAGCGCGACCACCGCAAGATCGGCAAGCGCCTGGGCCTGTTCCACACCCAGGAAGAGTCGCCGGGCATGGTGTTCTGGCATCCGAACGGCTGGACTTTGTACCAGGTGCTCGAGCAGTACATGCGCAAGGTTCAGCGCGACAATGGCTACCTGGAAATCAAGACGCCGCAAGTCGTTGACCGCAGCCTGTGGGAGAAATCCGGGCACTGGGCCAACTACGCCGACAACATGTTCACCACCCAGTCGGAAAACCGCGACTACGCGATCAAGCCAATGAACTGCCCTTGCCACGTGCAGGTGTTCAACCAGGGCCTGAAAAGCTACCGCGAACTGCCAATGCGCCTGGCAGAGTTTGGTGCGTGCCACCGTAACGAGCCATCGGGTGCCTTGCACGGCATCATGCGCGTGCGCGCGTTCACTCAGGACGACGCCCACATCTTCTGCACCGAAGAGCAGATGCAGGCCGAGTCCGCTGCGTTCATCAAGCTGACCATGGACGTTTACGCCGATTTCGGCTTCAAAGACGTCGAGATGAAGCTGTCCACTCGTCCGGAAAAACGCGTCGGTTCCGACGAGCTGTGGGATCGCGCCGAAGCTGCGCTGGCCGCAGCCCTTGATAGCGCGGGCCTGCCGTACGATCTGCAGCCGGGCGAGGGTGCGTTCTACGGTCCGAAGATCGAATTCTCGTTGAAAGATTGTCTCGGTCGCGTCTGGCAGTGTGGTACCCTGCAGCTCGATTTTAACCTGCCGGTCCGTCTGGGAGCCGAATTCGTCTCCGAAGACAACAGTCGCAAGCACCCGGTGATGTTGCACCGGGCGATCCTGGGGTCCTTCGAGCGTTTCGTCGGAATCCTGATCGAGCACTACGAGGGTGCATTCCCGGCGTGGCTTGCTCCGACCCAGGCAGTGGTGATGAATATCACTGACAAACAGGCTGATTTCGCCGCCGAGGTTGAAAAAACCCTCAACGAAAGCGGATTTCGTGCCAAGTCTGACTTGAGAAATGAAAAAATCGGCTTTAAAATCCGCGAGCATACTTTGCTCAAGGTTCCTTATCTCTTGGTTATCGGAGATCGGGAAGTCGAGATGCAGACTGTCGCTGTGCGTACTCGTGAAGGTGCTGACCTGGGCTCGATGCCCGTCGCCCAGTTCGCTGAGTTCCTCGCGCAAGCGGTTTCCCGGCGTGGTCGCCAAGATTCGGAGTAATTATTATTAAGCGTGAAATGAGACAAGATAAACGAACTGCACCGAAAGCCCCGATCAACGAGAATATCTCGGCACGCGAGGTTCGGTTAATTGGGGCTGAAGGTGAACAGCTCGGGATTGTGTCAATTGAAGACGCGCTTCTTAAGGCTGAAGAGGCCAAGCTGGATCTGGTGGAGATTTCCGCCGATGCAGTACCACCTGTTTGCAAACTGATGGACTACGGCAAATCGATCTTCGAAAAGAAGAAGCAGATTGCTGCGGCCAAGAAAAACCAGAAGCAGATTCAGGTTAAAGAAATCAAGTTTCGTCCAGGGACGGAGGAAGGGGATTACCAGGTAAAACTGCGCAACCTGGTACGTTTCCTGAGTGACGGGGACAGGGCCAAGGTATCCTTGCGATTCCGCGGCCGTGAGATGGCCCACCAGGAGCTGGGGATGGAACTCCTCAAGCGAGTTGAAGGTGACTTGCTCGAGTACGGTTCGGTCGAACAGCATCCTAAGATGGAAGGACGCCAGCTGATCATGGTCATCGCCCCGAAAAAGAAGAAGTAATCAACAGGGCACGGCAGGCCTTCTGATTATGTTTATCAACTGAATGCGGAGTATCCGAACATGCCAAAAATGAAGACCAAAAGTGGTGCTGCTAAGCGGTTTCTGAAAACTGCTAACGGTATCAAGCACAAGCACGCTTTCAAGAGCCACATCCTGACCAAAATGTCGACCAAGCGTAAGCGTCAACTGCGCGGTAGCAGCTTGCTGCATCCGTCTGACGTGGCAAAAGTCGAGCGCATGCTGCGCCTTCGTTAATTTTAGTCAAGAATAGAGGAAGTAACTCATGGCTCGTGTAAAGCGTGGCGTCATTGCCCGTAAGCGTCACAAAAAAATTCTGAAACTTGCTAAAGGCTACTACGGCGCACGCTCCCGCGTATTCCGTGTTGCCAAGCAAGCGGTAATCAAGGCAGGCCAATACGCCTACCGTGACCGTCGTCAGAAAAAACGTCAGTTCCGCGCTCTGTGGATCGCTCGTATCAACGCTGGTGCTCGTATCAACGGTCTGTCCTACAGCCGTTTCATCGCCGGCCTGAAAAAAGCGTCCATCGAGATCGACCGTAAGGTTCTGGCTGATCTGGCAGTGAACGAAAAAGCGGCGTTTGCTGCGATTGTCGAGAAAGCTAAAGCCACCTTGGCTTAAGTACCCCCGACAGTCACCCGGCCTCGCATCTGTGGGGTCAGGTGTTAAACGTCATAAATAGGGGAAGAGCCTTCAAGCTCTTCCCCTATTTTGTATCTGGAGTCTGTACATGGAAAACCTGGATGCGCTCGTCTCTCAAGCTCTAGAGGCTGTGCAAAGCGCTGAAGATATCAATGCCCTGGAGCAAATCCGGGTTCACTACCTTGGCAAGAAGGGTGAATTGACTCAGGTGATGAAGACCCTGGGGAATTTGCCGGCAGAAGAGCGTCCGCAGGTCGGTGCGCTGATCAACGTTGCCAAGGAGCGTGTCACAGAGGTCCTTAATGCGCGCAAGGCATTGTTTGAAGAAGCCGATCTGGCTGCCAAACTCTCCGCCGAGTCCATTGACGTGACCCTGCCTGGCCGTGGTCAGACCTCCGGTGGTCTGCATCCGGTTACCCGTACTCTGGAACGCGTCGAACAGTTCTTCACCCGTATTGGCTACGGCATCGCCGAAGGCCCTGAGGTCGAAGACGACTATCACAACTTCGAAGCGCTCAACATCCCCGGCCACCACCCGGCCCGGTCGATGCATGACACCTTCTATTTCAATGCGAACATGTTGTTGCGCACCCATACCTCGCCGGTACAGGTCCGCACCATGGAGTCGAAACAGCCGCCGATCCGCATCGTCTGCCCAGGCCGTGTATACCGCAGCGACTCCGATATCACCCACTCGCCGATGTTCCACCAGGTCGAAGGCCTGCTGATCGATCGCGACATCAATTTCGCCGACCTCAAAGGCACCATCGAAGAGTTCCTGCGGGTTTTCTTCGAAAAGGAACTGGCGGTGCGTTTCCGTCCTTCGTACTTCCCGTTCACCGAGCCATCCGCTGAAGTCGACATGGAATGCGTGATGTGCAGCGGTAAAGGCTGCCGCGTCTGCAAGCAGACCGGCTGGCTGGAAGTGATGGGTTGCGGCATGGTTCACCCGAACGTGCTGCGCATGTCCGGGATCGACCCGGAAGAGTTCTCGGGCTTTGCCTTCGGCATGGGCGTAGAGCGTCTGGCCATGCTGCGTTACGGCGTGAACGACTTGCGTCTGTTCTTCGACAACGACTTGCGGTTCCTCGCGCAATTTCGCTAGTCGTAACGAATTCTTAGGAGAGCAGGATGAAATTCAGTGAACAATGGCTGCGTGGCTGGGTTAGCCCGCAGGTAAGTCGCGACGAGCTGGTTGCTCGTCTGTCGATGGCCGGTCTTGAGGTCGATAGCGTTACGCCGGCCGCCGGTGTTTTCAGTGGCGTGGTCGTTGGCGAGGTGCTGAGCACCGAGCAGCACCCGGACGCCGACAAACTGCGCGTGTGCCAGGTCAGCAACGGTTCGGAAACCTTCCAGGTTGTTTGCGGTGCGCCAAACGTGCGCCCGGGCCTGAAGATTCCTTTCGCCATGATCGGCGCCGAGCTGCCAGGCGACTTCAAGATCAAGAAAGCCAAGCTGCGTGGCGTCGAGTCCAACGGCATGCTGTGCTCGCAAACCGAGCTGCAGGTTGGTGAAGGCAATGACGGCCTGATGGAGCTGCCGGCCGATGCGCCGGTGGGCGAGGATTTCCGCGTTTACCTGGACCTGGAAGACGCCAGTATCGAGGTCGATCTGACCCCGAACCGTGGTGACTGCCTGTCCCTGGCCGGTCTGGCCCGTGAAGTGGGTGCCCTGTACGCCGCTGCGGTGGTCCGTCCGGTGGTGGCTTCGGTTCCTGCCGCCCACGACGAAGTGCGCTCGGTAGAAGTGCTGGCGCCCGCCGCGTGCCCGCGTTACCTGGGGCGTGTGATCCGTAACGTCGACCTGTCCAAAGCAACGCCGCTGTGGATGGTCGAGCGTCTGCGTCGTGCCGACGTGCGCAGCATCGACGCTGCCGTCGACATCACCAACTATGTGATGCTGGAACTGGGTCAGCCGCTGCACGCCTTCGATCTCGCCGAAATCAACGGTGGCATCCGTGTGCGCATGGCTGAAGAGGGCGAGAAGCTGGTGCTGCTCGACGGCCAGGAAGTCAGCCTGCGTAGCGATACGCTGGTGATTGCCGACCACTCCCGCGCACTGGCAATTGCCGGCGTCATGGGTGGCGAGCACAGCGGTGTTTCCGCGACCACACGTGATGTGTTCCTGGAAAGCGCCTTCTTCGACCAGATCGCCGTAGCAGGCAAGGCTCGTTCCTACGGCCTGCACACCGATGCATCCCATCGCTATGAGCGTGGCGTGGACTGGCAGCTGGCCCGCGAAGCCATGGAGCGCGCGACTGGTTTGCTGCTGGAAATCACCGGTGGTGAAGCGGGTCCGATCATCGAGACCGTCAGCGAGCAGCACCTGCCGAAAATTGCTCCGATCACCCTGCGTGCGCAGCGTATTACCCAGATGCTGGGTATGGAAATGGATTCGGCCGAGGTGGAGCGTCTGCTCAACGCCTTGGGCCTGACCATTACTGCCGATGGGGCAGGGCAGTGGCGTGTAGAAGTTCCAAGCCATCGCTTCGATATCAGCCTGGAAGTCGACCTGATCGAAGAACTGGCACGCCTGTATGGCTACAACCGTTTGCCGGTTCGTTATCCGCAAGCGCGTCTGGCGCCGCAAGCCAAGGCAGAAGCCCGTAGCGACCTGCCTGAACTGCGCCGCCTGCTGGTTGCCCGTGGATATCAGGAAGCAATTACCTATAGCTTCATCGATCCGAAACAGTTCGAACTGTTTAATCCGGGTGTGGAGCCGTTGCTGCTGGCCAATCCGATCTCCAATGACATGGCTGCCATGCGTTCGTCGCTGTGGCCGGGTCTGGTCAAGGCGCTTCAGCACAACCTGAACCGTCAGCAGGATCGCGTGCGTCTGTTCGAAAGCGGCCTGCGTTTCGTTGGCCAGCTTGAAGGTCTCAAGCAAGAGCCGATGTTGGCGGGTGTTGTTTGCGGTAGTCGCCTGCCGGAAGGCTGGGCGCAGGGTCGCGATACCGTCGACTTCTTCGACGTCAAGGCAGACGTGGAAGCGGTGCTGGGTTTTGCCGGCGCCCTGGATGCGTTCACTTTCGTGCCAGGCAAGCACCCGGCGCTGCACCCGGGTCAAACCGCGCGCATCGAACGTGACGGTCGTCTGGTCGGCTTCATTGGCGCGATCCACCCTGAATTGTCGAAAACCCTCGGTCTCGACCGTCCGGTCTTCGTCTTCGAGTTGGTTCTGGCGGAAGTGGCGTCGGGCAAAATGCCAAAATTCCACGAGTTATCGCGCTTTCCTGAAGTGCGTCGTGACCTTGCACTGATTGCGCACAAAGACGTTGCAGCCACGGCTGTACTGGACGTAATCCGTGAAAATGCAGGCGAATGGCTGACAGACCTCAGGCTATTTGACGTGTATCAGGGTAAAGGCATTGATCCTGATAGAAAAAGCCTCGCAGTCGGCTTGACCTGGCAGCATCCATCGCGCACTCTTAATGACGATGAGGTGAATACCGCAACGCAAAACATCCTCACCTCGCTCGAACAAAGGTTGAACGCCACGTTAAGGAAGTGACGTATGGGGGCTCTGACGAAAGCTGAGATGGCGGAACGTCTGTATGAAGAGCTGGGCCTGAACAAACGGGAGGCCAAGGAATTGGTCGAACTGTTTTTTGAAGAAATCAGGCACGCTCTCGAAGACAACGAACAAGTCAAATTGTCCGGTTTCGGCAATTTCGACCTTCGGGACAAACGCCAGCGGCCTGGCCGCAATCCGAAAACGGGGGAAGAAATCCCGATCACGGCTCGCCGTGTGGTCACCTTTCGTCCAGGGCAGAAGTTGAAGGCCCGAGTTGAGGCTTATGCTGGAACCAAGTCATAACGACGAGCTCCCCGTCATCCCGGGCAAACGCTACTTCACCATTGGTGAAGTCAGCGAGCTGTGTGCGGTAAAACCACACGTGCTGCGCTACTGGGAGCAGGAGTTTCCTCAACTCAACCCTGTCAAACGCCGCGGAAACCGCCGGTATTATCAGCGCCAGGACGTGCTGATGATCCGGCAGATCCGCGCGCTCCTTTACGATCAGGGGTTCACCATCGGCGGAGCGCGCCTGCGTTTGTCCGGTGATGAAGCCAAAGACGACACCACCCAATACAAGCAAATGATCCGCCAGATGATCGCCGAGCTCGAAGATGTTCTGGTGGTACTCAAGAAATAAATTCTCGCTTTTAAATACTTCCAGTTTTCAAAAGCTTGCGATATATTCTTCAGCGTTCCTCGAGATGAGGGATGGGTTTCACGCCTAGTCGGGGCGTAGCGCAGTCCGGTAGCGCACTAGCATGGGGTGCTAGGGGTCGAGTGTTCGAATCACTCCGTCCCGACCATATTTACTGAGTAATATCAGGCATTTAGGCCGATCATATAGATCGGCTTTTTTGTGCCTGCGCAAAACCTGCACAAAACTGGCGCAAAACTACCCGGTGATTTCGCTGATATTCAGGTCTGGAATTGCCTCGGACCAGACGATGTCCTCGTGGTCCCGCTGGTAGTTTTTGGTCATGCCTTCGCTCGCATGACCAGCGATTTTCTGTCCATCCTTTCCGGCTTTTTTGTACAGGTGCAGCGACAGCGCGCGCACTTCGTGAAAGCCCGGCATCTCTTCTTTTTTCCATCCTGCGTAGCAGTTCGACGCCTCCCGGGCTTCTTTGAATGCTCGCGTCAAATACCTCTCTTCAACCTTCGTCCAGTGATCTTTGTGCTGCGCTTGTTTCTGTTTACGGCGTTCGGGCTGGCGCTCGCTGCGAGGGCGATTGCTGTCCTGATTTGCGGTCTTTTCAATTGCCATGGCTTCGATGTAGACGTCCGCCCACGGGGCGAGCTCAATCCGGTCGAAGCCAACGCTCTGTTTTCCTATGGGAAATTCGCGAATGTTCGGCCGGACAGTTTTGTTGAATACATCCCGGCACATTCCCAAGTAGCCAGGTAGCATCCATGGCTCGGATAAAACGGGGAGGGACGGGCGCGACTTGGGCCGCGCTTCGATTGGACATAGGGATTCTTCGCCCGCTGTTCACCGGCAGGGTTTGTGGTTTAATGAGATACGTTCTTAAAGGAGTTGATGCTATGGAAAAGGCGTTTCGAAATCCGTTGTTCTTAACTGGGCTGCCACTGGCGATCTGCGGCGTTGCTATCACCGCGCCCGGTCTTTGGATTCCTGGGTTGGTACTGATGATTGCAGGTTGGGCAAAGGGAAATAAGCGACCCTGACTTTACCGTCCGGCCCCTTGTAGATGAGCCATAGCATGTAAAGCGGGGCTGTTATTGGTAAGAGGATCATGCCGCCACCCGCGCTGCCACGATCATCATCGATGAATCCCTGCGGAAGTTTCGCAGTGAACTTTCCCTCTCTCTGGGGAACGGACACTATCGCCGACTTCGAGGACGGCACTGACCTGATCAACCTTAGCGTCAGCGGATTGACCTTCGCGAATCTCACTGTTAGAGAACAGTTCGGCGAGGCCGTCATAACCGTCACTGGCCAGTCGGGTGTGGGAAGCATCACGTTGACCGGCGTCCCACAGGCAGCCATCACCGAGGCGGACTTCGCCTTTACCTGAGTAATCAGCGCATGCTCACGCCGGGTGATGGCGTGAGCATGCCGAGGAAAAGGGGAGGTATTTCCTTGCTCCGAATGTGCTGTCGGGCGTGACTGGACTGAGTCACACCGGCGTCATCATCACCGCGAGCGTCATCTTGATGGATTCTCCATTTTTATCGATGGCCTTCAGGGCGAGTTGGTTTTCGCTGATCTTGAACAGCGGGGAAGGGAGCAGGTCAGTATTTGGCATCTGCTCTTCCTTCCATCTCGCGTAGCAATTTGCCGCCTCCCACCGGCAGGCTGTATGTGGATTAGTGGATTACGCTGTAAAGCAGGCAACGTGAGAACACAAACGGTCTCTCATCATGGATGGATCAAGATGAAACTGATTTTGGTTGTGCTTGTTGTTGGTCTGTTGGCTTGGAAGCTTTCCCCTCAATTACAGTCCTGGGCTGAGGCTCGGCTATCGAGTCCTCAAAGAATCTCCGTGGTCTTGACTGCGCCGAAGCCTGTTTCGGCTCCGGTCAAATGCGACGGACGCAAGTATTGCTCGCAGATGACGTCGTGCGCAGAGGCCAAAAATTTTCTGCGTAATTGCCCAGGAATGAAAATGGATGGCGACAACGACGGAGTACCCTGTGAGTCGCAGTGGTGCCGGTGACTATTCGCAGTGAACCGGCAGGCTAGTAAGTGGATCGTGGAAATCTGATGAAGGGCGTAGGGCACGCTTTGAAGGTGAGCTACGTTTTATTGGTTCACCTCGCCAGTTGCGTTACACGCACTCCCCCCGGAGGGGACTGATGGTAGCGGTTGCGATGATCTATGCCTGAATTCCTATGTCACCCTGTGCAGCTTGTAACGCTCGCTCCTCGGTCAGCGGCGTTAAAGTTGGTTGCGCGTTGCTGGCGTGCAAGTAAAGAAAGTAGTGCCCTGAATCGTCCAGCAATACCCGGCACAGTTCTGATGGCCGAAAGTTGTTACCGATATAAATACTGTCCTTGAGGATCTCGAAAGATTTGATCCCATGCTGTCGCATGGTCGTTTCAAAGGCTTGGTAAAGACCCTCTCTGCGGCGTCGATTGTTTCGAGCATTTAGCTTGAAAAAAACCACCATCAGCACGGCATAGCTGATAAGGAGTATCACAAGGGCGCTAGTCCGCATGCGTGGAGCTCCATGTCCTCTCAATCGCTGTGCATTTCAGTGTAGGCGCGTTCCTGGTGGAGTTTAAGGGAAGGCACGCATCAAAAAATTCTCATAAGGGTCAGGCGAGTCTTTTTCGGACTCGCCCAGCTTTGGCTCGGCAACAGGTCTCACCGGGCTTGGCGATTGGCTGGTTGATAGTGACGGTCCAGCCATACGGTCTGTGCGTTACAGAATTCGCGCACGATGCAAGAGCGCTGCCGTTGAGTCAGGTCGCGCGCGCCAGGATGGCCTGCGCACGGCCAATGACAGGCGCGTCGACCATTTGCCCATCGAGCACGAATACACCTTCACCCGAACTGGCGGCGTCCATGATGCGTTGTGCCCAGAGCAGTTCCTCCAGACCGGGTTTTAGCGCTTGATGGATAATCGCCACTTGGCTCGGATGGATACATAACGCGCCACCAAACCCCATGTCGCGGGCAAACTGAACGGTGCTGTGCAGGCCGACGGTGTCCTGTATGGAAGGAAACACGCCATCCAGCGCCGGAGCGAGGCCGGCCACCCGAGTCGCGAGCAGTACTGCGTATCGAGCGTGACTCAGGATCTCTTCGGCGGCAGGACTGCCGGTGGTCAAATTCAGGTCCAGGCCCAGATCAAGACTTCCGAATGACAAGCGCTCAACGCCTTGGGCCTGGGCAATCGCTTGGAGTTCGGCCAGGCCCTTGGCGCTTTCGATGATGGGCCAGATCGGTTTTTGAGTATTGGCGCCCGTGAGAACGTGCTCCGCGCTTTCTGCTTTGGGTAGCAAAATACCGATTACGCCAGCGTGTCGTCGACAAAGCTCCAGATCCGCCATGTGGGCCCAGTGATCCGGAGCATTGACCCGCACCAGAATCCGGGCTTGCGGATTGTCACTCAAGAAGCGCTCCAGGTTATCCCTCGCCTGTTCCTTGAGGTTCTCCTGTACGGCATCTTCCAAATCAACAATGACCCGGTCCGCACCGGTAGCGATGGCTTTGGGTATGCGCTCCGGACGAGTGGCCGGGACAAAAAGGGCGGAGCGAACAATGGAGGTATTCATGGTGTTTCTCCCGCGCTGAACTCGACTTCGCCGGTCTGCGCCATGCCGTCCTGATTACCTGCCCAGAGCTGTGCCTTGCCGCTATCAATCAGGCGTCCGCCGACCTCGAAAGGCTGAGGCGAAATCAAGGGACGGACGCCACGGAAGGTGAAGCGCTTCAAGTGGGCGTTCGGGTGCGCTTTGGTAAAAGCGCGCAAATTCAGCGTGGCGATCAAAGGACCATGCACCACCAATCCCGGGTAACCCTCGGTCTCTGTGACGTATGGCCAGTCGTAGTGAATCCGGTGGCCATTGAAGGTGACGGCGGAGTAACGGAACAGCAAGGTCGGGGAGGGGACGACCAGGTCCCGCCATTGGCTTTCCGGGATCGCCTCGGTGCCGCTCAGTTTGGGTGGAGTGGGTTCCCGATAGACAATGTCCTGCTCATCCTGCAGGGCGCGTTTGCCATCCTGAAAATACTCATGGCGCACCGTGACGAACAACAAGGAACCCGTGCGCCCGTGCTTCTCTTCGACGTTGAGGATGGTTGACACACAGGTCACGTCAGCCTCCACCTTCAACGGCTGGTAAAACTCAAGTCGACTACCCGCCCACATCCGGTTGCGGTTGTGGGCGGGCGGCAGGAACCCCCCGAGCGCCGGATGACCGTCCGGGCCCAGTTCGTCGGCGGTAACCGGTTCCTGAAAAAACGCCCAGTGCCACAAAGGCGGCAGCGATTCACCCGACCGGGGTGCCGGCTCGCCCAACGTCGCGGCAATACGTTTGACCAAAGTAAAACTGATCCGGTCCTGGCTTTCCTGACGACGTCCAATCCAGGCTGAAAAATCGGAACTGCTCATATTTATCGCTCCTGTCAGTCGGCAATCAGGCCAGGGCGGCCATTTCTGGAATCGCTTCAAACAAGTCCGCCACCAGGCCGTAATCGGCCACCTGGAAGATCGGCGCTTCTTCGTCCTTGTTGATCGCAACGATCACTTTGGAGTCTTTCATGCCGGCCAGGTGCTGGATCGCGCCGGAGATACCGACGGCGATGTACAGCTGTGGAGCAACGATCTTGCCGGTCTGACCGACCTGCATGTCGTTCGGAACAAAACCTGCGTCGACCGCGGCGCGCGATGCACCGACGGCAGCGCCCAGCTTGTCGGCCAGGGCGTACAGGTGTTTGAAGTTGTCGCCATTCTGCATGCCGCGACCGCCGGAAACGACGATCTTGGCAGCGGTCAGTTCCGGACGATCGGACTTGGCCAGTTCTTCGCCAACGAAGCTTGCGATGCCAGCGTCATGGGCAGCGCCAACAGCTTCAACGGCAGCGGAGCCACCTTCAGCTGCAACCGGGTCGAAACCGGTGGCACGCACGGTGATCACCTTGACCGCCGCGTTCGACTGAACGGTAGCGATGGCGTTACCGGCATAGATCGGACGCTTGAAGGTGCCGGCGCTTTCTACCGAGATGATCTCGGAGATCTGGTCAACGTCCAGGGCAGCGGCAACGCGCGGCAGGATGTTTTTGCCGTTGGAAGTGGCGGCAGCCAGGATGTGGCTGTAGCCCGCAGCCCCTGCTTCTTGAACGAGAGCAGCAACCAGAGGAGCGATGTTTTCCGGCAGTTGATGCGCGTAGGCGGCGTTATCGGCCACCAGCACTTTAGCCACGCCAGCGACTTTCGCAGCGGCTTCAGCCACGGTACCAACACCCTGGCCGGCCACCAGAACGTGGATGTCGCCATGGATTTTGGCGGCAGCAGCAACGGTGTTCAGCGTGGCCGGGGCCAGCACTTTGTTGTCCTGCTGGTCGGTTGAAAAGTCAGCAATAACCAGGATAGCCATTCAGATCACCTTTGCTTCGTTCTTGAGTTTTTCAACCAGTTCAGCCACCGACTTGACTTTGATACCCGCGCTGCGTGCAGCCGGCGCTTCGACTTTCAAAATCTTGTTGGTGGAGGCGGTGGAAACGCCCAAAGCATCCGCAGTCACTACGTCGAGAGGCTTCTTCTTGGCTTTCATGATGTTTGGCAGAGACGCGTAGCGCGGCTCGTTCAAACGCAGGTCGGTGGTGACGATCGCCGGCAGTTTCAGGGAAACTGTCTGCGCGCCGCCGTCGATTTCACGGGTCACAGCTACGCTGTCGCCGCTGATTTCGACTTTCGAAGCGAACGTGCCCTGACCGTAGCCGCTCAATGCAGCGAGCATCTGGCCAGTCTGGTTGTTGTCGCTGTCGATGGCCTGTTTGCCAAGGATCACCAGCTGAGGCTGCTCCTTGTCGACAACAGCTTTCAACAGTTTGGCAACAGCCAGGGAAGTCAGGTCTTCGGCGGACTCGACGAGGATGGCGCGGTCGGCACCCAGAGCCAGCGCAGTGCGCAGTTGCTCTTGAGCGGTGGGCGGGCCGACGGAGACAACGACGATTTCAGTCGCAACGCGCCCTTCTTGTACAGAGAGTTCTTTCAGGCGCACGGCTTCTTCCACGGCGATTTCGCAGAACGGGTTCATCGACATCTTGACGTTGGCGAGGTCGACGCCAGAGTTGTCGGCTTTCACGCGAACTTTCACGTTGTAATCGACCACTCGTTTCACAGCTACCAGGATCTTCATTGGGCAGTGTTCTCTCGAAAAACTTTGATCGTTGCCGTCAGATGGCACCGGTGGCACGCATTTGTTCAATGCGCTCTGCCCCCAGTCCCAGCTCCTTGAGCACTTGTTCGGTGTGTTGGCCAAGTCCTGGCACGGCATCCATGCGAGGTTCGAACGCACTGTTACTGCCGGGCGGGACCAGGCTCGGAACGGGGCCAGCAGAGGTTTCGACTGCTCGCCAGCGATCACGCGCCTGAAGTTGCGGATGGTCCCAGACACCTTGCATATCGTTCACTCGGGCGTTAGCGATTTGCGCCTGGTCCAGGCGATCGATCACCGCATCGAAGTTGAGCGTGGAGAACGATTCAACGATCAATTCCCGTAGCACATTGCGGTTTTCGACACGTTTGAAGTTGGCCGAGAAACGCGGGTCTTTGGCCAACCCGGGCGCAAGCAGCACCTTCTCGCAAAACAACTGCCATTCACGCTCGTTCTGCAAACCCAGCATCACCGTGGTGCCGTCACCGACAGGGAAGGGACCGTAGGGGTAAATGGTGGCGTGTGCAGCGCCGGCGCGAGGGGGCGGAGGAGCTCCGTCATAGGCGTAGTACATTGGGTAGTTCATCCACTCGACCAGGCTTTCGAGCATCGAAACGTCGAGGTGGCTGCCTTCACCGGTGCGTTCACGCAACAACAGCGCAGACAGGATGCCGGTGTAGGCGTACATGCCGGCCGCGATATCGGCAATTGAACAACCGGCCTTGGCCATTTCTTCCTCGCCCTGGCCGCCGGTGACCGACAGGAATCCGCCTTCACTCTGGATCAGCAGATCGTAGGCTTTCTTCTTCTCGTAGGGGCCACCGGCGCCATAGCCTGAAATGTCGCAGACGATCAGGCGCGGAAAACGCTGGTGCAGCACCTCGAATGACAGCCCCATTCGCGCGGCCGCACCGGGCGCCAGGTTCTGCACGAGCACATCGGCGGTGGCCAGCAAACTGTCCAGCACGTCGGCGGCACAATCCTGCTTCAGGTCGAGGGTCAGGCTTTCTTTTGAACGATTGGTCCAGACAAAGTGCGAGGCCAGACCGTTGACGCGTTGATCGTAGCCCCGGGCGAAATCGCCTGTGCCTGGACGTTCGACCTTGATCACCCTTGCCCCGAGATCGGCCAGTTGTCGGGTACAGAAGGGCGCGGCAATGGCATGCTCAAGGCTGACGACGGTAAGGCCATCGAGCGGACGGATGCTTTTGGGCTGGCTCATGATTTTTATCTCTCTTGTTATCAGAAAGAGCGCGGCAGCTCGAGCAGGTGTTCGGCAACGTAGGACAAGATCAGGTTGGTAGAGATGGGCGCTACCTGATACAGACGGGTTTCGCGGAATTTGCGTTCGACGTCGTATTCGCAGGCAAAGCCGAATCCACCGTGGGTCTGCAAGCAGGCGTTAGCCGCTTCCCAGGACGCTTTCGCTGCCAGGTACTTGGCCATGTTGGCGCTGGCCCCGGCGTTGATGCCGCTGTCGTATTCTTCGCAGGCACGCCAGCGCATCAGGTCAGCCGCTTCGATTTCGATGTGGGCTTCGGCGATGGGGAACTGCACACCCTGGTTCTGCCCGATAGGGCGCCCGAACACCACACGGTCTCGGGCATAAGCACTGGCCTTTTCGATAAACCAGCGACCGTCGCCAATGCATTCGGCAGCGATAAGAGTGCGTTCGGCATTCAGCCCGTCGAGGATGTACCGGAAGCCTTTGCCTTCCTCGCCGATCAGGCTGTCAGCGGGGATTTCCAGGTTGTCGAAGAACAGTTCGTTGGTTTCGTGATTGACCATGTTGGCGATCGGCTGCACGGTCATGCCGTTGCCGATGGCCTCGCGCAGGTCGACCAGAAAGATCGACATGCCTTCGGACTTTTTCTTCACCTCGGCCAAGGGCGTAGTGCGCGCCAGCAGGATCATCAGGTCGGAATGCTGGATTCGCGAGATCCACACCTTCTGCCCGTTGATCACGTACTTGTCGCCGCGTTTGATCGCGGTGGTCTTGATCTTGGTGGTGTCGGTGCCGGTGGTGGGCTCGGTCACGCCCATCGATTGCAGACGCAATTCACCGTTGGCCAGTTTCGGCAGGTAGTAGCTTTTCTGCGCCTCGCTGCCGTGACGCAGCAGGGTGAACATGTTGTACATCTGCCCGTGAACGGTCCCGGAATTACCGCCGCAGCGGTTCACTTCTTCGAGGATCACCGAGGCCTCGGCGAGCCCAAGGCCGGAGCCGCCGTATTCAGCCGGGATCATTGCCGCCAGCCAACCGGCGTCGGTCAGGGCCTTGACGAAGGTTTCCGGGAAGCCTTTTTCTTCATCGATTTTGCGCCAGTAAGCGGCATCGAATTCTGCGCAAAGAGCGCGTACGCCCTCGCGGATGGCATTGAGTTCTTCAGCGTTGCGGTCGGTCATTATTATTCTCCTCGACACGTCACGCACGGCCGTTGCCCTGCGTGATCGGGTCCGGGCAAAGAGCAATCAGATCGGGTTGAAACCCAAGGCGGCACGAAAGCGATTCTTGATGTAGTGACCATCGCGCGGCGGCAGCACCCGTGGCGGGTTTTCCGCTTTGATCTTGATCGTCGCCAGCTTGACGCCGTCGCGGGTGACGAAGCGCTCGCGCAGGTCATGTACGCCTTCCATGTCGCGGATTTCATCGGTCCAGCTGAAGCCGCAGGTCTGCGCGACCTGGTCCAGGGATATACCAAAACCCGCGTGGCTGACTTGCATGCCGGTTTCGCCAAAGTGACCGTTATCCAGCACGGCGATGGTCAGGTTGGCGGGTTTCTGCAGCGCGACGGTGGCCAGTGCGCCGAAGCCCATGAGCAGCTCACCGTCACCGGTGACCACCACGACCGACTTGTCCGGCTGGGCATTCGCCAGGCCCAGGCCGACCGTTATTGCGCTGCCCATGGCAGCCCAGAGGTAATAATTCAGATCATGGTCACCGGCTGCCATGACGTCATAAGACGCTGAGCCCAGACCGGTCACGACCAGCACATCTTTGCGGTCGGCCAGCAAGGCCTTGACCACTTCGCGGCGGCACAGGGTGTGGTTTGCGCTTACTTGACCCATTTCTTTTCTCCAATCAGGCGCTGACCGAGCAGCAGGGCAGTGGCGGAATCACCGTTGAAGGCCATGGTCGCGGCACCGTGCAGCAGCGGGGCGACGTCTTCCGGGACATCTGCGCGCCAGGTCATGACCTTCATCAGGTTCAGGGAGGCTTCGGTGGCCTGGCCCATCGGGTTCTGCCACGCGTTGAATTCGGCCCAGTCGCCGCGCATGGTGACCACCATCAACAGCGGGAAACCGGCACATACCTGAAGTGCCAGGGTGTTGATGCAGTTGCCGACACCACTGGACTGCATCAAGAGGGCGCCACGCTCACCGCCGAGCCAGGCGCCGGCGAGGTAGCCGATGCCTTCTTCTTCGGTGGTGAGGACAACGGCCTTGATGTCCGGGTCGGCATACGACATGCGGATGGCCGCCGAGTGACCTGCATCCGGTACGAAGACCACGTGTTTGACGTCGTGGGCCTTGAGCACGCGGAATACATCCTCCTGCCAATCCTGTCCCACGGTTTGTTCAGCTTCTGTTGACATGCCCATCTCCCAAGCAGTGCTGCTTTTGTGTTTTCACACATTCTGGGAGTGCTGAAGGAGAACGACGACTACCGTTTTTGTCTTTGAGATATGCCCGTTTTATATCGCTGGACGGTGAATGCATGGCGCAGTGGCGAGCGGCGATAACCACAAAGTATGGGAAGGGCAAAGGTGCTGAGCCTGGGCGCCTGGCCATAGCATTTGGGCATATCAGCTAGAGCGTGATCCGCTCTTATTGACGGGGTGGGGCTAGGGTAGTTTTCGGCTACGTGGTTACAGCGCGTAACCGACGCAACTACAACAATAAGTAGGGGGCACACCTAATGAAAAACAGGCTACCGGCCGCGGCAGGCATTCTGATCGCCATGCTATTGGGGATCCTTATCGGCTACATGATTTTCCTGAACTTCCCGGACAAAGCGGCGGCGACCAGAGTCGCCGGTTACATCTCGATCGTCTCTGACATTTTTCTACGCCTGATCAAAATGCTCATTGGCCCTCTGGTGTTCTCGACCCTGGTGGTGGGCATCGCACACATGGGGGATGCCAGCGCTGTCGGCCGGGTGTTCGGCAAGGCACTGGGCTGGTTTTTGACGGCCTCGTTGATCTCGCTGTCGGTGGGGCTGGTCATGGCCAACCTGTTGCAACCCGGGCATAACCTGGGATTGCCATTACCAGAGGTGACCAGTGCGACCAACCTGCAAACGTCGGTGTTCACCCTCAAGGATTTCATGACACATCTGGTGCCCAAATCTTTCGCGGAGGCCATGGCCACCAACGAAATTCTTCAAATCGTGGTGTTCTCGATATTCTTCGGCGTTGCGCTGGCCTCCCTGGGCAAGAAAGCCGAGGGCCTGGTGAATGTCATCGAAGACCTGTCCCACGCGATGTTGAAGGTTACCGGTTATGTGATGAAGCTTGCTCCGCTGGCGGTGATGGCGGCCATGGCCGCGACCGTTTCAATTAACGGCCTGTCCATTCTGGTCAAGTTCGCCGTGTTCATGCGCGACTTCTATCTCGGGCTGATGGTGCTCTGGGTGATGCTGGTGTTTGCCGGCTGGATGTTTCTGGGGCGTCGGGTGTTCAAACTGGTGGTGCTGATCAGAGAGGCTTTCCTTCTGTCTTTCGCTACAGCCAGCTCCGAGTCGGCTTACCCGAAGATTCTTCATGCGCTGGATCGTTTTGGGGTCAAGCGCCGAATCTCGAGTTTCGTCATGCCCATGGGGTATTCCTTCAATCTTGACGGCTCGATGATGTACTGCACGTTTGCCGTACTGTTCATCGCTCAGGCTTATGGCATCGAGATGTCCATCGGCACGCAGATCACCATGTTGTTGACGTTGATGCTGACCTCCAAAGGCATGGCCGGCGTGCCCCGGGCTTCGTTGGTGGTGATTGCCGCGACGCTGACCCAGTTCGATATCCCCGAAGCCGGTTTGCTGCTGATTCTGGGGATCGACACCTTCCTCGATATGGGCCGCTCGGCCACCAACGCGGTGGGCAACTCCATCGCCACGGCTGTGGTGGCCAAATGGGAAGGCGAGTTGGTGAGTGAGGATGAGGCCGAGCGAGACGCCGCCGCGCTGGAGGCTACGGGTGGCGTGGGGGAGAAACCGCTGACTGTCTGACCCGTGCCGAGAAAAACGAAACCCGGCGATGGCCGGGTTCGTTCAAATACACTTGGGTTAACGCAGGGCGCTACAGAACGCGCGGATGGCCTCGCAGGCCTTGAGCAATGAAGCATCATCCAGGGCATAGGCAATGCGAATGTAGGGGCCGAGGCCAAACGCGCTGCCATGCACCACCGCCACATTCGCTTCGTCAAGCAATGCGTGGGCGACGTCTTCATCCGTGTGCAGCGCTCGACCGCCCGCTGAGGTTCGACCGATCAGCCCCGCGCAGGAGGCGAACGCGTAAAACGCCCCGGCTGGGCTGACGCATTCAAGACCAGGTGTGGCGTTCAAAATCTCCACCATCAAATCGCGACGCCCCTGAAAAGCGGCACGGCTTTCGCGGATGAAGTCCTTGGGGCCCTCCAGTGCGGCGAGTGCGGCCTGCTGCGAGATCGAGCTTGCACCTGAGGTTTGCTGACCTTGCAGTTTTTCCATGGCCTCCAGTAGCCAGCGTGGCCCGGTGGCAAAACCGATACGCCAGCCGGTCATGGCATAGGCCTTGGAAACACCGTTCATGGTCAGGGTTCGCGTGGCGAGCCGTGGTTCAACCTGGGCGAGGGTATGGAATACTTGATCGTCGAAGATCAGGTGTTCGTAGATGTCATCGGCCAGAATCAACACGTGAGGGTGTGCCAACAACACCTGCGCCAAGGCTTGAAGCTCATCCCGGCTGTACACTGCGCCCGTCGGGTTGGACGGCGAGTTGAGGATCAGCCAGCGGGTCTGCGGTGTGATCGCCGCGGTCAGTGCCGCGGGCGTCAGCTTGAATCCGGTATCGGCATCGCAAGTGACGATTCTGGTTTCACCACCACACAGTTGCACCATCTCCGGATAACTGACCCAGTACGGCGCTGGCACGATGACTTCGTCACCCTCATTGAGGGTCGCGGCCAGGGCGTTGTAGATCACCTGCTTGCCACCGTTGCAGACAAGGGTGTCTTGCCAGGTAACGTCCAGGCCGTTCTCACGACGGAACTTGGCGGCCACCGCTTCTCGCAGTGAACGTACACCGGCGACCTGGGTGTAGCGGGTGTGGCCGTGTTCGATGGCGTGAATGGCCGCTTCACGTACATGTTCGGGCGTATCGAAATCTGGCTCGCCGGCGCATAGCGAAATGATCGTCGCACCTTGCGCCCGGCGCTCAGCCACTCTATCGATTATCCGATAGGTCGCGGAAGGTTGCGCACAGGCCAGGCGTTGGTTCAGACGTTGGATATCAGCGCTCATGCGCGGGTTCTCCATTCGGTAAGGTTCATCAGTTCCAGGGTCGAGCGACCTTCGGTCAATGCTTGCATCATCAGCGCTTCCTTGTTCGCGCGAGCTTCGCCTTCAGCGAGGGTACGTGCGGCATCCGACTTGGGAATGATGATCACGCCATCATCGTCGGCTACGACCAGGTCACCGACCGCCACGCCTACGCCATTGAAATTGAATGGCTGGCCCACGGAGGGCGCGCTGACCTTGACGGTGCCTTTGACCGAGATGCCGCGCGCGAATACTGGAAACTGGCGCTTCTTCAGCGCCGCGATATCACGAACGCCCCCATCAATGACCAGGCCGACCACGCCTGCCGCTTCGGCTGCCACGGTCAGCACTTCACCCCAGTAACCGGCGATGAAACTTCCCGTACCCACCACCAGAACGCTGCCGCGAGGCGCGCGTTCCATTGCCAGGTGCAACGACAGGTTGTCACCCGGCGAGCACTCCAGTGGGTAGGCCGGCGCGGCGATGAAGGCACCGTCCCAGACGGGACGGATCGCGCTGTCGACCGCACAGGGCAGATGGGACGCTTCATACAGCGTCGAGCTGCCCAGGATTTTTGCTCGTTCGTGGAAATTCAGGGGGAGGGGGAGCGTGGTCATCAGTCTTTCCTCTGCAGGCTGTGGTAACCCAGTGCGGCCCGGGCTTCTTTAAGGGTTTTGCCTTGAGCGATCAGTGCACGAATGTCGGCTTCGACCGACTCGATCTGGCGGGCGCATGCCGCCACTTCAGCCGCACGGGCGCGAGGCACAATCACCACGCCATTGGCGTCGGCCACCACGATGTCGCGGGCGCAGACGCGAGCCGTGCCGACAGACACGGGTTGATTGACCGACTGAACCTGCACGCGGTCCTTGCCGGTGCGCATGAAGCGGCCCTTGCTGAAGATCGGATAGCCGTCGCCCAGAGCCTTGTTCACGTCTCGGCAAACACCATCGATGACGGTGGCCGCGATCTGCCGGCTGCCGGCGTACTGGGTCATGATGTCGCCCCATACCGTGCAGTCGGTGCGGCCACCGTTGTCGATCACCACGACGTCACCGGGGAGCACGTCTTCGATGAAATCGCCCACAGTACCGGGAGGCACGCTGGCCGAAACGTACTGCACGGTGAAGGCAGGTCCGACGATGACCTTGCTGTAATTGTCCAGCGGTGCCACGCCCAGGCATTGGCCGGGCAGGCCGAGTTTGTCCAGGGCATCGGAGACGCCAGGGGTGTCCAGGCCCTCAAACAGGGCGACAAGTGCTTGGTCTTCAAGATTCATCAGGAACGCTCCACCTGGATAGCTTCGAACTGGGTGTCATGCATCACTTCGGCCACTGAGCGGCCGCTGCGAACAGCTTCCACCATGCCGTCCTGGCGACGAGTAATGCGCTCGCCAAGATCGACTACCTTCTCGATGTAAGCCTGGGGCACGAACACCGTTCCGCAGTTATCGGCGATGACATAGTCGCCTTCGCTGACGTCGACGCCCGCCACATTGATCGTCACGGCGGCATCGATCTGCACCACCCGATTGCGCGCGCTGATCATGGTGACGCCACGGCCATATACCGGGTAGCCAATCGACTCGCTGCCATCGATATCGCGACTGAAGCCGTCGATGACCGTGCCGCGCACCTGTTTGCCGGCCGCGGCGTTGGCGAGAATGTCGCCCCAGCAGGAAATGCCCTCGATACCGCCGGCAATGACCAGCACGCGATCGTCGCTGTCAATCTGCTCCACTACCGGGGTGATCAGATGCACGGTGGGCACACTGTCGGTTTTTGGCGCCAGCAACACGGTACTGGCGCGACCGACGATCTTCGGGCAGTTCCAAAGCGGGCGTAGTCCCACGGTGGCACCAGCCAGGCCGAGGAAGTCGAGGGCGTCGGATACCGTGTTGGTATCCAGCGCTGCCAAGCGATCCAGCAAACTCTTTTTGTTCATGGGGTAGCCCCTGCGGTGACGGAGGCGGCCAGTGTCGACGAGGCGATTTGATAGGTATATTACTAATCACAGAAGCGTTAGATACGCTAAACCTATGGAATAATCATGATCAATTTCCGTCTGATCCGTCACCTCTGGCTGTTCCTGGCCGTCGCCGAAGAGCAGAATTTCGGCCGTGCGGCCAAGCGGCTTGGCATGTCTCAGCCTCCCCTGAGCGAGCAGATTCAGGTGCTGGAGCAGGCACTCAAGGTCCAACTGTTCGAGCGCTCGCGACGCGGGGCGAAACTGACCCCCGTGGGGGCGGCGATCCTGCCGGCGGTGCGTAAATTCGCCGAGCAACTCGAGCGCCTGGAACTGGCGGTGGAGGAGGCGGTGGCGGGGCAGTCGGGGATGTTGACCATCGGTGCCATCTCCACGGCCATGTTTGACGTACTGCCTGGTCTGATCGAACAGATGAAAGACGATTACCCGCACCTGACCGTATCCGTGCGGGAAATCGATAGTGTAGAGGCCGTTCCGGCGCTGGAAGCCGGTGATATCGACCTGGCCTTCGCCCGTCTGGACGGTGATCTGGGCGCCTCGATCCAGTCACTGCCGTTGCTGGAGGATCGTCTGGTAGTGGCGTTACCCAGTGACCACCCATTGGCGGCGCGAACGCGTATCAGTTTGTCCAGCCTGGCCAACGAACCTTTGGTGATGTTTTCGCGAAAGGTCAGTCCGGTGTATTTCGACTACTTGATCGCAACCTGCCGAGCCAGCGGGTTTTCCCCGCGGGTGCTGCATGAAGTGCGTTCGGTCGCTTCGCAAATTGCCTTTGTCAGCTATGGGCAGGGCATCGCCCTGGTACCGGCATCCTTGAAAAAAATGGCACCGGATAACGTGGTATTTCGATCATTGAGTCAGAAGCTTAACGTGGTGACAACGGCGGTGGCCTGGAATGCGGATCGGCCCAATCCGCTCATAGCAGAAGTCATTGCCCGACTGCGGAAAAAGGCCTGAGGCGAGCAAGGGCTGCGAGTGGGCAATCAACGATAGGTTTGGCGTATGGAAACGTTCCACAATTAGGAATTTACATAAGACTCGAACCGGCTGAAATTGGGCCTGTCGCCGATGACCTGTTTCGGCGGCAGTCCTATCGTCCAAGGAGTCATTTTCGTGACCGCATCCGAAACGTTCACTCATACGCAGCTCCCTTTGACCGTTGAGGGAGTCCAGCTGAACGTCGCCGCCATTCATCGAAATGGCAACCTGACGCCGATTGTGTTCCTGCATGGTTTTGGTTCCACCAAAGAGGACTACGCCGACATCGTGCAGCACGCAGAGTTCGCCGGGCACCCCTTCCTCGCCTACGACGCACCGGGCTGCGGGGAGAGCCAGTGCAGCGACCTTTCCAGTATTTCGATTCCTTTTCTGCTGCAGACCGCATTACAGATGCTGGAGCATTTCGGTATCGAGCGCTTCCACCTGGTCGGCCACTCCATGGGCGGACTGACCGCACTGATGCTGGCCCATCAGTTCCCGGAGCGGGTAATCAGCTTCGTCGATATAGAGGGTAATATTGCTCCGGAAGATTGCTTTCTCAGCCGGCAGATCGACGATTATCCAAGCGATGATCCAGAGAAGTTTTTCACGGCTTTCATCGAGCGTGCCCGGCAGGCCCCGACATACGCCAGCGCACTCTATTCGGCGAGCCTCAGGCACAAGGTGCGTGCCGGGGCAGTGCGGGGGATATTCCGGTCGATGGTCGACCTTTCCGATAACGCCGACCTGATGAGCAGGTTTCTCGGCTTGAAGTGCCCGCGAATGTTCATGTACGGCGAGCAGAACACTTCACTGTCCTACCTTTCGCACATCGAGGCCCAAGGCGTACGTTTGGCGCCAATTCCGGCCTGCGGCCACTTCCCCATGTACTCCAACCCGATCGCGATGTGGAAACAGATCGCCGATTTCCAGACCGGCAGTCGAACCGGGTAAGTCCGATCGCCCCGAGCGCTCCCCGATGTAGGGCGGGAGCCTGACAGGGGGCTCGCGGTCGCTATTCAACGCGTTTCATCTCACATGCCTGCCACGGCGATGTGTGAGGGCGCGTGCATGCCTGTAATCCATAACAACAAGAGGTTCAAATCATGCTCGAAGTCATAAACAGCTTTCTTTCCGGAAAGCTCCTGATCGTGCTCATCGTAGGCCTGGGTGGCTATTTCACGATTCGTTCACGCTTTGTCCAGTTTCGCCATTTCCTGCATATGTTCGGAGCCTTTCGCGATAGCGTGCAGAAGAGTGCCGGTCAGATCAGCTCGTTCCAGGCCTTGATGCTTAGCCTGGCGGGTCGCGTAGGGGCGGGTAATATCGCCGGGGTCGGGTTGGCCGTGACGTTGGGCGGGCCAGGAGCGGTGTTCTGGATGTGGGTGACCGCGCTGGTAGGCATGTCCACCAGCTTCTTCGAATGCAGCCTGGGGCAGTTGTACAAACGATGCGATGTCAAGGGACAGTTTCGGGGTGGGCCGTCGTACTACATCCAGTACGGACTGAAGCAGGCGTGGCTGGGCAAGGTCATGGCCGTGTTGCTCCTGGTGACTTTCGGTTTTGCCTTCAACGGGCTGCAATCCCATGCCGTGACTCACTCGCTGAACAATGCGTTCGGCTTCTCCACGACCTACTCCGGTATTGCGATTGCCGTATTGCTCGGCCTGGTATTCATGGGTGGCATCAAGCGCATCGCTGCCGTCTCGGACCTGTTGGTGCCGGTCAAGACACTGGCCTACATTGGCGTGACCGTTTATGTGATCGTGCTTCAGTTCGACCATGTACCGGGCATGTTGATGACCATTTTCAAAAGTGCCTTTGGCCTGGACCAGGCGTTCGCCGGCCTGGTTGGCAGTGCCATCGTCATGGGCGTCAAGCGCGGGGTGTTTGCCAATGAGGCGGGCTTGGGCAGTGCGCCCAACGTAGCCGCCGTGGCGAAAGTCGATCACCCGGCGGCTCAAGGGGTGGTTCAAGCTTTCAGCGTCTTCCTGGATACCTTTGTGATCTGTACCTGCACGGCGCTGCTGATTCTGTTGTCGGGTTTTTACACGCCAGGCTTCGAAGGCGATGGCCTGGTACTGACACAGAACGCACTGGCGGCAGTGGTCGGGGACTGGGGGCGCACGTTCATTAGCGTGGCATTGGCTCTGTTTGTCTTCACGTCGATCCTCTACAACTACTATCTGGGCGAAAACAACCTGCGCTTTCTACTGGGCGATAAACGCGCTGCGGTGATGACCTATCGGGGCCTGGTGTTGCTGTTGATCCTTTGGGGCGCCGTGCAAAATCTGGGCACGGTGTTCGCCTTTGCCGATATCACCATGACGCTGTTGGCTTTCGTCAATCTGATCGCGCTGGCGCTGTTGTTCAACGTCGGCATGCGCTTGCTGCGTGACTATGACCGGCAGCGCAAGGCCGGTATCAAGACGCCGATATTCGACTCCAGCCAGTTCGCGGATCTTGATCTTGACTTGCAGGCATGGCCCCATCGAGAAAAGGTCGACAACAGCATCCCTGAATCTGCACCACAGGTAGCACCTGCCTCTGCCATGCGCTGATGAAAAAAGGGCCCATGACAAGTCATGGGCCCTTGAAGGTCGTCTGGAGATCCTCCGTCAATCAGACTCGCGCAGCATGGGGCTTTACACGTCCCTTCAAACCGGTACGTTCTTCAATCTCACCTGAGCCACTGATATAGCCGTAACGCGACAGGTTGGGCATCAGCATCGCGGCGATGAAGGTGATGGTCACGACCGCCGCTACGTAGAAGAAAAAGTACTCCTCGATGCCCTGTGAGCGTAGCGACAAGGCCACGTATTCGGCGGTGCCGCCAAATGCCGCATTGCCCACCGCATAGGGAAATCCAACCCCCAATGCACGTACGGCAGGTGGGAACAGTTCGGCTTTGACGATCCCGGCAATCGGCGTGTAGAGCGACGCAATGGCCAGACCGCCAAACACCAGCACGAATGCCATGAACGGGTTGCTGACCGACTGCAGCGAGTACAGCAGGGGGATCACCAGCAACATGGCCAGCCCGGAGAACATCAACATGTGCGCCTTGATACCGATACGGTCGGCGAGCAAGCCGAACAGCGGCTGGCAAAGCATGAAGCCGATCAGGGCCGCCGTCATGATGAAGCTGACCGTTTCCGGGCTGAAGCCGGCGGAGATCACCAGGAACTTCTGCATGTAGGTAGTGAAGGTATAGAAATACAGCGAACCACCGATGGTGAACGCCACCACCAGAGCAACTGCGCGTTTGTGTTTGAACATGCCGCGCAGAGAGCCGGCATCTTTGCGGCTCATGTCTTTCTTGTTGGCGGTTTCATGCATGGCGCGACGCAGATACACCACCACGACCGAGCTCAGCGCGCCGATGAAGAACGGAATCCTCCAACCCCACTCGCGCAACTCTTCACCGGTCAGGGTTTGTTGGAGAATGACGACGGTCATCAAGGCCAGCAGCTGACCGGCAATGATGGTGAAGTACTGAAACGAGCCATAGAAACAGCGACGACCCGGTGTCGCGATTTCGCTGATGTAGGTGGCGCCGGTGCCGTATTCCGCACCGACCGACAGGCCCTGAATCAGCCTGGCAACCACGAGCAGGATCGGCGCCGCGACGCCTATGGTTGCGTAGGTCGGCATGACGGCGATCAGCAGCGAGCCGGCGCACATCATGAACACCGAGATAATCATCGAGACCTTGCGGCCGCGAGTGTCAGCGATCCAGCCGAATATCCAGCCACCGAGCGGGCGCATGAAAAAGCCGACGGCGAAGACGCCCGCGGTCGCCAGTAGCTGGCTGGTCGTGTCGCCCTTGGGGAAAAACGAAGCGGCGAAGTAGATGGCGGTGTAGGCGTAAATGAAAAAGTCGTACCACTCCACCAGATTGCCCGAGCAGGCACCCATGATGGCCTTGACGCGGTTCGGCGCTCTCATCGCAGCGGTTTGGGCTGCGTGGTCTTTGGCGTCTGTGATTGATGCGGACATGTGATTCACCCTTTTTTCAAGGCGAGGGGAGACGAGGAGCGTGCTGATGCGCGTCCGACGTGACTGGCTCGTTGGGTTTTGGGTTTAACGAAAAGGTGTGAACCCGCTCACGACCGGATTTCCGTAGAGAAGGGGGAGGGTGGATGCACGAGCGTGGCGAACGGTAGTGGCCCGGGGAAATCGGACGGGTGAGACGAAGCATTGAACATCATGGCGCGAGCCCTCGAATCTTATTCTTGTAGTGAGTCGAGCGCTCTTTGGCGTCGACGTTGATAGCACGCTACCGCAGAGTCAGGAGGGTAATAAGCCATCAGGCAGGCCTAACTGATATACCTGAATTTTATAGCTTGGCGTGCAGCCCCGGCGGGCCGGGGGATACAGCCGGCTTGAAAGTCCTGGGGCCGCACGACACGGTGGTTGCGGGGCATTCCAAGGTGCGTAAATGCGATTACACTCACAGCACTTTCGCCGCATATCGCGCCGAGCCCGATGCTGACTGGCCTGGTAATGGATGTCGTTCAACTCAAAACCCTGATTCATGTTGCCGAGCTGGGCAGTCTCAGCAAGGCCTCGGATCGTCTTCACATCGCGCAACCGGCACTTAGCCGGCAAATTCGATTGTTGGAAAAGGAGCTCGGCACCTACCTGTTCGATCGACATGGTCGAGGCATGGAGATCACCGACGCCGGACGTGAAGTGTTGGTACATGCCACCCGAATCATGGAAGAAATGGAGTCCATTCGAAGTTCTGTTGTGGGCGCAAAGTCCTCTTTTCGGGGAACGGTCGTCATCGGCACGACGCCGACGGTCGCGGAAATTATCACTGTTCCATTGGTACGCAAGATCAAAGAGGCGCATCCGAATCTCGCCGTCAGGTTTTCCTCAGCCTTCAGCGGTTATCTGCTCGATTGGGTTCAGCGTGGCGAATTGGAGCTGGCGATTTCTTACGATCCCCATCCTTTGCATACGCTGCGTATCGTGCCGGTGATGATGGAAAATCTGCTGCTGGTCGGTCCCGCCAGCGCCAACCTGCGTCTTGATACGCCGATATCGTTCGAGTCATTGGCTGAGCAGCAATTGGTATTGCCAAGCGCTCGACATAGCCTTCGCGTGATTCTGGATGATTGTGCACGTCAAGTCGGGATCAAGCTCAAGACCAGCGTTGAAGCCGACTCCTTCGGCGCCATGATCGATCTGGTCCGTAATGGTTTCGGTTTGACCGCTTTGCCTTTGGCATCGATTTACGCGCAGGTCGACGCTGGCGTGCTCAGTGCAGCCCCCTTGGTCGACCCCGTTCCCATGCGCAAACTGGTTCAGGTTTTTCCGGCCGACAGGCGGGTCAGTCCGGCCGCCAAATTTGTCGGGGATGCCTTCATCGAGATTGCCGCCGATCTGGTCAATCGCAAAATCTGGGCTGGACACATGCTTTGAGCCAACGGTGAACCTGTTAGCTGCGAGTGCCCCGTCCCCATACAAATCGCCCAATTATCCGTAGTTGCGCAGCTGCTCACGAGTTCCGCTTTGCTCACCACTGATGACACTGTCTTGAACCAACAAACGCGACTGCCTGGCGTATTCGGCATTTTTATTTTGGGGATGCTGCAAGTTCTGGTCTGGGGAGGTTCGTTCTTCCTGATGGCCGTCATGGCCGATCCGATCATGAAAGAGACCGGTTGGGCCAGCCAGTGGGTGTATGGCGCACTGTCTCTGAGCATTCTGGTTTCCGCGATGCTGGCACCGTTGACCAGCCGGCTTATCGCCCGGTACGGCGGCCGCCCCATCCTGGCCAGTAGCGGGCTGGGTGTCGCTATCGGGTTGTTTCTGATGGCCATCTCGACCTCGTTGCCGATGTTTCTTTTGTCTTGGGCAGTGATTGGCGTCGGTATGGCGCTGGGGCTGTATGAAGCGCTATTCGCGGCTTTAGGTTCTCTGTACGGGGAGCGGGCGGGCAGTGCGATTACCGGGATCACGCTCATTTCAGGGTTTGCGACAACGCTGTCATGGCCCGCGGTAGCGCTGGTCATCGAGCACGTTGGCTGGCGCACGACATGCTTGGCTTATGGGGCGTTATTGGTCATTGCCGTGGCACCGCTTTATCTCTGGGTACTGGCGCGGGGCACGGGACCCCTCACAAAAAGCCAGGCAGTGAGTGATGAAAGTCTCTCAATAGACCGGCGGATCTACCTGCTGCTCACGCTGATCTTCGCGTTGGGTGCAGTGATCATGACGGCGATGTCGGTCCAGCTGATTTCATTGTTGCAGGGGCAGGGTTACTCGCTTGCAGCCGCTATCGGACTGAGCGCGTTGCTGGGGCCGAGCCAGGTAGGATCACGTGTTCTACAAGTGTTTTCGCGAAAGCGACACCCTCTCTGGACGACGTTGATCTCTGTGGTATTCGTGGCGATCGGTCTGCTGTTTGTAACCCTCTCTGCGACAATGACCGCACTGGGTCTGGTGATCTATGGCGCGGGTAATGGTTTGCGGGCGATCGTTCGAGGACTGCTGCCATTGGCCCTCATGTCGCCTGCCCATTATGTTTTGCTGATGGGGCGCATGGCTCGGCCTTCGCTCATTGGACAAGCCTTGACTCCCCTCGCGGGCGGGTACCTGTTAGATACCTGGGGCGCTGGCGGTGTGCTTGCGGGCCTGAGTTCGCTGGCGGTATTGAACGTTCTGTTGGTCTTGTTGCTCATTCGGTTGGTGTGGAAAGAACAGCGTTGACCCTGCGACAGGGTCAGCCGTGCAAGCTGCTCAGATGCTCGAACAACCTGGCCGCATCAGGGGAAATTTTTGCAGAAAGTGGTTGCGCCCCTCGATCCAGTGCATCAGTAGTGAGTCGCCTGGCCTACCGCAACAAGCGATAGGCAATGGGTTCGATGTAAGCCGACTGCAGGTCCCGCTCCGGGATCTCCCAGATGATTTGCTTTGGCGGTGTTTCTTTGAAGGCCGGGCTGTTGAGGTAGCTGTTGGCAGCGCCGGAGAATGCTCCACCGTCTTTGGCGAAGTTGCCTACGGGGGCGCCCAGCGCCTGCTGCACAAACCCTGCAAAGTTGGAGTTGCGTGAGAATGAAGTGCCGATGAGCGCGGTGTTGGGGAGGTCGGCATCGCCAAAGAGGTCTGCCTCCGTGTCAGGGCTGGCGGCTGACGCAACGGGAAGTTCGTGGGTGCTGGTCTGGGCGACCATTTCGGGTGCGGGTTGCCATTTGAGCGGCAGCCAGTCGATGCCCGCCAGATGGACCAGATCGCCAGGTCGCACCGCGAGCGGGGCATGACTTTCGTTGAACGACCTGCGTGGCGTTGCGCTGATGCCCAGGGTCTTCAGTCGCTGCGCGATAGCCTCGGCCGCCGCCTTCGCGCCGGGCTCGCTCCAGTGCGTATCGGTGCGCAACCAGGCACTGGCCCCCAGTGGCGTCAGCGCACCGGTGAGGTCCAGATTCGCCACGCCAGCCACATCCAGCTTCGAGGTCCAGGCCTGGATGCGCCTTTCGTGAGTGGCTGGGCGGTGCAGTGCGCAACGCTGCCCGGAAGCGATGCGGCTCTTGTCTGGAACGATGACCACCAGCAGGCTGATGCCACGTTGGGAGAGCTGCTGCTTCAGATCAATCACTGCCTGGACTTTGGCATCGGCATTGCGCTGTGCTTGATGATTGACCTTGAGCTCATCGGCCAAAAACAACCAGTCAGGACAACCCGAGCGAACCCTTGGCCCGGTGTCACTGAGCAGAAGCCAGCTGACACCGCGCTCCAGCTCGGCGAAGGTCGTGGGGAGTTGAGCGTTCGACAGTTCCCTGGCGATCCGATGAGTGATATCGCCGTCAAAAAGCTGCGGGGTCAGCACTTTATCGGGCAACAGCGAAATCTGCCCTGAGACGATCAGACGGCCAGAGGACAGCAGCCCGACGAACAGGAATATCAGCAACGCCACGCCTGCCAGCCGACTGCTGCGTGTCGCCAGCTCATCTGGCTGAGTGGGTGGCGGGGTGTGCTTTGGGGTCGTCATCAGAATTGGAAGTACAGGAAGGGTACGGTTTCGCGACTGGCGATCAGTGCGAACGACAGCATGAAACCGGCGATGGGCCAAAGGGCAGCGGCGTAAAACGCAATGCCGCCCAGTCGTTTCTCACAGTAAGGGCGCAGCAGTGGTGCGATGACACCGAACACACCCAGCAAGCCTGCAAGGCCGTGTACCGGGCGCAGGGTCACTGACAGTTCATCACCGAGGGCGATGCCCTGCAGGCCGAACTGTCCGGCATACAGACTCAACGCGCTATGAAAGTCGGGGGCGCGGAACAGTGTCCAGGCCAGGCACACAAACAGTAGAGTCAGGCCATGGGACAGCACCGGCGGTACAGAGGGCAGGGTGGAACGGCTCCAGGCACGATCAACGCATAACGCGAGGCCATGGGCGCAGCCCCACAACAGGTAGTTCCAGCTGTCGCCACCGTGCCAGAGGCCGGCGATGGCCATGATCAGGAACAGGTTGCGGTAGGTTTTCCAGGTGCCGTTGCGATTGCCACCCAGCGGAATGTACAGATAGTCACGTAACCAGCTGGACAGCGACAGGTGCCAGCGGCGCCAGAAGTCCTGGATGCTGTTGGCCAGATACGGACGGTCGAAGTTCTCGGGAAAGTGAAACCCCAGCATCAGGCCCAGCCCGATGGCCATGGCACTGTAGCCGGCGAAGTCGAAGAACAGTTGCAAGGAATAGGCAAGGCAGCCTATCCAGGCGTCAGAGAAACTTGGGTTCTGCACATTGAACGCCACATCGACCACGGGCGACAGGGTGTCGGCCACCAGCACCTTCATGCTCATCCCGACCATGAACCTGCGCGCACCCAGCGAGAAATTCTGCAGGTTGAAGTAACGCTGATTCAGCTCGCGCCGAACCCAGTCATAGCGAATGATGGGGCCGGCGACCGAATGGCCGAACATCGAAATATAGGTGGCGTAGTTAATGAAGCTGCGTTCGACCGGCACGGTGCGGCGATGCACATCCACCAGATAGGAAATCGCCTGCAATACGATAAACGACAGCCCGGCCGGCATGATGACCCGCTGCCAGTCCAGGGGCATGGCGCCGTACCAGGTGGCGGCATCGATCAAGGTGCCGGCGACGATGTTGGCGTACTTGTACCAGCACAGCACCGCCGTGTTGAGCACGATCAGCGTTGCGAGTAGCCGTACGCGGCCCTTGCTTTCTTCCCGTAAGGCGTCAATCAGCAAGCCGCCGACCCACGCCGTGATCGTCAGCGCCACATGCACCGCGAGGAACTGTGGGCTCAACCAGCCATAGAACAGCCAGCTGCCGATCAGTAGCGTGACGTTGCGCCAGGCGGTTGGGCACACTGCATAGGCACACAGGAACAGCGGCAGGAACAACGTCAGAAACTCGAGAGAAGCAAAAACCATGGTGGTGGCGCGATCCGATCAGTGGGCCAGGACGTCAGTCGCGAGCAACAGGTAAGGGCCATTTGCGCCAGGCAGCAGCACGACGCTGTAGCGCTCGCCGGCCTTGAGCTGGCCCAGGTCCAGCGGGGCACCGACGTTGGTTTGGGCGCAGACCAATTGAACCGACAGGCTGACCGGGTTGATCGCTCGGCGTTGCACGCTGCCGTTGGCCACTTCCTTGAACAGGTCGGCGTTCTTCCCCGCAGCGCGCAAACCGGCCTGGGTGCACGCAGGATCGGCGCTGATAAACGCCAGCGAGGCCCTCAGGCTATTGAAATCGTCGGGTTGCTCACGGATGACGACCTGGCGGATACCTTGTGCGCTGTCCGGCAAGGCGATCACGCTGGCGAATTCGCCTGCCGCCACCTGAATGTCCAGCGGCTGGCTATTGCCGTTGCGTTCCAGGGTGCCCTTGATCGGCTGGTTGGCGGGCACGGGCAAGTAGTCGGACACAGCATGGGTGCCTTCGAGTTTGAGGCTAGCCCGCGAGCCTTCGGCGAGCAGTTGCAGTGGGCTGTCGGCGGCATTGATAAAGCGCAGGAAGGCCGAGTCCTGATCCGGACCCGTCGGGTACAGGGCAATGTCGGCAGCCTCGGCGTGCAGGCTCAGCATCAAGGGCGCGAACAGTGCCCAGCTGAATGCGGATCGGGTCATTTACCGGCTCCTGTGCTGCTGATGCGGTCGGCGGGCAGTTTGGCCACGGCATCACCGATCGCATTGCCCCAGGATTGATAACCGGCGACGGTGAAGTGCTGGCCGTCGGTGGTGATCCACTGTCCGGGTTTGGAAAACGTCAGCGAATCGATGTAGGTGCAAGGCGCCACGTTCGCGGCCAGAAACTGCGACATCAACTGGGTGCGGGCATCATTCTTCTGGTACATGCCACCGGCTTTGCCCCAGGCCGGGCCCACCCAGGCGCAGCGGGTCCCGGTGGTCGCGATGGCCTTGGCCAGGCCGGTGACGCTTTGCCATGCCCAGGCCTTCGGAAACACCGGCTTGTCATAGGACGCCATGGTGTCGCCGATGACCAGTACCACCAGGTCGGGCTTGTCGGCGGCGATCAGGTCCTGGATCGGTGTGGTAGTGGCGTCACGGCCCTTGATCACGATCTTGTCGTTGCCTTTGCGCTCGGCACCGCAGTCGACCTTCTTGCTGATCAGCCAGTCGCCGGCGCTGGCGCCGCAGGCACCGATGGAGTGGACCTGGGCGCCTTGGCGCGTCAGGTTGTCGTGCAGCGGCTCCAGCAAATGGTCCGCAAGGCTCATGTGGCTCTCCCCAAGGACAAGGAGAGTCAGACCGGCAAGGGCAGAAGTGGGCATCGAAAGCTCCAGAATGATCAGTTGGAATAAGGCGAGGTATACGGGCTGACCGGCAGGCTCATGGGGCCGTTGATCTCCTCGAACTGGTAGCGCAAGGACAGGGCACCGCTGATTTGTTGGTAGTCGCGGGCGTTGTCCAGGCCCAGATTGGCGCCCAGCAGGAAGTTCGAAGCGACCTTGTATTCAGCCGCCGCGGCGACGCTGTAGCCGATCCCGGTTTTGTTTTGCCCGGCGTAGCGCAGGCCCGAGGCCGCCTGCAGGGCTTTGTCGGTCGGGAAATAGTCGACGCTGTCCTGCTCGAAATGCTGCACGCCGACCGAACCCTTGACTTGATACGTCAAGCGCCCGGTGCGTTGTGCCCAGGTTACCGGTACGCCCAGGGCGAAGAACGTCTGCGGGCTGAAATAGCCGCCGTGGCCGTATGTGAAATAGTCCTGGTTGTTGGCGTAGCTGATGCCGGTCATGCTCAGGCCGACGGTCAGTTTGCTGTTCGTTGCATTTTGCAGGTACCAGTACACACCGCTGCCCAGTTCACCGCGGCTGTTGGACTCGACATGGTTGCCCAATAACTGGTGCCAGGAGGCGTAGCCATATACGCCGACTTCGTTGTCGTCGAAGCTCAACTGGCCGCGCCCGCCGTTGGCGGTCACACCGCCCCAGGACTGCCCGCTGCGTTTGTCCGTGGTGCCGGCAAACGAGGTGACGCTGTCAGTCACCGGACGCCGGGAAACGCTCACGCCGTAACGGACATTAGAGGTGTCGCTGATGGGGCGATCAACGCTGATGCCGCCAGTGGCGGTGCTGTATTTGAAGCCGAGGGGGGTGGTGCCGAGATCGGCTTTGAGCCCATCCGCGGGCCGTTGAATGGCGACGGAAAGGCCGACGCCCTCGGCTTTTTGCGAACCGACGCTGCCGCTCTGCGCACCATTGCCAAAACGCGACAACGCCTCGCTGCTGGCACTGCCGGCGTTCAGCGAGACCGGCGTCACGCGCAGGGCGACGCGGCTTTCATCCAGCGGAACATTGATTTCCAGCGGTGTTTCAATGTCGGTCAGTTTGCTCAGTCCCGACTCACTGTCGTTGCTACGAATGCTCACGCCCTGGGTCACGTAGGCACTGCGCTCCTGGAGGATTTTACTCAGTGCCAGTTGTGCGGGACTGATGTCCTCGCTCACCAATGCTGCGCGTGGCAGCTGCGACTCGAATGGATTGCTCGCCTGCTGCGGCCTTGGCGGGGCATCGACGCCGAAAGGGGTGTGGGACGTCATGCGGCCCGGCATCTCTTGAACCGGTGGCGGGATGGCTGCCAGTAAAGTGTCGCGACTGACTTCGTTACGTGAGCCCGACACCCCGGCAAAAGGGTTGGGCGCCACCGTCGAACCGGCCAGTTGGCCGCCCTGGCTTCTGCGTTTCTCGCTCTGTTCGATGGCCACGGCCTTGCGCAGCAGATCGGTGGCCGTGCCGGTTTTGCCCATGTTCTGGTAGAGACGTGCGGCCTCGGTCAGCGTTTGAGGGTTACCGGATTCGGTCTTGAGCAGCTGTTGCAGCGCCTGTTCGGCAAAGGCCGTGTCATGTGCCAGCACCGCCGCGTCGGCAGCACCCAGCAGCAGTTGCGGGTCGTTTGGTTGGCGCTGTAACAGCGGTTTGTAGAGTTCGAGGGCTTTTGCCGTGTCGCCATTGGCCGAGTACATCCGCGCCAGGGCCGCGACGGCAGCGCTGTCACCGGGACGTTGTGCCAGTGCGGGCGCCAGCGTGTCATAGGCATTGGCCAGATCGCCGCGTTCACGCAGTTGGTCAGCCTGGCGGATGCGATAGAGGTAGAGCAGGTCGTCGAAACGCTTGCGAGCCGGCGCGTTCAAGGGCCTGTTCTGAAGATCGCGCAGAATCTCGTTGACCTGTGCGTCTTCTCCGGATTTAAGCAGGACAGCAGCGTATTGCAGGATGAAATCCGCCGAGGGGTTAGCGGTGTGTTGCAACTGGCCGCGCATGAGGGCCAGTGCACGGGTCGGTTCGCCGATGTCGACATAGGCCGTAGCCAGGCTCGCTGTGCGATCCGGACTGTTGTTGGCCATCGGCTGAATACGATCGAGCAAGGTCAGGGCTTCCTGGCGCTGTCCGCGTTTGCCCAACTCTATCGCCTGGCTGAGTTGCAGGTTGAGGCTGACATCAGCGGCCAGCGCTTGCATGTCCGGGGTGCGCTGGTCGGGGCGCAAGCGTCCCAACGTTGTCTGTGCGGCTTTCCACTCACCCATCTGGACCGACAGCAAGGCGCTGACGTAAAGCGCATCGGCATTGTCGGGATGGGCCTGGAGCATGGCGTTGATCAGGTCCCGGGCCTTTTGCGGTTCGCCCATCGCCAGGTTCAGGCGGGCCAGGGCGAAACGCGTCCAGATGTTGTCCGGTTCGTAGCGCAATGCGTCTTGCAAGGCGTTGCGCGCTGCGGGCAGGTCGTTGCGTTGTTCGGCGAGGGCGGCCAGTTGCGTCGCACGCAAGGCTTTCAGGCGTGCGGACTGGCCGATCTTTGCCTGCCCGGTGGCGGGCAGGCTGTTGATCAGTTGCAGCGCTTCATCGTTCTTGCCGCTCTTGAGCAGCACGTTGACCAGCCCTTCCTGTGCTTGAGGGTCGTCGCGGCGCAGGTTCAATACCAGGCGATAGTTGCCCTGAGCGTCATCGAACTGGCCCGCGCTGGCCTGAATATCCGCCAGGGCGAGGCGAGCGTCGACCCCGTTCGGGGCCAGGCGCAGCGCCTGGTTTACCAGGGCCTGTGCCTGGGCTGTCTGGCCTTTGGCCTGGGCGTCCCGAGCCTGCTGCAACGCAGACCAGTAGCGCACTTCGTTCAGTGCGGCTTGCCACTGGCTGCCGTCAGGTTGTCGCGTGGCCTGAACCAGGAGCTTTTCCGCTTCGGCCAGTCGGCGTTGCTGCTGGCGAACAACCCCAAGACCGCCCAGCGCGTCGGCATCATCGGGTTGGGTTTTCAAGCGCGCTTGAAAAGCCTGTTCGGCGGTAGCCTGATCGCCTGCCTTGAGCGCCTTCAGGCCGCGCGCGACGTCGGCGGGCGGTTGCCATCCCTTACTGGCCGTCGTTGCTACTACCTGTTGCTTGCCCTTGTCCATCTGCGCCCGAATTTCCACGTCATCCGGATGCGTCTTGAGGTACGCCTCGAACAACGGCACTTGTGCCGGATTGGGTGGACCGATCCAGGTCAGCGCCAGGCGCCAGCTTTCGTCGGCATCACCGGCAATGTCGGTACGCTGGGTCAGCGCGGCCAGGGCGCGGATACCTTCGGCACGGCTGTCTTCATGGCGCACCAGATGCTTGGCGTAAAACAGCGCGACGATCGAGTCATTGGGCATTTCTCGTTGCAGGCGCTGAAATCCGCTGCGTGCTTCAGGCCAGTCAGCCTGATTGAAGGCAAGGTTGTTGTAATACTCGCGGCCGATCGTGCCTTGAGGCGGACGGCCATCGAACAGCGAGCGAAACTCGGCGGTCGCCTTGTCACGCTCACCGGCATCGACGAGGCGCCGAGCCTCTTCCAGGCGCTGCTGGCTCTGCGGTTGTGCCAGGGCGATGTCCTGCGCCAATTGCAGTGCTTGCCGAGGCGCTGGCTCGATGGCTTGCAAGCGGGCCAGGTATTGCTGCGCCTGTTGTGGCTTGCCCTGTTGCACGCCGATCAAGCCCAGGCCATACAGTGCGTCAACCTGGACCGGGTCCAGCAGCAGGACTTTCAGCCAGACTTCCGCAGCGCGTTGAGGGTTTTTGTGCAACTGCCAGTACTGTCCTTGCTCGACGAGTAATGTCTGTGGCGTCGGACTTTGAGCGTGGGCAGCAGCCGTCCATGCGCTCATGGCGGCGATGACTAGCGTGCGGTGGTGCGCGTGCATGCGGTCTCCCAGGAGAGTTTCAGCGTTCCGTCTTCCCGGAATCGGTAATGTTTATCTGCCCAGCCGAGCGCGAACAGGCTGAGCATCAAGTCGTAGTAACGCGGCGGACCGACGTCGGCATCAGGCCTGGCCAGTGCCTCGCGCAAGGCGAGTTCCACGCGGTGTCGCTGCTGATCGGCCAACCAGGGTTGCCCCTTGGCCTGAAGGTAGGGAATCAGCGCAGCCCGGAATCCGAACGGGCTCTGACCCCGGACACTGCCGTGGCGAACCTCGACCGTTTCCGGTGGGGAACCCGTCGCGACAGTGCTGCGGGCCATGCCGTCCAGCCGTTTGAGCAGCAGCGCTGCCAGCGGCTCGGAGGTATCACTCATGCCCAGCCAGAGGTACACGCGAATGGCGTCGTAGCTGCCCGTGTCGCCATTGATCGGATCGCTGACGAAGACACCCGATTGCGCTGAAGTGCCTTGATAACCGACCCAGTCCGCGACGAAGCCGTGGCGGCTGGATTGGGCGATCATCGTCGCGGTGTTGCGGGCGATCGCTTGCCAGGGCCCGGACGGTGCTTCCTTGGCCAGCCGCCGTAACAGCGGCAGGGGCAGGTAGCTGGGGTTCAGGCGCCAGAGTGCGTCCGGCTGGACGAAGCCCTGTGGTCCAGGCAATACCATCGGACCCAGCCCGGGCAGGTTGACGACCAATTGCGCTTCGATCGTCGCCATCAGGTGCAGGGCGTCCTGGCGATAGTCCGGCCGATCCCACAGGCGTGCGGCTTCGAGCAGGGCGTAGGCGATCCACAGGTCGGCGTCGGCGGCCGAATTGGCGTCTTGCAGGCGCCACTGACCGTCCGTGCCTTGCCCCCATAACCAGCCCGGCAGGCGTGTGGCGATGTCTGCGCCGGCGAGATTGGCCGAGGTCCAGCGCCAGAGCGTGTCGAAGCGTGGCTGATCGTTGCCGATCAGTGCGAAGAGCATGCCGTAGGACTGCCCTTCAGAGGTGCTGTGATTGATCTTCAGGCTCGATTCCAGAACCCGGCCGTCGTCCTGGACAAAGCGCGTTGCGTAGGTTTGCCACAGTGGCCAGGCTGGCGACTCGCAGGAGTTTGCGGCCGCTATCGCCGGCGCCAGCAGGGCAAGCGCAAGCACCGCGCTCAACCTGCGCGCGTTACCGCGCAGGCCCTGGCGAAGTGAAGTACCCCGGCTGCTCATGGACGACACAGGCCTGCGCGGCTCATTGGCCAAGACGACGTTTGGCCCGTAAGCGCAGGGCCAGATAGGCCATGCAAGCAAGCAGCAGGACCCCGAGGAGGGTGAACAGCATGAGCGCAATTACGTTCTGCGAGAGGTACCACTGCAGATAGCGCAACGGACCCAGGCGCCCGACGTAGTAATCCTGCTCGGCGACTAACGACTCGACATGCTTGCCCCTGACCACCACCAGACTGCCTTGCAATTGCTGGGCATTTTCTTCGATGCTGAGCAGGGCGTTGGTCACGTCGGCCAGGCCGTCTGGCCTTGTGCCGGCGATAAACACCACGCTGCGGCCACTCTTGAGCGGCGATTCGAATCCGGTCAGATAAGCACTGCCGTCCTCAGCGCTAAACCTGAAGCTGCTGCGCGCTTCGCGTAGATTGGTTTTCGTATCCGGGCTGATCCAGTTGCGCAGGCGCAAGGGCAGGTCAGACAGTTCAAAGTACTGCGCAGCGTCTTCGCCCTTGGCCGGCAGAAGGCTTTGCCATTGTTGTAGCAGCGGCTGATTGTTGCCCGAGGCGAGCACCAGCAAATCCCGGTCGCTTTGCTCGGCCACCTGATCGGCGTGGACCACCTTAACGCCGGTGGCCGGATAACCGGTGGAGTCGCCGAAGCGGCCCAGCAGGGTCAGATAAGCGCTCAGATCGGCCGGGCCTGGCTCGTTGGGCAGGATCACCGATGTTTCCGACAGGTCGGCCATGCGGGTGAACGGGAAGCCACTGTCCTTGAACACCCCGAGGTTGGGCATGGCCATGAAGTGTTCGTACTGGCTGAGGTCCAGGGTCGAGTCCGGGTCGATCACACCGCGCATGTTGTCGATGATGATGTCGCGGCATTCGCCCTGTTTGATGTAGTCATACATGAAGCGAAACTGCAGGCGCGATTGCAGCGCGACTGAATTGAGCGGCAACAGCATGCGCGACGTGCGGGCCAGGCTGTCGTCGGTTTTGAGCATCGACAGCAGGCTGTCGCTGTTGCCGAGTTTCTCGATCGAGGGCAGGTCGATCGACTTGATGAAGGTGTCGTTGAAACTGATCAGCAACGAAGAGTTTGTGGAGACCGGTTGCGGCGTATAGCGGTATTTCAGGTCAAGTTGCGCACCGGGCTCACGCCAGTTGAACAGGTCGGGTGGCAAGCGCAGCGCCACCGTCATTTGTCCCGGGTTGTAACCCGACACATTGAGTTCTGCGGGCTTGGCCAGCTCACCCAGGCGAACCGGGCGATCGGAGGGCAGCCAGTTTGGCGCGTCGTACGGTTGGCGTGGCTTGAGCGAGTCGATCCGGTCGATCGCCACGCTCTGTCCGGAAAAGGCCGAGCCGCCGAGGACCAACGCTGTCGCGGCGACCTTGAGATCGGCGCCATCGCGCCCGGAGACGATCAACAGTTTGCCCTGAGCATCATTCGGGTTGCTCATGAGGGTCAATGTCGGCCCCGTGGCCTCTTTGATCGGCAAACCACTCAAGGTCGTTGATTCGTTACCGATGACAAACACCACCGCGTTGCCCTTGGCCGGCAGGCTGGTGAGGCTGGCGGGGAAGGTTGCGCCACGGTAGCTGGCCAGGGCGCCAAACCAGGACGACAGGATCCCGGCGGCCTCAAGCTCAGGACCGCCCGGGCGCGCGGCGAACACGAAGGGCAGCTTCAGGGGCGAGGCGTCTCGACGATCGAACAGGGGAAGCGGCAGAGCGGACAGGTCGTTGGGTTGTTTAATCGACGTCACCTGGAGGCTCAGCTGGCTCTCGTTGCCGATCCTGGCCCAAAGGCTGGAGTGCAAAGGGTCTTCACATTGCATCGTGTAATGACCGATGAACTGCAGGCTGAGCCGATTGAATTCGGTGATGGTCTGCGGCGGAATCTGCACGGTCCGGGTCTGCAATTTACCGGCCTCTTCCTTCGGGAGGGGCAGGCTGGCGGCCACTTGATCGTTGATCAGCACGTTGATTTGCGAAAGGTCGGCCAGCAGCGCCGGTGAGTAGCTGTACTGCAGCGTGACCTGTGCAGCCGTGACGACTTCATCGGCGCGCACATCGAAATTCACACTGTCGGTCGCCTCCACGCCTTTAAGGGTCATCGAATAGCTTTTGCCCAGCTCCTTGAGGGTGCGGGTATAGCTGTTGCTCGGGGTATCGGTCCCGGGCAGCGATGCGACCGTCATCACCACCGGTTCTGTGGCGCTGATTTGGGCGGCAGCATTCAACGCCCAGCCGTTCCAGCCCACTAGCGAGCAGGCGATCAGCATGAGTGAGCGACGAGGAAGAAAGGTCCGGCGAGTGGAAGGCTTCAAGATCGTTGCGTGTCCGCGGTGGAGTCGATGGGTGATGGAGTGTCGGGGCGTTTGCGCAGCAGCGCGTGGCTGTCCTTCAGGCTTGCAACGAACAAGCGCAGGATGGCGCGTAAGCCAATGCTGCTGACCTCGCGCAATGCCGACATGGGCGCGTCGAGGCGGCCGTTACCCCAGGTATTGGCCCAGGTGTCTGCCCGTGAAAAGGTCAGTCGCACCAGTTCGCTTTGCTGGCGCAGGGTCAGGCCCTCGAATTGCACGCCTGCCACGCCGTCGTTGTTGAAGATCGTTGTTGCGGGAAAGAGGCTTGAAGGCGGCGTGCGCAGAATGCACAGCCGCAGCTTCTCATTGACGCTGAGCTGAACCTGCGGTGGCAGTGCCAGACCCACGCCGTTTTGTGAGAAGTCCTGAGTTTTGCAATCGAACCAGGTGCCGTCCTCGCGGTAGACACGCACGGGCAGGTCAGCGGGCACCCTGGGTTCGTTGCGTACCTGAGAGGACTCAGTGGCCACCGCTACGGCGGTGCTGACGATGATGATGTTGTATACGGTCCAGGCCAGGTTGATCAGCAGGGTCGTGACCTCGGCCGAATCACTCCCGACCAGCTTCATCACGCCAATCACCAGACCGATCATGTTCAAGGTCAGCAGCACGATGTAAGGCCGTGCAAGCTTCCAGTCGAAATAGTCCTTCTTGATGGTGCCGCCCTTGTCGGTCACATTGAACTTGCCCAGCGAAGGGCTGATCAGGGCCAACAGTACCGGTCGCATGATGTACCAGGCCAACACCGACTCATACACTTCGTTCCAGAAGGAATGGCGGAAACGCCCCTGGATGGCGGAGTTGGTCAGGCTGGAATGGAAAATATGCGGCAGTACATAGACCGCGACCATCAACGCCGAGGCATGGAAAATCTGCGCGTCGAAAAACAGATAGGCCAAGGGTGCGGTCAAGAACACCAGCCGGGGCAGGCTGTAGAAAAAGTGCATCATGGCGTTGAGGTAGCAGATGCGCTGCCCCAGGTTCAGACCTTTGCCAAATAGCGGATTGTCGGTCCGAAAAATCTGCGCCATGCCCCGCGCCCAACGTATGCGCTGGCTGATGTGTCGGGAAAGGCTTTCGGTAGCCAGGCCCGCCGCTTGTGGAATGGCGAGATAGGCCGTATTGAAGCCACGGCGATTGAGCTTGAGTGCCGTGTGCGCATCCTCCGTCACGGTTTCGGTGGCGATGCCGCCGACTTCCAGCAAGTGAGTCCGCCGGATGACCGCGCAAGAGCCGCAGAAAAACGCTGCGTTCCACAGGTCGTTGCCGTCCTGCACCAGGCCGTAGAACAACTCACCTTCATTGGGTACCGAGCGAAAGGTATCGAGGTTTTTTTCGAACGGATCGGGTGAATAGAAGAAGTGCGGTGTTTGCAGCAACGCCAGGTTCGGGTCCTTTGAAAACCAGCCCATGGTGATCTGCAGGAAGGAGCGGGTGGGCACGTGGTCGGCATCGAATATGGCGATGAACTCGCCGTCGGTGACTTTGAGTGCTTCGTTGAGGTTGCCGGCCTTGGCATGGTCATTGTTGTCGCGGGTGATGTAGTTGACACCAATCTGCTGACAGAAAGCCTTGAATTCCTCCCGGCGTCCGTCATCGAGCATGTGCACCCGCAGTTTGCCCTCGGGCCAGTCGATGGCCTGAGCGGCAAGCACCACCAGTTTGACGATGCCCAACGCTTCGTTATAGGTGGGAATGAAAACGTCTACCGTCGGCCATTCAGTGGGCGGCTGTTGCAGAAACTGCGGTGTGCGGTGCAGCGGCCAGGCAGTCTGTACGTAGCCGAAGACGAGGATGAGCAAGGCATACAGCTCGGCCAGCACCAGCCCGTAGCCAAATACGGCATCCAGCCAATTGTCGAAGCCCAGGGTGTCGGTCAGGCGCCAGTACATGTAGCGCAGCGAAGCGATCAGCGAGAGGGTGATCAGCGTCAGGATCGCCAGACGCCCGGCTTGCTTGCGAATGATCAGGCTGGTGGCGAAACAGACGGCAGCAAACGCGGCCTGGGAATACAGGTTCAGCGGCGCGGTGAGGATACCCAGCACCAGCAATGCGGCGAACAGCCCGGCTAAGAGCTTCAGACCTTGGCGCCAACGCTTGGGCCATCGACTGACGTGAGCCTGGAAAGTGTCCAATAGCTCCTCCAGCCACCACGCCTTCGCAGGTGCCTGATTCAGCCGGGCGGTCATGGCGTGCCCTGCAGGCTGGAAGCATCCGCGAAAAGCAGGGCATGGACCGCGCCTGACAGCGAGAGAATGTCCTGACAGCCAATGCTCTCAGGTGCGTGCTGCAGCAGGTCCCGACCATAGGCCAGCGACTCGTTGAACTGGTGATCGAGGCGAATCGTCCCGATCAGGTTGGCGCCGAGCCGCCGCCGAAACAGCACGCCCATGTCCCTGCAGAACGAACGCGAGTCATCCCGTTGGTTGAGCACATACCGGTGCCGCTGCGCGCGTCTTGGGCTGGTTTCCAGCCACTGGGTCATAGTGTCCAGTGCCAGGTAGGAGGCCGCGTCGGCCACCGTCATTACCAGCACCAGATCGGCGGCGTCGAGTGCCTGTTGCGAATAGACGGTCGCACCCGAAGGAGTGTCCAGGATCACGGTATCGTTTTCGCTGAGGTTCATTGACGCAAGGTGCTGATTCAACCAGTCAGAATCTTCAAGCATCAACTGCTTGAGCAATCGGCGGTCGTTCACCTCGCCAGTGCCGAAGGGCAGGCACTCGCTGTCGCTAAAGCCCGGCAGGCGATGAGCGCCCCAGTCTGCGTGCTGTTCTTTGAGTTGGATCAGCCCGGGAACCTGCCGGGTGATACCCAAGTGGCCGGACAGCGCGTTCTGAGGGTCCAGATCAATAGCGATGGTACGCCCGCCAGGGCGCCGAAGGGTTTTTGCGAGGCCGGCGGCGACGGTGCTTTTACCCACTCCACCATTCGCCGAAACGATAGCAATGACCTTCGCCTTGGTCCGCTTGCGAGTTATTTCTGGTAGACCGTCCCGACGAACCTGGTTGAGTTCACGCAACAGGTCGCTCAATCGCTGACGATCGCACGTAGCAGAACTCGCAGGTGGTTTGGTCAGGGGAGGGGATATGGGTGAAGGTTGCGAGAGGACAACATTCTTCACAGGCTCGACCAACGCGCCAACCAATAAAGAAGGCTGTGGCTCGTCCATTAGAAATACAGGGGGCGTTGGTGTTGGTGTTGGGGGAGGCAAGGCCACCGACGGTTCTGGTTCAGCGAGTGCTGGTGTAACCGGGTCGTCTTTGAAATCTTTGTAGTTCGGTTGTATTTCCTGGTAACTCTCCGCATTGGCGCCAAAACGTGTAAAGAGTTTCGCAATATCGTCTACATATTTCATGCGTTGTACCAGTTATGAAATAACTCAGAAACTCAGCATTCCATTAACTTTTAAAAGTTGATGCGTCGTCTTGGCGTTGGCAGAGTGCCATTAATCTAGGGTGTCTACGTCTTAGTGTCAACGAATGTTATAAGAAGTCAGCGAGACTAATTGATGTTGGTCTGACTGTTATTGGGGGGGTGTTATTTGTGGAAAGTGTGAGTGTTAGAGTTTGTCAAGTAATCACTGTTCAATAAGGTGTAACAGGATGAAAAGTAATGGGGTTACTTGTCCGGATAAATAACTTTCGGTGCGATGGAGTGTGAATGTTGATCGCCTTCGATGAGAAGAGTGATGCGCAGGATGGTCCGTTTTTACTGGGCTTGAAGATGGGTAAATTGAACCAGGGATGAGTATTGATTAACTGTATGGGGTGCCAGGGAGCGAGTTTCAATCACTCCGTCCCGACCCTGTTTTTCAATGAATTAGCCCAGCCTGAGAAGGCTGGGCTTTTTCGTGTCTGAAAATTACCCCTATTTATACCGGCCCTAGCGCCGATCCAGCCAAACCGTTTGTGCATTACAGAATTCACGCACACCGAAATGCGAGAGTTCACGGCCAAAGCCACTCTTCTTCACGCCACCAAAACTGACACGCGGATCGCTGGCGCTATAGCCGTTGATGAACACGCCGCCGGTTTCAAGTTCGCTGGCCATCTGCCGGGCGAGTTCAACATTGCGCGTGTAGAGGGTGGCGGTGAGGCCGAACTCGCTGTCATTGGCCAACTCCAGCGCATGGGCTGCGTCTCGGGCCGTGATGATTGAGGCCACCGGACCAAACAACTCCTGTTTGAATGATGTCATCTGATCGGTCACGTCGCCGAGTACAGTGGGCTCATAGTAGTTACCGAGGCCTTCAGCCTTCTTTCCACCCATCAGCAACGTCGCGCCTTCTTTCAGTGTGTCGCGCACCTGTTGATCCAGTTCATCGCGCAGATCGAAGCGAGCCATCGGGCCGATATAGGTGGTGGTAGCCAGTGGATCACCGACAACCAGTTGTTGGGTGGCCTCGACGAACTTGCGGGTAAATTCCCGGGCAATGCCTTGCTCGACAATCAGTCGTTTGGCTGCGGCGCAGACTTGTCCGGTGTTTTGATAGCGCCCGATCACGGCGGCTTTTACCGCCTCATCGAGGTCCGCGTCGTCCAGCACGATAAAGGGGTCGGAGCCACCCAGTTCCAATACGCACTTCTTCAGTGCGGCTCCGGCCTGAGCACCGATGGCCACGCCCGCTCGCACGCTACCGGTGAGGGTGACGGCCGCGATGCGTGGATCGGCGATCGCCTTGGATACACCGTCCGGGGTGACGTTGATGACCTCGAAAACACCTTCGGGAAAATCCGCTTGCTTGAAAGCTTCCAGCAGCAGGTAGGTGCTGCCCATGACATTTGGCGCGTGCTTGAGCACGTAGGTATTGCCGGCGAGCAGGGTGGGGACCGCGCCGCGCAGGACTTGCCAGATGGGGAAGTTCCACGGCATCACGGCGAGAATCGGGCCCAGGGGACGATATTCAATGCGTGCCTTGCCTCCTTCCACCAGAGTCGGTTCCGGGCTCAGCATGGCGGGGCCATGTTCGGCGTACCACTGGCAGAGCTGCGCACATTTTTCAATTTCACCGCGGGCCTGAGCAATCGGCTTACCCATTTCCTGGGTGATCATGTTCGCCATAGCCTGTGCATTGTTGCGCAAGGCCTGACCGAGGTTGATCAACAGTTGCGCGCGCTGTTCAACCGGTTTGCCGCGCCAGGTGCGAAACCCGGTAGCGGCCCGCGTCAGCGCGGCCTGTAATGCCGAATCGGATTCGAAAGGGTAATGGCCGATCTGCTCGCCCGTGGCGGGGTTGATCGAAATGGCATGGGTAAGGCTGGATACGTTGGTCATGGCACCGTCCTGCGAGGTAGGAATGTGCTCAGGTTATGGGGCTATATGTTTTCTGGAAACTGAATAATACTGAGCATAACGTTCACGTTTGGAGAATGGCTTGGATCTGGTTCAGCTCGAAATTTTCAAGGCTGTCGCCGAGCACGGCAGCATCAGCGTGGCCGCCCAGCATATCCACCGGGTGCCATCGAATCTCACGACCAGAATCAAACAGCTTGAACTGGACCTGGGTGTGGATCTGTTTATTCGCGAGAAGAGTCGCCTGCGCCTGTCGCCGGCCGGCTGGAGCTTTCTGGATTACGCTCGACGTATTCTCGACCTGGTTCAAGAGGCGCGCGCCACCGTGGCGGGTGAGGAACCGCAGGGAGCCTTCGCCCTGGGTTCGCTGGAAAGTACTGCAGCGGTACGTATTCCAGAGCTATTGGCCGCCTATAACCAGAAGCACGCCAAGGTCGAACTGGACCTGTCCACCGGCCCCTCCGGGACCATGATCGATGGAGTGCTGTCCGGGCGGCTGGCCGCTGCATTTGTCGATGGTCCGGTGTTGCATCCGGCGCTGGAGGGCGTGCCTGCATTCGAGGAGGAAATGGTCCTGATCGCCCCCCTCAACCATGACCCGATTCATCGGGCCAAGGATGTGAATGGCGAAAACATCTATGCCTTCCGTTCCAACTGCTCCTATCGCCATCATTTCGAAAGCTGGTTCGCCAATGGCGCGGCGGTGCCCGGCAAGATTTTCGAAATGGAGTCCTATCACGGCATGCTGGCCTGCGTCAGCGCCGGTGCCGGCCTGGCGCTGATGCCCCGCAGCATGCTCGAAAGCATGCCTGGATGCACGACGGTCAGCGTCTGGCCGTTGTCGGAGTCGTTCCGCTATTTACGCACCTGGCTGGTGTGGCGCAGGGGAACCGTGTCGCAGAGCCTGACGATGTTTGTGCGCTTGCTTGAGGAGCGTGGTGTGGTGTTGATCGATAAATAGCGGAAAGTTAACGGTCTGTGCCGAAAAACCGGATAATGGCGGCCAAATCGTTTAGCTCGTAATTCTGGTAATCGCACATGGAAATCAAGGTCAACTTTCTCGACAACCTTCGACTTGAAGCCAAGTTCGACGACTTCACGGTGATTGCCGATCAACCCATTCGCTACAAGGGCGATGGCTCGGCACCGGGGCCGTTCGATTACTTCCTGGCTTCGTCGGCGTTGTGTGCGGCGTACTTCGTGAAGCTGTATTGCGAAACTCGCAATATCCCCACCGAAAATATCCGCCTGTCGCAGAACAACATTGTTGATCCGGAAAACCGCTACAACCAGATTTTCAAGATTCAGGTTGAATTGCCAGCGGACATTTCCGCCAAGGACCGTCAGGGGATCTTGCGCTCCATCGACCGTTGTACGGTAAAGAAGGTGGTGCAAACCGGGCCTGAGTTTGTGATTGAAGAGGTCGAAAACCTCGACGCCGATGCCCAGGCGTTGCTGATGCCGCACTCGACCAGCGAAGCGGGCACCTACATTGTGGGCAAGGACCTGCCGCTGGAGCAAACCATCGCCAACATGTCGGGCATCCTGGCTGACCTGGGCATGAAGATTGAAATCGCTTCGTGGCGCAATATCGTTCCCAATGTGTGGTCGCTGCACATCCGCGATGCGCACTCGCCAATGTGTTTTACCAACGGCAAAGGCGCGACCAAAGAAGGCGCGCTGGCATCGGCACTGGGCGAGTTTATCGAGCGGCTCAACTGCAACTTCTTCTACAACGATCAGTTCTGGGGCGAGGACATCGCCAACGCGGCGTTTGTGCATTACCCGGACGAGCGCTGGTTCAAGCCTGGCCCGAAGGACGAACTGCCGACTGAAATCCTCGACGAGTACTGCCTGAAGATTTACGACCGGGATGGCGAGTTGCGTGGTTCGCATCTGTACGACACCAACTCCGGCAACACCCAGCGTGGCATTTGTTCACTGCCGTTTGTGCGCCAGTCGGACAATGAGGTGGTGTACTTTCCGTCCAACCTGATCGAAAACCTGTTCCTGAGCAATGGCATGAGCGCCGGCAACACCCTGGCCGAAGCCCAGGTGCAGTGCCTGTCGGAGATCTTCGAGCGCGCGGTCAAACGCGAAATCCTCGAAGGCGAAATGGCCCTGCCGGATGTGCCGCAGGAAGTACTGGCGAAATACCCGGGGATTCTGGCTGGTATCCAGGCCCTGGAAGAGCAGGGCTTCCCGGTGCTGGTCAAGGATGCATCGCTGGGCGGGGAGTTCCCGGTGATGTGTGTGACCTTGATGAACCCGCGTACCGGTGGCGTGTTTGCCTCGTTCGGCGCGCACCCAAGCCTGGAAGTGGCGTTGGAGCGCAGCCTGACGGAGCTGCTGCAAGGCCGCAGTTTCGAAGGCCTGAACGATCTGCCTCAGCCGACCTTCGAAGGTCAGGCGGTGACTGAGCCGAACAACTTCGTCGAGCACTTTATCGATTCCAGCGGTGTGGTCTCGTGGCGCTTCTTTAGTGCAAAACCGGATTATGAATTCGTTGAGTGGGATTTCTCCGGTCAGGGCGAAAACTCCAATACCGAAGAGGCCGCGACCCTGTTCGGCATTCTCGAAGACATGGGCAAAGAAGTGTACATGGCAGTCTATGAGCACATTGGTGCCAAGGCCTGCCGCATTCTGGTGCCGGGTTACTCGGAAATTTATCCGGTAGAAGATTTGATCTGGGATAACACCAACAAAGCGCTGCAGTTCCGCGCTGACATCCTGAACCTGCACAGCCTGAGCAAAGTCGGCCTGAGATCGCTGGCCCAAGGTCTGGAAAACAGCGAGCTGGATGACTACACCGACATCACCACTTTGATCGGCATCGAGTTCGACGACAACACGCCTTGGGGCAAGTTGACGATCCTGGAGCTGAGGCTGCTGATTTATCTCGCCTTGCAGAAGTTTGATCAGGCCAAGGATCTGGTGGAAGCCTTCTTGCAATACAACGACAACACCGTCGAGCGCGGCTTGTTTTATCAAGCTGTGAACGTCGTGCTGGAAATGCAGCTGGACGATGATCTGGAACTGAGCGACTACGAGGTCAACTTCCGCCGGATGTTCGGCAACGAGCGGATGGACGCGGCGATAGGGTCCGTGGATGGCAGCGTGCGATTCTATGGTCTGACGCCGACGAGCATGAAACTGGAAGGGCTCGACAGGCACCTTCGCCTGATCGAAAGCTACAAAAAGCTGCACATGGCGCGGGCGAGGGTGTCGGCTTTGTTCAACTGATAGCGATAACAAAAAAGCACCTTGGGTGCTTTTTTGTTTTTTGGCGGTCAGTCAATCGTCTGTGCACGTGGGCTGATTTTTTGGCTATGACATGGGTTGTGGCTGCCTATGGGGAAGCTCTTCTATATAGAGGGGCGTTCTGGCTCCTCTATATAGGCGTCATTTGGGTCGTTTTGCTGCATTCTGCAGGATATTGATAGAAAGCCCGAATCAGTGCTTGACGGCAGATTGTAGATGTCTATAATTCGCCCCACTTCCGGCGCAGTCGAAACGGAAAACTCCTTGGTAAACAAAGAGTTACGCAGTTTCGGCAGCGGGCTGCTTCAGTTCATCGAAGCCGAAAGGGAGTTGAAAAAGAGGTGTTGACAGCAGCGTGTAACGCTGTAGAATTTGCCTCCCGCTGATGAGAGATCTGAAGCGCAAGTGGTTGAAGTTACAAAGGAAACTTTGAAAGCTTCTGAAAATAATCACTTGACAGCAAATGAGGCTGCTGTAGAATGCGCGCCTCGGTTGAGACGAAAGATCTTAACCAACCGCTCTTTAACAACT